>NZ_JBIAWT010000004.1:0-703868 GCF_042895955.1 Streptomyces sp. NPDC001339 | reverse complement strand
TCCCAACCCCTTGTCAATCAGCAGACCGCAGCCCACTCCCCTGGGACGCGTCCGCATAATGACACAAAGTGCCGACAACGCCGCAGGCCGGGCGGCCGATGTGAGTGCGTCACCCCATCTCAACCAGCCGGCTGAAGCGCTCGGTCACCACGTGTTCACCGCCGGCGGGACTGAGTAGCCAATGTGGCCCTTTGGCACGTGAGTTGCCCCAGTGATGTGGTGCTCGGTTCCCCCTCGTTCCAGCCCTGTGAAACCACGGCGGCGGACCCCGGGAGGCAGGATTCCGGGATCCGCCGGGGATCAGCGGGAGGCGGCTTCCTTCT
This sequence comes from Streptomyces sp. NPDC001339, assembly GCF_042895955.1. Lineage (NCBI taxonomy): Bacteria > Bacillati > Actinomycetota > Actinomycetes > Kitasatosporales > Streptomycetaceae > Streptomyces > Streptomyces sp. NPDC001339. The sequence continues at coordinate 703,545 of NZ_JBIAWT010000004.1, read as the reverse complement.
CATCCGGGGACTGCGCCGGCCCGCGGGTAGCGGGTGCGGGAGCGGACGGCGAGCGCATGCAGAACAGGGCCAGAAGTGACACCAGGGCGATACCGCCGGCGACGCGGAAGCCGACCACGATCGAGGTCGCGCCGATCACCGGGCCGATGACCAGGGGCGCGGCGAACTGCCCGGCGAAGTTGGCCGTTCCCGACAGCGACGTGGCCTGGCCGCGCAGCGAGGGCGGCGCGGCCTCGCCGATCATCACCGCGAGCGCGGGTACGGACATCCCCATGCCGATGCCGAACAGCGCCGGCGCCAGGAACAGCAGTATGGACCCGGTCACGGTCCCGGCCACGACGAACGCCGCCAGCCACAGGATGACCGAGACCCGCAGTAGCCGGACATAGCCGAGGGCCGCCTTGATCTTCGCGTAGGCCAGGCCGACCAGGGTGCCGGCGACCGAGGTGATCGTGGTGTAAAGGGAGACGAGGAACGGCTGCTCGATGCCCAGTTGGCCCAGTCGCTGGGGCAGGAACACGGCCAGCACGTACAGCAGGAACGAACTCGTCAGCGACAGCGCGTAGAGACCGAGGAGCTTGGGCCGGGAACGCAGCAGGGTGAACGTTCCGCCGCCGCCGGGCCGTTTGGCGCTGAGACTCTTCGGCAGGATGAACATCATCGCGATGCCGACGGGCACACCGAGCAGGTAGATCGCAAACGGCCCGTGCCAGGAGATGCCGCCGAGCGCGCCGCCGAGCAGGGGCCAGATGACGCCGCCAACGCTGATGGCGGTCGCGCGCCAGCCCGCCACACGGTCGCGCTCCGGGCCCTCATAGAGCGCCAGCAGGGCCACCGTCGTCCCGGTGAACACTGCGGCGGCGCCGATACCGAACACGAACCGGCTGGCGATCAGCCCCGCGTACGAAGTGGTGACAAGGCCGGCGCCGCCCGCGACGCCGTACAGCAGCAGACCGGCGATGAGAGGCGTCTTCAGCCCCCACCGGTCCATCGTCCAGCCGACGAGCGGGCTGGCGACGGCCAGGGACAGACCATGTGCGGTGAGGATCAGGCCGGCACTCGTACCGCTGACGCCGAGCTCGCCACGGATGACTCCCACGACGGGCGTGAGGATCGTGCCCGCCATGACAGTGAGGGTCGACGCAAGAAGGAGTACGGCCAGTGCGGTCCTGCCACGGGATGCGGGGCGGGGTGGAGTGGGTGGTGTCATCGGCAGAACCTCGGATTAGGGGATCAATGCGGGAGGGGTGGATGACGATCGGACGGGGCTTCCCCGGCACGAACCGCACCACTCCTTCAGATGCTGCTCGAATCCCGCTCGAATCCGACTCGGGACCTCCCCGGACCGACGCCGGGAGTGGTGTGGGTGCCACGTGGCGGGGATGTTGCCACCGTGCTCGGCCGGGGTCGGTTCGTGACCGGTGGTCAGCGGTCAAGGAGCGGTTTCCACCACTCCGGATGCTCGACGTACCAGTCGACGACGTGCTTGAGGCCGTCGTCGAGGGACCAGCGAGGCGCGTAGCCGAGCTCAGTGCGGATCTTGCCGTCGTCGATGGCGTAGCGGAAGTCGTGGCCCTTGCGGTCCGGAACGTGCTCGACCATCGACCAGTCGTGGCCGGTGAGGGCGAGCAGCCGCTCGGTCATCAGGCGGTTGGTGAGGGGCGTGGCACCGCCGATGTTGTACGTCTCGCCCGCGTGACCGCCGGTGAGGACGAGCTGAATAGCCCGGCAGTGGTCGTCGACGTGCAGCCACTCGCGGACGTTGTCGCCGGTGCCGTAGAGCGGCACCTTACGGCCCTGGAGGAGCCGGGTGACGAACTGCGGGATCAGCTTCTCGACGTGCTGGTGGGTGCCGTAGTTGTTGGAGCACCGGGTGATGCGCACGTTGAGCCCGTGCGTGCGGTGGTAGGCACGGGCGAGCAGATCGCTGCCGGCTTTGGAAGCGGAGTACGGGGAGTTGGGCAGGAGCGGCGACTCCTCCGTCCAGGAGCCCGTCACGATGGAGCCGTAGACCTCGTCGGTCGACACGTGCACGACGTTGTCCACACCGGTGTACAGACAGGCGTCGAGGACGCTCTGCGTGCCGAGTACGTTGCTGTGGACGAAGGCGACCGCGCCGTCGACGGACCGGTCGACGTGGGACTCGGCCGCGAAGTGAACGACGGCGTCGTGACCGGGGAGCAGCTGGCGTAGCAGGTCCTGATTGCAGACGTCGCCGCCGACGAAAGTGAGTCGCGGGTCGCTCATCGGGAGGTTGTCGGTGTTACCGGCGTAGGTGAGCTTGTCGACGACAGTGAGCTGCGCGTTCTCGTAGCCCGCGTACTCGCCGGCGAGCATGCTGCGGACGTAGTGCGAGCCGATGAAGCCGGCGCCACCGGTGACCAGAACCTTCATGCCATGACCTCCGCGCGGGTGTGATCTCCGATGATGAGTTGTCGGCCGGTGTCGGGTGTGCCGGGGGTGCGGACCTCCGCCCAGCGGCCGATCACGCAGCCCCGCAGGTCACGGACGTTCTGGAGAGCTGCTCCCTCAAGGATGATCGAGTCCCGGACACCGGTGTCCTCCAGAACGCAATCGCGGCCGATGGCGGTGTACGGGCCGACGGTGCTGCCCATGAGGACACTGCCCGGGCCGATGACGAGCGGCCCGGTAAGTGTGGAGCGGACCACGCGGGCGCCCGGGCCGAGGACGACGGGGCCCACGATGACGCTCTCGGCGTCGATCTCGGCGCCGGCGCGCTGAGCTGGGCGGCCATCGATCCGGCTGAGGATCTCCCGGTTGCACTCCAGCAGATCGTCGATCTTGCCGGTGTCCTTCCAGTAGCCGTCATACTCGCGGGCCGTGACCCGCCGGCCCTGGTCGACCAAGTACTGGATGGCGTCGGTGATCTCCAGTTCGCCACGGGCGCTGGGCCGGATCGCGCGGGCGGCCGCGTGGACGGCAGAGGTGAAGAAGTACACACCGATGACCGCGAGGTCGCTGCGCGGCGTGCTGGGCTTCTCCACGAGGCGGAGCACGGACCCGTCTTGGTCGACCTCGGCGACCCCGTACTGGCGGGGATCGCTGACCTTGGTCACCAGGACCTGGGCGTCGGGGCGTGTGGCGCGGAAGACTTCGGCGGCCTCCGTAATGCCATCGGCCAGGATGTTGTCCCCCAGGTACATCACGAAGTCGTCGTCGCCGAGGAAGTCGGCGGCGAGAGCCACGCAGTGCGCAAGCCCGAGTGGGGCCTCCTGTCGGATATAGGTGAGGCGGAGCCCCATCTGGGATCCGTCCCCCACCGTGGCCTCGATCTGCGCGGCATGGCCGCCGACGATGACGCCCACGTCCTCGACGCCGATGTCCCGCAGGTTCTCCAGGCAATGCACCAGGACGGGCTTGTTGGCCACCGGGACAAGTTGTTTGGCCATCGAGTAGGTGAAGGGCCGCAGCCGCGTTCCTTCACCACCGGACAGGACCAGTGCTTTCATGGGTTCCCCAGAAACTCTCGCAAGGAGACAGGATCGGGGACAACGTGCTCGACCACGCTCGACTCCGATTCGAGCCGCCGTCGAACCGGAGTTGACACCTTCCTCCCATCGCCACCGCCGATGACGCGGGTGCGCACATGGACGAGGAGCTGAGGCGAGATGACGGAGCAACAGCAGACCCAGAGCCCGGTGACCCCGGACCTGACCCAGGCCCTGTCGCCGGACGAGGTGGGCGAGGTCTACGACGAGAAGGGCTGGCTCTGGGAGATTTTCATGGGCCAGAACCTCCACATCGGCTGGTGGGATGACGAGGCTCCAGATGTGGACCCCAAGGACCGGTTGACGGACGTCCTCATCGAGCAGGTCGGCCTGCGGCCCGGGCAGCGGCTGTTGGACGCCGGCTGTGGACAGGGGCGTCCGGCGCTGCGGTTGGCCAGGGCCAGTGGTGGCGACGTCACCGGCATCACGGTGAGCGCCGAGCAGGTCACCGCGGCCACGGCGGCGGCGCACGAGGCCGGACTGGTGGACCGGGTCCGGTTCGAACTCGGCGACGTCACGGAACTCCCCTATGGAGACGGGGAGTTCGACGCGGTATGGATGATGGAGTCGCTGATGTACCTGGGCGACCGGCAGGCGGCGCTGCGGGAGATCGCGCGGGTGCTGAAGCCGGGCGGGGTGTTCGTCCTGTCGGACTACGTCGAGTCCGCAGAGCTGACCGAGGAGTGGCGGAAGGTCCTGCTGGAGGGCTTCACCGTGGGCTCGCTGCCGACCGCGGATCAGTACGTGGAGATGATCGGCGCGGCGGGGCTGACGATCGAGCGCAACCATGATGCGACCAGGCATCTGCGCAGGTCGGCCGCGCGGATCGACCAGCTCGTCATGGACAACTACGACCGGGTCGTGGAGAAGGGCGGCCGGCAGTTCGCCGAGGAGTTCAAGGAGATGATCGGCAGGGTCTCCCGGCTGGAGCGGGACATGCTCGGCTACGCGGTCATCACCGTCCGCAAACCGGCCGCCTGACCCCCTTCGTGACCACGGGTCGCCATGCCTGACGAGGTCGTCAAGCCGCCGTCGAGCAGTGTTCGAGAGCCTCTCCTCATGATGGCCGCATGAAGATTCTCTTTGTTGCGGGAGGCACTTCCGGAGTGATCTTCGGCATCGTCCCGCTGGCCCAGGCCGCCCGCAACGCCGGGCACGAGGTGTTCATGGCCGCCCCCAGCACCATGATGGGGACGATTACCGGAGCCGGTATCCCCGGTGTTGCCGTGTCCGACCGCGCCATGCAGGAGCACCTCGTCGACCGGCGTGGCATCCGGGTGCCCATCCCTGAGGATCTCCACGAGCGGTACATCTTCAACGGGCGTACCTTCGGCCGTTACGCGGCGGCCTGCCTCGACGGGCTGCTGTCCCTGGTGGCGGACTGGCGCCCGGATGTCGTCGTCGGCGGGACGCTGGCCTTCGCCGCGCCGCTGATCGCCGGTCACCTCGGGGTGCCGTATGTGAAGCAGGCCATCGACATGGGTGAGCCACGCACGATCGACCTGGCGGCCGCCGCCGAACTCGGCCCGGAGCTGGAGCGGCTCGGCTTGTACGAGATGCCGCGAACGGATCTCTTCATCGACATCTGCCCGCCCAGCCTGCGGCCGTCCGACGCGCTCCCCGCGCACATGATGCGCTACGTGCCGTTCGCCACCCAGATGCCGGTCGAGCCCTGGATGTACACCAAGGGCGACCGGCCACGGGTGCTGGTATCGGCCGGCAGCCGGGTCACCCCCGAGTCCGACTTCGACATCCTCAGCGGCCTCGTCGACAAGGTTGGCGGACTGGACGTCGAGCTGCTCGTCGCGGCTCCCGAGGCAGTCGCGGAGAAGCTGCGCCCACTGCCGGACCACGTGCGGGCCGGCTGGATCCCGCTCCACCTGGTGGCACCCACCTGCGATCTCGTCGTCCACCACGCGGGCGGTAACACAACGATGGGCTACCTCGCCTACGGCGTCCCGCAGGTGCTGGTGCCGTATCTGCCGTACTGCGTCGACTATTCGGAGCGACTCAGCGCGTACGGCGCCGCAAAGATGATCGACCCCGCGGACGACAGCGCCGAGAACATCGCGCGCGTCTGCGCCGAGATGCTGTCCACTCCCTCCTACCGCGAGCGCGCCGCAGAGCTGGCCGCCGAAGTCGCGGCGCTGCCCACGCCCGCCGACGCGGTCGGGGCGATCGAGCGGCTGGTGGCCGCGGCAGCGGTCTGACAACTCCTCCGCCTTCGACTCTCAGGGTTCCCCAATGATCAATCTGTTCCAACCGCAGGTCGGTGATGCCGAGCTGGCCGCCGTGGCCGAGGTGTTCGCCGACAAGTGGCTCGGTCACGGGCCGCGGACCAAGGACTTCGAGGCGGCATTCGCCAAGCATCTCGGGGTCGAGCCCGAGCACGTCATCTTCATCAACTCGGGTACGGCAGGGCTGTTTCTGGCCATCGAGGCGCTCGGTCTGGGCGAGGGCGACGAGGTCGTCCTGCCGTCCATGAGCTTCCTCGCGGCGGCCAACGCCGTCGTCGCCTCCGGTGCGGCCCCGGCCTTCTGCGACGTGGACCCGCGCACCATGAACCCGACATGGGAACATGTGGCGGCCGCGCTCACGCCGCGAACCAGGGCGGTCGTGCTCCTCCACTACGGGGGCTGCCCCGGCGACGTCGTGGAGATCGCCGAGCGGTGCCGCGAACGGGGCATCGCGCTGATCGAGGACTCGGCCTGCTCGGTGGACTCGCGGGTCGACGGCAGGTCCGTAGGTACCTTCGGCGACCTGGCAATGTGGAGCTTCGACGCCGCGAAGGTGCTGGTCACGGGCGACGGCGGGATGCTCTATGTGCGGGATGCCGAGCGTGCACTGAGGGCCCGTCGGCTCGCGTACCACGGTCTGGTGCAGGCTACCGGCCTCGCCCATGCGAAAGTCTCGCACCGCTGGTGGGAGCTGGAGGTGCCGGAAGTGGGCCGACGGGTCATCGGTAACGACCTCACGGCCGCGATCGGCCTGGTCCAGCTGGGCCGGCTGCCGGAGTTCACCGGTCGCCGGCGGGAGATCGTCGCCCTCTATGACCGGGAACTGTCCGGGGCCGAAGGACTGAGAACGCCCCCGCCGCTGCCCGCCGGGCACGAGTCGACGCACTACTTCTACTGGGTGCAGATGGATGAGCTGATCCGTGACCAGGTCGCCTCCGACCTGCTGGCAGCCGACATCTACACCACCTTCCGGTACGCCCCTCTGCACAAGGTGCCCACGTACCGCTCCGATGCCCAACTGGCCGGCACGGAGCGGGCATCCGGCGAGACCCTGTGTCTGCCCATACACCCGGGCCTGAGCGACGACGATGTGCTCACTGTGGCCACCGAGCTGCGCAGGGCTGTCACCAAGCGCAGCCGGGAGCTTGCCCCGGCCGCCGCGCACTGAACGGGCGGAGATCCAGAGATGCGCCTCTTGTTCATGTCCCCGCTCGCCAAGACGCTCCATGAGACGACCATCGGCCTTGACCTCGTGGAGCAGCTCCGGGGCTCGGGTGTGGTCGCCCACTTCGTGATCGACGAGGACAACGAGGACCAGCTCAAAGCAGCCGGTCACCCGTACACCGTGATCAGGCCGGCCATGGGCGGCCGGGTACGTGAGGAGGTCGGCCGGGTCGTCCGGGAGTACCGCCCGGACGCCGTCGTCCTGAGCGACTACATGGCGCACTGGCTGACCCACCTCGTCAGCTATGACACCGACCCCTGGTACGTGCAGGACTTCGGGGTGCCGGTCATCCCCCTCGATCTGCACGACCTGACGAACACCACCCGTGAACTGGAGGTGCTCGGCCGGACGACCATCGTCGACGGGAACATCCTGGACATGCCGGCCCATCTGCATCCGGTGCCGGTGGGCCGCCCGGAGGCCCACCCGGACGGGCCGGGCCTTCCGTACCGCGTCACCACTTCCGTCCATCCGCTGTCGGACACGGAGCGGGCCGAGGTCCGTCGGTCGCTCGGGCTCGGACAGGCGGAACGGCTCCTGATGTTCCCGACGCTGCCGTGGCAGAAGACCATGCAGACCCGGGCCGGGCCTCGCACGCAGGAGCTCGCCGTCCGGGTGCCCCGTCTGATCGGGCACTGTCTGCGGCAGCTACCGGACGACACGCACTTCCTCGTCGTCGGCCCGTATCTCGGCGGGCTGGATCTGCCGCCGGAGCGTCTGCATGTCGAGTCGTCGTACACCGCACAGCGCTACCACGACCTCATCGGTGCCTCCGACGGCGTGATGTCCTCATTCCTGCCGTCCTACGCCCTCGAACGGGCCGTCCTGGCCGATGTGCCGGGGCTGTTCCTCATCAACACGCACGACTTCGGTGAGGCGACGAGCGGGGGGAAACGGCCCGGTGCTCCCGAGGGTCTCTCGTCGACCGTCCGGTCATGGCTGGCGGACTTCCCCGGCCCGGTCCCGCCGTTCCACATGTGGCCGCTGCAGTGGAACAAGATCCTCGGCCCACTGATGGCGGACAACCCGTTCGCAGGCACCGCCGTACGGAGCGAGCTGTTCGACGAGCGTGCGGTCGTCGACGGCCTGACGGGTGTGCTCCACGACCCACTGGTCCGGGGCCGGCTGGCAGAGGAACGGGCGGCCTACCGGGACACCATCGACCGGCTTCCCGACACCACCGAGGTCTTCGCGGAGGCGGCACGGCGCGTCGGACTCCCGTTCTGAGCACCGGACGCGGTGATGCGCCCGCGTTTCCGATCCCGCGCATCGAGTGGGGCTCTAACCGGACGTCGGATGCTGAAACCGGAGAAGTGAGGAGGGATGCCGTGTTCCGGCAGACAAGCGAATTCCACCAGTGGTTCGCCGAACAGCGCAGGGTGCAGCGGCACCGAGTGACGCCCACCGGCCTGGACCGGCTCGACGGCTGGTCGTTCGAGCCGGAGACCGGCAACATCCGCCACCGCAGCGGCCGGTTCTTCAGCATCGAAGGCGTCGAGGTCGAAACGGACAACCGGGAGACCCCGTCCTGGGCACAGCCGATCATCGTGCAGCCGGAGAACGGGATTCTGGGCCTCCTGGTCAAGGAGTTCGCAGGCGTCCCGCACATCCTGCTCCAGGCGAAGATGGAGCCGGGGAACGTCAACCTCCTGCAAATGTCGCCAACGGTCCAGGCGACGCGCAGCAACTTCACCCGGGTACACCAAGGTGGCGCCGTCCCCTACCTGGAGCACTTTGTCGCGCCGCGTACCGGGCGTGTCCTCTTCGACACGCTGCAGTCGGAGCAGGGCTCGTGGTTCCTCGGCAAGCGCAACCGCAACATGATCATCGAGGTGGACGGGGACGTCCCGGTCCGCGACGGCTTCTGCTGGCTCACCCTCGACCAGATCGGGGAGCTGCTGAACGTCGAGAACCTCATCAACATGGATACCCGCACCGTGCTGTCCGGGCTCCCCGACGGCTGGGCCGTGCAGGGTCGCGGCACCCAGGCCGAGGGCCGCACCCTGCACAGCGGTGCGGAAGTGCTCAGCTGGTTCACCGAGGCGAAGGCCACCCACCGGCTTGAACGCCGGCAGATCCCGCTGTCCCAGGTCAAGGGCTGGGCGGAGGGCGGCGGTGAGGTGGCCCACGAGAGCGGCCGCTACTTCCGGATCACCGGCGTGGACGTGGCGGCCGAGGGGCGGGAGGTCGCACGCTGGTCGCAGCCCGTGTTGGCGCCGGTCGGCCGGGGAGTGATCGCATTCCTCACCCGACGGATCGGGGGTACCCGGCACCTGCTCGTGCGGACCCGCACGGAAGCAGGCAGCTTCGATCTCCTCGAAATGGGCCCGACCGTGCAGGCCAACCCCGCCAACTACGAGGAGCTACCGGTCGGCAGCCGCCCTCGCTTCCTCGACGAGGTGCTGGCGGCCGCCCCTGCACGAGTGTTGCTGGACGTCGTCCACTCCGAGGAGGGCGGCCGCTTCTACCACGCGGAGAACCGCTACCTCGTGGTGGAGGCCGACGAGGATGTCCCCCTGGACGCCGGACCGGACTTCCTCTGGGTGACTCCCCATCAACTCGGCGTCCTGATACGTCACTCGAACCACGTCAACGTCGAGGCCCGCAACCTCCTCACCTGTGTGCGGTTCCTCCGGTGAGCGCCGCCGCCCGCGCCACGGCGCCCGCCGTCCGCCTCGGGTTGCTCGGCTGCGCCGACATTGCCCTGCGCAAGGTCCTGCCCGCCGTCGCCCGCACCCCCGGGATCACGCTCACCGCCGTGGCCAGCCGCAGCGCCGCCAAGGCCGCGCGCGTCGCAGCGGACACCGGTGCGGAACCGGTCCGCGACTACCCGGCATTGCTGGCGCGTCCCGACATCGACGCCGTCTACGTCCCGCTCCCGGCGGCCCTGCACACCGAGTGGACCGAGCGGGCGCTGCGGGCCGGGAAGCACGTCTTGGCGGAGAAGCCCCTCACCCCGGATGCCACGGAGACGGCCCGGCTCGTGGAGCTCGCCCGCTCCCGGGGCCTGGTGCTCGCCGAGAACTTCATGTTTGTCCACCACCCGCAGCACCGCTGCGTACAGGTCCTGCTGGCGGGCGGGGCGGTCGGCGAACCCCGGGTTCTGAACGCGACGTTCACCATCCCACCCCGGCCGGAGGGCGATATCCGCTACCGCCCGGACCTGGGGGGCGGTGCCCTCCTCGACGTCGGTGTCTACCCCCTCCGCGCGGCTCAGCTGCTGCTCGGCCCCGGCCTCGACGTGCTCGGCGCGGACCTGCGCACCGATCCGGAGCGGGGCGTGGACGTCGCGGGCAGCGCGCTGCTACGGGGGCCCGGCGGGGCAACCGCCCACCTGACGTTCGGCATGGATCACTACTACACCTCACGTTACGAAGTGCTCGGCAGCGCGGGCCGGCTCCGCCTTGACCACGCTTTCACACCCCCGGCCGATCACCGTCCGGTGATCACCATCGAGCGACAGGGCGGCGTCGAACGGCTGGAGTTGGAGCCCTTCGACCAGGTCACTGCCGCCGTACGAGCCTTCGTCACGAGCATCGGGTCCGGTGCCGGCCCCGATGCCGGTGCGGCGATCACCCGCCAGGCGGAGCTCGTCGCCGACGTCCGCCGGGCGGCGCGCGCTCCGCTGCCGCCGCACCGGGGCGATCCGACGACTCAACTGCTCAGTACGCCGTAGGAGACGAAGAATGAACGAAGCCAAAGCCCACATTCTGGAGCAGGTCCGCGCCTACCACGGCTCGGAAGAGAAGGAGTTTGTGCCCGGAGAGACCGGCGTCTGGCCGGCCGGCGCCGTGTTCGATGCCGACGACCGGGTAGCACTCGTGGAGGCCGCACTGGACATGCGCATCGCCGCCGGCGTCAGCTCCCGGCGCTTCGAGCGGCAGTTCGCGAAGTTCTTCCGGCTGCGCAAGGCCCACCTGACCAACTCGGGTTCGTCGGCCAACCTGCTCGCGCTGTCCGCGTTCACGTCACCCCAGCTGGAAGACCGTCGGCTGCAGCCCGGCGACGAAGTGATCACCGTTGCGGCCGGGTTCCCGACGACGGTCAACCCGATCATCCAGAACGGTCTGGTGCCCGTCTTCGTCGATGTGGAGCTGGGCACCTACAACACGACGCCGGAGCGGATCGCCGAAGCCATCGGCCCCCGGACCCGCGCCATCCTGATCGCTCACTCGCTGGGCAACCCGTTCGCCGTCGAGGAGGTCGCCCAACTCGCGGAAGAACATGATCTGTTCCTGATCGAGGACAACTGCGACGCCGTCGGCTCCCTTTACCACGGCAAGCTAACCGGCACCTTCGGTGACATCGCCACGGTCAGCTTCTACCCGGCTCACCATCTGGCAATGGGCGAGGGGGGCTGTGTGCTCACCGACAATCTCGTGCTCGCCCGCATCGTCGAGTCGATGCGGGACTGGGGCCGCGACTGCTGGTGCGAGCCCGGCGAAGACAACCGCTGCTTCAAGCGTTTCGACTACCAGCTCGGTGACCTGCCGCACGGCTACGACCACAAGTACATCTTCTCCCACGTGGGCTACAACCTGAAGGCGACCGACCTCCAGGCCGCCCTCGGTCTCAGTCAGCTCAGCAAGGTCGATGCATTCGGTGCGGCCCGCCGCGCCAACTGGAAGCGGCTGCGGGAAGGCCTCGACGGGGTAGCGGGGTTGCTCCTCCCGGAGGCCACGCCCGGCAGCGACCCCAGTTGGTTCGGCTTCGCCATCACCGTCCGGCCCGAGGCGGGCTACACCCGTAAGGAACTGGTGGACTTCCTGGAGAGCCGCAAGATCGGCACCCGCCGCTTCTTCGCCGGCAATCTCACCCGCCACCCGGCCTACCTCGACCGGCCCCGTCGTATCAGCGGCTCGCTCGCCAACAGCGACCTCGTGGCCGAGCACACCTTCTGGATCGGCGTCTACCCCGGTCTGCGCCCGGAGATGGTCGACTACGCCGTCGAATCCATCCGCGAGTTCGCCACGAAGCACGCGTGACCCCGCGCCCGAACGCCCCAGCACTTCACAGGAGCCCCTCTCGATGACCAGGGACGCAGACGCAGCAACACCGGCCATGCGGAATGCAGCGGCCGCGGCCGCCCCGCTCGCTGCCGCACACGCGGCCGCCGCGGAGGCGAACCGCCGGCTCTCCCAGCCCGTGGTGGACGCGATCGTGGCCGCCGGGTTCCCCGCCCACTTCGCCCCCGCGGACCTGGGCGGCGCGGCCGGCACCTTCGTGGAACTGCTCGCCGCCTCGGCAGCGCTCGGCGAGGGCTGCGCGTCGGCCGCCTGGTTCGCCTCGGTGACCGCCAGCGCGGGGCGGCTGACCGCCTATCTGCCCCGAGAAGGACGCGAGGGTGTGTGGGCCAAGGGCCCGCAGACCATCGTCGCTGCGGGTCTCGTCCCCTCGGGCACCGCCCAGCGTGTCTCCGGCGGCTGGCGGGTGACCGGGAGCTGGAACTATGTCAGCGCCGTCGACTTCTCCGACTGGACGCTCCTCGCCGCACGGGTGCCCGGCGAGGAGGGTACCGGGGTACGCGTCCTCGCCATCCCGCGCAGCGACTACGCAGTCAGCGATACATGGCAGGTGATCGGACTGCGCGGGACCGGGAGCAACACGGTGAAACTCGATGAGGCCCTGGTCCCGGACGCGTACTCGCTCCCGCTCGACGTCCTGCTCAAGGGTCTCGCCCCCGACGCAGCCGCCCCCTGCCACAACGTGCCGATGAAGGCCGCCAACGGTGTCACCCTCGCCGGCCCGCTGTTGGGCGCCACCCGCGGTGCGCTCCGGCGCTGGCGCGAGCTCATCGCGGCCAAGCTCACCGGCCCCGTCGGCGCCATCTCCGGCGGCTCCGACCACGGCACGTTCGAACAGCTGCTGGCCCGCGCGGAAGGCGAGACGGACGCCGCACAGCTGCTGCTGGAACGCGTCGCCCGGACCACGGACACGGGCGCCGTCGACACGCTCGGGATCGCCCGGCACGGGCGGGACTGCGCCCTCGCCGCGGACATGCTCGCCACGGTCTCCGACCGGTTGCTGCGCTCCGCCGGCACCCGTGCCCAGGCGGAGGGCGAGGAACTCCAGCGACGCTGGCGGGACGTGAACTGCGGCGCCGGCCACAGCGGTCTGCAGTTCCCCGCGGCCGCGGGAGCGTACGCGCGGCTGCTGAATGCCTCCGCCTGAACCCCTCCGATCACCGAATCCGGCGGATCCGGAGGGCGGTTCGGAACGCCGCTGCGGCCCGCACGCGCAAGGGGTGCGGGCCGCGGGTGTCTCGCGAGGCGGAACGGCGGTTCACACCGCGGCGGGGACCAGGCCGGCGTCCGCCGGGCGCCGGCCGGCGGACAAGCGCCGAGGTGCGGGCACACGGCCTGGCTCCGGGTTGAGGACGTCCAGCTGGAGACGCTGGAGCTCCGGCGACGGCTCCAGGCCCAGTTCCTCGTCGAGGATCCGGCGCAGGTCCTGGTATGCCTGAAGGGCCTCCGCGCGCCGCCCCGAGTGGTGCAGGGCCGAGATCAGCTGACCGTGGAACCACTCGTTGAGCGGGTAGTCGTTGACCAGTGCCCGCAGCAGCGGAAGGGACTCGCGCTGGCGGCCCAACTCCAGCTCCGCCTCGATCCGCAGCTCCAGGGCACGGATGCGCAGCTCCTCCAGGTGGACGATGCGACCGGTGAGCACGTCGCCCGCCGGGATATTGGACAGGGCGGGCCCCCGCCAGAGGGCCAGCGCCTCCTCCAGGTGCCGGCGGGCGGCCTCCGGCCGGCCGTTCTCCAGCTCCGTCTTCGCCTGCTGTACGAGGCATTCGAAAATCTTGATGTCGACCTCATGGTCCGCCACACGCATCAGATAGCCGGGCGGCTGGGTGATCAGCAGGGCCCGGTCCGGGGGCACCAGCCGCTCGGCCACGAACATCTTCCGCGAGTGGTAGACGTACGTCTGCAAGGTGGTCAGCGCGCTGCGCGGCGGCGAGTCACCCCACAGCTCCTGGATCAGCGACTCCGAGGTGACGATCTCGTTGGGCCGGGTCAGGAGCAGGGCCAATGTCTGGCACACCTTCGGGGTGCTGGGCAGGTGTGGTGATCGACCGTCCTCGGCAACTATCTCAAACGGGCCGATGAGATTGAAACGCACTGGACACTCCTATGCGGGGCGTGAGGCTCTATGTGTCGCATTGATCAAGATGCTGACAACCTAGGACTCTCCCGCACAGAACCCCATTCCCAGACGCTGAGTGTGTCAGGTTACGAGGGGTAATTCCTTTTCGTGAGGACGCAGGGGGACGTCGTGTGGACGGAGGTCAGGCATGGCACGTGGGCAGCCCCCCGTGGAACTCCACCATCTCGGAGAACAGCAGTCCCACATCGAGCGGTTGACCGGGCACCGCACCCTTCTCCTCGGCGTAAGCGCGGTGCAGATTCGGCACCAGGCGCTCCGCGTCGAGCAGCTCCGCGTACTCCCCGATATCCGCCTCGCGCGCCGCCTCCAAGGGGGAGAGCCCAGCTGCCAGGCCCGCTCGCGCTATCTCCTGCAGCCGCAGCAGATAGCCCTCCGTCGCCTCCAGCAACTCCGGTCCACCGACCGGGCCGTGACCCGGAACCACCGTCTCGGCGTCGAGCGCACGCAGCTGCGCCGTCACGGCCAGGGAGCCCGCGACCGAACCCATCAGGCAGAAAGGTGTGGTCCCCGACATCACAAGGTCGCCCGTGAACAGCACCCGCTGCTCCGGCAGCCAGACGACCGCGTCGTTGGTCGTATGTCCGACGCCCAGATGCCGCACCTCGGCCGTGGTGTCACCGAGGTGCAGAGTGAGCCGCTCCCGGAACGTGAGCGCGGGCAGCTCGACCCGCACGTCGCCCCAGTGCACGGCCGGCCACAAACCCGTGAGGTGCAGGCCCACCTCGGCCATCTCGGTGCGGGTGCGCTCATGGGAGACGATCAACGCGTCGTCGGCGAACAGGTAGTTGCCGAAGGTGTGGTCACCATGGGAGTGCGTGTTGACGACGAACTGCGGTGGCCGCCGGGTGACCGAGGAGACCGCCTCTTTGAGGGCACCGGCGCGCTGCTCGGTGGCGGCGGTGTCGACGAGGGCGGCACGCGAGCCGCCCAGGATGAGCCCGGCGTTGTTCAGGCACCAGCCGCCGTCGGGCTGGACGTAGGCGTGGACGTTCTCTGCCACCTCGCGGAGGTGGGGGGTGTCGAGGGCCGTCACGGGTTCCTCCTGGTGTCTCGGGGAGGGGAAACCCGTTCACTGTGCCGGCTGCCCATCGAGTGACGGTCGAGGGGACGACGGAGGCTTTCCTGGTCTCTCTCCTCGGACGGACGCGGCGTGTGGGCACCCTGCGCTTCGAGGACCGCCGCTGCCAGGCTCGCGTCCAGGGCCACCCTTGCCGTCGGCCGCTGCGTCGCGTCGAACACCGCCGGGGCCACCGCGGCGCTGACCGTGTAGCCCGCGTCCATGGTGTGGGACTCCAGGTGCCAGTCAACGCCGTCCGCCGGGGCGCCGTCTGCGCGGAGGAGGCGGGACGTGGCGCCGGAGACGGCCGGGATGGTGACGCCGAAGGAAGAGAAGGGCAGCCGCAGGCCCAGGCCGAGTGCCTTGCTGTAGGCCTCCTTGAGGGTCCACAACCGGATCACGGCCGCAGTGCGGTCCCGTTCCGGCAGCCAGCCGAGCGCGGCGCGCTCATAGGCAGTGAAGGACACCTCCGCGAGGCCCGTGCTCTCAACAGGCCGGGAGGAAGGCTCGGCGTCGACACCGATCGGGCCGACGTGGCTGAGGCCTACTGCCAGGAACGTCCCGGTGTGGCTGAGGCTGACCTCCAGCTGGTCACAGCCGCGCAGGTAGAGCCGCCCGTTGGGACTTCTGGTGAGTTCCAGGTCGGTGGGGTCGGCATCGAGGACCGCGCCCGCGGCATGCTTGAGGAGGAGCCGGGACGCGGCGAACCGGCGGCGCGTCTCCGCCCGCCGGATGCCCAGGTAGCGGCCGGCCTCCGGCCCGAGGACCCGGACCAGCCGGTCCTCGGGCAGACCGTGGTCGCCCCAGTCCTCCATCAGGCCGTACACGAGGGCGAAGCCGCGGTCGCCCATGGCAGTGTCCACCCTGGTCCAGGGGCCTTCAGGGCTCGTCGTCCGGATCGGTGCCGAGCCGGCCAGGCCCCGTGGGTCGGGAGTGTTCATGCTGTTTTCCCGTCGTCCCTTCCGTCACCCATCAGTGCGTGCGGGGCCCCCAGGACGACGTCGTACAGGTCGAGGCTGCGCCCTTGGACACAGCGCTCCACCACCTCCGCGAGCAGGGCCTCGCCGAGTCGTTCGCCGATGGTCGGCTCCGGCAGGCCGAGCCGGAGCTGAATCCTGCCGAGACAGGAGATCAGCCATGCGCGATCCGACCAGAACCCGGTGCCGTCGCCGAAGAGCCAGACGCCCAGGGCCGCAGCGGCCGCCGCGAGCAGGGTGTAGCGCTCGACGAGCGCGTAGCTGTGCGGAGTGGCTAGTGCGGTCAGGTCGCGTGCAGGCAGGGCACGGCAGCTCTCGCCGAAGGAGCGAAGCTCCGCCACCAGGGACCGCACCTGAGCACGGAGCACCTCCGCGTCCGGATCGCCGGCCGGCAGGGAGCCGAGCGCCTCCTCGGCGTGTGGGAGCACCGCCATCAAGGTGTCCCCGCCGGCCGCCAGGTCCAGGCGACCGGGATCGAGCGGGGGCAGGGACGCGGAGGCGGAGAACAGCCCTGGGGGTGGTGGGGAAGCGGTCCACGACGTCCGGGCCAGGAAGGGCAGTTGTGGAGCGAGGGTGGCGAGTGCGGCCGCGGCGCCGACCGGACCGGGCGGGAGCTCCGACAGGTCGCGCAGGTGTTTGCGGAATGTTCCGAAGGCGCCCTCTTCCTGTAGGGCGCCCGGGCCCAGGACCGGCGCGAGGTCACCGGTGCTCTGCCGCAGCAGACGCGGCACCAGGTACATGGCTGCAGCCGTCCACACGCTGGACTCCTCCGGCAGGAGATGCAGCGACCGGATGCTCGCCAGCAGGAGGCAGTCGCAGACCAGGGTGTCGGCGAACGCGGAGGTGATGGCGCGCCGCGCGTACCGGGAGGTCAGCGTGCGCACGCCCGGCGATCGGGCCTGGATCGCCGTGATCACCGCCCGCAACGCGGTGTCGGCGCATCCCACGGCCATGGACGGCACCAGGGGCCTGCTGACTTGCAGGGCTCGCAGTGCCACCGCGGTGCCGTCGCCCGCCGCGCCGAGCACGCTGCCGTCGGGCACGGGCCAGTCCGCGAACTCCAGCTGCCCCGCCGGCAGTCGGCGCACCGCGGTGGCCTCGTACGGAGAGAGCAGCCGGATTGCGCCGGGGGAGAGGGCGGCGCGTTCCAGGAGCAGCGCCGAGTGCGTGCCGTCGGCGTCCGCATGGCGGGCGAGAACGACGAACCCCGCGGCCCGCGGCGCGTTGGCCATGAGCGGGCTGCGGCCGTGGAGCCGGCCACCCTCGTGCGGCGGGCGGGTGAGAGTGAGGTCGCCGTCCGCGAACGCGGTGCCGTACGACATGTTCTGGAAGGCGACCGCGAGCCGGCCTCCGCTCAGCACCAGCCGTGCGGCGCGGGCCCGCTGCTCCGGGGTGCCGTCGCACCAGACGAAGAGCGCGGAGATGAGAGAAGCCGAGCCGTGGCCGCGGCCGAGGGCGAAGTCCCGCCGGAACACCGCGCGCAGGAGCTGGGCGGCCGTGTCCAGGCCGGTCAGCCGGCCGCCCAGGGCCAGCGGGACGATCTCCTCATGCAGGCCGAAGGCGTCGAGGAGGCGCTCGCCGCCCAGGGGCAGCTCGCCGCGCCGGTCGGCGGCCAGCACGGCCGCGTACCCCAGCGGATTGCCGGGGTCGCGGGGGTCGCCGAGATGACGCTCCAGCGCCGCCACACGGTCGGCGGTGCGGGGGACCGGAGAAGGGGCCGGCGGGACCTCGGATATCTCAGAAGACCTGGTCATGCGTGATCAGGCGGGACTTGAGCCGCAGCTCGTCCCCGTTCACCACCAGGGTGTCGTGCACGGTGCAGCTGGGGTTGATCTCGGGCTTCCCGCCGGGGCGGACGGTCACCACGAGCGCGTAGACGGTGGACGTGACGGTGCCGTCCTCCTTCGGCTCCAGGGCGATCTGGTTGAACCAGTGGCGGCGTCGCACCGGATCGCCGTCGAACTTCTTGTGGAAGTTCACGAGTTCCTCGACGATGGCGGCCGGGCCGACGGCGGGCTCGGCGCCCGGCGAGTGCTGGAAGACACCGTCCTCGGTGAACGTCGCCGCGTATTCCTCGAAGCGGCGGGCGTCGAGGTGGTGCATCTGGTGGGCGTAGAAGTGCTGGACCCGGGCGTGAAGTTCCGTCAGGGACTGGGTGGCTGTCATGGTGCCTCTCCGGCAAGGGGTGTGGGACGAGGGAGGGGGGTCAGTCGGCCTTCGGGCTCGCGGAGCGGCGTTCCTCGGAGTATGTGGCGGCGTGCGACATCGTGGCGAGGCTGTTGCGACCGAGAGCCTCGCGGAGGTACGCGCGAGCGTCGGCGAGCGTGGCGTCCGCGCCCAGGACCTCGGTGACCGCCTCGGGGTTCAGCGCAACGGTGTGGCGTGCGGTGGCCACGGCCGTGCCGTCAGGCTGCTCGGAGAACTCCCACAGGCCGCTGTGGCCGAGCAGCAGCTTCGGCATGGCGTGCTGCTTGTAGGCGATCCACTCGGGGCTCCGGCAAATGCGTGTGGAGCGCGTGGTGTGGGCGGAACCATCGGCGGTGACGGTGTCCATCTCCAGGGTCTGGACGCCGGGCACATCCTCCGTGAGCAACACTCGCTTGACATGCGGGAGGCGCTCTGCCCACTGGTCCGCACGGTCGACGAAGGCGAACGCGTCGGCGGCGGATCCGGGCAACTCGACGGTGTCGGTGAAGGAGAACACCACGTCAGAGGCGGTACCGCCGTACTCGGCGAGGCGAGCGAGGGCGGCGAGCTCCGCCGCGCTGTTGCGGTCGAGGGCCGCGTTGACGGCCGCCACGGTCTCCGGCGCATCGCCAACGGCCGTGAAGTCGTGCCGCAGGACGATGCGGGTGCCGCCGTCCGGCAGCTCCTCGAAGATCCACTCACCCCCCATGGAGGCGATAGGGGCCTGGCTGCGTTCCTGCCGGAAGGTGATACGCAGCGCGTCGCGGTCGAGCGTGCGGCGGGAGGTCCAGCTGCTGACCTTCCCGTTGACGGCGGCCCAGATCTCGAAGCGTTCCTCGCGGTCGCCGCGTTCCAGGTGCCGGACGTGGACGCTCGGCCCGAAGATCGCGGGCCAGGTCGTGACATCCTCGACCAGGCCGTAGAGCACCTCAGGGGGCGCGGAGCTCTCCAGGGTGTGCTCGGTGTGGCGCCGACGCGGTTCCGTCATGGTTCCTCTCCTCAGGGCGTATGGGCCGGGGCCGGGCGCGGTGATCCCGTGCCCGGCCCCACATTCGGTGTGCCTGACCAGCGTTGGGTGCCTGTCGGGTCAGGCGGCGGTGGCTCCGGCGGTGAGGAAGCCGTTGACGAGGTCGATGAGCGACTTCGGCGTCGCGGCTTCGACCAGTTCGTCGTCCGGGACAGCGACGCCGAACTCCTGGCTGATCTGAGCGGCGGACTCCATGAGGGCGAGCGAGTCGTAGCCGAGCTCCTCGAAGGGGACATCGGCGATGTCGCCGCTGATGTCGATGCTGTCGTCGGCGCCGGCGCACTCGACGAGGATGCGGCGGACGTCGTCAACGGTCATGAGAGGCATGTGAAGTACTCCAGAGACGTAGCGGTTCCGATGGAAGGGTTTCTCCCCGCCGCCGTGACGGGCGTCATGGCGGCGGGCGGCGGACGCCGGCGGGTCCGGGGAGTCCGCCGTCGGGCGTCACACGGCGCGGACGACCACGGCCGCGTTGAACCCGTGCCGCCCGCGTGCGAGCACAAGGGCGGTCCGTACCCGCTGGTCGCGTGGCGCGCCGGTGACCAGGTCGATGCCGTAGCCCTCCGGCACCGGAGAACCGGAGGGAGTCGGGGGGATGACACCGTCGCGGAAGGACAGCAGGGCGGCGGCGACATCGAGAGGTCCGCCGCCCGAGTACAGCCGCCCGGTGAGGGCCTTCGGCGCGGTGACGGGCACCGCGCCGGCACCGAACAGGCCGCTGAGGGCAGCGGCCTCGGCGGCGTCGAGCTCGGGCACGCCCGCGCCGTCGGCGAACACCACGTCGATATCGCCAGGGGCCACATCGGCGTCGGCCAGGGCGAGTTCGGCGGCCCGGCGCAGAGCCGGGGGCCGACCGGTGCCCGGTGCGGGGTCGAAGGTCGCGGCATGACCGGCGAGTTCGCCGTAGATCTGTTGCACACCGCGGTCGCGAGCGCTCTGCTCCCCCTCCAGAACGAGGATCGCGCCGCCCTCACCGGGCACGTAGCCGGAGGCGTCGGCGCTGAAGGGCAGGTAGGCCCGGCGCGGGTCGGTGGCAGTGGTGACGCGGCCGCCGGCCAGCTGGGAGACATAGCCCCACGGGTCGAGAGCGGAGTCAACGCCGCCGGCGACAACCAGCGGGGTGCCGCGGCGGACGGTGCGCCGGGCGTGGCCCAGCGCGTCGAGGCCACCGGCCTGCTCGCCGACGAGAGCGGCGCTGGGGCCGCGGAGCTTGTGGCGGATGGAGATCTGTCCCGTGTTCACCGCGTAGAACCACGCGAAGGACTCGTAGACGCTGACGAATTCGGGACCCTTGCTCCACAGCTTGTCGAACTCCCGGTGGGTGAAGTCGAATCCACCGAGAGCGTTGGAAGTGACCGTGCCCATGTCGTAGTCGGGAAGGGTGTCGGCGGAGACACCGGCGTCCGCGAGCGCCCAGTCGGCGGCGACGAGCGCGAGCCGGGTGGACAGGTCGGTCTGGGGCAGCAGCCGGCTGTTGAGGTGCTCAGCCGGGTCGAAGTCGTCGATCTGGCCGGCCAGGGAGGAGGCGTAGCGGGAGGGGTCGAACCGGGTGACGGGGCCGATGCCGGTGTGGCCGGCGAGCACTGCCTTCCAGAACGCCTCGGTGCCGAGACCGTTGGGGGCGGTGACGCCGATGCCGGTGATCACGGTCCTGTCGGCAGTACCGGTCATGCTTGAGCTCCTTCCGGGGCACGGAGGATCATCGCGCTCTGGAATCCACCGAAACCGCTGCCCACGGTGAGGGCGGTGTTCACGCGCTGCTCACGCGCGGTCAGCGGGACGTAGTCCAGGTCGCACTCGGGGTCGGGGGTGTGCAAGTTGGCCGTCGGCGGGACGACGTTGTGCCGGATGGCCAGGGCGCAGGCGGCGATCTCGATGGAGCCGATGGCGCCCAGGGAGTGGCCGACCATCGACTTGATGGAGCTGACCGGAACGTCGTACGCGTGCTGTCCGAGAGCCACCTTGAACGCGGCGGTCTCGTGACGGTCGTTCTGCTTGGTACCGGAGCCATGCGCATTGACGTAGTCCACGACGGCGGGGTCGATCCGGGACTCGTCGAGTGCCGCGCGGATGGCCTCGGCCATCTCCCGGCCGTCCTTCTTGAGACCGGTCATGTGGTACGCATTGCACCGGGTCGCATAGCCGGTGACCTCGGCGTAGATCTGGGCGCCGCGGGTGCGGGCCGCCTCGTACTCCTCAAGAACGAACATGGCGCTGCCCTCGGCGAGTACGAAGCCGTTGCGGGTGGCGTCGAACGGCCGGGAGGCGTGCTCGGGATCGTCGTTACGTGTGGTGGTGGCCTTGATCGCGTCGAAGCAGGCCATGACGATCGGGGAGATCGGGGTGTCCGACGCACCGGCGAGCATGACGTCGGCAGAGCCCTCGCGGATCAGCTGGACGGCGTATCCCACGGCATCGAGGCCGGATGTGCAGCCGTCGGAGAGCATCGTTACGGGACCCTCCGCGCCGGCGGCCCAGGCGACCTCGGCGGGCATGACCCCCGGGCTGAGGTAGTCGAACATGTGCGGCGACAGGTAGTCCGGGTCGACGACCCACTCCCGGCCCTTGTCAGCCATGACGAGGTACTCGTTCTCCAGGCTGGTGGCGGAGGCTACGGCGCTGCCCAGGCTCACCCCGATGCGGTGGGGAGCTATGCCGACGAACTCCAGGCCGCTGTCCGCCACGGCATCGCGGGTGCAGGCGACGGCGAACTGGGTAGCCCGGTCCATCCGCCGGATCTCCCGGGGGGAGAACCCCTCGGCCTCGGGGAAGAAGTCGGCCTCGGCTGCCACCTGGGACCGGAAGGCAGCCGCGTCGAAGAACGAGATCCTTCGGGTGGCCGTGCGGCCGGCGGTGAGCAGGTCCCAGAACTCCTTGGTGTCGGACCCGCCCGGGGCCCGGACCCCGATGCCGGTGATCACTACTCGTCGGGTCATCGCGTCGAGTCACGTTCCTTTCGGCTACACCCTGCGACGTCCGCCGTTGCCTGCGGGACGGCGCCATTGGCAGGAAGAACGGTGCAGCTCAGGGCTCGAACAGCGCTCGAAGACGAGTGAAAGGGCCGAGTGGCGCCGCTGTACGCCTGAGCCGCGAGGAAGGGGCGGCGGTCCGGCGTCAGGCGTCCGCGAGGCGGCGGAAGCCCTTCCGGTAGTAGAGGAGGGGCTCACCCTGCCTGGCCTCGGCGCGCTCCACCTCGCCGAACAGCACCAGATGGTCGCCGGCCGGTACACGCCGCTCGGTGCGGCACTCCAGCCGGGCCAGCGCACCCGGGAGCAGGGGGACCCCGCGCCGTGACCGGAGTGTGCCCGGCCGGGGGAACTTCTCCGCGCCTTTGAGTGCGAAGAGCGCGGCCAGCTCCTGCTGCTCGCGACCGAGCACATGCACGGCGAATCCATCCGCCCCGCCGAACGCGTCGAGGCAGTTCGCCCGTAGGTCCAGGCAGACGAGGACCAGCGGCGGTTGGAGGGAGACGGCCGTGAAGGAGCTGGCAGTGAAGCCGTGATCACGGCCCTCGGCATCCACGGTGGTCACGACCGTGACACCGCTCGCCCACCGGGCCAGTGTTGTCCGGAAGAGATCGGCGGTGATCGTCTCTGCGAGCATGCTCGCACTCTGCGCACCCCCGCTTGAGCCGGCGTCGAGGTACGGCGGAACTCCAGGGGACGAGACGCCTGAACGGGGTGCTCGACCCTTCCTCCACCGCCGGTCGAGGAAGCGGCGGCACCCTTCGCACGACCACGCCATTGTGCGCACAGCGCGTCATCACGTCACGGAGTCATGGAGGAACGATGGGCACGCAGCACCCCAAGGTCGCACTGGTAACCGGCGCAACCAGCGGTATCGGCCTGGCGATTGCCACGCATCTCGCCCGCAACGGCGCCCGGGTCTACCTGTGCGGCCGGGACGCCGATCGGCTCGCTCAGACGGTCAAGTCCCTCAAGGACCAAGGCCTCGAGGCCGACGGAACCACCTGTGACGTCACCGACCGCGAGGACGTCAAACGCTTCGTGGCCTCCGCCATCGACCGCTTCGGCACCGTCGACATCCTCGTCAACAACGCCGGCCGCAACGGCGGTGGTGCCGTCGCCGAGATGACCGACGAGCTCTGGTACGACGTCATCGACACCAACCTCAACAGCGTCTTCCTCATGACGCGCGAGGTGCTCAGCACCGGCGGCCTGCTCACCAACGGCTGGGGTCGCGTCATCAACATCGCCTCCACGGCAGGCAAGCAGGGCGCGGTTACCGCCGCCCCGTACTCCGCCTCCAAGCATGGTGTGGTCGGCTTCACCAAGGCCCTCGGCCTGGACCTCGCGAAGACCGGCATCACCGTCAACGCCGTCTGCCCGGGCTTCGTCGAGACACCCATGGCCGAGCGGGTGCGCGGCCACTACGCGGAGATGTACGGCATCTCCCTGGAGGAGGCGGCTGAGAAGGTCACCACGCGGGTGCCGATCGGTCGGTACGTGGATGTCGAGGAGGTCGCGGCCATGGTCGACTACCTGGTCAGCGACGGCGCCCAGTCCGTTACTGCGCAGGCGTTCAACGTCTGCGGCGGCCTCGGCAACTACTGAACGACAGGAGTACGCGGATGGCAACGGTGGCAGCGGCCGCGCGGGCGGCACAGAGCGCGGCAGCGGAGGCGCACAACAAGCCCAGGGGGCCGGGCGTCCGAACGGCCGCCGTGATCGGCGCGGGCACCATCGGGCTCGGCTGGACCGCGCTCTTCGCCTCCGCCGGCCTCACGGTCCGGGTCAACAGCCGCCGCGCGGACGCAGAGGCCCACGTCAGGAGGGCGTTCGAGCTGTACGCCGGGTCCCTGCCCGGCGGCCCCGCCGACCCGGAAGCGCTCTTCGCCCGGCTGGAGTTCGAACCCGACGTCGCCCGCGCCGTCGAGGGCGCGGACGTCGTTCAGGAGAACGCCCCCGAGAACCTCGCCCTGAAGCAGGAGCTCTTCGCCACCATTGGTGCCGCCGCACCCAGCCACGCCCTCCTGCTGTCGTCGACGTCCACCCTCCTCCCCGACGACCTCGGCGCGCGCATGACCGATCCCGGCCGACTGCTCGTCGCCCATCCGTTCAATCCGCCGCATATCGTGCCGCTGGTCGAGATCGTCACGGGCAGGCGAACCGGCCCGCGGGTGGTCGAGGAGGCCATGGCCTTCTACCGCGGCCTCGGCAAGACCCCGGTGGTGCTGCGCCGGGCGGTGCCCGGCTTCGTCGCCAACCGGCTCCAGTCCGCACTGCTCCGCGAGAGCATCCACCTCGTGCGCGAAGGCGTCGTCTCCGTCGCCGAGCTCGACGAGATCGTCATCTCCTCCATCGGCGGCCGCTGGGCGGCGGTCGGTCCCTTCCGGGCCTTCCACCTCGGCGGTGGCCCGGGCGGCCTACGCCACTGGTTCGAGCATCTCGGGGCTGGTCTGGAGAAGAGCTGGGAGGGGCTCGGTAATCCGCCGGTCGACGAGGAGACCGTCGCCACGATCCTCTCCCAGGCCGAGGAGGCGTTCGGCAACCGCGCGTATGAGGAGTTGGCGGCCGAGCGTGACGCGAAGCAGACCAGGGTCATCGGAGCGGTGAGCGGCCCGAAGGCAGAGGCTTGAGTTCCGCTCGGTCGAGGACTGATCGAAACCCCCTTGAGGCCCACTCGAAGCGCACTCGAAATCCACTCGAAACAGCGGGAATTTCCCGGAACCGCCGTTGACCTCAACCACAGTTGAGGTTGAACAGTAGTCGGCAGCAGCCCATCACAACGCAAGGGACGGACAATGAAGGCAGCAGTCATCCAGGAGTTCGGCGGCCCCGAAACCCTCAAGGTCGAGGAAATCGGGACCCCGGTTCCCGGTGCCGGTGAGATCCGTGTCAGGGTCAAGGCCGCCGGTGTCCAGGCGTACGACACCGCCGTCCGCAGCGGCTGGACCCCGCCGGGGATGACGATCTCCTTCCCGCAGGTCCTGGGCAACGACTTCGCAGGCATCGTCGACGCGGTCGGCGAAGGCGTCACCGAGTTCGCCGTGGGCGACGAGGTCCTGGGCTGGGCGCTCCTCTCCTGCTACGCCGAGTTCCTGGTTGTCTCCACCGAGCAGGTCGTGCCCAAGCCGGCCGCCATGCCGTGGGAGGTCGCCGGCGCGTTCTCCGCCTCGGCGCAGACCGCCCACACCGCGCTCAAGGCGCTGGAGGTCGGAGAGGGGGACACTCTGCTGGTGCACGCGGCGGCGGGCGGCGTCGGCACGATCGCCGTCCAGCTGGCTGCGATCTGGGGCGCTACGGCCATCGGCACCGCCAGTGAGCGGAACCACGAGTACCTGAAGTCCCTCGGCGCCACCCCCGTCACCTACGGGGAGGGCCTGGCCGACCGGGTCCGTGCACTCGCCCCCGGTGGCGTCACCGCGGCTCTGGACGGCATCGGCGGTCACGCCCTCGATGTGTCCGTCGAGTTGGTGAAGGACAAGAACCGCATCGCCACCCTCGTCGACTTCGGCCGCGTCGAGGAGCTCGGGGTCCGCGCCGTCTTCAGCCAGCGCGCCAAGGAACGCCTCGCCGAGCTCACCGCCCTGTATGCGGAGGGCAGGCTGCGCGTCGAGGTCTCCAAGACCTACCCGCTGGAGCGGGCCGCCGATGCGCACCGCGAGATGGAGACCGGCCATGCACGCGGAAAGATCGCCGTCACCGTCTGACCGAGGAGACTCCCCCATGAAGATCGAGATCTACTCCGATGTGCTGTGCCCCTGGTGCTACATAGGCCAGCGCCGGCTCGCCGCAGCCCTGGACGGCTTCGAGCACCGCGACGAGCTGGAGATCGTCTGGCGCAGCTTTGAGCTGGCTCCGGGCCAGGGCAGTGAGCCGGGCCCCACGGCCGCCGAGGCCATGGCCGAGTGGACGGACCCGGCCGCGTTGCCGGGCCGGATAGAGATGATCACGTCCCTGGGGCGGGAGGAGGGGCTGGAGATCAACCTGCACAAGTCCCGCCCGGTCGGGACGTTCGACGCGCACCGGCTGACCCACTTCGCGGCCGAGCGCGGCCGGCTGGAGGAGGTCATGGAGCGGCTCTTCCACGCGTACCACACGGAGGCCCGCAATATCGCCGACCGCACGGTGCTGGTCCGGCTGGCCGGCGCGGCCGGGCTGGACGAAGACGAGGTCCGCACGGTCCTGGAGGGCGACCGGTACGGGGACGCCGTGCGCGCCGACGAGAGCCGCGCACGCGAGTTCAACGTGACGAGCGTCCCCTCGCTCGTGATCGACGGACGCCCGCCGGTCTCCGGTGTACAGGACCCCGAGAAGCTCCTGACCTTCATCCGGCGTTCCTGGGACCGCGCGCAGAACCGGCAGACCACGGCGACCACCGGGTAGGACGCGGGCGCGGACGAGTGCGCGGGTACACGCCGGTTCCCCCCAGGCCGAAACCCCGCCGTCGCGGCTGGAATTCGACCCGCTCTCCATCGGGCCTCCAGCCGCGACGGCGACTCTTTTCCCGGCGCTGGAAGCCCTCCGCGCAGACTGAGAAAGGAAACACAGTGCAGCACAGGTGGAAGCTGACGGGTGGACTTGCTGCCTCGCTCGGGCTGGCTCTGACGGGGGTCATGTGCTCGGCCGGGCCGGCGAGCGCCGACACCGCGACGAAGACGCTCGACTACATCTGCCGGACCCGCGTGGACGGCAACTGGATTCCGGTCCCGTACTCGCGTGACTTCACCACCACGGCCCCGGCCAAGGTCACCCCGGGCCAGACCTTCAAGGTCACCTTCGACTCGGCCCCGATCAATGCCGTGGCGGACTTCAACAAGCTCCTCAACAACGTGAGCTTTGCGTACCGCACCCCGGCCAACGCCGAGGTCGTGGGTTACCGGCTTGTCGGTGGCAGCAACCTGGGCTCCGCCCGCCAGTGGGTCGAGCGCGACGGCGACACCTTCAAGGTCAAGTCCGACGGCGAGTGGGCGGGCGGTGTCGAGTTCGACTTCCCGAACCTGGAGGTCACCCTGAAGGCCCCGAGCACGAACGGTGCCACTCTCACCACCGGCGCCGGCGGCACCAGCTTCGAGGACACGTCCTTCGGCTGGACCCGGCTGCAGACCCAGCTGAACACCTGGGACCCGTTCCAGTGCTACGCCGACCCGGCCAAGCCGGTGGCGTTCTCGACCACCCAGGTCGGTTCCTGACCGATCAAGTGACCGTCCTCGGGCACGGCCGCCGGAGCACCTTCCCGCGGCCGTGCCCGAGCACCGACCACGTCCACGGGGGGCATTCGCCACGACGGGCCCCGCCGCACCAGAACGGGCACGATGAGCAGCGCAGCACAGCATCCGGAGAGAGCCCCGTGGGTTCCCTCCGCCTCCGGCCGGCCCACCGCGGCCGTCATCGGCACCGGCACGATCGGCCTGGGCTGGATCGCCCTTTTCCTGGACCAGGGCCTCAGGGTCCGGGTCGGCAGCCGGCGTCCTGACGCCGAGCTCGCGGTCCGCGAGGGCCTGAAGCTCTTCGCTCCCACTCTGCCGGGCGGGCCCGCTGACGTGGACGCACTCATGGAGCACGTGACGTTCGAGCCCGACACGGCCCGCGCCGTCGAGTGCGCGGATGTGGTCCAGGAGAACATCCCGGACGACCTCGCCCTCAAACAGGAGCTCTTCCATGCGGCCGAGCGCGCCGCTCCCCCACAGGCCCTACTGCTGTCTTCCACCTCCAAGCTGCTGCCCGACGCCATGGGGGCGCTGATGGCCGAGCCCGGCCGCGTCGTCGTCGGGCACCCCTTCAACCCGCCGCACCTCGTCCCTCTGGTCGAGGTCGTCGGCGGTCAGCACACGCCTCGTGCCCTGGTCGAGGCGGCCGCCGGCTTCTACCGGTCCGTGGGCAAGGTGCCCGTCGTCGTTCGCAAGCCCGTACCGCGCTTCGTCGCCAATCGGCTGCAGTCGGCGCTGCTGAGGGAGAGCATCCACCTGGTGCAGGAGGGGGTCGTGACGATGGCCGAGCTCGACACCGTCGTCACGCACTCGATCGGCCTGCGCTGGGCCGCAGTCGGACCGTTCGAGGCATTCCACCTCGGGGGTGGCGACGGCGGACTACGCCGCTGGCTCGGCGGTGTCGCGCCCGCCCTGGAGCGCAGTTGGCAGGCCCCCGCCACCCCGCGCCTGACCGAGGACGCCGTCGAGGCGCTCGGTGCCGAGGCCGACCACACCTTCGGCACCGACTACGCCGCCCTGTCGCGGGCCCGTGACGACAAGCAGAACGCCGTGCTCGACGCGCTGGCACACACCGCAGCCCTGGGGACCGGGAACAGCCGGGCCCCCGAGACAACAGACAGGAGAGACGAGATCATGCAGAGCCCCGCCGCCCAGGAGGTTCGCCCGGCCGGCGAGTCCACCGTCGACTTCTGGTTCGACCCGCTGTGCCCCTTCGCCTGGATCACCTCCCGGTGGATACGCGAAGTCTCCGAGCGCGCGCCGGTGACCGTCCGCTGGCACGTGATGAGCCTTGCCCTGCTCAACCACGGCACGGACATGCCCGAGGCACGGCGCACGATGTTCGACCTCTACTGGGGCCCCAGCCGGGTGCTGGCCGCCGCCCGCGCGGCCCATGGCGACGCCGTCACCGGCCCGCTCTACACGGCGATGGGCGAGCGCTTCCACGCACCGGGTGGCATCTTCGAGCCCGTCCACGCCGCCCCTGCCGAGGGGTTCCGCGCTGCCATGACCGAGGGGCTCAGCAAGATGCGCCCCGGCATCGAGGCAGCCCTCGCCGGGACCGGGCTCCCGGCGGAACTGATCGATGCGATGGACGACGCCGGCTGGGACGACGAACTGCGCGCCTCCCACGCCCGTGTGCCCTCCGGCAGCCTCGACCGGGAGCTGATCGGCGTACCGACCCTCTCGATCGACGGCGGCCCTGGCCAGTTCGGCCCCGTTCTGAGCGCGATACCGCGCGGCGAACGGGCGGTGCGGCTCTGGGAGGCCTTCCGGACGCTGGCCGGGGACCCGGCGTTCTTCGAACTGAAGCAGAGCACGAGCCGGGCCGAGCCCCTCACCCGCTGAACTCCCCGAGCAGTCCGAGCTTTGAGAGCACTGGAGGAATATCAGATGCGTGTGATCCGTATCCGCGAGTTCGGGGGTCCGGAGGTCATGCGGGTCGAGGAAGCCCCCGTACCGCGGCCAGGCCCGGGACAGGTACTGATCGCTGCCGAGGCGATCAGCGTGGGATTCGCGCAGACGCAGATGCGGCGCAACATCTTCCCAGCGCCCATGTGGCAGCCCGAGTTCCCCGTCGTGCTCGGCGGTGACGTCATCGGCCGCATCGCGGGCGTGGGCCCCGGAGTAACCGGCTTCCGCGAGGGCGACCGGGTCGGCGCGTACACCCTCCACGGGGCGTACGCGGACTACGTGGTCGTGGACGTGGCGACGGTGCTCTCCATACCGGAGGGCCTGGACGCCGCCCAGGCCACCGCCCTCCCCTCGTCCGGTCCCATCGCCACCGGCACTCTCGGCACGGCCGGCCTGCGCCCCGGCGAGAGCGTCCTGGTGCACGCCGCGTCCGGGGGCATCGGCCACCTGAGCGTCCAGTGGGCCAAGGCGCACGGTGCCGGCCCGGTTATCGCCACCGCGAGCTCGCCTGAGAAGCTCCACTTCGCCCGCGCCCTCGGTGCCGACGTCGTCGTCGACTACAGCCGCGACACCTGGGTGGACGAGGTCCGCGAGGCCACCGGCGGCACCGGTGTCGACATCATCCTCGACAGCGTCGGCGGTGACGTGCTTCGGCAGGGCGTAGACCTGCTGGCGTCCTTCGGCCGGCTCGTCTTCTACGGCTCGGCCGAGGGTGGCTTGCAGATCCCCCGGATCTCCCCCATGGAACTCATCAGAATGAAGTTCATCACCGGCTTCGCTCTGTCCACTTGGCGCACCGCCCGCCCGAAGGAGTACCTCGCTCACCACGAGGAACTTGCCGCAGGGCTCTTGGACGGCACCATCCGGCACGCCATTCACGCCACTTACCCACTTGAGGAGGTGAGCCGTGCCCACGCGGAGATCGAATCGCGGACTCACATCGGCCGCATCGTGCTCCTTCCGGGTGGCTAAGCCTGAGTCCCCTCAGCCCTGTCCCCGACCACATACGCACAGCGATTGGAACCCGTCTTGTCACCGAACACGAGCTCCCAGAACTCCGTCCGCCTGGCTGTCATAGTCGGCAGCACCCGCAAGGACCGCATCGCGCCGGTCGTCTCCGACTGGTTCACCGCACGAGCCCGTGAGCGCGCCGATTTCGACGTCGACGTGATCGACCTTGCCGACGCCGACCTGCCTCACATCCTGGAGAGCCCGGACGAGAACGGTGTCCACCCGTCGCAGGCGGTCCGCGACTTCGCGCAACGCGTCGACCGGGCCGACGTGTTCGCAGTGATCACGCCCGAGTACAACCGCGGCTACCCGGCCTCCCTCAAGCAGGCCATCGACTCCGTGTACACGGAGTTCCACGCCAAGCCGGTCGGCTTCATCAGCTACTCCGGAGGCGCTACCGGTGGCGTCCGCGCCGTCGAGCAGCTCCGCACGGTCTTCGCTGAACTGCACACCGTTACTCTGCGAGACGGCGTCATCCTCCCGTCCGTCTACGAGGCGTTCGACGAAGAGGGACAGCCGCGTGACGCGGAGGCCGTCAACGGCGCCGCGAAGCAGCTGCTCGACCAGATGCTGTGGTGGGCCGACGCGATGCGTGCCGCCCGGGCGAAGTCGCCGTACACCGCCTGACGTTCCGCAGCACTCCTCCGAGCCGGCGAGTGCCGGTGAGGTAGCCGGGCTCGGGCGGCGAGGCGCCGCCCGAGCCCGGCCGAGCGGGTGATGAGGGCCCGTTCCGGCCGGACATGAGTGACCGGCCGGAACGGGCGACGGGCTCAGCAGGGGCGTAGGGGGCAAGGGCCACGGCAAGGGCGTGGAGCCCGCAGGTCACGCAGCCCCAGGCGACAAGCTCTTCTGCCTCCACTCGTGCGCGAGAAGGCACTCCTCCAGGAATCCCAGAGCGCGGAGGTGGTAGGAGCGTGCCGCCCACCCCAGGCTGACGTTGTGCCCGGCGTGCGGAAGGCGGTCCACCACGGTCATCGGCGCGGCCAGCAGCCGTCTCATCGCCGAGACAGTCGCGTCGTCGTGGCGCCACCACCGCTCGTACTCGGCGAAGGTGAAGCGCATCGGCACGCGTGCGCGCGCGGCGACACCGGGGAAGACCGCAGGCCAACGTGGCGCTTCGTGTACCTCCCGTTCGGGCATGGGGGTCACCAGTGGCGCAGCGAGCCGGAAGGTTCCGGGCGGGTACAGCCGCAACGGCCCCCAGTGCAGGTGCCGGCTGCGGCGTGCGTCGAAGCCGGCGAACTCCTCGACGTCCACGGCGTAACGGTGTCCCAGTCCGGAAACGTCCAGGCCGATCAGACCGCTGCCGTACTCGTCCGCGGCCATGGTCAGCGCGAGCTTGCCGCCGTAGGAGTGGGCGAGCAGGAAGAAGCCCGCACCGATGGGGTGCTGCGCGGCGAAGCACGTCAGTGCGGTGTGCAGGCGCTGGGACTGGTCGGTGAGCACCATGCCCTTGGGCAGGCGGTGCTCCGACGCTCCGTAGCCGGGGCGGTCGAGGGCGAGCACGGTATATCCGAGCTGGGCCCCGAGGGTGAGCAGTGACAGGCTCGGGTGGGCCTGTCCGTGGAAGTAGCCCGCGCGCATGCCGCCTCCGTGGAGGGCCACGACCACGGCCCGGGGCAGCGCGTGGCGGGGTTCGGCGAGCAAGCCGGACAAGGGGAGGCCGTCGGCGTCGAGCACCACGTCCCGGACGCGGGGGGTGCCGTCATGGGGTGGTTGCGTCATGGCAGGAACAACTCCGGAGAAATGGCGGGGAGTCGTCGGCCCCCTCTTTCTGCTGCACCGTGCTGCTGGGGCGCATTGCGCTTGAGCAGCACCGTGGGGTGGTGCTGCATCGAGACGTCCCTTCGGTCGTGCCGATACAAACCGTGATCGACTTCAATCGCGACCAGAAGCTATGAACCGATGCTCAGGCATGTCAAACGCCAGCGGCCAACTATGTCAATCGCCAACGGAACCGCACACGGAATCCTCTCCGGGACATGGGGAGGACCTCCTCTCGAAGTCCTCGCCGCATCCCACAGTTCAGCACGGAAGAATGCAGCCCTGGTCCCTCGCCGGCCTATCGGTCTCAGCTCCTGTCCCTGACGGAATTCTGCTGCTTCTCCGTCAAGTCCTCCCGGAATCAGCACCATCAGCATTCAGACGTGGTTAAAATCTGGGACCTGTGTCACATATTCATTGACAAGCAATTTGCTCCGCTTGCTATTTTTCAGCTATTGCGGCGCGATCAGCTGCTTGCGGTGCGGGAAAAGCGACACCATTCGCCGCACCGTCTGTTCTCGGAGTCACCGGGTGACACTCGCGTGGCAGGGGAGGGACACATTGTTCAACTCGGCTACATGCGTGGGAAAGCCGTCCCTGGCGGTGCTGGAGGTCGCCATCGGGGCGGGGTTCACCGAAGCCCTGCAAGACGGACTACGCCGCTCGGCAGGGGGCGTTGACCGCACCCACCGTGGAGAACGCGGAGTCCGCTCCGCCGTCCGCCCTGCAGCGGCTCCCGACCATCCCGCGGACCCGTTGCGGGCCGGCGATGTGGCAGCCATCCTCGGCCGTTTCGAAGGGGCGTCGCGGCAGCATACGGATGCCGGTGACGGCCCCGCCGAACGTTCCGCGATGACCTGCTTCGCCCAGCGTGTTCTGGCGCGTGTCGACCGAAGCCGGTCTGCCGATCCGGCGGCGACGGCGAGCGGGCCTCCGCCGCCGGGCGTCACCCCACTCTCCGCCCGCCAGGCCACCGGTGCCTCGGTGTTGCTGCTGGAGTGCGCGTTCCTGCACATCCTGGAGAACGGCACCACTGACCAGAGAAGTGCAGGAAGCCCGGCGTCGCACGGTGCGGCGGTGATACATGCCTTGGGACAGGCCATCCTCCAGGAGGTGTCGCACGGTGGGCTCGTCACGCCGGCCGGCAATCCGCCGAGGTGACGAAGTAGCCGGCGCCGCCTCGTCGCCGCACGGGAACATCTGGCATCGTGGGGCCATGTCTGCCACCGCCCCGGGGGACGCCTCGGCAGCACTGTGACGGCCGGCAGGTGCAGTGACGGTCGGAGGTACCGGTATGAGCCATGCGGGAGGCGGTAGTTGGGGACGATCCCGCCCCCTGGCGAGGGTATCGACAGTGCCGGTGGCGTACTGCGGCAGCTGACCGCGGAGGGTATGTCCCTCTGGGTGGACGGCCTCACTCCGCGGCTCCTGGTCGACGGTGGGCTGGCGCGTTTGGTCTCCGAGCGGATGGTCAGGGGGGCGCTGGTGCCTCCTGACGGGCTGACTGCCGGCGAACTGCGCCGGGCCTGTGACACGTTGCACGAGGTGTTCGTCTCCGGGCATGGCAGGGACGGTCGGGTGGCGACCGACCTGGGCCGCTGCCTGGCGGATGACCGCCCGGCGCTGGTTGCAGCGGCCAGGGCGCTGGTCGGGGCGGTGGACCGGCCGAATGTGCTGGTGGGTATCGCGGCCACGGACGCGGGCCTGGCCGCCGTTGCGGACTGCCTCGCCCGGGGGATCGACGTCAGCGTGGGTCCGGTCCACTCCCCCCAGTGGTACGTGGAGGTGCTGCACACGTGCTTCGACGGTTATGAGCGGGCCGCGGCGCGGGGGCACGATCTGACCGCCCTGGCTCCGGTGATCTCCGTGGACCTCACCCGCCTCGGTGACCGTATCGACAACCGGCTGGCGGCGTCGGCCGACCCGGCGGCCGGCGCGCTGCGCGGCGCAGCGGCCCTGGCAGTGGCCCGGCTCGTGCACCGGGCCCATGACGAACTGCTCGGCACCGCCCGCTGGCGCGCCCTGGTGGACCGGGGCGCCCGCCCGCCCCGCCCGTTGTGGCTGGTCGACGCGGCTCGGGCGACGCGGTACGTGGCCTGGGAGACGGTCGCCGCCCTGTCCCCCGGCGCACTGGTGGAGCTGGACCGGTACGGCAGGTCGTACGGCGACACCCTCACCTGCCGGCACCGGGAGGCCGATCAGGTCATGGCCGAGCTGGCGCGGCTGGGCATCGGTGCGGACGAGAGCGTGGGCGCCGGGGCGTCCCGCCCGGGGAAGTCACCCCGCACGAGGGCCAGCAGGGGAGCCGCTTTCACTGCCGTCTCTTCGTACTCCTCCGCCGGGTCGGAGAGCGCGACGACGGCCCCGCCGATGCCGTAGCGCACCCGGCCCGGTGTCACTATGGCCGTGCGGATGACGATGCTCAGATCGACCGCGCCGGACAGGGAGAAGTAGCCGATGGCGCCGGAGTAGACGCCGCGGGGCCCTGCTTCGAGGCGGTCGATGATCTCCATCGTGCGGATCTTGGGGGCGCCGGTCATCGAGCCTCCGGGGAAGGCGGCGCGTACGCACTCCACGGCGCTCCGGCCGGCCGCCAGTCGCGCCCGGACCGTGCTGACGAGTTGGTGAACGGTCGCGTAGCTCTCGACGTCGAAGAGCTTGGTCACCTCCACCGAGCCGACCTCGGCGCATTGGCCCAGGTCGTTGCGTACGAGGTCGACGATCATCAGGTTCTCGGCGCGGTCTTTCTCGCTGGTGCGCAGTTCCGCCACGAGCGCGGCGTCGTGCCGCGGCCCGGTGCCACGCGGACGCGTGCCCTTGATCGGTTTGGACTCGACCGTACCGTCCCGCGAAATGCGGAGAAAGCGCTCGGGCGAGGCGCTCAGGACCGACAGGTCTCCGAAGTGGAGCAGCGCCCCGAACGGTGCGGGGCTGTTGCGGCGCAGGAACCGGTAGCCCTGCCAGGGATCGAGCTCTCCCTCTGCCTCGGCCATGTTTGTCAGACAGACCTCGTACGTCTCGCCCGCCGCGATCTCCTCCTGGCACCTGTCAATCAGGTCCAGATATGCCTCGCGGTCGTGGCGCAGCCGGAGGGGAGAGAGCGGGGCGGGTGGGGCCGGACAGGATGACTCGAGGCCGGCGATCGCGTTCAGGGTCGCGCCGGCGGCGTCGAGCCAGGACCGTGCGGCGGTGTCCGTCGCTTCGGCGCCCTCACGCTCACCGCTCCCCTCGCCGTCGTACTCGGCCTCCGCCAGCGTGAGCAGGTAGGTCGTCTCCGTCAGGTGGTCGAGGACCAGGGCCCGGTCGGTGAAGATCATTGCCGCGTCGGGTTCCTCGAAGCGGTACGCGCGGGCCCCGCCGCACTCGGCCTTCAGCTCGTAACCGAGGTAGCCGACCCAGCCCAGCGCGAACTCGAAGGGCAGGTCGGGGATGTCGGTACGAGTGCGGCGCAGATCCGCATCCAGCCAGTCCAGGAACTCACCGGATATGACCTGCGTTCCGGCCGCGGACCGTACGGTCACCGTGCGCCGATGTACATCGGCCGTGGCCACCCGGGCGAGCGGCCCCGCCGCGTCCCCCATGACGGAGAAGCGCCCCAGGGACGGGTCGCGGCGGCTGCTGTCGAGCCAGAAAGCGTGCTCACCGCCGCGGAACAGCGCGTCGAAGGCAGTCTCCTCGTCCCAGCGGGTGGGGAGTTCCTCGACCAGCACCCGCAGCCGCCGAGCCGGTACGGGCGGTACGGACGGTACGGACGGGGACGGCTCGGCGGGCACCGCTACCGCGCCGTCGCCCCCGAGCACCGGTAGCGGCCGATCCTGCGCCGCCCTCCGCATCAGACTCAGGTCCCGGAAGTTCGCCAGCAGTTCCTGCCCGTACTGGGTGGACACCGACTCGGGGTGGAACTGCACGCCCCACACAGGGCGCTCACGGTGCCGCAGCCCCATCAGGATCCCGTCGTGTGTCCAGGCCGTGGCCTCCAGCTCTGCCGGCAGTGCGGTGACCGCGAGCGAGTGGTAGCGCACCGCTTCGAACGGCATGGGCAGGCCCGCGAACAGTCCGGTCCCGTCGTGCAGCACCGGTGAGGTACGGCCATGCCGGGGCTCCGGGGCACGCCCCACGGTGGCACCGTGCTGGAGCGCGATGCCCTGGTAGCCGAGGCAGACCCCGAGCAGCGGCAGGTCACACCGGTCCACCAGTTCCCGGCAGATGCCGAAGTCGGCCGCGCGGGCGGGGGTACCCGGACCGGGAGAGAGCACAACGTTGTCGAATTCCGCGAGCCGGCCGAGCCGCCAGGTCGGGTCGTCGTTGCGGACCACCACCGGCTCCCGCCCATTCACCCGGGCAAGGAAGTGGAAGAGGTTGTAGGTGAAGGAGTCGTAGTTGTCGACGATCAGCGTGCGCACGGCTACTCCACAGCTCCCCGTGCCACGCCGCCGGACGTCCGGCCGTCGGACACCTCCCACAACATGTGCTCGACCAGGTCCCCGGCGTCGGGCACGGTTACGCTCCGCAGCAGCCGCAGCTCCCGTCCGGTCTCCCGTGCGAGGGACCGCAGCGCGGTGGAGTCACCACGGCTGGAGAAGTGCAGCAGAGCCCGGCCACCCTCGGCGAGCCGGTCCGGCGCCTGTGCCAGGTAGCGGCGGTGGGCCGCGTAGCCGGGGTCGACGTAGGCCCGTTCGTGGACCGAGCGGTAGCGGTAGTCCTGCGGGGCGAGCACGAAGTTGGAGTGCCAGTAGACCGTGTCGAAGCGCTCGTCCGCCGGAAGGCCGGCGAAGAGGTCGCTGTGGACGGCGCGGACGCGGTCGGTGACGCCGTGCCGGGCTGCGTTGAGCGCGGCATTCCGCACCGCGTACGGGTTGACGTCCGAGGCGACGACCCGTTCGCAGCCGGCCAGTGCGGCAGTGACCGCGATGATGCCCGTGCCGCACCCGATCTCCAGCATCGAGCCTGTCCATGGCCGCGACCGGGCCTCGGACAGCCCCAGCAGGTCCATGGCGACGCCGGTCGACGCGGTGTGCGGCGGGGCGAAGACCTGGTCCAGCAGGTCCCATTCGCGGCCGTTCATGGTGAAGACGCTCGGGCGGTCCTCCCGGGTGAGGGAATCCCAGCTGCGCTGGAGCGAACTTCGGTAACTGCGGACTGCCGACATCAGGTCCCCTGAGTCCCGGAGACATCAGGTCGTGTGCCCCGGGTCATCACATCGCTGGCCGGGCACCACCTCGGCGCCCGCTGTTGATCGTGACGGAAGGTAATGAGTTAGTAAAGGTGACCCCGTCACACATTCCCTCACTCGGTCCGGTGGTCCGGTCACCATCACCGCGCCGCTACCCCCGGTACACCACGCTCCCGTCGCCGCATGATGATGCGAAGGACTCGCCAATTTGTCCACTTCTAGTAGCCTGAGCCAACGATTCGAAGCCAATACGGGGGGTGAGCCTTTGCATGGGGAGTTTTCGTGACGACGGCCACGAGCGAAACCGTCCGGATGCCCTGGCAGTGCTCGAACTCCTGGCCCGGCGTGAGCCGCCACGGCGCTTTGAGGAACTGCTCCAGCGCACCCATCGGCACGCCACTTCCGTACACGAGAAGGACAAGCTCGACCGAGCCGTCCGCCTCGGCCTGAACATCCATGAGCTTTTCGGTCGGGCGCAGCAGCGGGAGGCCGGCCTCACCGCACTGGTGGACACCGCCCGCGAATTGACCCACTCACGCGACCCGGACGACCTGCTCAAGGAGGTGGCCCGGCGAGCCCAGCGACTGCTGCACGTCGACATGGCGTACATCGGCCTCCATGAGACCGACGACGGCACGATGACCATCCGCGCCTCGGAAGGCGACACCACCGCGCTCAACGTCGGACTCACGGTGCGCCGCAGCACCGGCCTGGGCACGGCGGTCCTGGCCGAACGCGCCCCGTTCTGGACCCCCGACTACCTCGCCGACGAGCGCATCGAGCACTCCGAGGAGATCGACGACGTGGTCGAGGCGGAGGGCATCCGCGCCATCGTGGCGGTCCCGCTGCACTGCTGCGGGACCGCCATCGGCACGCTCTACGGCGCCGACCGCGAGGTGCGGCGCTTCCGTCCGGACGAGATCAGTCTGATGTGCTCGCTGGCCGACCTCGCGACCGTCGCCTTCGAGCAGACCACGGAGCTGACCAAGGCCCGGGCCGAGGTCCGGGACCTGGAGCGGGATATCTCCCGGGCCCGGACCACCCTCGCCACCGAGCAACAGTTCGAATCCGTCCACAGCCGGCTGATCGGCCTCGTCCTGCGGGGCCATGCGCTGCAGACCATCGTCGAGGAGGCGGCCGGGGCGATGCGCGGCACCGTGGCGGTCCGCGACTCCGGCGGTCAGCTGCTGGCTGCCACTGGTGAACTGCCTTGTTTCGATCAGGCGGAGCTGGCCAAGTGCCGGTTGGACGCGCACGCCGGTGGTGAGCCGGTGCCGCTCGGCGAGGGGGTCTGGATCGCGCCGGTCGCCGCCGGCGGGGAGAGTCTCGGCACCATGATGCTGGTCTCCGAGGGGCCGTCGGCCGATCCGTTCGGCTCGTCTGATGCCCGGCTGCTCTCCCGGGCGGCTCAGGCGGTGGCACTTACCTTGCTGTTGGAGCGGAGTACGGCGGTTGCTGCTGGTCACATGCGGGACGAGTTCCTCGACGAACTGCTGGCCGGGCCACAGCGGCCGTGGCGGCAGGTCGAGGAGCGGGCCCGTCGGCTGAGCATCGACGTCGACGACCCGCATGTCGTCGTGGTGGCCCGTCCGGAAGGCGGATCCCAAGGCAGGGCGGTCGTCTGGGCCTCCTCGTACGCGCACCGCATGGAGGGTCTCAA
Organism: Streptomyces sp. NPDC001339; assembly: GCF_042895955.1. Classification (NCBI taxonomy): domain Bacteria; kingdom Bacillati; phylum Actinomycetota; class Actinomycetes; order Kitasatosporales; family Streptomycetaceae; genus Streptomyces; species Streptomyces sp. NPDC001339. Next base: position 664,467 of record NZ_JBIAWT010000004.1, on the reverse strand, counting down.
GAGCGTCCACGACGGGTGCATCACTCTGCTGCTGCCGGGGGATGACGCGAACGCCGCCGCGCGTGCCGTCTGCGATGAACTCACGCCACTGCTCGGTCACCCTGTCACGGTCGGCGCGGCCGGCCCGACCTCCGGCCTCGACACCGTCCGTCAGATTCACCGCGAAGCCCAGCACTGCCTGCAGGCTCTCACCGACCTCGGTAGCACCGGCTGCACTGCGACGCCGCAGCAGATGGGCTTCCTCGGCGTTCTGCTCTCCGACACTTTCGACATCGCCGACTACGTCCGCTCCGTCGTCGGTGCCGTGCTCGACTACGACGCCCAGCGCTTCACCGATCTCACCCACACGCTGGATGCCTACTTCGCCGCCGGCAGCAGCCCTCGCTATGCGGCCAAGTCCTTGCACGTTCACCCCAATACTGTCTCTCGTCGGCTGGAGCGGATCACCGAACTGCTGGGGCCCGACTGGCAGCGGCCTGACCGTGCGCTGGAGATTCAGTTGGCTCTTCGCCTCCATCGCACGCGCCGGCTGCTCCGCGAGCGTCGCCGGACGATCCGTCGGACCGACGGGCCGGACAGTCTCCCCGGCGATACGTCCGGCACCGTGCCCGACCCCGCAACTCCTTCCTTTGGAGGATCGGATCAGCCGGCGATCAAGTGCGAGTCGAAGGTCACGCGTGGGTGAGCGGCCGCCGCGCCGGCACCAGCTGCATTCCCGTACGCGTCGGCGTCACCCGGCCATGGCCTCAGCGGGCAGTGGACCACAGTCGGCCTCCCGGCCTCATGGCCGCCCGTAGAAGCCCGCTTGGCGGGCGTCAGTGACCCTGGCAGGATCCCGCCAAAGCTCCGTTATTCGGCCTCCGCCGGTCGCGGCCACACGGCTTCCCCCGGGGCGGAACCCCGCCGCATACCTTCTCGGTGCCCTTCTCCAGCGTCGCCACCGTATGCGCCACCGAGGCGAGCGTCATATGCCGGTGCCAGCCGGGAAACGACCGCCCCTCGAAGTCCCGCAGCCCCACCCGGTCGCCCACCTGCTCCGCATCGTGTCCGACCCGCGCAGCCAGCTTCGTCAGCCGCAACAGGGACCCCGTCGAACTCGTCGAGACGCCACCCGTGGCCTCGTCCTCCGGCAGATCGGCCAGCCAGATCCGTGACGGCCCGCGGCGCAGATCGTGCCATTCGCCCAGCAGCAGCCCGCGCCGGCCGCGCCAGGGCAGCTGAGTGCCCGACCCGGACTCTGCGAGGCGTACCGGAACCGCCGCGGCGAGCGAGACCCGCCGCGCCCCTCCTGTGCTCGGATGCGTCCACTCCACCGGACGCGCCAGTCCCTTCACCGAGTCCAGGATGCGGCGCGCGGTGAGGCTCCCCCGCCCGGAACCGGGCAGCGCCGGATCGGCGAGTACCAACCGAGTCCGCTCCCCGACCCGCATCAGCACCGGCACCCCGGCCGGCGCGAACGACCGCACGACCACCGCTGGTTCACTCACTTCGGTGTCCAGCACCACTGGTCGTACCGGCACCCCCCACTCCTGCGCAGGTTCCAGCCCCGCCGCGATCGCACACTGCAGCGGTGTGGCTTCTCCCGTCCCCTCGGGAATCTCCGCCCGCGCCCGCTGCTTGGCGTCGTCGAGCCAGCTGCCCGGCAGGAACATTCGCCAGCCGACCGGAGCGGTGACGGTCTCGGAGGCGAACCATGCCCCGAACGTCAGCTGGCTGTTCATCACCTTCCCCAGATCGGGCACGAACTGCCGTGCCACTCCCACCGATTGCGTCCCCGCCTTGGTGATGGCCAGCGACTGCACCACCCAGGCATGCTGCGGAACCGCCTGTTCCATGAACCGTGCGAGTGCCTTCCGCATTGGTTGCCAGTCCCATGTGGAGCTCCCGATGAAGTGGTGCAGACTCTGTTCCGCCGCAGCATCCCCATGGAGCGTGGCGATGTTCCGTATCGACTTCCGCCCCTCCGTCGCCAGCAGCCCCCGCACATACGTTTCCGCCTTCTTCCGCTGATCACTGCGCCGCAACACGGAGAACAACGCGGCCCGCAACTCCGCTCCCGCACTTCCCTCGACCGGGCTCGGCCCTCGCCGCCCCTTCGGAAGTTTCCACGCACTCACCGCAGCTGCTTGATCCACAACACTCCCCCGTGGTCCAGACGCCCGACAACCGACCCCTCCACCGTCTCCGCACCGCACCCCCGGAGACGAGGTGCGGCGAGCACACAACGGCGGGACGGGAAGTGAGCGGGAGCACCAGGGAGGGGCGGAGACGATGACGCGGCGGATCAGACTCTGTTGATCACGAGCCGGTCTGGCGGTCGCCGGGTCAACGGCCGGGCGTCCAAGCCGGGCGAGCTGTTTCGCTCAGGCGTTAAGCAGGGGCCTTCTGGTCTCCCGGTGATGTCTACTGGCCAGGACCGACACTGCGGCCGGCCGGGAGCGACCCGAAGCTGCATCAGGTGGCTCGCCGAGCCGTCCCAGGACCACTCCTGCGCGACCCAGCGGGACGGCGCGTAGTTAAGGGCCGCCGCGCAGTTCAGGGCCGGTGAACGGTCCGGCGTCAGTGGGCAGTTCAGGGCCGCTGGTCAGCCCAGGGCCGGTAGTCAGTCCGCGGCCAGTAGTCAGTCCGGGGGCCGGTGGGTGTCGCAGTTCTCCGCGGAGCTGCGACACCCCCACCGGATGGCCGGGCACTGGCCAGAGGCTTGACCAGATGTCGGTCAGCTGTTGCGCCGGCCCCGCAGTGCGCGGCGGATGAAGTGGACGATCAGCCAGATCACCAGGATCACGACGACCAGGAAGACGACCAACAGCACGATCAGGAAGATGCCGAGCTTCTTGAAGAAGCCGCCCTTCTTTTTCTTCTTCGACGAGTCGTCCTTCGACTTCCACTTGGCCTGCTTGACCTTGTGCGCCCCATGGGCCGCGATGGTCACGTCGCCCGCGTTGGCCGCATTGGCGGCGTTGGCCGTGTTCGCCTTCGCGGACGTGACGGCGGTCTTGAGATGCGACGTGGCATGGTGCGAGCCGTGGTTGCCGTACACGGCGGCGGCCTGTGCAGGGGCGACGGCCGCGGCCAGCAGACCGGCCAGCAGCGCCAGGACAACGGCCGGCCGACGCGGCTTCCGGGGCCGCCGGGCGGGCGTGACACCGGACGGATCGGACTCGGGCCGTGTGGAGTTCGCGTTCATGGGCATGTCTTGGGTCCCCCCTCTGGTCATATGTCCAGTCCATTATGGGCCGCGGCGTTCCCCTCGGCTGAGTTCTTGACGCCCAGGACGACCGGGAACGTCGGACTTCCGCGACAACCCGGGGCGCCGAGGTGCGGGTGAACGACAAAGCCCCGCCTCCGGGCCTGGTCGGGGCGGCTCGGAGGCGGGGCTCGAAGTCGGTCGGGGGAAGCGGTCTCAGGGGGGCGTCAACCGCTCCCCCCGATGAGGACCGAACCCCAAAGTCCACGCCGCAGTCAGGGGGAAGCACGCGGCATGGACCCCGCAGAGGGGCCCTGGTCCCGGGGCCCGTGGATTCCTGCCAGATCCCCCGGGCCTCCTCCTCATGGTGCCTCCAGGGCCCGCCCCGGCAGGCCGCCGAAGGGCCTCCCTTGGCGGGTCTTTGGTCCATAAAGTCCGGATCAATGTCGGATCAACGCTCCGGCATTCTGCTCCCGTGATCGAACACGTGTGGTTACACTCGCCCGACTGCATCCAGCCGCCCGCACGCGGACGGGCGGTGCAGAGACTGCCGCAAGGTCTGCCACAGGGGAGAGACGGGACGATGGCGCAGGCGAAGAAGATCGCGTTGTACCTACTCATCGTCTTCGTGCTGTACACGATCATCACCTCCCCGCAGCGCGCCGCCCAGCTGGTCCAAGTAGGCTTCGAGGGCATCTCGTCCGCCGCTCAGGGCGTTGGCGAGTTCATGACCCAGCTGATCAGCTAGGGACGCCCGGAGCGTCGGCGGGCGCCGGCGGCCGACCGCCCCGATGATCGTCCGCCGCATGGGAGGCCCCAGTGATCCGCCACCTGGTCCTGTTCAAGCTCAACGACGGTGTCTCCCGTGACGAGGAGCGCGTCCAGGCCGCCGTCCGCGCCTTCGAAGCGCTCAAGGGCGACATCGCCGAGCTGGCGTTCTGGGAGTGCGCCTGGAACATCACCGAGCGCCCGATCGCGTACGACTTCGCGATCAACTCGGCCGTCGCCGACAAGGACGCCCTCCAGCGCTACCTGGAGCACCCGGCCCACCAAGCGGCCGCCGCCCAATGGCGCGAATTCGCCACCTGGGTGATCGCCGACTACGAGTTCTGAGCGGCAGTACGCCCGCGCCCTCAGCCTCTCGTCAGCCCCTCGCCCCACGGGCGGGGGGCTGAGCCATACCCCGGGCCGGTACGACCGTCCGGCCGCCCCGCGCGCCTCCGCCACAACACCCCTCCCGCAACCCAACTCTCTCTATCAACACGGCGTTATGGGTGCTTGCGCACAGTGCACATTAATTGTGATGCTATGACCGCTTTTGCCAGACCATTTACCGGTTCCGGCTCCTTTGCTGGTGCCGGTTCCCCCACCGGTCCCGTCGCCGGTGCCGGTCCCCTTGCCGGCACCGGCCCGGTCCCGTTGTCGGTGCCGGTTCCGGCGCCGGTCCCCTTACCGGTGCCGGTTCCGCTGTCGGCGCCGGCGCCGGTTCCGCTGTCGGATCCATGCACTGCGAGTCCATACCCCGCGAGTCCATGCACTGCGAGCACTGTGAAGGGTGGCGTGACCGTGACGGCCCGTACTGCGCCGAAGGCTCCGTCTCGCGAGAGCCGGAGCGCGGACACACGGGCGCTGACACAGGTGCTGTTCGCGGAGCTGGCGGATCTGGAGCCCGGCACCCCGGAGCACACCCGAGTCCGTGCCGCACTGATCGAAGCCAACCTGCCGCTGGTCCGCTACGCCGCGGCGCGCTTCCGCAGCCGCAACGAACCGATGGAGGACGTCATCCAGGTCGGCACCATCGGCCTGATCAACGCCATCGACCGGTTCGACCCCGACCGTGGCGTCCAGTTCCCCACCTTCGCCATGCCCACCGTTGTCGGTGAGATCAAACGCTACTTTCGAGACAATGTCCGCACGGTCCATGTGCCGCGCCGCCTCCACGAGCTGTGGGTGCAGGTCAACGGCGCGACCGAAGACCTGACGGTGCTGCACGGACGCACCCCCACCACCGCCGAGATCGCCGAACGCCTGAAGATCGGCGAGGACGAGGTGCTGGCCTGCCTGGAGGCCGGCCGCTCGTATCACGCCACATCCCTGGAGGCCGCCCAGGAGGGCGACGGCCTGCCGGGTCTGCTCGACCGCCTCGGTTACGAGGACCCCGAACTGGCCGGCGTCGAGCACCGTGACCTCGTACGGCACCTCCTCGTCCAGCTGCCCGAGCGCGAGCAACGGATCCTTCTGCTGCGTTACTACAGCAATCTGACGCAGTCACAGATCAGTGCCGAACTGGGGGTGTCGCAGATGCATGTGTCGCGGCTACTGTCGCGGAGCTTCGCCCGTCTGCGATCCGCAAACAGGATCGACGCCTAACCGGGACGGGCGACCGGCACCCGGCGCACCTGCGCAGATATGTCGACAAGGCGCTACAGCGTGTTGCCGACATGTGACATTCTGCAGGAACCGCGTTTGCCGTAGCGCTGCCTCCGGTATTCAGGTGGAGGTATACGTTCCCGGTCCGCCTCGGGCCGGGACGCCGCAGCGACCCGTCCGCGACCTCAAGGGGGTGGCATGTCCGTAGAACTGGGCAGCTCGAAGGTGCTTTCCGCGATTCCCGCGCCCGCACCGCACGTGCATGACAACATGCATGACGACGACGCCATCAACACCCGCACGCTCTCCCGCTCCCTGTTCCTGCGGCTGGCCTCGCTCGACAAGGACTGCGCGGAGCGGACATACGTCCGTGACACACTCATCGAACTCAACCTCCCCCTCGTGCGGTACGCGGCGGCCCGCTTCCGCAGCCGCAACGAACCGATGGAGGACATCGTCCAGGTCGGAACGATCGGCCTGATCAAGGCGATCGACCGTTTCGATTGCGAACGCGGGGTGGAATTCCCGACGTTCGCCATGCCGACCGTCGTCGGCGAGATCAAGCGCTTCTTCCGTGACACCTCGTGGTCGGTACGGGTCCCGCGCCGGCTCCAGGAGCTCCGGCTCGCCCTCACCAAGGCCAGCGACGAGCTCTCCCAGAAGCTGGACCGCTCCCCCACCGTCCCCGAACTCGCACTCTGCCTCGGGGTGTCGGAGGAGGACGTCGTCGACGGCCTGGCCGTCGGCAATGCGTACACAGCCTCCTCGCTCGACTCCCCCTCCCCCGAGGACGACGGCGGCGAGGGCTCCCTCGCGGACCGCCTCGGCTACGAGGACAGCGCCCTGGAGGGCGTGGAGTACCGCGAGTCCCTCAAGCCGCTGCTGGCCAAACTCCCGGCCCGTGAGCGCCAGATCATCATGCTGCGCTTCTTCGCCAACATGACCCAGTCGCAGATCGGCGAGGAGGTCGGCATCTCCCAGATGCACGTCTCCCGCCTGCTCACCCGCACCCTGGCGCAGCTGCGCGAGGGCCTGATCTCCGACTGAGGAACGGTCCGCCGAGGGGCGAGGCGACGGCCTGGGACCACGGAAGCCCGGAAACCCGGAATACCGGAACCCGGAATACCGGAACCCTGAGTACCGGAACCCTGAGTACCGGCATACCGCCGGAATCCCGTATTCACCGGATCCCACGGGTGCCACCTTCGCGCCGCTCGGCGGACAGTCGCGAAATCCCCGCGCTGCTGCGGAGTGCGCTGTCGCGGAGTGGACTTCTACGGAGCCCGCGTGCTCCCGGGCTCCCGTGCCTCCGTGCTCGCGTGCTCCCGCCCAATCCCTGTACGCCTGACGGGCCGTCAGCAACACTGTGCCGATGCGACGACGACCGACGACAACGACTCTCGGCGCCGCCTCGGCGGCCTTACTGTGTCTGGGTGTCCTGCTCACCGGCTGCGGCAGCGCGGCCGAAAAGGGCTATGTCGCGCTGGGCGCTGCGGGCCCCGGTGACGAGGACGCGCCGACGCGGCCCGTACCACCACGGGACGGTGTGCAGCTGACGCCTCTGGAGGACCAAGGCCGGAGTGACCAGGACGGCCGGGATGGCCAGGACGACGGCCGGGATGGCCAGAACGGTCAGAGCGGTCAGAGCAGTCAGGGCCAACGGAGTGCGCCTGGTGAGCATGGCGGAGGTGTAACGAGCCAAGGCCAAGGTGGCCGACCCGGTCCCTCCGCACCCCCAACCGGGGCCGACGGTGACGGCCATGCCCCACCGACGCCCTCCCCCTCACCCCCGGGCGCCTCACCCCCCGCACGCCCGTCCCCCACCCCCTCGCACCCCTCAACTCCCTCCAGCCCCTCAGATCCCTCTGCCCCCTCGGACCCCTCTGGTTCCCCCACCACCCCCGAGCCGCCCTTCCCCACCATCCCTGCCGGCCCGGACGCCCCCGACGGCCTCCTCATCAGCAAGCCCCGCCTCGCCGACACCGACGTCCGCTGGTGCGAGCGAGTCACCCTTGACCTCCTCAACACCGGCGACACGCCCGTCACGGCCGGTACGGTCACCTTCGGCACGCACATCATCGGCCCCCTCGGCATCGACTGGGCCACCACCACCTCCCGCCACAAGCTCCCGCTGCCCCTCACCCCCGGCGAGCGGAAAACCGGCACCTGGCGGGTGTGCGCAGCCGCCTGGCGAGTCCCTCTGGGCATGCACATCGACACCCAGGACGTGACCTTCACCTGGCAATAGGGCAGGCCCGACGCGGCAGGTCTTGCAGCAGGTCTTGCGGCAGGTCTTCTGGCTGGACTTCTGGCTGGACTTCCGAATGACGTTCCGCTCTTCCGGATGGCCTTCTGAATGAGCGATGCCTTCCGGCCGGTGTCACCGTCTAAAGAGAGACAGCAGGGAGAAGAACATGCCCAAGATCACCCCCAACCTCTGGTTCGACACCCAGGGCAAGGAAGCCGCCGAGTTCTACTGCTCGGTATTCCCGAACTCGAAGATCACGAATGTCACCTACTACAACGAGGCGGGCCCGCGCCCGTCCGGCACCGTACTGACCGTGGAGTTCGAGCTCGACGGCCAGCCGTACACCGCGATCAACGGCGGCCCCGAGTTCACCTTCAACGAAGCGCTCTCGCTGCTGATCAACTGCGCCGGCCAGGAGGAGATCGACTACTACTGGACCAAGCTCTCCGAAGGCGGCGAGGAGGGCCCCTGCGGCTGGCTCAAGGACAAGTACGGCCTGTCCTGGCAGGTCGCACCGGGCGATATGGCAGGCCTGCTGAACGACCCGGACCAGGAGCGGGCGGCCCGCGCCATGAAGGCCATGTTCGGAATGAAGAAGATCGACATCGCAGCCCTACAGGCCGCCGCGGACGCGGCATAGGCACTGGGCGCTGGTCACTCGTCACTGGGCACTGGGCACGCTGCCCACTGGCGGATCCGGGAAAGAACCTGATCACTGGGATGGGACCCACGGGGATAGGCTGACGCGCGGGACGGGCGTGCTCAACGGCCCGCCCCGCCGCGTACGTACTCGGGGTGCTGAGCTTCGGCCAGCTCGTCGCCGTATCGGTGGTCCTGGCGGCCGCGAACATCGTGTTCCGAGCGGCGAGCGGTCCTCGCCACGTACCGGCTCGAACACACCGCCCCCGACCGTGTCACCCGCACCCTCTCCGCCTGGACCATCACGAGCACCACCACCGCCGCCCTCACCGCCTGCGGGGGCCTCCTCGCCGACCTCACGACCCCCCGCGCCGCCGTCGCCCTCGCCGGTGCGCTCATGTGGTGCACCCCGCTGCTTCTCCTGCGGCTCCGTAACGACACCACGGGCACCACCAGCACCAGCACCAGCACCAGCACCAGCACCACTGAAGCCGCCGACACCACTGAAGCCGGCGGCCCCGCTCCCTCTGGTGCTCCTCAGGCCCCCTGCCCACCGGTCCTCCTCCTGAGGTTCTGCTGAGATCCCTCCTGAGGCCCCTGCTGCTCAACAGCCCAGCGCGGGCGGCGAATTCGGCCTTGGCGACGTCCGGGCCAGATGGCCGACGGCCGACTCGGCCAAAGTGCGGATCGCGGGATGCCAGGGGCGGGCCGGCGGCCCGGTGAGTACGAGGCGACGGGAGGTCCGAGGCTCCAGCGGCAGCAGGACCAGGTCGTCGGAGATCAGGGAGTGCGAGACCTCGGACAGGATCGTCACACCGAGGCCGGCCTGGACCATGCTGATCAGGGTCGCCAGGTCCCGTACCCGGTGCGTCGGCGTGAAGCGCAGCCCGGCCAGGTCATGGATCGCACGGATACGGGCTTCACAGCCGTTGGGCGAGATCAGGAACTGGTCGTCCTCCAAGTCGCGGATGTCGACGGACGGCTCACCCGCCAGGGGATGGTCCCGGGGCAGCAGGGCCCGGTAGTGGTCCAGGGCGAGCTGGATGCCGGGGCCGGGCGGCGGGTCGATGAGGATCGCGGCGTCGGCGGTCCCGTCCTCCAGCCACGACGAGACCTCCGCGCTGTCACCCTCGAAGACCCGCAAGGTGATCCGCGGTTGGTCCTCACACCAGTGCCGGAGCAGAACCGGGACCAGTCCCTGACAGACCGTTGGCGTGGCGGCCAGCCGCACGGTGCCGGTCAGGGTCTCGGTGGCCTCGGCCGCGATCTGCTCCACGGCCTGGGCCCCCGCGAGCGCGATGCGGGCGTGGGGCAGGACCTGTTCCCCGAGTGCCGTGGTCCGGGCCGGTGTGGTGCGTACCAGCAGTGGGGCGGCCAACTCCCTTTCCAGGGAGGCGACGGCGTGCGACACCGCCGACTGGCTCATGCCCAGCTCCACGGCGGCCGCGCTGAAGCCGCCCGCGTCAACGACGGCGAGAAAGGCCCTCAGCTGGGGCAGATTCACGGTCATGAGGCCGCCTCATATGCGTATGACAGCTATGCGTTGGATCTATGGTCGCAGCTCGGCGACGCTTTCTCCGTACCCGCCGGCCCCGGTGCTCCGTACCACCGGCCACACACACCCCGGTGCTCCGTATCACCAGCCGCGCACACCCCGGTACTCCGTACCGCCGGCCGCACGAGCAGGCCAAGCACACGCAGGCCGAACACACGCAGGCCGAACACGCGCAGATCAAGCCACGCAGAGGAGAGACATGCCGTACTTCCGCGTCACCGTCACCGACCCCGACCTGCCGGCCGACGCCCAGCGCGCCCTCGCCGAGGGCCTGACCCAGCTGGCCGTCTCGGTCCTCCGCAAGTCCGGCGCGCGCACCATCGTCCACCTCAACCTCGTCCCGGCCGACCGCTACTTCATCGACGGAAAACCCCTGACCGGCGACCGCGAACACGACCACGATCGCGACCGCGACGCGCACGTGGAGGCCAGCATCACCGCGGGGACGAACAGCGCGGCGGAGAAGGCCGACTTCATCGCCGCAGCCGGTGAACTGCTGACGAACGTCCTCGGCCCGCTCCCCCGGTCCGGCGTCGCACTGCACGAACTGCACCCCGAGAGCTACGGCTACAACGGGGTGACCCAGTTCGACTTCTACCGCCGGGCCGAGGACGCCCCCGAACCCACTGCCCGTTGACCACTGCCCGTTGACCCCTGCCCGCTGAACGACTCAGGAAGCGAAGTCCGTCCGGAAGTCCGTCCGGAAGTCCGCCCGATGGTCCCCGGCCCATGCAGCGAACGTACGCGCCGGGCGCCCGGTGATCTCCTCGACCGTGGACGTGATCTCGGGTTCGGTACCGACCATCTCCGCGAAGGACTTCAGCAAGGCCCGCACGAAGTCCCGCGGCACGTCCGGGAAGAACGTGGATTCCCCCTCCTCCGCCGGAACCTCGACGTAGGTCAGGTCCCGGCCGAGCGCCCGCCCGATGGCCGCGACCTGCCCCGCGTGGGTCACCGCCTCGGGCCCGGTGAGCCGGTGCGCCGCGCCGACGTGTCCGTCGTCGAGCAAGGCACGCTCGGCCACGGCGGCGATGTCGTCCTCGTGGATCGGCGCGCTGACGGCGCCCGCGACGGGGCCGCGTACGGTGTCACCCTCGCGGATCTGCGCGGCCCACTGGAGGGCGTTGGTGGAGAACGAGCCGGGGCGCAGGAAGGTCCACTCCAGACCGCTGTCCCGGACCAACTGCTCGGCCCGCGCATGCATGACGTAGATGGGGTGGGTCTCGTCGGCACCTTCGTCGGCACCTTCCCCGATGATTGACGAGGAGAGCATGACGACGTGTCGTACGCCGGCGGCGCGGGCCGCGTCGAGGACGGTGCCGATGCGCCCCTCGGTCCCCTGCACATGGAGGAAGAGCTTGGACGCCCCCTCGAAGAGCCCGGCCGATTCGAGAGGCGTCACCTCCACTCCCGGGGGCAGGGCGGCCCGCTCCGGATTGCGGCTCACCGCCCGCACGGGCCGCCCCGCGGCGGCGAGACGCCCGACAAGGGCACGGCCGACGTTGCCGGTGGCACCGGTCACTACGATCACTGGATCTCCTCCTGGGCTCGCGCTCGGGCCTCGGGCTGGTCGCCCCGGCTGTTCCCGAGCCTAGGAAGGTTGGTCGGCCCGCCACATCGGCGGAGAGGACCAGCCGCCCCTACATCCCCCGTCCTACGCCCTCAGCGCGGCGATGGCGACGATGGGGCAGCGATGTGGCGATGTGGCGACATGCCGACGACGGCGACGGCGACGGCGACTACGACGGCGACTACGACACCGCCAGCCACACCGCGCCCGCGACGGCCAGGACGGCGACGATGACGCCCAGGATGATGCCCACGCGCGGGCCGGCCGACTGCTGAGGGGCCGGTGCGCGGCGGCCGCCGGCGGCGGCCTGCGGGGTGCCGCCCTCGTCGACGAAGGCTCGGAACATCTGCGTGCTGCCCGCCGGGTCGTAGTTGCCCTCGGCCTGGTTCTGCGGGTTGGTCGCCATGGGGGAGGACCCTAGCGAACTGGGGGGCTGGGGGCACCCCTGGGGCCCTCGGGAGCTTCACGGGAGCGCCACGGGAGCACTCACGGGAGCGCCACGGGAGCACTCACGGGAGCTTCACGGGAGCGCCCTGTGAGCACCGCCGGGAGAGCACCCGGGCCCTTTGTCGGGTTTTTACCTGCACACCACACCAAATCGTTTGCCTTCAGCAACCAATCTTGCCTATAGTTGCTTCAAGCAACAAAGATCAAAGGCAGGGATGCCTGGACCTGGAGGACCCCGTGGCCGCCCACAGTCAGTACGAGGAGCTGGCCCGGCAACTCAGCGCCATCGGAGCCGTCAAGCGCGAGATGGGGCGGATCCTGCCGCAGGACTGCCCGCCCGCCTCGGCCGGCGTACTGACGCTCCTCGACCGGCACGGCGAGATGCGGATGAGTCAGCTGGCCGAGCTGCTGGCGATCGACATGTCCGTGACCAGCCGGCACGTCGCGCACGTATGTGAGCGCGGGTGGGTCGAGCGGAAAGCCGATCCCGAGGACCGGCGGTCGCGGCTGCTGCGGCTGACCCCGAGCGGACAGGAGCTCCTCGGCGAGCTCGCCGAGCGCTACACGGCCGCGCTGGCGCGGTACTTGAGGGACTGGACCGACGACGACATCGGGCGCCTCAACGAGCTGCTGGCACGGCTCCGTACGAGCTTCGGCGACTGCCGGACCCGAGGAGCGCACCACGGAGCCCACCACGGAGCGCACCACCACGGCTCCGACACCCGGCCGACGCACGACGCCCCGCCGACGCACGAAACCCGGGAGACGCACAACACCCGGGCGACGCACAACACCCGGGCGACGCACGACCCCCGGGCGACGCACGACCCCCGAACCGTCCTCGCTCCGACGGACTGAACCACCGAACCACCGAACCACCCGCACACCCGCGAAACGAAAAGGAACGACATGGCTACGACCACACCAGCCGGTGTGCGGGGCGGCCACGCCAAGCATGGAGGCGGCCACAGTGCCTCCAACGGGGCGCCCATGACGCATCGTCAGATCATGGAGGCGCTGTCCGGGCTGTTGCTCGGTATGTTCGTCGCCATCCTCTCGTCGACGATCGTGTCGAACGCGCTGCCGGAGATCATCCACGATCTGGAGGGCGGGCAGAGCGCGTACACATGGGTGGTCACGGCGTCGCTGCTGGCGATGACGGCTTCCACACCGCTGTGGGGCAAGCTCTCCGACCTCTTCAGCAAGAAGCTGCTGGTACAGGTCGCACTGATCATTTACGTCGCGGGCTCGGTGGTCGCCGGGCTGTCGCAGAACACCGGCATGCTGATCGCCTGCCGTGTGGTGCAGGGCATAGGCGTGGGCGGTCTGTCCGCCCTGGCCCAGATCGTCATGGCCGCGATGATCTCGCCGCGGGAGCGCGGCCGGTACAGCGGCTACCTCGGCGCGGTGTTCGCCGTCGCCACCGTCGGCGGTCCGCTGCTCGGCGGCGTGATCACCGACACCAGCTGGCTCGGCTGGCGCTGGTGCTTCTACGTCGGCGTACCGTTCGCCGTCATCGCGCTCATCGTGCTGCAGAAGACCCTGAAGCTGCCCGTCGTCAAGCGCGCGGGCGTCAAGGTCGACTGGGCGGGCGCGTTCTTCATCTCCGCGGCGGTCTCGCTGCTGCTGGTGTGGGTGACGCTGGCCGGCGACAAGTACGACTGGCTGTCCTGGCAGACGGCGGCGATGGTCGGCGGCGCGGTCGTCCTCGGCGCGGTCTTCGTCCTCGTCGAGGCCAGGGCCAAGGAGCCGATCATCCCGCTGCGGCTGTTCCGCAACCCGACGATCACCCTCGCCTCGGCTGCCTCACTCTTCGTCGGTATCGCGATGTTCACCGGCACCGTGTTCTTCAGCCAGTACTTCCAGCTGGCGCGCGACAAGTCGCCGACGATGTCCGGGATCATGACCATCCCGATGATCGGCGGACTGTTCATCTCCTCGACCGTCTCGGGCCAGATCATCACCAAGACCGGACGCTGGAAGGCGTGGCTGGTCTCCGGCGGCGCGCTGCTGACCGCCGGTCTGGGCCTGCTGGGCACCATCCGTTACGACACCGAGTACTGGCACATCGCGATCTTCATGGCGCTGATGGGCCTCGGCATCGGCATGATGATGCAGAACCTGGTCCTGGCCACCCAGAACCAGGTGGCCCCCGAGGACCTCGGCTCCGCCTCCTCCGTCGTGACCTTCTTCCGCTCCCTCGGTGGTGCGGTGGGCGTCTCGGCGCTCGGTGCGGTGCTCGCCAACCGCGTCACCCACTACGTCAAGGACGGGCTGGCCGAGCTCGGCCCCAAGGCCGCCCAGGCCGCCGCGCACGGCGGGGGCTCCAGCGGCGGCGGCATCCCGGACCTGGACGCCCTCCCGGCGCCGCTGCGCACCGTCATGGAGAGCGCCTACGGGCACGGCGTCGGCGATGTGTTCCTGTACGCGGCGCCCTGCGCGCTGCTCGCCTTCCTCCTCACCCTTTTCATCAAGGAGGTGGCGCTGAAGACGCGTGGCGGACTGGCGCAGAGCGGTGCCGCGCAGGGCAGTGCGGAGAGCGCGGGGGCCGGGGCTCCTGCCCGTGCCGCTGCCAGTGCCGCTGCCGCTACCAGTGCCAGTGCTTCTGCCGCTCATGCCGAGCCGGAGCCCGAGCCCGCCCTGGTGGGTGTCGGGGCCGGGGCCGGGACCGGCTCGGACGGCCCGGATCCGGAGCCGTACGGCGACGGGACGGGGACGAAGACACCGCCCTCCTGGGCACAGCCGGCCCGGCTCCCGTCCCAGTCGCTCAAGGCCTACGCCTCGACCGACACCGGAAACGGCACCCCGTCCGACCCTTCCGCCCCCTCCGGCCCATCGGTCCACGGCTTCGTCCGCAACGCGGACGGCAACCCCGTCCCGCGCTCCGCCGTCACACTGATCTCGCTCAACGGGCGTCAGCTGGCCCGCGTGACCGCCCAGGCCAACGGCTCGTACGCGCTCACCGCCCCCGGCGCCGGCTCGTACGTCCTGATCGCCGCGGCCGACGGGCACCAGCCGCAGGCCGCCACGGTCGTCGTCGGCGACCAGCCGCACAGCTACGACATCCTGCTCAGCGGCACCAGCGGCCTCGCCGGACAGGTCCGCAGCGCGGCCACCAGCGAGCCCGTCGACGGCGCGATGGTCGTGGTGACCGATGTCCGCGGAGAGGTACTGGCCACCGGGAAGACCAGCGCCGAGGGCTACTTCGCCTTCGACGAGCTGGCGCCCGGCACCTTCACCCTCGCGGTGAACGCCGCCGACCACCGCCCGGCGGCGCTGCCGATCGAGGTCGGCGGCCAGGGCACGACCCATATCGAGGTCGAGCTGCTGTCCGGCGCGCGGGTGCAGGGCACCGTACGGGCGGGCGGCCGCGACGGGGACCGGCAGCCGCTGGCCGATGCGCGGGTGACGCTGGTGGACGCGGCAGGCAATGTCGTGGCCACCTCCACGACCGGTGAGGACGGCGCGTACGCCTTCACCGACCTGGACGCGGGCGACTACACGGTCATCGCGAGCGGCTACCCGCCGGTCGCCACCGGCCTGGCGGTCGACGCGAGCGGGGTCGACGCCCACGACATCGACCTCACCCACCCCGGGGACTGACCCGGGAGGCTCCCCCTCAGGGAGCACCACAGCCCCGGGCCGGGGCGCGCGTCGAGCGGAGACGCGCCCCGGCCCGGCACCAGGGCTCCGGCGGCGGCGCGGCGCACAGGCAGGGGACGGCCTGCCCGCCGCCGCCCGGAGCCCGACATCTACCAAGCATCGAAACAGGAGACGGAATGCATTCGACGGGCGCGGGAACTGCGGGCGTAAGGGCGCAGGTCCGCACGCGGGACGGCTGGGCCGTACAGCACGCCGTACTGACCGTCACCGACATGACGGGCACGCAGGTGCTGCGCGCGACGGCGGACGAGGAGGGCACTCTCCGCACCGCGCAGCCGCTGCCCGCCGGCCCGTACACGGTCATCGTGACGGCCGTGGGCTATGCGCCGGCCGCGTCCAGCGCGATCGTGACGGCGAGCGGCCGAATGGACGTGGGCACCGTCGTACTGGCCCGCCAGGGCGGAGCCGAACTGCCGCCGCCCGGCACGTGGACGATCGACCCGATGCACTCGACGGTGGCCGCCGTCGCCCAGCACCTGGGCATCTCCAGCGTGCACGGCCGCTTCGCCGACTTCAGCGGCCGGATCGAGATCGCCGAGGACCTGTCGCAGTCGCGGGTCGACGCGACCATCGCCGCCGCCTCCATCGACACCGGCAACGGAATGCGCGATGCCCACCTCCGCAACGAGGACTTCCTCAACATCGAGGCGTACCCACACATCACCTACCGCAGCACGGGCATCTCCCCCGCCGGCCCGGACCGCTGGACGGTACACGGCGAACTGTCCCTGCGCGGCATCAGCCGCCCGGTGGACCTGAACCTGAGCTACCTCGGCACCGGCCCGGACCCCTGGGGCGGCGTCCGCGCCGCCTTCCGCGCCACGGCCGAACTGCGCCGCGAGGACTTCAAGATGAACTACAACCAGGTCGTAGCGGCCGGTATCGCCGCCATCGGCACGACCCTGAAGGTCGAACTGGACATACAGGCGGTACAGGGCGACAGCTTGCCGATGGGCTGAGCCACCCACCCCTGGGCTCGGGGCCGGGTCACGCGGCGGGGAACCCACCCCGCCGCACCCGACGGACGAAGTCCGCCCAGGCATCCGCCGAGAAGTAGATCTCCGGCCCGGGGTTCTTGGAGTCCCGTACGGGAACGGAACCGGCGGGGAGGGCGCCGGGGGCCCATTCGAGACAGTTGCCACCTTCTGGGTTGCTGTAGCTGGACTTGACCCATTGGTGAGAAGCAGGATTCACAGTCACGTCAGTTTCTCCATCTGATCTTTGATCAGGTACGCACTCTCCCGGGCCATAAGCGCTTCGCCCATGAGTCCATCGTATGTACGAACGGCCCTCCGGACCTGCTCAGGATCTTCGACGATGGCTGTTGTACGGAATGCGTCGGCGCATACCCGCGTCACGTTGTGCGGGTCTGTCAGGAGCGTGACCGCGCCGTCGATGAACAGATGCGCCTCCGCATCCAAGGGCAGAACCTGGATCCGCGTCGTCGCCTTGGCACCATGCTTGAGTAGCGCAGCCAGTTGCTCCCCCATGACTTCGCGACCGCCAACAAGCCGACGGATCACCGACTCGCACAGTACGACGTGCACGTCCGGGGGCACGTCGGCCTTCAAGATGCCCTGCCGCGCCATTCGGGCAGCAACGGACGCCGAGATTTCCCCCTCGCTCGCACGAGGATTACCGGCCCGGAAGAGCAGCCGAGCATAGTCCGGAGTTTGCAGCAGTCCGGGCACGACAGTCGGCGACCACTCCCGCACTGCAATGGCTTCCCGCTCCAGCGCCATCCGCCGCCGGTACAGGGCCGGATGAGACCGCGACACGATCTCCTCGTACAGCCGCTTGAACAGCCCATCAGTCGAGAACACCTGGTCCAAGAGCGGTGGCAGGTCTGGTGGAATCGGGCCACGGCACGTTTCCACTCGACTGACCGTGGACCGCGACGTCCGGAGCATACGGGCCAACTGGTCCTGATTCAGCTGTCGTTCCGGGTACAGCTCTCGCCCACTCCGGCACTCCTCGGCGAAGCGCCGCCGAGGATCCTCTTGTTCGTTCATCACTCCCCCTGACCACGTGGCTGATCACGTAAAGCGAGTCGGTGTTCCTGCAGGCCAGCCAGAAGGGCATATGCCTCCCTACTCAACCCACTGATCGAGCACCGAATACGCCCCACGGTACCTATCCCTACTGCACCCTTGTGACCAATCGATCACACCCAGTGAGGAGTTCGGATGGCCGAGCAGGAAGTGGGCGCCCCCGCATGCGCCGAATGCGCCCGTCTCAAGGTGGAGTTGGCGCTCGCCCTCCGCAGCGGCGATCACTCAGGGGCCGTGGACCACCGAGTGCTGCTGCGGCGTCACCCGTGCCACGACGACGTCCCCGCCTCGACATTCCAGCTGTGTGGAGCCACCCGCCCCGAAGAGTGCAACAATCCCCGTCCCTGCGTTCGTACCGAACACCGGGACGGGGACCACGTGGACTGGCAGGGCGTGGCCTGGCCCGCTCCCGAATTCCCCCGGCCCGGGCCTGTCGACTAGCACATCTCAAACACGTCCTAGCACCGCGCCATGACAGGGAGCCGGGCGGGCAAACCATCCAACGTTCAATCAATGACCACCCGCCGAGTCAGGCACACCCACTTCACCGCGGTGCCACCCGCACCCCAGGAGAAGACAAGGCATCGTGGCCGGGGCGGCCGAATTCCACGGCTTCACCCTCCAGTCGACCGCGATGCCAGGTGCAGGGTTTCACCGATTCCCCTGAAACTACTCTCCGCGGCTGGCGCCCGACACAAGGCTGATGAACGTTCAGGATGCATCCAAGTTGCTGCGCCCGCTATCGAGCAGCAACCACATCGAAGTCCCGCCCGTTTCCCCGAAGTTACATAACTGACGCCTCGCCACACGAGCACGCGAATCAACGGTGTGACCGCCTGGCCGCAATGTCCCGTATCTGCGCGCAAGGCACCACACGTCCCAGAAATTAAGCCTTTCTAAGACCCCTTTACAAGCACAGATGCCATTACTACAGTCACCCACGACCGTTTTGCCGCGCTGGTTGTTGACCACAACCACGCGTCTCCCATTTGCAATTCTCGGGGAATTAAGTGAACAAGTTGAGGCAGCGGGCCGTTACCTACGTGCTGGCGCCGGCGGTTATGGCTGGTGGCATCATGACCCTCGGCGCGGGTGTGGCATCCGCTGATGACGGGGCGCCAACCGCCCGTTCCACGCAGGCTCCCATGGTGAACCCCATCGAGGAAGAGCGGTCGATGTGCACCGCGTACAACGACGAGAACGCCTGCGCAGCGCTCATGACCAACACCAAGATGATGGATATCGTCAAGAACTGCTTGGTCAAGGCCGCAATAGGTGGAGCCACCGCGCTGGTGGTCGGCAAGTACGTCAGCAAGGACGCGGCAGAAAAGATCTCAGAGAAGGTGGTGTCGGGTGGCGTGACCGGATGCCTCACGTCACTCGGGACGTAAGAGGGAGTTCCGGTTATGGTCAGCCGAACATTGGCCACGATCGCGCTCATTGTCGCGCTCGTGGTGGCAAACAGGGTTATTGATCCCTTGTGGGGACAGCTTCTCGCCGTAAGCGTCTTGACAGGCATTTACACTCTGGCGATTTCGAAGATAGAACGCTCAGCCAGCCACAATGACAAGAATTCCTAGGTGAATTCGAGGGTCGCCTCATGAGAGGGAAGTGACGAGAACCGGCCGGACTCGTACAGCCCTGTGATGTCATGAACGCCCCCATCACGGACTGCCCATAACAAAGGTCTACGGCGCGTGCGGGCTACCATCACAGGCCCGTACGCGCCGCTCTTCTTTCCTCAAACACGTCCTAGCGCCCCGCGACGCGGGACCGCATCGCCTCGATGCCCGCGATCTGGAGGTCGAGGGCGAAGGTGAAGTCGCGGTCGCGCATCTCCTCGACGGTCCGGCCGCCGCGGGCCTCCATGACCTGCGTGGCGTTCTCCACCGTTTCGGCGAACTCCGGGCGGCCCCGGACCGCGGACATCACCTGCTGGTGGTACTCGTCGACCGACATCCCGGCCTCCGCGCAGCGGGCGTTGAACAGACCCTCGACGGTGGCGAAGCCGTAGACGAACTGGAAGACGGCGGACAGCCCACCGGTGATCTGCTCCATCGACAGCCCGCTCTCCCTCATCACCCCCACGCTGGCGTTGGAGAAGGCGAGGGAGTGCGGGCCGATGTTGATGTACGTGCCCATGAGCCGGGCCACCCAGGGGTGGCCGGTGAGCAGCGCCCGGTACTCGTGGGCCAGGGCCCGCAGATGGTCGCGCCAGTCCCGGGCCTCGCCGGTGCCGCCCCCGTCAGTGCCGTGCTCGCCGGTGCCGCCCCCGTCAGTGCCGTGCTCGCCGGTGCCGGACTCGTCCGGGAGCCGGACCTCGGCCATAACGCTGTCCAGGGCGAGTTCCAGCAGGTCGTCCTTGGTGTCGACGTACCAGTAGACGGACATCGCGGTGACGCCGAGCTCGGCGGCGAGCCGGCGCATCGAGAACTTCGCCAGGCCCTCGGCGTCCAGCAGCCGGACCGTTGCCGCGACAATCTTGTCGAGGTCGAGTCCGGCCGGCTGGTCCGCCTTCCGTTTCAGCGGGGGCCGTTCGGTCAGCCAGACGCTGTGCGGCCGCTTTCCGGCGCGGCCGTCCGTCGCTGCCATGGGGCCCCTTCCTGTCCGTACGGGTACGGGCTGCGCTGGTTTTCCGGTCCGTATCCGTACGGGTTGTTCTCGATGGCGTTCGCGATCACGTACACCGCCGATGCTATTCCGCCACGGCGACCGCCGGTTCCTGGCTCGTGCCCGTGCCTGTGCCCGTGCCTGTGCCTGTGCTCGTGCCCGTGCGCTCGGCCCGGCGCAGCAGTACGGCGGCGAGCAGCCCGCCGAGGAACACCGCGGCCGCACCGACCAGCTGGCTGGTGCCGATGCCGGAGGCGAAGGCGTCCTGTACGGCCGTCCGTTCGGCGTCCGTACGGGTCCTGGCGAGCGCCGCGGGGAGTGACCCGGCGCCCGCGGCGACCAGCGGAAGCAGTGCCACGAAGCGGGAGTTGAGGACCGCGCCGAGGACGGCGACGCCGAGGCCCTGGCCGAACTCCATCAGCGTGCCGTTGACGCCGGCGCCCACGCCCGCCTTGGCCGGCGGGATCGCGGACATGATGGCGTTGGCCATGGTCGGCATGGCGAGCGCGACGCCGACACCCATCACGATCAAGCCGAACAGCATGCCGCCGTAGCTGTGGCCACCGAGCAGCGATATCGCGGCGAGACCGCCCGCGAGCAGCGACATCCCCGAGACGATCATTCCCGGAGTGCCCAGCTTGGGCATCAGACGGACGCCCAGACCGGTGAAGTTGATCAGGATCACCGTCACCGCGAGCGGCGCCATCCGCAGACCGGCGTCCAGCGGGCCGTAACCGAGCACCAGCTGGAGGTGCTGGGTGAGCAGGAACATCGAGCCGCCCATCCCGAAGGCGACGAGGATGCCGCCGGAGACCGCGCCGATGAAGCGGCGGTTCCGGAAGAAGTGCATGTCCAGCATGGGGTGCGGGACGTACAGCTCCCAGCCCGCGAAGAGGGCGAGCGCGGCGATCCCGACGGCGGCGGAGATCACCACCTGTCCGGACCACCAGCCGGCGTGCGGTCCCGAGATGATCGCGAAGACCACCGAACCCATGCCGATCATGGAGAGCAGGGCGCCCAGGAGGTCGGGGCGCTCGCCCTCTCGGCTCTTGGACTCCGGGACGAGGGTGACGACGGACGCCAGTCCTATGGCGGCGACGGGGATGTTCACCAGGAACAGCGAGCCCCACCAGAAGTGGTCCAGCAGCGCGCCGCCGATCAGCGGTCCGGCAGCGAAGCCGAGCGAGTTGACCGAGCTCCAGATGGCAATGGCCCGGGGGCGCTCCGCGTCGTCGAAGATCTGCATGACGACGGCGAGGGTGGTGGTGACCAGCAGCGCACCGCCGATGCCCATACCGGCGCGGGCGGCAATCAGCTGACCGGGGGACTGCGCGAGGGCGGCACCGAGCGAGGCGAGGCCGAAGAGCACCAGACCGACGGCGAGCATCTTCTTACGGCCGTAACGGTCGGCGGAGTTTCCCGCGGTGAGCAGCAGACCGGACTGGACCAGCGAATAGGCGTTGATCATCCACTGGACGTCCGCGGTGGTCGCACCCAGCTCAGTGGTGAGGGAGGGGATGGCGACGTTGAGGACGGTGTTGTCGAGGACGACGGTCAGCTGCGCGACGCAGATGACGGCCAGGATCAGCCAGCGGGCGGCGTGCCGTCCCAGCGGCTGGAGGGTGGGGGTGGTGGAGGCAGGGGTGGTGGTGGAGGAGGGGGTGGGAGTGGCGCCGGAGGCCACGGAGGTCATACGGGCTCCCTGTACGGAACGAGCGGATGCCATACACCGTACAGCGGAGGCTATACGCCGTACAGCTGATTTATCCGCAGGGGTGACGGGGTGGGCCAGCGGAGGGACGGAGGACGGACCGGGGGAGCGACGGAGGACGAACCGGCGGAGGGACGGAGGGCGAACCGGGGACGGGCTAACGAACCGGCATCGAGGCCGACGAACCGACACCAAGATCGATGAAACGGCACCAAAGGCACAAAGAGACAATGTCGCGATGAAGATCATCCACCGGCGCATCCCTCCACGCCACCACTCCTCCTCCCTCCAGAGGAACACGAAGGGAATCCTGCGCGGCATATCAGTCACCGCCCTTACGGCATCCCTCTGCGCCGGCCTCCTCACTCTTCCGGCAGCCCCCGCTGTCGCACTTCCCGGACAGGCGGATTCCCACCAGTGGGAGCTCACCTGGGCCGACGAATTCAACGGCGCCCCGCACCAGCCCGGTGACGCATGGACCTATGAAGTCGGCAACGCGGGAAACTACAACTCCGGCAACAAAGAACTGCAGTACTACACCAAGGACGCGGACAACGCGCAGACCGACGGCGACAACCTCGTCATCACCGCCCGGCGCGGGTCCAAAGGCCTCAAGTGCGCCTACGTACGCGAGGACAACCCTGGTTGGGCGCAGGCCAACGTCTCGGATCCGGCGAAGCGCAAGGAAGCCGACTGCGACTACACCTCCGCCCGCATCACCACGCAGAACGCACCGTTCGCCCAGTCCCGGTACGGCCGTATCGAGTCGCGTATCAAACTGCCCGGCGGAAAGGGCCTGCTGCCGGCCTTCTGGGTACTGGGCACCAGTCAGGGGTGGCCCAACGGCGGCGAGATGGACATCCTGGAATCCGTCGCCAAGCCCGAATGCCTGGTATGCAGCGGACTGATCGGTCCCAACAGGCTTGTCGACCCGCAGTCCGGCGACGCTCGCTTCCGCCACCACTGGCGCAACGGCAGCAACGGCAGTTTCCAGAAGCTGAGCAACAAGCAGCTTTCCGAAGAATTCTACGTCTATGCGATGGACTGGTTCCCGGATCACGTCACCTTCTCCGTGGACGGCATTCCGATCCACGAACAGCACAAAACCGATGCGCCGCAGGGAAGTTGGGTCTTCGACCGGCCATTCTATGTGATCCTCAACCTCGCTGTCGGCGGCGGATGGCCCAAGGACCCGCCCGCGGAGACGGCTTTCCCGCAGAAGATGTACGTGGATTATGTGCGGCTCTACCAGCCCAAGCGGCCTCTGG
The DNA here is from genome assembly GCF_042895955.1 of Streptomyces sp. NPDC001339. Lineage (NCBI taxonomy): Bacteria > Bacillati > Actinomycetota > Actinomycetes > Kitasatosporales > Streptomycetaceae > Streptomyces > Streptomyces sp. NPDC001339. The sequence continues at coordinate 641,148 of NZ_JBIAWT010000004.1, read as the reverse complement.
TGGAGGCCACCGGCACCATTCGGAGCCCGTATGCGGGGGACAAGTGCATCGATGTCCTCGGGGCCTCCACGGCCAATGGCACCCCGTTGCAGACCCTCCACTGCAAGAACAATGCGGCGCAGCGCTGGAGCGTGAAGACGGACGGCACGGTGCGCAGTGCACTCGCGGCGGACAAATGCCTGGACGTTCGGACTTCGGGCACCACCGACGGCACGCCGGTGCAACTCTATGAGTGCAATGGCTCCGTCGCGCAGCAGTGGGTCGCCCAGCAGGACGGCAAACTGCGCAACCCCCACTCCGGCAAATGCCTGCACATCTCCCACGCCTCCACGGCAGAGTCGGCCCGCCTGGAGATCTACCAGTGCATCAACACTCCGGCCGAGGTCTGGACGCTTCCGATATCCGCCGAGTGGCCGCTGCACGACCGGCTCATGGACCCGGCCGATCTCGACAAACCCTCCACTGAACCGATGACCGCGCAGAACGCCAACGGCACGACCCACAAGCTGACTTGCTCCCGCGGCTCCAGCTGGGCGGATGACACCACCAGGGGCGTCTCCGCGCGCTTCGACGGCACCAGCGGTTCCTGCGCCGCGGGCGGGCCGGTGGTGAACACCTCCGACAACTTCACCGTGTCGGCGTGGGTGAAGCTGACCTCCGTCGACCAGCCCTGGAACCGGACCGTCGTCAGCCAGGACGGCCGGCAGACCAGCGGTTTCCACCTCCAGTATGACGCCCAGGCGAAGAAGTGGGCCCTCAAGCGGATGAGCGAGGACTCCGCCTCCCCGCAAGGAAACGCGGGCGTCCTCTCGACGGCACCCGCCGGCACCGAGTGGACGCACCTGACCGGTGTCTACAGCGCCGCCGCGAACACCATCAGCCTGTACGTCAACGGAAAGCCCCAAGGCGCCCCGGTCGGGCTGGCCCTGAAGCCCTGGGAGGCGAAGGGCGCCTTCGCCATCGGCCGAGGCAAGTGGGCCGGGGCCGAGGGTGACTACTTCCCCGGGCAGATCAGCTCCGTTCGCGCCTTGAGCGTCGACCTGTCGCCCGCCTCGGTCAGCGCCATGTACCGGGACGACGTCCACCGGATGAACCTGGCACTGCCCAAGCCCGGCAGCTGAGCGACAGCCTCCGGTGGCCCGCCCCCGTCTAAGGGAAGTGGCAGGCCACCGGAGGCCGAAGGCACAACCGCTGGTCGTGCTGTGGGCGGGCTTCGCTGCAACAAAGACCGCCCGATCCCCTGTTGTGTCGAGTGGCAACGGCCGGGGAGACCGCGATCATAGGCCGCGCCCGCGGGCAAGGCGCGGCAGCAGAAACGTTCCGGGATGCACCGCTGTGGGCCCCTGCAGCAGTCAGTTGTTGGCTGCGGCAATCAGTTGTTGGCTGCGGCAGTCAGTTGTTGGCCGCAAGCTGCAATCGATCTCGAATAAGCCCGACGCACAGGGGCCGGCGAGGGAGCTTTGCCACCTACTCCGCTTACCCCACTCGCTCCGCCTGCTCCACCTGCTCCGCCAGCTCCACCTGCTGATCGGTGGCGGGACAGGCGCACGAAGGGAGTCGGAGTCGGAGTCTGTGCAGGCCAGGGCACTGGGCAGACCAGTGGAAAAGCCGGGCTCGATCCACCCCGTGACATGCGGCCGGAGGGCATACGGGTGCCCAGCGTCGGCGTGCCGTCGAAACGGGGGAGCTCCGGCGCAGGGTGCGGCAGGAGACGCGCAGACGTCCTGCTGCGACGGACGGAGTCCCGGAGCAGGCCGGCGGCGGCCTGCACACACTCCCCCGCCGTGGTACCAACCCGTCTGCCCCGGCCCTGAGTGCCGCCGCGCACCAGCCGCAGCCACACCACGCCCCATGATGCCCGCCCAGCGCCAACAAAAGGGGTACCAGGCCGGCCGCAGAGGCAAGGACCAGGTCTTCTCGCATCATTCCCGCTACTGGTGCCATGTCAGCCGGTACCGCTACTGGTGCCATGTCAGGTCCCTCCCTCTCGCTCGACTGGAAATCTTCAGATGGAGATCTTGGAGATCTTGGAGATCACGGGGATCTCCGGCCGCGTTCCCCGGTCGCCCCTCGGTCGTCCCCCGGTCCCGCGGACAATCGGCACGGTGGCCTGGGTGTTGCTGTCCCCTGACTCTGGTTGTTTCATCCGTCCCAGACAAGGCTTCCCGGCGGGCGGAAGTGGGACCTCGCCAGTCACCGCGAAACACCCGGTGTCCGGCGCCCCTGATGGCCTGGGACTTCGTCCCGACGGCCGGTCACGACGAGGCGGGACACGATGAAACGGGGGAACCGGAACTGGCTTTACCGCGTGGGTGCGGGGCAGGAAGGTGTCCGATGAGGCTCTGGATCCTCCGGCTCTGCAAGGCCGGGGGATCCTCGTATACGGGCCTCGCGTCGAGTGGCAACGACCGAGGAGAACAAATGAACAAACGCGCGTCCGCGCACGCCTCGTGCGTGCAGCGTCCGGCCAGGAGTAGCAGCCCGCTGCTGCCGGCTCCGGCCGTGGTCATCATCGTGGTGGTCCTGGGCCTTACCGCTGGACTGGCGGCCTGGGGGCAGCACTTGGAGACCGTCATCGCGACGATCACCGTCGGCAGCCTGCTGTCGGTGGAGCTCATCCGCCGGACGGTCGCCGTGTTCGCCGCACACCGCGTACGCGTATAGGGGAGAGCGTCATGGGGTGCGACACCAGCGCCCTGGCGACGCACACCCCCGCAGCTGAGCTGGCGCAGTGGCTTCGGTCACTGCGCCGGCGCTCGGGGGTGAGCTATCGCCAGATGGCGCGTCTTGCGACTCTCCAACCTGACCAGCCGGTCCCTCACTTGCGGTTCTTCCAAGCCGACCGTGGCAACCGGCTGCCCGCCTGGGCGGTCGTCCAGGACTACGTCCGGGTGTGCGGCGGCGACGTACGGCACGCCGAGCGCCTGTGGAAGAAGGCACACACCGCTACCGCCACACCGGGCGCCCGGCCTCGGCGCCGCCGTACCGTGCTGCCACCGCAGTACATCTGCGAACCGATCGAACTGCTCGACGCCATGCGCGCTCTGCGGTTCGCCCACGGCAACAAGACGCTGCGGGAGCTGGAGCTGGCGGCCACCGAGAACGGCGTCAGCTTCCTGCCGCGCAGCTCTCTGGGCGCGGTCCTCAGCGGCAAACGGATGCCGTCCAAGGCCCTGCTGCTCACCTTCGTGAGGGTATGCGGAGGAGTGGAACCCGGAACTCCCCAGGCCCTGCTATGGGAGCAGGCACGCGAACGCGCCGACGCTCACCGGCGCGGGCGCCCCACACCCACCATCGGACAGAGAGCACAGACACAGACAGCACAGACAGCACGGACAGCACGAACAGCGCAGACAGCGATGACAACGAAGATCGAGCAGACAACACAGATGGAGCAGATCGAGCAGACAGCGCACGGACCAGAGACAGACCCACAACCGGCGGCACCGGGCGCCGTACCACGCCGCCCCAGGACGGTGACCGTGACCACCGCTCACCGGGCCGGCCGACCAGCCAGGTCGGCACAGTGGCGGCGATGGGCAGGCCGACTGCTGCATCAAGTCCTTCCGCCGGACCCACACCCAGTCGCCCCACACGGAAACTGACCCGCCCATGGGAGCGCCGTCCGTGCCGCACAGGCCGGGCGGTGCTCCTCCCGCCTGCCCACCTACTCCCCCGGCTTGATCAGGTAGCCCGCCCCCCGGCGGGTGTGAATCATCGGTGCCCGCCCCGCGTCGATCTTCCGCCGCAGATACGAGATGTACAACTCCACGACGTTCGCCTGCCCCCTGAAGCCATAGCTCCACACCCGGTCGAGGATCTGCGTCTTGCTCAGCACCCGGCGCGGATTGCGCATCAGGTAACGCAGCAACTCGAACTCGGTGGCCGTCAAATGAATCTCCTGGCCGTCCCGCCACACCTCATGACTGTCCTCGTCGAGCACCAGATCGCCCACCGTCAGCCGCGCATCGCTCCGTCCGGCCGTCGCTCCAGCCCGTAGCAACCGCTCCGACTGCTGCGTGGACGCACCCCTGGACGACGCGGCCGAGCCCGGCACACGGATGGACGCTGAGGACAAAGAGGTCACGGTCATACCGCTGACCTTGGCTCACCCCCGTGAGAACTCCCTTGCACCTTCCTGTGAATCTCCTGAGAACGCCCCTCCTGCCCCCTCCCGAAAATCCCCCTACAGAAACCCTCAGAAACCCTCCATAGCCTGGCTCCTCCAGCTCCCGAACCCCCCTTAGTTCTCCCCCGATCCCACCTGCACGGCCCCCGAATTCCTGTCCGCGACCGGCCTGGGCCGCCCCCCCCCGCGCGGTCCAGGTCGATCACCACTCCCCAAGCATGGCACCCACCACTGACAATCACCCCGACCTGCGCTTTCTCTCCCTCTACACCTGATCACCCCCGGAGCCGGAAGCCTCCTCCAACCCCGAACAACCGCGCCGCATTTCCGTAACACACGCCTCGTATCTCGTAGCCACTCCTCCCCCATCCCCATCCGCGTCAGCGCCTCCAGCACATGGGCGTACCCGTAGGGGATGTGACTACTCCCCCTCGTAAACGAGGGGACTTAAGTGCATATGCACATCGATCAGCCCCGGCAGCCCCAACTCCTGCCAGAACGCCGCGACCTGCTCATCCCCCTCCGCCACCCCGTCCCCCGTCTCCTCGCCCCGTCTCCTCGCCCCCTCGCCGTGCCGCTGTCCCTCACCCTCCCCCAGGCCGTCAGAACAGCCCCTCCTGCCTACCTTCCCGTCGAGCTTCCCCCCTCCCGCCCTGACTCCCCTGCCGATACCCCTGCCGATCGTGCCGAGGGGCCTGCCGCTCCCCCACCCCACGCACTGCATCCCGCACCGGGACAGTCGTCGTCCGCCCCGTAGCCGCCCCCAGCGCCCACCCCGACAACATCCACGTATCCAGCACCGCAACCGCCCCGCCGGCGCCCTCCGTCCCCGCCAGCCGCAGATACACATCCGACCCCACCCCGGTCAGCACCTCCCCCACGATCTCCGCACCCGCTGTCAGTCCGCCCAACTCCACCGCCTCGCACGGAATCCGGTCGAGGCCGAACAACTCCGTATGGTCCGTGCAGGCGAACTCCACGGGCGTCAGCGTCTCGGGCCAGCCCACCAACCCTCGTGCCGCATCATGCAGTTGGGCGAGCTCGGCGATCCGCTCGGACACCGGCGGCAGCCCCCCGCGCGCCGCCCGCTTCGCCGCCTTCCCGAACCGGTCGGGCACCGCCAGCGCGCTCCCCAGCAGCGCCTCCGTCCGCCGCGCCGCCATCAGGGGCCCGCGCCCCAGCCACGCGTACGCCACCGCCCCCTGCTCCACCAGGCGCGCCGGCCCGCGCTCGACCGCCGTGATCCCCACCTTGAGCAGACCGGGGCCGAAGTACGCGAGGTAGACGCCGTACGGACGCGGATCGTCGGCCATCGTGTCGGCGGCCACCGACCGCGAACGGTCCAGCTGGGCACAGCGCGCACACTGATCCTTGGCGCTCGCCCCGTCGAGCACCGCCGCATACGGGCACACGATCCAACGACCGGCCCGCCGCACCCCCAAGCACCGCCGCTCCCCCAGCGCGGCGAACGCCAGCCGCTTGCCCACGGGCAGCATGCTGACGCGCGCCTCCCCGCGCTCGACGCAGTACCAGCCGAGCCGCTGCGCGAAGCGCCCCTCCGGCCCCGACTCCGACTCCGGCCCCGGCCCCGGCCCCGGCACCGGTCCCATCACCGCCACCGGCCTCGGCACGGCCTTCACTCCCGCCGCGGCCTCGGCACCTGACCTGTCCGCCGACCTATCACCTGACCAGCGCGGCCCCGTACATCGCCACACCTCGCCAGCGTACGACCCCCCACTGACACAGAGACCGCAGAGCCCACAGAGAGCCGCAGAGAGCCGCAGAGAGCCAGAGAAAGTCGCAGGGAGCCAGAGAGAGCCCAGAAAGCCCAGAAAGCATAGGCAGCATAGGCAGCGCAAAAAGCCGTAGGCCCAGCGGACATCAGTCCACTGGGCCTACGGCATCAGTAGCGGGGACAGGATTTGAACCTGCGACCTCTGGGTTATGAGCCCAGCGAGCTACCGAGCTGCTCCACCCCGCGTCGGTAGCCCTCACCTTACGCGACTGCCACCCATACGCCTAATCGTTTCTCCCGCCCAGAGGGACGGGCTCTGAGAACAGCGTCACGTAGCGGGGGGGGAGGGGCGGGCCGGGTCACCGGACCCGACCGGCAGTGGCGCATTCTCTCCACCTCACAGCCGCACATCCCGGAAGTGGCCCTACTGTCCCATAACAGCCCAACATCGCAATCCCGACGCGTACATCCCGCACGTCACGGAGCGGAGGCCACCCATGACCGGGAACCACCACGCCACCCCAGAAGCCGGCCCCGAAACCAGCCCCGAAGCCACGACGCCCGCCGAGATCATCGTCCGGCCGGCCACCCTCGAAGACGTCCCCCGCGCCGTCCGGACACTGGGCCAGGCCTTCGCCAACTACCCATGGACCCGGCACACCGTGGACGCCGCCGACCACATACACCGCATGGAGCGCTTCCAGGAGCTCTTCCTGACCCGTGTCGGCCTGGCGCACGGCCGCGTCTGGGTCGCCGACGACGGTGATGCGGTAGCCGTCTGGACGACCCCGAAAACGGTGGACACCGACGCCGTATTCGCCGAACTCGCACCGGAATTCGCCGTATTGGCGGGCGACCGCCTCAAGGCATACGAGGAGGCAGAGGCAGCCCTCCTGCCGCACCGGCCGACCGAACCGGCATGGTTCCTCGGCACCATAGGCGTCACCCCGGACCGCCAGGGGAGCGGCCTGGGCCGAGCGGTCATCCGGCCGGGCATCACCGCGGCGGAACAGGAGGGCGTACCGGCCTACCTCGAAACCTCCGACGAAGGCAACGTCCGCTTCTACGAACGCCTCGGCTTCCAGATCACCGCCGCCCTCCACCTCCCCGGCAACGGCCCCCGCACCTGGTCCATGCTCCGCCTCCCCACAAACCCCACACCTCCACAGCCATGAGCCATGAGCCATGAGCCATGAGCCATCACCCATGATCCAGTGATCCAGTGGACGGCTGCGGCCATGCATGTGGGGACGGTGCAGATTCGGGGGGCGGGTCGTTGAGTGATCTCACGGTGAAGGTGCCCAAGCCTCGCCGTCGCCGGATCAAGCCTTGGCCGGCGGCTGACCCGGTTGCTGCATTTCACTGCTGCACGGCACGCAACGGCATGAACGGCACGACAAAGCCCCCTCCGGACGATCCCGGTGGGGGCTTTGACCTGCTGTGCGCTCGGCAGGATTCGAACCTGCAACCTTCTGATCCGTAGCTCTATATAAATCGGCCGTTTTTACGGTCATTGAGGCTGCTGCCCGGGCTTTGAGGGCCACTGCAGGGCGTAAGCGGTTGCTGCGGTTGCTGTACTTCGCTGCTGTACAGCTCATCTCGCAGGCTGTGCCACTAGGACCATCACTTGCCCAGCGAGTCACGCAACGAGCTGATCACTCGCCCCAGCCGTTCGTTAGCCTCGGTAGGCAGATCCGGGATGGGAGCGCCGGCGGCAATGTGCTCACTTACAAGCCACAGCACCTCGTGCAGATCCTCGGCGCTGGCGCGGTCGAGGCGCAGAACAATGTCATCCGGCATGCCAGCAAGCTATCCGACGCGCCACCGTGCGGGTCCACTGTCGAGGGAGCCAGCTACTGGGAACCGGGCCGTGTGGGCTGACCACCGCTTTAGGAGCGAGGTTGGCCAGATGCTCGGGTAACCAGCGGCTTTGCGGTCTCGGGCGCGTCTGGCGCTGAGTGCCGTACCGTACCGCGGTTCCCCGTGAGACCCCGCCCGTTCTGGCACGAGAGTGGCACGGCCCGCAGACCGTGCCACAGGCCCTCGTTGCGAACTACATGCGGAAAGGTTGGTGGGGCCATCCCGGCTGATCACCCGGCCTATAAGGGGCAACGACAGTCGCCGGAAGTCGTCACGGTTGCTGCACTTCACTGCTGTACAGCTAGATGCCGAGCTGGGCCCCCGGGGAGGCGTATACCGAAACCACATGACGGATGAGGGGCCATAAGCTACCGTCCAACTGTGCGTGCGCTATCTGATCAGCTCACCGAGCTTGAGCTCCCAGCCGATAACACATCTACGTTTAGGACTTTTAAACGTCAGGTCTACCTCTGCTGCCCACACTGCGCAATGAATACGTCGATGGACATATCTCAACGCAAAGAGCTTCAAGCCCTGACTCAGACAATGTCAGATGGTGCAAAACGGAACCTCACTCTGTTTACCGTCACTTTGGCCTGTGACTATTGTTCGGGTAACTCCCTCTTCTTATGGAAGGTGATCAATCCCGCAATCATTGATTCCAATGCCCGTTATGAGACTGCTGACCTCACACGCGTGTATCCGGCGTCGGATCTGCAACCGCGACAGGTATCTTCAGACGCGCCACCGTTGGTGCGTGAGGTGTTCAGGGAGGCCGCGCTGGCAGAAGCGGCAGGGGCTTACCGACTAGCGGGGGCGGGTTATCGGGCAGTTGTGGAACAGATCGCCAAGGAGCAGGGAGCCACCGGGGGAAACTTGCATGCTCGCATCACTTCCTTGGCAACTCAGGGGGTTCCACAGAATATCGTGGAAGCGTTCCATGAGGCACGAGCAGTCGGAAATGATGCCGTTCATGACGGATTGGCATATTCGGCAGAAGAGATCGCAGATGTAGCCGAGTTGATTAACGAAGCTGTCTTCGTTCTTTACGTGCAACCCGCACAGCGGCAACGCATGGCGGCGGCGCGGGCTGCCAGGCGCCAAGCAGCAAAGACTTCCCCGTGAGGCGCTCGCCGGGCTCCTGCTTCACAGGCTCAAGGTGTTAGTCAATTAACGCGGAGAAGCCACTCGTGCTACTTGGCTGCAGCCTCTCATCTCACGGTGCGAATGGGTGCCGAAGTTCGGGCCTGCGTATCTCCACGCTGGTGGTGTGGAGAGAGTTTGAGGTCTGGTCCTTGGGGTGAGAGAAGGGGTCCCTTACGCTGGTCTGCGAATCGGGCAGGCTCCTGACCTGCCCACAATAGCCCGATGTGGACCCCCTTCTTCTTAGAGGCTCGCCCCAAGGGTCAGACCTTAAAATCTCGGAGCGCCGCCAGTCCCCGCCCCCACCTGCCTCCTCACCACGTCCCACTCGCACTTTTCTCGCCGCCATCGGGGATCCTCGCCTGGCCCGCCCTTGAGCCACGTACGCCGGCGGCCTGGATCGCTGGTCTAGCGGTAGGTGACTGGTGGCCGGTTTGGTGGAGGGTGGCGGTGATGGTGCCGGCCTGCGGGGTTTCTGCTCGGTCCGGCGCTGCTTTGGGGCGGGACAAAGCGTCGAGCGGATTACCCCGTGGCAGCTGCCGGGGCTCAGTCGTGGGCATGCATGGGGAGTCCTGGAGAACTTCGCATTCCGCGATTGGCCCGGCGAATCCAGGCTGCTGCTGAAGCTCGGGAATATGGGCAGACGGTCTATCTGGAGCAGGGGCGCGACGTTGAGGTCGGCCATGTGACTATCTGGCGAGAAGCCGTCCGAATCCCATGGTCTGATGAGTCGGTGGTGCGATGTTGTGTGACAGGCGACGAAAATTCAGAGGCGGCGTAGTGGGAAGCGATGTGTCGCCTTCGTCATATGGATATGCAGCCGTACCCTAAATTGGCATGAGTCGACATGCCCCAGTTCAAGCTGCCATCAGACAGGTTCTTGAGCAGGCTACTACCGTTGAGCCGTATCCCGCGTCTGTGAGTTGGCGAAAAATCGCAAGAGAAGTATACGGGCATCGTTATCTTCGGGAAGGGGATGTTCGTAACGTGCAGCGGGTGGCCGATCGGATGCATGACGTAGTTTGCTCTACGTACTTTAAAACCAATCGCCGTGCGGGTGCGTTCCTGCGGCCCGACCGAGAGCAGTGGTGGATCAAGGGTCTAATTTGGGAGTCGCGTGGCCCCGTTACCTATCTGTCCGACGATAGTAACTATCGCCCTCCGTCGCCCCATGAAATCTTGGAGGCATTTGTTCGAGGGTGTCACGAAGAAGTAGTCAACGCAGATTTGTCGCGCGTTGTTAAGATTGTCAATAAGCATTGCGGTACTTATTTCGATCCCGCAGGAGTGGTCTGGTGGAGAGTCGGCCTAGAGAACCAAAGGAAGTTGGAGCGTGAAGACCTGATTAAAGAGTTTCACGGGGCTTTGTGCCTGTTTGTTGCTGCTAAGGAGCGACGAATGGTCAGAGTAGGTCCTTTCGAGTATGACCCAGCGGGCACTTTTAAGTGTCCGTGCTGCGGGCAGCCCTGGGAGCCCGGTGAATTCCCAGCGCAGCGGTCTTACTCTCCACGCCAAACTATGCGTTCTCAGTAGGCGTGCGAATACGGTTGTGTGAATCTCAGGCGCCGGTCTCTCCGCAGGGCCTGGTGGAGATCGGGCGACTTCTCGCGATGGACTGGGACTCCTAGCCCTGCGGAGGGCCACAAGGTTGTCTAGATCTTCGACGGTGGTGTCCTGTCGCTGGATCTTCATCCGCGAAGTGTGGAGGCAGCCGTGCTGAGCGTCGCGGCTCGCGTCGGCCATGCGAAGGAGCGCGCGGCCAACCTCCGGCCAAGCACGGCCGTCCCGTAGCTGCTCGCGCCGCTCCGCCCCAGGCAGACTCGGGTTTCCCATGGGAGACCCAGCAGCCTTCCCGCCTGTTAACCCCTGTTGACCTGCAGCGATGCGAGGCATGCTGGGAAGGCCAGTGGGTGGACCTATCGCCGGGCGGTGGCCTGTGAACACAGGACTTCGGAGCGCGCGAACGGCGCGTGGCTCGTCTCAGGAGCGACTGGTGCGCGAAATCGAGCAGTACGCCTGACGGTAGGTCACCGACGTCTCCTCAACCGCGAGTCTGCATATGTACGTGTCCGAGTGGGCGAACGGCAAGAGCACCATCTCGGACCGCTACGCGGCAATCCTGCGCCAGCTTCTCGGCGTCACAGACAGGGAGTTGAGGGGTGGCCCGCTCGCGGTAGCACCATCGATGGCCGACGGGTACGACGAGCTGTTGAGCTGTATCGACTCAGCCGGCAGCGTCAGCGAATCCATGGTGAAGGCGTTCAATGACCAGACCGAGCTACTTCACACAGCCTCCGGGCGTGTATGCCTTCTCACGGCGGTGCGAGCGTGGGCCCCTCAGGGGGCCCTGTGGACCGCCCGTGGACCAGTGCCCTAAACGGCTTGCGCACCGCGTCCTACCTCGGCTGACGACTGGCCGCCCCTGCGGCGCTGAGCCGCTACTCGGTCCGATGACCGGCCGCGTGGATCTCGGGGACGGCTCGCTGGGGCCTCGGGGACAATGTTCCGTCTCAGTCAGCCCGCATAGCTCAGCTGTAACACCGTAATGACCTTGGTTTGGTGCCCGATCAAGAGGACGGCGATCGCGTGCTCGGTCGTAAGGGAACGGACGACGCCGTCGTCCTCTCCGTACGGTTCGGTCGCCGCGAAGAGGTCGTCGCAGACGGCAGCGAGGGCGTAGGAGAGCCGGACACTGGCGTCCGGCGGCATGGCGTTGTGGACGGCTTCTGTGTCAGGGCCGTACTTGAGACGGAAGACGATCAGGCGACGCCACGCGTTCGAGCAGATGCGGCTTCGTCGCGGATGCGATCGGTTACGTCGATCCACTCACCGGGCATCTCTCCGGTCTGAGCCTCGACGCGAGCCAGCTCCCTGCCGCGCTCGGCCGCTGCCGCCATGCCGGCCGCGATGGCCTGCCACTTTGCGAACACCGTCACGATCTCGTGCACCGAGGCCCGATTGATCTCGCTGAGGAACCGCTGCTTCGCCGACGGGCTGCCGAGCGCCTCACAGATAGATTCGATGGTCCAGGTCTGGTCACTCACGGCCTGAGCCTCCCGCGATCGTCGCGTTCCTTCCCGCTTACCGTACGCGTGGGTGCTCGCCCGCGTCAGCCTCTCGTCTTCCTCTGCCCGCTGTGCCGAGGGCTGATCGAATCCCTCTCGGGCTGGCTTCGGGCATCCGACCTCCTCTTGGCCCACTTGTGCCGTACCGGAAAAGGGTTGCATGTGGGGGTGCTGGCGTCGGTGCCACGACTTTCTCGGCGACTGGCCTCAGAGGCTTTCTGCCATCAGTCCCACGCGTTGAAGAGCACTCCGCCCAGCGTGGTGATGCCGTAGTAACGAATCTCGCGCCATTGCACATCGTCCAGTACTGAGGTGTCCACATCAGAGAGGGGTGTGGAGAGCTGGTCGTCATCGAGGACCACGAACCCTGCGTGGACGAAGGCCTGAGCCCACGGTGGTGGAGTGAGAAACTCTGGGCTGCACCAAGCCGGGCATTCCCGGACGAAGGCGATCCAGGGGTGATAGGCGTGACACAGGACGATGGTCTCGTCCGTGTCACCGATGACCGATGCGGTGTGGAACGTGCGCGGGTACGCCTGTTCTTCCACCTCACCCACCCTGCCTCCGGCGGAGCGGGCAGCACCGTACAGAGCGGTACGGAAGGCCCGCAGGTCGGTTTCGGGAAGCGGGCCTTCCTTGGGCCGGAAGAAGCCTGTCGCTCCCCGCGGCAGCGTGAAGCGGGCGTTCTCTTCATTGGCCATGCGCTCATCATGCCTCGTGCCGTGCGAGAGCCGGACTGCTGGCCTGGCCTGAGACGTCACACAGAGTCGTGCTTTTCACGCCATTACGGGGCCTCCCGGCGCTGGTAGACCAGCCACCCGCACCCTGCGATAACAAGGGTGTATGTGCAGAAAACCGACAGGGCTACTCCGGGTGACAGGTCGCTTCCGATGAGCGCCATGGTGAAATCGTCGGCTGTCCCAGCGCCGTTCATCGCCGCTCGGGCTGCTGCGAAGGGGAGCCAGCTCGATACGTCGCCTGCGCCCGGGATCCGTTCAAGGGCGAAGCCGACGATCCGTTCGACGAAGAGCGGCCACAGGCTGAGAGCCAGGGCTGACGCTACGCGGCCACGCACCAGCGCGGCCAGGCCTGCGGCCAGTACGGGAAGACATGCCATGACCAGCAGGTATCGCAACAGCGGTGCCAGCGCGGCCGCCCAATCAGGTGGAGTCACCCCTACCACGGCCAGAGATACAGCGCCCGTTGCGGCACTCAGAGCGAGGCTGAGTCCCGTTGCCACAAGAGCTCCGGTCGCTCCGACGATGAGCTTCGCCACGTACGCGTCTCTGCGGCTTCCAACGGTCAGCCACGTTGTCCGTGCCAGCCGGTACCCGAATTCGGAGGTGACTGATCCGGTCCCGAGAGTGAAGACCAACAGCCAGGCAGTCATGGGGAGTTGCATTGCCGTCGGGTTGAACTCAAGGGTGTCCACAAGACGGGCAACTTCGAGGAATTTCCTGCCCCCGCCCTCCGGGGAAGTCGATTCCGTCGGCAGCAGCACACCGTTCAGGAGACTGAAACCCGCCAGAACCGCCAGGACGATCCAGGTGGACCGTAGCCCCCTGAGCTTCAGGTACTCGAATCTCAGTGCCCGGCTGAGCGCCCTCCCGGCAGGGGGCATCTCCGGGACTACCGGCTCGCGGGTGATGGTAGGTGTTTCGGCGGACTCAATCGGTCTCATTGCACCTTGAACTCCTGCTCGGCAACGGACAGGTAGAAATCTTCCAACGTGGGCTGGCTCTCTCCCAGCCAGTGCAGAGGCAAAGAGTGTTCAGCTGCCAGGTCCCCGACCTGGAACCGTGTGAGTCCGGTGACCTCTGCATTTCCCTCGGATACGAGACGAAGAGTCCCGCCCTTCCCTTCTACGAGGGGTTGCAGGCGGTCCAAGGCCGGGCTTTGCACCGTGACTCGGCTGTGCACTGCGCTGCCGAGATCCTCGATGGTTTTCCTGGCTATCACTTGACCACGTGCAAGCACGACGATGTCATCAACCAACTGGCCCAGCTCAGCCAGTTGATGGCTGGATATGAGTACAGCCCGTCCGTCGTCGGCAAACGACCGAAGCAGGTTCCTCAGCCAATGAATGGAGTGTGGGTCGAGTCCGTTGGCAGGTTCGTCAAGGATCAGTATGCGCGGGTCTCCGAGGAGCGCCTGCGCGATTCCTATGCGCTGTGCCATTCCCAAAGACAGCCGTCCGAGATGCAGTGCTTCGGCTTCTCGCATCCCGACCCGGTCCAGCACTTCATCCACGCGCACATGGGGAACACCCATGCCGGCAGCCACCATGCGAAGGTGTGACCGCACGGTGTGTTTGGGGTGGCCGGCAATGCCCCCCAGGGCCGCTCCGACGATCCGGGCCGGGTCGCGCCATGCCGTGAGTGGCCGACCCATGAAGAAGGTTTCACCGGCTCCCGGCAACAAGCCGAGCATCATACGGATAGCCGTGGTCTTGCCTGCCCCATTCGCGCCCAGAAAGCCGGTGACCATTCCTGGGGTCAGTTCCAAGGAGACCCCGGAGAGCACACGACGCCCCCGGAAGTCCTTCGTCAGATCGCGGGCACTCAGCAATTTCGGCCTATGGTTCGGCTCACCCATGTGTCAACCAGGACAGCAACCCGAACACCGTGAGGAGACTGAGCGCGAACACCCCGCCGACACCAGGGGACTTACGCCGTGCCGCACACCATACGGCCATGCAGGCCGAGGGCACCCATCCGCAGCAGTACAGAATCCATCCAACTTGCACAGCAGACTCGGTGCGAACAAGGACGAACGCTATAAAGGCAGCCATGCAGAAAAGCGCCGAAGAGCCCCACATGTTGTCAGAAACGATCTGCTCGCGAGTCTTTTTCATTTTCACCTCTATGCTAAATGAGCTCCTCCCGGAGTTCCCGGGAGGAGCTTTTTTCGATGGTGGTCCAAAACTCGGAGTATCGCCTGGGAGGGCAAGCGGCGCCCGTTGGCAGGGGCTTAGAGTTTCAGACCATGCATCTGATTAAAGGTGGGCGAGATAGTCAATGAGCTGGAACATGATGTACTCGGGAGTGGCCTTGATGGCCCACTTGACCGGGTTCCAGTTGGACAGGCTGTTCACCCAGCCCTCGAAGGAGCGAGCGCCCTTCTTCGCCGCGTTCACCGCTGCCTTCATCAGCCCCGGCGACTTCTTCAGCAGGGCGATAAGGCTGCCGAGCTTGCCGCCCGCAGCCCTCTTGACCCGGTGCTGATCGCCGCTCTCCGACTCGGCGGCCTTTGCGAGCGCAGTCATTTCGGTGAGCTGCTGCGGGGTGATCTCGGCTTCGCCGTTGGTGGCAGACGCCGGGTTCGCGGCCTTCAGCGTTGCGAGTTCCGCCGCGGAAACGGGAGCCGAAGCGGCGACACGGTGCGATTCGGCGGCGCCGGCCGCAGGAGCGGCGATGCCGAAGGCGACACCGGCCATAGCGGTAGCGGCAGCTATGCGGATGTAGTTGTGCTTCACGTACACTTCCCCTGTAGTCGGGGGGAGAGGGCATACGGATACGCCGCTTGGCGTGGAAACTGAACGGCCCCCGTTCCTTCTCCCCCTGGTTCTTCACCTCGGCCACTTGGCTGGTCAGGCCGGGCGAGCTGCCGCAACGTTAAGTCACTCCGTGTGCCAGATCCAAAATGCACTGCGGTGAGCTGGATCACTTACTGGGCAGTATTTAAGGGTGCGCCCGATTTGGCGCTTTAATCCCCGTCAAAACGCCCATACCTCCTGGCAATTGGGGTCGGATTTCGATTGAAGGTGAGTTAAATGGTCCCGCCATCTTTTATTGCTCGGCCATCCAGGCAACCTTGACGGTGTGTATGGCGTCCACGGCCGCTCCAGGCGAGAGAAACGAATCCGACCGCGTCTGAGATCAGTGCTTCAGCCATGCGCTCTGCGGCGGTCGCCTCGCGCCAGGCGGGGCTGCGGTCGGATCACTCATGAGTTCTGCCCGTCAGCGCCGTCAGTGCCGTCAGTGCCGTCAGTGCCGGCAGAGCCGACGGTGCCGTCAGCGGCAGCGCTCAGGAGTTGCCGGATTCCGCGAACAGGGCGGTATCCGAAGGCGTTCGCGGCGGCGGTCGAGTCGTACACCCGGTCCAGGCGATCGGGCACTGGCCACCCCCGGTCGCGGAATGCCTCGGAGACGCCCGGAGCTCGACGGGCGAGGAGCGCGCCTGCGTCGCGGTGAAGGGCAACGCAGTCCTCGCGGTGAAACGGGTGCGGCCCGGAAATGTTGAACCTGCCGGTCACCCTGGTGTGCTGTGCGGCGAGGACCCCCGCCGCCGCGACGTCGGCCACGTCGACCGCCCGGTGCAGCAGGTGGCGGGCCAGCACAGGCAGGGGCTCCGGAAAGCATCGCGCTATGCGCAGCGTGACCGAGGAGATGCCGCAGGCGGCGACCAGGTCCTCGGCGGCCAGTTTGGTCTCGTCGTAGATGTCCCGGGGGAGCGGCGTGAGCTGCTCGTCCACCCAGACCGCGCGGTCGGTGGGCACCAGGGCGTGTCCGTAGACGCTCGTACTGCTGATGTAGAGAACACGCCGGACGCCGAAGTGGGCAGCGTCGTCGAGCAGTTCCGCGGTCACGCCGACGTTCACGGTGCGGAACTCTTCATCGGCCAGGCGTCCGACGTGCGGGGCGTGCAGCGCGGCGGCGTGGATCAGGACATCGGCCGACTCCAAGGCGGCCCGCCGCACACGCCGGTCTCGCAGGTCTCCGGTGGCACTCGTCCAGCGGCCGGGCACCCGGTCCACGCCGCGGACCACCCAGCCGGCCGCGTCGAAAGCCGCCGCCAGGGCCGATCCGACCCGGCCCGAACTCCCCGTCACCACAACCACCCCAGCAGGGGCTCTGCTCCGCCGCTCGGTGCGCACATCCTGATTCTGCCATCCCCTCGAGGAACCGATCAGAGGAAGCCGCGCACCATCGGACCGGACTGGACCGGGCCATGCCCTGAAGGGGCGGGGCCAGTCCCAGTACCTGTCCCAGTCCCAGCCCTCGTCCCTGTCCCTGTCTGTCCCTGTCCCAGTACCTGTGCCCGCCTCCCCCAGTCTCTGTCCCTGCCTCTCCCAGGGGCATTGACGCCCGAATCGGCAGCTCTCCACAGGTGTCGACGAGGTCGGGGCAGGTGAGGCGCTCGGAGGGGGACCAGAGGCACTCAGAGAGGCTCATGGGAATGCCGGAGCGTCATCGTGATGATGATGGGTGATCGTTGGGGGGAAATTCGCTGGCGGGGTGGTGGTGTTGCGGCGACTGTGGAGGTATGACGCGATCGTTTGAGGAATTGGTGGCCGAGGCGGAGGCCGTGTCCGTCGAGGGGTGGGACTTCTCGTGGCTGGAGGGGCGGGCCACGGAGGAGCGGCCCTCGTGGGGGTATCAGCGGGCGATGGCGGAGCGGCTGGCGCAGGTGTCGGCGGCACTGGACATCCAGACGGGCGGCGGGGAGGTGCTCGCCGGGGCGGCGAAGCTGCCGCCGGTGATGGTTGCCACCGAGTCCTGGCCGCCGAACGTCGCCAAGGCCACTGCGCTGTTGCATCCGCTCGGCGCGGTGGTGGTGGCCGATGCGGATGAGCCGCCACTGCCGTTCGGTGACGCGGCCTTCGATCTGGTGACGAGTCGTCATCCGGTGACGGTGTGGTGGGAGGAGATCGCTCGCGTGCTGCGGCCGGGCGGTACGTACTCCTCCCAACAGGTCGGCCCGGCGAGTGTGTTCGAGCTGGTGGAGTTCTTCTTGGGGCCGCAGCCGGAGGAGGTGCGGCGGGCCCGGCATCCTGACGATGCGCGCCGGGCGGCGGAGGCGGCCGGGCTGGAGGTCGTCGATCTGCGTGCCGAGTCGCTGCGGACCGAGTTCTTCGATATCGGGGCGGTCATCTACTTTCTGCGGAAGGTGGTGTGGATGGTTCCGGGGTTCACCGTGGAGGAATACCGGGATCGGTTGCGGGAGTTGGATGCGTTGATCCGGAGGGACGGGTCGTTCGTGGCGCATACGACGCGGTTCTTGATCGAGGCTCGGAAGCCTGGCGGTGTGTGAGCTCGGTGGTGTGAGGTCGGCGGTGTGAGGCTGGCGGTGTGTGAGGCCGGCGGTGCGTGGTTCCGGCGGTGCGTGGTGCCCAGTTGGGTGCGAGGCTCGCTTGTGTTTGATGCCCGGTTGCGCTTGGTCATGGCTTTATTTTCGTACCGATGTTCGATCACGGGAAGGGGGAGCGGGAAGGGGAGTGGGGGCGTGGGGGATGGTGTGCACGCCGGGGGGCGTGGGTGAGGGGGCGCCTGCGGGGGGCGTGATGCGGTAGGGGTTTAGCTCGGGGTCCTCATGCTTGCGGGGGAATCACCCCTGTGTGGCGGATTCGCCGGGGATTCGGTGGGCAATCCTGGGGTCGCGACGTCGCGACGTCACGGCGAACATCGCGGTAGCCGGCCGGCCAACTGCGCGATGGTCATGTGGAGTTCAGTGGAGTTCATGCGTGTTCCGTGGGAGGAATAGACATGGCAAGTACTCGTACCGCTCGCGCCATTGCCGTGGCCGCAGCGCTGCCCTTCGCGGTTTCGCTGCTTTCCGGTGTGGCGCAGGCCGATAACGGCGGATTTGCGGATCATGGGTCGAACTCGCTGGTCACGAGCCAGGGCGGGACCGATATCAGTGGCACCAACAACGGCAATTCGACCGCCGGCCAGCTGGTCGCCAACGGTGCCGGTTCCACCACTCCGAACAGCACCGCGAGCGTGAGCGGCGACGGATTCACCCACGTCGACCAGACCAACGCCACCCTCAACTTCGGCGGCGACAAGGACTGACCCGGCGCCGCCAAGGGGAGAGCGGCTGACTGAAGGGTGATGTATCGGGGTCGGCGCGAAGGGCGATGGGGTCGCTCTGGGGTTCATGGTGTCGGCCTTGACAGTGAGCGGGTTTCTGACGGACAGTCAGGAACCCGCTCGCTTGTTTGTTTGGCGGCATGCGGGCGGGGGGCGGTTGGGGGACGGAGGGGCGTAGGGACGGAGAGCGGAGGATGGAGGGGGCGACCGTATGGCGAAGTCGGGAGGTCCTCGTGTTCCGAGTGGTCCCCGTGTTTCGGGTGGTCCCCGTGTTCCGGGTGGTCTTTATGAGCGGTTGAAGGCGTACGAGGGTGTGTCGGCCGCCACCACGGGCGTCGGCAAGGATCCGGTGAACGCCCCGATGATCCGGCACTGGTGCGAGGCGATGGGCGATGCCAACCCGGCGTACGAAGGTCCGGACGCCATCGCCCCGCCGACGATGCTCCAGGCCTGGACGATGGGCGGCCTCTCCGGGCACACCGACCGCTCGGCCGCGTACGGCGGGCTGTTCGGGCTGCTCGATGGCGCGGGCTACACCTCGGTGGTCGCGACGGACTGTGAGCAGGAGTATCTGCGGCCGCTGCGTCCGGGCGACCGGATCACCTTCGACGTGGTGATCGAGTCGGTGTCGGAACGCAAGGCGACCAAGCTGGGGGCGGGGCACTTCGTCACGACGCGGATGAATGTCCGGGCGAACGGGGAGCTGGCGGGGACGCACCGCTTCCGCATCCTCAAGTACGTACCCGGGCAAAGGAAATCGGACGTCCAGGAGGTGGGGCATCTCGAAGTGTCTCGACGCCCCCGACGGCCCCGCCCCGTGATCAACCGGGACAATGCCGGCTTCTGGGAGGGCGTGTCCCGGCACCGGCTGCTGATCCAGCGGTGCGGCGGCTGCGGCACACTGCGCTTCCCTTGGCTGCCCGGCTGCCATGCCTGCGGGTCGCAGCACTGGGACACGGTTCAGTCATGCGGGGACGGCACCGTCTACTCGTACGTTGTCATGCACCACCCGCCCTTCCCGGCCTTCGACCCGCCCTACGCGGTGGGGCTGATCGAGCTCGCCGAGGGCGTGCGGATGGTCAGCGACGTGGTGGGGGTGCCGTACGGGGAGGTGCGGATCGGTATGCCGGTGCGGCTCGAATTCCGGCGGGTGGATGAGGAGTTGGAGCTTCCGGTCTTCAGGGTCCTCGGTGAGGGCGACGAGGATGTTGAGTGCGGCGAGGGCGTTGAGTGCGACGAGGGCGTTGAGGGCGTTGAGGAGGAGAGGGACCTTGAGGGGGGAAGCGTGAACATCGGTGACGCTCTGCCGCCGCTGGAGATTCCCGTCACCCGCACGCTGATCGTGGCGGGTGCCATCGCCTCGCGGGACTACCAGGACGTACACCATGACGCCGAGCTCGCGCGCGCGAAAGGGGCGCCGGACATCTTCATGAACATCCTGACGACCAACGGGCTCGTCGGGCGGTACGTCACCGACTGCCTCGGGCCGGCCACCGTCCTGCGCAAGGTCGCGATCCGTCTCGGCGCGCCCAACTATCCCGGGGGCACCATGACCCTGACCGGCACCGTCGTCGCCCGTGACGGGGACGTCATCGACATCCGCGTCGTCGGTACGAACGGCATCGGCCGACACGTCACCGGCACGGTCACGGCGCAGACAGCGGCGGCGAGGACCGCAGAGGCGCGGACAGCGGCGGCGAAGACGGCAGAGGCGGATGGGGCGCAGGGGACGCAGGGGGCGCAGGAAGCGCCGATGGAGCGGATGCCTGGGGCGACAGCGTGAGCCTTCGCCGCGCCGACACCCTCTCCGGCCGCGCCGCCATCGCCGGTATCGGCGCGACCGAGTTCTCCAAGGACTCCGCCCGCAGCGAACTGAAGCTCGCCGTGGAGGCCGTACACGCCGCCCTCGACGATGCCGGTCTCGCCCCGGCCGACGTCGACGGCCTCGTCACCTTCACCATGGACACCACCCCCGAGATCACCCTTGCGCAAGCAGCCGGCATTGGCGAGCTCTCCTTCTTCTCCCGCGTCCACTACGGCGGCGGCGCGGCCTGCGCCACCGTCCAGCAGGCGGCGCTGGCCGTGGCCACCGGAATCGCAGAAGTCGTCGTCTGCTACCGCGCGTTCAATGAACGTTCGGGCCGCCGATTCGGTTCCGGCGTCCAGCACCGCGAGCCGACCGCCGAAGGCGCGGCGCTCGGCTGGTACCTCCCCTTCGGCCTGCTCACCCCCGCCTCCTGGGTCGCGATGGCGGCCCAGCGTTACCTCCACACCTACCGCCTGTCGTCCGAGGCGTTCGGCCGGGTCGCCGTCACCGGCCGCCGCCACGCCGCCCGCAACCCGGCCGCGTACTTCCACGGCAGGCCCATCACCCTCGCCGACCATGCCGCCTCGCGTTGGATCGTCGAGCCGCTGCGCCTGCTGGACTGCTGCCAGGAGACGGATGGCGGCCAGGCGCTCGTCGTGACGACCTCCGAGCGCGCCCGGGATCTCCGCCGTCCGCCCGCCCTGATCACCGCCGCGGCCCAGGGCGCCGGCCGCGCCCAGGAGCAGATGACCAGCTTCTACCGTGACGACCTGACCGGCCTGCCGGAGATGAACGTGGTCGCCCGCCAGCTCTGGCGCACCTCCCGCCTCACCCCTGCCGATATCGACGTCGCCATCCTCTATGACCACTTCACCCCGTTCGTCCTGATGCAGTTGGAAGAATTCGGCTTCTGTGCTCCCGGGGAGGCCGCCGACCTCGTCGCCGCGGACACCCTCCCCCTCAACACCCACGGCGGCCAGCTCGGCGAGGCCTACCTCCACGGCATGAATGGCATCGCCGAGGCCGTACGCCAACTCCGCGGGACGTCCGTGAACCAGTCTCCGGACGCCGCCCATGTCCTGGTCACGGCGGGGACGGGAGTCCCGACCTCGGGACTGATCCTCACCGCGAGCCGGTGACGCGAGCCGGTGACAGGGGCGGTGACGCGAGCCGGTGACGGGGGCGGTGATGCGAGCCGGTGACGCGCGAGCCGGTGATGGGGGCGGTGATGCGGGGCGGGCACTCACCGCGAGTTCTCACCGCAAGTTCTCGCTGCCAGCCGGTGACCCACAGCCTCCCCAGGCATTCCCCCACCCTGAGATACCCCGCCCCCGACCATCCCCCCAAAGGAGGTGGGGTCACCCCTACCTGTACGTCTTGAGACGGAGGCGGCTTCGGCACCTGGGGCCGATCCGTTGGGACCCCCCTCGCTTCTAGCGTGGAATCCATGACCACGCCTGTGTGCACCAGCGCTTCGACCGCCGCTGTGTTCCCGTCGTTCTCGTCCTACGTACGGGCCCGGGGGCCGGTTCTGCTGCGTGCCGCGCGGTCCCTGTCCGCCAACCCGAACGACGCCGAGGACCTCCTCCAGACCGCCCTGGCCAAGACCTTTGTCGCCTGGGAACGCATCGAGGACCACCGCGCCCTGGACGGCTATGTCCGCCGCGCGCTGATCAACACCCGTACCTCCCAGTGGCGCAAACGGAAGGTCGAGGAGTACGCCGTCGACGAGCTCCCCGAGCCGGACCCGCTGCCCGCTCCGGACCCGGCCGAGCTGGCGGGACTGCGTGATGCGATGTGGCGAGCGGTGATGCGGCTGCCCGCCCGTCAGCGGGCCATGGTCGTCCTCAGGTATTACGAGGACCTCAGCGAGGCCCAGACCGCCGAGATCATGGAGGTCTCGATCGGCACGGTCAAGAGCGCCGTCTCCCGCGCCCTGGCCAAACTCCGGGAG
This sequence comes from Streptomyces sp. NPDC001339, assembly GCF_042895955.1. NCBI lineage: Bacteria > Bacillati > Actinomycetota > Actinomycetes > Kitasatosporales > Streptomycetaceae > Streptomyces > Streptomyces sp. NPDC001339. Next base: position 618,643 of record NZ_JBIAWT010000004.1, on the reverse strand, counting down.
GACCCGGAGCTGGCCATGATCGCCTAGGTCCTGTCGTCACGACAGGGCCCAGGGCCTGCGGGGAGAGGGCCTAACGGGTCTGCACGGCCGGGGGATTGAGGCGGGCGAAGCCCTCCTGGCGCTCGTAGGGGAAGTGAGGGTACGGGGCGTTCTTGGCGCTCGCGGCGTCAAGCCTCGCCACATGGTCGTCGGCCAGGGTCCATCCGACCGCACCGAGGTTCTGCCGCAGCTGCGCCTCGTTGCGGGCTCCGATGATGACGGACGAGACGGTCGGGCGCCGCAGCAGCCAGTTGAGGGCGATCTGGGGCACGGTCTTCCCGGTCTCCTGCGCGATCTCATCCAGTACGTCCACCACCCGGAACAGCAGCTCGTCCGCCACCGGGGGGCCGTATTCCGCGGTCTGGTGCAGTCGGCTTTCGGCCGGCAGCGGCTGCCCGCGGCGGATCTTGCCGGTCAGCCGTCCCCACCCCAGCGGGCTCCATACGACAGCCCCGACGCCCTGGTCGAGTGCGAGCGGCAGCAGATCCCACTCGTAGTCGCGGCCGACGAGGGAGTAGTAGACCTGGTGCGCCACGTAACGCGGATAGCCGTGCCGGTCCGCCGTGGCGAGGGATTTCATCAGCTGCCAGCCCGCGAAGTTCGAGACCCCGGTGTAGCGGAGCTTCCCGCTCCGAACGAGGTCATCGAGCGTGGAAAGTACCTCCTCGACCGGCGTCCCCGCGTCGAAGGCGTGCAACTGGAAGAGGTCTATGTAGTCCGTGCCGAGGCGGCGCAGGGCATCGTCGATCGCTCTGATGAGGCGCGAGCGGGACGTCCCCGCGTCGCTCGGCCCGTCCCCGATCGGCAGGCCGGCCTTCGTGGAGATGATGACCTGGTCGCGGCGGCCCTTGATGGCGGCGCCGAGTACTTCCTCGGAGGTACCGGCGGAGTAGACGTCCGCGGTGTCGAACATGGTGACCCCGGCTTCCAGGCAGATGTCCACCAGGCGGCGCGCTTCCGCGCCGTCGACGGTGCCCAGGCGCTGAAGAGCTCGCCCTGCCCGCCGAACGTGCCGGCACCGAAGCTCAACGCCGGAACCATCAGTCCTGACGCGCCCAGCCTTCTGTACTCCATGGCCGATCCTTTCCGCACGCCTCCTCTGAAGGCGTGAGACGACGACTCCACTAACAGGATGGTTAACGGGATGATGTTCCCGTTAACGTGGGGGGTTCAAGGTAGCAGAGTCGACACTCTTAATGGAATAGGATTCCCGTTATGGAGTCGGGGAGTCTAGAAAGTCCAGATCCAGGGACCGTACGCCCGGGCGGACGCACGGCCCGCGTGCGCGCAGCCGTGCTGCGAGCCGCCGGAGACGCGCTCGCGGAGGGCGGCCTCGCCCAGCTCGACCTCGCAGAGGTGGCACGCCGCGCCGAGGTGGGGAGGACGACGGTCTACCGCCGTTGGGGAACGCCGGCCAACCTGATCGCGGACTTGCTGGCGGACATGGCCGAGCAATCGCTCCCGCGCACCGAAACGGGGACGCTCCTCGGCGACCTGCGCGCGAACGCCCGCCTCGTGCAGCGCACACTCGCGGACCCGCGCCAAGGTGCACTCTTCAAGGCCGTGATCGCCGCCGCAACCTGCAACGACCAGACGGCCGCCGCCCTCCACCGCTTCTACGAGACCCGCGTCGAGGAGTGGGAACCCTGCGCCCAACAAGCCGTTGAGCGCGGCGAACTGCCCGTGGGGACCGATACGTGCGAGGTGATCCGCGCCGTCTCCGCCCCCCTCTACTACCGCCTGCTGACCACTGGCGAACCACTCGACGAAGCGAGCGCGGACCGTGCCGCCGAAGCCGCGGCCGCAGCGGCACGGGTAGGAGCCTTCGTCAGCCCGACGGCTTGACGAAGGCTCCCGAAAGCCCGCGCCGCGACATCGGCTTCCATCTGCCTCAATAGGCCTCAATTGGCTGCATTCGGCTGCGTCGTCGGCCCCCGCCGCTCCAGTTCGACGCCTGCCATCCGGCAACGTGCCCTATCGGCCCTCGCGCCGGCGGCCCTACACTCCGGTGCTCTTGACGTCCGACGAAGGAGGCGTACGTGGGTAAGCACCGCTCCCCGATCGGAGACGACGGACAGCAGCCCGGCAGGCCGATCCCGCCTCCGGAGCCGACTCCGCCACCGCAGCCGAAGTAGGCCCGTTGATTGCCTATCCCGTGCCCGAGGCAGCTATCGGCGGTCTGCTGGAGCAGATCGCCGACCAGTTGGGCTCGCCCGTCCCCGCCCACCTACAGGCGGCCCTACGCGCCGTGCCTCGCCACCTCTTCCTCCCCTCCACGCTGTGGTTGCGCGACGGAGCGGGAGGCTACGAGCCATGCGACCGCGAGCGGGACCCCGACCGCTGGTGGCGTGCGGCCTACAGCGACATCCCCCTCGTCACGCAGTTCGCGCAGCTTCCCGACGGAGACCGCGTTCCCTCGTCCTCCGCCTCGATGCCCAGCATGGTCGTCCGTATGCTGATGGCCCTCAACGGCCGGCGGGGGCAACGTGTGCTGGAGATCGGCACCGGTACCGGATTCAACGCGGCCCTGCTCTCGTACCTCTTCGGTGCCGGGAACGTGACCTCGCTCGACGTCGATCCAGGGCTGACCCGCGAGGCCCAGCGGGCTCTGAAGGCGAGCGGGCAGCAGCCGGAGGTGTTCTGCGCGGACGGCGCGGGTGGCTGGCCGCCCGCCGCCCCGTACGACGCGGTCATCTCCACCTGCTCTGTCCGGACCGTGCCTCCCTCCTGGCTGGAACAGACCGCATCGGGCGGCCGTATCGTCACGCCCTGGGACACCTCGTGGTGCAACTACGGCACTCTCATCGCCACCAAACAGGCAGACGGCACCGCCGAGGGCTCGCTCGCTCCCTACGGCTCGTTCATGCTGATGCGGGCCCAACAGGTCGACGTCGAGCTGCGCCGCGACGTACTGCGCGACGGCCAGACCCCCGAGCGGTCCACGACAGACCTCTCCCCCTGGTCAGTGGCCGGAAACGACCTCGATGCGCAGTTGTTTGTAGGCCTCCATATGCCGGGAGCATGGCACTCCTGGGACACGGAGGCGGAAGGCACCCATACGCGGCTGTGGTTGGCCGACGACCAGGCGACGAGCTGGGCCAGCGTGGACTACGACGGCCGACAGATGTCGACATTCGCGGTGGCCCAGTACGGCGCCAGGAAGTTGTGGGACGAGGTCGTCGAGGCGTACGAGCAGTACGTGGCCGCCGGCCGCCCCCGAATTGACCGGCTGCGGCTGTCTGTCTCCGCCGACGGCCGGACGACCGTCAGCGCTCGGCAGCGGCGTACGTGACGAAGTCCGTCCAGGTGGCCGGCTGGATGTGGAGTTGGGGGCCGTAGAGGTACTTGGAGTCGCGGATGTGGATGGTGGAGGGGGTGGTGGCGGTGGTGGCGGTGGTGGCTACTTCGATGCAGTCGTCGCGCTCGTTGCTATCGCTGTAGCTGCTCTTGGTCCACGTGAGCTTCATGTCCCTCCCCGCAGTTTCTCGATGAAGGCAAGTGACTCCCGTGGCGTGAGAACCTGCGCCCAAATGATCCCATAACGCAGTTCAAGGATCCGGATCTCCTTCGGATGGGAGACAGCACGGCTGCCGAACTGGCCCCGTGACGCGGACACGCTCCGTATTCAGGTCACCGATGCCCGGCGCGACCAGCTCCCGGTCCAACAGGGTCCGGGCGTACGGGAATCCGGGCACGGGCTGATCCTGGTGGACGCGCTCGCCGATCGGTGGGGGGCTTCGGGCGGGCCGATCCTCGGCAAGACGGTCTGGGCGGAGTTCGACCTGGCGCTGTGGGTGTGAAGGGTGGCGTCAACCAGAGCCCGGAAACCTGGCTTTCGTCGCCGCTGGCTCGTAAAAGACCAAATAACCACAGGAAGAAAGAACCAACCCACCAAACCCAACCGAGGCCAACCGGCGCTGATGGGTTCGGGTCACTCGCTCGGGTGATCGATTGCCGGAGGGCTCGCCTCCGCTCGCCTCGCCGTTGCACGCTCGGCAACAGCAACCGCGAACACCGCAGACATGCGACGGCCCCCGGACGGGAGTGGCTTCCCGATCGAGGGCCTGACCACCGAGGAAGAGGAAAGCTTCCTGATGGCTGAGCAGCAGCTTAACGCGCCCTCGCGCGCCCAGTACGTCGTTCGACGATCTCCGTCTGGAGTCCACAAGGTGACGGAATTCCAAGAACCAGGCTTCACCATCATCGGCAACCATCTGGCTCAGCACAGCGAGCTGTCATTCCTCGCCAGAGGGCTTGCGACGTACATCCAGTCGCTTCCTGAGGGAGCGCCCGTTGATATCCGGACGCTCGCCCAGCAGTCCCGCGAAGGACGGGATCGGATTGCCGCCGCCCTGCGGGAGTTGGAGGCGTATGGCTACCTGGAACGCGTCCGGCAGCGTATGCCGGACGGCAGGATCATCACTGTCACGAACTACTACAACAACCCCAAGGCCACCCGCGCCCGCCGCGCTCGGGAAGGTGCTCGTCCGGCCCGCCGTAAGGCAGTTGCACCGGTCTCTGAGGAGCCTGCCCCAGCCGTCCCCAAGGCCAAGCCTCAGCCCAAGCCCGCCCCGGCTTCCCCTCCGGCCGTCGCCCTGCTCGCCAACCTTCGCCGCCACGACCCCCGCCTCCTGCTCTCCGTACGCGACGTCCACCGCCTGGCGCCTGACGTGGCCGCCTGGTTGGAGCGCGGCGCTTCCCCGGACGACGTACGCAGGGCTCTGATGACCAAGCTGCCGGAACCCATCCATCAGCCGGCCGCCCTGATCGCCCACCGCCTCCGTGAACTTCTCCCGCCGCCACTCGCGGAACCGTCAGCGGCCACCCGCCCCCACCCCTGGCAGACCTGCGACGGCTGTGAACGGGCCTTTCGGGCTCTGGTGCCCGGCCGTTGCCGCGACTGTCGGGCATCGGAGGCATCGGAGGCATCGGCCGCATCGGAGGCGTCGGAGGCGTCGGCCGGGCACTCAGGGCGGAGTAGTCCGCTCGCTACCTGCTAGCCGGCCGGCTGAATTCGCCACTTCTGGTTGTCGTCGCCGTTGGTCTGCCATTGGATGACATTGCCGCCGTTGTCCTTGCTGCCCCAGGCGACGTCCAGGACCTTGCCGCTGTGGACGTTGGTGAGTGTGTAGACGTCATCGCCCAGCGAGGTGAGCCGCCACAGCTGGCTGGGAGAGTTCTCGTCAGCTGTCCATTGGTGGATGTTGGCGCCGTCGTGGCGGGCGTTGCCCTCGACGTCCAGGACTTTGCCGCTGCATCGAGCGCGCAGCGAGTACACGGCCTCCTCGCCTGCGGGAAGGAACTCCCATATCTGGGCGTCGGTGCCGTTGGCCTCCCACTGGTACACGTTGGCGCCGTCCTTGGTTCCGGCACCGGCGACGTCCAGCAGGCGGCCGCTGTTCACGGAGGTGAGAGTGTGGAAGCCCTTGATCACGGTCATGCGCGTCCTCTCTGAGGGGGCTGCATCCGCCCCGGAGGCGGAACGTAACCGCACCCGGCAGAGATCGTCCACAACTCCTCACCTCTACGCATCGATTCCCGCCACCTCACGGGGGGGGGACGGCAAGACCCGTCACCTCACGGGGACGGCAAGGACGGCGCCGGCTCCCAGGTCGGCCCACCCGCACCGCTGCGCCGGCTCACCCGCACGGCGCATTCGAAGCTGCCCCTTCGCCTGCGGGGTGAGTTCCTGGAAGCGCAAGTTTCTTCGATTTATGGAGGCAGTATGGCTGGCACGTTCGAGCTGTACCAGGACAAGGCGGGCAAGCACCGCTTCCGGCTGAAGGCGGGCAACGGCGAGATCATCGCCGTCGGCGAGGCGTACAACTCAAAGGCCGCCTGCGAGAAGGGCATCCAGTCCGTGAAGAACAATGCGCCGACTGCACCGATCAAGGAGGTCTCCAGCCCCGCGCTGCACCGCGCCTGAGCGCTGCCCAGTTCCCGGTCGGGTCGGCCCCTTGGTGCCGGCCCGCCTGGAGGACGCGGTGGCGCCGATGCTCTGCAAGCCGTCCGTGGTGAACCGGGCCTTCGAGGCCACGGAGGTTGTCCGGCTGGGCGACACGCAAGACGTGACCGGACAGCGGGAAGAAACCAGCCTCGTGCTTGTCGACTAGTGACATACCACCGGATACGCCAGCAGAATCACCAGGCAGTTACGCCTGCTACCTCCGCGTAACGGCCGGGATCCGTTCCGGCTCCATCTCTGGGAATCTCTGGGAGGCCCTGGTGTACAGCACGATGCAGGACGTACCGCTCCTGATCTCGCGGATTCTGGACCACGGATCGACGGTCCACGGCCGGTCCCAGGTGATCACCTGGACGGGCGACGACGATGGTGGACCGCACCGCCGCAGCTTCGCCGAGATCGGCGCCCGCGCCGCCCAGCTCGCGCACGCCCTGCGCGATGACCTCGGAGTGGGGGAGGGGCAGGCCGTCGGGACGCTGATGTGGAACAACGCCGAGCACATGGAGGCGTACCTCGGCATCCCCTCCATGGGTGCGGTGCTGCACACCCTCAATCTGCGGCTGCCGGCCGAGCAGCTGGTGTGGATCATCAACCACGCCGAGGACCGGGTCGTACTGGTCAACGGGAGTCTGCTGCCGCTGCTGGCGCCCCTGCTGCCGCAGCTGCCGAAGATCGAGCACCTCGTGATCGTCGGCCCGGGGGACAGGTCCGTACTGGAGGGCGCGCGGGCGCGGGTGCACGACTACGAGGAGCTGATCGCCGGGCGGCCGGAGAGCTATGCCTGGCCGGACCTCGACGAGCGGGAGGCCGCGGCGCTCTGTTACACCTCCGGGACCACCGGCGACCCCAAGGGCGTGCTCTACAGCCACCGTTCGCTCTATCTGCACTCGCTCCAGGTCAACACCGCCGAGGCGTTCGCGCTCACCGCACGCGACATCACCCTGCCCGTAGTGCCCATGTTTCATGTGAATGCGTGGGGTCTGCCGCACGCCGCGTTCATGGCCGGGGCTTCGCTGCTGATGCCGGACCGTTTCCTGCAGCCCGCCCCGCTCGCCGAGATGATCGAGACCGTACGCCCCACCGTCGGCGCCGCAGTGCCCACCATCTGGCAGGGCCTGCTCGTCGAACTGGACGCCAAGCGGCGCGATGTCGCCTGTCTGCGTACGGTCGTCATCGGTGGCTCGGCCTGCCCGCCGGCCCTGATGCGTGGCTTCGAGGAGCGGCACGGCATCCGCGTCGTACACGCCTGGGGGATGACCGAGACCTCTCCGCTGGGTACGGTCTCGCATCCGCCGGCGGGCGTCGGTGAGGACGAGGAGTGGGGCTACCGGGCCACCCAGGGACGTTTCCCCGCCTCTGTCGAGGCGCGGCTGATCGGGCCGGGCGGGGAGGAACTCCCCAAGGACGGCGCGTCGGCCGGTGAGCTGGAGGTACGGGGGCCGTGGATCGCGGGCGCGTACTACGGGGGTGCGAACGGCGAACCGCTCCGCCCCGAGGACAAGTTCAGCCCGGACGGCTGGCTGCGCACCGGCGATGTCGGCACCATCACCCCCAACGGCTATCTGACCCTCACCGACCGCGCCAAGGACGTCATCAAGTCGGGCGGGGAGTGGATCTCCTCGGTCGAGCTGGAGAACCATCTGATGGCGCATCCGCATGTCGCGGAGGCCGCGGTGGTCGCCGTACCGGATGACAAGTGGGGCGAGCGGCCGCTGGCGACCGTGGTGCTGAACCAGGGGGCCACGATCGGATACGAGGAGCTGAGGGCGTTCCTCGGCGAGCGGATCGCGCGGTGGCAGCTGCCGGAGCGGTGGGCGGTGATTCCGGCGGTGCCGAAGACGAGCGTGGGGAAGTTCGACAAGAAGGTGTTGCGGAAGCAGTACGCAGAGGGGGAGTTGGATGTGACGCTGTTGGCGTGAGGGGGCGGTCGGTGAGGGGCAGATAGCCGTTGGGGTGCTGCGTGCTGCGTGCTGCGTGCTGGGTGGCGGGTGCTTGTGCGTTGGGGGTGGGGGTTGGAGGTTGGGGGTTGGGGGGTTTCGGTGGGGCCTTGGCTGTCGGCCTGGGCCCCACCGCCGTTCGTTCGTGACCGACGTGAATGCGTGCCGATCAGGCGCTAGTTCGTGCCGATCTTGGCGAGTAGGTCGACGATGCGGGACTGCACCTCGGTGCTCGTCGAGCGTTCCGCGAGGAAGAGCACCGTCTCGCCGGATGCCAGGCGCGGCAGCTGCGCCGGGTCCATGTCGGCGGACGTGTAGACGACCAGCGGAGTGTGGTCCAGCCGCCCATTGGCACGCAGCCAGTCGACGATGCCGGCCCGTCGACGGCGTACCTGCATCAGGTCCATGACGACGAGATGGGGCCGCATCTGTGCCGCGAGGGTGACCGCTTCGGTGTCCGTGCCGGCCCGTGCGACCTGCATGCCGCGCCGCTCCAGCGAGGTGGTCAGCGCGCCCGCGATGGCGTCGTTCTGCTCGATCAGCAGGACGCGCGGCGGGTGCCCGTCGGTGTCGGGCGGGGCCAGCGCCTTGAGCAGGACGGCCGGGTCCGCACCGTACGCGGCCTCCAGGGTGGCCTGCCCCAGGCCGGCGGTCACCAGTACGGGCACCTCGGCCGCGCCCGCTGCCTGGCGCAGCGACTGCAGCGCGGTACGGGTGATCGGCCCGGTCAGCGGGTCGACGAAGAGCGCCGCCGGGTATGCGGCGATCTGCGCGTCCACCTCCTCGCGGGAGTTGACGATCACCGGGCGGTAGCCGCGGTCGCTCAGCGCCTGCTGGGTGGCGACATCGGGTGCCGGCCAGACCAGCAGCCGACGCGGATTGTCCAGTGGCTCCGGCGGCAGCTCGTCGTCCATCGGCGGCGGCTGACGGTCCATCACCTCTACGGCGCCGTTCGGGCCGTCGAGCGGCTCGGGGCCCTCACTGCCCTCGTCGGGCGCGGAGATCGCGAAGGCTCGGCCCTCGGTGGCGTCCATCAGATGCGGCTGATGCGGCTGATGCGGCTGACGTGACTGAGGCGACTGGTGTGGCTGATGTGGCTGATGTGGGTGGCGCTGCTGGGGTGGTGAGGGCTTCCGGTCCGGCTGCGGGGGCTGCGGGGGCTGAGACGGCTGCGAGCCGGCTGGGTGCGGGCGCGCCTCGGACTGCGCGGGGTCGGTGGCGGCCCTCCGCTCACCGTCCTGCGGCGGCGTGGCGAGCTTCCGGCGGCGGCCCGAACCGGCGGACGTCCCTCCGGGCGGGGTGCTGCCGGGCAGCGTCCCTCCGGCCTGGGTGGGGCTGCTGCCGGGCGGCGGCACCGGCGGGCGCTGCTGGTCGCCGAGCGGGCGTCGCTGGTCCGTCAGCGGGCGCTGCTGGTTGGTGGGGCGCTGTTGGCTGGTGGGGCGTTGCTGGTCGGCGAGTTGGTCGGCGAACGGTACGCCCTGGCCGAGCGTGCGCACGCTGAACGCCCGCCCGCCGGGGGCGTGCCCGTCGGGGGAGCGCCCGTCGTCCTCCGCGGTGGGCGGCAGCGGCTGCTGGTGCGGGGCCACCGGTCGGCCTGGTGCGGGTACGGGGGCCTGGCCCGTGGCCTCTTCGGCGGGGCTGGGACGACCGCGGCGGCGGCCGGTGGGGGCGGGGGCCTGCGCGGGTGTCTGCGTGGGGGGCTGTGCGGGTGTCTGTGCGGGTGTCTGCGTGGGGGGCGTGCCGCCGGTGGAACGTGCGTCTGTAGCGGGGGGCGCGGCGATGCCGGGGGTTGTCCCGGTGGCCGTGTCGGTCGCCTGAGCTGGAACGTTGGGGTCGGCAGGCCCCGTCTGCCCCGCAGGCCCAGCAGGACCGGTCAGTTCCGCAGGTCCGGTCGGTGCGGCAGGCCCGGTCGGTGCGGCAGGTCCGTCCGGCTGTGCCTCCAGCCCGTCCGGGCCCGCGACGAAGGTGCCGGACGACTCCGAGTCGGCCATCGCGGCCGCCGCCCGCTCTTCGGCGGCGGCACGCCTGGCCCGCCGACGGCCGGTCGGCTCGTCGCCCCAATTCCCTTGCGGAGCAGGAGCAGTGCGGTCGGCACTGGGGCCGGGACCTGTGGTGGGGCTGAGGCCGGTGATGGCGTCCTGCTGGGATCCCGACGGTCCGGTGGACGCGGTGGCCTCCGGACCCGCGGCCACCGGCCGACGCGCACGGCGGCGCCCCGTTCCGGCACCGACCTGCGGATCGGGCGCCTGTGCCGGTACCTGCTCGGCGGCTGCGGGCAGCGCTGGGAGCCCCGACCGCGCCGGCTCCGGCGTCTGATCCGCGGCGGCGGGCGGCAGCGCAAAGGCGGTACGTGCACCGGCCGGCGACTGGGCCGCGGCGGCCGCCTGTGCGGAATGCTCGCCCTGGGCGGCGGAGCGATGGTCGCCCTGTGCGGAACGCTGGGATGCTTCGGCCAGCGCCCGGCGCGCTCGACGGCCGGTCGGCTGTACGGGCCCGAGCCCCTCCGGCCCGCCCGGAACCTGCGTCTGACCGGGAACCTGCGTCTGACCGGGGACGTGCGCCTGGCCGTGGATATGTGCCTGGTCGTGGGCGTGTGCCGCCTGGCCTGGAATCTGCGCCTGCCCCGGGACATGCGCCTGCTGCGCCGCCCCTGAGGCTTGACCCGCAGCCGGGGCCTGACCCGTTGCCGGAGCCTGGGCCGGGATATGCGGGCGTGCCGGAACGGCGGCCGAAGCCGCCCCGGACCCCTGCCCCTGCCTCTGCCCCTGCTGTTCGGGCGCTTGGTCGGATACCGGGGACGCCTGACCTGCCTGGCCCGCCCGGGCTGCTCCGGTGGGCGGTTCCGGCGGCCCACCGCCCTCTGTCACACTCTGCCGGGCCCGACGCCGCCCGGTCGGCGGTACGGCTTCGGCCCCCGCAACGCCCGACGGCAGCCCCGTACCGTCCGCACCCTGCCGCCTGCCCGAGTCACCGCCCTGGCCACCGCCTTGGCCACCGCCTGGGCCGGCGTCCCCCTCCCGCGAGCCGCCCACCGCTGTCCGGTCGCCCTCGGCTCCGGCCCCCTGCGGCCCCTCGGCACCCTGCTCCGCGACCGGCCGACGGGCCCGCCGCCCGCTCGGCCGCGCCGTACCGTCCGCGCTTCCCGCACCGCCCGAGCCACCGCCCGTACGGCCCTGGATACCCCGAGCACCCTGGTCTCCCCGGACATCCTGGGCGCCCTGCGTCCCCCGAGCCCCGGCGGCCGATACAGCCGCTCCCGACGCCCCCGTCGCGCCCGTCGCCCCCGCCGTCTCCGGGGACTCCGCCTTCTCATCCTCCCCGGCCTGTGCGCCGGCCCGAGTGGCTCCCACGTCCCCCTGGCCCACCGAGCCCATACCCGCAGAGCCCATGCCCACCGAGCCCGTACCGATCGCTCCCGTCGCACCGACCGAGCCCGTACCGATCGCTCCCGTCGCACCGACCGAGCCCGTACCGACCGATCCCGTCGCACCGACCGAGCCCGCCTCCGCCGCATCCGGAGCATCCGGCATCGCCGCGCCGTCCGCCGCGACCGGCAGTTCCAGCACGTACGCGCTGCCACCCGTGCCCGGGCCGCCCTGGCTGCCGCCCGGCACCTCATGCGTCTGCATCAGCCCGCCGTGCCGCCGTACGATCCCGCGCACGATCGGCTCATGGACCGGGTCGCCGCCGCCGAACGGCCCGCGCACCTCGATCCGTACGACATCGCCGCGCTGGGCCGCCGCCACCACGATCGTCGAGTCCCCGGGGACCGCAACCGTCCCACTGCCCGAAGCTGCCGAACCTGCCGGGCCCCCCGGCCCGCCGGCGCCTCCCGCACCACCGTGACGGACCTGACCGCCCCGACCGCCCCGAGCGCCCCGACCGCCCGGCCCGACCGGCATCCGTCCCGTCGAATCCACGCCCGCGACGTCCGCGATCAGATGCGACAGCGCCTGCGCGAGCCGCTCCGCGTCCACCGTCGCCTCTATCGGCGGCGCATGCACCGCGAACTGCGCCCGGTCGGGGCCGATCAGCTCGATCGCGCCCTCCACGCCCGCCGCGACCACGGCATCCAGCGAAACCTTCGTGCGGTGGAGCTTCTCCTTGCCGGAGTCCAGCCGCTGGTAGCTCAGGACGTTGTCCACCAGCGTCGTCATCCGGGCGTGACCGGCCGCGAGGTGGTGCAGGATCTGGTTCGCCTCCGGCCACAGCTGGCCGGCCGGGTCGGCCGCGAGCGCGCCCAGCTCGCCCTTCAGCTCCTCCAGCGGCCCGCGCAGCGCCTGATCCAGTACGGCCAGGAGCTGCGCGTGGCGCGCCGCCAGCGCGTCGTACGGGCGCCGGTCGGTGAACGTCATCACCGCGCCGACGAGCTGATCACCGTCCCGTACCGGCGCCGTCGTCAGATCGACGGCCACCGCACGCCCGTCCTTCGACCACAGCACCTGCCCGCGCACCCGGTGCTTGCGCCCGGATTTGAGCGTGTCGGAAAGCGGGGTGTCCTCCCACGACAGCGCCGTACCGTCCGCCCGTGAGTGGTGGATGAGCGGATGCAGCACCTTGCCGCCCAGCTCGCTCGCCCGGTAGCCGAGGATCTGCGCCGCGGACGGGTTGACGAGGACGACCCTGCCCTCGGCGTCGACCCCGACCACGCCCTCGGCCGCGGCCCGCAGGATCATCTCGGTCTGCCGCTGCTGGCGGGCCAGCTCGGTCTCGGTGTCCAGGGTGCCGGTCAGATCGCGTACGACGAGCATCAGCAGCTCATCGCCCGTATAGCCGTTGCGGTGGTCGGCGTACGCGGCCTCGAAGGCGGACTCGTACGGCGTCCGCCCGTCTTCCAGGTTGGCGCTGGTGACCTCGACCAGCAGCTCGGTTCCGTCCGTACGCCGCGCCACCATCCGCGTCGGCTTCGTCCGGCCGCCTTCGCTCTCCTCGTCGTGACGCCGCATCGAGCCCGGAATGCGCTTGGAGTCGAACGACGGCAGCAGATCCAGCAGACCGCGCCCCACCAGGGCCGTGCCCGGCGCCTCGAAGGTCTCCAGCGCGATGGCGTTGGCGTTGACGACCGTTCCGTTGCAGTTGACGAGCAACAGGGCGTCGGGAAGGGCGTCGAGTATGGCTGCGAGGCGAGCAGCGCCTCGGGATGGCCTGCTGCTCACGAGACGCTTTCCTCCCTCTTACCGCACCGTGCCGGCCCGCCGGGGCGGACCGCTGGGATGGAGTCTACGGGCACTTGCCCGCGACGCGGAGGCGGATGACGGGGCGGTGACGCGGTGGAGATGTGGTGAGGATGCGGTGGCGACGCGGCGGCCGGGTGCGACTCACCGCACGCCCGACATGTGCCCCTCATATGCCCTTCGTCCTGACCTTCCGCGCCACTCCCACACGAAACGGACCGCGAATTCGGCCATGGCACAGACCACGACGCCGACCACCGGTCACGGGGCGGGTCACGGGGCGGGCCATGGGACGAGCCATGGGGCAGGTCACGGCACGGGGTTCGAACCGGTCGTCGCGGGGAGCAAGGGCTCGAAGTCGTTCCAGCGGCTGACCTCGCAGCCATTGGTGCGCTTGAACTGGGCGTTGACGCGTCGGCCGGCCCAGGTCCCGGTGACCTGCGCGGTGGCCGGGCCGCCATAGATCATCGTGCACTGCGCACTCTGCGGTGCGGGGGCGAACGGATCCTTGCCCCACTTCGTCATGCGGTCCAGCTTGGCGCAGGCGCCTTTGGGGTCGCGGTGGGTGCTGCCGCTGCTGGGGTGGCAGTACAGCTCGAAGGTCCCGTTCGTGCTCGCCGAACCGGAGTGGTGGACGGTGACGGTGAGGTGGTCGACGGGGGCGTGTGGCACGAGTACGTCGTGGTGGAAGGGCAGACGGCTGTCACTGGCCACTCCGGTCCAGGCGGGCACGTCGGGCGGTACGGGCGAGCCCTGAGCCCCGCGCGAACCTCGACCGCCGGGACCACCGGGACCGCCGGGACTGCTGTGCGTGCCGACACCACTGTGCTTGCCGCTACCGCCGTGCTTGACCGTGCTGCTGTTCTTGGCAGCACCACCGTGCTTGCCCTGCCTGCTGTACCCGCCGTGTCCGCCATGCGCGCTATGCCCACCGCGCCCGCTGTTCTCGCCGCGCCCGCCGTTCGCGCCGCGCCCGCTGTTCTCGCGGTGATCATCCAAGCCGTAGAGGAAGCCGAGCACCCCGCGATCAAGATGCACGGCCTCCCCCTGACCGTCCGCACCCACCTGCCCTGCCTGACCGGCCTGCCCTGCCTGACGCGCCTGACCTGCGTCTGCGCTATCACCATGATCGCCGAGTCGGTAGCGGTCGATGGGTGCCGGGTGGCCGGCAGGGACGGTCACGGCCCTGTGGTGGCCCGCGCCCGTGACCCCGTCCTCGGACACGTAGCGCGGCAGCGGGATCGGGGCGGCCGACACGGTGGCCGATGCGGTGGGTGCCGCCAGGCCCAGCACGGCGGTGGCGGCGGCCGTGGCGACGATGGGCAAGATCCGGTGGGATGTCCGCCGGTACGTCCGTCTGTACGTCCGGCCGTGCGTTCGGTGGTGCGTCCACTGGTACGGCATCACAGTCTCCAAAGAGGCGAGTGCGGTCGGTACGCGGTCCATACGCGCCGGGGGCGCGCGACACAAAGGTCGACACGGCCCCACACTCCTAACGCGCTGCCGCGCCCGACGTTTCGCCGCAGGAACGTCTTTGCCGGGTGGGCCGCGCGCCTAGTACCGTAGGGGGCGATTGGTGACAGCCCTTGGGACTGTGCCATCATCTGGACACACCACAGCGTGCGTGCGCGCGTGGGGTGTGTGGAGGCGTCGCCTAGTCCGGTCTATGGCGCCGCACTGCTAATGCGGTTTGGGGCTTACCCCCCATCGAGGGTTCAAATCCCTCCGCCTCCGCTCTCCTTAATTCAGGCCCTGGTCACTCCGACCGGGGCCTGAATGCTTTCCGTCCACGGCACGCTCACCACGCACAGCGCCTCTCCTGGCCTCGCCTGATTCCCCGCTGGCCTCGCCTGATTCCCCGCTGGCCTCGCCTGATCCGCCGCGCAACAGCCACCGCTGATTCGCCGCGCACAGCGCCTGCCCTGATCTTCCCCTCGCCGCCGCCCCACCGGACGGCCACCACCTCACGTGGCCCCCGTCACAATCGCCACTATTTCCCACGAGGTCACCCGCGCCCCGGGCGCCTGCCGACCCTCACCCCAATCGCGCCCGAATCGTATTTCCGCAGGTCAGTGGGGGTGAGGTGAACGGATTTCGCCTCACGGCGCAGGTCATGTAATGTTGTTCCCGCAACGCCGACCGGCAAGAAAAACCGCCGGAAAGCCAAGCGCTCGTAGCTTAACGGATAGAGCATCTGACTACGGATCAGAAGGTTGCAGGTTCGAATCCTGCCGAGCGCACAGCAGATCAAAGCCCCCACCGGGATCATCCGGAGGGGGCTTTGTCGTGCCGTACAGCAGCGAAGTACAGCAACGGCGTCAGCCAGAGCTGCCCATCACTTCGGAGAGCTTGCCCGAAGGGTCAGTCGCGACGGTCCTCACCGATGACCGCGTTCATCCACAGTCGTGCGCTTTGGCCTGCTGAGCAGTAGCACGGTGCGTCGGTGGTGCTCTCAGGATCGGGTCCCCAAGTTGTGATCCATCCGGTGCCCTCACACGGGCAGGGGGCAGTACAGTCGCACGGGATCTCTGCTCCCTGGTGGCCGGTTACTGACCCGTCATCTGATACGCGTTCCGAGCCGCCACAGTCCATACAAAGAGTCTGGGGCATAGTGGTGACAACCTGATTCGTCATGGCTTCGACTCCTTCGAATCGGGTGGGCCGTGTCCGTACGGATGCGGCCCGTTGTCTAACTTTCCCTACTCCCCACCCTTGCCCCAGCGGGCGACGGTTGCGCGGGAGATTCCTGTCAACTCGGCAACGCGGCGATAGGGCACGCCGGCCTCGATGGCTTCGAGGATCAACGGGCGGAGTTTGGCATCCAGCCGTTCCAGCTCGGCAGAGAGTCGAACGCGCTCCTCGCCCGGCTCCATGAGCTGTCGCACTGCCTGGGCGCGGGCATCCTCAGGAGTGCTCACGCTGACTGCTGGTGCAGCGGCTGTGGCCGTACGCAGTGGTCGCGGTTGCTGAGCATTCTTCGAACGCTGACGGTTTCGACGGGTGGACATGTACCCATGCTGCCGGTCCGTCTCAACTGAGACAAGCTGTTGCAGGAAAGACGAATATGCCAATCTGGGACGCATGTAAAGCCCCAGCTCAGCGATGTACTGACATCGTGAACAGAGCTAGAAACCATGGGAGTTGTTATAAGTTTCTCTACCTCATCAAGCCCCTCCCTCCGGTCGGGGAAGGGGGTGGGGGTCCACTTCGAGAGCTCTCGCGGAGGGGGCCGTTCCCTTGACGGGCCTCCAAGGCCGATCGTGTGGCGTTCGCCCGTTGATCCCATGCCGTGCCGATCAAGGCACCAGTAACCGTCATGAACCTCGTTGGTCAGCGTCTCGCAGCTTCGCCCCGGCGGGAGGTCTTTCGGCTTGTGGCTCTGGCCCTGCAGGTGCTCTTGCCTTCGGCACCCGGCGCGCAGGGCAACGGCTGTACCAGCCGCCGCTACGGATCACACCCCACCGGCCCGCCACGCGGGCCGGCGCGGGCTCGGGGACTGGGGGCGACGCTCCTGCCTCCGGCCCGCTCCGCCCCCGCCCCCGGCCCCGCGCCACCACAGATGCCACGGGGTAATCCGCTCGACGCTTTGTCCCGCCCAAAAGCAGCGCCGGACCGAGCAGACAGCCCACAGGCCGACACCACACCGCCACCCTCCACCAGACCGGCTACAGTCACCCACCACCAGGA
Source organism: Streptomyces sp. NPDC001339 (assembly GCF_042895955.1). Taxonomy (NCBI): domain Bacteria; kingdom Bacillati; phylum Actinomycetota; class Actinomycetes; order Kitasatosporales; family Streptomycetaceae; genus Streptomyces; species Streptomyces sp. NPDC001339. Next base: position 601,841 of record NZ_JBIAWT010000004.1, on the reverse strand, counting down.
CCAGCGATGCAGGCCTCCGTCGCCCGTAGCCCAGGGGCAGAGCCAGGCGAGGATCCCCGAGGACGGCGAGGAAGGTGCGAGTGGAGGGATGGAGGTAGGTGGTGGCCGGGGCTGGCGGCGCTCCGAGACTTTAAGGTCTGACCCTTGGGGCGAGCCTCTAAGAAGGGGGCCCACATCGGGCTATTGCGGGCAGGTCAGGAGCCTGCCCGATTCGCGGACCAGCGTAAGGGCTCCCTTCTCTCACCCCAAGGGCCAGACCTCAAACTCTCTCCACACCACCAGCGCGGGCATGTGCCCCTTCGATGCCCCTCACGTACCTGAAGTGACTAGGTCGGCGTGGCTCCAGGTGCTCTGTCGCTCAGCGCCGCCGGATGGGACCCTCAACGTCATGTCAGAGCCAGACTGGAATTTCACAAGCTTCTCCGCAGCTCCAAGCGGATGGCGTGTCGCCATTGCTGACGACAAGGACCAAGAGCTGTTGATCGCTCACATTGTCGGTTGGGCTCGGTTAACCAGTGGCGAGCCATACGTGCACACGGGGGACGGCGACCTTGATCCACTCGTTCTTTGGAACAACGTCGGTGACCCGTTCGTGAGTCTCCTCAGCCGAACACTTTCGGACTGGAACACGGGAAGTGACAAGGGACGTCACCATGTCCACGAGATCTTGGTTCCGGGGTGCGAGCCACGCGTTCCTGAAGGCTGGAGCGTTCAGATCCATGAGTAGTGGCCGCTGCGGGGTTGGTGATGGTGCAGTACAGCAGCGAAGTACAGCAACTACAGCAACCGCTCCAGCCCGGCAGCGTCCCTCAGGGACCTGGGAGCGGTTGCTATGACCGCGTCCGACCGATCCACATAGAGCTACGGATCAGAAGGCCACCGTGCCCCTTCCGTGCCCGATCCGCCGAGGAATCACGGGGAAAGCCGGGTGGTCGCAGTGCGCGGGTAAGGCGCGAGCCCCTGACCAATCTTCCTGGTCAGGGGCCGTCTGCCTGCGGAGGCTGTGGGATTTGAACCCACGGTGGCGTTGCCGCCACGACAGTTTTCAAGACTGTTCCCTTAGGCCGCTCGGGCAAGCCTCCCCGCGGCACCGGTGCGCCGTGGCGCGGGTGCCGCGGGGATCAGACTAGCGCGTCACTTGTCGCCCGTGCGCTGGCCCAGGGTTACCTGGGTGGTGTGCTCCTTGCCAGCGCGCTCGTAGGTGAGGGTGACCGTGTCGCCGGGCTTGTGCCGCCAGATCTCGCTGATCAAGGTGGGGCCGCTGTCGATCACGGTGCTGTCGAGCTTGGTGATGGTGTCACCGGGCTTGAGGCCCGCCTTGGCGGCCGGGCCGTTCGGGGCGACCGCCTCGGAGCCGTTGTTGCCGGTCTGGGCGATGGTCGCGCCGCCGCCGGTGTCCCGCATGGCGACCTGGACACCGATCTGCGGGTAGACCGGCTTGCCGGTCTTGATCAGGTCCTGGGCGACCCGCTGGGCCTGGTCGATGGGGATGGCGAAACCGAGGCCGATGCTGCCGGACTGGCCGGACTCGGGGCCCATTCCGCCGTTGCCGGCCGACTGGATAGCGGAGTTGATGCCGATGACGTTACCGGCGGCGTCCAGCAGCGGACCGCCCGAGTTGCCGGGGTTTATCGACGCGTCCGTCTGCAGGGCGCTCATGTACGAGGCGCTGGTGCCGCCGCCGTCGCTGGAAGCCACCGGGCGGTCCTTGGCGCTGATGATGCCGGTGGTGACCGTGCCGGACAGGCCGAAGGGCGCGCCGATCGCGATCGTGGCGTCGCCGACCTGGACGGCGGAGGACTTGCCGAGCGGGAGGGGGTTGAGGGTGGCGTCGGAGGCGTTCTTGAGCTTGATCACGGCGACGTCGTAGCCCTGGGCGCGGCCGATGACCTCGACGTCGTACTTCTTGCCGTTGGAGAACGTGGCGGTGAGCCGCCCGCCGTCGGCCGCGGAGGCGACGACGTGGTTGTTGGTGAGGATGTGGCCCTGCTTGTCGTAGACGAATCCGGTGCCCGTACCGCCCTCACCGGTGGCCCCCTGCGCCTCGATGGTCACGACGCTGGGCAGTGCCTTCTGCGCTATTCCCGCGACCGAGGTGGGCTTGCGGTTGAGGGCGCCGGCGTCGCCGGGGGCGGAGACCGTCGTCGAGGCGCCGCCGTCGCGGCCCGCGGCCCAGTAGCCGATGCCGCCGCCGACCCCGCCGGCGATCAGTGCGGCCGCGAGGACGGCGGCGATCAGGCCGCCGTTGCGCTTCTTGGGGGCGGGCGCGGAGGGGGCACCGGGGACGGCCCACGGATTGCCGCCACCGCCACCGCCACCACCACTGCCGCCGCTGCCGTACGGGGGCTGGCCCCAGCCGCCGCCGGTGGAGCCGTGGCCGGTCATGGCGTACGCCGGGAACTGGGCGGTGTGGTCGGCAGGCGCGATGTGCTCGGGGTGCGGGGTGGGCTCGGTGTGCGCGGTGGGCTCGGTCGGGGGGAAGTCCGGGGGCGGGGGAGCCGTGGGGGGCGTGGCGGGCGCGGGCGGGACGTCGGAGGTACGGGCCCCAGACATCTCAGACGTCTGGGCCTCAGACGTCCGGGCCTCAGACGTCCGGGCCCCGGAAGTCTGGGCGGCGGGAGCCTGGGAGGCAGGTGGCTGGGCGCCGGGAGGCGGGGCGTCGGAGGTGGAGGCGGGCGCCGGTGCGGGGGTGGACGCGGGGGCGCTGTCCGGCTGCGGTCCGGTCGGCGGCTTGGCCTCCGACGGGACGGCGGCTCCCTCGTTCTCGGTGCTCACGACTCTCTCCTCAGCTTTGCTTCATATTCGCGTCCACGGCGTCGGCGCGCCACGGCGGACCGGTGGGGACTCTGCCCAGGTTTGGTGCGACCCAGGCCCAGAACCAGGCCCAAGTCCAGAACTAGGCCCAGGACCGGATCTTGCCCGGTCTGTCGGGCTTGTCGGGGCTTGTCATGGCACTCCGGGGGTCGTCACTCCAGGATCCAGGCATTCCGGGTAATCCAGGATTCAGGATCCAAACGATATGGGCGAGTCTTCCTCCCAGCTTTTCCCACCGCGCGTCAGAGCGCCGTAAGCCGAGGCTGTGACTGCGCCTCCCATCCTTTATGCCGGACAAATGCCGCGCATCCGCAGTTCCGCCCTCGGGGTGGGCGCCAGACGGCCCGGCGACAGCGGATGGCACGATAACGCGGTGAGCACTGCACACCCCGCCCAGGACCGTCGTCCGGGTCGCCACCCGATCTCCGTCGTCGCCCATCGCGGCGCCTCCGAGGACGCCCCGGAGCACACCCTGGCCGCCTACCGCAAGGCGATCGAGGACGGCGCGGACGCCCTGGAGTGCGATGTGCGGCTGACCGCGGACGGGCATCTGGTGTGCGTCCACGACCGTCGGGTGAACCGCACCTCCAACGGGCGGGGCGCGGTCTCCGCCCTGGAGCTCGCCGACCTCGCCACGCTCGACTTCGGGTCGTGGAAAGAGCCCGGGTCCGCGAACGGGACCCCCGGCCTGCGGTACGCGAACGAGGCTCCGGACCTGCGGTACGAGGACCCGGAGCGGACGTCCGTACTGACGCTGGAGCGGCTGCTGGAGCTGGTCGCCGACGCGGACCGCCGGGTCGAGCTGGCCATCGAGACCAAACACCCGACGCGCTGGGCCGGTCAGGTGGAGGAGCGGCTGGTCGAGCTGCTCGGACGGTTCGGGTATACAAAACCGGCCATGAGCGCCGACTCGACGCCCCCGGTCCGGGTCATGAGCTTCTCGGCGCGCTCGCTGCACCGCCTACGGGCCGCCGCGCCGGGCATCCCGGGCGTCTACCTGATGCAATTCCTCAGGCCTCGGTACCGGGACGGCCGACTGCCGGTCGGCGTCGGCATCGCGGGCCCCGGCATCCGGATCCTCCGCTCGCACCCCGAGTACGTCGCCAAGGCCCATCAGGCGGGCCACCAGGTCCATGTGTGGACGGTCAACGAGCCAGCCGATGTCGAGCTGTGCCAGGCGCTGGGCGTGGATGCGGTGATCACAAATCGCCCCAAACAGGTACGGATGCAGCTCGGCCTTGGCTAGAGCTCATCACAGGGTGTGCACCGGCGCATTCGGCTCGTATTCGATCGTGTCCAGTGCGTCACTGCGTGCCGTCTGGCCGGTTTCCGGTCCAGTCCATTGGGGCATCCATCCCCTGGCGTGGGGCAAAGGAGGTCTCGGGGGTGGCGTTGGTGGTGGCACAAGAGGTGCCGGCGTCGTCGATCATGGCCGTACCCCATGGTCCAGCGGGCGTGGGCATGGCCAGGCGGCGCATGCGGGAAGAGCTGCTGGCAAGTGGTGTTCAAGACAGCGTTATCGATGACGCGGTCCTTATCCTTTCGGAGCTGTTGAGTAATTCGTGTCGCCATGCGCGTCCGATATACGACAACGGGGGCCCGGAATCGCACGAACTGCAGCAGGAACTACCACAGGAACTGCCACAGGAACTGCAGACGCTGCAGGGGCCTCTGGGATCTGCAGCGCCTCTGGGGTCCGCGCGCTCCGCGGGATCTCTGAGTTCTCCGGTCGTACGGGATAAATCTTCGGACGTGCGGAGCAGTTCACCGGACCTCCCGAAGGACGGCCGCGCCTCGGCCGCCTCACGCGGCGCTCCGCGGGCGTCCGTCCGGGCGTCCTGGCGCATCGACGCCCAGGGCCGGCTGACCGTCGCGGTCACCGACGGCGGCGGCCCGACCCGGCCCCTTCCGGCCACTCCCTCGGTCACCGCGCACGGCGGACGTGGCCTGGCGATCATCCGGTCGCTCGCCAAGGACTGGGGCGTACGGGACACCGCCACCGGTGAGGTGACGGTCTGGGCTGTTCTCTCCCTTCAAGGCGCCTTTGCTACGCGCGTGGACCTGGCGTCCGCCGAGCTGCCGCCGTCGCTCACGCGGCGCACGGGAACAGGACGCACAGGAACGGGACGCACGGGAACAGGACGCACGGGAACAGGCAGCACAGGAACGGGCAGCGGCGGCCGGCCATTGGGTCCGGGCCCGGCCCTCGTGGACTTCGACGAGCTTCCCTAGGCCGCGGCCAAAGGTGCCCACGGTGGCGGGTCGCAGCACCGCGGCGGTGACGCTTTTCGACATGCCGTTTCGCTATGCCGTTTTGCTATGCCGTCATGACGCGTTTCGACATGCCGTCATGACGCGTTTCGACGCGCCGTCATGGGAACAGCGGGGCCGCGTACGTGGATCCGATGGGGCGGGATCGGGGCGGGATCGGGGCGCGGTCGGAGCGGGACACGGCCTATCCACAGGCGGGCGCGGCCTCGTACGCGATCCTCTAGGCTCGCGCCGAAGAGCATGCAGAGCGTGCAGAGCATGAAGAGAGCGTCAGGCAAAGCGTCCGAAGCTCAGGATCGACCGGGAGACACCGCCGCCATGGCAAAGAAGCGCCGCCCCCAGCCCCGCGCCGCAGCGCCCCAGATCAAGGATGGCGAGGTGCCGGTCGTCGGCGCTCGTGAGCCCTGCCCGTGCGGTTCCGGCCGCCGGTACAAGGCGTGTCACGGGCGGCAGGCGGCCCACGCCGTCACCGAGCTGGTGCAGCGCCCGTTCGAAGGCCTGCCCGGAGAGTGCGACTGGGTGGCGCTGCGGGAGCTGGTGCCCGCCGCCACCGCCGAGTTGACGCTGAAGGGCGGGCTGCCCGAGGGCGTGCCCTCCGTCACGCTCGCGACCGTCCTGCCGATGGCCTGGCCCGCACTGCGCCGCGACAACGGTGCGGTCCTGCTCGGCCTGCAGAACGACACCGCCTCCGGCGACATCAGCCGCGACCTCGCGGACACCCTCCAGCGCGCGCTGGCCGCCGAACCGGGCAGTCCGGTCGCCGCCGGCCGGCCCACCGCCGACGGCCCGCGACTGCAGGACCTGCTCGACCTGGACGCTCCTTTTGAGCCGACCGTCCACACCGGTTTCGAGTTCTGGGTGGAGAACGCCGAGAACGCCACGGGTGAGGTCGCCGCCTCCCTGGAGCGGGCCAATGCGGCGGCCATTCCGACCGCCCGGATTCCCGGCCTGGAGGGCGCGTACTGGTGCGAGGCCCCGGAGAAGAACCATCTGCGCTGGGTCACCGCACACCCGGAGGAGCAGCTGCTGGACGCGCTGGCCCGGCTGCACGCCGCAGGCACGTCCTCGCTCGGTGAAGACACCCGCCTGGTGGGCTCGTTCCGCGCCCATGGGCTGGTCGTTCCGGTCTGGGACCTGCCCTCGTCGATGGGTGCCGACGAGGTCGCCAAGCCGGCCACGGCGTTCGCCGAGCGGCTGGCCGAGGCGCTGGCGACGGATGTCCCGCTGACCGCCGACGAGCGCCGGGCGCGCGGCGGGCTCACCAACCGTCAGATCACCTTGAGCTGAACGGCGACGGCCGAGGGCGAGGGCAGGGGCGGGTGGGCCTGCCCTCGGCCGGCGTTCCGTACCGGGTGGGCCGTAGCGGGTAGCCCGTACTGGGGGCTCCATACCTGTTGAGCCACACCGGGTACCCATACCTGTTGAGCCGTACTGGGTGCTCCAGACCTGCTGGTCCGTACCGGGATCCGTACCGGGATCCGTACCGGGGTCCGTACACCTCCCGGGCGGCCGCGTGACGCCGGTCACAACTCCCCGTACCTGCCGGTAAATAGGCGTCCGGAAATCCACGATCGAATTTGCTAACCGCCGATCTCTTGTTACGGTTCTAAAAGCCCGGTCGCTGGTGCATCCCCCGTCGCCAGCGACCGGGCGCTTCCATGTCCGGAAGCAGGTATTCCGATCGGACCTTCTGCCCGGGCCCACCGGAACGCGCGTCGCAAGGCCGTCAGAGGAGCGAACCTCTGCCGCCCTTCTTCACGTTGCTGCCGGAGCGCAGCAGCAACTGCTCCCCCGCCACATCGGAGATCTCCGCCACCGCGTCGTACGCCACCCGAGCCTTTCGCACCGTCGGCGCGATCGGGGTCTCGCACAGGCCCGGCCGGGCGGTCCGTGAGATGTCGCAGTTCACCTGGACGGTCCTGCCGTCCGGCCGCAGCAGCGTCAGCACGGCGTGCAGCGGGCTGCCCGTGATGTTCCGGTAGTACGTACGCGCCCAGGTGCGGCCGCGCTCGGCGAGCACGCAGGTCTGGACCTCGATACCCCGGGCGGAGCGGAGTTCGGGACCGCAGCGAGACGTACGGCCGGAGAGCAGCGGGAGGCCGAGGTCGTCCAGCGGGCCAGTGAGGCCCCCGCCCGCACGGGCGGCACCAGCGGACGCATTGCCCACCTTGCCACCCATTTCCCCCTTGGTGCCCTTTTTCGCCGAATGGCCATTTTCAGCCATGGACGCTGCTCCGGACGTACCCGACATAGGGGTACGCGGCATACGGGCCCTCGGCACGGGGGCGCTCGGCGCGGCGATATCCGCCGGGCCGGCGATCGCGGCGCCGAGCGGTACGGCGATGGCGAGCGCCGCCACGCCGGCGAGCCCGATCATGCGGAGTTTCTGCGCGCGTTGCATGGGCCCCACCTGCGATTGAGATGCCGCCGAACGACGGCTTGACGGTGCGCCGAACCTCGTCGCCCCGGCAGGCAGCATCTGCCTGCCGGGGCACCAGGACCTGTCTCTCCAGGCCCCCAGTGGCCGGTTACGCCGAACCTATCGGCCGACAAGGGGGACCCCGGCCGCCCGGACACCCATTTCCCGTAGTGATCCGGGCCGGTCACACCCGGACGGGTGAACCGACCGCGCCTCGCCGGTCCGAGCCGGTCCGTACGGGAGACGCGAGCCGTTCAGCGCGAGCCGTTCCGTGCGCGAGCCCGCAGCCGCTCAGTACGCGGAGCCGCCCAGTACGGGAGCCGCAAGTCGCTCAGTACGGGAGCCGCGAGCCGCAAGTCGCTCAGTACGCGAGCCGGCTGCCGCCGTCGGGGGCGCTGGTGCTCGCCATGACCAGGGCATCGACGATCGTGGCCACCTTCGGCAGCCAGGGCGCGGCCGAAGGTGAGGGGCCCCCTTGCTCGAACAAAGTGGAGAGCTTGGGGGATGCCGGCGGACGTTCCCAGCGCACCCGGCCGGCGCCGGTCTGGGACGGCGGGAGAACGACATAGCCGCCCTCCCCGTGGAACCGCAGCGAGCTGGGTACCCAGTCCTGGGAATACAGCAGCTCACCCAACTCCGCGAGGCCGTACGGCGATACGAGCAGCGACCAGCGGGTCGGGGTGGCCACGACGGGGCCGACGCGGACGCCGAAGTGGTCCAGCGCCGCCATGGCACGGGCGCCGGCGACGGCGGGCAGGCTCACCGCGCAGGGCGCCCGGCCGCCGGTGGCCAGGATGACCGGGGCGTCCGGCCGGTTGGTCCACCACCAACGCACCATCCGGGCATCGGTGGTGGCGGCCAGCAGGCCCGGGTCGAAGGGGTGCGCGCCGGGCACCACGCACTCGGGGTCGGGGCAGTTGCACCGACGGGTGGGCCGCCCTCCGAGGCCGAGCCGGGCGCCGGCCGGCGGCCGCCCGGCGGACCTGAGTCCCACACCGGGAAGCACCGGCCACTGCCACTCGGTGGCGCAGTGGAGCGCCGCGCCGAGCTGCGCCGACCGTCCGCCGCGCCGGAACAGGAGCTTGCGTCGCCTTCCGAGGATCTCGCGCATGAGCGCTCGTTCCTTTCCGTTAACGCCGAGGGCTTCGTCCATCGCACTACTGGGCACTACTGCACTACTGGAACTACCGCACTGCTGGGAACTACCGCACTGCTGCATCTGCTGCACTGCACTTGCATCTGCTGCACTGCACTGCCGCACTACTGACTACTGAGCTCTGCTTCGCTACCACGCACTACCGCACACCCCGTGGCGCCACCGCGCACCGCGTGGCACTACCGGGCACGGCACGACACTGCTCGCCGGTTCACCTGCGCTTCGCCCGTGCCGCTCGATGCCGTCGTGTGGCGTCTTTCGCGGCCCGGCAGCCGTGCGATCCGGGTCAGGGTCGCTCGCACATCGATCACGCCGCGTGGATCTTTGGTCACCGCACGTACGAGGCAGCGCATCACGCCATACGCCGAGCGTGGAACATGGCGGGGGGTGGCGCGCGCATGGCGCTTGCGCTTCCGTTTGTGCAGTCCCCGCCACTCGGGGTGCGTCACGGTCGTCGTCGTGTGAGACGCCGGTGCCCGCCGGAGAGTTCCGGTGCGGCCCCAACTGACCGCGCACCTTCCCGAGTACGTACCCGCCACTGTGGTGATGACGCGCTGTCGATCGGCGCCAGTCGACCTCAAATTGACGCTCAGGGGGCCGTTTTCAGGCCAATCCACAGACCTCGCTGACACCACAAACCCCATGGGGACAATGCTGGACATCCCCTCGTTGGTGCGTGTACATGTGGAGGCATTGATAGCGGAGCAGCATGACATGGGGGTTTGCGATGCTATTGAGGAAATTGCGCGGCCAAAAGTCCCGCACAACATCACTCAACAAAATGCCGCACTCCCTAGCTAACAGCGGCCTGACCTGGTGTAACGCCCTGCGTGACGACGGTCGTCAGCCATGACCGCCCCACACGTACCAAAAGTGGCTGGAATCGAACCAGCTCTCCCCACTCCCACGCACACTGTCGGCCCGCATCCGGAGAACACCTCTGCGGACCGCACCGCCGACTCCTCGTCCGGCACCTCCGACGGCTCAGCGGACGGGTCGGTCGGCGGCTCGGTCAGCGGCTCGGCCGACAGCACGGCCGACGGCCCGGCGGGCGCCTCCGCCGGTGGTCGCGAAGGCGCCCCCGACCCCGCGTCGGGTCTCCCCTCCGACCCTTCCGGTACTCCCGGCTCTTCCGGCCCTTCCAGCTCTTCCGGCTCTTCCGGCTCCTCCGACATCTCCGCCCTCGACCAACTCGCCGCGGTCCAGGACCGGCTGGCCGGCTGGATCTCCGACCTCAGCACCCTGCACGACCTGACCGAACAACTCGCCCGTACCCGCACGTTGGAGGAGGCCCTCCACGAGTTGTTGCGGGCCGGCGCCGCCCTGGTCGGCGCGCGCCGCGGGCTGGTCGTCCTGGCCCCCGCCGACGGACTCGGCCCGGAGACCACCGTCGGCCTGGGCCTCGGCCACGCCGAGATCGGGCACATCGAGACCGTCCCACGCCGCGCCCTGTCGTACGCGCGGATACTGGACGGCCTCCCCGAGCCCGGCACCACCGGCGACGACACCAGCACCGGCGACGGCACCAGCACCAGCGCCGCTTGCGACACCTGCGACGCCCTCGGGACCCACGAGTCCCGCGAGTCCCGCGAGTCCCGCGAGAGCTACGGAAACCGCAAGACGACCTGCGATATCCGCGAGATCAGCGAGCCCGACATCCTTGGTGAGAAGGACCTCGACCCCCGCCTGCGCGAGGTCGCCGCCCGCCTCGGATACGCCGCCAGCTACGCCGTCCCGCTCACCGCCGACCCGGTCGGCCGCACCGGCGCCGCGGTCTGGCTCTACGACGAACCCGCCGCGCCCACCGAGCGCCAGCGCCATCTCATCGGCCTCTACCGCGCACACGCCGCCGAGCACCTCGCCCGCCTTCTCGAACTCCACCGCAGCCGACAGGCCGCCGCCACCCTGCGCGAGGAGCTGCTCCCGCACCGGCTGCCGCGGGTCCCCGGCGTACGCCTGGCGATCCGGCACAGCACCGGCCCGCGCGGCGGCGGCGACTGGTACGACGCGCTGCCGCTGCCCGAAGGGGCGCTGGGCCTGGCCGTCGGTTCGGTCACCGGATCCGGGCCGAGCGCGGTGGCCGCCATGGGGCGGCTGCGGGCGTCGCTCCGCGCGTACGCGGTCATGGAGGGTGAGGATCCGGTCGCGGTCCTCTCCGACCTGGAGCTGCTGCTCCGGCTGACCGAGCCGGCCCGCAGTGCCACCGCGCTGTTCGCCTTCACCGAGCCGCCGCTCGGTCAGCCGGACGGTGCACAAGGCGAGGCGCCGGATGGTGCGCCTGGCGCCCTCGCGCCCCGCAAGCTGGTGCTGGCCGGGGCCGGGCACTGCCCGCCGCTGATCCTCGGCGATCTACGGACCGAGTTCGTCGAGACCTCGCTGTCCGCGCCGCTGGGCATGCTGGCCTGCTGGGAAGCGCCGAGCGTGGAGATCGAGCCGGCCGCCGGCGAGACCCTGCTGCTCTACAGCGACGGACTGCTCCACCGGACGGGCGAGCCCATGGACCGCGCCTTCGCCCGGTTGCACACGGCCGCCGCGAGCGTCCCCAGGTCGAGCCGCCATGATCCGGAAGCGGTGGTGGATCACGTGGTGCGCACGATGCTGCCGCAGGGGCTGGACGATCCCTCGTCGGAAGAGGACGTGGTTCTGCTGGCGGCCTACTTCGAGGAGTAGGAGACATCCGAGGAGTAGGAAATGTCTGAGGAGTAGGAGACATCTGAGGAGTAGAGGGAGAGCAGGCCGCAGGCCTCGGTGAAGACGGGATTGCACGGAGGCGAAGTCGGGATTACACGGAGTAGCGGAAAGCAGCAGAAGGTAACGGGGACGGCGCACGAGGCCCGCCCGACCGTGCCCCACTCCCGCACTTTCCCTGCCCGCACCTTCTACGCCCGCACCCTCTACGCCTGCGCCTTCTCCGCCCGCCATGCGCCCTATGACCGTAATGACTGAGAGGTCACACGTTCCGGCCCCTGGACCGCGTTCCCTGCACACATACGATGGAATGCGTTCACTCTTACGAGGAGGCATGGTGACCGACGAGCTGACGCCGGAGACCCCGGAATCGGACGAGCAGCCGATCAAGCAGCGCAAGAACGGCCTTTACCCGGGCGTCTCGGATGAGCTCGCGGAGAACATGAAGAGCGGCTGGGCCGACACCGAGCTGCGGGATCTGCAGCCGATCGAGCAGGCCCCCCAAGCCGCCCGCCGCCGTGCCGCGCTCTCCGCGCGCTTCCCCGGTGAGCGCCTGGTGATCCCCGCGGGCAACCTGAAGACCCGCTCCAACGACACCGAGTACTCCTTCCGCGCCTCGACGGAGTACGTCTACCTCACCGGCGACCAGACCGACGACAGCGTCCTCGTCCTGGAGCCCGCCAAGGACGGAGCCGGGGCCAAGGACGGGGCCGGAGAGGGCCACACGGCGACGATCTACCGGCTGCCCCGCTCCAACCGTGAGAACGGCGAGTTCTGGCTGAACGGCATGGGCGAGCTGTGGGTCGGCCGCCGCCACAGCCTGACCGAGTCCGAGGCGCTGCTCGGCGTCCCCTGCAAGGACGTGCGCGAGCTGGCCGACGCTCTCAAGGAGGCCACCGGCCCGGTCCGCGTCGTACGCGGCCACGACGCCGGCATCGAAGCCGCGCTGACCGACAAGGTCACCGCCGAGCGCGACGAGGAGCTGCGGGTCTACCTCTCCGAGGCCCGGGCGGTCAAGGACGAATTCGAGATCGGCGAGCTGCAGAAGGCCGTCGACTCGACAGTGCGCGGCTTCGAGGACGTCGTGAAGGTCCTGGACAAGGCGGAGGCCACGTCCGAGCGCTACATCGAGGGAACCTTCTTCCTGCGTGCCCGCGTCGAGGGCAACGACGTCGGCTACGGCTCGATCTGCGCCGCCGGCCCGCACGCCACCACGCTGCACTGGGTCCGCAACGACGGCCAGGTCCGCTCCGGCGACCTGCTGCTTCTGGACGCCGGTGTGGAGACCACCACCCTCTACACCGCCGACGTCACCCGCACCCTGCCGATCAACGGCCGCTACACCGACTTCCAGCGCAAGATCTACGACGCGGTCTACGAAGCCCAGGAGGCGGGCATCGCGGCGGTCAAGCCGGGCGCCGCCTTCCGCGACTTCCACGATGCGTCGCAGCGCGTCCTCGCCACCAAGCTCGTCGAGTGGGGCCTGATCGAGGGCCCGGTCGAGCGGGTGCTGGAGCTGGGCCTGCAGCGCCGCTGGACCCTGCACGGCACCGGCCACATGCTCGGCCTGGACGTCCATGACTGCGCCGCGGCCCGCACCGAGGCGTATGTCAACGGCACGCTGGAGCCGGGCATGGTGCTGACCGTCGAGCCCGGTCTGTACTTCCAGGCGGACGACCTGACGGTGCCCGAGGAGTACCGCGGCATCGGCGTACGGATCGAGGACGACATCCTCGTCACCGACGACGGCAACCGGAACCTGTCGGCCGCCCTGCCGCGGCGGGCCGACGAGGTCGAGGCGTGGATGGCGGGGCTGCTGAAGAAGTAGGCCCTCTGAGGAAGCAGGCCTCGCCTGAAGAAGCAGCCTCGCTTGAGGAAGCAGCCTCGCTTGAGGAAGCAGGCCTCGCCTCACCGGCCCTCACTCCGGCAGCACAGGCCCAGTGCGCGGGCCGGCGGCATCGTCCGCCGGCCCGCCGCCGTTTTTCCCCCTGCCATCTTCCCCTCCGCCGTCCTTCCCGCCGCCATCCATCCCTCCGCCGTCCTTCCTGGCGTACGCGCCCGCGCGGGCCGCCGCCCATACGGCGGTGGCGGCGGACTCGGCGAGAGGGGCATCGACGGGACGGCGGACGATCAGCATCCGGTAGTAGAAGGGCGCGCCGAGGGCCGACATCACCTCCACCGGGTCGGTGTCCGGGGGCACTTCACCGCGTTCCGCGGCCCGCTCCACCATCCGGCCGGACAGCGGCAGTCGCTCCTCGAAGAACGACCGCAGGACCGTGGCCGCCTCCGGGTGGCGCGCCGCGGCGGAGACCACCGCTTCGATCAGCCGGCGCATCCGCGGCTCCTCGTAGAAAGCGGCCAGCGAGCGGGACATCGCCCGCAGATCGCCGTACAGCGTGCCGGTGTCCGGCAGGGGTACGCCGTCGCTCAGATCCGTCAGCAACGCGCAGACCAGGCCCTCCACGCAGCGCCAGCGCCGGTAGAGCGTGGCCACGTGGATTCCCGACCGCTGCGCGGCCTTCTCCATGGTGAGCTCGGCGAAGCCGCCCTCGCCCAACTCCTCGAAGACGGCAGCCAGTACGGCCTGACGGGTGCGGGCCGTACGCCCGCCGGGCCGGGTCTCGCCCGGGGCCCGCAGGCGCGCAGGGTGCGCTGTGGTCACGGGGTGCACTGTGGTCACGTGGTGCGCTGTGGTCACGGCGGCTCCGTATTGCAGTGCGGGTTCTCGCCAAGTATTGTCCGAGAAGATTAACGCGAAGCTGTTCGCGTTTGTCCTGGTGTGCGTTGGTCTCGCTGGGAAAGGGGACGCCGCGGGGGAGGTCCTCCCTCCGCGAGACCGCGCTACCCATCTCCCCCAAGGGCGATTTCCGGCCACTCTGGCCATTCGACGAGGTTCCGATGGTCGCCCGTCGTACTCCCGTTGTGCTATGGCGACTTCGGGAGCCCGTTTTCCTCTCTCCAGTAGGCCGTTACAACCTCTCTCCACTAAGCCGTTACGGCTTCTCTCCAGTAAGCCGTTACGGCGCTTTCGGAAGCCCGGGTCCCGCGCAGCGGACGTCCGACGTCGGCATCACCCCGTCCACGAGGTACGCGGCCGCCGTGGTGTCCACGCAGGCGTTGCCCCGGCTGGCGAACACCCCGTGGGAGTAGTCGTTGTCGAGGGTGACCAGGCGGGAGCCGGGCAGCAGTGTGCGCAGTCGGCGGGCGCCTTGGATGGGCGTGACGGGATCGTGCGCGGAGGCGACCAGCAGGACGGGCGGGGCCTCGGGGCTGCCGAGCGGAGTGCGGTGGCCGGGGTGGTGGTGCCAGGAGGCGCAGACGGAGGCCTCCATACCGGTGAGGACCGGCTGGGGGTCGAGGCGGCGGGTGCGGCGGATGTCCATGGCTGTCGCACGCGGGGTGGGCGCGGGGCCGTCGGCGCACTTGACGATGCGGTTGGCCGCTTCGTAGTTACGGGAGTCGGGGCCGTCGAAGGCGGACTCCGGGCGCATTCCGTCGACGCCGCCGCTGGTGAGGTACGTGCGTATGCCGTCGGCGAGGCCCGCCCAGCGTTCGGTGCGGCCCAGCGCGCGGTACACGGCGCGGTCGAACTCCGCCGGGCCGAAGCCGTCCACAGGCCGCGCGGCGAGCCCTTGTCGTACCCGCAGATAGGAACGGCGTACGGCGGTCGCGTTCGCGCCCGCACCGAAGCGCTGCGCATGCGCGGCGGTCCAGGCGAAGAAGGTGTCACGCTGGCGCAGCAGCGCCCGGCTCTGGATCACGTCGAAGTCGTACCAGCCCCAAGGGCCGACCACGCTGTCCAGCACCATGCGTCCCACCCGGTCCGGGAACCGGGCGGCGTACGCCGCACCGAGGTAGCTGCCGTAGGAAACGCCGAGAAAGCCGGCCTTCGGTTCGCCGAGCGCGGCGCGGATCGCGTCCATGTCGTGGGCCGTCTGCTCGGTGGACAGGTAGGGCAGCAGGCCGGCCGCGCCCTTGGCGCAGTCGTCGGCCATGGCGTGGAGTGACGCGAGGTAGGCCCGTTCGGCCGCGGCGTTCGTCGGTACGGGATCCACGCCCGGGGCGTCGAAGAGACCGCCCATCGAGCCGCAGCCGGCGGGGGTGCTCCGGCCGACGCCGCCTGGGCGGAGGCCTGGGCGGGCTGAACGGGCCGGACGGGGCTCAGTGTGGTGGCGGCCGTGAGGGCACTCAGCAGCCTCGGCCTCCCTCACGACCTGGCCCACCGCCACCCCGCCCAGCTCTCCGGCGGCGAACTCCAGCGCGCCGCCCTCGCCCGCGCCCTACTCGCCCACCCCCGCGTCCTGATCTGCGACGAGATCACCTCCGGCCTCGACACCGTCACCCGCCGGAGCATCCTGAACCTCCTCGCGGCCCTGCTCCGCGACCGCAACGACCTGTTCCTGGTCCTCATCACCCACGACCTGGACACCGCCGCCGCCCTCGCCCACCACATCGCCGTACTCGACGCCGGCGAACTCCTCGAACAGGGCCCGGCCCACCGCGTCCTGCCCCCCCCCAACACCCCTTCACCGCCTCCCTCCTCCACGCAACCCTCCACACAACGGCCCGCCCGGAGACACAAACCTGATTCAGCTGGGGTACTGTTTATCCAGTCAAATAAACGCTACCGGGGAAGGTCGGGGAAGGACATGGCACGAACCGAGCAGACAGGGCGAACAGAGCTGACCGAGCAGACAGAGCGCCGCACGTTCACCAATGCGGCGCGCAGGGCGCAGATCGTGGCGGCGGCGATCGACACGATCGCGGAACTCGGCTACGTCAAGGCGTCGTTCGTCAAGATCACCGAGCGGGCCGGACTGAGCAGCCCGCGGATGATCTCGTATCACTTCGCCGACAAGGACGATCTGATGCACCAGATCGTGCGGGAGGTCTTCACGGCCGGGGCGGAGTTCATCGGTGCCCGCATGGCGGGGCAGGAGACGGTGGCGGGCAAGCTGCGCGCCTACCTGGAGGCCAACCTGCGGTTCCTGCGCGAGCACCCACGGGCGATGCTGGCGCTCGCCGAAATCGGACCGCATGTGCGCGAGCCGGGCGGACGGCCGTACACGTCGCAGAGCGCGCAGGAACCGAGCGTGCGCGGGCTGGAGGAACTGCTGTCGGCAGGGCAGCGCAGCGGCGAGTTCCGCGATTTCGATGTCCATGCGATGGCGGTGATGATCCGCGGTGCCGTCGACGCCGCCGCCCAGCGACTGCGCGGGGAGCCGGGGCTGGACTTCGACGCGTACACCCACGAACTGGTCACCGCGTTCGCACGCGCCACCCGGTCCGACTGACCCCTCCGCCCGGGCAGCACACGGTGCGCACGGTGCGCCCCCACCTCAAGACCAGCCCCGGGCACCCCCTCAGAAATCGATGCTATCGATGCTATCGACGCTCAGAAAGGCTGTGTGGTGGTGACAGAGAACCTGGACGCGCAACGTCCCGCACGGGCCGGTGGCGGCTCACGCCACGTACTGCTGGTCCATGTCGTCATTCCGCTCGCCCTCTTCTACGGTCTGCGCTGGCTGGGGGTGAACCAGTTCCTCGCGCTGCTGGCCGGTGCCGTGATCCCGGCAGTCGGAGCGGTCCGCGGCCTCGTCACCGAACGCCGGATCGGCGGATTGCAGCTCTTCCTGCTCGGCACGATCGCCCTGACCGTCGCGATGTCATTCGTCACCGGCAGCCCCCGCCTCCTACTGATCCGCAACGGCTGGGGCCTGGCCGCGATCGGCGTGTGGATCCTGTGCACGTTGCTCTCCCAGCGACCGTTTCTCTACGAGGCGACCCGGGTCGTCGTGGACAAGGGCAAGCAGCGAACGCTCGCGGGCAACTGGGACCGATATCCAGCCTTCCGCCGGATGCTGTGGATCTCCAGCGCGTTCTGGGGCGTCGCCTGCCTGATCGACAGCACCGCACGGATCGTCATGGCGATGACCCTCCCGATCGACCTGGTGCCGGTCCTCGACGATGTGCTGCTGGGGGTGACCGTGCTGGCGATCCTGGCCTTCCAGCGTTTCTTCGGACGTGCCTACCTGCGCTGCAACGGGCTGCGCAGCCGCGGCCTGACGATCACCCCCATCAACCCCGTCAACCCCATCACCTCCGCCGGAAAGTCGACATGATGGGACGTCAGGCTGCCGACGGTCCGGTAGCACTGATCACCGGCGGCGCCTCAGGCATAGGAGCCGCCACTTCACGACGGCTGGCCGGCCACGGGTGGCGCGTGGCCATCGCCGACATCGACACCGCCCGCGCCACCGCTGTCGCCGACGACTGCGGCGGACTCTTCGTCGCCACCGACGTCGCCTCGGCCGATGACAACGAACACGTAGTGGCGTGCACCGTCGAGGAGTTCGGCCGTCTGGACGCGGTCGTGCTCAACGCCGCGATCGCCGGCCGCTGCGGACTGGACGACTTCTCGCCACAGCGCTACCGGGACACCATGCGCACAGACCTGGACGGCGTCGTATACGGCCTGCACGCCGCGCTGCCCCAGCTGCGACGGCAGGGCGGCGGGCACCTCCTCATCACGGGCAGTATTGCCGGACTGACCGGCTCGCCCGACGTGTTCTACGCCACCGCCAAGCACGCCCTCATCGGCCTGGTCCGCTCGGCCGCCCCGCTGCTGGAACGAGACCACATCCGTCTCAACACCATCTGCCCCGGCCTGGTGAACACACCCGCCCTCGCCTCGCTGCGCACCACCCTGCTCGCCCACGGACTGCTGCTCGCCGAACCGGACGAGGTCGCCGCCGCGATCGAGACCATCCTCGCCGACGACCGCACCGGCCAGGTCTGGTCTCTCCAGGCCGGCCGCCCTGCTGCGCCCGTCGAGTTGCCTGAGGTCCACCTCATCCCACGATAACGATCACCGTTTGCCCCGCAGTGAGGGCCGGCCCGCCTATGATTTCGGCCGCTGGAGATAATCGACCGGTGAGCATCGAACGCCCTCTGCCGCCCCTGAACGCCGACGAGCGCACCACGCTCGAAAGCTGGCTCGACTTTCACCGCACCACACTCGCCATGAAGTGCGAGGGGCTGGACGATGAGCAAGCCGCCGTCACGTCTGTGCCACCGTCCGGCTTCACTCTGATCGGCCTCGTCCAGCACATGGCGGAGGTGGAGCGGAACTGGTTCCGTCGAGTGTTCGCCGGCGAACAGGTCCCGCCCATCTACGACCCGCAGGCCGACCCGGATGGCCCCGACGGCGGCTTCGAGCTGGCCGAGGGCGCCACCCTGCACGACGCTCTCACCACCTGGCACGCGGAGATCTCCTACGCCCGCGAGCACTGCGCCGACCGCGCTCTGACAGACACCGGCCGCTTCATGGACCAGGACGTCAGCCTCCGCTGGATCTACGTCCACATGATCGAGGAGTACGCCCGCCACAACGGCCACGCCGACCTGCTCCGGGAACGCATCGACGGCGCCACCGGCGTATAGCACCGTTCAGACGGTGTCACTCCGGTCGATGACGGCACTGCCCCCATTGGAGCTGCTGTACGAGGACTTACCCCACTGAGCGGCGGTGAGGTCGATGTCTGTTCTCATGAAGTGAACTCCTTGTGCCATTCCTTGACCAGGGCAAGGGAATCATCCGGGCGGCACGCCTGGAGGCGGGTCCTGCCGTACGGTAACCAGTCAGGCACCTGGGGTGCCCCCACGCACCTCCCGCCCCAACCAGCCCGCCAGCCGCCCGTACGCGTCCGCCCCCTCGGGCGCGGACCGCACCGGTTCGAAGGGCACGGGGGCCCCGCGCCGCTCCGCCGGCAGCGTCTCCTGGGCATACGCCAATGCGAAGCCGCCCACTTCGGGATCGAGTTCTCGGGCACCCATGGATTCCGGGGAGTAACCCAACGCCTCACACAGATCCCACGTGTGCGCAGCCAGCTCCATGGTGATCGCGCCCAACGCGGCACGCATCGGCATCTTCGCGAAGCCAAGGTCGACCACGTGGTCGAGGCCCCCATCGGTCAACCCCCGGGAAGCGGCGACCAGCCGGTCCCCGGCCACCGCATACGCCGCCGCCCAGTCGTCACCCGGGACTTCCTTGATATCCCCCGGCTCGTCCGCGATCGTGCCGCCTTCGGCGATGTACGCGTAGGCAAGCGTGTTGCCCAGCACATGGCCTATCAAAGCGCGGATATCGAACTCCGGACACGGCGTACGGTCGTTGAGTCGCCCGGGCTCGACGGCGGCAACCAGGGCGGCGAACTGGCCGGTCGCGCGCTCCAGCAGCGGCCGGGGATCAATGGTGGTGTCCATCAGGGCAGGCTCCCGTTCCTACAGACCTACAGAGACAAAAGACATGTGGCACAGACACGTGATGCCGCGCAGGAGGAAACGTCCCACCATAACTTGACACCTACCGTCAGGTTTTCGACCCGACTTCCCGAGTCACAGCTACAACGGCCTGACTGGAGACAGGAACCCACCGCTGACCGCCCTCTGATCACAGCAAACGGCCCCCGCCGGGCGACGAGGGCCGATCACCGTTCCCCTGTGACTGGCCAGGAGTACCGTTCTGGTGTCGATGCAGAACGGAGACCAGTATGCCCCCGCACATTGACGAGCACACGGGCGCGCGCATCGCGCACGTGCGCAAAGTCCGTCGGTTGACGCAACGCGAGTTGGCCGATCTCTCGCATGTCTCGTACAGCACCCTCACCAAGGTCGAGCAGGGCGTCTTGCCCGCCAGCCCGTCAGTGATCGGCGCCCTCGCCCGCGCCCTGTCGGCCCAGGTCATCGAACTGACCGGTCAGCCCTACCTCGAAGAGCTGCGCCAGGACCAACTAGACGTCCTGATCAACCCGATTCGCGAGGCGCTGAATGTCTACGACCTCGGTCCTGATCCGGACGTGACACCACGGCCGGTAGAGGAACTGGAGGCGCATGCCGACAAGCTGTGCGCACTGGTCCGCGCAACGAACATCAAGCAGGTTGCCGCTGACCTTCCCGGCCTGATCCTTGAGGCCACAACGACGGCGCACACAGCCCCCATCGACCGCAACTGGCGGTTGCTCGCGAGTACGTACCGCACGGCGTACGACGTGACGACGAAGCTCGGGTTCCCCGACTTGTGCACGGTGGCGCTGGATCGCTTGGACTGGGCAGCGCAACGCGCCTCAGATCCAGTTCTGAGTGGGCTACGCCAGTACCTGCGGGCGCTTGCCTATCTCAGGGCAAGTGACTACCGGACGGGCAAGCGACTGGTCCGATTGGGCATGTCCACCTTGGAGCAGGCGGAGCCGGGGCACGTGCTCGATGCCGTTACCGGACAGATCCACCTCGGGGCCGCCGTGCTGGCGGGCCGCGACAAGGACAAGGACACCGCAGAGGGCCATCTCAGCGAAGCTGAGCGGATCGCGAAGCGGACTGGACCGGCCGAGAAGATCCACTGGCTGTCGTTCGGTCCCACCAATGTCGGCGTGCATCGGGTGAGTGTTCTGGCAGAACTCGACCTGTATCAAGAAGCCGTGGACTCCGCCCACAGGATCTCGATTCCGGACGGGTGGCCCCCGTCGCGCCTCGCTCACCACCACACCGAGGTGGCGCGAGCGCAGATGTGGACGGGCCGCACCGACTCGGCGTTCAAGAGCCTGCTGAAGGCGCGCAAGCTTGCACCCCAACAGACGCGGTACCACCCCACGGTGCGCGAGACATACGCGGGGCTGGAGGCGGCCAAGCGCAGGATGCCGGACACCTTCAGTAACTATGGTGCGTGGCTAGGAATGTGACCTACCGTCATGCAGTGGCCGGGGCTATCAGCGATGCCTGATAGTTCCGGCCTTTGACTGTCGGCACGATGCATACGTCAGAAGACCCCCGCAACCGCGCTGCGAGCGGCCCGGGGGCATGGCCAACCTGACGGAAGCAGGTCAACATGCCGAACTGTATCGCCCGACTCTTCGAGCCGCTGTTGCGGCTACTACTGCCCGCACGGGGGCGCCACCGGTCCACCGCCGCACTGCCCGTTGCGCTGTGTGAGGACGCGGCGACGTTCGCGCTTCCCCGCGTAACCAGGCAACCGGTCGAGGTACCGCTGCGCGGCGAGGACACTCCCCTCATCCGCCCGTACGTTCTTACCCCCGAGGAACGCCGGGAGCGCCGTTTGCAGCGTGGGCGTCGGCGGGCGCTGTGGCTGGCCGAGCTGGGCTACGACGCGGGGCCGCGCTGGATCCACGGGGTGGAGGTGGCGGGCTGATGCCCCGTAGGTGCCGACCCTGCTGGAACCGGTGTCAGATCCCGCGCCTGTCGCCGGGTGCGACGTGTGCGGGGCCCTCGCTAAACAGCGCGAGGCAGCCTACGCCTCAGGAGACGGGTCGAAGGCGACCGACTTCAGCGTGGAGATCCGCCGCCACCCCCATCGGACGGCGGCACGGGCATGAGCACAGGCAGGCATGGCACACACGGCACAAAGGAGTGCGCGACCATGACTACCATCATGGACAACCCCGCCAACGCCCCGGCAGGGCTTCTCAGTTCGCTTGAACTGGAGATCACGGCAGGGTGCCAACTCACCTGTACGCACTGCCTGTCCGAGTCGAGCCCGCAGGGCACACACGGCACCATGACGCCCGCAGACTGGAAGCAGGTGATCAACGACGCGGCGACGCTCGCGATCCCGCACCTTCAACTCATCGGTGGCGAGCCGACGCTGTATCCGCACTGGATCGAGCTGGTCGACCTCAGCCTGAGCCTTGGGCTGAGCGTCGAGGTGTACAGCAACCTGTTTCACGTCCGGCCCGCGTGGTGGGACGTGTTCGCCCGGGACGGCGTGACGCTCGCCACGAGCTACTACAGCGACAATCCCGACGAACACGACCGCATCACCACCCGCACCGGCAGCTACCTGCGCACCCTCGCCAACATCACCGAGGCACGCCGCCGGGGCATCCCCGTACGGGTTGGCATCGTGGAAGTCTTCGACGGACAGCGCGTACAGGAAGCACGCGCGGAGATCGAAGCCCTGGGCATCACGAACGTGACCATGGACCGGGTACGTGCGGTCGGTCGCGCGGGCGGCACCGCTGCGCCGGGCGTCGACGCGCTGTGCGGGCGCTGCGGGCGGGGCCGGGCAGCAATCCTGCCCAACGGCGATCTCGCCCTGTGCGTCCTGTCGCGATTCATGCCGTGCGGCAACGTCCGCGAGCAGCGGCTCGGTGACCTCATCGGGTCCGAGCAGTGGTGGCGGACCGTCGAGCAGGTACCGGCTGCGAGCGCGGGCGGGTGTGCGCCCGATGACTCCGCCTGCCAGCCCGGACAGCCCGCGTGCCTGCCCAAGTTCCCCAGCGCCCTGCCGCTCGTCTCCCCCGGCGGTGCACAGTGACCGCTAGCTGGCAGGAACGCGCCGCTGCGCTCGCAGAAGCGGTGACGCACCCGCAGTCCCGGTGGCGCGAGGCCGTGCGCGCCACGCCCCGTCACCTCTTCGTGCCCCGCTGGTGGGAGCACGAGGCGAACGGGCCGGGGTCAGCGGACGGGCCGAGGCTGGTGGACGGGCCGAGCGATCCGGCGGCATGGACGCGTGCGGCGTACAACGACACCTCGCTCGTGACCCAGCTCGGGACGCTGCACGCCGACCGTGCCAAGCCCGACGACCGGCCGGAGGGGACGCCATCGTCCTCGGCGACTCTGCCCTCGTTGGTGGTGCAGATGTTCCGGCACGTGCGCCCCGACCAAGGCATGGACGTGCTCGACGTGGGCACCGGGTCGGGGTATTCCTCGGCGTTGCTGTGCCATCGCTTCGGCGATCGTCACGTGACAAGCATGGACGTGGATCCGTACTTGACCGAGGCGGCGCGCGAACGGCTCGCCGATGTCGGGCACCGGCCCGAGGTGGTCACCCTGGACGCTACGGGGAAGCTGCCCGCCACCTATGACCGGATCGTGGCCATGGTGTCGGTCCCACGCATCCCCGCATCCTGGCTTACCGCGCTGCGGCCAGGGGGGCGGCTGGTGTGCACGATCAGCGGCACGGGCATGGTGATCGGCGCGGATAAGACCGCCGACGGTGGTGCTGCCGGGCGCGTCGAGCCGCACCAGGCCGGTTTCATGGGCATCCGCCACGGGGCCGACTACCCGCCCCGGCTCATGGCCCAATTCCCCCACACCCGTAGCCAAGACGGGGAAGAGGTCACCGTCGGCCGATATCCGGTACTCAACGTCGATAGCGCCTGGGAGGTCAAAACGCAGCTGTTCCTGGCCGTGCCCGGAGTCGAGACGCACTACGAGGAAGAGGAACAGGGCGAGCAGCACACGGCATGGCTGCTGCACGCGGACGGCTCATGGGCACGCGCCGAGGGGCACCGGGACAATCCCCCGACTGTGCACCAGGGCGGCCCCCGCCGCCTGTGGACTACGTTGGAACGCATCCGCCACCTCTTCAACACGCAGGGCAGTCTGGGTGTTTACGGGTTCCCGGTCCGTATCGAGCCGGACGGCGTGTGCCGCATCACCTGGGGCGACTGGGTAGTCACCATCGAATAGCCGGCCGGCCCGAATAGGCAGAGCGGTGCGGTCACGGCTCCGGAGTTATGCGATCGCGGCCTCGTAGACCGCCTTTGACAGGCGGGCGTTCTCGGGGGCGACGCCGCCCGGGAAGGCGCAGCGGCGGCGTGTGTAGCCGTATGCGAGGCCCGAGCGTGCGTCGCCGAAGGCGAGTGAGCCGGCTGCGCCGCTGTGCCCGAAGGCGTTGGCACCGAGCGCGGGGAAGAGCACGCTGACTGCTTCGAAGCCCAGGGCGAACGGGTTCGGGAAGTTGACGACCAAGTCGGTACCGTGCGAGTGGATGCGGGAGAACTCGGCGATCGTCTCCGGCTTGAGCAGTGGGCCCAGGCCGTTGAAGCCGCCGATGGTCGCGGCGTACATCCCGGCGATGCCACGGGCGTTGCCCGCGCCGCCGACCGAGGCCTGGCTCTTCGTCAGCGAGACGTCGGAGTTGACGAACGCGGTCAGGTCGAAGGACGGGTCGGCGCTGATGTTGAAGGCGATGGCGAGCCGGCTGTAGCGGCCGCCCGCGTTGGCGGTCAGCTCGGCGTGCTGCTCGGGCGTGGGCAGCATCGGCAGCGCGTCGCGGTGGCGGGCCCGCTCGGACTCGGGCAGGCCCAGGAAGAAGTCGAGGTCGTACGGTGCCCGGACCCGCTCCTCGTAGATTTCCTGGATGGAGCGGCCGGTGACCCGCCGTACCACCTCGCCGGTGAGCGCGCCGATCACCAGGGCGTGATAGCCATAACCGACGCCCGGCTGCCAGAACGGCCGCTGCCCGGCGAGCCGTTCGGCGATCACGCGGTCGTCGGCGAGCTCCTCGGGCGTGAAACCGTCGTCCGCGCCGATGACACCGGAGCGGTGCGCGAGCAGTTCGCGCAGCGTCAGCGCGCCCTTGCCTTCGGCGGCGAACTCCGGCCAGTAGTCGGCGACCTTGCGGTCGAGCTCCAGGACCCCGTCCTGTACGAGCAGCGCGACCACCAGGTGGGCGGCGCCCTTGGTGACGGAGAAGACCCCGGTCAGCGAGTCCCCGGTGACGTCTCCCGCCCATAGGTCGACGACCAGCTTCCCGTCCTTGTACGCGGCGAGCTGGGCACCCGGGTCGTTCTCCTCCCCTGCGACGAAGGCGGCGAACTCCTCGCGCACGCCCTCGTATCCCTTGTCGACGGTGCCGTGGACCGCGGTAGCAGCCGTGGCGACAGTGGGGGTGGCCGTGGCGGCAGTGGGGGTGGCGTTCGCGTCCGCGGTGATGGTGTCCGTCGGCATGGTTGCTTCCCCCCGTTCAGTGCAGCGTCTCGCTGCGTACGAAGAGGTCAACCGGCGGTCAGCGCTCGTCATTCCCGCACCGCGACAAAAAGTTTCGGACACCCCTGCGCCCTGCGCCCTGCGCGCGGAGGACGGGCAGGGCGCAGGGCGGGCAGGGCGACGGCTGTTTCGCCTGTTCGCCTACCCGCCCGTGCGGATTCCGTTGACGGCGGTGTCGAAGTCCGGGCGGTATTTGTGCCATTGCTCGTCCGGCGCGGACAGATAGACCACGTACTGGGTGCCGTCCTCTCCGCTGAACGCCACCTCCACCGCCCGGTAGTCCCGTACCCGGCCCTTGAACGTGAACTCCCAGTACCCGGCGGGCCTTCCCCGGAAGGTCATGTTGTGCATCCGCACCCGCTCGTAGCCCGGGCAGTCCCGACGTGTCTGCTCCTCTTCGGTCTCACGCCAGTGGCGGACCGGATCGTCCCCGCCGAACTCGACGACGTTGACGCGCAGACTCACCCGTCCGGTCGGGTCGATGTAGGCGATCTCGCCTCCGCGCATCTTCTTGGGCTTCCAGTCGTCCCGGACGGGGACGGAGCCGCTCTGGCCGGCCTTCTTGAGCTGGTACCCGGCGGGGACCGGCGGCGGCGCGAAGCTGGGGGTGGACGGGGCGGGCTTCGAGGGGCTGCTGGAGGAACGGGCCTCGGGCGGGTAGGTGCGCACCGCGCCCGTACCGTCCCACGGCCACAGCAGTACACCGCCCGTCGCGGCGGCGACGGTCACCGCCGTCGCGGCCAGCCAGAGCGCGGTACGGCGGCCGCGCTTGCGCCCTCGTACGGAGGCTGGAGCCGCAGTGCTTCTCGCCCCTCCCGGCCCTCTCGCCCCTCCCTGCCCGGGCATCCGCTCCGCCCGGGTGGCCGCATCGGCGGGGGCGGCCACTGTTCCCTCAGTGGGGTCGGCACCTGATCCGGCAGTGGGGTGAGCCCCTGATCCGGCAGTGGGGTAGGTACCTGATCCGGCAGTGGTGTCGGCCTCTGCCCCAGCACGAGCAACCGTCCCAGCGCGAGCGACGGTCTCCGTACCGGTATCAGCGTCCGTACCGGTATCCGTCCCAGCACCTGCCCCGGCACCAGCACCAGCCCCTGTACCCGTCCCGGTGCTCGCTCCCGCCGCCGCGCGGCTCAGGAGGCGTTCGGTCTCGCGTACGTCCAGCCGCTGGCCGGGGTCCTTCGCGAGCAGCCCCTGGATCACCGGGGTCAGGTCCCCGGCGTGGCGTGGGGGATCGTGGGTCTCGGTGGCGATGGCGTACGCCGTCTCGATCGCGGTGTCCCGCTCGAAGGGGTAGCGCCCCTCGACCGCCTGGTAGAGCGTCGTTCCGAGGGACCACAGGTCGCTGGCGGGGCCGGGCTCTGCGACGTTGCTGCGCAGGCGCTCCGGCGCGAGGTAGTGGATCGAGCCGACCAACTCGCCGGTCTTGGTCAGGGACGGCGTTCCGGGCTGTACGGCGATCCCGAAGTCGGTGAGGACGATGCGCCCGTCGTGGCCGAGCAGCACGTTGGCGGGCTTGATGTCCCGGTGCAGTACTCCGGCGTCGTGTGCGGCGCGCAGTGCGGCGGCCATGCTGGCACCGATCCGTGCCACGTCGCGGGGCGGCAGCGTGCCCTGCCGCTTCAGGACGTCGCTCAGGGTGACCGAGGGTATGTACTCCATGACGATGCACGGCAGGCCCTCGTCGTCGACGACGTCGTGCACCACGATCACGCTGGGGTGGGTGATCCGGGCGGCGCTGCGGGCCTCGCGGCGGGTGCGTTCGTGGAGGCGCCGGATCTCGTCGTCGTGCAGGTGCGGCTGGACGTGCAGCTTCTTCACGGCGACCTGGCGGCCGAGCACCTCGTCCTCGGCCCGCCACACGGTGCCCATACCACCGCGGCCCACGTGCTCTACCAGCCGGTAACGGCCGGCTACGAGTCGCCCCGCCTCAGACACCGTGAGATCTTCTCCCCTGTTCGCACACCAGCACCGGCCCGGGGCACGATAGCCCGTTCGATGCCTTGATCACGACGATCGCTCCCCTGGTGAGAACGAGCGGCGGGCTCGAACACGGTGGGTAGCGGTGGCCGACACTGCGGGTGGCGGACGTCGGCACTGCGGGTAGCGCGTGCGGGCACCGCGGGTAGCGGGACTTTGGTCGCTCCCGCCTCGCGACGAAAGGCGCTGTCCTGAACGCGGCGGGTTGCTTACCTTTGCCAGGTGACACGTGTGGAACGTACGGACCCTGCGATACCGGGTCGCCCTTCGCCGGATCGCCCTTCGATACCGGCCCGCCAGGCAGTGGCGGTGTGGCTGCGTTCGGCGCCCCGGCGGCTGACCGGCCCCCTCAGGGCGCTCCGCGATCCCGGGATGTGGCCCACCAGGCGCATCGTGGGCGAATCGCTGCTGGGCGTGTGGCTGGCGCTGCTGGCTGCGGGGATCGAGGCCCTGCAGGGGCAGAGCCTCGTACGGATCGTCGCCGTCGCTCTCGCTGCCGGAGCGCTGACGCTGCTGCGCCGGGTACTGCCGGCCGCCGTACTGCTGGTGGTCGCCGTCGGTTCTGCCGGGCTGGTCGGCCTTGCGCCGCTGTTCCCCCTCGTCGCCTGGTCGGCCGGGCGGCGGGTCTCCCAGGTCGCCAAGGCGCTCGGCACCTTCACCGCCGCGTACGTCCTCAGCCTCGGCCTGAGCTTCCTGGAGGTCGGCTTCTCACTGTCGGGCCTCCTCATCACCGCCCCGTTGTTGCTGGTCGTGCTCGTCGTGCCCGGCCTCGCCGGCCGTTACTGGTCACAGCGCCGGACACTGCTGGACACCCTCCGGGCGTACAACGCCCACCTGCTGCGCGAGCGCGCGATGATCGCCGGACAGGCCCGGCTGCGGGAGCGCCAGCGCATTGCGCAGGACATGCACGACAGCCTCGGCCATCAGCTCGCGCTGATCTCCGTGCACACCGGTGCGCTGGAGGTGGACCGCGAGCTGACCGGACGGCAGCGTGAGGCCGTGGGAGTACTGCGCGAGGCGTCGGTGGCCGCGATGCACGAGCTGCGCGAGGTGGTGGGACTCCTGCGGGACGGCACCCACGCCCCTGATCACGGGGACTCCGCCCCGGGTCCCGGTTCCCCGGGCGTTGCGGCCGTGGGAGCGGGGGACACCACGTCGCCGTCGCGCGGGGTGGCCGGTATCGAGGGCCTGGTGGCGGCGTCGCGGAATGCGGGGACGGACGTCGAGCTGCGGCGCTCCGGCGAGCCGCGCCCGCTCCCCCCGGCCGCGGATCACGCGGCGTACCGCATCTCCCAGGAGGGCCTGACCAACGCCCATAAGCACGCCCCGGGCGCCTCGATCACCATCGAGCTGCGGTACGAGCCGGACTCGCTGGTCGTGGAGGTCGCGAACGGCCCCGTACCGGCGACGGCGGCGGACCGTGCCCGGAAGGCGGTGAGCGGTGGTCAGGGGCTGACCGGGCTCGGTGAGCGGACCCGGCTCATCGGCGGCATGGTGCACGCGGGCCCCACGGCGGACGGCGGCTTCCGGCTGGCGGGCGTACTGCCGTACACCTCCCCGGAGGGCGGTGCCCCGGGCCCCTCTCCGCAGGACCCGTTCGCGGCTCCCACGGGCGACACGTTCGGCGCTCCCGCGGGCAGCACGTTCGCCGCTCCCGCGGAGAACCCGTTCGTTGTTCCGACGGACGACTTTCGGCGGCAGATTTCGGCGGGCTCCCCGGGCGAGAGTGATCCGGTCATCTACCGGGACGGTCTGCCGAAGGAGCTGGCCAACGCAATGAGCAGCAACAACAGGAGTAGCGGCATAGCCATCGGCTGTGGGGTGGCGGCAGGCCTCGGCCTGCTGGTGGTGGCCGCCCTGGTCGTCGGGGGGATCCTCCTCGTCGGCGAGACGAACAAGGCCCTGATCGAACCGAAGGTGTACGACTCGGTGACGGTGGGCCAGTCCGAGGCCGAGGTGCGCAATCAGCTGCCCGAGGGGGACTCGTTCCTGACCGACGGACTGGACAAGGGTGCGCCGCCCGTACCCGCGGGAGCGAAGTGCCTGAGCCTGAATTCCACGGAGGTCGGCAGCAGCTTGGACAAATCTCCGGTCTTCCGGTTCTGCTTCAAGGACGGCAAGCTGATCGAGAAGAAGTCCTTCGAGGTCAAGCAGTAAGCGGGAACCGTCAAGCCGTAGGCCGGGAACCGTCAAGCAGGAAGCGAGGAGCCTCTGCGTGGCGTCCGGGCGGGTGGTTCTCGGGATGGGTCACCGGCTCGGGGATGATGTCACGGTGACCAGGCAGCCCGACCCGTGGTGACCAGGCAGCCCGGCCCGTTCGGAACAGCCTGACCGCTGGGAACGGCCCGACCTGTTCGGAACGGCCTGACCGCTCGGAACGGCCCAGAAGACCGGCAGCGCACAGGAGAGTCGTGATCAGAGTTCTCGTCACGGACGACGAGCCGCTCATTCGGGCGGGCATCAGGATGATTCTGAGCTCGGCCGACGACATCGACGTCGTCGCGGAGGCCGAGAACGGCCGCGAGGCGGTCGACCTGGCCCGGGCCCAGCGCGTGGACGTCGTACTCCTGGACATCCAGATGCCGGTCATGGACGGGCTGACCGCCCTGGCCGAGCTGCGCCGGACCGTCCCCGATACACGGGTGCTGATCCTGACGACCTTCGGGGAGCAGCAGAACGTGCTCCGCGCCCTGGCGGACGGGAGCGCGGGCTTCCTCCTCAAGGACTCGGCGCCCGCGGAGCTCCTGCGCGCGGTACGGGCGGCCGCGGCCGGCGACGCGTACCTCTCGCCGGGCGCCACCCGCCACGTCGTGGACTCCCTGGCCTCCGGCCAGACCGCACGGCGCGCCGAGCAGGCCCGGCGCCGCCTGGAGACGCTGACGGAGCGCGAACGGGAGGTCCTGGCACTGCTGGGCGAGGGCCTCTCCAACGCGGATGCCGGGCAGCGCATCCATATGAGTGAGGCCACGGTCAAGACGTACGTGAGCCGCATCCTGGCCAAGCTGGGCTGTGAGAACCGCGTCCAGGCCGCCCTCCTGGCCCGCGACGCCGGGCTGGGCGGCGCCTGACCACGGCGCCCGGCGCTCCCGCTCCCCCTCCACCCACCACCCATCAGCCGTCAGCCGTCAGCCGTCAGCCGTCAGCCATCAGCCATCGCCCAAAGGACCGAAATGCCCAGCTTTCTCACCGCGAGAACCACCACAGTCCTCTCCGCCTCCCTCCTCCTCGCCCTCGGCGCCACCGCCTGCACCGGAACCAAGGGCGAGGACGAGAACAAGGACAACGGCGGCCGCGAGAAGTCCTCTTCTGCCGCCGCCCTGCCCGCCTCGCTCACCTCCCAGAAGCTCGACTGGCAGCCCTGCCCGGCGCCGTCCGCCGCCCAGGGTGGCGAAGGCAAGGCACCCGGCAAGCTCCCGGACGGCACGGCATGGGAGTGCGCGACCCTGAAGGCCCCCCTCGATTACGCCAAGCCCACCGGCGACACCATCGACCTCGCGATGATCCGCGCCACGGCCCAGGCCAAGGGCCAGGGCAAGGGCAGGGAAGGCGCCAAGCGGCTCGGCTCGCTGGTCTTCAACTTCGGCGGCCCGGGCGCGTCGGGCGTGGCCATGCTGCCGGGTTACGACGCGGCCCAGCCCCTCCGCTCGCGCTACGACCTGGTCAGTTTCGACCCGCGAGGCGTCGGCAACAGCGCGGCCGTGAAGTGCCTGAGCGACAAGGAGACGGACGAGCAGCGCGCCCAGAACCTCGACCTCGCCGGCACGGCCGAGCAGAACAAGAAGAACGCGGCGGCCTGCGCGAAGAACTCCGGGAAGGTTCTCTCGCACGTCGACACCGAGAGCGCGGCCCGCGACATGGACCTGATGCGCGAGGTCCTGGGAGACGCCAAGCTCAACTACTTCGGGATCTCCTATGGGACTGAACTGGGCGGTGTCTACGCCCACTTGTTCCCGAAGAAGGTGGGCCGTACGGTCCTGGACGCCGTGGTCGACCCGACCCAGGACCCGGTGCAGGAGTCCCTGGGGCAGGCGAAGGGCTTCCAGCGGGCGCTGGACAACTACCTCGCCGACTGCGCCAAGAAGGGCGGCGACTGCCCGTACCGGAGCGCCGAGGAAGGGCGCCGGCGGATCGCCGAACTGCTGGCGAGGACCGGCAAGCAGCCGCTGCCGACCGAGGGCGGACGGAAGGTCACCCAGGAGCAGGCGGTCGTCGGCATCGCCTCGGCGCTCTACTCCAAGGAGGCCTGGCCGGTCCTGACGGCCGCGCTCTCCGCCGCGGAGCAGGGCAGCGGCGACGGCCTCATGCTGCTGGCCGACATTCTCAGCGGCCGGGACGACAAGGGGCGTTACAGCAACATGCAGGTCGCCAACGCCGCGATCAACTGCGCCGACACCAGGCAGCGCAGCACCCCCGAGGAAGTGCAGGCCAGGATGCCGGAGTTCCGCAAGGCGTCGCCGGTCTTCGGTGAGATGACCGCGAAGGGGCTGCTGGGCTGCACCGGCTGGCCGGTCACCGGCAAGAGCGACACCCCGGAGGTCTCGGCGCCGGGCGCCGCCCCCATCGTCGTCATCGGGAACGCGGGCGATCCGGCAACGCCCGTCGAGGGCGCCCGGAAGATGGCCGACAAGCTCGGCAAGGGGGTGGGCGTCCTGCTCACCGTCGAGGGTGAGGGCCATGGCACGTACGGCACCAATCAGTGCGCCACCAAGGCCGTGAACGGACACCTGCTGGACGGCCAGGTCCCGGCGAACGGCACCGTCTGCTCCTGATCAGGCCGTCATATGGGCGTCATATGGGCGTCGGTTCAGGACAGCCGGGCGAGGTCGACGCTCTGTCCGGCCGCCGGAGCAGACGCCCGGACGGGCTTCTCCCAGTCCGTGAACGTCGCCGTGACGGTGTGTTCGTTCTTCTGGACGATCCTGATCAGTTCCGGCGCGCCAGAGCCGACCACGCTGATCAGCACGGCTCCGTTCTTACCGCTGACCGTCTCGGCCCGCCGGCCGTCGACGGTGACCGGTGCACTCTTGGTGAAGGGCCCGGCGCCGACTTCCCCGGCGAGCGTCTTGTGAATTCCCGCCAGGTCGCACATGGCCGCGATGTCGCGTATCTGCTCGTCCTGTGTGCTGCCGTGCAGGTAGCGGCCCTTGACGAGTGCGGTGGCCTCGCTGCCGCCGCCGAACTGCGCCTTCCAGAACTTGTCGTCCGGTTTGAGCCAGAACTCCTTGCCCACCTTGATGACGTGGGCGGTTCCTTCGCCGGAGACGATCCGGCCCGCGCACTTGCCGCCGCGGCTCATGGTCAGGTCGATGTCCATCGCCTCGGGGCCGGTCTGTGCCATCCGCACCCGCACCGAGGATGCGGCCCGGATGCTGTTCACGGCCTTGGCGGACAGCTCGTCCGGCGTCGCGTCCCGCTGCGGCGGGGCGGCACAGGCCGACGTTCCCAGGAGCGCCGCCATGACCGCCGCCGCAGCACTGCCGTAGTTGCGTGCGAACTTCCGTGCCATGGCTCCATACCCGTCTGCGTACTCGTCTGCGTACTCGTGCGGTGCCGGCTCACCCGCCGCCGTGCGCCCGTCTTCCGTCCCCGTGGTACGGCAGCGGAACAGCGACACGGGCCGCCGGTCCGCTGCCGGTCCTTCTCGGGAGCCTCATCCTGCGGGCGCGGGAGAAGCCAAGGCAATGGCCGGCGGGCGAATGACACGATGCTGCACGCCGGCATCCGCTTGCTGACGCGGCCCCGGGCCCGGGCCCTGTTGTGCGCTGGCATCGTTTCGTACGAGTTTGCGCAATCGAGCCGGGCACGAGACGGACGGGTGCCGAAGGAGACGCATGAGGAACGATCCGGATGTGGCGATCGTCGGTACCGGTCCCAACGGTCTGGCCGCGGCGGTGACGATGGCACGGTCCGGGCTGCGGGTCGCCCTCTACGAGCAGGATGAGGAGATCGGCGGCGGGCTGCGCACCAAGGCGCTCTTCGACGACGACGTCGTCCACGACATCTGCGCCGCCGTGCACCCCATGGCCGGGGCCTCGCCCTTCTTCCGTGCCTTCGATCTCGCGGCCCGCGGCGTCGAGTTGCGGCATCCCGCCATCAGCTACGCCCACCCACTCGACCACGGGCGGGCCGCGCTGGCCCATCGTGACCTGGAGGAGACGTGCGCCGGTCTGGGCCCGGACGGGCCCCGCTGGCGGCGCCTGATGGAGCCGCTGCTGGAGCACAGCGCCGGGGTGGTCGACATCATCCTGTCGGACCAGCGTGCCCTGCCGCGCGATGTCAGAGCCGCGTCCGTGCTGGCCCGGCACACCCTCGTGCACGGCACCCGGCTGGCCTCGCGCGGTTTCCGCACCGAGGAGGCCCGTGCCCTGCTGACCGGGGTGGCGGCGCACGCCGTGGGGCGGCTGCCGAGCCTGGCCTCGGGGGCGGTGGCGATGCTGCTCGGCCACCTCGCCCACAGCAGCGGGTGGCCGCTTCCCCGCGGCGGCAGCGCCCGGATCGCCGAGGCACTGGCCGCTGACGTCCGCGCGCACGGCGGGGTGTTCCACACCGGGCAGCGCATCGACGA
This sequence comes from Streptomyces sp. NPDC001339, assembly GCF_042895955.1. Taxonomy (NCBI): domain Bacteria; kingdom Bacillati; phylum Actinomycetota; class Actinomycetes; order Kitasatosporales; family Streptomycetaceae; genus Streptomyces; species Streptomyces sp. NPDC001339. Next base: position 568,166 of record NZ_JBIAWT010000004.1, on the reverse strand, counting down.
CCTGCGCGAACTGGGCAGGCCCAAGGCGGTGTTGCTGGACATCGGCCCGAAGGCCTTCCGCCGCCTCGCGCAGGGGCGGCTGCCGGCCGGTTACGCGCGCTCCCTGGCCCGTTTCCGTTACGGGCCGGGCGCCGCCAAGGCCGACTTCCTGGTGAGCGACCCCATCCCGTGGGCGAACCCCGATGTCGGCAGGGCAGGCACCGTGCACCTGGGTGGCAGCCAAGCGCAGATGTGGCATCAGGAGACCCGCACGGCCCGGGGCATCGCCACCGACGAGCCGTTCGTCCTCGTCGTCGATCCGGCCGTCGCCGATCCCGGACGGGCTCGGCCCGGTAAGCGCCCGGTGTGGGCGTATGCCCATGTGCCGAACGGTGATCCCACCGACCCTCTGGAGCTGGTGCGTTCGCGCATCGAGCGGTACGCGCCCGGCTTCACCGACACCGTCATCGCGCAGCGCGGTATCAGCGCCCGCGATTACGAGCGGTACAACCCCAACTACGTGGGCGGCGACATCAGTGCCGGTGCGATGACGCTCACCCAGAGCGTGTTGCGCCCCACTCCGCGCCTCGACCCCTACCGCACTCCGCTCCGCGGCGTGTACCTGTGTTCCGCGTCCACGCCGCCCGGCCCCGGTGTACACGGAATGACGGGCTATCTGGCGGCACGCTCCGCGCTGCGCCGCGAGTTCGGCATCCGTACGCCGGCACCCCTGGCACCGCACGACTGATCCCTCAGCTGCCCCGCGATGACAAGAAGTTGACCTCAGGGTTCAACATGCTGCCGTGATCCACTCTGGAGTCCGGCCCGTGCCGCTGGCATTGTTTTCCGCACCGGGGACGGTCCACCGAATCCGGTGGTTGCGGAGGTTAGGTATGCCCTTCTCAAGGGCGTGACGCAGCGCACCGCGACGGCGTAATTGCGCGCCCGTCGGTACAGCTGGAGCGCCCGATTCTGAACTTTCCGTCACAAGGCTTCAACGGGGGTGCACGAAAAATGGCGCAGGCTGTTTCGGTCAGACGTCCGACCATTCATCGCAGAGGTCGGAACGTCAATGGATGGCAGTAACCGGAACGTGGAAACGGAATAGGAGAAAGAATATGAAGAAGGCTATCGCGGCGACCGGTCTCGCCCTGGGTGCCGCCGCCATGGTGGTGACCACCCAGGTGTCGGCCCAGGCCGCCGAGCCGGTCAAGCCGGTGACGCAGCAGGTTGCCACCGTCAAGAGCAGCCAGCCCGCGCCGTTCGCCATCGGCGGTCTGGTGAAGGTCGCCACCAAGGCCGGCAAGTACGCCACCAAGGCCGGCAAGGCCGCCAAGAGCGCCGCCGAGAAGGGGTACGTCCACGCCAAGGCGGCGGCCGGCACCAAGGCCATCCGTGAGGCCGTGGGCAACATGACGCGGATCTCCAGCATTGGCGGCTTCGCCAAGCCGGGCACCTCGGAAGCCGCCTCCGTCGAATCGATCTTCGACAAGTGACGGGTCACCACATAGCCAGGAGGGCAGTGCTGCTGGTCGGCGCTGCCCTTCTGGGCGTCTACTTCTTCCTTGCCGCCTTCTCACAGGCCCCGCTGAGCCCGGCCAAGATCCGGTACGCCGACAAGGTCAACGGGCTCCTCAGCCCGTACCTCACGCAGGACTGGATGCTGTTCGCCCCGGAGCCGGTGGCCGATGACCGCGGCATTCTCGCCCGGGCTTCCTGCGCCAATGGAGAGACCACCTCCTTCTACGATGTGACCACCCCATACATTCAGCGCGTGCAGCGGGACCGCTTCTTCCCCTCACGCATTTCCCGGATCATCTCCAGCGGACTCCAGGCCCTGCACAATGACGACCCGGTTCTGAACAGGGTGCGCCAGGAGGAAGCGAAGCACAAGAAACCCGTGCTACCTCCGCTGCCTTTCGAGGAGCGCAGCCGCAAGGACACCATTCGCCTCCTTTCACGTTTCTCGCTCTCGCAGATGCCGGACGCGTGCGGCGGAAAGCCGGAGAAGATCCAAGTGCGGCTGTACGTACACGAATTCCGTCCGTGGTCGAAGCGCAACGACCCCGAGGCGAAGGAAAAGGAACCGGTCCGCGCGGAGGACCTGAACTGGCTGAAGGTGGGTGACCTGCGATGAAGAAGAGGCTCAGAGCCATCGCCGCACTGCTGGACCGGCTGAGCGGATCGCCCGCCGCCGTGACCGGTGCCTCCGGCACACGGGCGCTGCTCGGCTTCGTCGGCTTCATGTTCTACGCCAGCCAATACGGCGAGCGGAGCTACCTTTTCGGCCCCGACGCCGTCTACCCGTGGCAGGACTTCATCGAAGGGCTGCACGCGAACGACACGTTCAGCCTCTATGCGTGGAGCACGTCCGGAACCTGGTTCGAAGTCCTCTTCCACCTGGGGATGTTCGCCGCGCTGGCGGTGACCTTCGGCGTCGGCGGCCGGCTGGTGCTCGCCCTGCACTGGGTGCTCCTGTGGTCGGTGTACCAGCGCCAGCCACTGATCCTGGACGGCGGCGACAACCTCGCCTGGATCATCCTGCCCATGCTGCTGCTGACCCACTGCTACGCCCGGTTCTCCTTCCCGCTGGGACTCGTACGCCGCTGGGCCGGACGCGTACCCGGTGCGATCCGCGCGGTGTCGCCCACACTGCACAACCTGGGTGTCGCGGCCATCGGCGTACAGATCTGCCTGCTCTACGTCGTCAGCGGCCTCGCCAAGGTCCAGGGCCAGATGTGGCAGGACGGAACGGCGCTCTTCTACGTTCTGCGCATCCCCGAGTTCGAATGGCCCGGCGTCTCCCGGCTGTTGTACGAGAACGACATGCTGGTCGTCGTCGGCACCTATGCCGCCACTCTGTTCATGGTCTACTTCCCGCTCGGCGTCCTCGTGCCGCGCCTCCGTCCGTGGGCGGCGCTGGGCTCCATCGGACTGCACGTCTCCATCGCCCTGCTCATGGGGCTCACCAGCTTCGCGCTGACCATGGTGGCCTGCGATCTGATCTTCCTCAGCAGGGGAGTCGACGACGCGCTACGCCTCGCCCGCCGCGCCGGGCAGCGGATCGGTCGCGTGCTGCATGACCGATGTGGCTGGCCGAAAAAGGCAATTGAGCCGATCATGGAAGACAGCGCAGTGAACGCTGCGGTCCGTACGCACGACGTCGAGAAGATGGGTTCGATCAGTGGCAGCAGCGAGCAGGCCGACCGCTCCCCCGCCCGGACGGCCTGAGGCGCCGGGAGGCCAGGGCGCGATGGTCGGCCTCTTCTGGGTCGACCGCGACGGGTGCTGGCTCGGTTCCCCGCCCGGCGAGGAAGGGGTGGGCATCCGGCTGACGGCCGAAGGCCTGGAGATGGTCGGGGACCTGGAGACGGCCGGAGGCGTGGAGACGGCCGGAGGCGTGGAGACGGTCAGAGGCCTGGAGACGGTCGTAGAATCGGCAGTTGTCCGGAAATGGACGCAGATCGAGCAGGTCGCCGTGCCCGACGCTCCCGCCCGCTCCACGTTCCGGCGCGGCCTGAGCATGGCGATCGATCTCGCGACCACCATGGCGGGCTTCGGCGGGCCCGAAGGTGCGCCGCTGATGACGGTGCGCATCACGCGCGCCGCCGGTGAGAGCGAGCACACCGCGGGTGAGAGCGAGCACACCGCGGGTGAGAGCGAGCACGCCGCCGGTGAGAGCGAGCACGCCGTCTCCGCGGCCGCCGGGCCGGCCTATACGGAACGCGAAGTGGAGCTCTCGCACCGCCTGTTGGCACGCTTCGTGGCCGGCGAGCTGAGCCCGTCGCTGCTCAGCGACTGGTGGCGGTCGGCCGGCTGCCCCGGCACTCCGAAGCCGGCGGAGCGCGAGGCGCTGCTGGAACAGTGGTGCGGCCAGTGAGCCCCCTGCCGTTCCGCCGGCCCGTACCGTCGTGCGTGTTCCGCTCAGGGCACGAACCTCAGGCCGAGCACGGCCACGCCCCGGACCGCTTCGTCGAGATGGGGTCGCTCACCAAGGTGCTCACCGGTACGGCACTGGTCCGCATGGCCGCGGCGGACCTGCTGGAGCTGGACGACCCGGTGGAGCGCTGGCTGCCGGCCGCGGCGCCATCCGGCATCACCCTGCGGCACCTGATGGAACACACCTCCGGCCTGCCCCGGCTGCCCCCCGGGCTCTCGGGTCCGCGCCGCGACCCGTACGCGTCCTTCACCACGCAGGCCCTCGGGCGGTTGCTCGGCCGGCTCGACCAGGTCGCGGTGCGCCCCGCGGGGCAGTCGGAGGAGTACTCCAACTTCGGGTACGCGGTGCTCGGCGCGGCCCTCGCCGCTGCCGCGCAGCAGCCGTACGCCGAGCTCCTACGCGCCCACGTCCTGGAACCGCTGGGCGTGGCCGACGAGGTGACCCAGGCTCCGCCGGCCGACCGCACCCTGCGCACGAAGGGCCGCTTCGGCGGCGAGCGCGCGCCGTGGACCATGGACGGGCCCATTCTGTCCGCGGGCGGCATGTGGGCGACGCCCCGTGCCCTGGCCGCCGTGGTCACCGGTCTGCTCGTGGACCACAGGCTCGGCGCCCCCGCGCCGGCCTGGCAGACGGCCGGCCACCTCCGGTGGCACAACGGCGCGACGCGGGACGCCTCGACCTTCGCCGGAGCGTTCGCCGACACCGGGGAGTGGGTACTGATCCACCGCCTCGGCGGTTCCCCTGACGGCACGGACCAGATCGGGGTCCGGCTGCTCAAAGAGGCGCGGCAGCGGAGCGCGCGGTAGGCGGGGGCGCGCGGTAGGCCGGGGCGGCCGTCCCCGCGCCCGCTCAGCAGCGGTCCGGCTCAGATCCAGCCCCGTTCACGTGCGATCAGCGCCGCATGTGCCCGATTGGCCGCGCCGAGCGCCGCCAGCAGGTCCGCGATGTACCTGCGGTACGTGCGTACCGAGACGCCCAGACTCCGTGCGCCGACCTCGTCCTTGCTGACCCGGCACATCAGCTCCAGAACCCGCTTGTCGCTGTCCGCGGGAGCCGAAGCGGTGGGGGGCCGGTCGGGGTCCGCCAGGATTTCGGCCTCGTTCCAGATCTTCTCGAACAGGGCGAGAACGGTCGCGATCAGCCCGCTCTCGTGCACCACGAGCGCACCGCGCGACGAGTCCGCGGCACCGGCGGGCACCAGGGCGATATTGCCGTCGTACACGAGGATGCGCTCCGCGCACCGGTCCGCGACCCGGATCTCGGCGCCCTGCTTCGCCAGGTTCTTCAAATAGGCCAGCGTCGGCGGGTGTTGCAGCGCCTCCTTCCGCACCACGTTGCGGATGCGTACCCCGCGGCGCAGCGCACGCACGTCGAGGGGATGTGCATGGGCGATGTTCTCCGCGGCGAGCGCCGTGTACGGCTCCACGGAGAGGATTTCCCGACGGGCGAAGAACGCCAGGCTGTCGATGCGGTTGCGCACGTCCGCGACGTCCCGCAACCGTTCGATGCCCTGCGCCGGGAGAGCGGCCCGCCCCTGCTCCGCGCGCAGTTCGCTCACCAGGCGGCGGGACTGGGTGATGCCTTGAAGCTCCTGGTGCAGTTCCTGGAGACGGAGGTCGGCGAGCCGGTCGATGGCGGCCTCGGGCTCGACCGCGAAGAGCTCGCCCCGGTCGGTGGCACTCAGTATGCCGAGCGCGCGTAGCCGCTCCACTGCCGCTTCCGCCTCTGCGCAGGAAATATCCAAGGAGACATCGAATTCGATACGGGAAACTCCCGGGTTTCGCAAGACATATCGGTAAATATCGCTCTCGCAGGCCGATACTCCAAGAATGGACATATCACCCTTGAACACATTCCCCCCAATTCAACACGAATGGTCGCGAGTTGACACCAGCTGGTCAGGCAGGCAGGTAGGCAAGAAGGCAGGTGTCGATCTTACCCGCCATCCATGGAGAAATTTGTCCAAGAACTAACTCAACCCATGCTGAAATTTTATCCCTTTGCGGTGGAGTTGCGGGGCAGGCCCCGGCAAGACGCAGGGGCTACACCCGGCAGCGAGCGGCCGCCCGCCGTCAAGACAACCGAGCGAGTACGGATGAAATCCGGCCACACCGCAACACCCAGGAGACGGGTGGCGGCTGAGCCGACCTGCGACCCGACAGGGCTTGCATCGAAGCCCGCCGATGCAGGTTGCGCCTTGCATCGAAGAACATCAACATAGACGCATGTCGAATCAAGAGCTTGAGGTGTTCGGCCAAGACGGCGCGAGCGATGCCTGCCGCCCAGGCCTGCTGACGGCCCCCCTCGACGAGCCGCAGGCCGTGGAGCTGGCGAAGGTGTTCAAGGCGCTGGGCGACCCGGTCCGGCTGCGGCTGCTGTCGATGATCGCCTCCCGGGCCGGCGGCGAGGTCTGCGTCTGCGACCTCACCCCCGCCTTCGACCTCTCCCAGCCGACGATCTCCCATCACCTCAAGCTGCTGCGGCAGGCCGGCCTGATCGACTGCGAGCGGCGCGGCACATGGGTCTACTACTGGCTGCTGCCGGAGATGACCGACCGCCTCGCCGACATCCTCACCAGCCCCGCAGGCGAACCCCTACCCACTCGCGCCGAAGCCGCAGCCGCAGCCGCAGGGCGCTGCTCGTGAGCGGCACCGCACCCGCGTCGGGGGTGGCCGGCCGGCTGTCGTTCCTCGACCGGTACCTCGCCGTGTGGATCGCGGCCGCGATGGCGGTCGGGCTGGGCCTGGGCCGCTTGGTGCCCGGACTGGGAGACGCACTGGCCGAGGTCACCGTCACCGGCGTCTCACTGCCGATCGCGCTCGGCCTGCTGGTCATGATGTACCCGGTCCTGGCCAAGGTCCGCTACGACCAACTCGGCACCGTCACCCGTCCCCGAGCTCCCCACCATGTTCGAGCAGGGGAGTCCCCCATTCGGGCAGGGAAGCCCCCCATCCGCCGTCTGCTCCTCCCGTCCCTCGTGCTCAACTGGATCGTCGGCCCGGCCGTCATGTTCGCGCTGGCCTGGCTGTTCCTGCCGGACCTGCCCGAGTACCGCACCGGACTGATCATCGTGGGCCTGGCCCGCTGCATCGCCATGGTCCTCGTCTGGAACGACCTGGCCTGCGGCGACCGTGAAGCCGCCGCCGTCCTGGTCGCGCTGAACTCGGTCTTCCAGGTGCTCGCCTTCTCCGCCCTCGGCTGGTTCTACCTGTCCGTCCTCCCCGGCCTGCTCGGCCTGGAACAGGTCGGCCACGACGTCCCCGTACTCGACGTCCCCGTATGGGAGATCGCCCGCAGCGTCCTGATCTTCCTCGGCATCCCCCTCGCCGCCGGCTACCTCACCCGCCGCCTGGGCGAACGCGCCAAGGGCCGCACCTGGTACGAGTCCACGCTCCTGCCGAAGATCGGCCCGTTCGCCCTCTACGGGCTGCTGTTCACGATCGTCGTCCTCTTCGCCCTGCAAGGCGACGCCATCACCTCCCGCCCCCTCGACGTCGCCCGCATCGCCGTGCCGCTGCTGGTCTACTTCGCCGTCATGTGGGCCGGATCCATGGCGCTCGGGCGGGCGGTCGGCCTGGACCACCCGCGGGCGACGACGCTGGCGTTCACCGCCGCGGGCAACAACTTCGAGCTGGCCATCGCCGTCGCCATCACCACCTTCGGCGCCTCCTCCGGACAAGCCCTCGCCGGTGTCGTCGGCCCCCTCATCGAGGTGCCGGTCCTGATCGGCCTCGTCCACGTCGCCCTGTGGGCCCGCCGCTTCTACACCTCCCCCCTCGCCGTACCGCAAGAGGAGTCCACCCATGCCTGACACCGCCGCCCCGCCGTCCGTCCTCTTCGTCTGCGTCCACAACGCCGGCCGTTCCCAGATGGCCGCGGCCTTCCTCACCCACCTCGCGGGCGACCGCATCGAAGTGCGCTCGGCCGGCTCCGCCCCCGCCGACGCCGTCAACCCCGCCGTCGTGCAGGCGATGTCCGAAGTAGACATCGACATCTCCGCGGAAGTGCCCAAGACGCTCACCACGGAGGCCGTCCAGGCATCCGACGTCGTCATCACGATGGGCTGCGGGGACGCCTGCCCCCTCTTCCCCGGAAAGCGCTACCTCGACTGGCAGTTGCCCGACCCCGCCGGCCAGGGAGTCGACGCCGTCCGCCCCATCCGCGACGAGATCGAGCAGCGCATCCGCGGACTGATCGACCAGATCACCTGACGGGGCAAGAGCCTCGCCCGTGGGCTGGACGCTCGAACGAAGTGCACAGCGCTCGTCTTGCCACACAGCCGTACGCCCCAGCGGGCCCCACGCTGCCTCCGGCGGCTGCCAGTTGAGTACCGGGCCCAGCAAGGCCGCCGCACTGCCCTGCCGCGCCCCTCATCCAGAGGCGCCCAATCGCCTGCGGATCTCCGCAGGAAGGGGGTAGTGCTCTTCCGTAGGAATGGCGGCATCGGCTCTGTCCCACCTGCCTGCTCGGACATCCTCATGGATGGCACGCACGAGAGGCGTGATGTCATGGAGTTCAGTGATCCACTCATTGACGTACAGATCGACGGCCTCACCGGACAGACCGATCTGAATCGCACGGTCGTGCAGAGCCGAGAGATCGGTGGCACGCTCGGGGTCCCACTGCACGCGAACAGGGCTGGTCGACTTCAGGTCCTGCCACGCGGACTTCGTGTCGTAGACGCCTCGCTCGAAATGGCTCAGACAAGCATGCCGCAGGGCCCACTCGAAGCCCGTTCGGGAGATGCGAATCGCCAGCACTCGTTCCTGGCCGGGTTTCGTTGCCCAACCGGACCGGTACATCATCCACCGGAACGACGGCTTGATCCAGGTCATACGGTCGCGTTTGAACGGGGCAACGAACGTACCGGCAGCGACTGCCGGCTCCGCGATCTGCGGGGAGTACGCCTGGTACACGGTGATCGTCTCATCGGTGTACTGAGCCCGAATCAAGCGGCGGGCGACGGCCTTGCCAGGCTCCTCCGTCGACTCCACCTTCACGGCCCTGCGACTTCTCGAACCCACTCTGACGCATCTGTCAGAAACGGACCGGACACTTCGTCCGCACCAGCCGTGTGAAGCAGCCAGCGCAATTCGTTACAGGCGAAGAACGACTCCCCCCAGCTATCGGTCCAGATGCGAACCTTCCGGTCATCAACCTGCGTGACATCCCACCACGCCCACCCCCTTGTCTCGCTCTCCGGGTCGAACTCGAACAGCCACCACTGCAGATCCCAGGGTTTCTCCCCGAATTCCTCGTGGTAGCGCTCCTTACCGCGTCGGGCAAACTCGGTAATTTCTCCCCCGGAGGCGCTGCTCACCTCCGAGAACCATTGCGGAATTCCCTCGGTCGGGAGATCCTCGTCATCGAACGACTCGGTGACGGCAAGGTCGAGCGCAACGGACATGACGTCTCGCACGCGGCGTATGTATTCCCGGGAGTCAACTGACAACACAGCATCGAACACGGCGAGCACCGGCGGCACCTCCCCGGTCGGCGGCCGGACGTCCACTCGATTCCGCTCTTGACGCAGGTCGTCAATTTCGTGAAGCATTTACCACTCCCGTTACATAGTCTTGATCATCCTACCAGAGCCCGGCTTAATATTGGAGTGGAATTCATCGAGCAACTTGGCAGGGATACCGTAAAGATCATTCCCCTTGGTCGGGTCGGATATCTCCGGCTTATCGCTCTTATACTTCTTCCAGTCCTGCTTGGTCCCTTCCCAGTTATCCGGCGCCCCCTGATCGACGGCAGTGGCCCGCACTTTCTCAAGATAGGATTTGGGCATATCGAATGCGACGATCTCGAATTCCCCTGACTGTCCACCCCGGTATTCAAGCGTGTGCCGAATGTCATTGCTCATATTCACATACAAAGACCCCTTCCCCTTGATGCCCACCTCACCGTTCGGACCAATCTTGATTCGCTGACTCAAGGGGTGATCGCTCTGCTTCCGGTAAACCGTGATGTAGTCCGGCGAAAGCCCAAGAGGGTCGGCCCAGGTGTGCGGATTGTGGACATACGTGGCTGGGTTGAGCGCCGGCGCCAGGCCGAGAGGGTCGGGCGTGGTGTAGCGCGCAGTCTCCGGGTCGTAATAGCGATGCAGGTTGTAGTGCAGTTGAGTCTCTGCATCGAAGTACTGGCCGGGGAAACGCAATGGTGTGTAGGCCGTGTCTCCATTGCGCCATGTGGTAGCCCCCCAGAGGGTTGACCGAGCACGCCAAGCAATATCCCCGGTCTCGTCGACGAGTTCACGCGGCGCGCCGATCAGGTCGGTGACGATGGCATAGAACCGCTGATCGATCTCACTTTGGTGCGGAGCGTCTGCCAGGGCCTTCCGTTCGCGCTGCGCCATCGGGCGCTGTCCGTCATAATCCCAGGTCAGGATGGTGTGCTCGGGCCGACCAGATCCCCGTCGCGTCTCCTCCACCAGCGTGGAGCCATCCCAGGCGAAATCCGTTTTCTCAAGTACGGTGCAGCCGTCAACACCCAGTCGTTCTTTGGCAATTCGGCGTCCCAGGGGGTCGTAACGGTAGCGCCATCGCGTGCCGTCAGGAGTGACTACCGCGACGAGCCGGTCCTGGGCGTCCCACTCATAGGCCCAGACGTCAGGCTTGCACGACAGCCGTTTCTTGACGCGCGTGGTCACGCGCCCTTGGCCGTCGTACGTGTAACGCACACGCCCAGCCGCGGTCAGCCGATTCCTGTCGTAAGAGCGTTCGCCCTGTGCTTCCCTGCCGGGGTGCCTGTCAGGCCACTGTGCGTCGGTCTGGTTGCCTGCTTCGTCATAGACGTAGCGCTCCGACCATCCCTCAGCACGTACGGACACCACTCGGCCACCGGGGTCCAGTCCGTAGGCGCGGTCCCCGTTCAGCTGGTCGGTAACCGCGATGAGATGGTCATCAGGGCGATAGGTGTAGGCGCGTTGTTGCAGCTGCCGACCACCTCCCGTGAGGATCTGGGAGGTGAGTCTGCCTCGGGGGTCCCACGCGTGGCTGAGGGTGACCGCATCCCCAAAGTGCCGTCCGGTCTCCTGACCAGCAGAGTCGAAGTCGAAGGTGAAAGCGTGGTCGGCGGCGGCCATCGCAGTCCGGTTGCCAGCCGCGTCGTACGCCCAGGTGCTGACTGCGCCCGACGGTGTGGTCCGCTGGATCCGGCGCCCCAGAACGTCGTACACCGACGAAACGGGGCGACCGTCGCAGTCCTCCGACACGACGCGGCCCAGCGGGTCCCGCCGGTACGTCACCGTCGAGTCCCGGCCGATCGCACTGAGCAGGTGGCCGACCGGGTCATACAGGAACTGGACGGTGTCATCCGCCGTGCGCTTCTCGGTGATCCGGCCGAGAGCATCACGTGTGTAGTGCACCGTCTGGCCCAGACCGTTGGTGCGCGCGACCAGCCTTCCTGCGGCGTCATGGGCGTAGCGCAGGGTACGTCCGTCGAAATCGGTCTCCGCGACGGTCCGCCCGGCCGGGTCGTACTCGTACGTCCAGCGCAGTCCGCGTGGGTCGGTGACTTCCGTCAGACGCAGGTGCGAGTCGTGGGTGTACTCGTAGCGCGCTCCGTCGGGGGTGATGCGGGCGGCCAGCAGGTCGAAGTGGGTCCACTCGTACCGGGTGGTGTGGCCTACCTGATCGGTGTAGCTGGTGCAGTTGCCCTCGCCGTCATAGGTCCACGTCTCCTCAGACCCGTCCGGGTGGGTACGTGCCGCAAGCCGTCCGTCCACCGTCCATGTCATGCGTGTGGTGGCCCCAAGGGGGTTGGCCACGGCGAGGACACGGCCAAACGGGTCGCGCTGATAGCTGGTCTCAGCTCCCAGCGGGTCAGTGACACTGAGAACCCGGCCTGCTTCGTCACAGGTCATCCGAGTGACGTGACCCAACGCATCGGCGACCGAGACGAGGTGGCCGCGGCCGTCGTAGGCGTAGCGCGTGGTGGCACCGGTGGGGTCGACGACAGCAGTGAGATTGCCGCACCCGTCGTACTCCTGCCGCCACACCGCGCCGTCCGGGGCGCATACCTCTACAGGGAGATGGAGGTCGGAGTAGGTGACCCTGGTCTGTGTGCCGTCCGGTCGGTGTATGGCTTTCGTGCGTCCATGCTCATCGTGGTCGAAAGAGGTCCTGTGGCCGAGGGCGTCGGTAACCGCGATGATCCGGTCGTGTGCGTCATGCTCCGTGCGGATGGTGTTGCCGAGCGGATCTGTCTCAGCAACGATCTGCAGTCGGTCGTTGACCGCGTAGCTCGTGGTGTTTCCGTGAGCGTCGGTGGCTGTGGTGATGCTCAGCCCGGTGTCGTGGTCGAGGGCACTGTAGGTGAAGCGGAGGCTGACGTGGCCGTCCTCACCGCCTTCGGCGATGCATCGGTCCTGATCGTCGTACTGGTAGTCATAGCGGCGATGGTTGCTGTCCGTCCACGACGTGACACGTCCCCGTGTGTCGTAGGTGAAGGTCAGCGGCTGTCCGTCCGCATTGGTGACAGTGGTGAGCTGACCGTCGGTGTATCGGTACTGCCGTATCAGTTGGTCACTGCCGTCGGAGGCGGCTCCGGCGAGGTGAAGAGCCGTGATCCGGTCGCCCTCTGTGGTGAGGATGAGGTGATGGCCGGCCCCATGCCGTATGGCGAGAGGAGCCCCGGTCCGCTCGTCGTAGTCGAACGTGATCCGGTTTCCGTTGCGGTCACTGATCTCGTCGAGCAGCGCAAGCCGGGCGTCGTGGAGGGCCGGGGTGAAGTACCTCGTATGTCCGGTGTCGGGCCGGTGCAGTTCCCAGTCACCTTGCTCGGTGTGCCTCAGGGGCCATTGCGGCCCTCGGACGGGCAGTACCGACTCGTCGGCTTCCGGGCGGGGGTAGGACAGGACAAGGCCGTCCTCGGCAACGAAGACGATTCCCCGATCATCGATCTCCAGACGCTGGTCTGCTGTCGATGACCAAGAAGGCCCGAACCAACGGCCCGCCCGATATCCCGACTCGACGCGACGTGTGAAGTCCAGCGGAAGGCTGCCCTCCAGAGCGATATCGCTTTGCGGGAGGAACATTCTGCCGCTCGCCATGTCCACCGGGTCGCTGCCACCGGAGTTGACCGTGTCGGCCGGGCGGGTGTGGCTGTTGGGGTGGCTGCTGTCCAGCTGGTCACGGCCCTTCCCCTTACCCGGTTTGCCCCCAAGGGAGTTCAGGGACGTGCCAGGGCCGCTGTTGGGTGCCTTCGGATCCTTGCTGCCGCCCTTGCCAAGGCTGCCGAAATGATCAGACAGCGCACGGTCGTTTTCGTGGTGGTTCTTCGCCATCTGCTTGATGCCGCGGGTCATGTTGTCATCAAGGTGCTTGGCGGTCTTCTTGACGCCGTCCTCGATCCCCTCAATGACCTTGTCAAGCATCGTGTTGGCGGCATCCGCGATGGCGTCCTTGCCACGGGTACGGCCGTGGTGGCCCTTTGCCCGGCCGATCTTGCCGCCGGCCTTGTTGCGGAACGTGCCGCCCGCGCTCTGCAGACCGGTTACCGCCCGGTCATGCTCGTCCGGGTCGAAGCTGAACCCGCCGCTGCCGCCGGCGCCGCCTCCTCCACCACCACTGCTGCCACCCGCGCTGAGGAGTTCCATCGGGCTGTTGGCGGCGGACTTCGCAGCATCCTTGGCATCCTTGACGCCCTGCTGGAAGCCCTGCTTGCCCGCCTGGGCGGCATGGCCCAGGTCGATGCCGTTCTGCATGCCCAGGGCGTTGGCGCCGAGCTGGACGACCAGATCTCCCACCATCGCCCCCAACGCCTCCTCGACGGGAGTGAGGGCGATGCTGATGACCTGCTCGGCAACCTGCTGACAGACCTCCTTGAAGATCCGGCGCACCGCGAGCCGCGTGGCCTGGGTCCCGGCCAGCGCGCCGAGCTCGGACAGACCAAAGGTGAAGGGCGCAGCAGCCTGGGCAGCAATCACCTCCGCGGCCAGGATGCCGAGCTGGACGATGGCCCCTATTTTGGCGCCCTCGATGAGTACGGCGACGCCGTCCATAGCGGTAGCCGCCAGGCGGCCGCACTCGGCCAGGTTCTTCAGGTGGGTGCCGTTGATTTTTCCCCAGTGGGCGTTGAGTGCCTCTACCGCTAGCGAGCCACCCGCCGACCCCACCAACCCCTGGATAGCCTGATGGGCTTCATTCGCACCGCCGTCGATGTCGTCGGCGAATTCCCGCATGGCGTCGGCCATGTCCCGGTAGTCGTCCTCGTCGACATTGGGCCATGACACACCGATGATGTCGAGAATCTCGTCCGCCCACCCAGGCAGCACTACACCCACGAGAAATACCCCCCGTTGATCAACCCACGCCAGAGGGGATGCTTTCAGCGGGCAATCGGTTCCTCAAGGCACAGATGAGCCGTCTTGAGCGTCCACGCCTGGTAGCCGCTCGTGAACGCCTTAAGCCACTTGCTTCCCTGGGACGTGTAGCGAGAGCCGGGTCGAAGGAGTCCATCGCTGCTTCCCGTCGCATAAACGGTTTGCCCGAAGTGGCCTACTCGTACGCCCAGGCTCGGCCGGTCTGCCGGTACTCCTCCACGGGGATCGGGGCGACACCAGTCCTCATCCGGGTCGTGTAAGCAGCCCGTCGAGGTGGTCGATCTCGTGGTGGATGAGGCGAGCGAGGCCGCGTTCGTACGCGGTGGCCACGGTTTCGCCGGTCAGGGCCACGGTCTCCACCGTGATCTTCAAGGGGCGGGGAACGAGACCCCGCACGTCGAAGAGCGAAAGGCAGCCCTCGTACTGCTCATCCGTCTCGCCGGAGCCGGTGGTGATCCGAGGGTTGAGCAGGATGATGGCGGGGTGTCGCCAGGCGGCTGGACGACGGCCGCGGCGCGGCCGATGCCGATCTATGGGGCGGCTAGACCCATGCCCTTGGCCAAGGGATGGACTTGGCCGATCCGTTCCATGGCGGCGAACAGCTCATCCACGATGCGCTCGGCTTCGTCGCGTTCGGCCGGCAGGTCAAAGGCGCGGACCGGTTCGGTGAGGATGCCCGCGCCTTGCTGGACGACCCCGAGGTCGCGCATCTGCTGGCTGGGCCGCACGTCAATCACCTGAACTCCCTTTGATCTGTTTTGCGTTCGGGCCGTTCTCGGTAGTCGGGTAGCCGGAGCGCATCGCTGCGCTCCGGCCCCCTCAGAACCGTGCGTGCCACTCGTCGCAGCACACGGCTCAAGCAAGCCGTGAGGGCTTCGCTGAAGCCATGGTGCCTCTGCCGACCTGCTCAGTGGCGTGGAGGCGCCGGTGGCAGTGACTCTGAACGAGGCGGAGGTTGGTTCGTTCCTCACCGCCGCCGTGCCGTTTGAAGATGAGGAAGTGGTGCGTGTGTAACGTCTTCCTCATTGCGTCGAACCAGGCGATCCACTCTCGGACGTTGCCAGGTTCGTACTCAGTCCCTCCGATGAGGGGCTGATCGCACAGAGGGCATAGGCCCTTCTGCCTCGCCGCAAATGTCAGCTCGCTCCGGTTGAGCGGTGGCAGCGGCTTGCGCCTTCGGCTTCGACGAGGACGAGCTCGACTTCGACCGCGGGGTGGTCCACATCAACCAGCAGATCAAGCTGGTCCGTTCGACGATGGTGTTCGCCCCGCCCAAGGGCAACCGGCTCCGCACTGTGCCAATGGCCGACCAGCTCGCTGCCGCGATCAAGACCCATATGAAGGAGTACCCACCGGTCCTCGTGACGCTGCCGTGGATCGAACCCGACGGCGAGCCGCGCACGTACCGGCTGCTCTTCACTGACGAGCAGGGGCGCGCATACCACCGCAGCGTGTTCAACCAGTACATCTGGAAGGGCGCTCTCGCCGACGCCGGAGTCGTCCCGCCCCGTCCGAGTACCTCGGCCACTCGGACGCCGGCTTCACGCTGCGCACGTACACGCACCTGATGCCGAACAACGAGTCCCGGACGCGGCGGGCGATGGATGCGGCGTTCGCTCAAGCGGGCGCAGACGCTCCGACCGCAGCGCCCGCGAACTCCGAGGGCACGTCAGCAGAGGCTCCCTCTTACGGCATGTGCCCTGCGTGTGCCCTGGCCGCCTGAGCACGGGTACCAGGACGCGGCGCTGGCGGCCCTCGATTCTCGCCGGGTGAGTCGTTTCAGCAGGTCAGAGCCCATACCCTGCCTTGCTCCCCTTACGAAGCCTCACGACGCCATGGGGAGGGCAGCCCCCTCGCGCCACTTGAGGATCTTGTCGAAGCTGACGACGGCGCCGGGGCGGCCCGTGCGGTTGCGGTAGCGGACGTGGTCGGTGAGGGCCTCGATCAGAAAGAGCCCCCGGCCTTCTTCCGCGAACGCGGGAGCCTGCGCGGGGGTGGGCACGGGGGCCGGCGGGAGAGCGCGGTCCGCGGCGGTATGAGGTGGGGCCGGGGGCGGGCAGGCGCCGAAGCCCGGTCCCGAGTCCGTGACCTCGATACGGCAGGTGTCGCCGTCGATGAAGACCGTGACGCGGTAGTCCTCGCTGGCCGCGTCGCCGCCGTGCTCGACGGCGTTCGCGCAGGCTTCGGAGAGGGCGACCGACAGGTCGTAACAGATGTCCGGGTCCACGCCCGCTGTCTCCATCGTGCCCAGCAGCAGGCGACGGGCGAGCGGCACGCTCGCAGCCTCACGCCGCAAATGGAGTGACCACCAGATGCTCATCGCTCCAGCCTCCTGGCCGCGGCTCGACATATCGTTACCTATTGCCGTGCCCCAAGGTCCGTAAGCATGTCCGGACCGTGATACCGCTCGTTCGGCGGATGCGAAGACTGAGCGCACGGTGTAGAAGACTGAGCGCACGGTGTGGGTGAAGCGCTGTATGTGCGCCGCCGCGCGCCCCGCCGACCGCCCTTGACACCCTTGCACGCGCCCCCTGGACGCCGCCCTGCCGTAGGCAGGCGACAGGGCCAGTGGGATGATGGCGCGGCCATGCCTACCCCGCCCGTCTCCACGGCACGCGCCGCTGCCGACCTGCGGCTGCTGAGGGCCGCGGTCTTCACCGCGGTCTGCGTTGTGCTGTCCGCGGCCGGGCACATGATCGCGTCGTGTGCGGCCGTCCCGCTGTGGACGCTGGGTGTGGCCGCCGTTGTCGTGTTCGCGGTCGCGGCTCCGCTGGCAGGGCGGGAACGTTCACTGCCGGGGATCGCCGCCGGACTCGCCGTGGGCCAGCTCGCTCTGCACTCGCTGTTCGCCTGGGGGCAGCAGCCGACGATGCCTATGTCGATGCCAGTGTCGGCGTCGGCTTCCGGTGGGGCGGGGAATGGTGGGCCGGCGGGCGGGCTGTCCGAGGGAGCTGTGGTCTCGCTCGCCCGGCATCTGACGTGCGGGCTCGGCGCGGGGCAGATGGACGGAACCGAAGCACGGCGCGTTCTCGGGCTGAGCGGTCTCGATGTGGCGTCCGCTGCCGGCCTGAGCGCACCGGCCGGAGCGGCCGGAGTGGCTGGGACGGCTGGGGCGGCGACGGCGGGAGCCGGAGCGGCCGGCGCTGGACCGGGGACGGGCGGTGTGGAACTGGGGGCGGCGCACTGCATGGTGCCGTCGCTGCCCATGCTGCTGATGCATCTGCTGGCCGCGCTCGCCGTGGGCTGGCTGCTGCGCCGCGGTGAGGCAGCGCTGTGGCGGCTGGTACGGCTGTCGGGCCCGGCGGCGTATGAGATCGCGGTGGCATCGGTGGTCGGCGCCGTGCGCGGGGCGCTCGCGCTGGTCCGCGCCCTGCTCGTGGGCCTCCACCCGGCGCAGGATGACGCACTGCGCGCCCCCGTTTCGTACGGGGATGACAAACCCGGTCCCAGGACCGTCGAGCTCCACCACAGTGTCATCAGGCGAGGGCCGCCCGCCCTGGCCCTCGCGGCCTGACGTCACGCGAAGCACGCTCCCACCGGACAGGACAGAACGGGTACGGGCTCGCGCGGTGCCGCCGCACGCGTGCCATCCATCACCGTTCACGGTGCTCAGCGGTAGCTAGCGGTAGTGATAGCGATAGCGATAGCGGTAGCTGCTGAGTGCTCTCTCTCCTTTTCTGTGGAGTGTTCTCGGATGCCGGAGTTGTCGAAGATGACAGAAATGAATGAGATGCCCGAGATGCGCGAGACGCCGAAGACGTTTGCGTCGGCGAAGCCCGTGTCGAAGAGGTCCGCGCGGGCGGCGGTCTCGCGGCTGCCGCTCGTGGCCGGTATCGCGGCCGGCGGTGTGCTGCTGCTCGCGGGCCCGGCCTTCGCGCACGTCAGCGTGCAGCCCGGCGAGGCCGCGAAGGGCGGCTTCGCGGTCGTCAACTTCAAGGTGCCCAACGAGCGGGACAACGCCTCGACGGTGAAGCTCGAGGTCTCCCTGCCGGCCGACCACCCGCTGGCGTCGGTCATGCCGCAGCCGGTGCCCGGCTGGAAGATCGAGGTCACCAAGTCCAAGCTCGACAAGCCGATCGAGAAGCACGGCAAGAAGATCAACGAGGCGCCCTCGAAGATCACTTGGACCGCCGAGGACGAGGGCAAGGGCGTCCAGCCCGGACAGTTCCAGCAGTTCCCGGTCTCCGTCGGCAAGCTGCCCGAGGACACCGACCAGCTCGTCTTCAAGGCCCTTCAGACGTACGACAACAAGGAGGTCGTGCGCTGGATCGAGCCGGTGAAGGAGGGCGCCCCGGAGCCGGAGAACCCGGCGCCGGTGCTCAAGCTGATCGCCGCCAAGGACGACGGCCACGGCACCTCCGGCGCGGGCACCTCGGGCGACAAGAGCGGCACCGAGAACGCGGCGGCCACGGCGGCATCCGCCAGTGACACCACGGCTCGCGTCCTGGGCGTCGTCGGTATCGTCGTCGGCGTCCTTGGAGTCGGCTTCGGCGTCTTCGCCGGCCGCCGCCGCAACGCCTGACCATCGCAGGGCCGGCGCCCGACCGCGCCGGCCCGGCACCAGCCTCCCGGCAGGGGACGGACAGCGAGGGCGAGGGGAAACCTTTCGTCTCGTCTCTGCGCTCCGTCCGTCTTCGGTCCGCGCTCCGTCCGGGGTCGTGCCCGTGTCCACAGAGGCCATAGGGCCGTAAACAGAGGCCATAGGGCGTAAAAGGACCCCAGGGCCCCAAGACCCCAGGACCCCCAGGACCCCGTGAGCCGGGATTTTCGAAATGTATGGGATATATCTGCAATGCGTAGAAGGACCCTGATCGCGTCCGCCCTCACGGCGGCCGCCGCACTCAGCCTGACCGCCTGTGGCGGCGACGAGAACAAGCCCGCCGCCGTGGTCTCCGGAGGGACGACGGCCAAGCCGATCGTCACGCTCGACAAGCCGTTGGAGAAGCCGGACCTGGAGCTCACGGACACCAACGGCGAGAAGTACGACCTGCTGGAGAAGACCAAGGGCCATCCGACGCTGATCTACTTCGGCTACACCAACTGCCCGGACGTCTGCCCGATGACGATGGGCAACATCGCGGTCGCGGTGAAGCAGCTGCCCGAAGCCCAGCAGAAGGATCTCCGGGTCGTCTTCATCACCTCCGACCCGGAGCGTGACACTCCGGCCGCCCTGAAGAAGTGGCTGGCCGGTATCAACAAGGACTTCATCGGGCTGTCCGGAAAGTTCGACACCATCCAGACCGGTGCGCGCAGCGTGAACATCGGGATCGAGAAGCCGGTCAAGAAGAAGAACGGCGAAGTGGTCTCCACCCATGGCGCGCAGGTTCTGCTGAGCTCCCCCAAGGACGACAAGATCCACTGGATGGGGATGCAGGACGCCAACGCCGACAACTACACCGCGGCGCTTCCCAAGGTCGTCAAGGGGCAGAACCCGTGAACCACCGCACCACCAACCACCCCACCGTCACCGTGAACCACCAGACCCTCACCACCAGGAACCACCGCACCATGAACCACCGCAGCACCATGAACCGCCGTACGACCCTCGCCGCCGCCACCGCCCTCGCGGTCACCGCCGGACTCGCGCTCGCGGGCTGCGGCAACGGAGAGACCGCCGAGCAGCTCAAGGTCTCCGACGCGTACATGCCGCAGCCGGTCACCCAGAAGATGGCCGGCGCGTTCTTCACGATCAAGAACAGCGGCGGCGCCGACAAGCTCACCTCGGTCACCAGCGACCTGTCCAAGGACGTCTCCCTCCACACCACGTCCGGCAACAAGATGCAGCACACCGACTCGCTGGAGATACCGGCGAACGGCGAGCTCAAGCTCGCCCGCGGCGGCAACCACGTGATGTTCATGGGCCTGAAGAACAAGCCGGTCGAGGGCGACAAGGTCACCATCGAGCTGCACTTCGCCACCGCGAAGCCGATCACGGTCGAGGTCCCGGTCAAGGCCGTCAATTACAAGCCGGGGGACGAGAAGAAGTAGCGGACGAGAAGAAGTAGCGGAAGCGGACACAGCGGAAGCGGAAACAGAAGCGGGGGGCGCGACCGGCGGCAACGAAGCGGCCGGCGTCAACAGGAGTGAGAGGAGCGATCACCTTGGTCACCATCGGGCTACGGCCGCGACGGTCCGCCGTGCTGCGCCTTCTGGTCGTCGCGGTGGCCCTGGCCGGCGCGCTGTTCGGCACCGCCGCCCCGGCCTCGGCACATGCCGCCCTGACCGGCAGCACGCCGGCGCAGGGCTCGGTGGTGGACCGGGCGCCCGAGCAGGTGTCGCTCACCTTCTCCGAAGGCGTCGCGATGGGCGACGACTCCATCCGGGTCCTCGATCCGGAGGGCAAGCGGGTGGACCGCGGCAAGCTGCGCGATCTGTGCAGCGGCAGCACCGTCAAGTTCGGCACGGGGCTGATGCCGGGGCTGCGCGACGGTACGTACACCGTCGCCTGGCAGGCGGTCTCCGCCGACAGCCACCCGGTCTCGGGCGCCTTCACCTTCTCGGTCGGCGCACCCTCCAAGACCGCCGCCGCCGTACCCCAACAGGAGGCGGGCGGCGGCCTGGTGGGTGCGCTGTACGGCGTCGCCCGCTGGCTGGCCTACGCCGGATTCGTGCTGCTGGCCGGCGGCTCCGCCTTCGTGGTGGCCTGCCGTCCGGCCGCGGCGCGCGTACGGTCCGTACAGCGGCTGGTCGTCCACGGCTGGACGGTGCTGACCGCCACCACCGTCGTGATGCTGCTGCTGCGCGGCCCGTACACCGGATCCGGCGATCTCGCCGATGTCTTCGACCTCGGCGGGCTACGGGAGGTCCTGATCACCAGGCCGGGTGCCGCACTGGTCTCCCGGCTGCTGCTGCTCGCCGCCGCGGCACTGTTCGTGGCGGTGCTCTTCGGGGCGTACGCGCGCACGGGAGACGAGGCCGCCGAGGACGCCGACGACGCGGGGCAGGGCAGGCGGCGCCGGGATCTCACCCTGGGACTCGGCATCGGCGGGGTGATCGTCGCGACCGGCCTCGCCGCGACCTGGGCGATGGCCGAACACGCCTCGACCGGGCTGCAGCCGGCCGTCGCCATCCCGGTCGATGTGCTGCATCTGCTCGCGGTGGCCGGCTGGCTGGGCGGGCTGGCGGCGCTGGTGGTGTCTCTGTATTGGGGGCCGCCGGTGGAGCGGACCGCCGTACGCCGCTTCTCCCGGCTCGCCTTCGGCTCCGTGGTGGTGCTGGTCGCCACCGGCGTCTATCAGTCCTGGCGGCAGGTCGGCAGCTGGCGCGCGCTGACCGACACCGCGTACGGGCGGCTGCTGCTGCTCAAGGTGGCACTGGTGGTGGTCATGGTGGGGTTCGCCTGGCTGTCGCGGCGGTGGACGGCGCGGCTGGGGGAGGTACGAGCGACCGCGGTAGTAGAGGTACCGGCGACGGTGACGGTGGGGGCACGGGCAACCGCGGGGCAGGCGGACGCCGGGGCGGATACGGCGGACACCGGATCGGACACCGCAGACGCCGGAGCAGGTACGGCAGACACCGGATCGGACACCGCAGACGCCGGAGCGGGTACGGCAGACACCGAGGCAGGAGCGGCGGCGGACCCCGCCCGCGCCGCCCAACTCGCCCGCCAGCAGGCCGCGTTGCGTACCGCCCGCGTCAAACGGCTGCGCGACGCGGACCCGGAGCGGCTGGGGCTGCGCCGGTCGGTCCTCGCCGAGGCGTCGGTCGCCGTCGTCCTGCTGACGGTGACCACGGTGCTGACCTCCACCGAGCCGGCCCGTACGGAAGAGGCGGTCAGGGCCGCCTCGGGCGGGAATTCCGTGGCGGCCAATCAGCCGCAGGTCCTGACCGTCCCGTTCGACACCGGCGGCCCGGGCGGCAAGGGCACCGCCCGCCTCGACCTCGACCCCGGGCGCAGCGGAAACGCCAATGAGCTGCGGCTCCGGATCTCCGACCCGTCGGGCAAGGCCATGGACGTACCCGAGGTCAAGGTGTCCTTCACCCAGAAGGACAAGCAGCTCGGGCCGCTGCCGGTCGTCCCCCGGCATATGAGCCGGGGCCACTGGCGCGCGAGCGACGTCCGGCTTCCGGTGCCCGGGGAATGGCAGCTCTCGCTGCTGGTACGGACCTCCGACATCGACCAGGTGACCGAGATCAAGAACGTGAAGATCGGCTGATGAGCAAGCGAACCGAGTCCACAGGCACCGAGCCCACAGGCAAGCAGACCGAGCAAGCCTCCCCGGCTTCCGAAGCCTCCCCGGCGTCTCAGAAGTCTCAGACGTCCCAGGCCTCCCCGGCCCCCGAGGCCGCCATAGAGCTCTCCCGCCGTCGGCTGCTCGGCACCGTCGGCGCGGCCGGCGCGGCCGGGCTGGTGGTCGGCGGGGCGGGCGCCGCCATCGCGGGCTCCGCCGCCGACGACTCCCCCACGGCCCTGAGCACGATCGGCTCGACCGAGGTGGCCTTCCGCCCGGACCGCGCCAAGCACCAGGCCGGGATCACCACCCCCCTCCAGGCGAGCGGGCATCTCATCGCCTTCGACCTGGCGCCGGGCGCGGACCGCAAGGCCGCCGCCGCACTGCTGCGCCGCTGGTCGCGTACGGCCGAGGAGCTGATGGCCGGGCGCGCCCCGGACGCCGACACGGGCGTCGCCCTCGACGCCGGCCCGTCCTCGCTGACCGTCACCTTCGGCCTCGGCCACAGCTTCTTCGACCGTACGGGCCTGGCGAAGCGCCGCCCCGCAGCGCTCGACCCGCTGCCCGACTTCTCCGCCGACGCGTTGGACCCCCGGCGCAGCAACGGAGATCTGTGGATCCAGATCGGCGCCGACGACGCGCTGGTCGCCTTCCATGCGCTGCGGACGCTCCAGAAGGAGGCCGCGGGCACCGCCCGGCCGCGCTGGCAGATGAACGGTTTCAACCGCACGCCGGGCGCCACCGCGCACCCGATGACGGCTCGCAATCTGATGGGGCAGGTCGACGGGACCAACAACCCCAAGCCGTCCGACAAGGACTTCGACCAGCGGATCTTCGTGGGTCGGGACGCCGAGCAGGAGTGGATGCGCGGCGGGTCGTACGCCGTCGTCCGGCGGATCCGGATGCTGCTGGACGACTGGGAGAAGCGTTCCCGGCACGAGCAGGAGCGGGTCATCGGCCGCCGCAAGGACAACGGTGCCCCCCTGACCGGCGGCTCCGAGACCACCCCGATGCAGCTGGACGCGAGCGGCCCGGACGGGCTGCCGGTCATCCCGGCCAACGCACACGCCCGGATCGCGGCGCCGGAGGCCAACCAGGGCGCGGCCATGCTGCGCCGCCCGTTCTCCTACCACGACGGGTTCCGCGAGGACGGCGCCCCGGACGCCGGGCTGCTGTTCGTCTGCTGGCAGGCCGACCCGCTGCGTGCCTTCACCCAGATCCAGCGGAAGCTGGACCGCGGGGACGCGCTGTCGCCGTTCCTGCGCCACGAGGCGAGCGGACTGTTCGCGGTCCCGCCGGCCGCGGAAGCAGGCGGCTACGTGGGACAGCCCCTCCTGGAGGGATAGCGCCTGCAGGAGGCACAGCACCTCCAGGAGGGACAGCCGCTCCGACACGGTCAGCCGTTCCGACGGGGTCAGCCGCTCCAGCAGAGACAGCTGCTCCAGCAGAGACAGCTGCTCCAGCGGAGACACCGCTCCAGCAGCTGGAAGTCCGGCCACCGGAAGTCCCGCCCGGGCGTCCGAGCGGCTGGGTATCGTGGCAATCAGGAAGCAGGAAGAAGATCGGCGGGGTGCCCCCGCAGCAACGCGAGGGAGTGCTCACGATGACGGCCAGCCGCTATACGTATCTCGGCCCCGCCGGCACGTTCACCGAGGCCGCGCTCCGCAGCCTGCCCGAAGCGGCGACCCGTGAGCTGGTGCCGATGGTGTCGGTGCCGGCCGCGCTGGACGCGGTACGGGCCGGTGAGGCGGCGGCCGCCCTGGTGCCGATCGAGAACTCCGTCGAGGGCGGGGTGACCACCACCCTCGACGAACTCGCCGCCGGCGAACCGCTGATGATCTACCGCGAGGTGCTGCTGCCGATCGCCTTCGCGCTGCTGGTGCGCCCCGGTACGCCGCTCGACGACGTCAAAACGGTGACCGGACACCCGGTCGCACAGCCGCAGGTGCGCAAGTGGCTGGCGTCCCAACTCCCCGAGGCCGTATGGGAGTCGGCGGCCTCGAACGCCGATGGCGCGCGGCTGGTGCAGGAGGGCCGCTACGACGGCGCGTTCGCGGGGGAGTTCGCGGCGGCGACGTACGGGCTGACGCCGCTGGTCACCGACATCCATGACGCGGAGAACGCGACCACCCGGTTCGTCCTGGTGGGCCGCCCGGCCCGGCCCGCGGCACGGACCGGTGCGGACAAGACCTCGGTCGTGCTGTGGCTGGCCGAGGACCACCCCGGTGCACTGCTGGAGCTGCTGCAGGAGTACGCGGTACGCGGCGTCAGCATGATGCGGATCGAGTCGCGGCCGACCGGTGAGGGCATCGGCCGCTACTGCTTCTCGGTCGACTGCGAGGGGCATATCACCGACCGCCGGGTCAGCGAGGTCCTGATGGGCCTCAAGCGGGTCTGCCGCGAGGTGCGGTTCCTCGGCTCGTATCCGCGGGCGGACAAGACGACGCCGTCCGTGCGCCGGCAGGTGACCGACTCGGCGTTCACCGAGGCGTCGGACTGGCTGGCGCGCTGTCTGGACGGACGGGCCTGAGCCGCCGCGGCGGCACGGGGACGGCGGACGGCGACGGGACGCCAACGGGGTACGGGGACGGCGTGACCTGTGGCTTCAGGAAGGCTGTGGGTTGTCCACAAAGTTATCCACAGGCTCGGTTCTCGACCTGTGGGTAAGTCGACACGAGGGCCGGACAGAGTCGACAAATCTCCCTACTGACACCCCACCGCTCCGCGCCACTCCACACCCTCCACCCCAACCCCGCGTCAGCACAATTTACGCAATCAATCCTTTAGAGCGAGGTAATCCCACACGAAAGAGTGCGGGAACGGGGTTTAGGCGGAGAATCCTTAGTCGAGCATTTCGAGAGCGGAATGATCGCCTCCGACTTCCACAGATCCCACACACAGCCTGTGGATAAGAATCCGAGAACCCTCAGCGCCTGTGGACAACCAGGAGTTCGCCGGGGGCGACCAGGGCTCCCACCGCCGCCGCAACCGCCGCAACCACCCCCGCAACTACCCCCCACCCGGCCCCGCAAAAGCCCCATTCCCCGGATGCCACGAAACCCCCATCACGGACATCGCGAATTCCCCCGGACCTCCCCCTGAACCTCCTCCGCAGCCCCGCCCCCTCCCCTTCCTCCTCCCCTCGGCCATTAGCCACCCCCTCCCACTCGCAAAGGAATAAACTGCACAAACCGGACAAAAGGCCGCCCCAGCGAATATCACGTCGAGTGGCAGGGCACGGCCCCGGTAGCCTGGTGGATGTGATTGACCTTCGCCTGCTCCGTGAGGACCCCGACCGTGTGCGCGCGTCCCAGCGCGCCCGTGGAGAGGACGTCGACCTCGTCGACGCGCTCCTCTCCGCCGACGAGCGGCGCAGGTCGTCCAGCGTCCGCTTCGATGAGCTGCGTGCCGAACAGAAGGCACTCGGCAAGCTCATCCCCAAGGCCTCCGGCGACGAGAAGGCCGAGCTGCTGAAGAAGGCCGGTGAGCTGGCCGCCGCCGTCAAGGCCGCCGACGCCGCCCAGGACGAGGCCAAGGAAGAGACCCAGCAGCTGCTGCGGAAGCTCGGCAACCTCGTCCACCCCGACGTACCGGTCGGCGGCGAAGAGGACTTCCGCGTCCTGGAGACGCACGGCACGATCCGCGACTTCACCGCCGAGGGCTTCGCGCCCAAGGACCACCTGGAGATCGGCGAACTGCTCGGCGCGATCGATGTCGAGCGCGGCGCCAAGGTCTCCGGCTCGCGCTTCTACTACCTGACGGGCGTCGGCGCGCTGCTGGAGCTCGCCCTCGTCAACGCCGCCATCGCCCAGGCCACCGCGGCCGGCTTCACCCCGATGCTGACCCCCGCGCTGGTCCGCCCGCGCGCCATGGAGGGCACCGGCTTCCTCGGCCAGGCCGCCGAGAACGTCTACCACCTGGAGAAGGACGACTACTACCTGGTCGGCACCTCCGAGGTCCCGCTCGCCGCGTACCACATGGACGAGATCGTCGACGCGGCCAAGCTGCCGCTGCGCTACGCCGGCTTCTCCCCGTGCTTCCGCCGTGAGGCCGGTACGTACGGCAAGGACACCCGGGGCATCTTCCGGGTCCACCAGTTCGACAAGGTGGAGATGTTCTCCTACGTCGCTCCGGACGACGCCGAGAACGAGCACCAGCGCCTCCTGGACTGGGAGAAGCAGTGGCTGACCTCTCTTGAACTGCCGTTCCAGGTCATCGATGTCGCCACCGGCGACCTCGGCGCCTCGGCCTCCCGTAAGTTCGACTGCGAGGCCTGGATCCCCACCCAGGGCAAGTACCGCGAGCTGACCTCCGCCTCGAACTGCAACGAGTTCCAGGCGCGTCGGCTCTCGGTCCGGATGCGGGAGACCGTCGACGGCAAGCCGAAGGTCCAGCCGCTGGCGACGCTCAACGGCACGCTCTGCGCCATCCCCCGCACGATCGTGGCGCTCTTCGAGAACCACCAGCGGGCGGACGGCTCCGTACACGTCCCCGAGGTGCTCCGCCCCTACCTGGGCGGCCGCGAAGTCCTCGAACCCGTCGCCAAGTGAGCGGGTCAGCTCCGGCGGCGGCCGGCCGGCCCGCCGTCCCGCCGCTGCCGTACAAGCTCATCGCGACGGACCTCGACGGCACGCTGCTGCGCCCGGACGACACCGTCTCCGAGCGCACGCGCCGGGCGCTCGCCACGGCCACCGCGGCGGGCGCGGCGCACATCGTCGTCACCGGCCGTGCGGTGCCCTGGACCCGGCACATCCTCGACGCCCTGGACTACCAGGGCCTCGCGGTCTGCGGCCAGGGCGCCCAGGTCTACCACGCCGGTGAGCACCGCCTCCTGACCTCGGTCACCCTCGACCGCCAGCTGGCCGGCCTCGCCCTGTCCAAGATCGAGGCGGAGGTCGGACCGCTGTTCCTGGCGGCGAGCCGGGACGGCCTGGACGGCGAGGTACTGGTCGGCCCCGGCTACCGCGTCCAGGAAGGCCCGCTTCCGAACGTCATGATCGACGACCCCGGCGAGCTGTGGACGGCCCCGCTCAACAAGGTCTACCTCCAGCACCCGACGCTCGACGACGACGCGCTGGCGGCCGCCGCGCGCCAGGTCGCCGGTGATCTGGTGGGCGTGACGATGGCCGGCGAGGGCATCGTCGAACTGCTGCCGCTGGGCCTGACGAAGGCGACGGGGCTGTCGCTGGCCGCCCGCCGCCTGGGCCTCACCGCCAAGGAGACGGTGGCCTTCGGCGATATGCCCAATGACATACCGATGTTCGCCTGGGCCGCACACGGCGTGGCGATGGCCAATGCCCATGACGAGCTGAAGGCCGTCGCCGACGAGCTCACCGTGTCCAACGAGGAGGACGGCATCGCGGTCGTCCTGGAGCGCCTGTTCGGCTGACCTGACACGTCGCCGACGACTACCTACCGCCGTCAACCCGCTACCCACCGCTGCTCCTTCACATCCTGAGGACGGGGAAGTCAGCCAGACGCAGCGAATGCGTCAAGTAGGGGCCACAACCCGTCAATAACGCGTAAACGCCCCGCAGGCGCCCCCTCCTCCCGGGCATAGCGTCGGCGAGGCCGGCATCGCGTCGGCCAGAGCCGAGCCCCGGCGTATGCGTCATCCACCGGTCCGGGGCGGCTCGTGTGCTTTCGAGGAGCAACGCCGTGTTCCACCCTCTCTACGCGGAAGATCCCGAGCCTTCTGAACGCGTCCCGGCCGGGCCTCTCTTCGTCCCCGTCCGGTCGGGCCCCGCGGGCTGTACGGCCCGCCTGTTCCGCACTCCGCTCGGCGCCCGTACCGCCGTCGGCTTCACCTCGGTCCACCGGCTCGCCACGGCCCTCGGCAGCGGCCAGCGCTGGATCAGACTCTCCGAGTCCGCGCTGCGTGCGCTGGCCGAACCGGTCGGGGCACTGCTGACCGTCGATCCCCGGCTCGTCCTCGAGGCCGCGGATACGTCGCGTACGCCCTGTGTTCCCCCACGCCTCCAGGCCGTCTGAGGAAGAGGCGACGATCATGAGTCACCGCACTCTGCCCCGGACCACCCAGGCCACCACCCCGGCGACGGCCACCGCTCAGGCCGCCGCCGTGACGCCCGCGCCGCGTACCGCCACCGGGTCCGTCTGGCCGGCTTCCGCCGCGCCGCTCCCGCACGGCGAGGTGGCCGTGGGCGGTGTCCCGCTCACCGAGCTGGCCGACCGCTTCGGCACCCCGGCCTACGTCCTGGACGAGGACGAGGTACGCGACCGCTGCCGCGCCTACCTGCGGGCCTTCCCCGGCGCCGACGTCTACTACGCGGCCAAGGCGTTCCTGTGCCGCGCCATGCTCCACTGGGTACGGGACGAGGGCCTGGGCCTGGACGTCTGCTCCGCCGGTGAGCTGGAGCTGGCCGTCACGACCGGAT
The DNA here is from genome assembly GCF_042895955.1 of Streptomyces sp. NPDC001339. Classification (NCBI taxonomy): domain Bacteria; kingdom Bacillati; phylum Actinomycetota; class Actinomycetes; order Kitasatosporales; family Streptomycetaceae; genus Streptomyces; species Streptomyces sp. NPDC001339. The sequence goes on along the minus strand of NZ_JBIAWT010000004.1, from coordinate 539,354 downwards.
TCCCGCCCGAGCGGATGGTGCTGCACGGCAATGCCAAGAGCCCGGACGATCTGCGGGCCGCACTCCGGCTCGGGGTCGGGCGGATCGTCATCGACTCCACCTCGGAGATAGCCCGGCTGGCCGCCGCGGTGCCGGCGGGCAGCCGGCAGAAGGTGCTGATCAGGGTCGTGCCGGGGATCGCCGCCGGCGGCCACGCCAAGATCCGTACCGGGACCGACGACCAGAAGTTCGGGCTGTCGATCGCCGATGGTTCCGCGCAGCACGCCGTCACCCGGGTGCTCAGCCAGCCGCGCCTCGAACTGGTCGGCCTGCACTGCCACTTGGGCTCGCAGATCACCACCGTCAAGCCGTACCTGTCGGCGATACGACGGCTGATCGGGCTGCTCGCCCGGATCCATGACCAGCACGGCATCGCCCTTCCCGAACTGGATCTCGGCGGCGGCCATGGCGTCGCCTACCGCCCCGGTGAGCCCGCGCTCGATATCGCCACCCTCGGCGTCAAGATCCGCGCGGAGCTGGCGGGCGGCTGTGCGGCGGCCGGTCTTCCGGTGCCACGACTCGCCGTCGAACCGGGCCGTGCCATCGCGGGTCCGGCCGGTGTGGTCCTCTACCGGGTACTGGCCGTCAAACGGACCGGTGCGCACACGTTCGTGGCGGTGGACGGCGGGATGAGCGACAACCCGCGGCCGGCGCTGTACGGCGTGCGCTACGCGCCCCGGCTGATCGGCCGCGCCTCACCCGCCGCGCCGGAGCCCGTCACCGTCGTCGGGCGGCACTGCGAGGCCGGTGATGTGCTCGCCGCCGACGTCCGGCTTCCCGGCGACATCCGGCCCGGCGACCTGCTGGCCGTGCCGGTCGCCGGTGCGTACCACCTCTCCATGGCCTCCGGGTACAACCTCGTCGGCCGCCCACCGGTGGTCGCGGTCACCGAAGGCCATGCCCGGGTGCTGGTGCGACGGGAGTCGCTGGCGGACATTCAGGAACGGGACATCGGCCTGTAGCCGGTCCGCTGCGCTTGGCTGGCTTCCCACGTTGTCGGCTGCGGCGCCGTACCTCCGTTTCGCCGTTGCGCCTGCGGCGGGCGTGGTTGGTCGGGTGCGGGTCCGCTCCTCCGGACTGGCGTCCTGCGGAGCGGCCCCTCCCGGGAGTGGGAGGAAAAACGGTGAGTGGGGGTGTACGCAAGTGATCCACTGCCCGCAGACGATCGCTTACGTACACCCCCACCGCTCTTTTCCCACCCACCCACGGGAGGGGGCGCACCGCAGAACGAAGTTCGGAGGGGCGCACCCGTGACGTACAGCCCCGCGCAGCGGCAAACAGCCCGCCGCCAGGCGACACGGCGGGAAAGCCAAAAACGTGGGAAGTCAGCCAAGCGCAGCGGACAGGCGCAGCGGACAGGCGCAGCGGACAGGCGCAGCGGACGGTGCAACGATACGGCCATGAGCGATGTTCCCCACACCGTTCGCCGGCCAGGCCCCCGGCTCTCTCCCATCGGCCGGCTCATCGTCGTTGCCGTCCTGGCCGTTCTGGTCGTCCTCGCGGTGCTGCTCCTGCCGCGGCTGCTGCACGGGCCGGAGCGGGCGAAGCTGACCGTCCCGGAAGGGCAGCGGGCCACACAGGTCTACGCCGCCGTCGACCGGGCCCTGCATCTGCCCGGCGGCTCCACCGCGAAGGCGGCCGGAGCCGCGCGCCTTCCGCTGCCGGCGGAGGCTCACGGCAATCCGGAGGGGTACCTCTTTCCGGCGACGTATCCGATCGATTCGGACGCCACCCCGGCCGCACTCCTCTCGTACATGGTCAAGACCGCCAACCAGCGGCTCGCAGACGACCGCATCACCGCCTACCGGACCGTGGTGATCGCCAGCATCGTGCAGGCCGAGGCGGACCACTCGGCCGATATGGGCAAGGTCGCGCGGGTCATCGAGAACCGGCTGGCCCGGCAGATGCCGCTGCAGATGGATTCGACCATCAACTACGCGCTGGGCCGCAGCACCCTCCACACCAGCCACGCCGACACCGAGCGCCAGAGCCCGTACAACACCTACCGGCACCAGGGCCTGCCGCCCACCCCGATCGACAACCCGGGGGCGGACGCACTGAAGGCAGCGGGGGCACCGCCCGCGGGGGACTGGCTGTACTTCGTCACCGTCAAGCCGGGCGACACCCGCTTCACCGCCGACTACCAGGAGCATCTGCGGAATGTGAAGGAGTTCAACGACCGGCAGAAGAGCAGCGGCGCGGGAGCGTAGGCGCGTAGCCCGTCCGCCCCCACGCCATGTGCTCCGTTACTCCTCGCCCGCCAGGGTGAGCGCCTTGAGCCGGCGGCCGGCGTACCAGGTCGCGCCTACCGTGAGGGCCGTCAGCAGGCATATGGCGAGCGGGAGTTGGACATCGGAACTGATCGCCCCGTCGCCGGCGGCCCGCTGGCCTATGGCGAGTGCCCACTGCTGGATGCTGAGGGTCCGCGCACCGGGGACGAGGTTTCCGACGAACGCCTCCCAGACCAGCGCGTAGACCAGGCCGAAGACCACTGCGTGCCGGCTGATCGTGCCGAAGAGGAGGAAGAGCGCGCTGTAGGCGACCGAGGCGATCGCCGCCGCCACCGCGTAACCCACCGCGATCTGCTGGCTGTTGCCGTTCAGGAGATAGCCGGCGAGCAGCACGGGGACGGCGGAGAAGGCGACCGTGACGCCTATCGAGACGAGGAGCTTGGTGAGGATGATCGTCGGCCGGGAAACCGGCTTGGACAGCAGATAGACCACCGAGCCGTCGTCGATCTCCGGCCCGATCGCGCCCGTACCGGCGATGACGCCGATCAGCGGCACCATCGTGCCCAGCGCGAAGCCGCCCAGGATGCCGCCGGCGGTGGCGTCGTCGGCGCCAGCCAGTGCCCGGACGGCCACCGCGAGGGCAACCAGGAGGGCCGGCAGGACGAAGAGGATCAGGGCCCGCCGCCGTCCGAGCAGGGCTCGGTAGGTCAGCCGGGCGACGGTCGGGTGGAACAGCGAGGCCTTGGGCGCGGCGGTGGACGCCGGCGAGGCCGTCGGAGTGGTCGTGGACATACGTCAGGGCTCCTTTCAGGCCTCAGGCCGCGACGAGGTAGGAGAAGACGGATTCCAGCGATTCATCGGAGGGGGAGACCGTCAGCAGGCGGATGCCGTGGTCGCGGGCGACCCGTGGCAGGAGTTCGGTGAAGCGGCCGAAGTCGACCGCCTGTACGCGCAGCGCGCCCTCGACGAGGTCCACTTCGATGCCGGAGGTGGACGGGTCGGCGATCAGCGCCCCGGCCAGCGCGCGGTCGTTGTCGGACCGGACGAGGTAGCGGTGCGGGCGGTCGGTCATCAGCCGGCGGATCTTGCGGAAGTCGCCTGACGCGGCGTGCCGGCCGGCCACCACCACTTCGATGTGCGAGGCGAGTTGCTCGACCTCTTCGAGGATGTGCGAGGAGAAGAGGACCGTACGGCCCTGGTCGCCCATCTGCCGCAGCAGCTCCATCAACTGCATCCGTTGGCGCGGGTCCATACCGTTGAAGGGCTCGTCGAGCAACAGCACCGATGGATCGTGGACCAGCGCGGAGGCCATCTTCACCCGCTGCCGCATGCCCTTGCTGTACGTCGAGACCTTGCGGTCCTGGGCGTACTCCATCTCGACGGTGGCCAGCGCCCGGGCCGCCTCCCGCCGGCCGAGGCCGTGCAACTCCGCGTTGGCCAGCACGAATTCGCGCCCGGTGAGGAAGTCGTACATCGCCTCACGCTCGGGCACGATGCCGATGTGACGGTAGATGGCGGCGTTCCGCCAGATCGTCGTCCCGTCGAGGGTGACGGAGCCGTTGGAGGGGGCGAGGAAGCCGCCCATCATGTTGATCAGGGTGGACTTGCCGGCGCCGTTGGGGCCGAGCAGGCCGGTGACGCCGGGGCCGATGGTCATGGTGATGTCGTTGACGGCGACGACATTGCCGAACCAGCGGGAGACGTGGTCGATGTGGAGCGTGGTCACAGTCCGGCCTTCCGGTAGCGGCGCATCAGCAGGGCATAGCTGCCGGCGATGACGGTCAGCGTGACGAGGAGGTAGACGAATCCGGCGCCGGTCGACGGCGCCAGGCCGTTGGGGAAGGAGCTGACGCCTCCGAGGAAGACCGACTGCACCCCGTCGATGAGCGTGATGGGGGAGAACAGCCCGAGCCAGCCGACGGCGGATTCGTTGCCCTGGACGAAGGCGATGCCCTGCACCGCGGTCACCGCGCCGTAGGGAATGGTCAGTGCGGCGATCACGGCGGCGACGCCGAAGCCGCGGCGCGGGGTGAGGGCGGCGATGACCAGGCCCACCCCGGCGAACAGCAGCGACAGCAGCGTCACGGTCACCAGCCCCTGGGCCAGGCCCTTGGTCTGGTCGAGGAAGTCCAGCTTCGCCAGCAGTGCCCCGACGTAGAGGATCATCAGCGGCGCCGCGGTGAGGAGGAACAGGGCGCTCGCCATGGCCGCGAACTTCGCCGCCACGTAGTCGCCGCGCTCGATGGGGCGGGAGAAGTACAGCGGTATGGACTTGAACCGCAGATCGCGGGAGACCAACTGCGGTGCCTGGGCGGCCAGGTAGAGGCCGATGACGGCCTGGAGAAAGATCGCGTAGCGGGTGTAGCCGACCGGGAGGCTGCCGGACTTGGTGAACACCGTCACCGCGACCATGATCGCGGCGGGCAGGCACATCACCGCGAAGAGCAGCATCGGCAGCACCTTGCTCTTGGCCGAGCGGCCCAGGCCGTAGGCGCCGCGCAGGCTCTGCGAGAAGAGCGACCGGCGGGCGTAGCCGCGGCCCAGGCGGGGGCCGTCGTAGTGGCGGTAACCGATGTTGTGGATGTACGCCCCGCCCGGCGTGGCCGGTACGGCCGATGCCGGTGCCGGTGCCGGGTTCGGTGCGGAGGTCGTGGGGTCAGACGGCATCGTGGGCGCCTCCGTCCTGGGTGGCGTACGGGGCAGCGGCGCCGGGGGCGCCTGCGGGGGCAAGGGGGGTGGGGCCGGTGGCCGACGTGACCGGGCCGGCCGCCGGGTCGGTGTGCGCCTCGTCGGCGTCACGGAAGACCTCGGCGATCCGGTGGCGGCGCTGTTCCATCCGGACCAGGCCGAGCCCGAGTCCGGCGACAGTGTCCCGCACCAGGTCGTAGGTCTCCTCGTCGGCCGCGTCGATGAACAGCAGATGGCCGGGCGTGGCGAGGCCGTCGGAGCCGGCGCTGCCGGTGGTCACCGCGACCCCGGCGCCGGTCAGGGCCCGGCGGAGCGCTTCGGCGCCGTCCGGATGGGCGTCCGTATCGGTGACCTCGACCGCCAGTGAGGCCGTGACCTGCGTGAACTCGTCGGTGGAGGAGGAGCGCAACAGCTTGCCGCCGTCGATGACGACGACATGGTCGCAGGTGCGCTCCAGCTCACCGAGGAGGTGGGAGGTGACCAGGACGGAGATGCCGAAGTCGGTGTGGACGCGCCGGATCAGGCCGAGCATCTCGTCCCGGCCGGCCGGGTCGAGGCCGTTGGTGGGCTCGTCGAGGAGCACCAGCTGTGGGTCGTGGACCAGCGCCTGGGCGAGCTTCACCCGCTGCTTCATACCCGTGGAGTAGCCGCCGATGGGGCGGTAGCGCTCCTCGTAGAGGCCGACGTGGCGCAGGGTGTCGGCGGTGCGCTCACGGGCGGCGGTCGGCGGCAGGCCGGACATCCGTGCCATGTGCACGACGAATTCCGTGGCCGAGACATCCGGCGGCAGGCAGTCGTGCTCGGGCATATAGCCGACCCGCTCGCGGATGGCGCTGCCGTCCTTCGCCACGTCCAGGCCGAGCACACGCGCGGTCCCTTCGGTGGCCGGGGCCAGGCCGAGAAGGATCTTGATCAGGGTGGACTTGCCGGCGCCGTTGGCGCCCACCAGGCCGGTTACGCCGGGGGCGATGTCAACGGTGAGCCGGTCCAAGGCGGTCACCCGCGGGAACCGCTTGCTCAGGCTTTCGGTCACGATCACAGTCACGTCATCGACGGTAGGCGTGCCCGGCGCGCCGGTCGTCAACCCAGGCGGTGGGATCTGCCTCCCCCTGCGGTATTACGGCCCCTAGGGGTTCTCCTGCTTCGAGCGGTACGGCGTCAGGGTCGGCGTCGGGGATGGACATCAGGGATGGACGCCAGGGATGGACGCCAGGGTCGGACATCGCCGCAGGCAGCAGGCCGGCGTCGGAAGCCGGGCATGCACACCTCTTGACGCAGTCGCCGGGCATTGTCACATTCATCAATGTCAAGTTACGGGCGCGTACCGCGATGGACTGCTCACGGACGGACGGTTGGCGATGGCCTCAGTCACCACAGCGACCTCAGCAGGAGCCGGAGAACGCACCGCCGAGCTGGCGGGCTTCAGAGAGGTCCAGCGGCTCGCCTACGCCTGCGCGGAAGCGGTGGCCGCCCAGCTCAGGCCCGGGATCACCGAGCGCGCGGCGGCACGGATGCAGCGCGAGTGGCTGCACGAGCGCGGGGTGCGGGACTGGTTCCATCTGCCGTTCGCCTGGTTCGGCGACCGCACCGCCTTCGTCGGCTTCCGGATTCCGCTGCAGTTCTTCCCCACCAACCGGCAGCTGGAGCCGGGGATGGCCTTCATCCTCGACATGGCACCGGTCCACAACGGCTTCACCGCCGACATCGGCTACTCCGGCTGCCTGGGCCTCAACCCCGTGCACGACCGGCTGCTCGCCGACCTCGAAGCGCACCGGGAGCTGATCCTGCGCGAGGTGCGCGAGCGGCGCCCGCTGCGGGAGATCTACGAAGACGTCGACCGGCTCATGGTGCGGCAGGGCTACGCCAACCGCCACCGCGCCTACCCCTTCGGCGTCATCGCCCACAAGGTCGACCGGGTCAGGCAGCGCCGCTGGTCCCCCACCCTGTTCGGATTCGGCACCCAGTCCCTCAAGGGCCTCGCCTCCGACGCACTGCACGGCCATCGCGAGGGCTGGTCCCCGCTGTGGAGCCCGTACTCCTTCTCCGACCACCCACCGACACCCGGGCTATGGGCGGTCGAACCCCACCTCGGTTTCCGGGGCACCGGCGCGAAGTTCGAGGAGATCCTCGTCGTCACGGACTCCAAGGACCCGCAGGAGAGCGCCTTTTGGCTGGATGACGATCTGCCGCACGTGCGGCGCCGGCAGGAGGAGCAGGCCGCGTGAAGACGGGACGGAACAAGAAGCCGGGACGGAACGAAGGGGACAAGGGGAGGGAGCACGGTAGGGGAGAGGACCGGGTTCCGGGCCTTGCGGGGGCGACGGAGCGCTGGGTGCGCACCGGTGGCATCGAGCTGTGCGTCGCGGAGCTCGGCGACCCGGCCCGGCCCACAGTGCTGCTGGTGCACGGCTACCCGGACAGCAAGGAGGTCTGGTCCGAGGTCGCCCGCGGCCTGGCCGACCGCTTCCACGTCGTGCTCTACGACGTCCGTGGCTGCGGCCGCTCCACCGCCCCGCAGCCGCTGCGCGGCGGCTTCACCCTGGAGAAACTGACGGATGACTTCCTGGCCGTCGCCGACGCCGTCAGCCCCGGCCGCCCGGTGCACCTCGTGGGCCACGACTGGGGATCCGTGCAGTCCTGGGAGTTCGCCACGGTGCCACGGACGGAGGGCCGGATCGCCTCCTTCACCTCCCTGTCGGGACCGTCCCTGGACCACTTCGGCCACTGGATCAAGCAGCGGATGGCGCGGCCCACCCCGCGCCGCGCCGCCCAACTCCTGAACCAGAGCGCCAAATCCTGGTACGTCTACCTCCTGCACACCCCCGCGCTGCCCGAACTGGCGTGGCGGGGACCGCTCGGCAAGCGCTGGCCGAAGATCCTTCGCCGGGTGGAGAGGGTGCCGGGCGGCGACTACCCGACCGCCTCACTGCCCACCGACGCGGTCCACGGCGCCTGGCTCTACCGTGACAACGTCCTCCCCCGGCTCCGCCACCCGCGCGCCGACGCCTATGCGCACTGCCCCGTGCAGCTCATCACCCCCACCGGTGACGCCTTCCTCTCCCCTCGGCTCTATGACGACCTGGAGCAGTGGGCACCCCAGCTGGTACGCCGCACCCTCCCTGCCCGGCACTGGGTGCCCCGCACCCGGCCCGACCAACTCGTCTCCTGGATCACCGAGTTCGTCACTGCCAGGGAGGAGGGTGACCCCGCCAAGCGGGTCGCGGCGTCCGGCCCGCACGCCGACCGGTTCGGCGGACAGCTGGTGCTGGTGACCGGAGCCGCCAGCGGCATCGGCCGGGCCACCGTATTCGCCTTCGCGGAGGCCGGTGCGCGGATCATCGCCGTCGACCGGGACGCCGAGGGCGCGGCCCGGACCGCCGACCTGGCCCGTCTGATCGGTGCACCGCAGGCCTGGGCGGAGACCGTCGACGTCACGGACGAGGCAGCGATGGAGAAGCTCGCCGACAAGGTCGACGCCGAGTACGGCACCGTCGACGTGCTGGTGAACAACGCCGGCATCGGTCTGTCCGGCCCCTTCCTCCAGACCAGCACCGAGGACTGGAAGAAGGTCCTGGACGTCAACCTGTGGGGCGTCATCCATGGCTGCCGGATCTTCGGCAAGCGGATGGCGGACCGCGGACAGGGCGGCCATATCGTCAACACCGCCTCGGCCGCCGCCTTCCAGCCGTCGAAGATGCTGCCCGCCTACTGCACCTCCAAGGCGGCGGTCCTGATGCTCAGCGAGTGTCTGCGCGCCGAACTGGCCGGCCAGGGCATCGGCGTCTCGGCCATCTGCCCCGGACTGGTCAACACCGGCATCACCACCACCGCCCGTTTCGCCGGCGTCTCCGCCGAAGAGGAGAAGCGCCGCCAGGCCAAGGCCGCGCGGATGTACGGGCTGCGCAACTACCCGCCGGAGAAGGTCGCCGATGCCGTCCTCGGCGCGGTGGCCGGCAACCGGGCCGTGGTCCCGGTCACGCCCGAGGCCCGCGGAGCCCATCTGCTGTCCCGCTTCGCCCCACGCGCCCTGCGCGCCCTCGCCCGCATCGAGCCAAGGCTGTAGGCCACCGGGGCGGCCTCGGACGGCCACGGACGGCCGTCCCACGAGGCCCGGGCGGGCCTGCCCTGCCCAGACACGACGCCTGCCCGGACACGACGCCTGCCCAGACACGACACCTGCGCATGTCAGGAGCCGCGCATGAGTACTCCACCTCCTCAGGAGCAGCCGCACCGAGCGCGGAAGCCCTACGCGATCGCGCCCCGTCGGGTCTCGTTCGACTGGCGTGAGACACCACTGCTCTGGATACCCGACGAACCCACCGCCACCCACGTCATCAACGTCCTGCATCTGCTGCTGCCGGCCGGCGAGCGCTGGTTCGTGAAGGTCTTCAAGGAGGCCCTCCCACTGGTCCGGGACGGGCAACTCCACACGGAAGTCAAGGGCTTCATGGGCCAGGAGGCCACCCACAGCGTCCAGCACTCCTACGTGCTCGACCACTTGGCCCACCAGGGCCTGGACACCAGCCCCTACACCCGGCACGTCGACTTCCTCTTCGACTACCTCCTGGGCGACCAGCCGCCGTTGGGCGTCCCCGTACCCCAGCGGGAGTGGTTGCGTTTCCGGCTCTCCCTGATCGCCGCCATCGAGCAGTTCACCGCGGTGCTCGGCAACTGGGTACTGGCCGCCGACGGCCTGGACCGCGCCCAGCCCGACCCGGTCATGCTCGACCTGCTGCGCTGGCACGGCGCGGAAGAGGTCGAGCACCGCGCGGTCGCCTTCGACATGTACCAGCACACCGGCGGACCGGATCCGGCCCGCTACGCCCGCCGGATCCTGGGGATGGCCGTAACAGCCCCCGTCCTGCTCTACCTCTGGAGCCGGGGCGCCACCTACCTCCTACGCCACGACCCCCAACTCGCCACCCGATCCCGCTACTCACTACGCCAGCACCACCGCGCCATCCGCAAGGGGCTGCTGCCCACCTGGCGTGAGCTGGGAACGGCGATCCCGCGATATCTGCGGCGGTCGTACCATCCCTCACAGGAAGGGTCGCTGCGCAGAGCGGTCACCTATCTGGCCTCCTCCCCGGCCGCACGGGCCGCGGCGGACTCGGCGGACTCGGCGGACTCGGCGGGCCGCGCGGCCCTCTCCTAGCGCGCGGAACACGTTCCCGCGGCCATCTCATGAGGAGCAGCGAGTGACCGAGCAGCCGCCGTCGGCCGAACCACACCGCACGGCCGGACCCCACACGACCGGACACGGCACAGCCGGGCACTGCCCAGCCGGACGACAGATCGCCGGACCCCACACGACCGGACACCAGACGGCCGAACCCCAGACGGCCGGACACCAGACGGCCGGACACCAGACGGCCGGAGACCGCATAGCCGGACACCGGGCGTCCGAATACCGCATCGAGGACCTGGCCCATCTCAGCGGCGCCACGGTCCGTACGATCCGCGCCTACCAGGACCGCGGACTGCTCCCCCGTCCCGAACGCCGCGGCCGGGCGAACCTCTACGGCGATGCTCACCTGGCCCGTCTGCGCCAGATCGCCGACCTGCTCGACCGTGGCTACACCCTCGCCAGCATCAAGGAACTCCTGGAGGCCTGGGATGCCGGCCGCGACCTCGGCGGGGTCCTGGGCCTGGTCGCCGAAGTCGACGGGCCCTGGAGCGACGAGCAGGCGTCCCGGATCAGCCGCGCGGAGCTGGCCGCCGCCTTCGGTGGCGTCTCCGACGAAGCCGCGGTCGCCGAGGCCGTGGAGCTGGGCGTCCTGGAACGTGTCCCCGGCCGGGACGACGAGTTCCTCGTGCCCAGCCCCCAGGAACTCGCCGTCGCCGCCGAACTGCACTCGGCCGGCGTCCCGCTGCCGGCGATCTCCGGTCATCTGCGGGAGCTGCGCGGCCAGGTGGAGCACATCGCCTCCCGCTTTCTGGACTTCACCTCCGAACATGTCTTCCGGCCGTTCCTGGATCATCCGCCCACCGAGGACGAGGCCGCGGAGGCCGCCACCCTCGTGCGTCGGCTCCGCCCACTGGCCCAGCAAACCATCGACGCTGAACTCGCCCGCGCCATGCGCGCCCTGGCCACCCGCTACCTCCGACACCACCTCGGCGAGGCCCTCCCACCGGCAGAGGCGGACAAGTCCGACGGGGGCCGTGCCCAGGAGGCCGGCGAGGTCGACAGGGCCCGCCTCCGGCGGACGGCCGCCGGGCCCTCGGCCGCGCCCGCCCCCTCGGTCGCCCCCGTCCTTCCACCGGCCGCCGAGCCGGTCGCGGACCCCCGTACCGCAATCGACTCGACGACCGGAGCCCCGAACAGCGACACCGCGGAGGCGGTGGCGCTCCCCGCTGAGGCCGTGCAGGCCGTACGGGCCCTGGTGGGCGCGGAGAACACCGCCGCATTCATCACCGCCGCCGCCCTGCGGGAGGTGCAGGCCCGCACGATGGACGCACTGGCATCGCGCAGGCCCGGCGCCGGAGGCCTGTCCCGGCGGTGATCAACTCACGGGATCCGGCAGCCAGTTGCCGTGAAACCCGTACGGCACCCGCTGCGGGAGATGGACCGTGGCCACCGGGTCGGCGGATATGTCCTCGGCGTCGAGCACGACCAGATCGCTGGTGTCGGTGGTCGCGTCATAGACGTAGGTGATCAGCCAGCCCGGCCCGCCCGGGCGGTCGTCCGCCGGGGCGAAGACCGCCTCGCCCGGAGTGCGCCCAGGACCGAAGTCGTGCCGGACGGCCTCGCCGGTTTGCAGGTCGTAGCGGAGCAGGGCGCCGGGTATCGGCCCGCCCCCGGGGGGCTCGGCGGCAATGCCATGGCCATAGCGGGCCGGCAGCCCGGCGAGGCGGTCGTCCACCCGCGGGAACTCGCACAGCTGGTCGTCCAGCTGTTCCTCGGTGACCGTGCCGGCGGCGAGATCGATCGTCCAGCGCCACAGGCAGGGCGCGGTCCCCTCGGTCGGCTCGGTCAACTCGGTCATCTTCCCGAAGTCGGCATAGCGGGAGACATAGAGGACGATGCGCTGGTCGCCGTCGTCGTAAGCGTTCAGCGCATGGAAGACATAGCAGGGGTCGACAGGCAGCCAGCGGACCTCGCCGTAGGGATCGTCTCGACGCAGTACGCCCAGCCGGGCGCCGTACTCCGGATCCCAGCGGTACGGCATACCGGGATGGCCACGGTCGAAGACGAGGGGAAGGTCCATGAAGACGACATGGCCGGCGGTCAGATGGAAGTCATGCATCATCGTGTGCCCCGGCACGTCGATGGGCCGACTGATCACCAACTCCCCTGCTGCGTCCGCGCGGTGGTAGGTGAGGTAGGGCGGGGCGGAACCTCCGTAGCCGAAGAAATGCAGCTCGCCGGTGGTGGGACAGGTCTTGGGATGGGCGGTCATGGCGGTGGTGAGCCGGCCGGCGAAGTCATGGGCGCCGATGGTCTCCAGCTCGTGACCGGGACGGCAGTCGATCTCGTAGGGGAACGACGACTCGACCAGTGCGAGGGTGCGGCCCGCGTGCCGGACGATGTGCGTATTCGCCACACCCGCCGCCAGGTTACGGCGGCCCTCCGCGTCCCGAGTGGATTCGTCACCGGTGAAAGTGGAGGTGCGGACCCAGCGGTTGCGGTACGACACCGCCTTCCCGCCTTCCAGGCGCAGGCCGTGGACCATGCCGTCGCCGAAGAACCAGTGCGGGGTGTCGGCTTCCCGCGGATTGGGGCCATTGCGCAGGAACCAGCCGGTGAGCTCGGGCGGGATCGCACCCGTGACCGGGAGGTCGTAGGCAGTCAGCTCCTCCTTGACCGGCGCGAAGTTGCCGGCCAGGTGCGGTGCGGGGGCGGTGGATTCGGATGCGGTACTCGGCGATGCGGGATGGGGAGATACGGGGTTCATGAGGCCAGGCCTCCCTGGATGTCGGTCCGCACGCCGGACTGGCCCAGGAATCGGGCCTTGGCGCGCTCCGGATAGGCGGAGGTGAAACGGACGGGCAGGACGAATCCGGCGATCTGGATGACGATCGTGAAGACAGCGTTCAACTCGTAGGCCGAGACGATGGCCTGGGCGGTCGCGGTAAGGGTGAAGGACAGCGCCCACGCGGCCGTGAGCACGACGTTGATGTGGCGGAACACTGGGGTCTGCCAGACCTCCGGTGGGGCCATCCGGCGGGCGATCCCCATCGTGAAGGGGCGCCGTACGGCTATCGACACCCAGGCGATGACCGCCAGCCAGCCCATGGAGAGCGAGCTGGCGTACAGCTTGAGCCCACTGTCGGGCCGGGCAAAGGCCAGCACGGCGAGGCCCGCGAAGTACACGATCGTTCCGTACTCCAGCAGACGGTAGTCCAGCTTCAGACCTGCGGCGCGGTCGGCGATGAGCAGCCCGACGGATACCACCAGGCCGGCCGACGCGCCCCACTGCCAGCCGAACGACCCCACCACCGCGAAGACCAGCCATGGAACGAAGCCCCGCAGGTAGTTCATGATTCCCCCCTTTTTCCGCCGCGCTCTTTCGATCGCGTTCTTTCGATGGCGCTCCGGTCGTGGCCGCGCGCTTGCGGCCGACCGGCCGTCGCAGCCGCAACGAGACATTCCAACTTCGACATGTCGAAGCTAGAAGCTTCACCTTTGACATGTCAAGAGTGGAAGGTAAAGTGAGAGTCATGAGCTTGAGACACGCGGTACTGGGCCTGCTGTCCGAATCCCCGGCGAGCGGCTACGACCTGATGAAGCTGTTCAACGCCACGCTCACGAACGTCTGGCCGGCTACCCAGAGCCAGGTCTACGGCGAGCTCAACAAGCTCACGACGGCCGGCCTGGTCGAGGTCGCCGCCCAGGGCCCCCGCGGCCGCAAGGAGTACGCGATCACCGAGGACGGCCTGACGGAGCTGCGTCACTGGCTCACCGATATCAAGCCGGGCGGCAGCACACGCGACGACAGCCTGCTGCGCGTCTTCTTCCTCGGCATCGTCACACCGCTCGAAGCGCAGACTTACCTGCTGCAACAGGCCCAGCGCGCGGCCCGCTTGCACAGCGTGTACGAGCAAATCGACCAGACTGCCAACTGGGACGAGGAAATGATTTCGGTACACGGCCGGATCGCGCTGGAGTACGGCCTCCGGATGACGGCCGCCCTGGAGGACTGGGCCCTCTGGGCGGCCGACGAGGTGACCCACGCCAAGGCGAGGAAGGCGAGCGAGCTCGCACGGAGCAGGCACAAGGGGAAGCTGCGCGAGGAGGACGCCGACGAGGAGGGATGAGGGGGCGAGAACCGGGCTCCGCCCGCCCCGGGCCCGCGGGCCCCGTCCCCAGCACCCGGCCCCGTCGGCTCACCGCCCCATCAGCTCACAGCCCTGGTGCACCCCACACCGGGAACCACCGCGCCAGATCCTTCTCCACCGTCAGGTCGTCCCCGAGCATCGCCCGTACCTGCAGTTCGAGCGAGTTGTCACGCCTCTCGTCACCGCCCGGCTGCGGCGCGAACGGGTAGAACGTCCCGCGCTTGTAGAGGTAGACCAGCGCCAGCGACCGCTCCCGCTCATCGCGGAAACCGAGCAGGGAGCACAGCAGCTGCGGACCGAAACCCGCCTCCTCCAGTGAGGTGTTGACCGCGTGCAGGTCGTTGACCAGGCCCGCCACATCGTCCGGTGAGTGCCGAACGAGCAGCCATGTATACCCGTACGCGTCCTGGGTGAACTCCACCGAACCGTCCAGCAGGGACCGCGCCTCCTCCTGAATACGCGAGAACGCCCCGCCCTCGACACTCGCAAAGCACACCGAACCGACGCCGGTGGCGGTGAAACCCGCCGCTACTTGGAGAGTCACCGCGGCGGAGGGCAGCGCGAAGAGCTGGTCGAGATCGGGGCGGACCGGCTTGCTGCGACCGAGGATGGCGTCCAGAAATCCCATGCGCGGCTTACTCCTTGCTCATCACTGCCCGACTTTGCCCTGTCCCTGTCCCTGCCCCTGCCCCTGCCTCTGCCCCTGCCCGGCCACCGACTGCGCTTCGCTTCGCTTGCACCGCGTCACGGCCGCCCCAGCTCCGCCGCTATCCGCCCCAGCTGGTCCAACCGCTGCTCCAGCGTCGGGTGCGAGGACAGCAGCTGGTTGAAGCTCTCCTTGTTGAACGCCGGGACGAAGTAAAAGGCGTTGAACGGCTGGGCCTTGCGCAGATCCTCGGTCGGGATCCGCGCCATCTGGCCAGTGATCTTCGTCAGCGCGGCGGCCAGCGCCGAAGGGCGGCCGGTCAGCAGTGCGGCGGCCCGGTCGGCGGACAGCTCGCGGTAACGGGACAGCAGCCGGGTCAGCAGGAAGCTGATCGCGTAGACGACCACGCTGACGGCGGTGACGATGAGCACGGCGATGGCCGCGTTCTGGTCCCGGTTGTTGCGCCCGACACCGCTCCACAGCGCGGCCCGGGTGATGATCCCGGCCAGGACGCCGAGGAACGACGCGATGGTCATCACCGCGACGTCGCGGTGCGCGACATGCGAGAGCTCGTGGGCCAGTACACCCTCCAGCTCCGCCGGCTCCAGCCGTCGCAGCAGCCCGGTCGTGGCGCACACCATCGAGTTCTTCTGATTACGGCCGGTGGCGAAGGCGTTCGGCACATCCGACTGGGCGATCGCGACCCGTGGCTTGGGCATATCGGCCAGCGCGCAGAGCCGGTCGACCGCGCCGTGGAGTTCGGGCGCCTGCTCCGGGGTGACCTCGTGCGCGCCCATGCTGAACGCCGCGATCCGGTCGCTGTACCAGAACTGCGCGACGAACATCGCCCCCGCGATCAGCAGCACCACCACCCAGGCGCCCTTGAGCAGCACCACCAGCGCGCTGACGACCACGACGTACAGCAACCCGATGAAGAACATCGTCGTCACCATGCGCGAGGTCAGTCCGCGGTCCGGGGCGAATCGGGTCTGTGCCATGGCTCCTCCACAAACGCCGCATTCCCAAACGCCGCATTCCGACACAGAGCACCAGTCCGCTCGCACGGTGACGCGCACCGCGCGCCGCGTCCACCACACTGCGCCGCTGCCCCAATTCTCCCCCTTCACGGCTATATGCGGAGTAAAGCGGAGGCCGGGGCGTGGCCGGGCGCGTCGGAGCCGGGTCAGGGACGAGTCAGGGGCGGAGCCGGGTACGCGTCAGGGGCTGAGCCGGGTACCGTGCCAAGGGCTGAGCCAGGCCCGGTCCCCCGGGTCAGGGGCTGGCTGGGCAAGGAGCCGGCCTCAGCTCGCCCCTACCGAGCGCCCAGCTGCGCCAGCCCCTCCGTGGCGATGCGCTCGAAGACCGTGACATCGGCGTCGAAGACCGAATCCGCGATCGGCCAGTGGACGACCAGCTCGTCGATGCCCAGCTCGCCATGGCGTCCCGCGAAGTCGACAAAGGCGTCCAGGGAGTCCAGCGGACGATCCGGGGTGAAGCCGGTCAGCATGATCTTCCGGAGTTCGCCGAAGTCCCGGCCCTGGTCGGCGCAGGCCTTGGCGAGCTTCTCGACCTGTCCGCCAACCGCCTCCAGCGACTCGGTCGGCGTACCGCCTCCGTTCGAGACCTTGGGATCACCGGTGGTCACCCACGCCTGCCCGTACCGGGCGGCCAGCTGCATGCCGCGCGGCCCGGTGGCCGCCACTGCGAACGGCAGCCGCGGCCGCTGCACACAACCGGGGATGTTGCGCACCTCCTCGGCGGAGTAGAACGTGCCCTCGGAGGAGACGGCGTCCTCGGTCAGCAGCCGGTCCAGCAGCGCCACGAACTCGGCGAAACGGTCCGCCCGTTCCCGCGGTGACCAGGGCTCCTGGCTGAGGGCGGTGGCGTCGAAGCCGTTCCCGCCGGCGCCGATTCCCAGGGTGAGACGGCCATCGCTGATGTCGTCGAGCGAGATCAGCTCCTTGGCGAGGGTGACCGGGTGCCGGAAGTTCGGCGAGGTGACGAGGGTGCCCAGGCGGATCCGTGAGGTCGCGGCCGCGGCCGCGGTCAGCGTCGGCAGGGCACCGAACCAGGTCTGCTCACGGAAGCTCCGCCACGAGAGGTGGTCGTAGGTGTACGCGGCGTGGAACCCCAGCTCCTCGGCGCGCTGCCACACCTCCCGCCCGCCGTCGGACCAGCGTCGTACGGGGAGGATCACGGTGCTCAGTCGCATGCCCCCGAGCGTACGGCCGTGCGGCCGGCAGCCCTACGGAGGGGCCTGCCGCTCGACTCGGGCTCCGCCCGGCCTCACCCCGGCCTCGTTCCCACCTTGCCCGGCTCGGCCCTGCCCGGCCCGGCTCATACGCGCAACCTGCTGCACGCCTGTGCGCAGCGGTACGGGAAGATGGCCCCGTGACTGATGCCTCCCCCACGCCGCCCCGGGCGCCCGAAGCGGCCGTCGCACCCCGGCTGATCGCGACCGACCTCGACGGCACGCTGCTGCACGACGACAAGACGGTCTCCGACCGGACGATCGCCGCCCTCGCCGCCGCCGAGCGGGCCGGCATCGAGGTGTTCTTCGTCACCGGGCGCCCGGCCCGTTGGATGGGCGTGGTCAGCGATCATGTGCACGGTCACGGTCTGGCGATCTGCGCGAACGGCGCGGCCGTCGTCGACCTGCACCACGGCGGCCGGATCGTCGAGGTCAGCCCCCTGGAACGGACCGCCGCGCTGGACGTCGTGGCGGCGCTGCGCGGTGCCGCGCCCGGCACTTCGTTCGCCGTCGAGCGCACCAGCGGCATTCATTACGAGCCGGAGTACCCGCCGCTCCTCCTGGACCCGGCCGCGGTCGTCGCGCCGGCGGAGAAGCTGCTGGCCGAGGACTTCGTGGCACCGACGGACCCCGCCGACTGCGTCGAGAGCGCCGGTCCCGCTTTCCCCGACCAGCCCGTCATCAAACTGCTCGCACACCACCCCGACCTGGAGCCTGACGCGTTCCTCGCGCTGGCCCGTACGGCCGCGGGCGGTCTCGCGTCCTTCACCCGGTCCAGCCCCACCGCGCTGCTGGAAATCAGCGGCCCCGGTGTCAGCAAGGCCGGCACCCTCGCCCACTGCTGTGCGGAGCGCGGTATCTCACCGGACGAGGTCGTCGCCTTCGGGGACATGCCGAACGACATCGAGATGCTGACCTGGGCCGGCACCTCGTACGCCATGGCCAACGCCCATCCGGAGGTGCTGGCGGCCACCACGCGCCGTACCGAGTCCAACAACGACGACGGCGTCGCGGTCGTCATCGAGGAGATCCTTCAGCGCCGCGGAGAACAGGGCGGCGGCCTGCCGCGCTGACGGTTCCGGCGGCCTTACGGCACTGCTCCTACAACACCTCCGACAACGGCACCTCCCACGCCTACGTACCTACGCGTAGGGCCCCTGCGCAAATGTGGCTACGCGTACGCGCGGTCACGTCGGTCAATCCCGAAAGTCGTGTGTGCACGGAGTGGCTGCTTTTAGCATGTGCGCGTCATTGGTGCGACTCGGGGGGACATGTCCGAGGGGCATGTCGGGGGCATATCGGGGGAAACCTTGATCGACATCGCGGTGAGCACGGATGCGTTGGCGGCCATACGCTTCGCGGTATCACCGCTGATGCAGGCCGGTGCGGTGCTGCACCCGCACCGGCCGCGCGCGGTGAGCAGGATGCGCATGAACGGACAGCAGGTCGACGCCGCGCTACAGGAACGCGGTCTGCATCTGCTCTCCGCACTGCGCCGGGAGATCCACGGTTACGCGCCGGACTTCCTGACCCCCGGGCCGGGCAGCGACCTCGCACCCGATGTCGACAGGGAGTTGCATCAGGTCGCCACGACGCCGTCGCCCATAGTCGCCCGCCAGATGAACAGGGTGCTCCAGACGAGCAGGGTGCTCCGGATGAACAGAGTGCTCCGGTCCGCATCACCGCCCGAGCGGGCCTCCGCATCCGGGCGGCCCGGTGGGTTCCCCGGCGGCCTCCCCGATGTCAGGGACTTCCTGGAACTCGGCGAGCAGGCCTTCGCACAGCAGGCCGCCGACGAGCTGGCCTCGTTCTGGCAACGGAGCCTTGCGCCCATGTGGCCCGCCATCTCCGCCCGGGCGAAGGCGGATATCGACCACCGGGCACGCCTCATCGCGCGCAGCGGTCTGCACACCGCGCTCAACTCCCTGCACCGGGACATCGCCTACGACTGCGGCGCGCTCCGCCTGGAGAACGAACAGCAGCTACAGGTGTCCGGGACCGCGGACGTCACGCTCTTCCCTTCGACGCTTGCACACAGCTGGCTCATCAGCGTGGATCCTTGGCATGAACGCGGCATCTACCTCGTCTACCCGGTGCGCCCGGTCCACCCAGGCCGCCCGCTCCGCCCGGCCCACCATCCACCGGGGACGGACCGGACCGCCGGGGGAACCGACCCCTCCCTCGGCAACGTCATCGGCCACTCCCGTTCCCTCGTGCTGACCGACCTCGACGTGCCCCGCACCACCACACAGCTCGCCGCCCGCCACCACCTGAGCTCGTCGACCGTCTCCTACCACCTCAGCCACCTCCTCCGCGCGGGGCTGGTAACCCGCGTACGGGACGGAAACCGGGTGTACTACCAGCGCACCACAGACGCCGACTGTCTGTGCGACCGGCCGAAATGCCCTGACGGTGCCCGGGGGCCGCGCCGCGAGGGGACGTTCCGTACCGTGCCGGATGCGGAGGCCGACCACGAGGGCGTCATATCGACGTAGCACCTCGCGTCCCACGCAACACGCCCAGCGGCCTCGCTTCCGGCGCCTCACCATCCGGCGCGGCATCTCCTACAGCGGCGCTTCCCACGTCACCGTCGTCCCCCTGCCGCCTTCGCCCAGGCCCGGGCCGTGGCTGCTGGAGCCGCCCAGGGACTCGGCCCGTTTGGCGAGGTTCTTCAGACCGCTGCGGCGGCCGCCGTCCGGGATGCCGATGCCGTCGTCGGCGACGGTCAGGCGGACGCCGTCGGTGCCGTCCGGCAGGCGGATCGTCGCGTCGACGACCACTTCGATCCGGGAGGCCTGGGCGTGCCGGAAGGCGTTGGACAGTGCCTCGCGCAGCGCGGCGATCAGGTTCTTGCCGGTCAGCTCGCCGACCCGGGAGTCGACCGGGCCGACGAAGCCGGCCGACGGCTGGAAACCGAGCGGTACGGCGGCGGTGCCGATCTCGCGCAGGACCCGGGTCCGCAGCCCGGACGGCGCCTCGGCCGGGCCCTGTTGGAGAGCGAAGATCGCCGTCCGGATTTCCTGGATGGTGGTGTCCAGCTCGTCGACGGCCTTGCCGACGCCGTGCGTCACCTCCGGAACGCCCGACCTGCGCTGTGCGCTCTCCAGCATCATGCCGGTGGCGAACAACCGCTGGATCACGAGATCGTGCAGGTCACGGGCGATCCGGTCGCGGTCTTCGTAGACCGCGAGGCGCTCCCGGTCGCGTTGGGCCTCGGCCAGCACCAGCGCCAGCGCGGCCTGCGCGGCGAACTGGGTGGCCAGCGTCCGCTCGGCGGCGGTGAAGGGGCGGGCGCCCCGGGACCGCGGTGTGGCCAGGGTGCCGAGCACCCGCCCGCCGCTCTTGAGCGGCAGCATCATGCTCGGCCCGAAGCGGGGCGCGATGGCCGTCACCATACGCGGATCGGTGGCCGAGTCGTCCACGAACACCGGCTCCCCGGCGAGGAGTTGCTCGGCCACCGGACTGTCCGGCGGAATCTGCGTCCCCAGGATCCCGGTGGGGTCGTCCGCCGACACCGCGACGATCTCCAGACCGCCCTCGTCGTCGGGCAGCAGGACGATGCCGGCCGCCGAGTCCGCCAGCCTGCGGGCCTGCTCGGCGACCACCGCGAGGGCGTCGTCGACGTCACTGCCGGCGAGGAGTTCGGTGGTCACCGCCACCGAGCCGTCGATCCACCGCTCCCGCTGGCGGGTCGCCGCATGCAGCCGGGCGTTGCCGATGGCGATACCGGCCTCGGTCGCGAGCACCCGCACCATGTGCAGGTCCTCCTCGCTGAACTCCCCGCCGCCGCGCTTCTCCGTCAAATAGAGATTGCCGAAGATCTCGCCCTGGACGCGGATCGGCACCCCCAGGAACGTCCGCATCGGCGGGTGCCCCGGTGGGAATCCGGCCGAGCGGGGGTCCTGCGTGAGGTCGGCCAGGCGCAGCGGCCGGGGGTTTTCGATCAGTGCGCCGAGCAGGCCCTTGTGGCCGTCGGGCAGGGCGCCGATCCGTTCGTGCTGCTGCCCGGTCACGCCGTACGTGACGAAGTCCGACAGCCCCTCACGGGCGTCGTCGATGATCCCGATGGCGGCGTAGCGGGCGTCGGCGAGCTCGGCGGCGGTCTCCACGATCCGGTCGAGGGTGATGTGCAGATCGAGGCCCGCGCCGACGGTACGCATCGCCTCCAGCAGCTGTGGCACGCGGGCGGTCAGCTCGGAGGACAGGCCCTGCAGGCTGCGGGTGGCCGCGGTGGCGGCATCCATGGGGTCCGGGGCGGTGTCCATGCCCATGAGAGTAATAAGTGGGCATTTGCAAGGAAAGTGCGGTTATGGGGCAGCGGGGAGGGTTCGGCTCCCTGGCGGGGAGGCTTCGGCTCCCTGGCGGGGAGGCTTCGGCTCCCTTGCCCCCTGCTCTCTGCCGTCCCCGTCGGCTCCTACCGCTCTACGCGCCGGCCCGGACGCCCGCTGCCTCGCCGTACGCCGTGTCCACCGCACGCTCGCGCTCCAGCATCCGCCGGAACGGGCCGTCGGCCGCCGCCAGCTCCGCGTATCCGCCACGCTGGACGGCCCGGCCGTGCTCCAGCACCAGCACTTCATCGACCGCGTCCAGGCCGGTGAGCCGGTGGGTGATCAGGACCGTGGTACGGCCCTCGGTCGCGGCCAGCAGATCGGCGGTCAGCGCATCGGCGGTGGCCAGGTCGAGGTGCTCGGCGGGCTCGTCCAGGACGAGCACCGGGAAGTCCGCCAGCAGCGCACGGGCCAGGGCCAGCCGCTGCCGCTGACCACCGGACAGCCGGGCGCCGTGCTCCCCGACCATGGTGTCCAGACCGTCCGGCAGGCTCCGCACCCAGTCGGCGAGCCGTGCCCGCTCGAGCGCCGCCCAGAGGTCACGGTCGTCGCCCTCCGCGTCGGCGCTCCGGTCGCGGCGGGCGAGCCGGAGGTTCTCCCGCAACGAGCTGTCGAAGAGGTGGGCGTCCTGCGCGCACAGCCCCACCAGCCGCCGGACCGCATCGCCGTCCACCGCCTGGGCGTCCGTGCCGCCCAGCGTGTACGTCCCCGACTCCCGGTCCAGGAAGCGCAGCAGCACCTGCGCCAGCGTGGACTTGCCGGCGCCGGACGAGCCGACGACGGCGAGCCGGTGACCGGCCGTCAGGGTGAAGCCGATCCCGTCCAGTGCCGGCCGGCCCTGACCGGGGTGGTGCGCTCCCAGATCCCGTACGACCAGGGGGAACGGCGTCTCGGGCGGCTCGGCGGGCGCGGCCGGCTCGCGCACCGGCTCGGGCGCGTCCAGCACCTCGAAGACCCGCTCGGCGGCGCGCCGGGTGCGCTGCCGGTACTGCACGGCCAGCGGCAGACCGGTCACCGCCTCGAACGCGGCGAGCGGGGTCAGTACGACGACCGCCAGCGCCACCCCCTCCAGCCGCCCCGCGTGTACCGCCTGGACACCTGCCACCGTCGCCGCGGCGACGGTCAGCCCGCACAGCAGTGCCGAGAGCCCTGCTCCGGCCCCGGCCACGGCGGCCGACCGGGCGGCGATCCGGGTCAGTTCGCGGTCCGCACGCCGCACCGATTCCGTACGGGCGGGAAGGGCACCGGCCACCGTCAACTCGGCGGTACCGGTGAGCACATCGACCACTCGCGTGGCGAGACAGCCGCGGGCAGGCGCCAGTTGACGCTCCGTCCGCCGGGCCAGCGCGCCCGAGAGGACCGGCACGCCCACGCCCGTGAGCAGCAGTCCGACGGCGAGGATCACACCGGCCTCCGGCAGCAGCCAGCCGGTGAAACCGACGGTGCCCGCCCCGACCAGCGCCGCCGCGCCGACGGGCAGCAGCCAGCGCAGGAAGTAGTCCTGCACCGCATCGACATCGGCGACCAGTCGCGACAGCAGATCGCCGCGGCGACGCTCCCTGAGCCCGGCCGGCGCCAGCCGCTCCAGGCGGCGGAAGACCGCGACCCGTACATCGGCGAGCATCCGGAACACCGCGTCATGGGCGACCAGCCGCTCGGCGTACCGGAAGACCGCGCGGCCGATGCCGAACGCCCTGGTCGCGGTGACCGCCACCATCAGGTACAGCACCGGCGGCTGCTGCGCGGCCCGCGAGATCAGCCAGCCGGAGGTCGCCATCAGGCCCACCGCGCTGCCCAGGGCGAGGCTCCCGAGCAGCAGCGCCAGTGCGAACCGCGCCCGACGGGCCCGGGCCGTCCGCCGTAGCCGGGCGAGTGCCGGACCACGGACGGGGCCGGAGGCGGGGGCTGGGCCGGAGGCCAGGGGGATCTCGCCATCGGGCGCCTCGACTGCCGGGAGCGGCACGGGAGTTGTGGATGCCGCCCTGCCCGCTGTTTCACGTGAAACCGGCGCCTGCCCCGGCACCGCCGTGGGCCCCGGCACCGCGGTAGGCCCCGGCACCGCCATCGGGTCCGGCCCCACCGTCGGGCCCGGCAGCCGTACCACCCGGTCCGCCACCGCGAGCAGCGCCGGCCGGTGGACGACGAGCAGGACCGTACGGCCGACCGCGAGCCGGCGGACCGCGGCCACGATCGCCTCCTCGGTCTCGCCGTCCAGGTTCGCGGTGGGCTCGTCCAGCAGCAGGATCGGCCGGTCGGCGAGGAAGGCACGGGCCAGTGCCAGGCGCTGGCGCTGGCCGGCCGACAAGCCGGCGCCGGACTCGCCGAGCTGAGTCGCCATACCGTCGGGGAGCGCGTCGATGAAGTCCAGCGCCCCGGCGTCGGCCAGCGCGGTGCGTACGGCGGCGTCGTCCGCGTCCGGCCGTACCAGCCGTACGTTCTCGGCGATGGAGCCGGCGAACAGCTGCGGCTGCTGCGGCACCCAGGCGATCCGCTGCCGCCAGCTGTCCGGGGCGAGGGAGGCGATGTCCCGGCCGTCGACGAGGGCCCGGCCCTCGGACGGCGCGGTGAAGCCGAGCAGCACGCTCAGCAGCGTGGACTTGCCGGCTCCGGAGGGCCCGACCAGCGCGACGGTCTCGCCGGCTCGGACCTCGAACGAGGTCGCGGGGAGCGAGTCGGCGGCCCGGCCGGGGTGGCGGACCACCAGATTCTCGACGGCCAGCGCGGTGCCCTGGGGCGCGGGCGCGGTGCCGAGCGTGGGGAGCGGCGTCTCCAGCACCGCGAAGATCTCCTCGGCGGCCGCCAGCCCCTCGGCCGCGGCGTGGTACTGCGCGCCCACCTGCCGCAGCGGTAGATACGCCTCGGGCGCCAGTATCAGCACCATCAGGCCGGTGTAGAGGTCCAGTTCGCCATGGACCAGCCGCATCCCGATGCCGACCGCGACCAGCGCGACGGAGATGGTGGCGAGCAGTTCCAGTGCGAACGAGGAGAGGAAGGCGATCCGCAGGGTGCGCAGGGTCGCGCGGCGGTAGTCGCTGGTGATGCTGCGAATGGCGCGGGCCTGGGCCTTGGCCCGACCGAAGACCTTCAGGGTGGGCAGCCCCTCGACGACGTCGAGGAAGTGGCCGGACAGCCGGGCGAGCAGCCGCCACTGGCGGTCCATCCGCGCCTGGGTGGCCCAGCCGATCAGGACCATGAAGAGCGGGATCAGCGGGAGGGTGAGAACGATCGTCAGCGCCGAGATCCAGTCGCCGGTGACGATCCGGGCGAGCACCGCGACGGGGACGACGACCGCCAGCCCCAACTGCGGCAGATAGCGGGAGAAGTAGTCGTCCAGGGCGTCGATACCGCGGGTGGCGAGCGTGGTCAGCTCGCCGGTACGGATCTCCGCGCCTCGGTCGTCGACCGCGGTGTCGGTGGCTGCCCCCGCCCGTGTCGACCCCTCGCCCGCCCCCGGCCGCGCCACCCGTCCGCCGGGCCCCAGCCGCGCCACCCGCTCGATCAGCCGCATCCGCAGCTCGGACTTCACCGCCGCGCCGGCACGGTGTGCGGCCAGCTCGGTGAGCCAGGAGACCAGACCGCGCCCGACGGAGACCATGGCGAGCAGCACCAGCGGGGTGGTCAGACCGCCGGGACCGAGGCCGTGCTGGAAGGCACCGACCACGATCTCGGCGATCAGCATCGCCTGGCCGACGACCAGGCCAGCCCCGGCCAGGCCGAGCAGCACCACCGCGATGAGGAAGCCGCGCGTGGCGTGAGCGTAGCGGAGCAGACGCGGGTCAACGGGTTTCACGTGAAACATTCCATCCTGTGAAACATTCACTGCCGAGGTCGCGGCTGAGGCCGCCTCGACGGGAAGCGGCCTCAGCGCGGCCTAGTGGGATTCGGCGATGTGCTGCGTACCGATGCGCTTGCGGAACACCCAGTACGTCCACCCCTGGTAGAGCATCACCAGAGGGGCGGCGATCCCCGCACACCAGGTCATGATCTTCAGGGTGTACGGGCTGGACGAGGCGTTGCTGACGGTGAGGCTCCAGCTCTCGTTCAGCGTGGACGGCATGACGTTCGGGAAGAGCGTCAGGAACAGCATCGCGACCGCCGCCACGATGGTGATGCCGGAGAAGGCGAACGCCCAGCCCTCACGCCCGAGCCGGTTGGCACCGAGCGCCGCGACCAGCGCCACCACCGCGACGATCATGGCGATCAGGGTGGTGCCGTCGCCCTTGTCGGCCTGGGTCCAGCTCAGGAAGCCGACCGCCAGCACGGCGGTGATCAGTCCGAGGACGGTCGCCAGCTTGCGCGCCCGTTCCCGGATGTCGCCCACCGTCTTGAGCGAGGCGAACACCGCGCCGTGAAAGGTGAACAGCGCCAGCGTGACCAGTCCACCGAGGAGCGCGTACGGGTTGAGCAGGTCGAGCAGGCTGCCGACGTACTCCTTGTGCGCATCGATCCGCACCCCGCGCACGATGTTGCCGAACGCCACACCCCACAGCACCGCGGGCAGCAGCGAGGTCCAGAAGATCGCCTGTTCCCAGTTGCGCTGCCAGCGCTCCTCGGTCCGCTTGGCGCGGTACTCGAAGGCCACACCGCGCACGATCAGGCAGACGAGGATGAGCAGCAGCGGCAGGTAGAAGCCGGAGAACAGGGTGGCGTACCACTCGGGGAAGGCCGCGAAGGTCGCGCCGCCCGCGCTGAGCAGCCAGACCTCGTTGCCGTCCCAGACCGGCCCGATGGTGTTGATCAGTACGCGCTTCTCGCGCCGGTCGCGGGCGAGCAGCTTGGTGAGGACGCCGATCCCGAAGTCGAATCCTTCGAGGAAGAAGTATCCGGTCCAGAGGAAGGCGATAAGGACGAACCAGACGTCGTGGAGTTCCACAGTCGCCTCCTAGTACGAGAAGGCCATCGGCCGGTCGGCGTCCGTGCTGTCGCCGCCGATCCTGGTGGGCGGGTTGCGGTCGGAGTCGGTGAGCTCCGGGGGACCGGCCTTGACGTACTTCACCAGCAGCTTGACCTCGATCACCGCGAGGATCGCGTAGAGCGTGGTGAAGACGATCATCGAGGTGAGCACCTCGCCCTGCGAGACGCCCGGGGAGACCGCGTCCGAGGTGCGCAGTACGCCGTAGACGACCCAGGGCTGGCGGCCCATCTCGGTGAAGATCCAGCCCCAGGAGTTCGCGAGGAGGGGGAAGCCGAGGGTGACGAAGGCCAGCGACCAGTACCACTTGCTCAGCCGGGCGCCGAGCACCTTGTTCTTGGTGAGCACGAGGTGCGGTGGTTCCTCGTCCCCCGTCCGCAGCCCCGGCGACAGCCAGAACTTCTTACGGGTGAGCCAGAGACCGGCGATCCCGATGGCGAACGACGTCATCCCGAAGCCGATCATCCAGCGGAAGCCCCAGTAGGCGACCGGGATGTTGGGCCGGTAGTCGCCGGCCCCGAACTTCTCCTGCTCGGCCTTGTTCACATCGTTGATGCCGGGGACCGGTGAGGAGAAGTCGTTGTGCGCGAGGAAGGAGAGCAGGCCGGGCACCTCGATGGCGACCTTGTTGTGACCCTTGTCGACATCGCCGTAGGCGAAGACCGAGAACGGGGCCGGCTGTTCGGTGTCCCACAGCGCCTCGGCCGCGGCCATCTTCATGGGCTGCTGCCGGAACATGACCTTGCCGAGCTCGTCACCGCTGATCGCGGTGAGAGCGCCGGCTATGACGAGCGTGATCAGACCGAGGCGCAGCGAGGTCCGCATAACCTTGATGTGCTTCTTGCGCATCAAGTGGTACGCGGCGATGCCGACCATGAACGCGGCGCCGGTCAGGAAGGCGGCGGTCAGCGTGTGGAAGACGACGACCAGGGTGGTGTCCTGGGTCAGCACCTTCCAGAAGTCGGTGAGCTCGGCCCGTCCGTTGGCGGCGTTGTACTTGTAGCCGACCGGGTGCTGCATCCAGGAGTTCGCGGCCAGGATGAAGTACGCGGAGAGGATTGTGCCGATCGAGACCATCCACATGCAGAAGCAGTGGATCTTCTTGGGCAACTTGTCCCAGCCGAAGATCCACAGACCGATGAAGGTGGACTCGAAGAAGAAGGCGATGAGCGCCTCGAAGGCCAGCGGGGCGCCGAAGACGTCGCCGACGAACCGCGAGTAGTCGGACCAGTTCATCCCGAACTGGAACTCCTGGACGATGCCGGTGACGACACCCATCGCGATATTGATCAGAAAGAGCTTGCCCCAGAACTTGGTGGCCTGGAGGTACTTCTCCTTGCCCGTTCGCACCCATGCGGTCTCAAGTCCGGCCACCAGAGCGGCAAGGGAGATCGTCAGGGGGACGAACAGGAAGTGGTAGACGGTCGTGATGCCGAATTGCCATCGCGCCAGTGTCTCTGGCGCCAACGCCAGCTCCACCCTTTCTCTCCTTACGTCGCCATTGCCCAGGGCAATGTCCCGTGCGCGTCACAAAAAACGGCACATACCAGGATGGAACGACCGAGCTTGTGAACGCGTTCACATTCACAAGCAATTATCTCCCATGGCTTCGCAACCTTCGCTTCCGGGGGTGCGTGACTGCGGTCACGCACCTTTACACCACCCGTACAAAGACGCCGGAGGCCGTGGGCGGCGGACCCACGGCCTCGATACGGCAAAGCCTTGCCACGCTTTACACGCCCCGGCTTCACACGCCTTGCAGCGCCCCCAAGCGGCTACCTGGCCGGCAACGGCTTACAGCGCCTTGCGAAAGTCCTCCGCGGCCTGGAGGAACAGGTCCATCGCCGCGGTCTCGCCGATCGTCACCCGTACCCCGTCGCCGGGGAACGGCCGTACGACCACGCCGGCCCGCTCACAGGCCGCCGCGAAGTCGACCGTCCGGTCCCCCAGCCGCAGCCAGACGAAGTTCGCCTGCGTCTCGGGGACGGTCCAGCCCTGACCGCGCAGCGCCTCGACCACCCGAGCGCGCTCCCCCACCAGCGCATCGACCCGCTCCAGCAGCGCCGGCTCACTGCGCAGCGACGCCACCGCCGCCTCCTGCGCGAGCTGGCTCACTCCGAACGGCACCGCCGTCTTGCGCAGCGCCGCGGCCACCGGCGCGTGCGCCACCGCGAAGCCGACCCGCAGCCCAGCCAGGCCGTACGCCTTGGAGAAGGTGCGCAGCACACAGACATTGGGGCGGTCCCGGTACAGATCGATACCGTTCGGCACCTCAGGGTCACATATGAACTCGCGGTACGCCTCGTCCAGCACCACCAGGACATCGCCCGGCACCCGGTCCAGGAAGGACTCCAGCTCCGCACGGCGGACGACGGTGCCGGTCGGGTTGTTGGGGTTGCAGACGAAGATCAGCCGAGTCCGGTCGGTGACCGCGGCCAGCATCGCGTCCAGGTCGTGCACCTCATCGGAGGTCAGCGGGACCTGCACGGAAGCGGCGCCGGAGACCTGGGTGATGATCGGGTACGCCTCGAACGACCGCCAGGCGTAGATCACTTCGTCGCCCGGTCCGGCCGTCGACTGGACCAGCTGCTGGGCCACACCCACCGATCCGGTGCCGGTCGCCAGATGCTCCAGCGGCACCGAGAAGTGCTCCGACAGCTCCGCCATCAGGCCCGTACACGCCAGGTCCGGGTAGCGATTGAACTCACCGGCGGCGGTCACCGCGCTCTCCAGGACCCCGGGCAGCGGCGGATACGGGTTCTCGTTGGAGGACAGCTTGTAGGTGACGGCCTCACCGGCGGGCGCCGGCTTGCCCGGCTTGTAGGTGGGAATGCCGTCCAGCGCAGCACGCAGCTTCGGGGTCTTCTCGCTCACCGCTGGTCCTCCTCGAACCGTCCCGCTCATCTCCAATACTGCACACCTTATGAGGATTCCCCCGTCCGACGGCAGCCCCAGTCGTCGCCGGTGCGGGCGCCGCACCCCACCCGCGCCCGGCCGCCCACCGCCCGGGCGGCGCTGCGCACGGCCTCCGGAGCGCGCCCCCCGGATGAGTGCGCGCCGGTGGCTCGCGCCGTGGCGCGCATCCCTCGTCAAGGTGACTTGAGACCTCTTTGAGACCTGAACCTGTCGGCAGGCAGAGGCGGCGAATATCCCCCTGAACTATCCACGCGATCACCAACTTTATTGACTTCACAGGCAATTGACGCATGATCACCTTGCAGAAACGTGCCTTCCTACAGCCGTCGGCCGAGCCCCGCGAATGGCCGTATTGAGCCCTACTATCGGCTCGCCATGACAGCAGCAGGGAAGCATCAGGTGAGCCGGTCGACCGGTCGCCGACTGGGACGGGCGGGCATCCGGGACGTGGCCGCCGCAGCCGGTGTGTCGATCACGACCGTCTCCGACGCGCTCAACGGCAAGGGCCGGCTTCCGGATGCCACCCGTAGCCATGTCCGCGAGGTGGCCGACCGGCTGGGCTACCGCCCGTCCGCGGCCGCCCGCACGCTCCGTACCGGCAAGTCGGGGCTCCTCGGCCTGACCGTGACCACGTACGGGGATGAACCTTTCACCTTCACCGAGTTCGCGTACTTCGCCGAGATGGCCAGAGCCGCCACCTCCGCCGCGCTGGCCCGCGGGTACG
Source organism: Streptomyces sp. NPDC001339 (assembly GCF_042895955.1). NCBI lineage: Bacteria > Bacillati > Actinomycetota > Actinomycetes > Kitasatosporales > Streptomycetaceae > Streptomyces > Streptomyces sp. NPDC001339. The sequence continues at coordinate 509,340 of NZ_JBIAWT010000004.1, read as the reverse complement.
CCCTGGTCATCCTCCCCGCGACCTCCCGCCACGACGTGTGGTCCAACGTCGCGCTGGACGGCACCGTCGTGATCGATCCCGCGGACGGCGACCCCGTCGTCACCGAACTCGTCCGGCACGGCATCCCCGTCGTCTCCGACGGCCGCCCCGGAGGCACCCTGCCGGTCACCGGCTGGGTCGACAACGACCACGAGGCCGCCGTCCTCGGCCTGCTGGACCACCTCGCCGACGCCGGCGCCCGCCGTATCGGCCTGCTCACGGGCACCACCACCGACACCTACACCCGGCTGTCGACCACCGCCTATCTGCGCTGGTGCGAGCGGGTCGGCCAGGACCCGGTGTACGAGTCCTACCCGGCACATGACCCGTGCGCGGGCGCCGTCGCCGCCGACCGGCTGCTGGCCCGCCCGGACCGGCCGGACGCCGTCTACGGGCTCTTCGACCCCAACGGCACCGATCTGCTCGCCGCCGCCCGGCGCTACGGCCTGCGGGTACCGGAGGACCTGCTGCTGGTCTGCTGCAGCGAGTCCACGGTCTACGCGAACACCGAGCCATCCATCACCACCCTGTCGCTCAAGCCGCGCCGTATCGGCACCGCCGTCGTCCAGATCCTCATCGACGCCATCGAGGGGCTCGACAACGGGCGGCCCGTCGAACAGGTGATACCGACCGATCTGATCGTGCGGACCTCATCCCAGCGGCGCTCCCCCAGGACGACCGTCAGCCCGCCGCGGGGACCCGCCGGCGACTGAGCTTGCCGTCACACCCACGGACGTCACCCACGGACGTCACCTACGGACGGGCGTACCGGCCGACGCCGGGCGCCCCCCGTCTGCCGGGAAAAAACAGGGTGATCCCGGGAGAAAACAGCCGCGAATGCCGGGCCCCGCCGTATTGATCACCCCCGGGTGCGTCACAACCCGCGACCGGCATTCCTATGATGGGCGGACGACACCGCGGACCGCCGTCGACCAGGCACGGGTCCGAGAGGTGCACGGCGGCGCGACGGTGGAGGGGTCGATGACTCAGGGGGCCAGTCAGGGACCCATGGTGTGGACCATGGCGGGACAGACTCCGGAGTCCGCTCCGCTGCCCGGAACGCCCGCCGGCACATCCGGCGGTTCTCCCATCCCGCCCGTCGGCCCTCCGCTCCACGCGCCCGCCGAGCCCCCGCCCGCGCCGCCCATGTTCCCCCAGCTCTCCACTCGGTCCGAGCAGGGCGTCCCGCAAGCACCGGCCGAGGACTACACCCCGACCGCTCGTGACCTCCCCGTCGTCGACCCGGACCGTACGGACACCCTCATCGACCGCCCGGCCGTCGTCCCGGCCCCCGAAGCGGAACCCGACTCGCACGCGGCCGACGGACCGGGCCCGCTGTACGTCGTCGGCGATGTGCACGGCTACCACGACGAGCTGCGGGAGGCACTTGCCGCCGAGGGCCTGATCGACGCCGACGGCAACTGGGCGGCGGGCAACACCCGGCTCTGGTTCCTCGGCGACTTCACCGACCGCGGCCCGGACGGTATCGGCGTGATCGACCTGGTCATGCAGCTGTCCGCGCAGGCCGCGGCGGCCGGCGGCTACTGCAAGGCCCTGATGGGCAACCACGAGCTGCTGCTGCTGGGCGCCAAGCGGTTCGGCGACACCCCGGTCCAGTCCGGTGCCGGTACCGCCTCCTTCCAGGCCGCCTGGCTCCTCAACGGCGGCCAGAAGAACGACATGGACCGTCTGGAGGACCACCACCTCCAGTGGATGGCTCGGCTGGACGCCGTGATGGAGGAGGACGGGCATCTGCTCGTGCACTCCGACACGACCGCCTACCTCGACTACGGCGATTCCATCGAGGCCGTCAACGACACCGTGCACGAGGTCCTCACCCGCAGTGATGCCGACGAAGTCTGGGATCTCTTCCGCAAGTTCACCAAGCGTTTCGCCTTCCGTAACGAGGCCTCCGGCGCCCAGGCCGTCCGCGAGCTCCTGGACACATACGGCGGCGACCGCGTCGTCCATGGCCACAGCCCGATCCCGTATCTGCTGGGCGAGGTCGGCACGGAGGACGACGAGAGCGATGGCATCACGGTCGACGGTCCGCATGTCTACGCCGATGGTCTGGCCATCGCCATGGACGGCGGCATCACCATGGCCGGAAAGCTGCTGGTCGTTCAACTGCCCGTACCCGACTGAGCGTTCCGGGGACGGGTGTGGAGGCAGGCCGGCGGGTGGCCGGTCAGGTCGGAAACGGGAGGCGGCACGGGCGGAATCCGGTCGCGGCAGTACTCAATTTCCGCAAACTCTCTGTCACCCCATGCCGGAGGCGCTCTACCATCTGTCTATCCGTAGCAGGCTCTCCTCCGTTTCCGCCCACCGCCCGGCCCATGCCGGCCGTACGGCTCTACGGAGCATCGGGGGATGCACATGAACAGCGCTCCGCACCTGCTGAACGAGGACCGCGCGGAGTTCGCGCGGCTCCTTGATGAGGCGCTGCGTACCGCCGCACACCGCCCGGACGACCCCGGCGCCATCGCCGGAAAGCACCTCACCACCGAGCAGTTGCGCACGATGGCGCTCAACGCGACCACCGCCATCGCCGCCTGCGCCACGGCCGAATACCAGCGCTTCGTACAGCTGCGCGCCGCGTCGCGCGCGCCGGTGTCCGGGCCGTCCGGCACCGGCGCGCACGGCCCGGCACCGGACGAGGGGGCCGGCGAAGGACAGGGTCCGGCCACCGGACCCCCCGTGGCCGAGGCGGAGAACACCGGTGCCGGACTGGCTGCGATGGTCGGCGTCCTCGCCCCGGTCCTCGCCGGTATCGCCGCCGTGCTCTTTCTCCTCATCGGCTACGTCCTGCGCGTGATCAGCCCCGATGGCTCCCTGGCACAGTCGCTGATCAGCGTGGGCTGGACCTTCGCGGCTTTCGCCGCCGCCGGGGCACTCGTCGCGATGGGCGGCGTGCTCGTCACGGCGCTGCGCAACGGCTCGTCCGCGCAGAGCGCCGGAGCCGATGAGCGGGGCGAGGCGCTGGACGCCGCCCGCGAGGCCTGGCGGCACGCCCTCCTGGAACGGGGTCTGCTGCCCTTCCTCCGGGAGGCCCTGGCCGAGCCGGACGGCAACCGGCCCTCCGGTTCGGACGACGACCCCGTCCGCTACGTCCCGCGCCGCACCACGGCCCCCGAGAGCCGCATCCCCACCCTCGGCTACACCCGTCCCGAATTCACCAGTCCCGACCGCGGCTCATCGGCCTCCCGCCCGCACTACTCCAGCCCCGACTTCACCAGCCCGGACCACGGCGGGACGGACCACACCCCGGAATAGCCGCCCCGGGGAGGCCGTGCCGCAATGGCGGTCGGGCGAACCACTCGTCAGGCGAGGACGTCGCCGCGCCCCGGTTCGCGGTCGACCACGGAGACCTCGATCCTGCAAAGATGAGACCTGCTGAAAGCCTCACCGAGCAGTCCGCCGGTCACCAGTCCACCGAGGATGGGAGTATCGCCGCTCTGCTGCTGGGGGCCGCCGCCGGGGCACTCGGAGACATCGCCCGTATGACGGGGCGCGCTCTTCTTGGGTTCCGGGCGGGGCGGGTCCGCGGCCCATGCGCTGGTGGTCACGCAGCCGACCGCCAGCACGGCCGTGAGCACCGCCGCAGCATGTTTCTTCGTCAGCATCATCTCTACCTTTCCCGGTCGGGACAGCACGAACAGGGCGGTTCCGCACCGCCGACGGCTCTGTACCGCCGCCGGAAGGTCTTCCACCGCGCCGCCCGCGGAGACCGCGCCGGTCCCGGATTCCGCCCTTTCGGCCCATGACGAGGCGCCCTCGCTCTCCCCTCGCCGGAGCCCTCCATGCTCGCGGCGGACGACCGGAGCGGCGTCGCCGTCCGGCATCCGGCATCCGGCATCCGGCATCCGGCATCCGCTCAGGGTGACGTACCGGCCCGTGCCTCCACCGTGAGGTCGCGGGCCAGTACGTTCGCCGGGCTCAGTTCGCCAGCGGCAGGTACACCCGGTTGCCCGAGGCCGCGAACTCCTTGGACTTCTGGAGCATGCCGTCAGCGATCTCCTCGTCCGTGGCGCCGGACTCGTCACCGCCGAACTGCTCTGTGATGCTTCTGCTGATCTTCATCGAGCAGAACTTCGGACCGCACATCGAGCAGAAGTGGGCCGTCTTCGCCGGCTCCGCGGGGAGCGTCTCGTCGTGAAAGGCCCGAGCCGTGTCCGGGTCCAGGGCCAGGTTGAACTGGTCTTCCCAGCGGAACTCGAAGCGGGCGTCGGAGAGGGCGTCGTCCCATTCCTGGGCGCCGGCGTGGCCCTTGGCCAGGTCCGCCGCATGGGCCGCGATCTTGTAGGTGATGACGCCGGTCTTGACGTCGTCGCGGTCCGGGAGGCCCAGGTGCTCCTTGGGCGTGACGTAGCAGAGCATCGCCGTGCCCCACCAGGCGATCATCGCCGCGCCGATACCGGAGGTGATGTGGTCGTAGGCGGGCGCGATGTCGGTGGTCAGCGGGCCGAGCGTATAGAACGGGGCCTCTTCGCAGATCTCCTGCTGGAGGTCGATGTTTTCTTTGATCTTGTGCATCGGGACATGGCCCGGACCCTCGATCATGGTCTGTACACCGTGCCGCTTGGCGATGGTGTTCAGCTCGCCGAGCGTCTTCAACTCCGCGAACTGCGCCTCGTCGTTGGCGTCCGCGATGGAGCCGGGGCGCAGGCCGTCACCGAGCGAGTAGGTGACGTCGTACGCGGCGAGGATCTCGCAGAGCTCCTCGAAGTGGGTGTAGAGGAAAGACTCCTTGTGGTGCGCCAGGCACCAGGCAGCCATGATCGAGCCACCGCGGGAGACGATGCCGGTCTTGCGGCGGGCGGTCAGCGGTACGTACCGCAGGAGCACACCGGCGTGCACCGTCATGTAGTCGACGCCCTGTTCGGCCTGCTCGATGACGGTGTCCTTGTAGATCTCCCAGGTCAGCTCCTCGGCCTTGCCGTCGACCTTCTCCAGCGCCTGGTAGAGGGGGACGGTACCGATCGGGACGGGGGAGTTGCGCAGCACCCACTCGCGGGTGGTGTGGATGTTGCGGCCCGTGGAGAGGTCCATGACCGTGTCGGCGCCCCAGCGCGTCGCCCACGTCATCTTCTCCACCTCCTCCTCGATGGAGGAAGTGACCGCCGAATTCCCGATGTTGGCGTTCACTTTCACCAGGAAGTTCTTGCCGATGATCATCGGCTCGATCTCCGGGTGGTTGACGTTGGCCGGCAGCACCGCACGCCCGGCCGCGATCTCCTCGCGGACGAACTCCGGCGTGACGTTCTCGCGGAGTGCGACGTACTCCATCTCCGCAGTGATCTCGCCGCGCCGCGCATAGGCGAGCTGCGTGACCACAGCGCCGTCACGGCTGCGGCGCGGCTGGCGGGGGCGGCCGGGGAAGACCGCGTCGAGGTTCTTGAGCCCGCCGCGCGGTGAGGTGTGCTTGAGGCCGTCATCCTCCGGCCGCATGGGGCGGCCCGGGTACTCCTCGGTGTCGCCGCGGGCGATGATCCAGTTCTCCCTCAGCGGCGCGAGGCCACGCCGGACATCGGTTTCGATGGCGGGGTCGGTGTACGGCCCGGACGTGTCGTAGAGCGTCACGTCCTTGCCGTTGGTGAGGTGCACCCGCCGGACCGGGACCCTGAGATCCGGCCGCGATCCGGAGACATAGCCCTTGTGCCAGCCGATCCGCGGCTCGTTGCTGTCGCCGGCACCGTTGTCGTGTGTGGGCGTGCGTGCATCCTGCAGAGTCATAAAGACCCAACTCCCTACGCCGGCATTACCCGGTAACAGGTTCGGCGGTCGACGCAGCGGCTCCCATCCGTCGACGTTTCACGTGAAACATCGCTGGGATGGCGGTCAGCGCCCTCTCAGCCCGGTGCTCCGAGCTCCCGCGATTGCAAAGGTGCCACCACGGTAGCGGCCGCTGCGGCGGGGTGAACAGGGGGCCCCATGAAGTCTTGCGATGATCTCGCCGTGAGCCCTCACGAGTCGCACCACCACTCCGTCCCGCATTCCCACACACACGGGCACGGCCCGGCCACCCCTGTTTCCCGGCATCTGCGCAAGGTCATCGCGGCGGTGCTGATCCCGTTCGCGGCCGCGGTGGCGGTCGGACTGGTCGTGCTCTGGCCGGGCGGTGCACCGCCGCACAAACCGTCCGGCGTCGGCTTCGACCAACCGACGGAGCAGGCCAGGGTCGTCAAGGTGGTGGAGGTGAACTGCGCGGACGTCCACGCACAGCAGCCGTCCGAGCCGTCAGCGCCGCCCGGGCAGCACCCACCTGCCGGGCGAGCAGCCGAGGGCAAGCCCTGCCAGCAGGCGACGATCAAGGTCACCACGGGAGAGAACGCCGGACGGACCTTCCAGACGGTGGTGACGCCGGACGCCCTGCGGCGCTATACGACCGGGCAGGAGGTGGTGGTGGCGTACTCGCCCAAAGCGCCGAAGGAGCTGCAGTACTCGGTCACCGATGTCGACCGGACCCTTCCGATGTGGGTGCTGGCGGCGATCTTCGCTCTCGCGGTCGTGATCGTCGGCCGGCTGCGCGGAGTGCTCGCACTGGTGGCGCTGGCGGCCAGCTTCCTCGTGCTGACGCTGTTCATCCTCCCGGCGATCCTGCAGGGCTCCAATCCGCTGCTGGTGGCGGTCGTCGGGGGCAGCGCGATCATGCTGATCGCGCTGTACATGTGCCATGGGCTGACGGCCCGTACGTCGGTGGCGGTGCTCGGCACCCTGGCCTCGCTGCTGCTGATCGGGCTGCTCGGCTCGGTGTTCATCAACTGGGCACTGCTGACCGGCGAAACGGACGACACGACCAGCCTGGTACACGGCCTGTACCCGAACCTCGAGATCCGCGGCCTGCTGCTGGCGGGGATCATCATCGGGTCACTGGGCGTGCTCGACGATGTGACGGTGACCCAGACCGCCGCGGTGTGGGAGCTGATGGAGGCGGATCCGTCGGCCGGGCGGCGGGCGCTGTACGGAGCGGCGATGCGGATCGGCCGGGACCATATCGCGTCCGTGGTCAATACCCTTGTCCTGGCCTATGCGGGGGCCGCGCTGCCGTTGCTTTTGCTGTTCTCGATCGCACAGAGCAGCGTCGGTACCGTCGCCTCGAGTGAGGTGGTCGCGGAGGAGATCGTCCGCACGCTCGTGGGCAGCATCGGCCTGGTCGCCTCCGTCCCCCTGACGACGCTGCTGGCGACCCTGGTCGTCTCGGCGGACCGCAAGCGGCTTGGCGCGCCGGACGCGTCGGGAGGTACGGGAGCGGGGCCGGAGGCGAGAGCGGCGGGTGGCCGGTCGCGGCGGCGGGGCGGGCGCGGCCGACGGCGCAAGAGGTGAGGCGTACGGACCCCACAGCAGACGGCGGAAGTACCCGGGTACGGGGCATGACGGGCGTACCCGGGTAGGTCAAGCACGACCGGCGCACCCGGGGCGGCCCAAGAGGGAGCGGTGCGGCAGGAGGCGGGGTCAGCCGGCGGGGTCAGCCGGCGGGGTCAGCCGGCGGGTGCCTCTGTGAGGATCCGGTCGAGGACGGCCTCGAGCATGTCGCAGACCTCCTCCTTGCCCAGCGGTACGAGCCGGTCCGTGCGGTCCAGGAACGCCACCAGCGGCGCCGCGCTGACCCGGAACAGGGCGCGCTCGATGCCCACTTGAAGGCTGATGAGGACATCGCTGAGGTGCTCGGGGGAGGCCGGTTCGACGCGCACATCGCCCTCACCAGACGGCCGACTCAGCCCGTCGAGGAGCAGCTCACGTCCGAACGCCCAGGTCACTGGCGCATCGCCGGGCAGATCGAAGGTGAGCCGGACCGCGTACGGATCGGCGCTGTCGAAGTCCAGCTGCACCGGAATCCGGAACGCGAGCTCATCCGAGACGACGAAGCTCATGATCACTTCTGCCTGAACTGTGTCGGTCATCTACTACTGCCCCGCACTCGATCGGAGATGGCCGGGAAACATCCCCCATAGCCCTGTGGACGCCATCGTCTGCCACAGGCAGAAAGATCACAAGGAGTGAGTTTTCAGATACTGATAGAGAAGCCGAGCGTCGTTAGTATCACCTCCGTCATTTTGCGTAGTCACTCCGTAACGGATCGCAATCGGTGCAGTTCATGGGCGCGAAGGGGTACCGTCGACGTCGCGGCCGCCGCCCCGACCTGGAGGGGGACCGCCGAACACGCCGTTCCCCAGGGCATATTCCTGATACTCGACGGCCACCTGACCGCGACGGACCGTATCCACGCGGTGCAGCAGATCCCCCGCGCTACGCGTGGAGATGGGTGCCATGGACTGGATGGCGCGCCGCGCGCGACGCTCCTCTTCCTTGATGCCTCGTCAATCCGCGCGACCAGACACTGCCCGATCGCATGAGCGTGCGCCGCGGTACGAAAGTCGGCCTGCTTCTCCACCGACGGCCGCTCCGGCTCATCGGTGACCGCCCAGGGAGCACCGATGCGCAGCCATCGCCTCGAGCTGCTGGCTCCAGCAGCCGGAGTGCCACCACCCCGGCCGATCACGGTGGGGCAAGAGGCGGCTTCACCATTCGCCGTTGCCAACGCCCGCCGCTCCGCACTTCGGTTCCGCCGTTCGGAACACGGCGGCCGGAACCCGGAGGAGCCAACCCGCCATGTGCACGCGTCGGCGAGCGTGGACGGCGCCGTGGGGCAGGCCGGTCGCCCCGGTCGCCTACCAGTCGCTCTTCGACGAGGACGACGACGAGCCGGTGACCCTGCGGACGAGGTAGACGACTCCGGCGATCAGGGCCGCGGCAATCAGGATCTTGAACAACAGACCGATCAGGATGCCGAACACGGTGGCGAGCACTCCGCCGAAGACCACGAGCAGGATGACGGGCACCACGACCCAGGTGACCCACCACGGAAGCCCTGCGATTATCCCCTTACCAGCCACTGCTCTGCCCTGCTTTCTGTGTGTCGCGCTGTCTGTGCCGGTATCCGTACCGCGCTGTCTGTCGCCGGCGCTCTCTGTCGCGCCGATGGCGGCCGTTCCACGCGGCGCCGCTGACGCCTCGCCGCCTCCGGCTCTCCCATCACCCACGATGCTAGGGCGCGGAAGAGCGCCATGGGGGCTTCGCAACCCTGGCCCTACCCTGACTCTTCCCCTACGGGTTGCGGCCCCGCCCCTTAGCTCTCAGGAGGAGAGAAGACCACCATCACCCGCAGGTCCTCGCTGATGTGATGGAACTTGTGCGGGACTCCGGCCGGCACATAGACCACACTGCCGCGCGCGACCGACTCCGTCTCCGCCCCGACGGTGATCGCCCCCCGTCCGCTGACCACGAAGTACACCTCGTCCTGGCGGTGCGGCTGCTGCGGATCGACACTGCCGGCGTCCAGCGCGTACAGCCCGACCGACATGTTGCGTTCCCTGATGAACTGCAGGTACGCGCCGTCGTTCGCAGCCCGCTCCGCTTCCAGTTCATCCAGTCGGAAAGCCTTCATGCCGTTCGCACCCCTCGATGTTTCGGTCTCGTCTGCGACGATCTCACCATGAAGCATTTTCTGGTCAAGACGATCGCCAATGCCGCGGCGCTTGCCGTGGCCATCTGGCTGCTCAAGGACATCACGCTGACCGGCGAGAACACCGGCCGGAAAGTACTCACACTGATTCTCGTCGCGCTGATCTTCGGGTTGGTCAACTTCATCGTCAAACCCGTGGTGAAGCTGCTGTCGTTCCCCCTGTTCATCCTCACGCTCGGCCTGATCACCCTGGTCGTGAACGCGCTGATGCTGCTGCTGACCTCCTGGCTCGCCGGCAAGGCCGATCTCGCCTTCCATGTGGACGGCTTCTGGACGGCAGTGCTCGGCGGCGTGATCATCTCCATCGTTTCGTGGGCGATGCATGTGGTCCTGCCCGACGAGGACTGAGCCGTGACCGACCCGTTCCGCGTCTGCTTCGTCTGTACCGGCAACATCTGCCGGTCGCCGATGGCGGAGTCCGTCTTCCGCGCCCAGCTGGCGGAGGACGGACTCGACGGCCTGGTCGAGGTGGGCAGCGCGGGAACCGGCGGCTGGCACGAGGGCGACGGCGCCGACCCGCGCACGGTCGCCGTGCTGCGCGCGGCCGGCTACCCGCCCGCCCACACCGCCCGGCAGTTCCACCCCTCCTGGTTCGACCACCTCGACCTGGTCATCGCGCTCGACTCCGGCCACCTGCGCGAACTGCGCAGGCTGGCCCCCACCCGGCAGGCCGCCGCCAAGGTCCGGCTGCTGCGCTCGTACACGGAGAGCGGGGCAGACGCGGCGCGCACGGCGGACACAGGGGCGGACGACCTCGAGGTGCCCGATCCGTACTACGGCGGCTTCGAGGACTTCGAGGAGTGCCTGGACATGATCGAGGAGGCCTGCGACGGCTTGCTGACCGCGGTTCGCACCGCGGTCACGGCCCGAGCCCTGATCCAGGCCCGTACCTCCGCGCACGACGGCCGGCACACCACGCGGCCCCCACACAGCCCACAGCACCGGGAGAGCGCATGACCGACGACGGCACCCGCGTCGTACGAGCCGGGCTTCCGGAGCCCGATCCCTACGAGCCGGCTCTTCCCGGGCCGGTCTTCGCGGCGCACTTCCACCTCCCCGGTGACACCACCGGCCCCTATACCTACGGCCGGGACGGCAACCCCACCTGGACCCGACTGGAACAGGCCATCGGCGAGCTGGAATCACCGGACGAGGGCGCCCACACCGTCGCCTTCGCCTCAGGGATGGCGGCGATCAGCGCCGTTCTCTTCTCCCAGCTGCGCTCCGGCGACGCGGTGGTGCTGCCCAGCGACGGATACCAGCTGCTGCCGGCCGTCCGCACCCGCCTGGAGAGCTATGGCATCGAGGTCCGCACCGCGCCGACCGCCGACGACGCACAGCTGGGCGTGCTGAACGGCGCCCGGCTGCTCTGGATCGAAACGCCGTCCAACCCCGGACTCGATGTCTGCGACATCCGACGGCTGGCCGACGCGGCACACCGCCAGGGCGCACTGGTCGCCGTCGACAACACCCTCGCCACCCCGCTCGGCCAGCGCCCGCTCGACCTCGGCGCGGACTTCTCCGTCGCAAGCGGCACCAAGGCACTGACCGGCCACGGCGATGTCCTGCTGGGGTACGCCACCACCCGCGATGCCGCGCTGGCCGATTCCGTACGGCTGTGGCGCAAGACCGTGGGTGCGATCCCCGGGCCCATGGAGAGCTGGCTGGCGCACCGCTCACTCGCCACCCTCGCACTGCGCGTCCGCCAGCAGTCGGCCGGTGCGCTGGCGCTCGCCACCGCGCTTGCGGACCGCCCCGAGATCACCGGTCTGCGCCACCCCGGGCTGCCGTCCGACCCGTCCCATGAGCGCGCCGCCCGGCAGATGCGCCCCGGCCGCTTCGGCTCCGTGGTGTCCTTCACCCTGCCGGACACCTCACACGCGGAGCGTTTCCTCGCCGCGCTGAGCCTCGTCGACGCCGCCACCAGCTTCGGCGGCGTACGGTCCAGCGCCGAACGGCGCGCCCGCTGGGGCGGCGACGCCGTACCCGAGGGCTTCATCCGCTTCTCGGTCGGCGTCGAGGAGCCGGAGGATCTGATCGCGGATGTAACCCGCGCGCTGGATGCGGCCACACTGAACTGACCGGTGGGGACGACCAGTTGGCCGGCGGGACATCCCCCCTCGTCGCCCCGCCGGCCGCGGCTCCGCGTGGCACTCGTCCACGTGTTTCACGTGAAACCGCATGACCAGATGTTTCACGTGAAACGAACCGCCCGAACAAGGCTAGTTGACTGAGCGTCAGTGTCCAATCACGCTAGCGACACTGCCCTATCGACAAATTTATAGTTGGCCCGCGACCAGGCTTCCCAGCGGCGCAGGAGGTACGCGATGGATCTGGCTCTGCTGCGCACCTTCGTCACGGTGCACCGGGCCGGCTCCTTCACCCGCGCCGCAGCGCTTCTCGGCCTCTCCCAGCCCGCCGTGACCAGCCAGATCCGGGCGCTGGAGCGGCAGTTGGGACGCCCACTCTTCCTCCGCTACGCCCGTGGCGTCACCCCCACGACCATCGGCGATGAACTCGCCCACAAAGTGGCGCCGCACCTGGACGCCCTCACCGCGATCACCGAGACCGGCCTGGACCACGATTCGGTCGCCCGGACCCTCCACCTCGCCGGTCCCCCCGAGTTCCTCACCGAACGCGCGCTCCCCGCCCTGACCCCGCTCGTCGCCCAGGGCCTCTCCATACGGACCGTCTTCGGCTCCACCGACGAGCTGCTGACCGGTCTGGCCGCCGGACACCACGATCTGACCGTCACCACCTCCCGGCCGCGCGGCGGGCTGCTCACCGCCACCCCGCTCTGCGACGAGGAACATGTGCTGATCGCCGCGCCGCGCTGGGCGGCGCAGCTGGGCGGCCCGGCCACGGTGCAGGCCGGGGGCCGCCACGCACTGGACCCGGTACCGCTGGTCGACGTCCACGAGAGCCTGCCACTGATCGCCCGCTACTGGTCCACTGTCTTCGATGCCGAGCCCGCGGCCTCCGCCGCCGTCATCGCGGCCGACCTCCGCGCGGTGCTGACCTGCGTCACGGCCGGCGCGGGGCTCGCCGTACTGCCCCGCTATCTGTGCGCCGACGCGCTGCACCGCGGTGCGGTCGTCGCCCTCCTCGACCCGCCGGTCCCCCCACTGCGCACGTACTTTCTCGCCGTACGGACCGGAACGCTCGGTCTGACGCATATCGCCCGGGCGCATGAGTGGCTGCTGCGGTCCGCCATCGACTGGTGACCAAGGGGCAGGGGTTTCACCAGGCCGTGGTTGCGGCATCTGTCGACTATGACCGTACGGCCAGTCGTCAAACGCACCGCCCGCGCAATTCTGCTCGACGGTGATGATCTCGTTCTGATCAAGCGCACCAAACCGGGCCGGGCCCCGTACTGGATCACTCCCGGCGGTGGCGTGGAGCCCGGAGACGCCACCGTCATCGACGCCCTCCACCGTGAGCTGGACGAAGAGCTGGGCGCGAAGATCACGGACGTCGTGCCGGTCTTCGTGGACACCGTCGAGCACTTCAGCGACATCGGGGTGGACGGCGTGAAGGTACAGCACTTCTTCGTCTGCCGGCTCGACTCGATGGACCCCTCGCGCCGCCACGGCCCCGAGGTCGAGGAGCCCTGCGGGGACTACGAGATCGTGCGGGTGCCCTTCACCCGCGTCGGCATCGCCTCCGTCGAGGTCGTACCGCTGTCGCTGCGGCACTACCTGGACGGCAACATCGAGGGCGTACGGGCCATGCACGCCCCTGATCTGGGCTGAACGGCCGACCGGGCCGGAACACCGCCCGTAGCGTCGGCCGTCGCGCAGACCGGGTCAGCGGTCGCGGCCGGAGCCTCCTTCGGGGCCTCATTCTCCGGCCGAGACCAGCTCTTCCACTGAGTCGTGCCGTATGCGGTCGGTCGGGATGCCGACCCCCACCAACGCGTCCACGCCGCTGCGGATCAGCCCCGGCGGGCCGGAGAGGTAGGCGTCGTACTCACTGAACGGCCCGTATAGCCGTACGGCGTCGGGAAGTTGGCCGGTTTCGACGCTGATCCCGCCACGGGCCACCCGCCCGGTGGCTCCGGTGGCGACGACCGGGCGCACGGAGAGCCAGGGGTGGCTCCGCTCCAAGTGGAGCATGGTGTCGAGGTCGTAGAGATCATGCCCACTGCGGGCGCCGTAGAAAACCTCTACCGGGCGCCGGATACCGTGCTCCGCGACGTCCTCGACCAGGGCCTTGATGGGCGCGATGCCGGTACCGCCACCGACGCACAGCAGACCGCTGTGGGTGGAATGGTCGACGGTCATCGAACCGGCCGGTGCGCCGAGCCGGATGACGTCGCCGGGGCGGGCGCGATGGACCATGGCATTGGAGACCCAGCCGGCCGGGACCGCCTTGACGTGGAACGAGAGCAGGCCGTCGGCGCGCGGCGCGGAGGCGAAGGAGTAGTGCCGCCAGACCCGCGGCCACCAGGGCGTCTCGATGCTGGTGTACTGACCGGCGAGGAACGGATAGGGCTGGTCGGGGCGGACCGTGACCACCGCGATATCGGACGTACGCAGTTCGTGCGAGACGACCTCCGCCTGCCACCACGCGGGCGCCACGGCCTCGTTCTCGGCAGCCGCATCGATCATGATCTGCGAGATCGCGGTGTAGGCGCGCACCCAGGCGGCCTCGGCCTCCGGGCTCCAGCTGGACGGCGCATACCGCCCGAGCGCGGTGAGCAGGCATTCTCCGACGGCAGGGTAGTGGTCGGGCAGAGTGCCGTATTTGCGGTGCCCGCGGCCGAGGTTCGCCAGGTACGCGGTGAGCACATCGGCGTCGTCGACATGCCGGGCGGCGGTGAGCAGCGCCTTGAACAGCCGGTCACGCTGGGCGTCCATCGCGGCGGGGAACAACGCCCGGAGATCGGGGTGCTGGACGAACAGCAGCGCGTAGAAGTACGAGGTGACCTTGTCGGCCACCGGCTCGATCTCGGCCATGGTTCGACGGATGAGAATCGCGTCGGGTGAGGCGGGCGTTGCGGAGGCGGCGGCCGAGGCCTCCAGAGCCTGGAGGGAGGGCGCGGGGGCGGCAGCACGGGGGGAGGGCTCGGGGGGTGTGGGGTCTGTGGGGAATGAACCTGTAGGAGTGGAGCCTGTGGGGGCAGCGGCGGCGGCGTCTGCGGGAGCGACCGGGGCATGTGCCGCTTCGTGTAGGGGCTCGGGCTCTCGGTTCCGGGCGGGCCGGCGCTCCCAGCTGGGCGGAGAGAGCAGCCGACGGTCACGAGCCTGCTGAAGGGGGCGGGCCCTCTCGGGTCCTTGCGTCTGCTGGGGGTTACGGGGTTGCTGGGGCGGCTGCGGCAGCTCCACCTCTCGGCCTCGCTCGGCAGCGGTGCCCACCGGCCGGATCGGATTGACCGGCCGGCTGGGTATCCGTTCCCGCGCATGCCATTCAGCCCGGTCAGCGCAGTCTCTCTCCTCATTCCGCCGGCTCCGGCCGTACGGTTCGTACCGCTCGTTACGCTCGCCGGCGACGCCGTGTTCAGCACGATCGTCCGGCCCGCCCCGGTCGTCCGGCTCGGACCCGCCATCCCGTTCCTGTCCACCGCCTTGGACGTCGTATCGCCTCTGGCCTTCCGCCTGTTCCGCGGGGGACTTCTTCTCCGACGGAGTGAACCAACCCCAATCGCCCCCACTGCCTCCAGAAGAGCCGCCATCGGCCGAAGTCGTGGTCGGAGCGTCCATGGTCTGCCTCGCCTCGAACGTCTTACGGTTGTCTTCGCACTTCCGTGGTTCGGAACTGCCTGGAATTCCCCCGCCCTGCCCCGGAATTCTTCATCGACTCAAGTGACTCCGGCAAGACTCTTCAAAGCGGACATGCGCCACCACCTTGTGCTGGGCGGAACAGGTCCCTGTCGGCAGCATGCCACCCCGGACCACCGCAACAGACAAATAGTGGGAAGCCCGGGTGTCACGGGCCACTTCACCGCTAGGCTGGCGGACTTCGCCGCCGTCGGCGACCCAAGGGAGCCCTCAGCCGCACCGCCCCGGACTCGACCACACCGGCAGCGGCGGAAACCACAAGCCCTGATCTTGGAAAACTCCGCGCAGCCCTTCCGATAACTGCAGCCCTCCCCACAGAGCGCATTTTCGGCCGATACGCAGGGCGATTCCCTCGCGGAATGCAAAGAATTACCGACCGGTACGGACCAGTTCGTATGCCTCACGCAGATCACGTCCCGCGTATGCGTATAAGGCCAGGTCACTGACGTGGTGATCGGCATTCACGGCCACGGAACAGGGAACGGCGGCGAACAGTTCGGTATCCGAGCGGGAGTCACCGTACGCCACACAGTCGGCCCGGGTAAGGCCGTACTGCGCACAGAGTTCATCTGCGATCCGCAGTTTCGCGGCCGATGAGAGAATTCCCGCCGGCTCCACGGGCTGCCGGATGGGCACCGAGGGCCAGCGCGAACCGTGCGCGGTGTCGGCACCCCAGTCCAGCAGCCGCTCGACGAAGAAGCTGGGCGACAGGGATATCACCGCGCATCGCTCGCCATGTGCCCGGATGTCCGCCCATACCTCCCGGATCCCGAACAACCAGGGCGCACCATCGAAGGCCTCCGCCACATGATGCTCGGTCAGCTCGGCGGCCCACAGATCGCACGCCCGCTGTGCATACTGCAGCGGCGTCAGCCTCCCCGCCACGAACGCGTGCTCCAGCTCGGCGATCTCCCGTTCCAGCCCAAGCTGTCGGGAAATCTCGACACCAGCCGCGGATCCATGAAGCAGAGTCCCGTCCATATCGAACAGATGCAGCGTGCCCATGATGCGGAGCCTAGAACGCCGAGCTGAAACGCGCCTTCTCTGCCACGTAGTACGCCACATCGGCGCCCACCTCCTGGGACGGGCGCCCTTTACGGGGCGGACGCGGAGGGGGCGCCGCAGCCGGGCACTGGTCGTGACGTCAGGCGAGACCGGCCTCCGCTGTTGCCGCAGTGACGATGTGGTGGTCCTGTTCGGGGGCGCCGCCGCCGAAGCCGATCGCGCCGATCAGACGGCCGTCCCGGTGGAGCGGCACTCCGCCTGCAATGAAGAGAAGCGGCCGGTCCAACGCCGTCGGCAGCGTGTGGAAGGCCCCGTCCGGCCGTACGAGGTCGACGAGGTCGGCGGTTGGTGCATCCAACTGCAGTGCGGTGTAGGCCTTGCGAGTACTGGTCTCCCCGGAGATCAGCACGGCCTCGTCGTCCCGCCGGAAGCCGAGCAGGTGCCCGCCCGCGTCCAGGACGGTGATGCTGCCGCGCACTCCGAGGCCACTGGCAGTTCGCACGGCGGCCCGGATGAGGCCGTCGGCCTCGCGGGTGGTGAGGGGACGGACCGCCGGAGTGGCGGTAGCGGCGGGGGCGGAGGTAGGGGTGGGGGTCATGAGGGGTCCTTCTGGGGGTGTGGTGTCGGCCGCGCTCTTGGCGCGGGGGAACTGCCGTATGGGTGGGTGGGCGTGAGCGGGGCGGAAGGACCGCGGCCGGCAGCGATGGTGCGGCGCGGTGATGCGGTAGTGCAGTGGCGCAGGCTGTCGGTGGCCTGTTCGGCGGCCGGGGCCGTCAGCGACGTGCTGCCGGTATGAGTTCGTCGGCGACGGCGGCATGGCCGCCCGCGGCCACCACATGACTGCGGGACTTCTGACGCCGCTCCAAAGCGGAGGCGAACACCGCCACCGCGAGCGCCGCAGCCGTCATCAGCGCGCCGACCCAGTTGGGCGCGGTGTAGCCGAGGTCTGCGGCGATGACGACCCCGCCGAGCCAAGCGGCCAGCGCGTTACCGAAGTTGAAGGCCGCGATGTTCCCGGCCGAGGCGAGTGTGGGCGCCGATGCCGCCTGGTCCATCACCCGCTTCTGCAACGGCGGAACGGTCGCGAATCCGAAGGCGCCGATCAGCACGATGGTGACGGTCGCGGCGAGTTTGTCGTGTGCGGTGAAGGTGAACGCGGCCAGCGAGAGTGCCAGGCCGGCCAGCGACACATAGAGCATCGGCATCATGGCGCGGTCGGTGAAGCGTCCTGAGATCACATTGCCAGCGACCATGCCGAGGCCGAAGACGGCCGTCAGCCAGATGACGGAGGACGGTGCGAAGCCGGTGACCTCGGTCATCATCGAGGCAAGGTAGGTGACAGCCGCGAAGACGCCGCCGAACCCGAGGATCGTCATCAGCATCGCGAGACCGACCTGCGGATTGCGGAAGACCGCGATTTCGCTGCCTATCGGAGCGGCCGCCCTCGCCCGCTGCGCCGGGACCAGCCTGACGATGCCGAGCAGGCCGATCACGCCGAGGACGCCGATGGCGTAGAAGGTGGTGCGCCAGCCGAACTGCTGGCTGAGCACCGTGCCGGCCGGTACGCCCACGACATTGGCGACGGTCAGGCCGCTGAACATGAGAGAGAGGGCAGCGGCACGCTTCTCCGGTGCGACCAGGTCGGCGGCCACGAGGGCGCCGATGCCGAAGAACGCACCGTGCGTGAACGCTGCGACGATCCGGCCGGCCAGCATGATCCAGAAGTTGGGCGCAACGCCCGTGAGCAGGTTGCCCACGATGAACAGGCCCATGAGCAGCATCAACATCTGCTTGCGCGTGAAGCGTGTGCCGAGAGCGGTCATCAGGGGAGCGCCGACGACCACGCCGAGGGCGTAGACGGTCGTCGCATATCCGGCAAGCGGGATGGAGATGCCGAAGCCGGCCGCCATGTCGGGCAGCAGGCCCATGACCGCGAACTCGGTCGTTCCGATCCCGAATGCACCGATGGCAAGAGCCAGGAGTGCGAGAGGCATGACGGATCCCTTCGATCATTGCGCACATCCCTTACAGGCGTACACAATAATTGCATGCGCACTTTAATTGCAAGCGCTGGCTATTTCAAAGGTGTCCTATCCTGGTGAGTGCGCACCTTGAGGAGGTCTTCGATGACGCAGCAGACGCGCCAGAAGCGGCACCCGCAGAAGCGGACGGCGGCCTCACAGCCGGCCACCGCGGCCGAGCCCGGCTGCCCGCCGGCACCCACACCCGGGCTTGCGCAGGGCTGGTGCGCGCTCTCCGCCCTGCACGGCCGGATCGAATCGCACATCGAGCGCGCACTACAGGAACAGCACGATCTCAGCGTCCGCGAGTTCTCGGTCCTCAGCGTGCTCAGCGAGCAGCACGACGGACCGGGCGGCCACCTGCGGATGCACCAGGTGGCGGACGCCGTCGTCCTCAGCCAGAGCGCCACCACCCGCCTGGTCACCCGGCTCGAGGATCGCGGGCTGCTCTCGCGCTACCTGTGCCCCGATGACCGACGCGGCATCTATACGAATGTCACACTCCAGGGGATCGAACTCCTGGTGGAGGCACGGCCCACGCATGACGGCGCACTGTGCGAGGCCCTCCAGGACGCCGCGCAGCGGCCTGAACTGGCTCCGCTGGTCAACGCCGTCGAGACGCTGGCACCGACCGCCGACCGCTGACGGGCGAGGGAGACACAGGGCCGACGGCTGGTTCGTACGCCCAGCCGTCCGCCGTCCACCGTCCGCCGAAGACGCGGCACAGGGGCGCGTCCGGCTCACGTCTACTGTGCACGCCCGCGCGCCCGGTGGGCCTTCTGCCGACAGGCACCCCCGCAGTACCGCGCCGGCCGGCCCGTGCGCGCCACCGTCATCGCCGCACCGCACATTGCACAGCGGGTTTCGTTACGATTCCCCGGCCTGGACGGCAGTTTCGTTATGGCCGGCATCGGCCGCAGCGCATCACACATCAGCGCTGTCATCCGCCCGTCCGGCCCGCCCTCAGGCTCCGCACCCCGTCTGGCCCGCTCCATCGCAAGACAGCCCGCCAGGAGGGCCCTGAGGTCCGCTATTCCCACGTCCTTCCGTACGGCACCGGCCTGTTGGGCCCTGCCGAGCAGGGTTTCCAGAGCATCATCGAAGTCCTGCCCGACACGCGGCGACGGCTCGAAACGCCCTGCCGCTGCCGCTTCCAGCGCGTCACACAACGCCTTGTTCCGTGACGCGAGCCGTACCACCGAGGAGAGGAAGCGGAAGAACACCCCGGCGGGGTCCTCAGCGTCGGCCAAATCCCTTGCGGTATCGGTGAAAAGCTCGATCCGCTCCACGATTGCTGCCCTGAACAGGACTTCTTTGGAGGGGAAATGGCGATAGACGGTTCCCGCACCGACCCCTGCACGGCGCGCGATCTCCCCGAGCGGAACCCCCAACCCCTCTTCCTCGAAAGCGGATCGGGCCGCCTGAAGCACCAGTGCTCTATTGCGCCGCGCATCCGCACGTGCCGGCGTGACACCACCTGCCGTCATTGCCGAACCTCCTCAAGAACATCGGCATCCGGATCGGGAACTCCGGAACATCAAGCGGGTTGCCTGTTCCGATTCTAGAGGAGGCTTTGAACATGATCGCTAGCAGGCTGGCGGTGAAGGTGGAGCGCGCAGACGACACGAACGTCCTGCCATGCCGAAGCCCGCATCGACAGCGGGTACGACGCCTTCAGCGCCCAGCCTGTCCCTGGAGACTCCGACATGCCACCGCGCCTACTCCACGCGGGGAGGAAGTCCTGGCTGTACTGCCCCAACTCCTGAACGAGGCAAGGGTTTTGGGGCGCTACGCGGGCATCCGGGGGGGGCGACCTACCTCCGTGTTTCACGTGAAACGACGTCGCTTCGCCCAAACGAGCTGGGGCCGTGTTTCACGTGAAACACGGCCCCAGGAACACCAGCCACAACCTCAGCAGGCGATCACTGCATCCCAAGCTTCACCCGTCGCCACAGCCGCAGCGTCCGCGTCCACGGAAACGCCCCGTGCGCGCAGCCCGCCGGCCAGTGCCGACACCGAGGCCATGGCCACGGACCGATCGGCGGCGCGGCCATAGTGGTTCACCCGGATCATCTCCTTGGCGAGCGTGCCCGCCGCGGCCTGCAACGGCACCGTTGCGTCCACGGCGAGCGCGGCAGCCACGACCTCCCGGGCGTCGACGCCCTCGGGTGCCCTGAGCGTCGTCGCGGCCGGCGCGGCGTCCTCGTCGCGTACGACGTAGGGAGTGAGCCCGCCCAGTGCCCGCACACCGGCCCGGGTGGCCGCGGCCGCCGCCCGGTGCCGGGTGATCACCGAATCCAGGCCCTCGGCGTCGATACGGTCCACCGCCTGCTCCAGGGCGAGCATCTCCAGCTGCGCCGGGGCATGCGGCAGCACGGTGCGACCACCGTCGATCCAGCGCTCCTTCCAGTCCAGGAGCGACAGGTACGAGCGCCGCGGCGCCTGTTCATTGGCGCCGATCCGCTCCCATGCACGAGCGCTGACCGATGCCACGGACACGCCGGCGGGGCCGGCAATCGCCTTCTGCCCGCCGATGACACACAGGTCCACACCCCACTCGTCGGTCAGCAGCGGCTCGGCGCCCACCGAAGCGACCGCGTCCAGCATCAGCAGCGCACCGTGCTCCCGCACCACCGAGCCGATCTCGGCGACGGGGTTGGTGTTCCCGGTGGCGGCCTCGGCGTGCACAAGGCTGACGAAGTCGATCTCGGGGTGCTGCCGCAGGGCATCTGCCACCTGCTGTGGGTCCGCCGCACCGGTGAACGGCGCGCTGATGGTGACCACCTCGGCACCGCAGGAACGCAGCCAGCCGCCGAAGGTCTCACCGTACGGGCCGGTGATGATGTTGAGCGCGGTGCTGCCGGGCCGTACAGCGGAGCGGATGCAGGCCTCCAGCGGCAGCAGCGCCTCGCCCTGCATCACCACGACATCGCAGTGGGTGCGGATCAGCGCGGCGACCTTGTCCTCGATCCGAGCGAACCGGCCCGCGGTGAGCGGCGGCAGATCGAGCAGGTGCGGGGCAGTGAAGTTCGCGGTCGGGTCGGACACGGCAGTCACAGGGCCTTCCAGCGGTAGCGAGCCGCTCCGGCGCGGCTCCTGACGTCTGGCTCCGACTGTACGTGCCGCTCGCGGCCGCACCCTACGGACTGATACCCGTCCGCACAGGGGGCATCAGACCCGCCAGCCCTCCGGATCCACCCCGCCGGGCACCGGCTCCGACGGCTCGTACGGCCCGCGTGTGAACACAAAGGTGCCGAGGTCCAGATGGCTGACCGAGCCGTCCTGGTCCCTTACCACCTTCAGCGTCTCGCCCTGGTAGTAGCCGTCCAGACCGGTCCAGGTGCCGTCCTTCTCCGCCCGGAACCGCGAGGACCGCCCGGTCCGTGAGAGGGGTGCAAGCTCCAGTCCGCGCTCGGCCCGCAGCCGCAGCACATGCGGGTTCGCGCCCCAGTACCAAGGCCCGGCCAGCGCCAGCAGCTCAGGCTCCAGCGGTCCGGGCAGCGGGCACCACGGCTCCGGGATCCGGGGCTCATGCTCGGCCACGATCCCGGTGAGATCGGCCGCGATGGCCGGGACGGCCGGTCCCGACGTGCAGTTGGCGAGCACGATCCCGGCCGTGTCCTCCCCGGCATCGGTCCACAGCGCCGCCAGGAACCCGGGCATCGACCCGGTGTGTCCGACCAGCGTCCGCCCCTCGCGGCGTACGAGCTGAAGCCCCAGCCCGTACCCGGCGTCCCACCCGTCCGGCTCCGGCGGTACGGCCGGTGTCCGCATCTCGGCCAGGCTCGCTGAGCTCAGTACCCGCTCGTCGCCACGCAGCAGGAACGCCGCCCATCGGCAGAGGTCCTCCAGCGTCGACCACAGCTGCCCGGCCGGCCCCATCAGCCCCGTGTCCTGCGCCGGTTCCGGCAGCATCACATCGGCCCATGGGTGCACTGCCCAGCCCTGCGCATGCGGCATCTCCGGATGCCATGTCGTCCGGCCCATGCCGAGCGGTTCCAGCACCTCGCGCCGCAGCACCGCGTACCAGGGCGTACCGCCTCGCAGGCGTTCGACCAGCGCACCGAGGAGTGCGTAGCCGGGGTTGGAGTAGTGGTGCCGTCGCCCGGCAGGGAGCGGCCGCGGACGGTCACCGAACAGGTCGGCCTGCTCCGGCCGCAGTTCGCCGGGGGTCCGCTCCCACCAGGGCCCTCGCGTCTCCGACGCCAACCCCGCGCTGTGTGCAAGCAGTTGGGCGATTGTCGCGTCCGGCACCGGAGTACCCTCCAGGTGTCTGCCGACCGGGTCCTCCAGGCGCAGCAGCCCCTCGTCGTGGAGTCTCATCACCAGTACGGCGACGAAGGTCTTGGTGAGCGAACCGATCCGGTACTGCACATCGGCGTGCGGTACCTCCCCCTCGGCTGAACTCCGGGCCCCGGTCCACACGGTCCGCCCACCGCGGACCACCGCGCCCATCATCGAAGGCGCCCGTCCCTCGGCCTGTCCGATGGCCAATCGCCGCAGCAACGCGCGTCGCGTCCGGGGCAGCAGCTCCGTGAAGGTCTCGGCGGTGTCCAGTGGCACCGAGATACGGCCGTATGGCCCGGGCTCGCTCGCTCCGGCCCCGGGGGACTCTGCGGAGTCGGTGATGGTCATGGCGCTCCTCAACGACAGATCTGAACCAGCCGATGCATTGACGGCACACAGCTTCACCTCTCCGGCTCCACTGATCCAGCCCGGCCGACTCCCCGACCTCAGTGCGTCACCGCACCACCACCGCCTCGATCAGCTGCTCCAGCTCGGCCTGTTCGTCCTCCGGCAGCCAGCGGGCCGCATGCACCATGTGCAGCGCGGTCCTCAACCGCATCCGGTCCTCGTCCATTCCGAGGTAGCCCAGGTAGGCCGGAAGCGTCAGCCCCAGCGCCTTGATTTCCGCACGTGCGCACCACTGCGACAGCAGCCTCTGCACACGTCCGTCGATGGCATCCTCAAGAGCCCATGCCGTCAGGTCTCCTGTCTCCGTCGCATCCCCGCCGGCCACAGGGGCGGTATCCCGCAAGCCCTCCGCGATCGCGAAGCGGTTCCAGTCTCCGTACTGACCGACGGGCGCATCCCCCACCCGCTGTACGGCACGCCGGAAGTAACGGTGAGCCAGGGCGGTTTGGCCGAGCCTGCGGTAGGCATGCCCCATGTTCACGTACAGCGACGGGTAGAAGCTCCGCACCCGCTCGCCGCCCACCCGGTCGGCACGGTCCAGGCACTCCTGGTTCCAACGCAGCGTTTCCTGAGGCGAGTTCTGATGACGTGCAAGGTAGTGCGCTGCGATACAGGCCTCGTAGTCGTCGGCTGCGAGCTCCCAGGCCTGCTGGAAGAGGACAAGCGCCATCTCGGCCCGCCCCTCCGCCTCGGCCCTCATTCCCTCCACGCACAACCGCACCACGGGCAATTCCGGATCCATCGGTCCGCTCCCTCATCTGTCGTCAGTCATCTGTCGCCGGAGTGTGGTTCTCGTCCTCGATGCGGCGCAGCGGCATCACCAGCGTCGTGAAGCTTCCCTGGTCGGCGGACCGGACCACGACCGGCCGGTCCGGCGAGGCAATCTCCAGCAGCACATCAGGCCCCACTCCGGCTTCCAGTGCCGGCACCAACACCGCGGGATCGAAGGTGATCCGCAGTCCCGGTCCCGTGCGAATCAGCCGGAGGCGGATGGGCGTCCGCCCTCCACCGGATACCTCCAGCACCTGCTCGGCCGCAGGCCCAGGCGCTGTTTCACGTGAAACAGCGGGAGCCTGTACAGCAGCTGGCGGTGTTTCACGTGAAACCACGCCCCCGCTCCGACCGCCCGGACTGCCGCTCTCCCCGTCCCCCTCAGCTACCGACAACGACACTGCCCCCGCACGCCCGGCCACCGCGTCCCGTAGTTCCACACGGTCGACAATGACCCGATGCCGTACGGGCTCCAGGCCCTCCCACATCAGCCGATAGTCCGGAAACGCTGCCGGCTCCGATCCGCCAGCCCATCCGTCGACAGGTCCTTCGGCCACCACACGGGAGTCTCCCTCGCTCCGCAGCCGAACCCCCGTCATGTCCTCTGCGCACTCCACCTCAACGGCAACCTGCCGTATGGCCCACTCCGCCAGGCCCCGCGCCGTATCCACGGCGATCAGCACCTCCCGTGGCCCGCCCTCGAACTCCGTCGGCCGCAGGACCCTCATCGCCAGCCGGTAGCGGTCCGTGGCAACCCAGCGCACCTCGCCCTCGCGGAGTTCGAGCAGTACACAGCCCAGTACCGGGAATTCCTTCCGGGCCGCTCCGGTCGCGGCAGCAGTCACCGCCTGCCGTACCGCACTGGCGAGTTCAGCACCGCCCACCCGCGCCCGAGCCCAGTTCCCGGTGTGCTCGGTGTCGCCCGCAGCCTCCAGCAGGAAACCCGCCACCACGGCCCGCGCCTCATCCGCCGTTCGGCGCGTCCGCTCCAGATGCGCGCGTAGTACGCGGCGCGCTGCTTCGGCGGGGCCGTCCAGCACTACCGCGACATCCATCAGCGGCAGGCCCGCCTCACGCAGCCGCCGCAGCCGCTTCGCCCGCGCAGTCTGCCCCGCCCGGTACCGCCGGTACCCCGTCACCGCATCCACCCGAGCCGGCCGCAGCACCCCGCAGTCGTCGTAGAACCGCAGCGCACTCGGCGTCAGGCCCACTCGCCGGGCAAAGGCACCGATGCTCAACAGGTCTTCGCTGTCGTCCATGGACGCGATTGTGGAGCTTCAACCAAGCTGAAGGTCAAAGCTGAGGGGCACAGCGGCAGGTCAGTCCCACCGCAGTCGGCGTGACGGGCGACGAGGCTGAAAGGCTAGTCCGTGGATTCCAGCAGATGGCGGGCACGATCGATGCGCTGTCCGGCGAGCCACTGGCCGGGGCTCGTACCGCCTCGTCGCGGAACCGCCGGGTGAGGGTGCGCACGCCGACGCGGGCGTGCGCGGCGAGCGCGGCCAAGGTGAGGGGCTCGTCGAGCCCGACCAAGCCGGACTGTGCACTGTCTCCCAGCTGGCGCCCCGCGAGCAGATATCGGTAATTGCCCGTCACATTCGTGAGTCGGACCCGGAAGTCACGGAACTTACGCACCTTCAGCACGTGCCGGATGTTGCCCACACAGCGTCAGTTCCTGTCTCAGATGGGCTCTGGCGCCACTCTGACCAGCAGGTTCCCGCCGTGACGCCATTGCCCTGACCACCCGTCACGCGCGCACCCGGTCGGCGTGTCGCCAGGGCGACGAGGCACTCGATCCCATTGCCTGGCTGGCCAATTGGGGGTGTCGCCGACAGGTGAAGAAGCCGCTCGCGCAGCCGGTCCGGTCGGCCTCCGGGCGTGTCGAGTACACCGGATGCCAGCGCCGATGAGCACCCAGGCATATTTTCATATTAATCTCCACATCACTGCTCGAAGTTGATCTGTCACAGATCGCAACGGTTTCATCGATGGAGGAGAAATGCGCAAGCTCTACAGGGCGGCCGCCATGGCTGCCGTTCTCAGCAGTGTCAGCTTCCTCGGTACCGGCAACGCCTACGCCGGAGGAGAAGGCGGCTTCTGCAAGCAACACGACTTCAACATCGACATCCTCGGCCAGATCGGCATCCTCAACGGCCTTCTGGGCAACGCGCTGAACGGCGAAGGCTCCCCGGGCGCACAGTCCAGCCCGATCGGTTCCAGCATGGGCTGCAACGAGGACGGCCACGGCAAGGGCAAGGGCGACTAACGGGGAAGGGTCCCGGTGTCCGAGCCTCCCGCCCGGCACCGGGACCCCGCTTCCGCCCCTCTTCAGAGCCCGGGCCCGGACCGGTTCTTCGTCCATTGCGCCCGAGCATCGATCGTCATCGGCCACAAAGGGACAAGGAACGCCTTACATGTTCAGTCGGAAGAAGATCACCGTCGTCTCACTGCTCGTGGGCGGCCTCGCCCTGACCTGCGCCGGTGCCCCCCAGGCGTACGCCGCAGGAATCGCGGGCCACTGCACCCACGACGCGCAGGGCAACCGCACCTGCATCTACCGGCTCGAGACCATCCACACCACCAAGGACGGCAAGCGCACCGTCCAGCACACCCAGGGCTGCTCATCGACCTCCCGGAACATCGTGGCGTGGCCCTCCATCAGCGTGCTGAGCAACCAGCCTCCTCAGCACAGGAGGGTCGGCCCGGTCATGAACTGTTCCAGCTCGGCGGCACCACCACGCAGAGAGGTGAAGGAGAGCAGCGCCCAGGACACCCGGCCGAAATCGCTCTCCCTGATCCGCCCCGTGCAGGAACTGCTCCGGCCACTGACGTCACGTCTGGTCTGAGCACCTCGCCCCGGAGACTCTTCGGCATACGACGGCTCATGCCGCACGTGCAGTACGTGCTGGAGCGCGCGTGCCGGAGGGTCTCACGGCTCCTGGCTCCTGGCTCCGGGTGGCCAGAGCATCTTCGTCCCGGAGCCTTCGCGGCTGGGAACACGTCACGAAACCTGAGGCCGCATCCGAGGCCATTCTCAGGCCGGGTACCGGACGCTCACGTCTGCGCCATGTCCACGAACCGCGAATAGTGGCCCTGGAACGCCACCGTGATCGTCGCCGTCGGGCCGTTACGGTGCTTGGCCACGATCAGGTCCGCCTCGCCCGCACGCGGGGACTCCTTCTCGTAGGCGTCCTCGCGGTGCAGCAGGATGACCATGTCGGCGTCCTGCTCGATCGAACCGGATTCTCGCAGGTCGGAGACCATCGGCTTCTTGTCCGTACGCTGCTCGGGCCCACGGTTCAGCTGAGAGAGCGCGATGACCGGGAGCTCCAGCTCCTTGGCCAGCAGCTTGAGGTTTCGGGACATGTCCGAGACCTCCTGCTGACGGCTCTCGGCACGCTTGGAGCCACCGGACTGCATCAGCTGGAGGTAGTCGATGACCACCAGCTTGAGCTCATTGCGCTGCTTGAGCCGACGGCACTTCGCGCGGATCTCCATCATCGACAGGTTGGGCGAGTCGTCGATGTAGAGCGGCGCGGCGGAGACGTCCGACATCCGCCGGGCCAGCCGCGTCCAGTCCTCGTCCGTCATGCTGCCGGAACGCATATGGTGCAGCGCCACCCGCGCCTCCGCGGACAGCAGGCGCATGGCGATCTCGTTGCGCCCCATTTCCAGCGAGAAGATCACGCTGGGCAGATTGTTCTTGATCGAGGCGGCGCGGGCGAAGTCCAGCGCGAGGGTCGAGTTGTGGGTAGGGACCATCGACCACGTGGCCAGGTAGAGGTGCTCCGGGTTGTCCACCTGGACACAGCGGACCGGGACGCTCTCCACCGGGGTGACGGCGGTGACGTGCCGGGTGAGGTGCGTGCGCCCCAACTGCCGTTGTACAGAGCGTGCCTTGCGCGGCAACCGGGCCAGGGGGAGGTCGGTCGCCACGACGGCCTCCCATACGGCGGCGGCCTCCCCGGCGGGAGAGCGGACGGAGTCCGTGGTGACCGAGTCCGCGTGGGCCTCCGCTGCCGGAGCGCACTCGGCGCGGCGGCTGACCCGGGGCACACAGCCGAGGGTACGGACGAGCTCGCAGAAGCCGTCGACGAGCTCGCGGTCGGTGCCGGCGAACCGGTAGGCACCCTGGGCGTCGACCTCGCCATACGCGTCGATCAGGCCTTGTACCAGGGCGAGGCGCTGAGCGGTGGAGGCGCGCAGGTAGCCGGCGGGGATGCGGGTGCCCGCGGGCAGGTCGAGCGCACACCACGCTTCGCCCAGCCTGTGCACGGAGAAGTGTCCGTCGCCACCGTCCGGGCCGATGTCGTACCCGGCGGCGTCGAACTCCTTGACCAGCCACTCATGGTCGCGTGGATCGCAGACCACCCGGCCGGCCCGGGCGGCGTCCGCATCGCCCAGCAGATGCCCCAGCGCATAAGGGTCTATCGGCAACGTGGCCTCGGGGCACACAAGCGCCTTCGTCGCCGGAATCACATGGTTCGCTTCGCCGTGCATGCGAAGGGTGCGGGCGATCTCGGCGGTCGTACGGGGCGCGGGGGGCGTCCGGTGGCGCTCACCGGGCGCGTACGGCTGGGCCGATGACGGCTCGGGCGACCAGGACGGCCAGTTGTCGGGGTACGAAGACGGATCCGGTGCCGCGGCGTCGTAGGCCTCGCGCGTCTGCTGGTCCCAGGTGCGCCACTGGTGCTCGGCGTCCGCGATGACCGTGGTGCCGTCGTCGAAGGCCAGCTCGTAGCAGGGCCGCCCCGTCATCACCTCGGTGGCCGCCACCACACGCGTCGGCTTCCCCGTGGCGTCGAGCAGGTAGTCGCCGGGCTGTACCTCGCCCATGGTGGTCCACCCGGTGGGCGTCGGCAGAGGGGTGTCGAGAGCCAGCGCCTTACCCATGGCGGGGCGGGCCGCGATCACGATCATCTGGCCGGGGTGCAGGCCGTTCGTCAGGGAATCGAGATCGGTGAAGCCCGTCGGCACACCCGTCATCTGGCCCTGGCGTGAGCCGATCGCCTCGATCTCGTCGAGGGCGCCCTCCATGATGTCGCCGAGCGGGAGGTAGTCCTCACTGGTGCGCTGCTCGGTGACGGCGTAGACCTCCGCCTGGGCCTTGTTGACGATCTCGTCGACGTCTCCGTCCGCGGCGTATCCCATCTGCGTGATGCGGGTGCCGGCCTCGACCAGCCGGCGGAGTACGGCACGCTCGTGGACGATCTCGGCGTAGTACTCGGCGTTCGCCGCCGTCGGTACGGACTGGACGAGGGTGTGCAGATACGAGGCGCCGCCGACCCGGCCGATCTCACCGCGCTTGGTCAGCTCGGCGGCGACCGTGATGGGGTCGGCCGGCTCACCCTTGGCGTACAGATCGAGGACCGCCTGGAAGACCAGCTCATGGGCGGGGCGGTAGAAGTCCTCGCCCTTGAGGACCTCGACGACGTCCGCGATGGCGTCCTTCGACAGCAGCATGCCGCCGAGCACGGACTGCTCGGCGTCCAGGTCCTGCGGAGGGATGCGCTCGAACCCGCCGGCCCAGGAGCCGCCGTCCTCTCCGTCGCGCCCCGGCCGGTCGCCGCGGGCCCGGCCCTTTCCGTCGTCCCGTCGGGAGCGGGCGGCGGGCAGCAGGTCGCTGGGACCGGAGTCCGCCCAGGGGTCTTCCATGGGCTCGGGAATGCTCACCCCGGCACCTCCTCCCGTCCGCGGCGCGGACCTTGCTGTGCTGTTCTTTCTTACGGCACAGCTCTGACAATCGAGACGCCCGACTCCGGTTACGGCGCGTCGAGTTCGGACGGTTTCTCAGGCCGGAACAGATGGCGGGCGCCGGACCACGGTAGGCCCGTGGGCACCGTCCGCCAATCTGGTTATCCACAGGCCATGTGGATGACCGGCCCTTAGCTGTGGAGAAGTCCCCGGATCCTGTGCACGGCCCGGGGGAAACTTCTGTGGACAAGCACACACTCGCCCCACCTTCAAGCCTCTGACCTGGAGCTTTCTCATCCATAGGCTGTGGGGGAGAAAAACTTCGGCCGACCGCGCAAGATCACGACAAACGGCACGGAGGATACGACTCCGCACAGCGGAAAGTAAGGGATGCAGAGGAGTTGTGTCTCTTACCTGTGGAAGGTTACATTGAACGCCATGACCCAGGCCCCCGCGACCCCGCGGCGCATCGTCCGCCGCCACGACCGCGAGATCATCGCCCTCGCCCTGCCGGCCTTCGGCTCCCTGGTCGCGGAACCGCTCTTCGTCATGGTCGACAGCGCCGTCATCGGCCACCTCGGCACCTCGCAGCTCGCCGGCCTCGGCGTCGCCGCCGGCCTGCTGACCACCGCCGTCTCCGTCTTCGTCTTCCTCGCCTACGCCACCACCGCAGCGGTCGCCCGCAGGGTCGGCGCCGGCGACCTCCCCGCCGCGATCCGTCAGGGCATGGACGGCATCTGGCTCGCCCTGCTGCTCGGCGCCGTGGTCGTCGCCGCCGTGCTGCCCAGCGCCCCCTGGCTCGTCGAAGCCTTCGGCGCCTCCCCGACCGCCGCCCCGCACGCGACGGCCTACCTGCGCATCAGCGCGCTCGGCATCCCCGCGATGCTCGTCGTGCTGGCCGCCACCGGTGTGCTCCGCGGCCTCCAGGACACCCGCACTCCGCTCTACGTCGCCATCGGCGGCTTCTCCGCGAACGCCGCACTCAACATCGGCCTGGTCTACGGCGCCGGCCTGGGCATCGCGGGCTCCGCCTGGGGCACGGTCCTCGCCCAGTGCGGGATGGCCGCCGCCTACCTCGCCGTGGTGATCCGCGGGGCGCGGCGGCACGGTGCCTCGCTGCGCCCCGACGCGGCGGGGATCCGCGCCTGTGCCCAGGCCGGCGTCCCGCTGCTGGTCCGTACGCTCTCGCTGCGCGCTGTTCTGATGATCGCGACCGCCATCGCCGCCCGGCTCGGCGACGCCGAGGTCGCCGCCCACCAGATCGTGCTCACGCTGTGGTCCCTGCTGGCCTTCGCCCTGGACGCGATAGCCATCGCCGGGCAGGCCATCATCGGCCGCTACCTCGGCGCGGGAGACGAGGAAGGCGCCAGGGCCGCCTGTCGGCGCATGGTCCAGTGGGGCATCGCCTCGGGCCTGGTCCTCGGTGTGCTGGTCGTGCTCGCCCGGCCCTTGTTCATCCCGCTCTTCACGTCCGACCCCGCCGTACAGGGCCCGCTGCTGACCACGCTCCTGGTCGTGGCCGCGTCCCAGCCGGTCTCCGGCATCGTCTTCATCCTCGACGGTGTCCTGATGGGCGCGGGCGACGGCCGCTATCTCGCCTGGGCCATGGTGGCGACACTGGCCCTGTTCCTACCGGCCGCGCTCGCCGTACCGGCCTTCGGTGGTGGACTGGTCGCCCTGTGGTGGGCCATGGCCCTGATGATGACCGTGCGGATGCTGACACTCTGGCTGCGTACCCGGTCCGGCCGGTGGATTGTGACCGGGGCCTCTCGTTAAAGACCCTCCCGCCCCACAGAACGCATGCCGATAATGACCCTGTGCGCCCGCTTGCCAGGAAGTCCGTACTGCCCCTGACGATCATCGTCCTGATGGCTGCTGCCGTGGTCGGCTATGCCGCGGAGCACTCCGAGATATCCCTCAGCACCCACAGCCGCTACGCCAAGCCCAGCGAGTCCGCCGAGGCCGACGAGGACGACCCCGAGGACCAGGACCCGAACGCCTCGTCCCCGGCTGATCACGGCAGCGCGTACACCCCGCGCCGGACCGAGCAGAACGCCCGGGTCGGTGCGATCTTCGAGAAGGACGACACCGGCGACCACTTCTGCACCGCGAGTGTGGTGCAGAGCCCGGGCCGCAACATGCTGATCACGGCGGCGCACTGCGCCTACGACGCCGAAGCCGGATCCACGATGAACGATCTGGTCTTCGCCCCCGACTTCCGCGACGGCGAGGAACCCGCCGGCCTGTGGAAGGTCAGAAAGGTGATCGTCGACGACCGCTGGGCGAAGTCACAGGACGAGGACCTCGACTTCGCATTCCTCATCCTCGAAAAGAAGGACGGCAAGGAGATCCAGGACGTCCTGGGCGGCAACACCCTCGGGATCCACCGCGGCTTCGACAACTACGTCAAGATCACCGGCTACCCCACCAGCCGTAACACCCCGATCTCCTGCCAGAACCGCACCGAGAAGTACAGCGGCACCCAGATGCGCGTCAAGTGCACCAACTTCGAGGGCGGGACGAGCGGCAGCCCCTGGCTGGCCGACTACGACCCCAAGAGCCATACCGGCACGGTCATCGGCGTCCTGGGAGGCTACGAAAGCGGCGGCGACGAGGACGACGTCTCCTACGCCTCATACTTCGACGACGACATCGCCAAGCTCTACAAACGCGCCCAGGACGAGGCGTGAGACCGGGCCGTCGCGACGGCCCTCGGACACGGCGAAGGGCCGCACCCCGGTGACGGGAGTGCGGCCCTTCGGCGTTGTCCTGCGATCAGGCGGCGACGACCTCGACGCCCAGCTTCGCAACGACCTCGGCGTGCAGACGCACGGAGACCTGGTGCGCGCCCAGGGTCTTGATCGGCGAGCCCAGCTCGACACGACGCTTGTCGACGTCCGGACCACCGGCGGCCTTGATCGCCGAGGCGACATCGGCCGGGGTGACGGAACCGAACAGGCGGCCCGCCTCGCCGGCGCGAACGGCCAGCTTCACGCTGACACCCTCGAGCTGGCCCTTGACCTCGTTGGCCTGCTCGATCGTGGCGATCTCGCGGATCTTGCGACCGCGGCGGATCTGCGCGACGTCCTTCTCGCCACCCTTGGTCCAGCGGATCGCGAAACCGCGCGGGACCAGGTAGTTACGGGCGTAACCGTCCTTGACGTCGACGACGTCGCCGGCGGTGCCGAGGCCGGAGACCTCGTGGGTGAGGATGATCTTCATGTGTCGGTCACCCTTCCCTTATCGCGCGGTGGACGTGTAGGGCAGCAGCGCCATCTCACGGCTGTTCTTCACGGCCGTGGCGACGTCACGCTGGTGCTGAGTGCAGTTGCCGGTGACTCGGCGGGCACGGATCTTGCCGCGGTCGGAGATGAACTTCCGCAGCAGGTTCGTGTCCTTGTAGTCAACGTAGGAGATCTTCTCCTTGCAGAACACGCAAACCTTCTTCTTAGGCTTGCGAGCAGGCGGCTTCGCCATTGTCTCTCTCCAATGAGTTCAAGAAGTGTGTGCTGACGCCCTCAAGGCCGCCGCCGGCCGTTCCACGGCGATGTTTCACGTGAAACACCACCGACCGAGCCGGCTGTCCGGGCCTAGAAGGGCGGCTCGTCCGAGTAGCCACCGCCGGAGCCGCCGCCCCAGCCACCGCCGCCACCCTGCTGGCCGCCGCCGGCCGGGCCGCCGGTCGCCCACGGGTCGTCGGCAGGAGCGCCGCCCTGCTGGCCGCCACCGGGGCCGCCGCCCCAGCCGCCGCCACCCTGGCCACCGCCCTGCTGACCACCGCCGAAGCCGCCGCCCTGGCCACCGCGACCACTGGTCTTGGTGATCTTGGCCGTAGCGTTCTTGAGGCTCGCGCCGACTTCCTCGACGTCGAGCTCGTAGACCGTGCGCTTCACGCCCTCGCGGTCCTCGTACGACCGCTGCTTGAGGCGGCCCTGGACGACCACGCGGGTACCCCGCGTCAGGGACTCGGCGACGTTCTCCGCCGCCTGACGCCACACCGAGCAGGTCAGGAACAGGCTCTCGCCGTCCTTCCACTCATTGGTCTGACGGTCGAAGGTGCGGGGAGTGGATGCGACGCGGAACTTCGCGACCGCCGCACCGGACGGGGTGAAGCGCAGCTCGGGGTCGTCGACAAGATTGCCGACAACCGTGATGACGGTCTCGCCTGCCATTAGGGGAACCTCTCGGCGGGTGTGCTGCTGGCTGCTGGTGTTGCTGCTACTCGGACCCGGTTACCGCTGGACGCTGACGCGCTCAGTGGGTCTCGGGACGGAGGACCTTGGTCCGGAGGACCGACTCGTTCAGGTTCATCTGACGGTCGAGCTCCTTGACGACCGCAGGCTCGGCCTGCAGGTCGATGACCGAGTAGATGCCCTCGGGCTTCTTCTTGATCTCGTACGAGAGACGACGACGGCCCCAGGTGTCGACCTTCTCGACCTTTCCGTTGCCCTCACGGACGACGGAGAGGAAGTTCTCGATCAGCGGGGAGACAGCGCGCTCCTCGAGATCGGGGTCGAGGATGACCATCACCTCGTAGTGACGCATGTGGAACCCACCTCCTTTGGACTCAGCGGCCACGGTCGTTCCGTGGCAGGAGGGTCATATGCGTTCCGCGCCCGGTCCGGCCGGTCATCGGACAGACAGTAGGCGCAGACCGTACACAGTACCTGGCGGAAGCCTTCCGGTTGAAATCCGCCCGTGGTACCCCCCAATCTGGAACACAACGGGTGTGAGCGGCGTTACAGTGCGCCGCCCTGTCATCGGAGGTGCCGCGTGGCACAGGCAGCTAGGACCCAGCGCTCTCTGCTTTCCCTTCTCAACAGCGACGGCAAGGAGCATCCCGTCGAGAACACCTTTGCCGTGGTGACACTGGTGCTCGGCGCGATCGCCGTCCTCACCACGCTCTCTCCCAGTCTGCACCTGGTCAGTTCCTGGGTCGGCCTGATCGGCATCGGGACCGGCCTGTGGGGCCAGCTCATCTCGTCGACGACAGGCGAACGCTTCCTGTTGATCATCGGCCTCGGGGCGGCATCCCTCGGCTTCTACCTCGGCATGGCACACGGCGGCCTGTTCGGCGGTGTCCTCGGCTGACGCACGCCCGGCGGTCGCTCGGGGCGGCATGGCGCCGAGCCCGTACGGCCCAGACGGGGCGCTCCCCGGTCACAGTAGGCTTCGGCGCGAGAGCCGGAGCCCCGACCACGGGGACACACCTGCCGAGGAGCGCCCCGCATGAGCCTGACCCTGAGGACCATCAGTCGAGAGCAGCATCTGGCATACATCCAGAGCCTGCCGTCGGCGAGTCATTGCCAGGTCCCGGCGTGGGCTGATGTGAAGAGCGAGTGGCGCTCGGAGAACCTGGGCTGGTTCGACAAGACCGGCCAACTGGTCGGCGCGGGCCTGGTGCTCTACCGCCAGCTGCCCAAGCTCAAGCGCTACCTCGCGTATCTCCCCGAGGGCCCGGCCATCAACTGGTACGCCCCGAATCTGGACGAGTGGCTCCAGCCGATGCTCGCCCATTTGAAGAAGCAGGGCGCGTTCTCCGTGAAGATGGGCCCGCCCGTCGTGATCCGCCGCTGGGATGCCCCGGCGATCAAGGCGGGCATCCAGAATCCGGACGTCAAGCGCCTTCGCGACGTCGAGGCCACGCATATCGAGCCGCGTGCCTTCGAGGTCTCCGACAAGCTGCGCCGCATGGGCTGGCAGCAGGGCGAGGACGGCGGCGCCGGATTCGGTGACGTCCAGCCGCGCTATGTCTTCCAGGTACCGCTGGCCGATCGCTCGCTGGCGGAGATCCACAAGGGTTTCAACCAGCTGTGGCGCCGCAACATCAAGAAGGCCGAGAAGGCCGGCGTCGAGGTTGTCCAGGGTGGCTATGACGACCTTGCCGAGTGGCAGCGGCTGTACGAGATCACGGCGGTGCGCGACAAGTTCCGCCCGCGTCCGCTCAGCTACTTCCAGCAGCAGTGGCGGGCCCTCAACTCCGAGGACCCCAACCGCATGCGCCTGTACTTCGCCCGCCACAACGGCGTGAACCTTTCTGCCGCCACGATGCTCGTGGTCGGCGGGCACGTCTGGTACTCCTATGGCGCCTCCGACAACATCGGCCGCGAGGTCCGGCCGTCGAACGCCATGCAGTGGCGGATGCTGCAGGACGCCTACGCGCTCGGCGCCAGCGTCTAC
The DNA here is from genome assembly GCF_042895955.1 of Streptomyces sp. NPDC001339. Classification (NCBI taxonomy): domain Bacteria; kingdom Bacillati; phylum Actinomycetota; class Actinomycetes; order Kitasatosporales; family Streptomycetaceae; genus Streptomyces; species Streptomyces sp. NPDC001339. The sequence continues at coordinate 473,632 of NZ_JBIAWT010000004.1, read as the reverse complement.
GACCTCCGCGGCATCAGCGACTCCCTGGACGAGACCGACCACCTCTTCGGTCTGATCCAGTTCAAGGTGGGCACAGGCGGCGAGGCCGTCGAGTACATCGGCGAGTGGGACTTCCCGCTCAACAAGCTGCTCCACAAGGCGCTCGACATCTACATGTCACGCCGCTGACCGCTCCACCGCACCGTTCATCACCCTGAGAGACCCACGAGAAAGGTTCCGGGCCCGGCCATGGCGCTCACCCTCTACGTCGACACCGCGCGCTGGCGGGCGCACCAGCAGAGCGTTCTCCAGCAGTTCCCCGGGCTGGTCCCGGTCTGCAAAGGCAACGGTTACGGCTTCGGCCATGAGCGTCTTTCGGAGGAGGCAACCCTCCTCGGTGCCGACCTCCTCGCGGTCGGGACGACCTACGAAGCAGCCCGTATCAAGGACTTCTTCAGCGGTGACCTGCTCGTCCTGACCCCGTTCCGGCACGGCGAGGAGCCGGTGCCGCTGCCCGACCGGGCGATCCGCTCGGTCTCCTCGGTCGAGGGCGTGGGCGGCCTGGTCGGCGCCCGGGTCGTCATCGAGGTCATGAGCAGCATGAAGCGCCATGGCGTCAAGCCGGAGGACCTGCCGAAGCTGGCAGCGGCCGTCGAGGACGTACGGCTGGAGGGCTTCGCGATCCATCTGCCGCTGGACCGCACCGACGGGTCCGACTCGGTCGAGGAGGTCATCGGCTGGATGGACCGGCTGCGCGCCGCCCGCCTGCCGCTGCACACCATGTTCATCAGCCACCTCAAGGCCGACGAACTCGCCCGTCTCCAGCAGCAGTTCCCCCAGACCCGCTTCCGTGCGCGGATCGGTACGCGGCTGTGGCTGGGCGACCACGACGCCACCGCCTACCGTGGTTCGGTGCTCGATGTGACCCGAGTGGCCAAGGGTGAGCGCTTCGGCTACCGCCAGCAGAAGGCGGCCTCCGACGGGTACCTGGTCGTGGTGGCCGGCGGTACCTCACACGGTGTCGGTCTGGAATCGCCCAAGGCGCTGCACGGGGTCATGCCGCGTGCCAAGGGCGTGGCCCGGGCCGGGCTGGCGACCGTCAACCGCAATCTCGCACCGTTCGTCTGGGCCGGGAAGCAGCGCTGGTTCGCGGAGCCGCCGCATATGCAGGTGTCGATCCTGTTCGTACCGGCGGACGCGCCTCAGCCGCAGGTCGGCGAGGAGCTGGTGGCCCATCTGCGGCACACCACCACTCAGTTCGACCGCCTCGTGGACCACTGAGCCGGGCCGTATCCGCCCGGCGCTCGGACGCACACCAAGGGCCCGGTACCGCAGACCGCTGCGGTACCGGGCCCCGTGCCTGTCCACTGCTGCCGCCTCAGTCCCGTACGACGCCCCAGCGCACCTGTGACGCTCCCTCGAACTGCGCCGCGTGCCGAGGCGGATGGTATGCGGCCCTTCCGAGCACGAACGCATCGGGCCTGCGGTCCAGGACCCCGCCCGACGGATCGTCGTCACCGTCCCTGCGGACCACATCTCGCTCCGGCATCAGCACGTCCCGTACGACCACGGCGCACAGGTAGAGCGTGCCCAGGAGGTGCAGAGCGATGGCGAGCTGGTAGCCCTCCGTCGGCAGGCCCTGGTGCTTGTCACCGTTGCCGGTGTAGGCGAGGTACATCCAGATCCCCAGGAAGTACATGACCTCGCAGGCCTGCCAGACCAGGAAGTCCCGCCAGCGCGGCCGGGCCAGCACGGCGAGGGGGGTCAGCCACAGCACGTACTGCGGTGAGTAGACCTTGTTGGTGAGGATGAACAGCGCGACGACGAGGAAGGCGAGCTGCGCGAAGCGCGGCCGGCGGGGGGCGTAGAGGGTCAGCAGCCCGATGGCGCCACAGCCGAGGATCATCAGCAGGGTGGCATAGGTGTTGGCGTTCTCCAGGGAGTAACCGGTGCGCTGCGAGATCAGCAGCCAGACCGATCCGAAGTCGATGGGCCGCTCCTGGCTGAAGGTGTAGAACTTCGCCCAGCCTTCTCTGATGTGGAACCCGCTCGCATCGTGCGTAATCATCACCGGCAGGTTCACCACCAGCCAGGACGCCACGGCACCCGCCACAGCCTTCCCGTACGCGCGCCAGGTGCCCGCACGCCAGCACAGCACCAGCAGGGGGCCCAGCAGCAGCACCGGGTACAGCTTCGCCGCGGTCGCCAGCCCGAGCAGCACCCCGGCCGCGAGCGGGCGGCTGCGGGACCACATCAGCATCCCGGCGGCGGTCAGTGCGATCGCCAGCAGATCCCAGTTGATGGTGGCGGTCAGCGCGAAGGCGGGTGCGAGGGCGACCAGGAGACCATCCCAGGGACGGCGCCGGTGGGTGCGGGTCACGCATACCGCGATCACCACGGCACAGATCATCAGCATCCCGGCGTTGACCAGCCAGTAGATCTGTTCACGGTCCTGGATCGTCCCGCTGTGCGGTGTCATCCAGGAGGCGACCTCCATGAAGACCCCCGTCAGCACGGGGTACTCGAGGTACTCCATGTCTCCCGGCAACCGGTCGAAGTACGGGATCAGCCCGTCGGCGAAACCTCGCCCCGTGTAGAGGTGGGGGATGTCGGAGTAGCACGCGTGCGTGTACTGGCTTGTGGCACCGAAGAACCAGCCACCGTTGTAACAGGGCAGCTTCTGCACCATGCCGAGCGCGAACATGCCGAGTGCGACCAGCGCGATGACCCGCACCGGCGTCAGCCGGCTCGTTCCGAGCAGCGCGCGCCGGCCGAGGGGCCCGCCGACCAGCTCGCTGCCGGCCGCCGCCACCTCATCCCGCCTCGTCGGCCGTACCGGCTCGTCCTGTCGCACGCTCGTCATGGCCCCATCCTGCCGTACGGCCCAGGGCAGAACGTGGCGAAGCCCCTGACCGGACGAGCCGGTCAGGGGCTTCGTGTCGCCCTGTTTCACGTGAAACCGTCGGCGTGTTTCACGTGAAACGAGGGGCCTGTTTCACGTGAAACGGTGGGCGGGCGTCAGTTGCCCATCCCGCCGAAGAGACCGCCATTGCCTCCCCCGCTGTTTCCCCCGTTACCGCCTCCGGGGGTGCCCGGGTCCGGGGTAGCCGTCGCACCACCATCGGTGGTGCCACCGTCCATACCACCGTCCATACCGCCGGTGTCCGTCCCACCGCTGTTCCTGCAGTCGACGTCCCACGGAGCGCAGGTGTCGGTCGGGGTCACGCTCGGCGTGCCCGACGGAGTGGCGGACTGACTGGGAGTCTGCGACGGGGTCGCGGACGGAGTGTCCGAGGGCTTGGGAGTCGGCGTCGGCGATGGCATACCTGCCTGGTCCGCCCGCTCCCCGATGGGCAGGGCGGCCGGGAACGGTTCCGGCGTGACGCCCTGCATCGCCTGCAGCATGAACTCGGTCCACACCTCGGTGGGGAGCGCGCCACCATGGATCGAGTCGAAACCGCCGACTCCGTTCATGGACAGCTGACGCGGGTTCTTGGGGTCCTCACGGAACATCGTGATGGCCGTCGAGAGCTGCTTGGTGTAGCCCACGAACCAGGCCGACTTGTTCTCGTCGGTGGTACCGGTCTTACCCGCTGCCGGCATGTCCAGCCGACTGGCTTTCTTGGCCGTGCCCTTCTTGATGACGTTCTCCAGCACCTTGGTCACATTGTTGGCGATGTTGGCATCGATCACCGACTCCTTCTTGGGCTTCTCGAAGCCCTGCACCTCTTCGCCCTTGGAGATCACCTTGGTCACCGAGTACGGCTCGACCTTCGTCCCCGATTCGGCGAACGTCGCATAGGCATCCGCCATCCGAATCGCACTCGGCGTTGAGGTGCCCAATGCGAAGGACGGGTTGAGGTTCTTGTCGAAGCTGGCCGGCAAGATGCCCGCGGCCTCCGCCATTTCACGGACCTTGACCATCCCGACATCCATGCCGAGCTGCACGAACGGGGTGTTGACGGACTGCTCCATCGCCTTGTTCAGGCTGATGTAACCCCAGGGATAGTCGCTCTCGTTCACCTGATAGAAGGGCGAGTTATCCTTTTTCATCACATAACTGCCGTCTGCCTTCTTCACCTTGAGGTGGTCATTGCCGTTGTACCGACTGTCCGGCGACAACCCCTGAGGCTGAGTCCTGGGCACGCCGTACTTCATCGCCGCCGCGAGCACGAACGGCTTCCAGGTCGAGCCGACCGGCACACCGTAGGTGTCCGCGTTGTTGCTGAAGTGCCCCTTGTTGTACCCCGCACCGCCGTACAGGGCCACGATCGCACCGTCCCCCGGGACCACGGAGGCACCACCGAACTGTACGTATTTGTCCCGTTCACGCTTCTCCGGGTCGATGTACCGCTTGTCGACCGTCTTCACCGCCGCCTCGAGCTGACGGGTCTTCTTCTCGTCGAAGGTGGTCTGGATCGTGTAGCCGCCCTTGTCGAACCGGGCTTCACTGATGTCCGCGTGCTTCAGCACGTACTTCTTGGCGGTATCCATCAGGTAGCCGATCTGACCGCTCTTGCCGGCCACCGGCTTCGGTGGGATAGGCGTGGGGAACCTGGTGTACTTGGCCCGCTCCCCCTGCGACATCATCTTGTTCTCGACCTCCCGGTCGAGGATCCAGCTCCACCGCGCCTGGGCACGCTTGGTGTTCGCCGCCCGCGTCGCACCCGGGCCGGTGCCGCCCGCCGGGTCGTACAGGTCAGCGCCCTTGAGCACGGTAGCCAGGAAAGCGCCCTCGTCCGGCTTCAGGTCCTTGGCGTTCTTGCCGTAGTACGCCTGGGCGGCCGCCTGGATGCCGTACGCACCTCGGCCGTAGTAGCTGGTGTTCAGGTAGCCCTGGAGGATCTGCGGCTTGGTCATCTTCCAGCCGACCTTGATCGCGATGAAGAGCTCTTTGAACTTGCGATCGATGGTCTGTTCCTGGGAAAGCATCGCGTTCTTGACGTACTGCTGGGTGATGGTCGAACCACCCTGCGTCTCGCCACCCCTGGCCATGTTCAACAGAGCACGCGCGATACCCATCGGGTCCACACCCGAGTCGTTCCAGAAGGAAGCGTTCTCCGCGGCGACCGCCGCGTTCTTCATGGACGGCGGGACGTCATATATGTCGATGTTCTGGCGGTTCGTGTGACCATCGCGCGCCATGACCTTGCCGTTGGACCAGAGGTAGACGTTGTTCTGCGACTTGGCGGCGTCACTCTCCTTGGGAACGGTCACCATGGCCAGCGCGACCCCGGCACTGCCCACGACCAGAGCGGCGAACCCGATGCAGATGCTGGCGACCTGCTTCCAGGACGGTACGAAACGCCGCCAGCCGGCCCGGCCGGCACGCGGATAGTCGACAAGGCGCCGCTTGGCAGGCTTCCCACCGCCACGGCCGCGCCCACGTCCCCCCTCGGGGCCGCCGCCACCACCGCCACCGCCGCGACGCCCGCCACCGCGGCCACCGCCGCCGACGGAGCCCAGCTCCATGGTGTTGTCGGACTCGCCCCGCCGGCCACCGCGCTGGGCCGCTCTACGCGCCTCGGCACGGCCGCCCGCCCGCGGCCCCCGCCCCGACCCCTCTCCATAGGGGACAGAACCACCGCCAGAGCCACGCGAAGGGGCAGCGCGACGCCCCGGCGACTGCTGTGCGGCGCGTCGGGCCGCGGCACGTCCGCCACCCTGCGGCTGTGGCGGTTTGCGACGGTGCTCGCTCATGGAACGGTTACTCCTCGGGCAGGCGTGCTCTCTCGTCGCCTGAAGGCGGCAGGTGCCCTCAGGTCCCCCCGATGCGCGGGCCGCTCCTGATGCGCGGCCCGCACTACACCGAGGACGGGGACACCAGAAATCGGCCCACGGTTCCCGGCAGTCTGCATGCCGCACAGACTACGCACGGCCAAAACCTGCCCAGTGTCGAAATTCACTCCAAATCAGTCAGGTCGCATCGCACGAATCGGTGATGTGATGCCGTTCACCCTCTTCCCACTTGTTCACCTCCAGGGGCCGTCCTATCGTCTGGATGTATCGAGTCGATACATCAGCACGGCATAAAGAACACACCGGCCCGAGGAGGCGGAGGATGAGCAGACGCTCCGGAATCCTCGAATTCGCCGTCCTCGGACTGCTCCGCGAATCCCCGATGCACGGCTATGAGCTGCGGAAACGACTCAACACCTCGCTCGGGGTGTTCCGTGCGTTCAGCTACGGCACCCTCTACCCCTGCCTCAAGGCGCTGGTCGCGAACGGCTGGCTCGTCGAGGAGACGGACGGCGCGCAGGAGGCCGTTCCGACTGCGGCACTGACGGGGCGCCGGGCCAAGATCGTCTACCGATTGACCGCGGCGGGCAAAGAACGCTTCGAGGAGCTGCTCGCCCACTCCGGCCCGGATGCCTGGGAGGACGAGCACTTCGGTGTCCGCTTCGCATTCTTCGGCCAGACATCGCGGGACGTACGGATGCGCGTGCTGGAGGGCCGCCGCAGCAGGCTGGAGGAGCGCCTCGAGAAGATGCGCACGTCCTTGGCCAGGTCGCGCGAGCGGCTGGACGACTACACCCTCGAACTGCAGCGTCACGGCATGGAGTCCGTGGAGCGCGAGGTCCGTTGGCTGAACGGGCTCATCGAGAGTGAACGTGCCGGGCGCGACCAGCGCCCACCGCGTCCCGCAGCGCAGGACCGGAAGAACCAGTCAGGAGATACGGGCGGCCTGCCCCGGCACCGGGGTGGATCCCGGCCGGACCCGTCCGACGACACCACCACATGAGGCTCTGCTGCACAGGCCCTCATCGAGAACACAGGGAGCAATCGGAATGGGTTCGGTTCGCGTAGCCATCGTCGGCGTGGGCAACTGCGCCGCCTCGCTGGTACAAGGCGTCGAGTACTACAAGGACGCCGACCCGAAGAGCCGTGTGCCCGGGCTCATGCATGTGCAGTTCGGCGACTACCACGTGCGTGACATCGAGTTCGTGGCTGCCTTCGACGTTGACGCCAAGAAGGTCGGCCTCGATCTCGCGGACGCCATCGGCGCCAGCGAGAACAACACCATCAAGATCTGCGACGTGCCGAACACCGGTGTGCAGGTCCAGCGCGGCCACACCCTCGACGGTCTGGGCAAGTACTACCGCCAGACCATCGAGGAATCCGCCGAGGAGCCGGTCGACGTCGTCCAGGTCCTCAAGGACAGGCAGGTCGACGTCCTGGTCTGCTACCTCCCCGTCGGCTCCGAGGACGCCGCGAAGTACTACGCCCAGTGCGCCCTCGACGCCAAGGTCGCGTTCGTCAACGCCCTGCCGGTCTTCATCGCCGGGACCAAGGAGTGGGCGGACAAGTTCACCGAGGCCGGCGTCCCGATCGTCGGTGACGACATCAAGTCTCAGGTCGGCGCTACGATCACGCACCGCGTGATGGCCAAGCTGTTCGAGGACCGGGGCGTCATCCTGGACCGCACGATGCAGCTGAACGTCGGCGGCAACATGGACTTCAAGAACATGCTGGAGCGGGAGCGCCTGGAGTCCAAGAAGATCTCCAAGACCCAGGCCGTCACCTCCCAGATCCGGGACCGTGAGCTGGGCGAGGACAACGTCCACATCGGCCCCTCGGACTTCGTGGCCTGGCTGGACGACCGCAAGTGGGCCTACGTCCGCCTCGAGGGCCGTGCCTTCGGTGACGTCCCGCTGAACCTGGAGTACAAGCTCGAGGTCTGGGACTCCCCGAACTCCGCGGGAGTCATCATCGACGCCCTGCGCGCCGCGAAGATCGCCAAGGACCGCGGCATCGGCGGACCGGTGCTCTCCGCCTCCTCGTACTTCATGAAGTCGCCGCCGGTGCAGTACTTCGACGACGAGGCGCGGGAGAACGTCGAGAAGTTCATCAACGGCGAAGTCGAGCGCTGACGCGCCCGCCACACCCGCCCTACGTGGGCCCCTGGGTATTCCACCCGGGGGCCCACGAGCTGTGTGAGGCTGTGCCTCATGCATGCTCTGCGCAGTCTGCGTGTGTTACTCCGGCTACGCGACTTCCGCTCGCTCCTTGCCGTACGGCTCCTGTCCCAGGCGGCCGACGGCGTGTTCCAGGTCGCACTCGCCACCTACGTCGTCTTCTCGCCCGAGAAGCAGGCCTCACCCACCGCCATCGCCTCCGCCATGGCGGTCCTGCTACTGCCGTACTCGCTCCTCGGTCCGTTCACCGGTGTTCTGCTCGACCGCTGGCGGCGCCGACAGGTCCTGCTGTACGGAAACCTGCTGCGGGCGCTGCTGGCCATGGCGACCGCTGCGCTGATCGTGTCAAAGGTCCCCGACTGGCTCTTCTACGCCTCGGCCCTCTCGGTGACCGCCGTGAACCGCTTCGTCCTGGCCGGGCTCTCCGCCGCGCTCCCACGGGTGGTCGACGGTGAGGAGAAGCTGGTCATGGCGAACTCCCTTGCCCCCACGGCCGGAACGCTCGCCGCCACGGCCGGCGGCGCACTCGCCTTCGCCGTACGGCTGGCCGGCTCGGATGTGGACGCGTTTGTCGTGCTGCTCGCCGCCGCCCTGTACTTCTGCTCGGCCCTGACCGCCCTGCGGATGGCACCACAGTTGCTCGGCCCCGACCCGACCATGCTCCAACCCGACCTCCGGGAAGCCCTGTTGAGCACCGCACGAGGTCTCGTGGAGGGACTACGGCACCTTGCCGAGCGACGTACCGCGGCCCGTGCACTGGCCGCGATGACGCTGGTCCGCTTCTGCTATGGAGCGCTCACCGTCACGGTGCTGATGCTGAGCCGGTACTCATGGTCGAGCACCGAGCCCGAGGGCCTGGCGCTGCTCGGCATCACTGTCGGAGTGTCAGGAGCGGGCTTCTTCATGGCCGCTGTCACCACCCCCTGGGCAGTCGCCCGGCTCTCCCCGTTCGGCTGGATCGCCTGCTGTGCCGCTCTGGGCACCGTACTGGTGCCGTCGCTCGGTCTGTTCTTCTTGCCGGGGCCGATGCTGGCCGCCGCATTCGTCCTCGGACTCAGCACTCAAGGGACCAAGATTTCCACGGACACCATCGTCCAGTCGTCGGTCGACGACGCCTTCCGTGGGCGGGTCTTCGCCCTCTATGACGTCCTGTTCAACGTCGCATTCGTCGGTGCCGCCGCGGTCGCCGCACTCATGCTGCCGCCGGACGGCAGGTCGAGCGCGCTGCTCCTCGTAGTGACCGCGCTCTACGCGATCGTCACCGCGGCGATGGTCCGTTTCCGACGGAGTTAGGCATCGAGGCCCCGTCTTCGGCGATCCCACTGGTGCAGTGCATCAACCGGACCGGATACCTTACGGGCGTCCTACACCAGCCTGTACATATCAATATCGGGGGAGTTCCATGACCACGCCGCCGCAGGGCCAGAACCCGTACGGTCAGGCGCCGTACGGTCAGGCGCCGTACCCGCCACAGCCATACGGGCAGCAGCCATACGGGCAGAGTCCGTACCCGCAGGCGCCGGCGCCTCAGCCCCCTTACGGCCAGCCGCCCCAGGGCGGATACCCCTACGCCCAGCAGCCGCAGGCTCCGTACGGCCCGCCGCAGCCGGGGTACCCCGCGCCGCCGCCACAGCCCCACATGCAGAGCGGGGCTCCGGTACCTCCGCCGCAGCCCGCCAAGCGCCGGTCCGTCAAGGGCATTCTGCGGGGGATAGGCGCCGTCATCGCAGTGATCGTCGTCGCGGTCGCCTGGTTCAGCAGTCGGGACAACGCGAGCTCCGCCGAGGCCGGCGACTGTGTGCACAAATCCAGCAGCTCGCTCGACGACGGCCTAGAGGTGGTGGACTGCAGCGACGCGAAGGCCCAGTACAAGGTGACCGCGGTACACAACGGCACCTCGGATACCTCCGTGTGCCCCGCGGGGGAGCCGTCCTACGTCAAGACAACGCACCGCCGCAGGCGTGCCGACACCGCCATGGTGCTCTGCCTGACCGCAGTGAAGAAGTAGCCGGACCGCACACACGGATAAGCGCTGGGGTGGTGTTTCACGTGAAACACCACCCCAGAGTCGCGACCCCGGTGTTTCACGTGAAACCGGCAGTGGGGTGACTGTCACGTTTCACGTGAAACAGGTGGGACGGGTCCCGATGTTTCACGTGAAACGTCAGGTTCGCCCGACCGTTCGTTTCACGTGAAACATCAGCCCTGAGAGCTCTGAGAGCCCTCTCCGGCCTCAGCCGCCCACCACTCCTTGAGTGCGGCGATCGCCACCTCTCGCTCCATCGGCCCGTTCTCCAGCCGGATCTCCAGCATCTGCTTGTACGCCCTGCCGACCTCCGGCCCCGGACGGATGCCCAGGATCTGCATGATGTCGTTACCGTCCAGGTCCGGACGGATCGCATCCAGCTCTTCCTGATCCTTCAGTCGCGCAATGCGCTCCTCAAGCCCGTCATAGGCACGCGACAGCGCAGCGGCCTTGCGCTTGTTACGGGTGGTGCAGTCCGAGCGGGTGAGCTTGTGCAGTCGTTCCAGCTGCGGGCCGGCGTCCCTGACATAGCGACGGACCGCGGAGTCCGTCCACTCGCCCGTTCCATAGCCGTGGAAGCGCAGATGAAGTTCCACCAGACGTGAGACGTCCTTGACCAGGTCATTGGAGTACTTCAGGGCGGTCATCCGCTTCTTGGTCATCTTCGCGCCCACCACCTCGTGGTGGTGGAAGGAGACCCGGCCATCCAGCTCGAAGCGCCGCGTCTTGGGCTTGCCGATGTCGTGCAGCAGGGCCGCCAACCGGAGCACCAGATCAGGTCCGTCCTCTTCGAGGTCGATCGCCTGCTCCAGAACCGTCAGCGAGTGCTCGTAGACGTCCTTGTGGCGGTGGTGCTCATCGCTCTCCAGCCGCAGGGCCGGCAGCTCAGGCAGGATGTGGTCGGCCAGACCGGAGCCGACCAGCAGCCGCAGCCCCTTGCGCGGGTTCGGCGCCAGGATCAGTTTGTTCAGCTCGTCCCGTACACGCTCGGCGGAGACGATCTCGATACGGTCCGACATCGCCGTCATCGCGGCCACGACCTCGGGGGCGACCTCGAAGTCCAGCTGGGCGGCGAAACGGGCCGCGCGCATCATCCGCAGCGGGTCGTCGGAGAAAGACTCCTCCGGCGTTCCCGGCGTCCGCAGCACCCGGGCAGCCAGGTCTTCCAGCCCGTCGTGCGGATCGACGAACTCCTTCTGCGGCAGAAGGACCGCCATGGCGTTCACCGTGAAGTCCCGGCGGATGAGATCTTCCTCGATGGAGTCGCCGTAGGACACCTCGGGCTTGCGGGAAGTGCGGTCGTAGGCCTCGGAGCGGTAGGTCGTGATCTCGATGTCGAACGAGTCCTTCTTGCAGCCGACCGTGCCGAAGGCAATGCCGACCTCCCAGACCGCGTCCGCCCACGGCCGGACGATCTTCAGGACGTCCTCGGGACGAGCGTCCGTGGTGAAGTCCAGATCGTTGCCGAGCCGGCCCAGCAAGGCATCCCGGACCGAGCCGCCGACCAGGGCAAGCGTGAACCCGGCCTCCTGGAATCGACGGGCCAGGTCATCCGCGACGGGGGACACCCGCAGCAGTTCGCTCACGGCGCGCCGCTGCACATGGTTCAGCGCGTTCGTCGACTGCGGCGTCCGCTCGGCGTGCGGGGTGGAGAGGTCATCGTTGGCGTTCGGCACAACAGAACAGGGTACGTGGCCGCGCCGCGCGAGGCGTCACGTAATAAAGGGGACAGGCCGGTCGCCCTGCCGTCAGGCCCTGCGATCATGTGGCGCAGTCCCCGGCACTCTGGCGCACCGGGCCTCGTTACCATTCGTGGACGCACATTCCGACGACCACTGACGACGACGAGGGACGGGCGAGCGCGTGGCCGAGGCGGCAGGGTTCCAGGGGAGTGAACGGCCGCGTGGCCGATGGTTGCGAAGGACTGTGACCGTGCTCACCGGCGCGCCCCTGCTCGCGGGGCTGCTCCAGCTTCCACACTCCGCTCCCGCCCAGGCAGCTCCGACCGGCTCCCGGACGGTCGACGTCTCCATCGACTCGATGTCCCCCTCCGCTCCCGGCAAGGGCGACACGGTCACCGTCTCCGGCACCCTGAAGAACGACGGCCACAGCACGATCACCGATGCACATGTGGGTCTGCGCCTCGGCGGCGAGGCGCTGGGCAGCCGCAGCGCCATCGAGGCCGCGACACATCGCACCGGCTATCTGCCCGGAGTGGACGGCCCGGAGATCAAGGGACACCAGGAGAAAGTCGACAAGCTGGAGCCGGGCGTCAGCCGCCCCTTCACCCTCAGCGTGCCGGCCAAGGACCTCGAACTCGGCGACGACGGCGTGTATCAGATCGGCGTCTCTCTGTCCGGGCGCTCGCAGGCCTCGCCGTCCGAGCAGGTCCTCGGCATCGACCGGACGTTCCTGCCCTGGCAGTCCGCCAACGTCGACAAGAAGACGCAGCTCACGTACCTGTGGCCGCTGGTCTCCACCACCCACCTCACCGCCGAGACCGGGGCCGATCCCCAGCAGACACCGGTCTTCCGCAACGACGATCTCGCCGCTGAGCTCGCGCCAGGAGGCCGGCTGCAGCAGATGGTCACACTCGGCAAGAACCTTCCGGTGACCTTCGTCATCGACCCCGACCTGCTCGCCACCGTCGATGCCATGACCAGGCCGTACCGTGTGAACGGTCCGGACGGCCCGATGGGCAGGAACCAGGCCGTCGCCAAGCAGTGGCTGCACGAGCTCGAAGAGGCGGTCAAGACGCACGAGGTCATCGCGCTGCCCTTCGCCGACCCCGACCTCGCCTCGCTCGCTCACCACGGCAAGGGCGTACCCAGCGCGCTCCGCCACCTCGGCCCGGCCACCAAGCTGGCCGACAGGACCGTCGACACGGTCCTCGGCGTCAAGCCCCGTACGGACTTCGCCTGGCCCGTGAACGGCGCGATCGACCGCTCCATCGTCGACGTCGCCACCTCGGCCGGGGCCCACAACGTGATCACCCGCAGCGACAGCCTTCGGGAGACCCGTGAGCTGGCGTACACACCGACAGCGGCCCGCCCCATCGGCAGCGGCAACACGGCGATCGTCGCGGACGCACAGCTCTCCCGGGCCTTCGAGGGCGATATGTCGAAGGCCACAGACGCCACCCACGCGGTGCAGGAGTTCCTCGCCCAGACCCAGATGATCAGCCTCCAGGACCCGGACCGGCAGCGCAGCATCGTCGTCGCCCCGCAGCGCATGCCGTCGGTGAGCCAGGCCCATGCCATGGCCGGCGCGCTGCGGCAGCTGACGGAGTCCGAACGCTGGACCCAGCCGCTGAACCTCAGTGGCGCGACCAAGGCCAAGCCTGACCCCGCGGCCGACCGCCAGGTGCCGAGCAGCAGCTCGTACCCGTACTGGCTGCGCAAGCAGGAGCTCCCCACCGACGCCTTCCGGCAGATCCAGGGCACCCAGACCGCGCTGGACGACTTCCGGGTGAACCTGGCCCAGCCGGAGCGCGTGGTGACCCCGTTCGGCAATGCCATCATGCGGGAGATGTCGACGGGGTGGCGGGGAGAGGCCTCCGATGCCGCCGCCTACCGGCGCTCCGTACGCGGCTACCTCGACGGGCTGACGAAGAAGGTCCACCTGATCCAGAAGTCGGGGGCCACGCTCTCCGGGCGCAGCGCCACGATCCCGGTGACGGTGCAGAACAACCTGCTCCAGGGCGTCAAGAACATGACGCTGAAGCTGACCTCCTCCCAGCCCAACCGTCTGGACGTGGGGAAGCCGCAGCAGATCACGGTGGACGGCGGGCACAGCCAGTCGTTCAAGTTCGACACCACGGCCAACGCCAACGGCCGGGCGTGGGTGACCGCACAGCTCTACTCGGCCGACGGAAAGCCCTACGGTTCCCCCATGACGTTCCAGGTGAACGTCACGGAGATCACTGCGACGGTGATGCTCGTCATCGCGGGCGGCGTCCTGCTGCTCGTCCTCGCCGGCGTGCGGATCTACCTCCAGCGCAAGCGGGCAGCGGCCCTGCGCGCCGAGGACGGGGCGGACGGCGACGGTGCCGACGGCGCGGCAGGCGTGGACGGAGACAACGGTGGCACAGACGGGGAAACGCCCGAGCAGCCGAGTGACCCCATGCCGGACACCGGTTCGGAAAACTCCGGCCCGTCCGGCTCAGGTGAGAAAGTGGACCGTTGATATATGGCGGGGCCGGATGGCCGGCGACGGATGAGGTGGGGCAGCAGCGATGAATGCGCCGTACGACGGTGACCGGGGCCGGGGCGCCAATGGCGAGCCCACGGGGCCGGTCCCTCCGACGCCCCCGTTCCCCACGGACCGGGACCCCTTTGTCCAGGACGCCTACCCTGCTGATCCGCCCCGGTCCCAGGACCCCACGGTCCAGGGACCGGTGACCGAGGCACTCCACGACCGCCCCACGTCCCCGCCATCGCCCCCGGGACAGCCTGGGCAGCCCACACAGCCGCTCTACCCGCAGCCCGCGCCGGGCGGGCACATTCCGGACCCCCAGCAGTGGCCCTCACCCCCGCCGCCCGAACCGCACGGGCCGCCCCACCACCTCTCGTACGGCGATGCCGCCGCGACCACCCAGTTCGCAGGCGTCAACGACCCCTTCCGCCAGGCCGCCGACGAGCGCCCAGAGGCCAATGCCTTTGCGCATCTGTACCGGGACCAGCAGCCCTATGAGCCCCAGCGCCCGGCGGCCGGACCACCTGCCGGTGTACCCGCCGGCCCTTCTGCCGGGCCGTCCGCGGCCGGTGCGGCGCCGGTCCCGGACGCCGTTCCCCAGCAGAGCGCGCCGACGCCGGAACCCGCACCCGTGGCGGCGGCCAGCAAGCCCTCCGGCGGCCGCGCCTCCGGCCTGCTGAAGTCCAGCGCGGTCATGGCTGCCGGCACGATGGTGTCCCGTCTGACGGGCTTCATCCGCTCGGCGCTGATCGTCGCGGCGCTCGGTGGCGCGGTGCTCGGCGACTCCTGGCAGGTCGCCTACCAGCTGCCGACGATGATCTTCATCCTGACCATCGGCGGGGGTCTGAACTCCGTCTTCGTCCCGCAGCTGGTGCGGGCCATGAAGGAGGACGACGACGGCGGCGAGGCCTACGCCAACCGGCTGCTGACGCTGGTCGTCGTGGTCCTGGGTGCCCTGACGGTGCTCGCGGTGGTCGCGGCACCACTCCTGGTGAAGCTGGTCTCCTTCGACATCTCACGTGATCCGGCGGCCAATGAGGTCGCCGTCGCCTTCACCCGCTACTGCGTACCCACGATCTTCTTCATGGGTCTGCATGTGGTGCTGGGGCAGATCCTCAACGCCCGTGGCCGCTTCGGCGCGATGATGTGGACCCCGGTCCTGAACAACATCGTCATGATCGCCACGTTCGGCCTGTTCATCGGGGTCTACGGCACGGCGAAAACCTCGCACATCGGCGTCACCACCATCCCCGACGAGGGCATCCGGCTGCTGGGGATCGGCACCCTCCTCGGGCTCGTCGTCCAGGCGCTGGCGATGATCCCGTACCTGCGCGACGCCGACTTCGTGCTCCGGCTGCGCTTCGACTGGCGTGGCCACGGTCTGGGCAAGGCCGCCAAGCTGGCCAAGTGGACTGTGCTGTTCGTGCTCGCCAACCAGGCGGGCGTACTGGTCGTGACCCAGCTCTCCACCTGGGCCGGCAACACCGCCGACCGGCAGGGCCACCCGGGCACCGGCTTCATCTCGTACGCCAGCGCCCAGCTGATCTGGAACATGCCGCAGGCGATCATCACCGTCTCCGTGATGGCGGCGCTGCTGCCGCGGCTGGCACGGTCCGCGCACGACGGTGACACCGGGGCCGTCCGGGACGACATCTCGCAGGGTCTGCGCACCTCCGCCGTCGCCATCGTCCCGATCTCGTTCGGCTTCCTCTCCCTCGGCATCCCGCTGTGCATGCTGGTCTACGGCTCGTCCGGCGCCGGCATCCCGATGGGCTACATGCTGATGGCCTTCGGCGTGGGCCTGATCCCGTTCTCGGTTCAGTACGTCGTCCTGCGCGCCTTCTACGCGTATGAGGACACCCGGACGCCCTTCTACAACACGGTGATTGTCGCCGCCGTCAACGCGGCGGCCTCCGGCTTGTGCTTCCTGATCCTGCCCGCCCGCTGGGCGGTGGTCGGCATGGCGGCCTCGTACGGCCTGGCGTACGTCATCGGTGTAGGTGTGGCCTGGCGCCGACTGGGCAAGCGGATGGACGACGACCTGGACACGACTCGTGTCGTGCGGACCTATGCGCGGCTGGCCGGCGCCAGCATCCCGGCCACGCTCGTCTCCGGGGCCGTGGTCTACGCCCTGATGCAGCTGCTCGGAAGTGGATTCCTGGGCTCGCTGACCGCGCTGATCGTCGGTGCCGCCGCGCTCCTGGGCGTGTTCTACGTCGCCGCACGCAAAATGCGCATTGAGGAAATGAACGCCCTGGTCGGCATGGTCCGGTCAAAGCTTGGACGTTGACCGGGCACAACCATCGACTGCCACTGTGTGTCGTGCATAGTGGCGGACTGTGGGCACAATTGTCTTGGCTCATTGAGCCTGCAACGGATGGGGAGGCAGGAACGACGGTGGCGGAACGGAGCACGGCTGCCGTCGACGTGGCCGACACGAGCGGTGTGGAACCGCTGCCCGCCAAGGCGGGCAAGGTCACGGACGACGGTGCTAAGGCCGAGAAGGTATCCGGCGGGGAGATGGACGCCGCACGCACCGACGAGAAGCGTGCCGAGGCGACCGAAGCCCAGCCACCGGAACTACACAGCGGCCACAAGCTCGCCAGACGTTACCGCCTGGAGGAGTGCGTCACCCGTCTGGACGGATTCAGCAGCTGGCGTGCGGTCGACGAAAAACTGCGCCGGGCGGTGGGTGTGCACATCCTGCCCGCCGACCATCCACGGGCGCGACCGGTACTCTCCGCCGCCCGCTCCTCGGCGCTGCTCGGCGATCCCCGGTTCGTCCAGGTCCTCGACGCCGTCGAGGAGAACGACCTCGTCTACGTCGTCCATGAATGGCTGCCGGACGCGACCGAACTCACCACCGTCCTCGCCAGCGGCCCCCTTGAGCCGCATGACGCCTACCAGCTCGTCAGCCAGGTCTCCCAGGCCATGGCCGCCGCGCACCGCGAAGGCCTCTCCCATCTGCGGATCACCCCCGGCTCGGTACTGCGTACGGAAACCGGGCAGTACCGCATCCGCGGGCTGGCTGTCATGGCGGCGTTGCGCGGCATCACCAGCGAGCACCCGCAGCGTACGGACACCGAGGCGATCGGCGCGCTGCTGTACGCCGCACTCACCCAGCGCTGGCCGTACGAGAACGATGCCCATGGCCTGACCGGCCTGCCGAAGGGCGTCGGACTGATCGCACCCGACCAGGTACGCGCCGGTGTGCACCGCGGGCTCTCCGAGCTCGCCATGCGCGCTCTGATCAACGACGGTGCCACGGCGTCCCGCCAGGATCCGCCCTGCACCACGCCGGAGGAACTGGCCAAGGCCGTCGCCGCCATGCCGCGCATCCGGCCTCCGGAGACGGCGTTCACCACACCGCCGCCTTACCAGCGCACGGGGTACCAGCAGGGGAGTTACCGGCAGACCTCCGCTCACAACGGCCCGGCCGGCCGCTCTCAGCCGGTGCCGACCCCCCCGCCTCCGCTGCAGAGCCGCACCGGCCGGGCACTGAAGTGGTCCGTCTCCGCACTGCTCATCGCCGCGCTGGGACTGGGCAGCTGGCAGCTTGCGGACACCCTGCTGAAGCGGGAGAACGACCAGGACGACCCGCAGAACTCACAGCCGGTCGACGGCTCCGCCAAGAAGCGCGCGGCAAAGCCTCTGTCGATCGTGGGCGCCACACAGTTCTCGCCCCTGGACACACCTTCCAGAGGGGAGCAAGCTCGCAATGCCGCGGACGGCGACCCGAGTACTGCCTGGGTGACAAAACGGTTCAAGGGTTGGCCGAACTTCGGAAACCTGCCGTCGTACGCAGACGGCAGTGGCATCATCGTCGACCTCGGGAGCGCCAAGGACATCTCCGAGATACAGGTCACGATGTATCGACCAGGCCAGACTGTGGACGTCCGCGCAGCAGCGCCCTCCGCAGCGAGCCCGAGGACGCTCAGCGATTTCTCGCGACGTCTCTCCAAGCCCGAAAAGGCTGGTGGCCAGCTGGATGTGAAACTCGACCAGCCGGTGCAGTCTCGATATGTACTGATCCGCGTCACGGAACTTCCCAATGATGGAGAATCAGATTGGTTCCGGGGAGGAATTTCAGAAATCAAAATTTCTGGCTGACCTCGCGAACAGGACATTCCCCGCATCCACCAGTGCCTTCGCCCACGGCGGGAGGGCCTGCCGAGCCATCAGCAGACCCTCCCGCCGCGTGATGCTCAGCCGCGTCCCTGGGTGTCCGTGGCGACGACGAAGTCCTTACCGCACTCGCCCCAAACCTCCACGTCCCGCGGCCTGCCCACGCGCCATATATCGTCTTGCCGCTGCTGCAATCGATCGACATCATCACGCGAAGCAGGGCATGTCACATACCCGCGAATTGCCGCGAGCAACAAAAACGGATTGAGAAATCCCAGGAAGAAGATCACCCACCCGCGAATACCTAGCACTTCTCCCGACATCTCCCTACCATGAAGAGCGGTGTGCGAGGCTGCTGCAAGCCTGCGAACTCATCACGATGCGGTGCGAGAGGTGGACGAGCGCCGCCGGTGTCTACACGGGTCAGGTTTCCGAGGATTCAGCCGCTGGGCGAGGGGGGTTGGATGGGTCTGCTGGACGATTCTGATGATCAAGACCTCCTCGCTCGTCATGTCGCCGGCGACCCTGATGCGTTCGGGGAGATCGTCCGGCGGCACCGTGATCGGCTCTGGGCTGTGGCACTTCGGACCCTCGGCGACCGCGAGGAAGCCGCTGACGCCGTGCAGGACGCCCTGGTATCCGCCTATCGCTCGGCCCACACCTTCCGTGGCCAGTCCGCCGTGACGACGTGGCTGCACCGCATCACCGTCAATGCCTGCCTCGACCGGGTTCGCAAGGCCGCCTCCCGGCGTACCTCCCCCATCGCCGAGACCGAACGGCTGGAACAGCTTCTCGAACCTGAGGAGTCCGCCGCGGCCCCCGCCGAACGCGAGGATCTGCATCGTGAGCTGCTCTGTGCGCTGCACACCCTCCCCGAGGAGCAGCGGGCGGCACTCGTCCTTGTTGATATGCAGGGCTACCCGGTCGCAGAAGCCGCCGCGATCCTCGATGTCCCCACCGGAACGGTGAAGAGCCGCTGCGCACGAGGCCGTGCTCGGCTTCTCCCCTTGGTCACCCATCTGCGCGCCGGCGACGGGGGTAGCGAACCGGCAAGCGGGGGAAGGAACCGGGCGCCGGGGACATCCGTCCCACCGACGGCAGGACCGACGGGCACTGGTGCCGTGAAGGACGGAGGTGGGCGAGCGTGACGTCGACGACCGGCACGGGTGAGCACCCCGAGGTCTCCGAGATCTCCGAGCTCTCCGACGGGCTGCTCTCCCTCTCCCGCACCGCGGACCTGCGCGACCATCTCGCGGCCTGTGAGCTGTGCGAGGACGTCTATGCCTCCCTGGAAGAGATCCGGGGACTGCTCGGCACGCTTCCCGGCCCACCACGGATGCCGACGGATATTACCGAGCGTATCGATGCCGCTCTCGCCGCCGAGGCACTGCTGGATGCCACCTCCCCTGGCTCGGGTGGCCAGGTTTCACGTGAAACAGTCGCCACCTCGGTCTCCGCTTCACATGAAACGGAAGACGTCCCCCTCGCTGTTTCACGTGAAACCGGCACCGCTGCGGTCTCCGTTTCACGTGAAACCGGCGCCGGAACCGACACTGAACCTGAGACCGCTTCTCGCGGCCGCGGAACGCCGTCCGGCCGACCCGCCCGTCGCCGGCGGGGGGCCACCGGGCCGGGCCGCGGAACGCCGAACGACCGCTCGCCCCGTGCACGGCGCCGGCCCCGGATTCTGCTGGTCACCGCAGCAGCCGCAGCAGTCCTCAGCGTGGGTGGCCTGCTTGTCCAGCACGCCGTCATGGACGGCACCCGGGCAAGCCAAGGGGAGGCCATTGCCACGCCGAAGCAGAGCTCGGACGGCCTCACCGCCGCCAGCCTCGGAGCGCATGTCCGCGATCTGCTCGCGTCCAAGCGACCACACACGTCCCCGGGGATCGGCGCACGCAGCTCCCCCGACACCCCCCTTCGGGGCGACACCGACGCGGTTCCGGTGTGCGTCCGCCAAGGCATAGGGCGCTCGGAGGCACCGCTGGTGTCCAGCCGCATCCGCTACCAGGGCAAGGACGCGTTCCTGGTCGTCCTGCCGGATCCGGCCGACCTCCAGCGCGTCTCGGCGTATGTGGTGGCTTCCTCCTGTGCCTCCGCCACACCACCGGCTCCTGGGAAGGTGCTGCTGTCGCGCTCATACCAGCGAGACTGAGCGGCGAGAAGTGCGCTGTGCCACTCCGGGAATGCTCGCCCCGTAGGATCCGTTGGGTGGGGTGAGAGTTCCCTAGAGCCCCAGCAAGCAGTCGGCAGAGACAAGGAAGACACCCGTGAGCGACGTCCGCAACGTGATCATCATCGGCTCCGGGCCCGCGGGCTACACCGCAGCGCTCTACACCGCCCGTGCGTCCCTGAAGCCTCTCGTCTTCGAAGGTGCCGTCACCGCCGGAGGCGCGCTGATGACCACCACCGATGTGGAGAACTTCCCCGGTTTCCGCGACGGCATCATGGGGCCGGACCTGATGGACAACATGCGCGCTCAGGCCGAGCGCTTCGGGGCCGAGCTCGTGCCGGACGACATCGTCGCGGTCGACCTCAGCGACGAGATCAAGACGGTCACCGACACCACGGGCACGGTGCACCGCGCGAAGGCGGTCATCGTCGCCACCGGCTCCCAGCACCGCAAGCTCGGCCTGCCCCGTGAGGACGAGCTGTCCGGCCGTGGCGTCTCCTGGTGCGCCACCTGCGACGGGTTCTTCTTCAAGGACCAGGACATCGCCGTCATCGGTGGCGGCGACACCGCGATGGAGGAGGCCACCTTCCTCTCCCGCTTCGCCAAGTCGGTCACGGTCGTCCACCGCCGCAATGCCCTGCGGGCCAGCAAGGCGATGCAGGACCGTGCCTTCGCCGACCCGAAGATCAAGTTCATCTGGGACAGCGAGGTCGCCGAGATCCATGGTGAGAGCAAGCTGGAGGGTCTGACGCTGCGCAACGTCAAGACCGGCGAAAACTCCGAGCTCCCCGTCACCGGTCTCTTCATCGCGATCGGCCACGACCCGCGTACCGAGCTCTTCAAGGGCCAGCTGAACCTCGACGACGAGGGATACCTCAAGGTCGACGCGCCCAGCACCCGCACGAACCTGTCGGGCGTCTTCGCCGCCGGCGATGTGGTCGACCACACCTACCGCCAGGCCATCACCGCGGCCGGCACGGGCTGCTCGGCCGCCCTCGACGCCGAGCGGTTCATCGCCGCGCTGTCGGACGGCGAGGCAGTCGCCGAGCCGGACAAGACCGCTTCCGTCTGACTCGCGCACCCAGCTTTCCCATCACCCACGCAGTAAGGAGATTGCCATGGCAGGCGCCACGGTGACCGTCACGGACGCCAACTTTGAAGAGGTCGTCCTCAAGAGCGACAAGCCCGTCCTCGTGGACTTCTGGGCCACCTGGTGCGGCCCGTGCCGCCAGATCGCCCCCTCCCTGGAGGCCATTGCCGCCGAGCACGATGAGATCGTCATCGCCAAGCTGAACACCGACGAGAACCCGGCGACCACCGCCAAGTACGGTGTGATGTCGATCCCGACCATGAACGTCTACAAGGGCGGCGAGGTCGTGAAGACCATCGTCGGCGCCAAGGCGAAGGCCGCGATCGAGCGCGACCTTGAGGACTTCCTCGTCTGAGTCACGCCGTCGCTGTTTCACGTGAAACGGGCCCGCCCATATCGAGGGGCGGGCCCGTTCGCTGTTTCACGTGAAAGAGAGCGCGTGTTTCACGTGAAACAGCCTGCTGTGCGAGCGCCCGGTCCTACAGCGGCCGCAGGGCCGGTTCCTTCTGGACGGCTCCCAGCAGACGGTCGAGTGCCAGCTCCACGTCTTCCTTCCACGAGATCGTGGTCCGCAGCTCCAGACGCAGCCGGGGAAAGCGAGGGTGGGGGCGTACGGTCTTGAACCCCACTGCGAGGAGATGGTCGGCGGGCAGCACACATGCCGGCTCGGTCCAGCGGGCGTCGCCGAACGCCTCGATGGCCTTGAAACCCCGCTGGATGAGGTCCTTGGCAACTGTCTGGACCATCACCCGTCCCAGCCCCTGTCCTTGGTAGCCGGGGATCAGCCACGCCGTCAGCAACTGCACCGCATCCGGCGACACCGGACTGGTGGGGAAGGCCATGGAGCGCGGTACATAGGCCGGCGGGGCGTACATCACAAACCCCACCGGCACCTCGTCGACATAGACGACCCGCCCGCAGGATCCCCACTCCAGCAGTACCGCCGAGATCCAGGCTTCCTTCTCCAGCTCAGGACGCCCCGCCTTTACCGCGGCCTCGCCACTGACGGGGTCGAGCTCCCAGAAGACGCAGGAGCGACAGCGTTTGGGGAGATCCGGAAGGTTGTCCAGCGTGAGCGGTACGAGC
Organism: Streptomyces sp. NPDC001339; assembly: GCF_042895955.1. Lineage (NCBI taxonomy): Bacteria > Bacillati > Actinomycetota > Actinomycetes > Kitasatosporales > Streptomycetaceae > Streptomyces > Streptomyces sp. NPDC001339. Next base: position 451,043 of record NZ_JBIAWT010000004.1, on the reverse strand, counting down.
CGACGGCCCATGAAACCAGGTCCTCACTTCTCTCGCCTGCCGCACCACGCAGCGCCGTCAGCGCCGCCTGCTCCCTGAGCAGACCACCAACGAACCCTCCTACGGCTGCGAGGCCGAAACCCGCTGCCAGCAGTCCGGTGCGGCTCACCGATCGCATGGCCCTCTCCTCGCTATGAGGTGTCTCCACATGGACGCGTGCCATACCCGAACGCATCGTATCCACCCTTTACGGGCACGGGTACCGGGAGCGAGCAAAGGGCGGGCCGTGTTCCGGCAAGGACTCCGGAACACGGCCCGCCCACCGGAGCCAGAGGCGTCAGCTCACTCGTCGCCCTTCTGCTCCTCGACCAGCGACTGGCCCAGGACACGCCCTTCACCGGGAGCGAGGGTGCCGAGGATGCGCTCCAGATCGTCTATCGAGGCGAACTCGACAACGATCTTTCCCTTCTTCTGCCCCAGGTCGACCTTCACCCGGGTCTCGAAGCGATCGGACAACCGGGTGGCGAGATCGGTGAGTGCCGGGGACACCCGGGTACCCGCTCGAGGCCCCTTCGCCTTGCTCGCGCTCTTCGGCGTCGAGCCCATCAGCTTCACGATCTCCTCGACCGTGCGCACCGACAGCCCCTCCGCCACGATGCGGCGCGCCAGGTGATCCTGCTCCTCCACGTCCTCCACGGGCAGCAAGGCACGGGCATGTCCCGCGGAGAGCACTCCCGCGGCAAGCCGCTTCTGCACCGACGTCGAGAGATTCAGCAAACGCAGGGTGTTCGAGACCAGCGGACGCGAGCGCCCGATCCGGTCGGCCAGCTCGTCATGAGTGCACTGGAAGTCCTTCAGCAACTGGTCGTAGGCAGCGGCCTCTTCCAGCGGATTGAGCTGCGCCCGGTGCAGGTTCTCCAGGAGGGCGTCAAGGAGGAGTTTCTCGTCGTCGGTTTCCCTGACGATGGCGGGGATCTTCTCCAGCCCGGCCTCACGGGCCGCCCGGCAGCGACGCTCGCCCATGATGAGTTCGTACTTCTCCGGGCCGGCCTGACGGACGACCACCGGCTGAAGCAGCCCCACCTCCCGGATGGAGACGACCAACTCCGCCAGGGCGTCCTCGTCGAACTCCGTACGTGGCTGGCGCGGATTCGGTGTGATCGCGTCCAAAGGCACCTCGGCGAAGTGCGCGCCCGCCACCGTCGGCAGATCCGCTGTCGTGCCGTCTCCAGCCCGCGCTTCTGTTTCACGTGAAACAGCCTGCGCAGACAGCGATGCCACCTTGGCGGCCGCCACTCCTCGCTCCGATGTCAGGACCGGTACGGCTGACGGCGATGTCGCCCCCGGTCCCACTGCGGGTCCTGCATGGTCCGTGCGCTGTGAGGCCGCGGGGATCAGCGCACCGAGCCCCCGGCCCAGGCCTCTACGTCGTTCGCTCACTGGGTCCCCTCCGAGATGCTGTGCTGTCCTTCATAGTTGACGCTGAGGTCCTGGCCCCCGGTCTGCGGGACCCCACGCAACGCGATCTCTCGGGCCGCTTCCAGATAGGAGAGCGAACCGCTGGATCCCGGGTCGTAGGTGAGCACGGTCTGCCCATAGCTGGGTGCCTCGGAGATACGGACCGAGCGCGGAATGCTCGTCCGGAGCACCTCATGGCCGAAGTGGTTGCGTACCTCTTCGGCCACCTGCGAGGCCAGCCGGGTGCGCCCGTCGTACATGGTGAGCAGAATCGTCGAGACATGGAGCCCGGGGTTGAGATGCCCCCGCACCAGATCGACGTTCCGCAGCAGTTGGCCGAGCCCCTCCAGCGCGTAGTACTCGCACTGAATCGGGATCAGTACCTCGGCTCCGGCGACCAAAGCGTTGACGGTCAGCAGGCCGAGCGACGGCGGGCAGTCGATGAAGATGTAGTCCAGCGGCTGCTCATACGCCTTGATCGCCCGGTCCAGCCGGCTTTCGCGTGCCACCAGCGAGACCAGCTCGATCTCGGCACCGGCCAGATCGATCGTGGCGGGCGCACAGAACAGTCCCTCCACATCCACGACCGGCTGCACCACATCGGCGAGTGGCTTGCTCTCCACCAACACGTCATAGATCGACGGCACTTCGGAGTGGTGGTCGATCCCCAGCGCGGTCGATGCATTGCCCTGGGGGTCGAGGTCGATCACCAGCACCCGGGCCCCGTGCAGGGCCAGCGAGGCCGCCAGGTTCACCGTGGTCGTGGTCTTACCGACCCCGCCCTTCTGGTTGGCGACCACCATGACCCGGGTCTGTTCAGGCCTGGGCAGCCCCTCACCTGTGCGGCCAAATGTCTCCACCGCCAGCTGAGCTGCACGACCGATCGGGGTGTCATCCGTCGGGGGCACCGTTTCACGTGAAACGTCGTCCCCGAACGGTTCGCTACGGGGACCGGGGACCGGATCGGTCATCGGTCCCGCGATGTTGGCGTCGGACCGCAAGGATTCACTCTCCTCGACATCTGGCTCGCAGTGCTCAGAGCCTGCCATGCTTTCGGTGTCGTGAACCAGTGAGGTCCGTTCTCCTGTGGACAACTCCACGTCTGTGGACAGTCCCGTGACCCGTGTGGGTTTACGATCACGCGGCGCGGCGGCCGCGCGACCGCGGCCGATGATCCCATGCAGCAGAGAACGACGTTTCACGTGAAACACGATGCCAGCGTCGCGTCTGAATAAGCCGCGACACTCCGTCTTGTGTCGTTTGATGGGGTTTATGGGTTTCGCTCATTCCCCTGTTTCGCGGAACGGTGCGCACCTCACCACCATGCCGGGCCGGATTCCTCCGGCCCGAACGCCTCAGCGCCGGCGCCCCCTCGACGCACGGCTGGCGCGTGCCGCCTTCGCCCGCTTGGCCGCGAAGCGCACTCCACCAGGGCTCTCGCCCACCTCGACCCGCACCACGGTCGACGGCGGATCCACAATCCCCTCGCCGACATGCACCACCGAGGTCGCCACCACGCCCAGCTTGCCCAGCGCCGCCCGGGCGCCCTTCAGCTCCTCCTCCGCGGCATCGCCCTTGAGCGCCAGCATCTCCCCGTACGGACGCAGCAGCGGGACGCCCCAGCCGGCCAGCCGGTCGAGCGGAGCAACCGCACGCGCGGTCACCACATGCACCTGCGGAATCTTCCCCATGACCTCTTCGGCCCGCCCCCGCACGACCGTGACATGGTCGAGGCCGAGCAGTTCGACGACCTCCTGCAGGAAGGTCGTCCGTCGCAGCAACGGCTCCAGAAGCATGATCTTCAGATCCGGACGCACCAGAGCCAGCGGGATACCGGGCAGCCCGGCACCCGACCCCACATCACAGACCGAGACGCCCTCGGGCACCACCTCGGAGAGCACCGCGCAGTTCAGCAGATGCCGCTCCCACAGCCGCGGCACCTCACGCGGGCCGATCAGCCCTCGCGTCACACCGGCGTCGGCGAGCAGTTCGCCGTACCGCACAGCCTCTGGAAAGCGCTCGCCGAATACCTCCTGCGCCGCCTTCGGCGCAGGAGGGAGCTCCGCTGCTGCCTCCGCCACGGGAACCGCCCTTCCTCTGGACTGCTTTTCCTGTCGGGAACCGGGCCTACGCAGGCCTGCGCACCCGGAATAACACAGAACGCTGACAACTTTTGGCCCCGCCTGCGAGCAGACGGGGCCAAAGAAAACGGACGCGCTGAGCGGTCAGGCCGGGAGGACAACCACTCGGCGCTGCGGCTCCTCGCCCTCGGACTCGCTCCGGAGGCCCGCCGCCGCCACCGCGTCATGGACGACCTTGCGCTCGAACGGCGTCATCGGGTCCAGCTTCACCGGCTCACCGGTACCCCGGGCCTCCTCCGCCGCCTTCGCTCCGATCTTCGTGAGCTGCTCGCGCTTGCGCGCACGGTAGCCCGCGATGTCCAGCATCAGACGGCTGCGGTCCCCGGTTTCCCGGTGCACGGCCAGCCGGGTCAGCTCCTGCAGCGCCTCCAGCACCTCGCCGTCGCGACCCACGAGCTTCTGCAGGTCACGGCTGGACGTATCGCCGATGATCGACACCGCGGCACGGTCGGCCTCGACGTCCATGTCGATATCGCCATCGAGGTCGGCGATGTCCAGCAGACCCTCGAGGTAGTCGGCCGCGATCTCGCCTTCCTGCTCCAAGCGGGTCAGGGTGTCGGTGCCCTCGGCGGCAGGGTTCGTGTCCGTCACGAAAGGACTCCTTCTTACTTCTTGGACGGGTGCTTGGGGCGCTGCTGGCCCTTGCGCTGACCGGACTTGGCGGTACGGGACCCGGAGGCGCCGCCCTTCTCCTTGCCGTCCTGCGCGTCCTTCTTCTCCAGCGACGGCTGCTCCGCAGCGCCCTGGCCGGAGCGCGCCCGCGTCCGCTGCCCGCCGGCCGGGGCAGCGCCACCGGCCTGCCGCTTGGCCTTCGTCTGACGCTTGGGCTGCTGGCGGTTCTGGCGTGCCTCCTCGGCGGCCTGCTTCGCCTCGATCTCGGCCGGGCTCTCCACGAGCTTGCCCTTGGCCCGCAGCCGCTCCTGGCGCTCCACGAAGGCCTTGCTGCCCGGAGTCGGGTTACGACGGATGACGAACATCTGCTGGCCCATGGTCCACACGTTGGTGGTCAGCCAGTAGACGAGCACACCGACCGGGAAGCCCGGGACGAAGAGACCGAAGAGGGCGAACATGACCGGGAAGACGTACATCAGCATCTTCTGCTGCTGCATGAACGGCGTCTTCACCGTCAGGTCGACGTTCTTCGTCATCAGCTGGCGCTGCGTGTAGAACTGCGACAGCGACATCAGCACGACCATGATGATCGTGACGACCCGGACGTCGGTCAGCGAGGCGCCGAGCGCATCGAGCTTGGCCGCGGTGTCGTTGAACTTCGCCGCCAGCGGGGCACCGAAGATGTGCGCCTTCTGCGCGCTCTCCAGCAGAGGCTGGTCGATGACACCGACCACCTTGTTCTGCGCGATGTGGTTCAGGACCTGGTACAGCGAGATGAAGAACGGCGACTGGGCCAGAATCGGGAGACAGCTCGAGAGCGGGTTGGTGCCCGTCTCCTTGTAGAGCTTCATCATCTCTTCGGACTGGCGCTGCTTGTCGCTCTTGTAGCGCTCCTGGATCGCCTTCATCTTCGGCTGGAGCGCCTGCATGTTCCGCGTCGACTTGATCTGCTTCACAAAGAGCGGGATCAGGCAGATACGGATCAGCACCACCAGCGAGACGATGGACAGACCCCACGCCGCGCCACTGTTCTCGTTGAAGATCAGGCTGTAGAACGAGTGGAACTGGACGATGATCCAGGAAACGGCGATATAGAGAGGATTCAGGATCGTGTCCACGAATCAGGCTCCTTGGGCGTTGGGCTGAGTCTCGGGCTGGGCGGCGGGCTCATGGACAGCAGTCCCACCCAGACGGCTCCTCAGCCGCTGATGCCAGACCGGACGCTTCCGGGGAGGGACGTGGTCGACGCCACCGAGCGACCACGGGTTGCAGCGCAGGATGCGCCAGACTGTCAGCGCAGTCCCTTTCACCGCGCCGTGCCGGTCGATGGCCGTGTAGCCATAGTGCGAGCACGACGGGTAGTACTTGCAGACCGGGCCCAGCAGCGGGCTGATGGTCCACTGGTAGATCTTGATCAAAAGCAGCAGCGGGTACTTCACTGTGCGCTCCCTCCCGGGCCCCGTCCGGGGTTCCCGGGTCCCGCGGCGCGGCCGCTGCCGGTCGCGGCCCCCGGGGGATTGCAGCCTTTCGGCGCCCCTCCCAGCAGCCGCCCGAGGGCGGCGTCCAGGTCGCGGGCCAGCTGGTCGTGATCCGCGTCACCCGCGCCGGGCAGGGCCCGTACGACCACCAGGCTACCGGCGGGCAGCCGGTCCAGCCGGTCACGCACGAGATGGCGCAGCCTCCGCTTGACCTTGTTGCGCACGACCGCGGTGCCAATGGCCTTGCTCACGACGAAACCCGCACGCGGTGGGGGGATCTCTTCCCCCGGCGCGTGCGGGTCCGTTGCACCGCTACGACAATGCACGACAAGGAGCGGGCGCCCGGCCCTGCGTCCCCGGCGTACCGCGGTCGCGAAGTCCTCGCGCCGCCTCAGCCGATTTTCGGTAGGCAGCACGTCATGGACCTAGGTTCAGGCTGCTCAGGCCGACAGGCGGGCGCGACCCTTGCCACGGCGGGACGCGAGGATGGCGCGACCGGCGCGGGTCCGCATGCGCAGACGGAAGCCGTGGGTCTTCGCGCGGCGGCGGTTGTTCGGCTGGAAGGTGCGCTTGCTCACTCGGGGGCTCCAGAAATGCTTGTTGTCTCAGGGCTGAGACAGATGTGGGGCGTCGTTGGCTGTCACCGTGCGCCCACGAGTAGCTCGCAACGCCCGAGTGCACCGCTTCACGATCGCCCAGTGCGCGATCTTTGCCCATCGGAGGCAGGCGGCAGCAGCCATCGACAACTCGACCTGGTCACGGTACGCGCGGCTACGCCATCCGGTCAAACCCGCTCCACCGGAGCCCGCGCGGACCCTTGTCAGGACACAGTATGCACAGCCTGTGGACAACAACTTGAATCCCCAGGCCCGCCCTGACTACCGTGGCTGAACTTCATTTCCTTCCCGCCCGTCCTGAGAATCACACATTCGTGGGACTGTGAGAGAGCGTGCCCTGTGGCTGATGTACCTGCCGATCTTGCCGCAGTGTGGCCGCGCGTCCTCGATCATCTCCTCCGTGCGGAGGCCGATGGCCTCAAGCCCAAGGACCAGGACTGGCTGAAGCGCACCCAGCCGCTGGCGCTGGTGGCCGACACCGCGCTGCTCGCCGTCCCCAACGAATTCGCCAAGGGCGTGCTCGAAGGCCGGCTGGCGCCGCTGATCGGGGAGGCCCTCAGCCATGAGTGCGGCCGCCCGATCCGGATCGCGATCACCGTGGACGACTCCTCCGAGGCACCCCCGGCGCCGTCCCCGGCCGCATCACAGCAGCACCAGTCGCCCCAGCAGGCCCATCAGTCCCAGCAGCCCCCGCACCACCAGCAGCGTCCGGCACCGCAGCAGCACGACGCGTACGACTACGAGCCGCGGCACGAAACCCGGCAGGGGTACGGCCACCAAGGCGACGACCTGCCCCACGTCCGGCCCGCCTACCCCGAGTACCAGCAGCCCCGGCACGAGCCCGGCGCCTGGCCGCAGCACTCCGGCACGATGGCCGGCGGCCCCGGCCCCCGCGACGACTACGGCTGGCAGCAGCAGCACCTCGGCGGCTTCCCCGAGCGCGAACCGGCCCCGGAGCAGTGGCGCGAGCCCTATGGCTCGCCGTCCTCCCCCGTACCGCAGCACCAGCAGGCGCAGAGCGACTACCGCCCGCAGGCACCCGAGCACAGCGGGCCGCCGCAGCGCGCCGACGCCCCGCACCCCGCGTACGAGCAGCAGCGCCGCGATCTCCCCGAACACCAGCCCGGTGGCCACAACAGTCACACCAACCACAACGGCCGCTCCGGCGGCGCCCCTTCCGCGCCCAGCGGTGCGCCCGGTCCGCTCGCCGCGCAGCCCGCGCCGGCGACCGGCCCCGGTGAGCCGACCGCGCGGCTGAACCCGAAGTACCTCTTCGACACCTTCGTCATCGGAGCCTCGAACCGCTTCGCGCACGCGGCCGCGGTCGCCGTCGCCGAGGCACCGGCCAAGGCGTACAACCCCCTGTTCATCTATGGGGAGTCGGGCCTCGGCAAGACCCACCTGCTGCATGCGATCGGGCACTACGCACGGAGCCTGTATCCGGGCACCCGGGTGCGGTATGTGAGCTCGGAGGAGTTCACCAACGAGTTCATCAACTCCATCCGCGACGGCAAGGCGGACGCGTTCCGCAAGCGCTACCGCGACATGGACATCCTGCTGGTCGACGACATCCAGTTCCTGGCGAGCAAGGAGTCGACGCAGGAGGAGTTCTTCCACACCTTCAATACGCTGCACAACGCGAACAAGCAGATCGTGCTGTCCTCCGACCGGCCGCCCAAGCAGCTGGTCACCCTGGAGGACCGGCTGCGCAACCGCTTCGAGTGGGGCCTGATCACCGACGTCCAGCCGCCCGAGCTGGAGACCCGGATCGCCATCCTCCGTAAGAAGGCGGTACAGGAGCAGCTGAACGCACCGCCGGAGGTGCTGGAGTTCATCGCGTCCCGGATCTCGCGCAACATCCGCGAGCTGGAGGGCGCGCTGATCCGGGTGACCGCGTTCGCCTCGCTCAACCGGCAGCCGGTGGATCTGGGGCTCACCGAGATCGTGCTGAAGGACCTGATCCCCGGGGGCGAGGACGCCGCACCGGAGATCACGGCAACCGCGATCATGGCGTCCACCGCCGACTACTTCGGGCTGACCATCGACGATCTGTGCGGCTCCTCGCGCAGCAGGGTGCTCGTCACCGCCCGGCAGATCGCCATGTACCTCTGCCGTGAGCTGACCGATCTCTCGCTGCCGAAGATCGGCGCGCAGTTCGGCGGGCGGGACCATACGACCGTGATGCACGCGGACCGCAAGATCCGCGCGCTGATGGCCGAGCGCCGCTCGATCTACAACCAGGTCACCGAACTGACCAACCGCATCAAGAACGGCTGAGGCCGCTGCCGCAGGCGCTTCCAGGGCGCTCCGGGACCCGCTCCCGGGGCGCCCTTCGCCGTACGAAGACGGCGGCGGGCGCCTCCCGAGCACGTCCCGAGCCCGCCCCGAGCCCCTCCCGCGCCCGTCCCGATCCTGTTCCGCACCCATCCCGAAGCTGTGGAGCACGCCGACTCTGTTCGATTCCGTGCCTGGTCACGGCCTCTCTCCACAGATTGGGCAAGAATCTTCCGTCCACACCCTGGGGAGAGGAAAGTTATCCCTGTGGGATCCACAGGCCGGTGGGCTGACGGGGCATCGGACGAGGTCAGCAGCTTGGGGATTTGTGGCCAAACGGTTTCCACAGGGTGTGGACAACGACTTCGTCCACAGGGAGGTGGACGGCTTGTCCACCGGCCGCCCACAGCTGAGACGCTGTTGTCCCCAGCGATCACCAGCTTCTCCACACCGCTGTCCACTGTTCGGCAACACAACACCCGCACTCACCACGCCGAGTGAAAGCCGTCACATCAAGTTGCTGGGTTGGGCTGTGGGGAACCGGGGTAAAGCTGGGGATGGCACTGGGGAGAAGTGGCCGTTCCCTGTGTATGGGGTGTGCAGAACTTTCGGCGGTCCACAGCAACGCCGGTTTTTCCACGGCTGCCACCCACAGGGGCAGTGGATAAAAAATCCGTGCTGACCTGCGCGAAAGCAGTTGTCCACGGTTTCCACAAGGCCTACTACTACGACCACGGATGTCTACCGGGAAACTCGCTCGGAAACGGGGCCTGTGCACAAGTCGGCACCGAGGCCTCCGGACCCGGCCGAGCCGACTTGACCCCGAGCCGCACCGACTGTCGGTGGCGTACGTCAGACTGGTCTCCGGCACCTCAGCCGACGAAGATCACCAGCAGGGCGAGAGCCAGCGACAGCAGCAACAGCAGGAGGCGGTTTCCGGTGAAGATCCGGGTGGAGCGCGATGTACTCGCGGAGGCAGTGGCCTGGGCGGCCAAGAGCCTCCCGGCCCGTCCGCCGGTGCCCGTCCTCGCGGGCCTGCTCCTGAAGGCGGAGGAGGGCGCACTGAGCCTCTCCGGCTTCGACTACGAGGTCTCGGCGCGGGTCTCGGTCGAGGCCGAGGTGGAGGACGAGGGCACGGTCCTGGTCTCCGGCCGGCTGCTCGCCGACATCTGCCGGGCGCTCCCGAACCGCCCGGTGGAGATTTCCACCGACGGTGTACGAGTGACCGTCGTCTGCGGCTCCTCCCGCTTCACCCTCCACACCCTTCCTGTGGAGGAGTACCCGGCCCTGCCGACGATGCCCACCGCCACCGGCACCGTCCCGGGTGAGGTCTTCGCCTCGGCCGTCTCCCAGGTGGCCATCGCCGCCGGCCGTGACGACACCCTCCCGGTGCTCACCGGCGTACGGATCGAGATCGAGGGCGACACGGTCACCCTGGCCTCCACCGACCGCTACCGCTTCGCGGTGCGCGAGTTCCTGTGGAAGCCGGAGAGCCCGGACGCCTCCGCGGTCGCGCTGGTCCCCGCCAAGACGCTGCTGGACACCGCCAAGTCGCTGAGCAGCGGTGACACCGTCACGCTGGCGCTGTCCGGCTCCGGCCAGGGCGAGGGCCTGATCGGTTTCGAGGGCGCCGGGCGGCGGACGACCACACGTCTGCTGGAAGGCGACCTGCCGAAGTACCGCACGCTCTTCCCGACCGAGTTCAATTCGGTCGCCGTGATCGAGACCGCCCCGTTCGTGGAGGCCGTCAAGCGTGTGGCGCTGGTGGCCGAGCGGAACACCCCGGTCCGGCTGAGCTTCGAGCAGGGCGTGCTGATCCTGGAGGCCGGCTCCAGCGACGATGCACAGGCTGTGGAGAGGGTCGACGCCGATCTGGACGGCGACGACATCTCGATCGCCTTCAACCCCGGCTTCCTCCTGGAGGGCCTGTCGGCCATCGACTCCGCGGTGGCCCAGCTGTCCTTCACGACGTCCACCAAGCCCGCGCTGCTCAGCGGCCGCCCGGCCAAGGACGCCGAGGCGGACGACGCGTACAAGTACCTGATCATGCCCGTGCGGCTGTCCGGCTGACCGGCTGGGAGCTGGGTGCCCGGTCCCGCGGCGGATCCGTCGCGGGACGTACCGGCCCGTCCGGCGGTGACCGATCAGTCACGCGGACGACGCCTCTGACCTGCGGCGAATGAGCGGCCGAGCCCACAGGTGTGCGTGCGCGGCCGGGCGTAGGCTCGTCGTAGGTCAGGATTCAAGGGCAACGACTATGTGCAAAGAGGGTCTCTGATGGAGCTCGGTCTCGTCGGTCTCGGCAAGATGGGCGGCAATATGCGCGAGCGCATCCGCCGCGCAGGCCACACGGTCATCGGTTACGACCGCAATCCGGATCTCGCGGATGTCCACAGCCTGAAGGAGATGGTGGACGGGCTGCAGGGCCCCCGCGTCATCTGGGTCATGGTGCCGGCCGGCGCCGCCACCCAGTCCACGATCGACGAACTGGCCGAGCTGCTCTCGCCGGGCGATGTCGTCGTGGACGGCGGCAACTCCCGCTGGACCGACGACGAGAAGCACGCCGAGGAGCTCAAGGCCAAGGGCATCGGCTTCGTCGACTGCGGCGTCTCCGGCGGCGTCTGGGGCCTGGAGAACGGCTATGCGCTGATGTACGGCGGCGAGGCGGCCGATGTCGCCAAGGTGCAGCCGGTCTTCGACGCGCTCAAGCCCGAGGGCGAGTTCGGCTCGGTGCACGCCGGCAAGGTCGGCGCCGGCCACTTCGCGAAGATGGTCCACAACGGCATCGAGTACGCGATGATGCAGGCCTTCGCCGAGGGCTGGGAGCTGCTGGAGAAGGTCGACTCCGTCACGGACGTGCGCGAGATCTTCCGCTCCTGGCAGGAGGGCACGGTCATCCGCTCCTGGCTGCTCGACCTGGCGGTCAACGCGCTGGACGACGACGAGCACCTGGAGAAGCTGCGCGGTTATGCACAGGACAGCGGCGAGGGCCGGTGGACTGTGGAAGCCGCCATCGACAACGCGGTACCGCTGCCCGCGATCACGGCCTCGCTCTTCGCCCGCTTCGCCTCCCGCCAGGAGGACTCGCCGCAGATGAAGATGATCGCCGCGCTGCGCAACCAGTTCGGCGGCCACGCGGTCGAGAGCAAGAAGTAGCGAGCAGCAGCAAGAAGTAACGAGCAGCACACAGCAAGCAGCAGGAACAGGAAGCAGCCAGGGGAGGTCGGCGCACCGCCATGCACGTATCGCATCTGTCGCTCGCCGACTTCCGCTCGTACGCCCGGGTCGAGGTCCCGCTCGACCCGGGCGTCACGGCGTTCGTGGGCCCCAACGGGCAGGGCAAGACCAACCTGGTCGAGGCGGTCGGCTACCTCGCCACGCTCGGCAGCCACCGGGTCTCCTCGGACGCCCCGCTGGTGCGGATGGGCGCCCAGCGGGCGATCATCCGGGCCGCGGTCGTCCAGGGGGAACGGCAGCAGCTGATCGAGCTGGAGCTGAACCCGGGCAAGGCCAACCGCGCCCGTATCAACAGGTCCTCGCAGGTCAGGCCGCGTGATGTGCTCGGCATCGTCCGTACCGTGCTGTTCGCACCGGAGGATCTGGCGCTGGTCAAGGGCGACCCGGGCGAGCGCCGGCGGTTCCTGGACGAGCTGATCACCGCGCGCTCCCCGCGGATGGCCGGGGTGCGTGCGGACTACGACCGCGTCCTCAAGCAGCGCAACACCCTGTTGAAGACGGCGGCGCTGGCCCGGCGGCACGGCGGCCGCCAGCTGGACCTGTCGACGCTGGACGTATGGGACCAGCATCTGGCCCGCGCGGGCGCCGAGCTGCTGGCGCAGCGCCTCGACCTGATCGCCGCGCTGCAGCCGCTCGCCGACAAGGCCTATGAGCAACTGGCTCCGGGCGGCGGCCCGTTGGCGCTGGAGTACCGCGGCTCGGCGGGCGAGGCGATGGCCGCCGCGACGACCCGCGAGGAGCTGTACGGCGCGCTGCTGGCCGCGCTCGGCGAGGCCCGTAAGCAGGAGATCGAGCGCGGGGTGACGCTGGTCGGCCCGCACCGGGACGATCTGGTGCTGAAGCTGGGGCAGCTGCCGGCCAAGGGCTACGCCAGCCATGGCGAGTCCTGGTCGTACGCGCTGGCGCTGCGGCTGGCCTCGTACGATCTGCTGCGGAGCGAGGGCAATGAGCCGGTGCTCGTCCTTGACGACGTCTTCGCCGAGCTGGACGCGCGGCGCCGGCAGCGGCTGGCGGAGCTGGTGGCGCCGGGCGAGCAGGTGCTGGTGACCGCCGCGGTGGCCGACGATGTGCCCGGGGAGCTGGCCGGCGCGCGCTACGCGGTGTCCGAAGGCGCGGCGGAGAAAGTCACCCCGTGATCAGCAACCTCATGATCAGCAACCTCGTGATCAGTGACCCCATGATGAAGGTGCTCCATGGTGCTCCATGATCACGGCAATCCCATGAACAAGGTCATGAACAAGGTGACGTCGTGAGCGAGGAACGGTCCGACCAGCCCAAGCCCCCGGAGCTCTCCGGCGTGGATCTGGCCCGGCAGGCGCTCGTGGCGGCCAAGGAGCAGGCGCGTGCCCGGGGCGCGGCGGCGCAGCAGAAGAAGCAGGCCCGGCGCGGTGGGTTGCGCTCCGGCGCGCGCGCGGACGGCCGCGACCCGCTGCCGCTCGGTGCGGCGATCAACCGGCTGATCACGGAGCGCGGCTGGGAGACCCCGGCGGCGGTCGGCGGGGTGATGGGGCGCTGGCCGCAGCTGGTGGGGCCCGAGGTGGCCCAGCACTGCGAGCCGCAGCGGTACGACGAGGACGCCCGGGTCCTGACGGTGCAGTGCGATTCGACGGCGTGGGCGACGCAGCTGCGGCTGCTGGCCCCGACGCTGGTGGCCCGTCTCAACGAGGACCTGGGCCACGGCACCGTAAAGCTGATCAAGGTGCTGGGTCCGGGAGGCCCCGCCCGCCGGTACGGAGCGCTGCGCGCGCCCGGCAGCCGGGGGCCGGGGGACACCTACGGATGACGCCGAGGACACCGGTCAACCCCTGGGGCGGATGAGACTCCGCTCACGGTAGCCGCCGGTTGACAGTCGGAAGCGCTGAGTGCCGGTGTGAGCGTCCTGAGGCCCCTTCTCGGATATGGGGATTCGGCGGACCGCAGTTCAGGGCGGCACATGACGACTCAGGTGCCTGCAAACCCCCATGAGTGTCGGCGCCACCGGTACACTGGTGAGCAATCCCGCTTGCTCGCGGGATACGTCGACTAACACAGAACGACGCAGCCGCTCCCGCCTGTCCTCCTGGGGTGACCCCACTGGCGCGGAAAGGCTTGTGCTGTGCCAGAAAGGGCGCTTCGTGGCCGACTCCGGCGACCTCAACGAGAACAACACGGCTTCTACCGAAGAGGGGGTTTCTGCCGGCGCGATGGGCGACTCCTCGGTGGAGAAGTCGTACGACGCCAGCGCGATCACCGTCCTCGAAGGCCTGGACGCGGTTCGTAAGCGCCCCGGCATGTACATCGGCTCGACCGGCGAACGCGGTCTGCACCACCTGGTGCAGGAGGTCGTCGACAACTCCGTCGACGAGGCGCTGGCCGGGTACGCGGACACCATTGACGTGACGATCCTGCAGGACGGCGGTGTCCGGGTCGTCGACAACGGCCGCGGTATCCCCGTCGGCATCGTGCCGTCCGAGAACAAGCCGGCGGTCGAGGTCGTGCTGACGGTGCTGCACGCCGGCGGCAAGTTCGGCGGCGGCGGCTACGCGGTCTCCGGTGGTCTGCACGGCGTCGGTGTCTCCGTCGTGAACGCCCTCTCGCAGCGGGTCGCGGTCGAGATCCGCACGGACGGCTACCGCTGGACCCAGGAGTACAAGCAGGGTGTGCCGACCGCTCCGCTGGCCAAGCACGAGGCCACGGAGGAGACCGGCACGTCGGTGACGTTCTGGGCCGACGGCGACATCTTCGAGACCACCACCTACAGCTTCGAGACGCTCTCGCGGCGCTTCCAGGAGATGGCCTTCCTCAACAAGGGGCTGGCCATCTCGCTCAAGGACGAGCGCCCGGACCACGTGGACGAGGACGGCAAGCCGCTCTCGGTGCGGTACCACTACGAGGGCGGCATCGTCGACTTCGTGAAGTACCTCAACTCGCGCAAGGGCGAGCTGGTGCACCCGACGGTGGTCTCGGTGGAGGCCGAGGACAAGGAGCGCAACCTCTCCGTCGACCTCGCGATGCAGTGGAACACCCAGTACAGCGAGGGTGTCTACAGCTTCGCGAACATCATCCACACCCACGAGGGCGGCACCCACGAGGAGGGCTTCCGCGCCGCGCTGACCGGTTTGATCAACCGCTACGCACGCGACAAGAAGCTGCTGCGCGAGAAGGACGACAACCTCACGGGTGAGGACATCCGCGAGGGTCTGACGGCGATCATCTCGGTCAAGCTCGCCGAGCCGCAGTTCGAGGGCCAGACCAAGACCAAGCTGGGCAACACCGAGGTCAAGACCTTCGTCCAGAAGGTGGTCCACGAGCACCTCAACGACTGGCTGGACCGCAACCCCAACGAGGCCGCGGACATCATCCGCAAGGGCATCCAGGCGGCGACCGCCCGGGTGGCCGCCCGTAAGGCGCGCGATCTGACCCGCCGCAAGGGCCTGCTGGAGACCGCGTCGCTGCCGGGCAAGCTGAGCGACTGCCAGTCCAACGACCCGACCAAGTGCGAGATCTTCATCGTCGAGGGTGACTCCGCCGGCGGCTCGGCCAAGTCCGGCCGCAACCCGGAGTACCAGGCGATCCTGCCGATCCGAGGCAAGATCCTCAACGTCGAGAAGGCCCGGGTCGACAAGATCCTCCAGAACAACGAGGTCCAGGCGCTGATCTCGGCGTTCGGCACGGGCGTGCACGAGGACTTCGACATCGAGAAGCTCCGCTACCACAAGATCATCTTGATGGCGGACGCCGACGTCGACGGTCAGCACATCAACACCCTGCTGCTGACGTTCCTCTTCCGCTTCATGCGCCCGCTGGTCGAGGCCGGCCACGTCTACCTCTCCCGCCCGCCGCTGTACAAGATCAAGTGGGGCCGGGACGACTTCGAGTACGCCTACTCCGACCCGGAACGCGACCACCTGATCGAGCTCGGCAAGCGGAACGGCAAGCGGATCAAGGACGACTCGGTCCAGCGGTTCAAGGGTCTCGGCGAGATGAACGCCGAGGAGCTGCGCGTGACGACCATGGACACCGACCACCGCGTGCTCGGCCAGGTCTCGCTGGACGACGCCGCCCGCGCCGACGACCTGTTCTCGGTGCTGATGGGCGAGGACGTCGAGGCGCGCCGCTCGTTCATCCAGCGCAACGCCAAGGACGTCCGCTTCCTCGACATCTGAGCCCTGTCGGCCCTTCCAACAGCCGCAGCTCGAAAGGACTTTGAACCACCATGGCCGACGAGAACCCCCCTGTGACCCCGGACGGCGTGACCGCCGAGGGCGCGCCCGCCACCATCGAAGGCGTCGGGATGCGCGTCGAGCCCGTCGGGCTCGAGACGGAGATGCAGCGCTCCTACCTCGACTACGCGATGTCCGTCATCGTCTCGCGTGCGCTGCCGGACGTACGGGACGGCCTCAAGCCGGTCCACCGCCGCGTCCTGTACGCGATGTACGACGGCGGCTACCGCCCCGAGAAGGGCTTCTACAAGTGCGCCCGTGTCGTCGGCGACGTCATGGGTACGTACCACCCGCACGGCGACTCCTCGATCTACGACGCGCTGGTGCGCCTGGCGCAGCCGTGGTCGATGCGGATGCCGCTGGTCGACTCCAACGGCAACTTCGGCTCCCCGGGCAACGACCCGGCCGCGGCCATGCGGTACACCGAGTGCAAGATGGCACCGCTGTCGATGGAGATGCTCCGGGACATCGACGAGGAGACCGTCGACTTCCAGGACAACTACGACGGCCGTAACCAGGAGCCGACGGTCCTGCCGTCCCGCTTCCCCAACCTGCTGATCAACGGCTCGGCCGGCATCGCCGTCGGTATGGCCACGAACATCCCGCCGCACAACCTCCGCGAGGTCGCCGCCGGTGCCCAGTGGGCGCTGGAGCACCCGGAGGCCTCCCCCGAGGAGCTGCTGGACGCGCTGATCGAGCGGATCAAGGGCCCGGACTTCCCCACCGGCGCGCTGGTGGTGGGCCGCAAGGGCATCGAGGAGGCCTACCGCACCGGCCGTGGTTCGATCACCATGCGCGCGGTGGTCGAGGTCGAGGAGATCCAGAACCGTCAGTGCCTGGTGGTCACCGAGCTGCCCTACCAGGTCAACCCGGACAACCTCGCGCAGAAGATCGCCGACCTGGTCAAGGACGGCAGGATCGGCGGTATCGCGGACGTCCGCGACGAGACCTCCTCGCGCACCGGCCAGCGCCTGGTCATCGTCCTCAAGCGGGACGCGGTCGCCAAGGTCGTCCTCAACAACCTCTACAAGCACACCGACCTCCAGACCAACTTCGGTGCGAACATGCTCGCCCTGGTGGACGGCGTGCCGCGCACGCTCTCCCTGGACGCGTTCATCCGCAACTGGGTCACGCACCAGATCGAGGTCATCGTCCGGCGGACGAAGTTCCGGCTGCGCAAGGCCGAGGAGCGGGCCCACATCCTGCGCGGTCTGCTCAAGGCGCTGGACGCGATCGACGAGGTCATCGCGCTGATCCGGCGCAGTGAGACGGTCGACGTGGCGCGCGAGGGCCTGATGGGCCTGCTGCAGATCGACGAGATCCAGGCGAACGCGATCCTGGAGATGCAGCTGCGCCGGCTGGCCGCCCTGGAGCGCCAGAAGATCACCGCCGAGCACGACGAGCTCCAGCGCAAGATCAACGAGTACAACGCGATCCTGGCCTCGCCGGAGCGGCAGCGCCAGATCATCAGCGAGGAACTCGCCGCGATCGTCGAGAAGTTCGGCGACGACCGGCGCTCCAAGCTGGTGCCCTTCGAAGGCGACATGTCCATCGAGGACCTCATCGCCGAGGAGGACATCGTCGTCACGATCACCCGCGGCGGCTATGTGAAGCGCACCAAGACCGACGACTACCGCTCGCAGAAGCGCGGCGGCAAGGGCGTCCGGGGCACGAAGCTCAAGGAAGACGACATCGTCGACCACTTCTTCGTCTCCACCACCCACCACTGGCTGCTGTTCTTCACGAACAAGGGCCGGGTCTACCGCGTCAAGGCGTACGAGCTGCCCGACGCGGGCCGGGACGCCCGCGGCCAGCACGTGGCCAACCTCCTCGCCTTCCAGCCGGACGAGCAGATCGCCCAGATCCTGGCGGTCCGCGACTACGAGGCCGCGCCGTACCTGGTGCTCGCCACCAAGGCCGGCCTGGTGAAGAAGACCCCGCTCAAGGACTACGACTCGCCCCGCTCCGGCGGCGTGATCGCGATCAACCTGCGCGAGCAGCAGGACGGCTCGGACGACGAGCTGATCGGTGCCGAGCTGGTGTCGGAGGCCGACGATCTCCTGCTGATCAGCAAGAAGGCCCAGTCGATCCGCTTCACGGCGTCGGACGAGGCGCTGCGCCCGATGGGCCGGGCCACCTCCGGTGTGAAGGGCATGAGCTTCCGCGAGGGCGATGAGCTGCTCTCCATGAACGTGGTCCGGGCCGGCACCTTCGTCTTCACCGCCACGGACGGCGGCTACGCCAAGCGCACCGCGGTCGACGAGTACCGCGTCCAGGGCCGCGGTGGTCTGGGCATCAAGGCCGCCAAGATCGTCGAGGACCGGGGTTCACTGGTCGGCGCGCTGGTCGTCGAGGAGACCGATGAGATCCTCGCGATCACGCTCGGCGGTGGCGTGATCCGTACGCGGGTCAACGAGGTCCGGGAGACCGGCCGTGACACCATGGGCGTCCAGCTGATCAACTTGGGCAAGCGTGATGCCGTCGTCGGTATCGCCCGGAACGCCGAGGCGGGTCGCGAGGCCGAAGAGGTCGACGGGGACGAGGCGCCCGGGGAGACCGCGGCGGCCGAGGTCGCCGAGGGGACCGAGCCCGCGGCGGAGTAGCACAAGGAGCAGGTCGTGAGTGGAGCCACGGGCGCTACGACGGGTGGACCAGGAGCTGAGGACGGCTCCTGGCCGGGCCCGTAACCGTGACGGACAGCGCCCGTGGCTCCGCCATTTCCGACAGCGTCCCCCGAGAAGAGGGCGCACACCAGGGGGGACCCGTGACCGACAGCCGTCAACCACAGCCACAGCCTCACGAGCGTTATCAGTCCCCTGCGCGCTCCGGAGAGGCCCAGCCGGCCCATGGCGGCCGCCAGCAGCCGTACCAGCCGCCGCAGGCGTACGCCACCGCCGGCGGGCAGGCCGGCGGCGGGCAGACGGTCCGCAGGCCGCGTACGGGCGCCAGGACGGCCCCGCGGACCCGTAAGGCCCGGCTGCGGGTGGCGCGGGCCGATCCGTGGTCGGTGATGAAGGTCAGCTTCCTGCTCTCCATCGCGCTGGGCATCTGCACGGTCGTGGCGGTCGCGGTGCTGTGGATGGTCATGAACGCGATGGGGGTCTTCGCCGCGGTGGGCGGGGCGGTCAGCGAGGCCACCGGCTCCGGCGAGAGCGGCGGCTTCGACCTGCGGTCCTTCCTGTCGCTGCCGAGGGTGCTGGCGTTCACGTCGGTCATCGCGGTGATCGACGTGGTGCTGGCGACCGCGCTGGCCACGCTCGGTTCCTTCATCTACAACCTGTCGGCGGGTATCGCCGGGGGTGTGGAGCTCACGCTCGCCGAGGACGAGTGAGGCCCGGGGCGGGCCTCCGGGAACCGATTTTGGGAACGCCTCTGAAGTGCGCTAATCTTTCGGTGCAGCGAACGCGCGGCTATAGCTCAGACGGTTAGAGCGCTTCCCTGATAAGGAAGAGGCCCCAGGTTCAAGTCCTGGTAGCCGCACTGCACAATCGGCCCGGCCGGGGAACTCCCCGGCCGGGCCGATGCGTTGGAGGAGACGGAAGGTGGCTCGCGGCGGTTGCCGCGCCTACGGCGTTGCCGACCGCGGGCTAGGTAACCGATCGGTATCGGCCGGTGTGTATCATCGGCCGACATAGGTCCCCTACGTCAACGAAAGACGAGGTCGCGCGGTGAAGAAGCTTCTCCTGGTCGCACTGGCCGCCATCGGCGGGCTCCTCGTGTACCGCCAGATCCAGGCGGATCGCGCCGAGCAGGATCTGTGGACGGAGGCGACCGACTCCGTGCCCGCAGGTTCGGGTGTCTGAGACCCATAAACGCACAGCAGGTTCGTACGGACCCCGATCGCCCCTGGTGATCGGGGTTTCGTCTATCCGGGTTCGTGTATCCGGGGGCGGGCGGAGCGCGATGCGGGACCACACTCGTGGCCGGGCTGGTGACGGGGCTCGTGACCGGGCTCCTCATGAGTTTGCCTTAGCACACCATCAAATTGCAGCAGCAAAGTCGCTGTCCGTGAGGGACCTTCCTGAGGGATCTCCGTGAGGGATCTCCGTGAGGGATCAAGGCACGGCATGCCGGCGACGCAGGCGGCCGCCGGTGAATCGCCCGACGGGGCTACCGCCGGCCCTCAGATCCGCTGTACACCTGCTGCTTCCGAAGTGCCATGCGGATCCGAGGAGGGGTGGGTCATGGTGACGGGGCGTCTGATGGCTCGGGCCGTGTTTCACGTGAAACACGGCCGCAGGGCGGTCACCGTACTGGCAGTGCTCGGCGTGCTGGCGCTGCTGCCGGGGGCGGTGGGAACGGCCTCGGCCGACACCGTCCCCGCCTACCGGATGGCGGACGGCGCCACAGCGGTCAAGGGCACGCCCGGAGTCGCGGACGCACCGCGGCTGCCTCCCGGTCTGCACACCGACGCCATCGGGAGGGGTGAGCAGAAGTACTACGCGGTCACTCTGGACGACCGGCACAGCGCGTACTTCTCGGTGGTCGCCGCTCCCTCCCCCGGCACCAAGGTCGAGGACTACAAGGACGAGCTCACCATCAGCGTCCAGGACGGCGACGGCCGGACCTGTAGCGCGGAGGCGTCGCCGACCTTCAACGGCGGCGGTATGGCGTACCCCATCGCCGACTACGCCACCCGCCGCATCGGCGCCGACCGCACGAGTTGCCAGAAGGCCGGCCCGTACTACGTCGTGGTCACCCGGAAGGGAGCAGCGACGTCCGGGCCCGGCGCCTGGCCGATCGAGCTGGACTACGTCAACGAGCCCCTGCTCAGGGGCAGCGCCCCCGCCCGGCCGGGCAAGGGCACCTGGGGCACCATGGCGCCCGCCCCGCGCACTGACACCACCCGGCGCACCGTCGAAGGCGGCACCGGCTTCAATGACGCCGGTTCGGTCGGTACAGGGGTCTGGAAGGACCACATCAGGCCGGGCGAGACCCGCTTCTACCGCGTACCGGTGGACTGGGGCCAGCGCCTCAACCTGAGCGCCGACCTGCCGAACGCCCCGTCCACCTCGTCCACCCCACCTACCTCGTCCACCCCACCTACCTCGCCCTCCCGGCCCTCCTCCCGATCCTCCTCTCCGACCTCGTCCCGCGCACCCGCCTCACCTCGCTCGCCCATCTCGCCCCGCTCCTCCGCCTCGTCGGCCTTCCTCACCGACGCACTCGGGCTGAGCGTCTACAACCCGGCACGGGGCGCGGTCAGCACCGACCACTTCGTCGCCTACAGGGGGAAGCAGGCCACCGCCAAGAAGTTCACGGCGCCCGTCGACTACGGCAACCGCTTCGACCCGAGCCATTCGGTCAATGCGATGCGGTTCGCCGGCTGGTACTACCTCGAGGTCAGCCTGCACCCCGACACCGCGCGGTACTTCCCCGACGGCACCGAGCTCACCCTGCGCGTGGATGTCCGTGGCACCCCCAAGCCCGGACCCGGCTACGCCGAACCGGCCGGCATCTTCACCGTCACGCCGGAGGACCAGAAGACGGCGCACAGCGGCCGGACAGCTCAGGCAGTGGAACGGAGCGGCACTCTGATGACGGTGGGCTACGCCGGGATCGGCACCGGCGCGGTGCTGCTGGTGGGCCTGGGGGTGTGGACTCTGCTGGCACGGCGGTCCGCGCCCGGCAGGTAGGCCCTGTCGTCAGGCCGAGAGCAGCGCCCAGACCCCGACCGCGATGCACAACAGCGCCACGATCAGCACCGGGACGGCAACCTTCGCGGGTGGTCCCGGTCTTCTCGATCCCGGTCTTCTGTGGGGAGCGGGCGGTGCGGCAGCCGGGGTGGCGGGGGAATCCTGGGGTGACCGCTGCCCGGGGACCGGGTACGGGCCCGCCGTGTAGGGACGGGTCGCGGGGTTCTGCGGTCGGCCGCCGGCCGTGGGCTCGTACGCGGGCGGCGGAGGCGCAGACGGAGACGGGGACGGGGCCTGCGCGGGCATCGGCGGGTGAGCAGGCGAGGGAGCGGGCGAGGGGAGGGGCGGTGAGGCGGGTGTCGGCG
Source organism: Streptomyces sp. NPDC001339 (assembly GCF_042895955.1). Lineage (NCBI taxonomy): Bacteria > Bacillati > Actinomycetota > Actinomycetes > Kitasatosporales > Streptomycetaceae > Streptomyces > Streptomyces sp. NPDC001339. Next base: position 429,044 of record NZ_JBIAWT010000004.1, on the reverse strand, counting down.
GGGTACTCGGCTCCGGAGGCGCGAGGGGGAAGCCGCCGCTTCCCCACAGAGACGCGGAACCGTGCCCAGCGGCCCCCGTGGACCCAGCGGCCCCGGTGGTCCCCGTGGCCCCGGTGCTCCCGCTGGCGCCGCTCCCCACCTCCCCACCGGAACTCGCGGGCCCGTCGGCCGCCCCCGCCCTCGGCTGTCCGCCCGATCCCTCGGCCGTCAGCCGTCCGCCCGGCTCCCCGGCCGCAAGCGGCCCGTCCGGCCCGTACCCGGCCGGCAGCGGACCGATGTGGTCGAAGACCTCGACGACCTCCTCCTCGATCGTCGCCTCCGGCAGCAGCTCGACCGCCGACAGCACCGCCTTACGCGCCCCCGTGGCCGTCTTGAACCGGCAGTCCGGGTTCGGGTGCACCAGGGACGCCAGCACCTGCCACAGCGGCTCCGGCACGCCCTCGGGCGCATCGGGGACGCCGTGCTCGAAGTGCCCGATCAACGCGTCGGGGTCCGGCTTGACCCCGGTGAGCAGGTAGATCGCCACCAGGCCGACCGCGAAGAGATCCGCGGGGAAGTCCGGTTCGGCACCGAACATCTGCTCCGGAGCGAAGTAACCGGGCGTTCCCACCACGTAGTTGGCCTCGGTGAGCCGCGGCTCGCCCTTGCGCATCGCGATGCCGAAGTCCGAGAGCCGCAGATGCGGCCGGCCGGTGCCGGTGGCTTTCAGAAGGAGGTTCGCCGGCTTGATGTCGCGGTGCACCACACCCTCCGCGTGCACCGCGGTCAGCCCGGCCAGCAACTGGTCCAGCAGCGTGCACACGAACCGCGGTGGCAGCGGCCCGTAGTCGCCGCTCAGATGGGCCAGCGAGCCGCCGTTCACCAGATCCATGGTGAACAGCACCTTGTCATCGTCGGCGGCCCAGCTCATCGGGGCCAGCACATGCGGATGGTCGATCCGCAGCGCCTGTTCGCGGACGAAGCGCAACAACGTGTGCGCATCGCTCTGCTGAAGCACCTTGGCCGCCACATAGCGGCGCCGCCGGTGGTCCCAGGCGCGCCATACGGCTCCCACCCCGCCCCGCCCGATCGGGTCGATCAGCTCATACCGGCCGGCGAAGATCTCACCCATCGCGCCCCGTCCGCCCCCTGAACTCGAAACGTCCCCTGTGGTCCGGCTCGCCGTGGCGCCAAGGCCGACAGCCCTAGGGCCCTAGCCCTGATGCGCCTCGTAGTGAGCGACCGCGTCCGCGGTACGGCCGGCACCGTAGACCCTGAGGAACTCTGCCAGTTCGGGGTGTGTGGCGGCGAGGGCGTGGGACGCGTCGATGATCTCCCCGGCGTCGGAGACCGACCGCAGCAGCGACTGGATCTCACGGACCACGCGCCGCACCGTGGTCGCCCCCGTCGACGACGTCTGCTGTGCGGTGTTGTTGAGCACCGAGCCGCCCGCCGTCTTCTTGATCGCCTCCATGCGCTCGGTGGCCTCGGCGGCGCTGACGCTCCCGTCCGAGACCTGGCCGGCCAGCTCCTGCAGCGCCTGGACCCGCTGCACCACGGCCGGGTTGCCTATTTTCGCGCGCTGCCCGCTCATCAGCTGCGAGAGCATCGGCGCGGACAGACCGAGCACGGCGGCCAGCCGGGCCTGGTTGAGCCCGAGGTCGTCGATGAGACGGCGGAACAGCGCACCCAGAGGCTCCCCGTACCAACTGCGCTGCAGCTCCCGGGCCCGCGCGGTGGCTTCCTGCTGTGCTGCGTCCATGCCGTCTCCCCACTCTCCCCATCGCTTCGCTGCCGCGAATCTCGCGAAGCATCCTACGGAGAGCCGGGGTGCGCGGCGATACCCGGTCGGGAAAGCCCACGGACACCAGGTACCCTGGTCCGCGAAGGGGCCTTAGCTCAGTTGGTAGAGCGCTGTCTTTGCATGGCAGATGTCAGGGGTTCGACTCCCCTAGGCTCCACACGAATACACCCCTCTGGCCTGCGGAAACGCAGTCAGGGGGGTCTTTTTGTCCCGATTTTCTGTGCTGACGTGTCAGCACCACCGTGCTGACGAGCGGGCTCAGAGGCCCGATTTTGATGGACTACCGAGGGACCGGTGGCGGCGCGCTCGCCCCGTCGGCAGGCGCAAGCCTCGCCCCGTCGGCGGGCGCAAGCCCCGCCCCGGCGGCAGGTGCAAGCCAAGAGGCCCGGGTCGGGGACCCGGGCCTCTTGGTGGAGGGGATGGTGGTGGTCAGGGCATCGCCGTCAGGGTGCAGGGGATTTGGACGTTGGCGGTGGTGGGGCCGCCGAGGGGGCTGCTGATGCCGAGGGTGCCGTCGAAGGCGGCCAGGCGGCGCTGGATGCCGAGGAGGCCGCTGCCGGACTCCAGGTCGGCGCCGCCGTTGCCGTCGTCGGTGACGGTCATGGCCAGCGCGTTGGCCCGGTACTGGATGTCGATCAGGACCCGGCGGGCCCCGGAGTGCTTGGTCGCGTTGACCAGCAGCTCGCAGACGGCGAAGTAGGCGGCCGACTCCACGGCCGGCTCCGGACGGGACGGGAGGTTCGCGGTCACCTGGACCTGGAGGCGGCTCTCCATCGCGAGGGAGCGGACGGCGTCCACCAAGCCGCGGTCGGCGAGCACCGGCGGATGGATGCCGCGGACGAGGTCGCGGAGTTCTTCCAGGGCCCGTACGGAGGCATCGCGGGTCTCGGCGAGCAGGGTGCGTACGGCTTCCGGGTTCTCGTCCAGCAGCGATTCGGCCGCGTCCAGCTTCATGCCCATCGCCAGCAGCCGGGCCTGCGCACCGTCGTGCAGGTCGCGTTCGATGCGCCGGATCTCGGCGGCGGAGGAGTCCACGAGGTCGGTACGGGTCCGCGAGAGGTGCTCCACGCGCAGGCTCATCTCGGCCTTGGCCGTGGGCGCCAGCAGGGAGTGGGTGATGCGGGCGTGCAGCCGCAGGACATACGGAGCGATCAGCAGGCCGATCGGAATCTCGAGCAGGCCGAGACCGCCGGCGATCCAGGCGGCGTCCTCGCTGCGTACGGGAACGAACATGTACCAGGTGCCGTCCCAGGCACTGATGACCGGCTCCCAGATGAGCGGGAGCAGCATGCCGAACAGGCCGTGGACGAGCATCCCGAAGGGGATGATGGCCAGCAGGCCGGTGACCGTGACCGCGCACTGCGCCCACAGCATGTCCCGCCAGGTCGCGCTGTCGGTGAGGACCGCCTCGCATCTGCGCCAGGCGCCCTTCCAGCCACCCCCTCCCTGGGGAAGGGGAGGATAGGGCTCGGATATCTGCACGCCCGTGGCACCCGTCAGCCGCCGCTGGGCATTGGCGGACCAGCGCAGGGCCGCGATCAGGCCCGGCACGAGGAAGAGGCCGAAGCCCAGCAGCGCCAGGGACATCCCGACGAGGGCGAACCATGCGAGGAAGACGGCCAGCAGGCCGAGGAAGAACATGGTGAGGCCGCGACCCATCGCTAACCAGCCGGCCGTGAACCAGTTCCGTCCCTGACGGGCGCGCTCCACGGACGTGTACGTGACTGCGGTCATCTCTGTCGTCTCCAGGTTCCTGCTTGGTGCGGGGCTTGGTGTGGGGCGTGCCCCGGTGCCGTGCGGTATCCATCCTGCGGGGGCCGGCCCCGGGAAGCAGGGGTGCTAGGCCTACTTCTGAGGGGGCAAAACCCCTGTTGCCGGGCGGCACGGTGACACCCGGCGGGTTTTGGCCATGACAATGATCAGTGAGGGCAGGGTCAGCGCCCGCACCAAGGTGACGGTGAGCACGACGGACACGGCCGGCACGACGCACAGCTGCCCTACCGCGGCCGAGCCCATACAGGCACCGAGCAGGAACACGGCGCACAGGACGACGGCGGTGAAGGTCATACCGTCCGAGGCGTGTGCCACCGCGCGCGCGGCGGCCTCTGAGGGGGCCATCCCGGCGGTCCGGAGTGCCACGGCACGCAGGACGACGCCGCGCAGCAGGAGGACGGATACGGCGAGTGCGCTGACGAAGGCGAGCAGCGGCGGCCAGGTGGCCGAGGCGTTGAACTCCCAGGCGTCCAGGATCTGTTCGGGTTCCGTCAGCCACAGGAGCGGGGTGGACAGGCCGCAGGCGGATACCGCGGAGAGTGCCGCGGGGATCGTGACCACGGCGGCCGCCGGGGCGGAGCGGGAGACCGCGGCCAGCGCGGCGAAGGCCAGCAGCACGGTGATGCTGGCCATCGCGGCGCCGTTCAGGGCGGTGCTTCCGCAGCCGTCGAGGCCCGTTATGTCGTAGCGCAGCGCGGCTGGCTCACCGGGTGGTCTGGGCTGCCACCACACCAGCGGCAGAGCCGATACGGCATGCAGGACCACGGCGCCCGCCAGGGTCCACCCGGCACACCGGACGCTGGGCCGCAGCAGCAACGGCCACAGCCGCGGCGGACCGAGCCGGTAGGTGAGCCGCCACAGGAACGGCAGCCTGGGCCGGTCCAGATATCTGCCGAAGCGGGCGGAGACCGCGGGGAGCACGGTGATCGAGGCCGTCATCAGGGCGGCCATCGTGAGCACGACCCCGGTGGCCACCGAGGCCAGCGGCGCGTCGCCCGGGACGTAGAGCCCGCAGGCCACCGTGATCGTCACACCGCCGGAGCACAGGACGGTGCGGCTGGATTCGGGCACCGTCCCGGTGGCCCGCGGCCGGCCCGGAACTAAGCGGCGGGCCTGGCGCTCGGACAGGAGGTAGAGCACGCAGTGCGTGACGGCAAGCGCCGTCCCCAGAACGGCCACCAGGGCCAGGACGGAGGCGGAGGGGCCGAGGTCGGGCAGCAGCCGGGCCGCCACCGCCCACCAGCCGGCGGCCGCGGCCACGGTGCCCAGGGTGACCAGCAGCGACACCAGCCCGGGTGCGACCGCGGCGAACAGCGCGATCAGCAGGAGCAGGACGGTGCCGCTGCCCACGGCGACGTACCAGGTCATGTGCCCACCGGACGCGTCACCGAACACCTCGTCGACCGGCGTGTCCAGGGCCAGGGCCCCGGCGGTCGCGGAGACCACGACGATCCCCAGCCACAGGGACAGCGCCGGCCAGGGGTGCCGCGCACTCCAGCCCGCCGTCCTGGCCACGGCCGTTCTCAGGCCCGTCACACCCGTCACTCCCACCAGTCCACCTCTCTGCCCGGTCTGTTCTGTCCGGTCCGTCCGGCCGCTCCGGATTCCCTGCCCCATCCGCCTGGCACACCGGAGGAGGCGGGGACGGAGCGGCACGTTCCATGCTCAGTAATGCGCCTGCGGAAGCACACAGGTGTTAGAACGCCATGCGAAGTAGTGCTAGCACTACTGGAGTTCCGGCCCGAACGCGATACACACGCCCGCGTACGGAGTGTCCGTCATCAACCGGTCACTGGGCTGTCAGCCGAACTGGCCAGACTGTCCGGGAAAACGCATCGCTGGAGCGACCAACGTACGGGGGCGCGCGTGCCGAGACTTTCCGGAGCGACCGGATGACATCCTTCGCAGCTGTTTCCACATTCCTTCCCCCGAGTGTTCCGATTTCCGAACTCCGGGAGGAATCCCGGCTGGACGCCCGGCAGATCCGCCGTTTCGAGCGCTTCTACGGGCTGTCCGAGGTGTGCCGGGACCCGGAGCGGGACGAGGAGGAGCTGCTGCTCACCGCGGCGGCCAAGCTGGACGAGCTCCGCGGCCAGGAGGAGCGGGTCCGCTACCTGGTCCAGGCCCGTACCTTTCCCAGCAGCAGGCCGGACCCCACCGGTGCGCTGCGGCGGATCGGCGCGGAGCTGGGCCTGACGAACGCCACCGCCTTCTCGGTGACCGGCCAGGCCTGCGCCAGCGCTCTCCAGGCGGTGGACGTCTGCGGCCGGCTGCTGGCGGCCGACGGGGATCCGGACGCGCTGGCGCTCGTCCTCGCCGGTGAGAAGACCTTCACCCCGATCGCCCGGTGCGTACCGCGCAGCAATGTCGGGGGTGAGGCCGCGGCGGCCGTCCTGGTACGCCACGGGCGGGCGGGGGACGCCGACCGGGTGCTCGGCGGGGCCACGCGGACCTACGGGCAGTTCCACGACGAAGTCATCACCGGCGAGGCGTCGCCCCCGGAATTCGACAAGCTGTACCCGGAGGCGCTGGCCGAGGTGATGCTGGCGGCCTGTGAGGATTCCGGTACCGCCCTCGGCGATATCGACCTGATCATTCCGCACAGCGTGAACATCATTTCCTGGCAAGGGATCGCGAACAATTTCGACCTCCCTTTGGAACGAATTTTTCTGGACAACATTCCGGTGACCGGCCACTGCTTCAGCGCGGATCCCTTCATCAACTACGGGACGGCCGGCCAGCTCGGCCGGTTGCGCCCCGGCGCGCGGTATCTGCTGACCGCCGTCGGGCTGGGCGCGACGTTCTCGGCGATGGTCGTGCAGCACTGAGCCGCCATACCGGGCGAGGGGACAACATGGAAACGTTGCTGCCGGGCTTCAACGCCCGCTTGAAGGCGGCGGTGGCCGGGGACGAGAAGGCGGCGTTCGTCTTCCTCGGCAACTTCGAGGTCGAGGAGCAGTGGGCGGTCGGTGAACCGGGCCTGCCGCGGATGGGCTTCACCGGCGGCGGTGCCGTGGTGAACTCCATGGACGAGTTCGCCATGCTGCTGGCCGGCGAGCGCGACCACGTCGTGCTCAAGACCCGGCCGGACGCGGACTACCTGGCGTACTTGCGCGGCCTCGGCCTGGCGCTGCCCACCGTGCACGTCGTCGCCGAGTCCGATCCGGCGCGTACGGTCTCGCAGGACGCGCTGGCCGACCCGGCCCTCCAGGCCACACTCGCGGACGCCGCCGCGCGGGACGGCCTGATGCTCTACGCACACGGCGTCTCCACCATCGAGGAGGAGTTCGCCGAGCGTACGGGACTGCCGCTGGCACACCCGACGGCGGCCGTGTGCAAGGCGGTCAACAGCAAGATCTACAGCCGCCGGGTGGCCGATGCCCTCGGCATCCGCCAGGCGCGCGGCTGGGCCTGCGACACCGTCGCCGAGCTCACGGCCGCCCTCGAGGAGGCACGTGAACTCCTCGCGCAGGGACGGAAGTTGGTCCTCAAGGACGCCTACGGTGTGTCCGGCAAGGGCATCATGGTCATCGAGAGCGAGCGCCGGCTTGACCGGGTGCACCGCATGGTGCTCACCCGCGCCGAGGCGGCCGGCAGCGACCGGGCCGGGCTGGTGCTCGAAGAGTGGGTGACCAAGCAGGCCGATCTGAACTACCAGGTCACGGTGGGTCGTGACGGCTCGGTGCGGTTCGACTTCGTCAAGGAGGCGATCACCGAGAACGGCACGCACAAGGGCCACCGGATGCCCGCGCGGCTCTCCCCGGACCAGCTCGCCGAGCTCACCGACGCCGGACTGCGCATCGGCGCACGCCTCGCCGCCGACGGCTACTTCGGTGTGGCGGGCATGGACGCCCTGCTGCTGCCCGACGGCACGCTCTTCCCGGTGATCGAGATCAACGCCCGCAACAACATGTCCACTTACCAGGTCCTGTTGCAGGAGGCGTTCGTCGGCGAGGGACGTACCGCGCTCGCCCGGCACTACCCCCTCAAGCTCACCGCGCCGCTCCCCTTCGAGGAGCTGCGCCGCACCCTCGACGGGCTGCTGCTGGAGAGCCCCGACGGCGCCGGACTGCTGGTGAACAACTACGCCACCGTCAACGCCGCCGTCCACACCCGCGCCGAGTCCGGCGCGTCCGCCGACGGACGGCTGTACGGCCTGGTCGTGGGCGACACCGCGGAACAGGTCGCCGCGATCGACACCGAGATCACCGCCCGGCTGGCCGCGGCGGCGGAAGGAGCCCCCCATGCCGGCTGAGTTCGAGATCCAGGGCATCGGCATCACCGAGATCGCCGAGCGGCACGGTACCCCGCTGTACGTGTACGACGGCGACGCGCTGGCGGCGAACTTCCGGTCGCTCCGCGCCCGCCTCCACCCGCGCGCGGAGATCTTCTTCTCGCTCAAGGCGAACCCGAACATCTCCGTCTGCGCACTGCTGGGCGCGCAGGGCGCCCGGGCCGAGATCTCCTCGATGACCGAGCTGGTCACCGCCCGGCGGGCCGGTATCGCGCCGCAGGACATCATCTTCCTCGGGCCGGGCAAGAGCCGCGCCGAGATCGCGGCCTGTCTGGACGAGGGCATCTACGCGATCATCTGCGAGTCGCTGGACGAGCTGGCCCTCATCGACGAGCTGGCCCGCGAGCGCGGCATCACCGCGTCCGTGGCGCTGCGCGTCAACCCGAGCTTCGCGGTCAAGGGTTCGGGCCTGACCATGGGCGGCAAGCCGCGGCAGTTCGGCATCGACGAGACCCAGCTGTTCGACCGGCCCGATCTGGCCGCACAGCACGCCCACATCCGGCTGATGGGCGTCCAGGTCTACATGGGCACCCGCATCCTCAGCGAGGAGGTGGTGGCCGAGAACACCGGCCGCATCTTCGACCTCGCCGAGCGGCTGTCGGAGAAGCTCGGCTTCCCGCTGGAGCTGGTCGACTTCGGCGGCGGCTTCGGCGTCGCGTACTTCGACGGGGAGAGCGACCTCGACCAGGAGCGGCTGACCGCACTGCTCAACCCGGTGATCGAGGAGTTCGCCGCCCGCCACCCCGACACCCGGCTGATCAACGAGCTGGGCCGCTACCTCACCGCGCCCTACGGGACCTATGTCTCCCGTGTGCGCTACGTGAAGACGTCGATGAACGAGAACTTCGCGGTGGTCGACGGCGGCACCAACCACCACATGGCGGCCGTCGGCATCGGTTCCTTCGTCAAGCGGAACTTCCCCATCCGGCTGCTCAACCGTACCGGCGAGGCGGAGACCGAGAGCTGGAACATCACCGGTCCGCTGTGCACGCCCAACGACACGCTGGGCAAGAAGGTACAGCTGCCGCCGCTGCGCACGGGCGACCTGATCGGCGTGGAGCGCTCCGGCGCGTACGGCCCGACCGCCTCCCCCGTGCACTTCCTCAGCCACGGCTACCCCGCCGAGGTGCTGGTGATCGACGGCCGGGACCACCTGGTCGGCGAGCGGGAGTTCCCCGAGGACCTGCTGCGCCGCCAGCGCCTGTACCCGGCCGCGGCGCCCGCCGCCGAGACCGACAACTGACCACCCCACACTCTTCTCAGGAGTACCGCCATGTCACAGACCGCTGAATCCGCCGCGCAGGAGACCATCGCCGCCGTGCGCGGGGCGCTCGCCGACGTACTGGAACGCGAACTGCCCGACCTCGGCCCGGACGCCAACCTCTTCGACGACTACGGCCTGGACTCCACCGGCGTCCTCGACCTGCTGATGCGCCTGGAGGAGGTCTTCGACGTCGAGTTCGACACCGAAGAGCTGGAGATGAGCCACTTCGCCACCGTCCGTACGCTGGCCGACTACGTGGCCGCCGCACAGTGACGCTGCGCCTCGCGGGGGCCGCGCACCGCGCCTTCGAGGGCCGGCCGCCGGCCCCCGCCGACCCCTTCCTGGTCCGCCTCTACGCGGACATGGCCGAGCTGTACGGCACCACCTTCGACCAGGAGCGGCTGGAGCGGGCGAACCGCAACACCTTCTCCGACCTGGCCGAGGGCCTGCTCGACGCCCTGCCGGCCCTCGAGGAGCCGATCGACCTGGTCGTCGTCGCCTCCGACCGTCCGGACTTCGACCCCCGGACCTCGGGGGTCTCGTACCTGACCGAGACGGTCCCGGGCACGCCGCTGGCGTTCTCCCTCAGCGACCAGGGCGAGGCGACCCCGTACACCGCGCTGCGGCTGGCCGGCCAGTACGCCGCGGCGGGCCGGGCGGACCGGGTCCTGGTCACGGCCATGGACCAGACGACCTCGCCCGCCGACCCCGAGCCGCCCCGCCAGGGCCCGGAGGCCCGGGACGGCGCCGCCGCCCTCCTGCTGTCCGCGGACGGCCCCGGCGCACCGACCGACGTACGGCAGTACCCGGGGCTGACCCTCGACGAGGCCTACGGCCGGCTGGGCGAGGTCCTGGACGGCGGGGTGACGGAGCTCATCGTCGGCACCGGTCTCACCCCGGAGCGGATCACCCTGCCCTCCGGAGCGCCGACGGACGTCGTACCGGCGTCGTCGGAGTTCCCGTGCACCGGTGCGTGGGGACGGCTGGCCGCGGAGCTGCCCCGCTTCATCCGGGACGGCGGCACGGTCGTCGTCGCCGACTACGTACCGCACGGGCCGGGCGACGACACCGGCCGCGGGGAACTCGCCCTCTGTGTCGTCGACTTCGGCGCCGCGGCGGCGTGACCGGCGGGGTGACCGACGCCGGGTATCCGCCGGACGGCACCGTGCACGTCTGGCGGATACCGCTGTCCGGGCCACCGCACATGGTGGCCCGCCTGGCCGCGCTGCTCGGCCCCGAGGAACGGCAGCGCGGTGCGCGGGCGCTCCCCGACGACCGGCGGCGCTTCCTCCTCGCGCACGGCGCCGCCCGCTCGGTCCTCGGCGGCTACCTGGGACTGCCGCCGGAGCGGCTGCGCTACTCCCACGGCCGCTGGGGCAAGCCCGCCCTGGACGGCCATCCACAGCTGTGCTTCAACCTCTCCCACTCCGCGGATCTGGCGCTGCTGGCGGTCGCCGCGCGGCGACCGGTCGGCATCGATGTGGAGCGGATCCGCCCGGCCGACCGGTCGCGCAGCGCCGGGCGCTGGTTCCCGGCCGCGGAGGCGGACTTCGTCCGCGCGGCGGCCGGCCCGGCGCAGTCGGCGGCGCGCTACGCCCGGCTGTGGACCCGTAAGGAAGCGTGGGTCAAGGCGGCCGGAAACCGCATGGTGAACGGATTGCGGCTGCCGGTGGGAACCGGGCCGGACGCCGACGACGGCACACCGCTCACCGACCCCGAAGGGCGGGTGCCGGGGCACTGGTCGCTGTACGGGGTACCGGCCGGCGAGGGGTACGCGGCGGCGCTGGCCGTGGCGGCACGGCCGTCGGCGGCGCCGGTACGGGTCGAGGTCAGGCAGTGGCGAACGACCCGGGCGGCATGCGCGGCGGGGTGCTGAGCCGCGCGGCCGCCGGGGTACCGGCCGGCGTCCGGTCCGCCGGCCCGCCGCCCTTGGACGCGTCGTTGTTCAGGTACGTCAGCACCGCCTGCACCCGCCGGTTGTCGTCCTTCGACGGCAGCAGCTGGAGCTTGCTGAAGATGTTGTTGATGTGCTTGCCGATGGCCTTGTCCGTGACGAACAGCGACTCGGCGATACCGGCGTTCGACTTGCCCTCCGCCATCAGGCCCAGCACCTCCAGCTCGCGCTGCGTCAGCTGGCCCAGGGGCTCCTGGCGTGCGCCGTTGTGCAGCAGGCGCTCGATGACCTTGGGGTCCATGGCGGTGCCGCCGTCGGCGACGCGGCGCACGGCCTCGATGAACTGGCCGCTGTTGAGCACCCGGTCCTTGAGCAGATAGCCGACCGAACCCTCACCGTCGGCGAGCAGTTCGCGGGCGTACAGCTGCTCGACGTACTGCGACAGCACCAGCACGGGCAGTCCGGGGATCTGGCGGCGTGCTTCCAGCGCGACCTGGACTCCCTCATCGGTGAAGGTCGGCGGCAGCCGTACGTCCACGATGGCCACGTCCGGCCGTTCGTCCAGCAGCGCCCGCAGCAGTTCGGGGGCGTTGTCGACGGATGCGACGATGTCGCAGCCGTGGGCCGCCAGCAGGCGCTCCATGCCTTCTCTCAGGAGGAAGAGGTCCTCCCCGAGAACGACGCGCATCACGACCTCCCGGTGGCAGTCGGTTGTCCGACGCCGCACGCAGCGCCTCTAAGGAACCGGACTTTACCCGCTCCCCCTGACCCGCCAGTGACGGATCGATGACGAATCCGGCCACGCCCGAGGCGGTCGGAGCGGTAATCGAATGGTCATCGAAACGTCAGTGGAGTGGGGAAGTGTGGCTTTCCGGCACCGACGCCCCCTGACGCGCCCGCAGACCGCGGACCGACGTCACCATCCCAGATCAATGGTGGAGTTTCCATGCCCTCCTCTGGCACTGAGGTACCGTCGTTCTCCGTCATCTCGGGTGAGCAGGTTTCCCGAGTTGTGGACGGCCAGGAGAAGCAGATCGTCGATCTGGTCGACTACGCGTACCGCGTGCACGGCACCGGCGACACCGTCAACCCGCCCTCCTACTTCCTGAAGTTCGAGGACCGGCCGTCGTCGCGCATCATCGCGCTGCCCGCCTCGGTGGGCGGCGAGGTCGGGGTCGACGGCATCAAGTGGATTTCGAGTTTCCCCGAGAACATCAACTCCGGACTGCCGCGGGCGTCCGCCGTGCTGATCCTGAACGACCGGAACACCGGTTACCCGTTCGCCTGCATGGAGAGCTCCATCATCAGCGCGGTCCGCACGGCGGCCTCCGCGGCGCTGGCCGCCGACTGGCTCACCCGTGACGCCGGCCGTCCGACCCGGGTGGGCTTCATCGGCACCGGCCTCATCGCCCGGTACATCCACACCTATCTCGCCGGTACCGGCTGGGAATTCGACGAGATCGGTATCCACGACCTCAGCTCCGAGTACGCCGCGGGTTTCGAAAGCCACCTGCGGTCGGCCGGCTGCACCTCGCGTACGACGATCCACGACTCCGCCGAGAGCCTGATCCGCAACAGCGACCTGGTGATCTTCGCGACCGTCGCCGGCACTCCGCACGTCACCAACCCGGCGTGGTTCTCCCACAACCCGGTGGTGCTCAATGTCTCGCTGCGCGACCTCGGTCCCGAGGTGATCAAGGCCTCGTCCAACGTCGTCGACGACATCGAGCACGTACTGAAGGCGAACACCTCGGTGCACCTGGTCGAGCAGCAGGTGGGCAACCGGTACTTCATCAACGGGACGCTGCACCACGTGATGACGGGAACGGTCAAGATTCCGCGGAACCGGCCCGTGGTGTTCTCGCCGTTCGGCCTCGGCGTGCTCGACCTGACCGTCGCCAAGCATGTGTACGACGCCCTCGCCACCAAGGGTGAACTGCACGAGATCGGCGGCTTCTTCCACGAGCTTTCCCGGCACGGAAAAAAGTAGCCGCAAACCCTTCTACGGGATCACCCCTGCGGCCGGGAGGACCAGACATGCCTGTTATATCCGCACCGCATGAATTCAATGTGTCGGATCTGTTCATTGACCTGAAGTCCGTGCTCGGCGAGCATCTCTACCTCAAGTGCGAGGGATTCAACTTCGCCGGTTCCATCAAGTTGAAGGCCGCCGTGGAAATGATCGCGAGCGGCGAGCGGGCCGGCACCCTGCGGCCCGGGATGACCCTGGTCGAATCGTCGTCGGGAAACCTCGGCGTCGCGCTGAGCCTGGTCGCGGCGAGCAAGGGCTACCACTTCATCTGCGTCACCGACAGCCGGTGCACGCTGACCAACCGCCAGCGCATGGAGAACCTCGGCGCCCAGGTACGGATCATCACCGAGCCCGACGAGGACGGCGGCCTGCTCGGCGCCCGCATCCGCTACGTCAAGGAGCTGTGCGCGAGCGGCGAGGGCTACGTATGGCTCAACCAGTACGCCAACCGCGGTAACTGGAAGAGCCATTACCGCACCACCGGGCCCGAGATCGCCGCCCAGTTCCCGGACCTCGATGTGCTCTTCGTCGGTGCCGGCACCACCGGCACCCTGATGGGCTGCGCCCGCTACTTCCGGGAGAACCGGCCCTCGGTCACCGTCGTCGCCGTCGACAGCGTCGGCTCGGTCACCTTCGGCACACCGCCGGCCCCGCGCATGATCCCCGGCCTGGGCACCAGCGTCCGCCCGCAGATCCTCGACGACTCGTACGTGGACGACGTGGTGCATGTGGCCGAGACCGACACCATCCGGATGTGCCACCGCCTGGTCCGGCACGGCTTCGTCCTCGGCGGCTCCACCGGCACCGTGCTCAGCGGCGCACAGCAGTGGATCGCCGCGAACCGCGCGGAGCGGGACATCGTCGGCGTGGCGATCTCCCCGGACCTGGGGGACCACTACCTGGACACCGTCTACCAGGAGAACTGGCTCCGGGACATCTACGGCCTGGGCAGGGACGAGCTGTCCGGGGCGGACGAGCTGTCCTCGGCGGGCAGGGCCACGGCGTAGCCCGCGTCCCGGATCCGCCCCGGCGCACCGCGGAGGGTCCCCGTCACCGCACGGCACCGGCCACCGCGCAGACCTGGGCCGCCGGCCCGCTGAACACCAACTCTTCCCCGCAGGACCTCCAGGAGGCTGTCGTCATGAGTGCACGTATCGAACCGGGTCTGCCGCTCACCGCGGCACAGACCGAGATCTGGTTCGACGAGCAGTTCGCCGAGGGCGACCTCGCGTACAACATGGCCGACCACTTCGACATCCGAGGTCCCCTGGACCCCGCCCGCCTCGAAGCGGCGCTGGGCCTGGCCCTCACCGAGGCCGAGTGCTTCCGCGTCCGCTTCACCGAGGAGGACGGCGAGCCGCGCCAGGTGGTCGAGCCCCTGGAGGCCCTGCCCTGCATCACGGTCGACCTGAGCGCCGAGGACGACCCCGAGGCCGCCGCCCACGCCTGGATGAGCCGGGACCTGGACCGCCCGATCGAGGTGACGTCCTTCCCGCTCGTGCGGGCCGCGCTGCTCACCCTCGGTCCGGACCGCGCCTTCCTCTACCTGTGCGCGCACCACATCGTCAGTGACAGCTTTGTGCGCCCGCTGTTCTACCGGCGGCTGGCCGAGATCTACACCGCTCTGCACGAGGGCCGGCCGACCGAGGACGGTCAACTGCCGCCGCTGAAGGTGCTGGTGGACGACGAGATCGCGTACGCCTCCTCGCGCCGCGCCGAGCGGGACCGGGCGTACTGGGCCCGTGCGTACGCCGACGCCCCCGACCCGGTCAGCTTCTCCGGCCGCGAACCGGCCCCGGCCCGGGGCTTCCTGCGCCGCAGCACGACCCTGCCGCAGCCGGTCGTGCGGCGTCTGCGCGCCGCCGCGAGCCGCGCCCGGGTGACCTGGCCGACGCTCGTCATGGCCGCCGCCGCGGCGTACACCCAGCGGATGACCGGCGCCGACGAGATCCTGCTGACCCTGCCGGTCAACGCGCGCACCAGCGCCGCCGGCCGCTCGGTCCCCGGCATGGTCGCCAACTACCTGCCGCTGCGCGTCGCCGTCGCGCCCGACACCACGCTGGAACAGCTGCTGCGCACGGTCGCCGACGCGCTGCTGCGGACGCTGAACCACCAGCGGTACCGGGGCGACCGGGTGCGCCGGGACATGGGGCTGCGGGTCGACGACCGGCGGCCGTTCGGTCCGTTCGTCAACGTCCTGCCGCCCGAGCCGGAACTCGCCTTCGGCCCGTGCGCGGTCACCCTCACCAACCTGTCCACCGGCATCGTCAACGACTTCATGTTCGCGGTCTCCGACTCGTCGGGCGACGACGATGTGGAGATCCACCTCAACGCGAACCCCGACCTCTACGCGGTCGAGGACCTCGAAGCCCACCGGGACCGCTTCGCCGCCTTCCTCGACGCCCTCTCGCACGCGGCGGCCGACCGGCCGCTGGCGGGCGTGGGGGTGCTGACCGAGGCGGAGTCGCGGCGGGTGCTGGTGGACTGGAACGACACCGAGTGCGGTGGCGGCTTCGCGGGTGTGGTGGAGCGGGTGCGGGAGCACGCCGCCGCCCGTCCGGACGCGGTGGCCGTGGCGGACGGCGAGGTCCAGGTCTCGTACGGGGCGCTGGCGGTGTGGGCCGACGGGATCGCGGGGCGGCTGGTGGCGGCCGGTGCGGGTGTCGGGTCGCTGGTGGCGGTGCTCGGTGAGCCGGGTGCGCGGTACGTCGGCGGCGTCCTCGGTGTGCTGGGTGCCGGCGCCGCCTGGCTGCCGCTGGACGTGGACGCGCCGATCGCCCGCCAGACCGGGCTGCTGGCGGACAGCGGTGCGCGGATCCTGTTGACCGGGCCCGGTGAGCGGGCGCGGGCCGAGGAGATCGTGGCGGCGGCCGGTTCCGAGGTCCGGATCGTCGTCCTCGACGCGCCCTTCCCGGCCGTGGGTACCCGGGCCGAGGGCCTGGGCCCGGTGTGCGGCGACGAGGACGACCTCGCGTACGTGATCTACACCTCCGGTTCCACGGGCCGCCCGAAGGGCGCGATGGTGCACCGGCGCGGCATGGTCAACCACCTGCTGGCCAAGGTGGAGGACCTGGAGATGGCCGAGGGTGAGGTGCTGGTGCACAACGCGCCGGTGACCTTCGACATCTCGGTGTGGCAGATGCTCGCCGCGCTGGTGGCCGGGGGGACGACGCGCGTCGTGAACCGTACGGTGGCGGCCGACCCGGACGCGCTGTTCGCGGTGACGGACAACGAGGGCGTGACGGTCCTGGAGGTCGTGCCGTCGCTGCTGCGCGCGGCGCTGGACGCGTGGGAGACGGCGGGCGGTTTCCCGTCGCTGCCGAAGCTGCGGTACCTGGTCGTGACGGGTGAGGCGCTGCCGGTGGACGTGTGCCACCGCTGGCTCGCCCGTTACCCGGGCGTTCCGCTGGTCAACGCGTACGGCCCGACCGAGTGCTCGGACGACGTCACCCACGCCGTGCTGGAGGGCCACGACGAGCTGGGGACGCGCGCGCCGATCGGCCGCGTGGTGCGCAACACGCGCCTGTACGTGCTGGACGACGCCATGCGGCCGGTGCCGGTGGGCGTCGCGGGTGAGCTGTATGTGGCGGGCACCGGCGTCGGGCGCGGCTATCTCGGTGATCCGGGGCGTACCGCCTCGACGTTCGTCGCGGACCCGTTCGGGGCGGTGGGCGAGCGGATGTACCGGACCGGCGACCGGGTGGTCTACCGCCCGGACGGCCAGCTGGAGTTCCTGGAGCGCCGGGACCACCAGGTCAAGATCCGGGGCCGCCGGATCGAGCTGGGGGAGATCGAGGCGGCGCTCCGGGACGTCGACGGCGTGACCGACGGCGCGGCGCAGGTGCACACCGACGCCGCCACCGGCCGCCGGCGTCTCATCGGCCATCTGGTGGGCACGGCCGCGCCCGAGCGGGTGCGGGCCGATCTGCTGCTCGTGCTTCCCGAGTACATGGTCCCCGGCGAGTTCGTGATCCTGGACGCCCTGCCGCTCACCCCGAACGGCAAGGTCGACCGCAAGGCGCTCACGGCTCCCGACGCGGCCGCCACCACCGCGGGCCGGGCGCCGCGCACCCCGCAGGAGGAGATCCTGTGCGCCGCGTTCGCCGAGGTGCTGAGCCTGCCGTCGGTCGCGGCCGATGACGACTTCTTCGCGCTCGGCGGGGACAGCATCAGCGCCATCCAGGTGGTGAGCCGCGCCCGTAGCGCGGGGCTGGTGTTCGCGCCCCGGGACGTGTTCCTCCGCAAGACCCCGGCCGCCCTCGCCACCGCCGCCCAGGCCGCCCAGGCCGGTGCCGCGGTGGTCGGCGCGGACGACGGGGTCGGCGAGCTGGAGATCATGCCGATCGCCCACCAGCTGCGGGAGGACGGCGGCGCGGTCGCCGGACCGGTCGGCTCCTTCGCCCAGTACGTCGTGGTCCGGGTGCCGGACCACGTGGACACCGAGCGGCTGACCCGCGCGCTGTACTCCGTCGTCGACGGCCACGACGCGCTGCGCATGCAGCTGGACGTGCCGGTGGAGGGCCTGTGGACGCTGAACGTCCGGCCGCGGGGCACGGTCGATCTGACGGGTGCGGTGCACGAGGCCGAGGTGCCGGCCGGGGCGGACCCGGACGAGGTGGTCGTCGAACAGGCCGCCCTGGCGCAGCGGCGTCTGGCCCCCACCGCCGGTGACCTGCTCCAGGCCGTCCTGCTGAACGCCGGTCCCGGGCAGCCCCGTAGGCTGCTGCTGATGGTGCACCACCTCGCCGTGGACGGGGTCTCCTGGCGGGTACTGCTGCCCGACCTCGCCGCGGCCTGGTCGGCCGTCGAGGCGGGCGGCACGCCGGCCCTGGCCCCGGTCGGCACCTCGTACCGCAGCTGGTCGCGGCTGCTGGCCGACGACGCGCGCACCGCCGCCCGCACCGCGGAGCTGCCGCTGTGGACCGAGCATGCGCGCGGCCCCGAGCCGCTGCCCGGCGCGCGGGGTCTGGACGCCGCGCGGGACACCTACGCGACCGCGCACCGGCTGCGGCTCGTGCTGCCGGCCGAGCAGACCAGCGCGCTGCTGACCGAGGTCGCCCCGGCGTTCCACGCCGAGATCAACGACGTGCTGCTGACCGGGCTCGCGCTGGCGGTGGCCGACTGGCGCCGCCGTACGGCCGCCGCGGACGGCTCCCCCGACACCCTGATCGAACTCGAGGGGCACGGCCGCGAACAGGTCGTGGACAACACCGACCTCTCCCGCACCGTGGGCTGGTTCACCAGCGCCTTCCCGGTGCGGCTCGCGCCCGGCGACCTCGACTGGGACGAGGTCTGGGCGGGCGGTGACGCCGTCGGCGCCGCGTTCAAACGGATCAAGGAGCAGCTGCGGGCCATCCCGGACCACGGCATCGGCTACGGCCTCCTGCGCTACCTCAACCCGCAGACCAGCGCCCTCCTGGCCCGCCACGCCCGCCCGCAGATCGGCTTCAACTACATGGGCCGGTTCGGCGCCGCCGGCACGGCCGACTGGTCGCTGGCCGGCGACGGGGCCGCGGTGGGCACCGCCGCCGCCCCCGACATGCCGCTCCAGCACGTCCTGGAGGTCACCCCGGTGACCGAGGACCGCCCCGACGGCCCCCACCTGGTCGCCGACTGGCTCTGGGCCGGGGAGATCCTCGCCGACGAGGACGCGCAGGACATCGCCCGGACGTGGTTCCGCGCCCTGGAGCTGCTGGTGGCCCACGCGGCGCGGCCCGGCGCGGGCGGCCGGGTACCGTCCGACCTGCCGCTGGTGTCGCTGTCCCAGGAGGAACTCGACTCCTACGAGGCGCGGTTGGCGTCCACGGGGCTGGCGGACGTCCTGCCGCTGGCGCCGCTCCAGAAGGGCCTGCTGTTCCTGTCCGAGTACGAGCCGGACGGCGTGGACGCGTACGTCCTCCAGCTCGGCCTGGAACTCGGCGGAGAGGTGGACGCCGCCGCGCTCCGCGCCGCCTGCGCCGAACTCCTGCACCGGCACCCCAACCTGCGGGCGTCCTTCCACCACCGCGAGTCCGGTGCTCCCGTCCAGCTGATCCCGCACACGGTGCGGGTGCCCTGGCGGGAGGCGGACCTGACGGCCGGAGGGGCGTCCCCGGCGGAGACGGCCGATGCCGTCGCCCGCCTGGCCGACGCGGAACGCGCCCTGCGCTTCGACCTGTCCGACCCGGCCGCGGCGCCCATGATGCGCTTCGTCCTGGCGCGCACCGGCCCGGACCGGCACCACTTCCTGTGGACGATCCACCACAGCCTGGTGGACGGCTGGTCCATGCCGCTGCTGGTGCGCGAGCTGTTCACGCTGTACGGGGGCGACGCCGGCGCGCTGGCCGAACCCGTGCCCTACCGCGACTACCTCGCCTGGCTGACGGCCCAGGACACCGAGGCGGCGCTCGCGGAGTGGCAGACGGCGCTGCACGGCGTCGAGGGACCGACGTTGGTCGCTCCGGAGGGTGTCGAGCGTGCCGCGGTCCTCGCGGACACGGTCGGCATGGCGGTGCCCGAGCGCCTGGTGACCGACCTGGCCGCCTGGGCGCGTGCGCACGGGCTGACCCTGAACACCGTCTTCCAGGGCTGCTGGGCGCTGCTGATGGGTTCGCTCACCGGCCGCGACGACATCGTCTTCGGCGCGGTGACCTCCGGCCGCCCGGCGCAGGTGCCGGGCGTGGAGAGCATGATCGGTCTGTTCCTCAACACGGTGCCGGTGCGGGTGCGCACCCGGCCCGAGGAGACCCTCGCGGACCTGCTGGCCGGTCTCCAGGAGCGGCAGTCGGCCCTGATGCCGTACGAGCACGTCGGCCTGGCGGAGATCCAGAACCGGGTCGGCCTCGGCGAACTCTTCGACACGGTCCTGCTCTTCGAGAACTTCCCCCTGGACGAGGAGAGCGTCCGCGCCTCCGCCACCGGTCTGCGGCTGCTGGAGGCCGAGGCCCGCGACGGGCGGCACTATCCGCTGAGCCTGGCGGTCCTGCCGGGCGCCGGCCACCGCCTCGACCTGCGCTTCGACTACGCACCCGACCTCTTCGCCCGGGACGCGGTCGAACGTCTCGGCAACCGTCTGCTGCATCTGCTCCAGTCGGTCGTCACCGGCGCGGACCGTCCGCTGGCCGCCCTCGGACTCGTGGACGAGGCGGAGTCGCGGCAGCTGCTGGTGGAGTGGAACGCGACGGAGCGCGAGGGCGGCTTCGCCGGGGTGGTGGAACGGGTGCGGGAGCACGCCGTCACCCGGCCCGACGCGGTGGCCGTGACGGACGGCAACACCCCTGTCTCCTATGGCGAGTTGGTGGTGTGGGCCGACCGCGTGGCGGAACAGCTCGCGGAGGCGGGCGCCGGTGTCGGCTCGCTGGTCGCGGTGCTGGGCGAGCCCGGCGTGTCCTACGTGGCCGGCGTGCTGGGCGTCCTGGGCGTCGGTGGCGCATGGCTGCCGCTGGACGTCGATGCGCCCCTCGCCCGCCAGACGGGACTCCTGGCGGACAGCGGGGCCGGCATCCTGCTCACCGGTCCGGAGACCGCGGCCCAGGCCGCGGAGATCGGCGCGGCGGCCGGGGCCGGTGTCCGGGTCGTCGTCCTCGACGCGACACCGCCGGCCGCGCACACGCCGACGTGGGAACCGCGTCCGCTCGCCGGGGGCGAGGACGACCTCGCGTACGTCATCTACACCTCGGGTTCCACGGGCCGTCCGAAGGGCGCGATGGTGCACCGGCGCGGCATGGTCAACCACCTGCTGGCCAAGGTGGAGGACCTGGAGATGGCCGAGGGTGAGGTGCTGGTGCACAACGCGCCGGTGACCTTCGACATCTCGGTGTGGCAGATGCTCGCCGCGCTCGTCGCCGGTGGCACCACCCGCACCGTCGACCGCACCACCGCCGCGGACCCCGACGCCCTCTTCGCGCTCGCCCCGGCCGAGGGCGTCACCGTCCTCGAAGTCGTCCCGTCCCTCCTGCGCGCCGCACTCGACGCCTGGGAGACCACCGGCGACTTCCCCGCCCTGCCCGCACTCCGCCACCTCGTCGTCACCGGCGAAGCGCTACCCGCCGACGTCTGCCACCGCTGGTTCGCCCGCTACCCGGGCATCCCGCTCGTCAACGCCTACGGCCCCACCGAGTGCTCCGACGACGTCACCCACGCCGTCCTGCACCCGGACAGCGCATTCGGCAGCCGCGTCCCCATCGGACGCGTCGTCCGCAACACCCGCCTGTACGTCCTCGACGACGCGCTGCGCCCGGTCCCCGTCGGCGTACCCGGCGAACTGTACGTAGCCGGCACCGGCGTCGGACGCGGATACCTGGGCGACCCCGCCCGCACCGCGGCCACCTTCACCGCCGACCCCTACGGCCCGCCCGGCCACCGCATGTACCGTACCGGCGATCACGTCGTCTACCGCCCCGACGGCCAGCTCGAATTCCTCGAACGGCGCGACCACCAGGTCAAGATCCGCGGCCGGCGCATCGAACTCGGCGAGATCGAAGCCGCCCTCCGCGCCGTCGAGGGCATCACCGACGCCGCCGCACACGTACACACCGACACCGCGGGCCACAAGCGCCTCATCGGCCACCTCGTCGGCGCGGTGGACCCCGCGCAGGTACGCGACGCGCTGCAGCACACGCTGCCGCCGTACATGATCCCCACCGACTACCTCACCCTCGACGCCCTGCCGCTCACCGCCAACGGCAAGGTGGACCGCAAGGCGCTCACGGCTCCCGACCTGGCCGCCGCCACCGCGGGCCGTGCGCCGCGTACCCCGCAGGAGGAGGTCCTGTGCGCGGCGTTCGCCGAGGTGCTCAACCTCCCCGAGGTGAGCGCCGACGCCGACTTCTTCATGCTCGGCGGCGACAGCATCAGCTCCATCCAGCTCGTCGGCCGCGCCCGCAAAGCGGGCCTCACCCTCACCCCGCGGGACATCTTTCTCCACAAAACTCCTGCCGCCCTCGCTGCCACCGCGCAGGCAGCACCCGACGCGCCGCCCGCGTACCAGCCGGCGGCTCCCGACACGCCGCTGGTCGCGCTGTCGGACGACGAACTCGACGAGTTCGACATGGAATTCGGTGACTTCCAGTGAACGCGATGCAACCCAGGAATCCGGTCAACTCGGCGAAACCGCCGGTCAGTTCGGCGAAGAACCCCGTCAACTCGGGGAAGGAGAAGGAGAAAGGCGCCATGAAGCGTTCGGGCATCAGCGATGTGCTGCCATTGGCGCCGCTGCAGAAGGGGCTGCTCTTCCTCTCCGAGTACGACCCGCAGAGCGCGGACGCGTACTCGCTGCAGCTCTCCGTCGAACTCGACGGACCGCTGGATGCCGGCGCGCTGCGCGCCGCCTGCGCCGGTCTGCTGAACCGGCACCCCAACCTGCGGGCCTGCTTCCGCCGCCGCGCGACCGGTGACCCCGTACAGCTGGTGCCGCACGAGGTCACGCTCCCGTGGAGCGAGCGGGAGCTGCCGGGCGCCGACGCCGGGCAGCTGCGCGAGCTGGCCGACGAGGAGCGGCGGGGCCGCTTCGACCTCGCCCGGCCACCGCTGATGCGCTTCGTGCTCGTACGCCAGGCCGAGCAGCGGCACACCTTCATCTGGACCCTGCACCACAGCCTGTGCGACGGCTGGTCGCTGCCGATGCTCATCCAGGACCTGTTCACCCTGTACGCGCACGGCGGGCGGGAAGCCGACGCCGGGCTGCCCCCGGTGGCCCCGTACCGCTCCTACCTGGCCTGGCTCGCGGCCCAGGACGCCGATGCCGCGCACACCGCGTGGCGGGACGCGCTCGCCGGACTGACCGAGCCCACCCGTCTGGCGCCCGCGGCCGATCGCGTCCCGGCGCTGCCGCAGTCGCTGGTCATGAACGTGCCCGAGCGGCTGGCGGCGGACCTGGCGGCCCGCGCCCGCAGCCTCGGCGTCACCCTCAACACCGTCTTCCAGAGCGCCTGGGCCCTCGTCCTGGGCGCCCTCACCGGCCGTACGGACGTGGTTTTCGGCACGGTCACGGCCGGCCGGCCCGCCGAACTCCCCGGCGTCGAGACGATGGTGGGCCTGTTCGCCAACACGGTCCCGGTACGGGTGACGGCCCGCCCCGGCCAGTCGGTCGCCGCGCTGCTCGCCGACGTCCAGGAGCGGCAGTCCGGACTGATGCCGTACGAGCACGTCGGGCTCGCCGACATCCAGCGGCAGGCGGGCATCGGCGAACTCTTCGACACCGTGATGCTGTTCCAGAGCTACCCGATGGACGAGGACGGGCTGGCCGCGTCGCTGCCGGGGCTGCGCGTCGCCGACGCCGCCATCCGCTCCGTCACCCACTACCCCCTGGCCCTCGCCGTGCTGCCCGGCCCCGGTGGCCGCCTCGACCTGCGCTTCGACTACGCACCGGACCTGTACGAGGCCGCCGACGCCGAGCTGTTCGGGCGCCGCCTGCTGCGCGTCCTCGCCGCCGTCGCCGCCGACCCGGAGCAGCCGCTCGCCCGGATCTCGGTCCTGGAGGACGAGGAGGCCCGGCAGGCCGTCGACGAGGGAGTCACCACGGTCGCGTACCGTCCCGTGACCGAGGCCGTCGAGGAGCGCGTCCGGGAACTGCCGGACGACATCGCCGTCGTGTGCGGGGAGACCTCCCTGACGTACCGGGAGCTGAACACCCGGGCCAACCGCCTGGCGCGCGCGCTCGTCGCACGGGGCGCGGCCCCCGGCCGTACCGTCGCCATCGCCCTGCCCCGCTCCGCCGACCTGGTCGTGGCGGCCCTGGCGGTGCTCAAGTCCGGCGCGGCCTACCTGCCCATCGACCCGGACCACCCGGCCGAGCGCAACACGGTCGTCCTGGAGGACACCCGGCCGGTCCTGGCCCTGACCACGCGGGCCACCGACGGCGCGCTGCCGGCCTGCGGGGCGGCGAGCTGGATCATGGACGAGGACGGGGCCGAGGAGCTGCTCGCCGGCCTCCCCGGCACCGACCTCACCGACGCCGACCGGGCGCGCCCGCTCACCGCCGACGACGCCGCGTACATCCTGTTCACCTCCGGCTCCACCGGCCGTCCCAAGGGCGTCGTGGTCACCCGGGGCGGGTTCGCCAACATCGTGGCGGACACCCGGCGGCGGTACGCACTGGAGCGCGGTGAGAGCCTGCTGGCCGTCACCACCTTCGGCTTCGACATCGCCAATACCGAACTGTTCTGCCCGCTGGCGGGCGGCGCGCGGCTGGTCATCGCCGACCGGGAGACCGTACGGGACCCGGCCGCCCTGGGCCGGATGATCACCGCCACCGGTGCCACCGTCCTCCAGGCCACGCCCAGCCTGTGGCAGGCCCTGGTCACCGCCGCCCCCGAGGCGCTCGGCGGGGTCCGCGGCTTCACCGGCGGCGAGGCGCTGAGCGAGCCGCTCGGCGAGGAGCTGCGCACGGCGACCGCGAGCATCACCAATCTGTACGGACCGACCGAGACCACCATCTGGTCCACCGCCGCACCGGCGCTCGACGGCGTCCGTCCGGGCACCCCCGCCATCGGCCGCCCGGTGGCCCACACCCGGCTGCACATCCTGGACGACTGGCTGCGGCCGGTCGCGCCGGGCGTCGTCGGCGAGCTGTACATCGCCGGTGCCGGGCTCGCCCGCGGCTACCTGAACCGGCCGGGGCTGACCGCCGAACGCTTCGTCGCCGACCCGTCCTCCCCGTCCGGCGAGCGGATGTACCGCACCGGCGACCTGGTCCGCCGGGGCGCCGACGGCCAGGTGGAGTACATCGGACGCTCCGACCACCAGGTCAAGATCCGCGGGTTCCGCATCGAACTCGGCGAGATCGAGAACGCGTTGGGCGGCCATCCGGACATCGCCCAGGCCGTGGTGACCGTGCGCGCGCAGCAGTCGGGGGAGCAGCTGCTCGTCGGCTACCTGACGCCCGCCGAGGACGCCACCGTCCCGGACCCGGACGCCCTCCGCGCGCACCTGCTCGGGCTGCTGCCCGAGTACATGGTTCCCGCCGCCTTCGTCGCCCTCGACGCCTTCCCGCTCACCCCGAACGGCAAGGTGGACCGCAAGGCGCTGCCGGACCCCGAGCTGCGCCCGCAGGCGGCCGACCGGGCCGTGCGCAGCCCACAGGAAGAGCTCCTGTGCCAGGTCTTCGCGGAGGTGCTGGACCTGCCGCGGTTCGGCCCCGAGGACGACTTCTTCGCACACGGCGGCCATTCGCTGCTCGCCGCCCGCGTGGTGAGCCGCATCCGTACCGTCCTGGGGGCCGAGGTCCCGGTGCGCACGCTGTTCGACGCCCGTACGCCCGCCGGTCTCGCCGAACGGCTGCCGCGCGCGGGGGCGGCCCGGCCCGCGCTGCGCCCCGGCACCCGGCCCGAGGACGTACCGCTCTCCTTCGCGCAGCTGCGCCTGTGGTTCCTCAACCGGCTGGACGGCGCCCACGGCACGTACAACATCTCCCTCGGCCTGCGGCTGACCGGCGACCTCGACAAGGCGGCGCTCGGCGACGCGCTGCGCGACCTCGTCGGCCGCCACGAGAGCCTGCGCACGGTCTTCCCCGACCGTGACGGCACACCGCGCCAGCACGTACTGCCGCGGGACGAGACGGCGTTCGCGCTGCGGGAGAGCAGCACCGACGAGGACCGGCTGGGCGCCGAGCTGGCCGCGGCCGCGGCGCGCGGCTTCGACCTCTCGTGCGAGATCCCGCTGCGCGCCGAACTGTTCACTCTCGGCGCCGACCGGCACGTACTGCTGCTCGTCCTGCACCACATCGCGGGCGACGGCTGGTCGCTGACACCGCTCGCCGACGACCTCGCACGGGCCTACGCCGCGCGCCGGGACGGCACGCCTCCGCAGTGGTCGGAACTCCCCGTGCAGTACGCGGACTACGCGCTGTGGCAGCGTGCGGTGCTCGGTGAGGAGGACGACCCGGAGAGCCCCGCCGCCCGCCAGCTCGCCTACTGGAAGGCCGCCCTCGCGGGCCTGCCGGAGGAGATCGAGCTGCCCGCCGACTTCGCCCGGCCCGCGGTCGCCGGCCACGAGGGCGCGGAGCACGCCGCCCTCCTCGGACCCGATCTGCACCGCGCCCTGGCGGAGCTGGCCCGCGCCCACGGCGTGAGCCTGTTCATGGTCGTCCAGGCCGCGCTGGCCGCGCTGCTGACGCGGATGGGCGCGGGGGAGGACATCCCCCTCGGCAGCCCGATCGCGGGCCGCACCGACGAGGCGCTGGACGACCTCGTGGGCTTCTTCACCAACACCCTCGTCCTGCGCACCGACACCTCCGGCGACCCCACCTTCGCCGAACTGCTGCGCCGCGTACGGGAAACGGACCTGGCCGCCTACGAGAACCAGGACCTGCCCTTCGAGCGGCTGGTCGAGGTCTGCAACCCGGTCCGCTCGCTGGCCCGGCAGCCGCTCTTCCAGGTCATGCTGGCGTTCCAGAACACCGCGGACGCCCGGCTCGAACTGCCCGGTCTGTCGGCGGAGACGGAGCCCGTCGGCAGCGCCACCGCCAAGTTCGACCTGGCGTTCCAGCTCACCGAGCGCTCCGGCGGCGCCGAGGGGGAGTTCGGCGGCATCGACCTGGTGGTCGAGTACAGCACCCGGCTCTTCCGGCCGGAGACGGTCCGGCAGCTCGCCGACCGCTTCTCCCGCGTCCTGCGGTCCGCGGCCGCCGCCCCGAAGACGCCGCTGAGCGGTATCGACGTCCTCGGCGACGGGGAGCGCCGGCGCCTGGTCACCGAGTGGAACGGCGCCACCGCCGACGTCCCGCCGCTGACCGTGGACCGGATCTTCGAGGAGCACGCCGCCCGGCAGCCGGACCACGAGGCGGTCGTCTTCCGCGACGAGTCGCTGTCGTACGGGGAGCTCAACGCCCGCGCCGACCGGCTGGCCCGGCAGCTCGTCGGGCACGGCGCCGGCCCCGGCCGGTTCGTCGGCCTGATGCTGCCGCGGTCGGTGGACATGATCGTCGCGACCCTGGCCGTGCTGAAGTCCGGCGCCGCCTTCCTCCCCCTCGCCCCGGACTACCCGGCCGACCGCCTCGCGTACATGGTGGAGGACGCGGCACCGGTCTGCGTCCTGGCCGCGCCGGGCACGGCGGGCCTGCTGGCGGGAACCGACGCCCGGGTGATCGAACTCGGCGACGGTACGGAGCCGGGCGCCCGGATCGCGGCCGGCCACCCGGAGGCCGACCCGGCCGACGCCGACCGCACGCGCCCGCTCACGGGCCGCGACGCCGCGTACGTCATCTACACCTCGGGCTCCACCGGCCGCCCCAAGGGCGTGGTGATCGAGCACGCCGGGTTCGCCGCCCTCGCGGCCGACCATGTGCGCCGCTTCTCGCTCGGCCCGCACTCCCGCGTCCTGCAGTTCGCCTCGTCCAGCTTCGACGCGGCCTGCGCCGAGCTGGCGATGGGGCTGCTGTCCGGCGGCACCCTCGTCCTGGCCACACCGGAGAGCCGGGGCCCCGGGGAGCCGCTGGCCGATCTGATCGTGCGGCACGGCGTGAACCTCGCCGTCCTGCCGCCCGTCGTCCTGGCCGCCTTCCCGGAGGACATCACCCTGCCGGACACCCTGACCCTGATCACCGCGGGCGAGGCGCTGCCCGCCGAGGTCGCGGCCCGCTGGTCGGCCGGCCGGGCGCTGCACAACTGCTACGGGCCCACCGAGTCCACCGTCTGCGCCACCGCGAGCGACCCGCTGACCGGTGAGGGCAGGCCGCCGATCGGCCGCCCGCTGGACAACACCCGCGCCTACGTGCTGGACGCGCGACTGCAGCCGGTGCCGCCCGGCGTGACCGGCGAACTGTACCTGGCCGGCGCGCAGTTGGCCCGCGGCTACCTCGGCCGCCCCGGCCTCACCGCCGAGCGGTTCACCGCCGACCCGTTCGGACCGGCGGGCGCGCGGATGTACCGCACCGGCGACCTGGCGCGCTGGACCGCGGACGGCCGGCTCGTCTACGCCGGCCGCGTCGACCACCAGGTCAAGCTCCGCGGTTTCCGTATCGAACTCGGCGAGATCGAGAGCGCGCTGGCCGCCCACCCGGGCGTCGCCCAAGCGGTCGCCGACGTACGGGAGGACCGGCCCGGCGACCGCCGGCTGGCCGCGTACGTCGTGCCCGAGGATGCGCCGGTGTCCGCGACCACCCTGCGTGAGCACCTGTCCGGGCTGCTGCCCGACTACATGGTCCCCAGCGCCTTCGTGGCACTGGACGCGCTGCCCCTGACCCCCAACGGCAAGGTGGACCGCAAGGCCCTGCCCGCCCTGGACCCGGCCGAACCGGCCGCCCTCGGCCGGGACCCGCGCACGGCCCACGAGACGCTGCTGTGCCAGGTGTTCACCGAGGTCCTGGGCCTGCCCCGGGTCGGCGCCGAGGCGGACTTCTTCGAGCTGGGCGGCGACAGCATCCGCTCCGTGCAGCTCGTCGGCCGGGCCCGGAAGGCGGGACTCGACCTCGCGCTGTCCGATGTCTTCAGGCACAAGAGCGTCGAGGCCCTGGCCGCGGCGCTGGAGCACGCCGACCGGGTGGCGGGGACGACGTTCCTGGACCGCGTACGGCAGCGCCTCGACGACCACTCCGAAGGCACCGCGCCGCTCGACCCGTTCGGACCGGTCCTTCCGCTGCGCGCCACCGGGGACCGCCCGCCGCTGTTCTGTGTCCACGGCGGTATGGGCTTCGCCCTGCCTTACCTCGGCCTGGCCGCGCACCTCGGCGACCGGCACCCGGTCCACGGGCTCCAGTCGCCGGCCGTCACCGGCCCGGGGCCGCTGCCGGAGAGCATCGGGCAGGTCGCGGCCGAGTACATCGCGCGTCTCAAGGAGATCCAGCCGACCGGGCCGTACCACCTGCTCGGGTGGTCCTTCGGCGGTGTGGTCGTCCACGAGATGGCCGTCCAGCTGGAGCGCGCGGGGGAGGAAGTGGCCCTGCTCGCCAACCTGGACGGCTACCCCGCCGACCTCACCGACCCGGTGCCCACGGACGGCATGCTGCTGACCGCGGTACTCGAATACTGCGGTCTGGAGCGCGGTGACGACGCGGCCGAACCGACGGCCCAGATGGTGCGCGACGCCCTGCGCCGCGCCGACAGCCCCCTGGGTGACGTGGACGTCCCCCGGCTCGTGGACGTGATGCGCAACCACGTCCGTCTCGTCCGGGAGCACACGCCCGGACGCGTCCGGGCCCCGATGCACCTGTTCGTCGCGGACCTCGGGCTGACGCCGGCGGAGCGCGCCGCGCAACCGGGCCGGTGGAAGGGGCACACCGACAGTGAGCCCACCGTCCACCCGGTGCCCTGCGGCCACGAGTTCATGATGCATTCCGGGCCGCAGGCCGCCATCGGCCGCGCGGTCGCCGCCGAACTGGACCGCCTGCACGGCTGAGCCACCGACCACGACCTTCCGGGTACGACCCGACGGAACCTCGGGTACGACCCGACCGATCACAAGGAGAACTCTCATGGCCAACCCGTTCGACAACGAAGAAGGCACCTTCCACGTCCTGGTCAACGCCGAGGGCCAGCACAGCATCTGGCCCACCTTCGCCGAGGTGCCGGCCGGCTGGACGGTGACCCTCGAAGCGCGCCCGCGCGCCGAGGCGCTGGCCGCCGTCGAGCGCGACTGGACCGACATGCGGCCCAAGAGCCTGGCCGCACACTCCGGCAGCTGACGGCCATGGGGGCGGACACCGCGGTCTACGCGGAAGGGCTGCACAAGCGCTACAAGGGCCACCACGCTCTCCGCGGGATCGACCTGTCGGTGGCCGCGGGCTCGGTGCTGGGCGTACTGGGTCCCAACGGGGCGGGCAAGACGACGACCGTACGGGTCCTGTCCACCCTGCTGGCACCGGACGCCGGGCACGCCACCGTCGCCGGGTACGACGTGGTGCGCCAGAGCCGGGAGGTACGCCGGCGGATCGGCCTGGCCGGGCAGTACGCGGCCGTGGACGAACTGCTCACCGGCCGCGAGAACCTGGTCCTGCTCGGCAAACTGCTGCGACAGGGCCGGCGCGGGGCGCGGCGGCGCGCGGACGAGTTGCTGGCGCGGTTCGAGCTGGAGTCCGCGGCCGACCGTCCGGTGGGCACGTACTCCGGCGGTATGCGCCGCCGGCTCGACCTCGCCACCTGCCTGATCGCCAGGCCACCGGTGCTCTTCCTGGACGAGCCGACCACCGGGCTCGACCCCACCAGTCGCACGGTGCTGTGGAAGGTGGTGCGCGAACTCGTCGCCGAGGGCATCACCGTCCTGCTGACGACGCAGTACCTGGAGGAGGCGGACCAGCTGGCCGATCAGATCGTGGTGATCGACAGCGGCCAGGTGATCGCCGCGGGCACTCCCGCCCAGCTCAAGCGGACGGTCGGCACCGACCACCTGGAGGTGGCCGTTGCGCACCTCGACCACCTCCCGGTCGCGGTGTCCGCCCTCTCCGGTCTGACCACCGCGGAGCCGGTGGTGGAGACCGGGACCCCCCGCCTCACCGTCCCGCTCGACTCCGGGCTGGCGAGCGTCGCCGCCATCGCCGGCGCGCTGCGCTCCGCCGGCGTGGAGGTCACCGACTTCGAGCTGCGGCGCCCCACCCTCGACGACGTGTTCTTCCAACTGACCGAGCGCAACGAGCCGAAGGCTGCTGTCCATGAGTGAACTCGGCGTGGTGACCGCCCCGCCCGGCGGCATCGCCGCGGGCCTGGCCGACACGGCCGCTCTGGCCGGGCGGCGCCTGCTCCATCTGCGACGGGCGCCGGGAAAGTTCCTCGGCATCGTGATGAACCCGCTGGTGCTGCTGATCGCGGTGGGCTACCTCTTCCGCAACTCCATCTCGGTGCCGGGCAGCGGCGACTACCAGGAGTACCTGATGGCCGGGGTGGCCGTGCAGGTGGGACTGGCCGGCATCGGGCCCACCGCCATCGGCGTGGCCATGGACATGCGCGGCGGACTCGTGGACCGCTTCCGCTCGCTGCCCATCTCCCGTACGGCGGTGCTGGCCGGGCAGACCCTCTCCGACCTGATCGTCTCCGCCCTCGGCCTGGCCGTGGTGATGCTGGTCGGCCTGGTGGTCGGCTGGCGACCGCACGCGGACCCGCTGTCGGTGGCGGGCGGTTTCGCGCTGATCCTGGCGTTCATCTACACCATGCTGTGGGTGGGCGTGCTGATCGGCCTGCTCCTGCGCTCCCCGGAGACCATCGACTCGGTGGGCGCAATCGTGCTGGTGGCGTTCTCGTTCCTGTCCAACGCCTTCTTCTCGGTCCAGGGCCTGCCCTCGTGGATCCGGCCGCTGGCCGAGTGGAACCCGGTCAGCTCGGTGGTCACGGCCTGCCGGCAGCTGTGGGGCAATCCGGTCGTCACCGGTACGGGCTTCCCCGCCGACCACCCGGTACTGGTCACGGCCGGCACGCTTGCCGTGCTGCTGGCGGTGTGTGTTCCGCTGAGCCTGCGCGCGTACCGCAACGTGTAGAAGAGCGAAGAAGAGCGAAGAAGAGCACTGTGCGGCGCACTGTGGAGAAGGCGACGCGGTGCTCAACGGCAGGTCTTGCGACCTCTGTTGAGCACCGCGTCGTCCCTCTGATCGAAGAGTGTGGCTACGCCTGTGAGTGTGGCTACGGCTGTGGGTGTGGTTACGACTGTGGTACGGCCTACGTCCGGGCGTCCAGCACCGGGTCCTGGGCGAGGACCGACTGGTACAGCTCGCGCAGTGACCGCCCGACGTCCAGGCCGAGTTCGCTCCGGAGCCAGGCGCGGGTGCGCTGGTAGGTGTCGAGGGCCTCGCTCTGCCGGCCGCAGCGGTACAGGGCGATCATCAACTGCTCGCTGAACCGCTCGCGTCCCGGATGGGCCACGACCAGTTCCTGGAGGTCGGCGATCGCTTCGCGCTCACCGCCCGTGTGCAGCTTGACCATCACCAGGTCTTCACGGAGCGTCATCAGCCGCTCCTCCAGCTGCGCGGCCGTCGAGCGGCAGAGCAGACCCTCGCCGGCGTCCAGCAGCGCGGGCCCGCGCCAGAGGCTCAATGCCTCGTTCAGCACTTCCCCGGCGCGTTCCGGATCCGTACGCAGCAGCTCCGCACCACGGCCCGCCAACCGCAGGAATCGCGCGGCGTCCGTGGCGTCCTGCGGAAGATTCAGCAGATAGCTGTTGTTGGCGGTGAGAACCAGCTCATCGGGATGCCCTTCCAGGTCCCAGCTCTCCAGCAGCTTTCTCAACCGCGCCGCGTTTGCGTGCAACGCATTTCTGCTGTTCGCCAGGTCCTTGTCGGCCCATAACTCACTGACCAGCGTGTCCCAGGAAACCGTCCGTCCAGCGTGGAGTGCCAGAACGGTCAACAGCGTGCGAACTTTCTTCGCCCGGATCCGGTAGGTCTTTCCCCCGTGTTCGACGCCCATAGGGCCAAGAACATTGATCAGCACCGGTTTTCCCATCCCCGCTGGCGCTTGTAGAGCCGTACCTGCCATCGGCTGGATCTCAGCCCGGCAGGGGGTAAGGAAGCACATCGACAGCGTCCCATCCCCCGATCCGTGATGAGTGCCACCACGGATGCTAACGCTACGTACGCAGTGTGTTTTTGACGCTACTTCAATACTTCAGTGTCCTATGCACAGACTGTGACAGCTTCTCACCTTCGATCATGAACGTCAAGACAAAACCGAACGGGCGGTATAAAGAATGCGACAGCTTACGGAGCTGTGATCCCGGACACCATGCTTCTTTTGGCTTGAATTAGCCCTCTCCAGGTCATAAGGAGGGCATAGGGGCTCTATCCGCGCTGGGAGGGATGGCGGCCGCGGCCTTCTGCGCGGCGCGGCTCCAGGGGGAGGGCGAGGGGGAGGGTGGCGCGGACGACGGTTCCCAGGCCGGTGCCCGGGGAAAGTACCGAGAGGGTGCCGCCGTACGCCTCGCAACGCCAGTGCATGCCCGGAATCCCGTAGCCCGACTCGATCAGCCGCGAGTTCCGTGGAATGCCGCGTCCGTCGTCGGCGACGGTGACACTCACGCAGCCGCGCCGGTAGACCAGGGTCACTCTGGTGTGCCGGGCGTCCGCGTGCTTCACCACATTGCTGAGGGACTCCTGGACGATGCGGTAGGCGGTCTGGGCCACCCCGTCGCCGGCCTTCGGTTCGTCGAGGGGATCACCCTGGACGTGCACACGCACCGTCAGCCCGCTGTCGGCGGCCACACGGTCGGCGAGCGAACGGACCGTCGCGGTCAGGCCCGTTCCGCGCAGGGCCACCGGGTGCAGGCTGGCGATCACGCCGCGCAGTACGGATTCCTGCTCGTCGAGCCTCCGTACCGCCAGATCGACGGCCTCGTACCAGGCACCGGGATCCTCCTTGGCCCGGGCCGCGTCGAGCTGCCGCCTTGTCAGCGCGAGGAGTTGCAGCACCTCGTCGTGCAACTCCCCCGCCATCAGCGCGGCGTAGTGTTCCTGCCCGCTGATGAGTGCCTGGAGCTTCTCCCGTTCGACCCGGGTCTTCGGCCTGGACCAGACCACCACCGAGCACAGGGCCCCCGCCAGCAGGAACGCGAGGATCAGGTGTCCGGTCCGTGCGGACAGCCGGGGGCTCAGGGCGACGACCATGAAGCTGCCGGACACCAGGACCAGCAGCCAGCGGACCTGGTGCGCTGTGCCGGGCGGGAGAACCAGCCCCCCGATGGCGGAGACCACGGCCATCGCCGCCACTGTGCGGTACGGCAACGGTTCAAGTTCGAAGAACTCCGAGGCGTAGGTGGCCGTACCGAGCGCGATCAATCCCAGGCAGAGGGCGCGGGCGAGCCCCAGTGCCTGCAGCCGGCCCAGCACGGTCCGCGCAGTGCTTCCGCCCATCGGCCGCCTCCCCTTGAGGAATTCACACGTGATTCACCTGCAAATGCGCGCACTCCCCCATATGCCCATATGCCATATGCCTGTACTTACCATCTGACGCACGGCAGTCTTTGTCAACTACACGGAATTTACACCCCAAAACGCCCAAATTGCCGCCCGATAACTTCTGAGGAACGTTCAGGTGAAGGGTTCTCGGATATCGGGGGCGCGCGGAAAGTGGGTGCGGGGTGGTGGGTGCCGGGGAGGGGGTGGAGGGAGGGGCGGGTGCCGGAATTCGGTAGTCGGTATCCGGTAATCGGCCATCGGCCATCGGGTATCGACCATCGGCAATCAGTAATCGGCAATCGGTAACATCGAAAACCGTTATCAGTGGCAATTCCGGGTGCGCGGTCCGAGTGAGGGGAAAGGGGGTCTCTGGAGGAATTCACACCTGGGCGGAGTGGTGCCGCCGGGCATAGGCGACGAGATCGGCCCTGGTGGCGAGGCCCAGCCGGGCGCGGAGAGCGGCTCGGACGCTCTCGACCGTACGGACGCTGACCGCCAGCCGCTTTGCCACCTCACGATTGGTGTGGCCGTCGGCCAGCAGACCGAGAACCTGCCGTTCCCGCAAGGGGAGTTCCTTCTCCTGCCGTACCGCGTGCGCCAGGCCGACTCCCAGTGACGGCTGTACATACTTCCCGCCGGTCGCCACCGTCCTGGCCGCCGCGATGAGTTCGGCAACCGGCGTGCTCTTCAGCAGGTAGCCCGATGCGCCCGCGGACAATGCCGCGCGGACGAGTGCGGGTTCCGCGTACATGCTCTGCACCAGAATCCGTACCCCGGGCGCGGCCGACAGGAGGTCGGGAATCGCATCGAGCGCTGATCCGGATTCCAGCCTCATGTCCAGCATCAGCAGATCGGGGTGCTGATGGGCCGCGACGACGACCGCGGTACGTGCGCAGGCGGCTTCTCCCACTACGACGAAGCCCTCCGGCTCCAGGAGCGTCCGGGTCCCGGCGCGTACGGTCGGATGGTCGTCGACCAGGACCACGCGTAGGGGGCGTAGTGGTTCGTCCATCGCCAGTGCCTCTCCAGAAGTCGCGGGAAAACGCGACTGCCCGTCACCCCCTCACAGGGGTGATCACCATCCGACGGCCCGGCCGGTTTTGTCAACCAAGGGCAACGAAGGGAACCGGCGTTATCCGCACGGTAAATCAAATTTCAACCGTCTGCGGATAACCCGCAACAACGTTGCGGACTTGTGCGGATGCACCGCATCAACCCTCCCGGACAAGATCAGTTCGTCAGCAAAGCGCTGCAAATCCCGGTAGCCGGCCGGTGACTTCCGGTGCTCACTCAGAAAGAAAGGTGTCCGGAGATGCTTTCCAGCCTCCTCCAGCTCGCATCCACCCTCCTGTCCGACCTCGTCAAGTGGGGCATCAGCTAAGTCCTGAACGCGACGGGGACCGGCCCGGCGCCGGCAGTCAAGTCCCCGCACTCGTAAGGGAATGCGCAGGGAACTGGTGACGGAAGGAGGTGTGCGGACGTGGACAAGTGGGTCAACCTTGCGGTGACGCTGTTCGGCGACACCCTCAAGTGGTTTCTGAGCTGATGTCTCGCACAGCGGGAACGTGACGGACGGCAGGGAACACGCGGCAACTCGGGAACTCAGTACCTCGGGTGGGGCGGTTCCCTGCCCTGCCGTGGAATGTCTGCCGCATCGGTGCCGTCGCCTCCGTCCTCCTCGCGGCGAGCAGGTGGTCCGCGTCAGGCCGTGGTCCCGCCGCCGTGTTCGCCGGAGTCCCGGTCGGACTGCTGAGGTCCGGTTCCGGTATCGGGAGCGGCGCCCTGGCTGCCGTCGACGGCGCTCAGCCGGCGTTCGCCGACCTCGGTGGGGGCCGGCGGTTCGACCAGCCAGTCGGGATTGGCCTGCTTGTCCCACCACTTCCAGGCGGCGACCGCCCCGCCGGCCAGGACACCCAGGACCGCGAGGCGCTTGGCGAGCTTGCCGCACTTGGCCCGGCGGCAGTGTTTCTTGTGGAGCTTGTCGATCTCGGCGGTCGTCACCTGACCGCGGAGGGCTGCGAGCGCGGCGCTGCCACGGGCGAGCGCTTCCTCGCGTACCGGCTCGGCCGCGGCCCGGGCGCTGCTCACCGCGTGCTCCAGCCTGGGTGCGGTGTACTCGGCCGCGTGCCGGGCCGCGCTGCGGGTACGGCAGGCCGCCCGGGTCGCCGCGGCGTCGACCTTGGGCGGCAGTGCGCCACGGGCGTGCTCGATACGCGGCTGCAGATGCGCGTCGTACTGCGCGCGGGCCTGATGGGCGGCCTCGGCCACCTTCGGCGCCATGCGACTACGGGCCTCGTGGGCGTAGTGCACGGCGGTGTCCCTGGCCGTACCGGCATACGGAGCCACCACCTCCGCGGCGTGCCGCACGCTGTCCTTGGCCGTACCGGTCGCGGCGCGCACGCTGTCCTTGCGGGTCACGGGATCCTCCTCCTCGGTGGCGTGTCCGGGGCCTGGGGGCCTGGTGGCACAGGTGTGCTGTGCCGCCTGTCCACCCGTTTGGAGATCATGCCCGGTCGCGGCGCGTACGGCATGCGTGGGCAGGCATATGGGTCATCAGGGATATACCGGGATATTTACCCGACTTGAGCTTCCTCTGGACGACACGGCCGGAAGACGAGGCCAGAAATCAGTGCGAAGGTTCCGGTGGCGGTGGTGGCCGGGCGACGGCCAGAGGAGTCCATGCGAGGATCGGGGATCGTCAGCGAAGACTTATGGAAGGTTGATCGTGGCTGAGCAGCTCTACGCCACCCTGAAGACGAACCAGGGCGACATCGAGATTCGGCTTCTGCCGAACCACGCACCGACGACGGTGAAGAACTTCGTCGAGCTCGCCAAGGGCGAGCGCGAGTGGACCCACCCGGCGACCGGTAAGAAGTCCACGGACAAGCTGTACGACGGCACGGTCTTCCACCGTGTGATCAGCGGCTTCATGATCCAGGGCGGTGACCCGCTGGGCAACGGCACCGGCGGCCCGGGCTACGAGTTCAAGGACGAGTTCCACCCGGACCTGGCCTTCAACAAGCCGTACCTGCTGGCCATGGCCAACGCCGGCCCGGGCACCAACGGCTCGCAGTTCTTCATCACCGTCTCGCCGACCGCGTGGCTGACCGGCAAGCACACCATCTTCGGTGAGGTCACCAACGACGCGGGCAAGAAGGTCGTGGACGCCATCGCCGCCACCCAGACCAACCCGCGCACCGACCGTCCGGTGAACGACGTCGTCATCGAGTCGGTGGTCATCGAGACCCGCGAAGGCTGAGCGGCCTCTTTCCCCGGAGGGCTCCGGGGAACCTTTGCGCCCCGCCCGGTCGTATAGCCAAGGCGGGGCGCGAAGCTCGTTGAGGGGCGTTGGCCGGGAGACGGGCGGCAGCGGACGTCCGACGTCCGGACGCTGATGAGGACGAGGGGATCGATGGACGACCAGGTGCCAGGAAGCCCGCAGGAGCCGCGGAACGTGCGGGGCGGGGACGGCCCGCCGGGCTGTTACCGCCACCCCGACCAGCGGACCGGCATCAGCTGCACACGCTGCGACCGGCCGATCTGCCCCGAGTGCATGGTGAGCGCCTCGGTCGGCTTCCAGTGCCCGGACTGCGTACGCGGCGGCAGCGGCACCGGTCATGCGCCGCGGGCGACGGCGCCGCGCACGATCGCCGGCGGCGCCATCGCGGCCGATCCCCGGCTGGTCACCAAGATCCTGCTGGGTATCAACGCCGCCGTCTTCGTCGCCGTCCTGGCGACCGGTGCGAGCACCAGCCCGCTGATCAGCCACCTCGACATGCTGGGGCGCGCGTTCGACCCCGGCAGCCTGCAGCTGGTCGGGGTCGCCGAGGGCGAGTGGTACCGCCTGGTGACCGCGATGTTCCTGCACTCGGAGATCCCGCATATCGCGTTCAACATGCTCTCGCTGTGGTGGCTGGGGCCGCCCCTGGAGGCGGCGCTCGGCCGGGCGCGGTTCATCGCGCTGTACATGCTCGCCGGTCTGGGCGGCAGCGCCCTGTCGTACCTGCTCGCCGCACAGAACCAGCCCTCGCTGGGCGCCTCCGGCGCGATCTTCGGGCTGCTGGGCGCCACCGCGGTGCTGCTGCGGCGGATGAACTACGACATGAAGCCGGTGCTGATCCTGCTCGGCCTCAACCTGGCCTTCACCTTCCTGTGGCCGCACATCGCCTGGCAGGCACATGTCGGCGGGCTCGTCGTGGGCGCCGCGGTGGCGTTCGGGATGGTGCACGCGCCGCGTGACCGCCGGGCGCTGGTGCAGACCGCCACCTGCGCGGTGGCGCTGCTCGCGATCGGTGCGGTGGTGTGGGTACGGACCCTTCAGCTGCTGGGCTGAAGGGCCCGTCCGGTCGTCCGGTCAGAGACGCATTCCGGCCGGGCCGAGGGCCCGTCCCCGTGCGGTGAGGGCCCTTCCCGGTGCGGTGAGGGCCCGTCCCGTCACGTTGTCCACAGTGCGTGGCCGATCTTGTGCATGCTGTGCGGAACTCCCCGCCAGGACGGTTCCGACCGGCGTTTCCGCTGTTTCCGCTGGAAGGGCAGGGGAGGAGGAGTGCTGCGAGTGGGTGCAGCCGGTCACACCGGCGTCAACCTCCGGAAGGTTATCCACAGATCTTCTGAAGTTTTCCCCGACTGTGGATAACTGTGTGGATGGTCTTGGGCAAGGCTTGCCCTCCGCCCACCAGGTGCCCTACCTCGACTGAGTCGGGTGCCCTATTTCCACTGAGTGGAGACGCCGAAGCCGACCGCGATGAAGCCGAAGCCGCAGACGATGTTCCAGTTGCCCAGGGCCGAGATCGGAAGATCGCCCTCCGACACGTAGAACATCACGATCCACACGAGCCCGATCAGGAACATCGCCAGCATCAGCGGTGCCACCCAGCCACGGCCTGTGCTCATCTTCAGGTTGGTGGTCTTCGCCGGCGGCGGCGTGAAGTCGTCCTTCTTGCGGATCCGTGACTTCGGCACGAGGAACTCTCCTGTCGATGTGCTGCTCCCACCCTCGACGTCGCGCGCGGCCGGGGGGTCCGGCCGCTCGGGGGGAGGTACGAGGTGCGCCCCGGCTGCGGACGCGGTGGGGAGCGGACTCCTTACCCGGGCGTCCGTTAGCGTAGTCCTTCCGCGGCGTCGTAAGGAGCAAGGGTACGTTGAGCAATTCCGCTGACTCCCCCGGCCGCAGACTCCGCGCCCGTCTGCGGCCCGCACGGCTCCTCACTCTGACCGTCTTCGCGCTCGCCGGGATGCTGTTCTGGGTCAGCTTCAACACCGCGCGCGGCACCAACCTGCGCTCCGACGACTCCATGCTCCGGCTCTCCGACCTCATCCAGGAGCGCAGCCAGAAGAACGGTGCCCAGAACGACCGCAACGCCACCCTGCGCGAGGAGGTCGACGCCCTCGCGCAGCGCGACAACCGCGGCACCAAGGCCGAGGAGGCCAAGCTCAAGGCTCTGGAGAAGAGCGCCGGTACCGAGCCGCTGTCCGGCCAGGGCGTGACGGTCACGCTCACCGACGCCCCGCCGAACGCCACCGCCAAGATCCCCGGGGTGCCCGAGCCGCAGCCCAACGACCTGGTCATCCACCAGCAGGACCTCCAGGCCGTGGTGAACGCCCTGTGGCAGGGCGGCGCCAAAGGCATCATGGTCATGGACCAGCGGCTGATCTCCACCAGCGCGGTGCGCTGCGTCGGCAACACCCTGATCCTCCAGGGCCGGGTCTACTCCCCGCCGTACAAGGTCACCGCGGTCGGCAACCGAGACACCCTGAACCGCGCGCTCACCGCCTCCCCCGCGATCCAGAACTATCTGCAGTACGTGAACGCCTACGGACTGGGCTGGAAAGTCGACCAGCACGAGGCGGTGACTCTTCCCGGCTACTCCGGCACAGTGGACCTCCACGACGCACAGCCTGTCCGGCGGCCTTAGCTCCTGCCGCGGGGCGGCGGGAGGGCGGGGCGGATGTCGCTGCTGAGCCGGAGGCCGTCGCGGAGGCGGATGGCGCCGCCGGGCCGGGCGACGGTGCGGTGGATCGTACGGACGCTCAGTGAGGTCTGTGTCACCACCGGCGCGCTGCTGCTCCTCTTCGTCGGCTATCTCGTCTTCTGGACCGGCCTGCGGGCCGACAGCGCCATGGACGGCGAGATCGACCGGCTCCAGCAGCGGTGGTCGGCCGGGCCGGCCGCCGCCCCCGATGGGGAGCCGGCCCCGGACAGCGGGCCCGCCCCTGGCGACAGCACCCCGTCTCCCGCGTCTCCCGAATCTCCCGGGGCGTATCCCTCTTCTCCTTCTTCTGCGCCTTCCGCCCCGCCCCGCCGCTATGAACCCGGCGCCTCCTTCGCCGTCATGTACATCCCCCGGTTCGGGGCGGACTGGGCCAAGCCCGTCCTGGAAGGCACCGGAACCGATCTCCTCAAGCGGGGCCTCGGGCACTACGACCGCACCGCGCGGCTCGGCGGGACCGGCAACTTCGCCGTAGCCGGCCACCGCCGCACCTACGGCGACCCGTTCAAGGACTTCCCGCGCCTCCGCCCGGGCGATGCCGTGGTGCTGACCGACGGGACGACCTGGTTCACGTACCGCATAGACAACCGGCCCTATACCACGCTTCCGGGTGATATCGGGGTGATCGACCCGATACCGAGGAAATCCGGCTTCCGCGGCCCGGGACGCTATCTCACCCTGACCACATGCGAGCCGGAGTGGGGTCACAGTCACCGGCTGATCGTCTGGGCACACCTCGACGCCACCCAACCCGTGTCACAGGGAAGGCCACTGGCTTTGACCGGCTGACCCACCGTGCCCGCCCTCGCCCCGTACTCTGGTGTCGCAATCGACATCGTCATCGGCATCGGCAAGGGGACAGCGACAGCATGTACGGCTGGATCTGGCGGCATCTGCCGGGCAACACGTGGGTGAAGACGCTGATTTCCGTGGTGCTGGTGCTGGCGGTGGTCTTCGTACTCTTCCAGTACGTCTTTCCGTGGGCGGAGCCGCTGCTCCCCTTCAATGACGTCACGGTCGACCAAGGGATGGCAGCTCTCCGATGACCGCACGCATTCTCGTCGTCGACAACTACGACAGCTTCGTCTTCAACCTCGTCCAGTACCTGTACCAGCTGGGTGCCGAGTGTGAGGTGCTGCGCAACGACGAGGTCGCGCCGCGGCACGCTCAGGACGGTTTCGACGGGGTGCTTCTTTCGCCCGGCCCCGGGACGCCCGAGCAGGCCGGTGTCTGCGTCGACATGGTCCGGCACTGCGCGGACACCGGCGTCCCGGTCTTCGGTGTGTGCCTGGGCATGCAGTCGATGGCGGTGGCGTACGGCGGAGTGGTGGACCGGGCGCCCGAGCTGCTGCACGGCAAGACCTCGCTGGTCGACCATGAGGGCGCCGGGGTCTTCGCCGGTCTGCCCTCGCCCTTCACCGCCACCCGGTACCACTCCCTGGCCGTCGAGCCGGACACCGTCCCCGACGAACTGGCCGTCACCGCCTGGACGGAGGCCGAGGACGCTCCCGGCGGGCGGATCGTCATGGGCCTGCGGCACCGTGAACTCCCCGTCGAGGGCGTGCAGTTCCACCCCGAGTCGGTGCTGACGGAGTGGGGGCACCGGATGCTGGCCAACTGGCTCGTCGAATGCGGCGACAAGGGAGCTGTGGAGCGTTCGACGGGGCTTGCCCCGGTGGTCGGCAAGGCCGGCGCATGACTGCCCTGCGTCCTGAGCGTGGGGGGAGACCCTACGACCCGTACGAGCCGGGACGGCAGCACGGGTCCCAGGGGCCGTACGGTCCACCGGACCCGTATGCCCAGCCCGATGCGTTCGAAGCCGCGGTGGAGCAGCTCGACGACCCGCTGAACGATCCCCTGCCGGGCCAGGCGGCGCCGGCGGCCGGACGGCCCAACCGGCCCTCGCATCGACGCCCCGACCGCCCCGCACATCGTCCGCTCGACCGGCCCCTCGACCGTCCGGCGGCCGGCCCGCCCGCCCGGCCGGTGACCAGCCCGCTCGACGAACCGGGCCGCGGCCGCCGACGGGGAAAACCGGCCGACGAGGGCCTGACCCATGGCTCGCCGTGGTTCCGCCCGCGCCAGGAGCCGGAGCGGCCCGCCCCGGCCCGTCAGGTCCCCCCGGGACACCGGCCGGTATCGCCTCCCGCTGTCTCGTCGGTCCCCCCACCCACCGTCTCCTCCGCGGCCCCGGTCGAGTCGAAGCCCGCGCTCTCAGCACCCTCCGTGCCCTCCGTGCCCGCGCCCTGGCCGGACGATGACGAGACCATGGCGCTGCGGCAGGCCGAGAAGCGGCGCGCAGATGCTGTTTCACGTGAAACACGGGCAACCGGCGTGGCTGTTTCACGTGAAACCACCGCGGCTGACGCGGCCGTTTCACGTGAAACAGTGCCCGTCCTACCGGCTCCGGCGACCGGGGGCCGTGCGGAGCGCCGTAAGGCCGCTCAGGGGGCCGCCAGGCGCGGCGGGCGGCGCGCACGTCACGGTGGCGCGGCCGGTATCTCCGCGTCCGCTGCCACGGCTTCCCAGCCGGTGTCCGCCACCCTGTCCCGTGTGGAGGCCCGGAAGGCCGCACGCGCCGCCAAAGACAGCCCCAGCCTGATCGTCAGCCGGGCGCTGGGCGAGGTGTTCATCACCCTCGGTGTCCTGATGCTGTTGTTCGTCACGTACCAGCTGTGGTGGACGAACGTACGCGCCGAGCAGGAGGCGGGTGGCGCCGCCAACACCCTCCAGCACGAGTGGGACAAGGGCGGCGGCGAGAAGAAGGACCTCGCGGCCGGTGAGCGCTTCGGGATCATGTACATCCCGAAGCTGGACGTCAAGGCACCCATCGCCGAAGGCATCGCCAAGAAATCGGTGCTGGACCACGGCATGATCGGGCACTACGACGAGGCCAGCGGGCTCAAGACGGCGATGCCCTGGGACAAGAAGGGCAACTTCGCGGTCGCGGGCCATCGCAACACCCATGGCGAGCCGTTCCGCTACATCAACCGGCTTGCCAAGGGCGACAAGATCATCGTTGAGACGCAGAGCGCGTACTACACGTACGAGATGGAGAGCATCCTCCCGCAGACGTCGCCCGGCAACGTCAGCGTGATCGATCCCGTACCGCGCGGCTCGGGATTCACCGGCCCGGGCCGTTACCTCACCCTGACCACCTGCACGCCGGAGTTCACCAGTACCTTTCGGATGATCGTCTGGGGCAAGATGGTCGACGAGCGGCCGCGGAGCAAGGGCAAACCGGAAGCGCTCGGCGGCTGAGTACAAGACAAGAGGGGTGCTACGCGGTGACAGCAACCGGAACCGAAGGGGAAAGCGACCGGTCCGCGCCGCCCCCCACACCGCGCCGGGTACGCAGGGCCATTGCCTCCGTCGTCAGCGTCATCGGTGAGCTGCTGATCACGGCGGGCCTGATCATGGGCCTCTTCGTCGCCTACTCGCTGTGGTGGACCAACGTCCTCGCCGACCGCGCGGCGCACCGGCAGGGCGACGAGATCCGCAAGCACTGGGCGAGCAGCAAGCCGGACAAGAAGCCGGAGGAGTTCGACAGCAAGGACGGCATCGGCTTCCTGCACGTACCGGCGATGACCAGCGGTGAGGTGCTGGTCAAGAAGGGCACCGACGCAGGGGTCCTCAACGAGGGGGTGGCCGGCTACTACACCAAGCCGGTCAAGTCGGCGCTGCCGAACGACAAGAAGGGCAACTTCTCGCTGGCCGCGCACCGCGACGGCCACGGCGCCAAGTTCCACAACATCGACAAACTCAAGGACGGCGATCCGGTCGTCTTCGAGACCAAGGACACCTGGTACGTCTACAAGGTCTTCGCGAAGCTGCCGGAGACCTCGAAGTTCAATGTGGGCGTCCTCGACGAGGTCCCCGAGGGCTCCGGCAAGGACCAGGCCGGCCGCTACATCACCCTGACCACCTGCACCCCGGTCTACACCTCCACCTACCGCTACATCGTCTGGGGCGAACTGGTCCGCACCGAGAAGGTCGACGCGGACCGCACCCCGCCGAAGGAACTGCGCTAGGCCCCTGTCCCCCCCCGTACGCCTCCGGCAGGACCCGCACACACGACGGAGCCCCGGCCACCCTCCCAAGGGCGGCCGGGGCTCCGTCATGCCGTGCCGTCAGTGTCCGAACGGTCCGCCGATGAAGCCGCCGTTGCCTCCGTTGTCACCGTTACCACCGATGGTGGTGAGCGTCACGGTGGTGGCCTTGGGGTCGGCCGGGGTGTTCGGCGCCGGGTCCTGGGTGACCACCCGGGCGTTGTCGTCCGGCGAACTGCCGGCCGCGAACTGGATGTTGGTGAAGCCGGCCTGCTGCAGCGCCTGCTTCGCCTCCTTGACCGTCCGGCCCATCACACCCGGCACCGGCGTCTGAGCCGCCGCCTTGCCGACCGTGAGGTTCACCGTGGAACCGGTCTCGGCCTCGGAGCTGGCCCCAGGGTTCTGCTCGGTCACCTTGCCGACCTGATTCGGGTCGGAGGTCTCCTTCTCGGTCCTGGTGACCTTGAAGCCCAGGTCGGTCAGCTGCTTGTTCGCCGCGTTGAAGTCCTGTCCCACGACGGGCGGGACGGTGACCTTCGGGCTCGCCTGGGCCACGGTCAGCGTGATCTTCGCGTCCTTGGCGGCCTTGCCGTCGGGGTTCTGGCGAATGACGATGCCCGCCTTGCGGTCGGACTCCTCCAGCTTCTGCTCGACGTTGGTGAAGCCCTTGCTCTCGAGCTCCTTGCGGGCGTCCTCGAACGGGATGCCCGTGACGTCGGGGATCGTGATCTGGACCGCGCCCGTACAGACCGTGACGTCGACCTTCTCGTTCTTGCCGATCTCGGTACCGGCCTCCGG
The DNA here is from genome assembly GCF_042895955.1 of Streptomyces sp. NPDC001339. Taxonomy (NCBI): domain Bacteria; kingdom Bacillati; phylum Actinomycetota; class Actinomycetes; order Kitasatosporales; family Streptomycetaceae; genus Streptomyces; species Streptomyces sp. NPDC001339. The sequence continues at coordinate 384,379 of NZ_JBIAWT010000004.1, read as the reverse complement.
AGCCTGCCCGGAGATCTGGCCCTTCTTGACGTTGTCGCAGGCCTTGCGGTCGCTCACGTTGACCGTGAAGCCGCCGTTCACCCCGGACTGCTTGGCATCCGCCACCGTCTTGCCGACGAGGTTGGGGACCGCCGACTTGCCGCCCGTCTTGTTGCCGCTGAACATCGCCTTGCCGATGAAGATCGCACCGACCAGGACCAGTGCCGCCGCGGCGACCAGCAGGATCGTCGAGGTGTGGCTCTTCTTCCGGGCGCCGCCGCCCCGCCGGTCGGCGCGCTCGTCGTAGCCGTAGCCGCCGTCGTCCGGGTTCACCGGGGGGAGCAGGGAGGTCTGGCCCGCCGGATCCTGTGCCCGCAGCATCGTGGTGGGCTGGTCCTGGTCGTAACCGGCCGCGCCCAGGGCGGCGGCTGCCGCGACCGGCTGGCCGTCCAGTGCCGCCTCGATGTCGGCACGCATCTCGTCGGCCGACTGGTAGCGGTAGTCCGGGTCCTTGACCAGCGCCTTCAGGACGATCGCGTCCATCTCCGGCGTGATCTCGGAGTCGAAGGTGCTGGGCTGCTGCGGCTCCTCGCGGACATGCTGATAGGCCACCGCCACCGGCGAGTCACCGACGAACGGCGGCCGGACGGTGAGCAGCTCGTAGAGCAGGCAGCCGGTGGAGTACAGGTCGGAGCGGGCGTCGACCTGCTCGCCCTTGGCCTGCTCCGGTGAGAGGTACTGCGCGGTGCCGATGACCGCCGCGGTCTGCGTCATCGTCATACCGGCGTCGCCCATCGCCCGGGCGATACCGAAGTCCATGACCTTGACCTGGCCGGTGCGCGTCAGCATGACGTTCGCGGGCTTGATGTCGCGGTGGACGATGCCGGCCCGGTGGGAGTACTCCAGCGCCTGGAGCACGCCGATGGTCATCTCCAGCGAGCGCTCGGGCAGCAGTTTCCGCCCGGAGTGCAGCAGCTCCCGCAGCGTGGAGCCGTCCACGTACTCCATGACGATGTACGGGATCGAGACCCCGTCGACGTAGTCCTCGCCGGTGTCGTAGACCGCGACGATCGACGGATGGTTCAGCGAGGCGGCCGACTGGGCCTCACGGCGGAACCGGGCCTGGAAGGACGGGTCACGGGCGAGGTCCGCCCGGAGCGTCTTCACGGCGACGGTGCGGCCCAGGCGGGTGTCATGTGCGAGGTACACCTCGGCCATGCCACCGCGGCCGAGCACCGAGCCCAGCTCGTACCGGCCGCCGAGGCGACGCGGCTCTTCCATAAGCTTCTCCAGCCCTCTCCGTCAGTCCCGACCGCACCCGTGTGTGGTCCGGCGGTGTGCTGTCCGGGCTACCGTACCCGGGACGCCGTGGTGGACCGGGCCGGAGCCGCAACCTGATACATGACCGGTATGGGCATGACCCGGGTCACTTTCCGCTTTCGAGTACCGCCTGCATGACGCCCTTCGCGATCGGGGCGGCGAGCTTGCCGCCGGCGATGTCGTCGCGCAGAGTGTCGGAGCCCTCGATGACCACGGCGACCGCGACCGGGGAGCCCTTGTCCGTCTTCGCGTAGGAGATGAACCAGGCGTACGGGTTGTCCTTGTTGTTCTCGCCGTGCTGAGCCGTACCCGTCTTACCGCCGACCGTGACGTCCGGGATCTGGGCGTTGGTTCCCGTGCCCTTCTCGACCACGGTCTCCATGATGCTCTGGACCTTCTGCGCGTTCTCCGGCGAGAGCGGGCGGCTCATCTCCTGCGGAGTGTGCTGCTGGACCACGTTGAGGTTCGGCGCGACCAGCTGCTCGACCATGTACGGCTTCATCAGCTTGCCGTTGTTGGCGACCGCCGAGGCGACCATGGCCATCTGCAGCGGGGTGGCGCGGTTGGAGGCCTGGCCGATGCCGGCCTGCGCGTTCTGCGGGCGGTTGTCCTTGGGGAAGATGCTCGCCGAGGCCCGGACCGGGGTGTCGATCTTCGAGTCGTTGAAGCCGAACTTCTCCGCCTCGGCCTTCATCTTCTTGTTGCCGAGGTCCGCGCTGACCTTGCCGAACACGGTGTTGCAGGACCAGCGCAGCGCCTCGCGCAGGCTGGCGTTCTCGCAGGGGATGTTGCCCTCGTTCTTCAGCTCGCGGGTGGTGTCCGGGAGCGTCCAGGGCAGCGGGGAGTTCGTCTTGGCGTCGACGTCCGTGTAGAGACCGTTCTCCAGCGCCGCCGCGGCCGTGACGACCTTGAACGTGGAGCCGGGCGGGTAGGTCTGCCGCAGTGCCCTGTTGAGCATCGGATCGTCGGCGTTGTTCTTCTTCTGCAGCGCGTTGTACGCCTTGGCGTCCTTGTCGCTCATCCCGGCGAAGCTGGACGGGTCGTAGGACGGGGTGCTGGCCAGGGCCAGGATCGCACCGGTCTCCGGGTTGATCGCGGCGACCGCGCCCTTGTTGTTCCCCAGCCCCTTGAACGCGGCCTGCTGGGCCTTGGCGTTCAGCGTGGTGACGACGTTGCCGCCCTTCTGCTTGGTGCCGGTGAACATATCGACCGTGCGGCTGAAGAAGAGCCGGTCGTCGGTGCCGGTGAGGATGCCGTCGTTGAGCTTCTCCAGCTGGTTGGCGTCGAAGGCCTGGGAGGCGAAGCCGGTGACCGGCGCCCACATCGTGCCGTTCTTGTATGTGCGCTTGTACTTGAAGTCGCCGCTGTCGGTGGTGGTGGAGCCGGTGACGGCCTTGCCGCCGACGATGATGTTGCCGCGCGGGATGCTGTAGCGCGCGATGGCCACCCGGCGGTTGTTCGGATCGTTCTTGAGCTTGTCACCGTCGACGAACTGCACCCAGTTGACGCGGACCAGCAGGGCGAGGACGAGCAGGCCGCAGAAGATCGCGACCCGGCGCAGCGGCTTGTTCACGGGCGGACCACCTGGGTCATCTCGGCGTCGGTGGACGGGGCGGGGCTGGGCGCCGGGCGGCGCGCGGTGTCGCTGATCCGGAGCAGGAGCGCGACCAGCGCCCAGTTGGCGATCACGGAGGAGCCGCCCTGGGCGAGGAACGGCATGGTCATACCGGTCAGCGGGATCAGACCGGTCACACCGCCGGCGACGACGAAGACCTGGAGGGCGAAGGCGCCGGAGAGGCCGACGGCCAGCAGCTTGCCGAACGGGTCACGGGCGGCCAGCGCCGTACGGATACCGCGCTCGATCAGCAGGCCGTACAGCAGCAGGATGGCCATCAGGCCGGCCAGCCCGATCTCCTCGCCGACGGTGGCGAGGATGTAGTCGCTCTTGGGGGCGATACCGCCGATGAGCCGGGAGTAGCCCTGCCCCAGACCGGAGCCGAGGATGCCGCCGGAGCCGAAGGAGTACATGGCCTGGGCGGTCTCGGTGACACCGCCGTTGGACGCCAGCTCCAGCGGGTTGAGCCAGTTGTGGACACGGGTCTGGACGTGCGACTCGAAGGTGGCCACGCCCACCGCGCCGGCGGCGCTGAGCAGCAGGCCGAAGGCGATCCAGCTGGTGCGCTCGGTGGCCACGTACAGCATGATCACGAAGAGGCCGAAGAAGAGCAGCGAGGTGCCCAGGTCGGTCTCGAAGACCAGGATCATCAGGCTGAGCGCCCAGATGACCAGGATTGGGCCGAGGTCCCGGCCGCGCGGCAGGTACAGGCCCATGAAGCGGCGGCTGGCCAGCGCGAGCGCGTCCCGCTTCACCATCAGGTACCCGGCGAAGAAGATCGCGATGATGATCTTCGCGAACTCACCGGGCTGCAGCGAGCCGACACCGGGGATGGTGATCCAGATGCGCGCGCCGAACTTCGCCGGGAAGAAGACCGGCGCGATCAGCAGGACCAGCGCCACGACCATCGAGATGTAGGTGTAGCGCTGGAGGACTCGGTGGTCCTTGAGGAAGATCAGTACGCCGAGGAAGAGCGCGACACCGAGCGTCGACCACATCAGCTGGCCCGGTGCCATCGGCCCGCCCAGGATCTTGGTGGTGATCTGCGGCTCCTGGTCCAGACGCCAGATGAACACCAGCCCCAGGCCGTTGAGCAGGGTGGCGATCGGCAGCATCAGCGGGTCCGCGTACGGGGCCCACTTGCGCACGATGAGGTGCGTCACGCCCGCCAGCAGGCTCAGCCCGCCCGCGTAGCCGAGCACACCGGCGGGGACGGTCTCCTCCTTGGCGAGCCCGACGTTGATGTAGGCGAACACCGGAATGACCACCGCGAAGAAGAGCAGCGCGAGCTCGGTGTTGCGGCGGCTCGGGGCTCCGATGGTGCCGATTGTGGTGGTGTTGGTGGTACTGCTCATGAGTTGTCCGGCCCCCTACGCCCTCACTGCTGGGTGCTGCAATTCTTTTCCAGCTTCAGCTGGTCCTCGGAGGGGGCCTGGCTGGGAGTGGGTGTGGGAGTCGGGGTCGCGGTCGCCGCGAGGGCTCCGGCCGTGCCCGCCGCGTCGGTGCCACCGGGCTTCGCGCCGGGTGTACCGGGCTTGGGCGGCGAGCCCACCTGCCCCTTGCCCTTGTTGCGCGCCGCCTCGCGCTCGGCGGCCTCGCGCTGCTCCTTGCTGCGGCAGGCGGTGGCCTGCAGGCTCAGCGCGGTGACCCGCTCCACGGCCTCCGTACGGCTGTCGGCGGGGATGGTCGCCTTGATCTGCTTCTGCTGGTACGAGGGCAGGTACTTGAGTTCGATCTCGGGGTGGTCCTGGTCCACGTTGTTCAGCTTGAACCAGGCGAGGTCCTGGCTGATGCCCCGGTAGAGCGCGACGTGGTCGTCCTTGGCGCCGACGAAGTACTGGGTCTGCGTCCAGCGGTAGCCGCCGTAGGCGCCGCCGCCGATCAGGCCGAGCGCCAGCACGATGAGCAGCGACCGCTTGAGCCACGTGCCGCGCCGCCGGGGCTTGACGAAGTCCTCGTCCACGAACGCCCCGAAGGAGCCCTGCGGCGGACCGCCGACCTCCGGGTCACCGCTTCCGGGCGGGCCGAACGCGCCGCCGGGAGCGGCCTGCTGCGGCCCGCCGGGCCGGCCGAGCTCGGCGGCCCGGGCGGCCGGCGTCTGCATCGTGCTGGGGTCGTTGAGCTGGTGCTGGTTCTCCGCGACCGCGCCGACGATCACCGGGGTGTCGTTGAACTGCCCGGCCATCGTGTCGTTGCCGTCCACGTCCAGGACGTCGGCGACGATGCAGGTGATGTTGTCGGGCCCGCCGCCGCGCAGCGCGAGCTGGATCAGCTCCTGGACCGTCTCGTGCGGCCCGTGGTAGCTGGCGAGGGTCTCCTCCAGCGTCTGGTGGCTGACGACCCCGGACAGCCCGTCCGAGCAGATCAGATACCGGTCGCCGGCCCGCACCTCGCGGATCGACAGATCCGGCTCGACATGATCACCACTCCCGAGCGCCCGCATCAGCAGCGACCGCTGCGGATGCGTGGTGGCCTCCTCCTCGGTGATCCGGCCCTCGTCGACCAGCCGCTGCACCCAGGTGTGGTCCTGGGTGATCTGCGTCAGCACACCGTCGCGCAGCAGATAGGCGCGCGAGTCACCGACATGGACGAGCCCGAGCCGCTGCCCGGTCCACAGCAGGGCGGTCAGGGTCGTGCCCATGCCCTCCAGCTGGGGGTCCTCCTCGACCATCACCCGCAGCTGGTCGTTGGCGCGCTGTACGGCGTTGCCGAGCGAGGTCAGGATGTCCGAGCCCGGAACGTCGTCGTCGAGCTGAACGAGCGTGGAGATCACCTCGGAGGAGGCGACCTCACCGGCGGCCTGGCCGCCCATACCGTCGGCGATGGCGAGCAACCGGGGCCCGGCGTAGCCGGAGTCCTCGTTGCCCTCGCGGATCATGCCTTTGTGCGATCCGGCGGCGAAGCGCAGGGACAGACTCATGCGCACCTCACCCGTCGGCTCGGGGTACAGCCGGTCTCGTCGAGCCACACTGCCCACCCTCCGGTCGGGAGCATGCCCCGGTCCGCCGAGTGGACCGCTGCGGCTCGCTCGCTCCGCTCGCTCATTCTCGTACTACTTCCGCAGCTCGATAACGGTCTTGCCGATGCGGATCGGGGCTCCCAGCGGGATCGGTGTCGGGGTCGTCAGTCGGGTCCGGTCCAGGTACGTGCCGTTGGTGGAACCGAGGTCCTCGACGATCCACTGGCCGTCACGGTCCGGGTAGATCCTGGCATGCCTGCTGGACGCGTAGTCGTCGTCCAGCACGATCGTGGAGTCGTGGGCACGGCCCAGTGAGATCGTCTGGCCCTGGAGGGCGACGGTGGTGCCGGTCAGCGAACCCTCCGTGACCACCAGCTTCGTGGGGGCACCACGGCGCTGACGCCCGCCCCGGCCGCTGTCCTGACGGCGCTCCTGGCGACGCTGCTGCTGTTGCGGGGGCGCGGCGGCCTGGCGCTGGGTACGCGCTTCCTGCCCGCCGCGCCGGGCGGCACCGCGCTGAGTGACGCGGGTGCCGAACAGATCGCTGCGGATGACCTGAACGGCCACGATGACGAACAGCCACAGTACGGCGAGGAAACCCAACCGCATGACCGTGAGGGTCAGCTCTGACATTGCCCCCGCTTCACCCTTCGGCTTGCCGGTAAATGATGGTGGTACTGCCCACGAGGATCCGCGAGCCGTCGCGGAGACTAGCGTGGGTGGTGTGCTGCCCGTCCACCACGATGCCGTTGGTGGACCCCAGATCCTGGATCGTGGAGGGCGTTCCGACCCGGATCTCGCAGTGACGCCGGGAGACCCCCGGGTCGTCGATCCGTACGTCAGCGTCGGTGCTGCGGCCCAGCACGAGCGTGGGGCGCGAGATCTGGTGGCGGGTGCCGTTGATCTCGACCCAGCGCCTGGTCTGTGCGTAGGGCTGCGGCCCTGCACCGGACGGTGCCGTACGGGGTGCGGGCTGTGCGCCGCCGGGGGGCGGGGAGGACGGCATCGGGGGCGCGCTCACATGACCGCCGCCCGCCCGGCCGCCGTGCGGCACGGCGGACGCGCGCTGGGCCGCCCCCTGGCCGGGCTGCTCCTGCGAGGTGCTCGAGGCGAGCGTACGGCTGCGCACCCGGTACAGGCCGGTGTCGAGGTCCTCGGCCTTCTCCAGATGGACCTTGATCGGCCCCATGAAGGTGTAGCGCTGCTGCTTCGCGTAGTCGCGGACCATGCCCGAGAGCTCGTCGCCGAGCTGCCCGCTGTACGGGCTCAGGCGCTCGTAGTCCGGAGTGCTCAGCTCGACGATGAAGTCGTTGGGGACGACCGTGCGGTCGCGGTTCCAGATGGTGGCGTTGTTGTCGCACTCGCGCTGCAGTGCGCCGGCGATCTCAACGGGCTGTACCTCTGACTTGAACACCTTGGCGAAGGTGCCGTTGACGAGACCTTCGAGACGCTGCTCGAAGCGCTTCAGTACTCCCACGGGGCACCTCCTTCCCCAGTCCTCGTCCGGGTCGTCCTGCTCGGGCCGGCCTGGTACCGGTCCTGGTACCCGTCCTGATACTGCTTACTGATCGTATCCACGCGTCGGGAAATCGGCTGGTTCCCCTTTCCCGCCTTGAGGACGAGTGTCGCCCCTCACAAGGTTGCCCGGTGCCTGCTTGCTCCTTGTCACTGCTGTTTGCGCACGGTGCCGCCGGTGCGCCCTCCGCGCACTCCGCTGCCCGTGCTCCGCACACTCCACGGCTTCGTTTGCTTCGTTGCACTGCGATCGTAGATGTGCCCCGGTGACAGTGTCCCGCAACTGACGACCGTGCGGACCGCTCGGGGGCCGGAGTCGGACACGGTACGGCCCGCTGCCGCCACCCACGGACGGAGCGGCACCGCACGGTACGGGGCCCGCCGCACGGTACGGGGCCCGCCGCCCGGTCCCGGGTGCCGATGACCGGGCGCCGGGGAAAGGGCGTGTGAACCCACCCCTGCCAGCGTGCTAATGTTCTGGATGTCGGAAGGCGCTCGCACCGGACCGGACAGAACAGCCCGGATCCTGTGAAAGAATCAACCGACAGCACCCATGCGCGGGTGGCGGAATAGGCAGACGCGCTGGATTCAGGTTCCAGTGCCCGAAAGGGCGTGGGGGTTCAACTCCCCCCTCGCGCACAGATGAGGCCCCCGGCTTCCGGAGAAATCCGGAAGCCGGGGGCCTTTTGTTGTGAGGCATTTGTTGACACCTGTGTTGTGGTGTTCACCCGTGTTGTTGCGTTCGTCACGAGCGGGCCGGGGTCGCGCCGGAGCCTCACCCCGGTGAGGTATCCCGGGGTGAGGCTGCGGGCTCTGGCTTCGGCTCCGGCTCTGGCTCTGGCTCAGGCGGCGGCGAGGCGCTCGGCCAGGGCCTTGGCCTTGGCCGCCGCGTCCGCGTGGGCCTTCTCGCGGGACGCCTCGTACATCGGGACGAGCTCGGCCATCGCCGGGTTCTGGGGCGCCATGGTCAGCTCGGGAACGATGAAGTCGACCTCAAGGCCCATACCGCCGTTGAGGACGGCCTCCAGGTAGTTCTGTACGTACTCGAAGGACTCACGGGGCGTGCCTGGCGCGTACGAACCGCCGCGGCTGGCGACGACGATGGCGGGTGTGCCCTTGGCGGACGGCTCCTCGCCCGCGGTGCGACCCATGATGATCACCTGGTCGAGCCACGCCTTGAGCGTCGAGGGGATCGTGAAGTTGTACATCGGAGCGGCTATGACGACCGCGTCGGCCTGCTCCAGCTCCTCGGCGAGCCGGACGCGCAGCGCGAAGGCGGTCTGCTGCTCGGGGGTGTGGGTGGCCGGGTCGGCGAAGCCGGCGGAGGCAGCGACTCCGTCGAGGTGCGGCAGCGGGTCGGCGGCCAGGTCGCGGTGGATGACCGTGCCGTCGGGGTGCTGCTCCTCCCAGGCCTGGCGGAAGGCGGCGGTGACCGAACGGGAGGCGGAGCCGCCTTCGGGGAAGACAGAGGAGTCGATGAGCAGAAGCGTGGCCATGGGGCGGTCCTTCGCTGCGTGGCCGGGCGGTGCCCCGACCGTTGGTTGAATTCCGTACGTTGCTATTGATAGCACAGTAACTTACTTTTCTTCAGTAGCAAACGGGAGGGCGGTACTCTGGGTGTATGGCGGACCACAGTGAGGCGACGTGCAGGCAGGTCGACACGGGCATGGCGCGCGTCTTCGAGCTGTTCGGGAAGCGCTGGACGGGGTTGATCGTCGCCACCCTGATGCCGGGCCCGGTGCACTTCGCCGATCTGCGGCGGGCCATCCCCGGGATCAGTGAGCGGATGCTCTCCGACCGCCTCATGGAACTGGCTGCGGTCGGTCTGCTGCTGCGCGAGGTGGACGCCGGGCCGCCGCTGCGCGTCTCGTACCGGCTGACGGAGGCGGGCCTGGCGATGGAGCCGGCGCTCAAGGAGCTGGGGCGCTGGGCGGAGAGGTATCTCGCCGATGGCGGGCAGTGCCCGGAGCGGTTTCGTAAATAACGCGAGCGGTTCCGGGAATGGTGGGGGCCGCTACGGGAGTTGGGGAGTTACGGAGCGGCTACGGGGGGCCACGGAGCGGCTGCGGGGGTGGCGCGAATGGCTACGGGCGCGAGTGGTTACGGGAGTTGCTGCTGCGCGGCGTTGTAGCGCCGTAGATACGTCGCGAAGCGCTGGAGGTCCTCCTCGTCCCAATCGGCAAGCCGCTCATGGAAGGCCTGGCGGCGGCTGGCGCCGGCGCTGGCGAGCGCCTGGGAGCCCTTCTCGGTGGGGTGGAGGACCTGGACGCGGTGGTCGTCCGGGTCGACGCGGCGTTCGACGAAGCCGAGTTTCTCCAGCGCGGCGATCTGCCGGCTGACCGTGGACTTGTCCAGGAGGTAGTGCGCCGCGAGGTCCATGGCGCGGCATCCGCGCTGGTCATCGAGGTGTGCGAGCAGCGTGTAGGAGACCAGGGACAGTTCGGGGTGCATCCTGGCGGCGGTCGCGCGGGCTCGCCGGGCGAATGCCGTCATCTCCTGCTGGATGGTCTCGACGGAGTCGTCGCGATGAGCCATGGCTTGCCTTCCGTAGGGATGGTTGTATAGTACAACGTTAGTGCGAGGTTGTATTGCGCAACCCTTCGACTCCGCTGGGAAAGCTCCGCACTGGGAAGCTCCACCGAATGGTGTGGCGCTGAGCGCTGCACTGTGAGTTGCATTTGCCAACTGTCGGCTTTCACGGCCGCAGCCGGCACCAGCTGAGCCGACGAACCGAGCGACGTAGCGACGAGCTGAGAAGGCCTGCCCCATGAGTACGGTCCGAGATCCCGACGACCACCGAGGCGCCCAGGGCGCGCCGAGCACAGACCGTTCCGTGCGCTCTGCGCGCGCTGCACGAACGGAACGAACAGCACGAACAGTACGATCTGCCCGCTCGGCGCACTCCGCCCGCTCCGCCCGCTCCACCCACTCCGCCCATTCCGTGCGCTCCATGCGCTCCATGCGTTCCGCGCACTCCGCGGGGCTGCGGCACGTCCTCGCGCACCTCCTCACCCCGCTCCTGATGTGCGTCGGCATGGGACTGGCCTACCTGGGCGCGTTCGCGCACCCCGCGCCGCACCACCTGCCCGTCGCGGTCGTCGGACCGACCCGGAGCGCACAGCTGCTCGCCCAGTCGATCAACGACAAGACGCATGGTGACCTCGAAGTACGGACCGTCGGCGACCGGTCGGCGGCGGTGGAGCAGCTCAAGCGACAGGACATCTTCGGCGCGTATGTGATCGACGCGAAGACGCAGGGGGCGAAGGAGGCTCAGGGCGCGAAGGAGACGCCAGGGGCAAAGGGGACACCGGGGGCGAAGGACGCGCCCGGCAGTACGGCCGGTACGGGCAAGGAGGCGGCCGGTCCCGCCGCGCGGCCCGCGCCCGAACTGCTGGTGGCGACCGCGGGTTCCGACACCAGCGCCTCCGCCGTGCAGAAGGTCTTCACCCCCGTCGCCGCGCGGCAGGGCGCCCCGCTGAAGATCACCGACGTGGTGCCCACCACCGAGGGGGACCCGACCGGCCAGGGCCTTTTCTTCCTCCTGGTGGCGATCAGCATCGGCTCGTACGCCTCGGTCGCGGTGATCGGCGGTGCCGGTGCCGTGCTCCCGCTCCGGCTGCGCGTGGCGCTGGCGAGTGGTACGTCCTTCGTGGTCAGCCTGATCGGCGCGGCATTCGCCGGTCCGGTCTTCCATCTCGTCGACCGTGGCCTGCCGGGTGTGTGGGGGATGGCCTGGCTCTACTCCGCCGGCATTCTGCTGATCGGCACCGGGCTGCACACCTTCCTCAAGCGCTGGACGACGCTCGGCGTGATGGCCCTCTTCGTGATGCTCAACTTCACGTCCTCCGGCGGGGTCTTCCGCCCCGAGCTGCAGAACGGATTCTTCGCGGCGCTGCACTCCTTCTGGAACGGTGCGGGCTTTCTGGAGGGCGCCCGTAGCCATGTCTACTTCGACGGCTACGGCCTGTCCGGACACGTCTGGACGCTGGCGCTGTGGCTGGTCGCCGGTCTGGTGATGGCCGGGGTGGCAGCGGTGGCCGAGAAGCGGCGACGTACCGCGGAGGCGGAGACGGCAGCCCACCTGCCGGGGCAGGTTCCGTCGCGGTCATACAAGTGCACGGGCCCTGTGGACGCGGACGCGGAAACGGACGAGGAGACGGAGGAAGAACTGGAAGAGGCGGTAGGGGTGTAACGACCGGAGCCCCCCGGCGCATCAGGCGATCGGCGGCTCGGCATACGGCCGTTCATGGAGTTGTCCACAGGCCGTGCGGACCGTGACGGGGTGTCGGTAACGTCATGGCTCATCGGCAGGCCGGGACGGCTCGGCAGGCCGAGAGCCGACCGGCACGCCATGAACGATGCGCGGCGGCACGACGAACGGACGCACCAAGGTGCGCAACAGACGCAGGTCGTGAAGGGGGAGGTGGCTCGCCATGTCGCGTGTGCCGTACGTACCGGGGTTCGCGAAGGCCGATGCGCAGGGGCCGTCGGGGCCGTCGCCCAAGGCCGTGGGCCGGGCGCTGCGGGAGCGCTTTCCCCGTGCCGGGCAAGCCGCGCTGTCGATCACGGCCGGGCGGCCGGACGCGGTCGCGGCGGTCGAGGAGTCCAACGCTGGCCGACTGCCCGAGCTGACGCCGATACGGGTCGGCCGGATGGCCGCGAGCCCCTTCGCTTTTCTCCGCGGGTCGGCGGGGCTGATGGCGTACGACCTGATGGGCGGTCCCGTCACCGGTATCGGAACGCAGATCTGCGGGGACGCGCACGCCGCCAACTTCGGTCTTTACGGGGATGCCCGGGGCGGTCTCGTCATCGACCTCAACGACTTCGACGAGACCCTCCACGGGCCGTGGGAGTGGGACGTGAAGCGGCTGGCGACGTCGATGGTGCTGGCGGGCCGAGAGGCGGGGGCCGGTGAGGACGAGTGCCGTAAAGCGGCGCAGGACGTGACGGGCGCGTACCGGCGCACGATGCGGCTCCTGGCGAAGCTGCCGGTGACCGAGGCGTGGAACGCCATCGCGGACGAGGAACTGGTCTCGCACACGGACGCCCGGGATCTGCTGGGGACGCTGGAGCAGGTGTCGGCCAAGGCGCGCAAGAACACCAGCGCGCGGTTCGCCGCGAAGGCGACGGAACAGACGGAGGACGGCGGACGCCGGTTCGTGGATGCGCCGCCGGTGCTGCGGCGGGTGCCGGACGGGGAAGCGGCGGCCGTGGTGGCCTCCCTGGCCACGTATCTGGAGACTCTCCCCGAGGACCGGCTGCCCCTGCTGGCTCGCTATGCGGTGCACGACGTGGCCTTCCGAGTGGTCGGCACCGGCAGTGTGGGCCTGCGGTCGTACGTGGTGCTGTTGCTGGATCACCGGGGCGAGCCGCTCGTCCTCCAGGTGAAGGAGGCACGGGGCTCGGTGCTGGCTCCGTATGTGGAGAAGGCCGGCTTCCCGATGCCGTCGGTGGCGCACGAGGGGCGCCGGGTGGTGCTCGGGCAGCGCCGGATGCAGGTCGTCAGCGACATCCTGCTGGGCTGGACGACGGTGCAGGATACGGATACGGCGCCGCGTGGTTCCGGCGTCGACGCCCGCTACGGCACCGGCGGCGGACTTCCCTTCCAGGTACGCCAGTTCAGAAACCGCAAGGGCAGCGTGGACCCGGCGCAGCTGACCGGCGAGCAGCTGGACGACTACGCCCGAATGACCGGCGCACTCCTGGCCCGGGCCCACGCACACGGTGCCGACCCGCGCCTGGTGGCCGGCTACTGCGGCAAGAACGAGGAACTGGACGAGGCGATAGCCGCGTTCGCGGTCTCCTACGCCAACCGCACAGAGGCCGACCACGCGGCCCTGACAGCGGCCGTCAAGAGTGGACGCATAGCAGCGGAAATGGGGGTGTGAGGGGCCGACGTGGCCGGCGTGCCCAGCGTGGTCGACGTTTCCGACACGGCCGGTGTTCTCGGCGTGTCTGGCGTGGTCGACGTTCCCGACACGGCCGGTGTTCTCGGCGTGCCCAGCGTGGTCGACGTTCCCGACACCGCCGGTGTGCTCGGCTGTGCCTGGCGTGGCCGGGCTGACGGGGAGGGGAGGGGCGGGGGGGGGAGGGGCCCCAGAGGAGAGGGGAAGGCGGCGGAGGGCCACGGCTCCCCATGGCCGTACGCTGGCCAGGTGACGAACTCGCACGCGGAGAACGCGCAGGACGGCCGGCACGGAACGGGCGCACCACAGGGCACATCGGGTGCCCCGGGTGAGCCGGGTGGTGCAGCGGATGAGAGCGGGGCGCACGAGGAGGCGACGCGGCGGTTGGCGAAGGCGGTGCTGGCCGCGGAGCAGGCGCTGATCGAGTTCGAGATCGCCGTCGAAACCTTCCGGGTCGAGGTGGAGAACTTCTCCCGGCTGCATCATCAGCGGCTCGGTCCCATGTACGCGCGGCTGGACGAGCTGGACGCGCAGATCGCCGAGGCCGTGGCGGCGCGTACCGGCGACCCCGAGGACATCCGTAAGGCGCAGGAAGCGCGGGCGTCGGTGCTGCCGATGCCGGGGGTCGAGGAGCTGTTCCACGGCTGGATGGGCTCGGATGGGCTGTTCGACGAGGCACAGGCGATGCTCACCGAGCAGTCGGTGCAGCCGCCGCAGAAGGTGCGGCCCGGCGAGGAGGCTCGCAAGGTCTACCGCGACCTGGTGCGCAAGGCCCATCCTGACCTGGCACGGGACGATGCGGAGCGGGCACGGCGGGATGCCTTCATCGCCCGGGTCAACGCGGCGTACGCCCGGGGTGACGAAGCGGCGTTGCGGGAGTTGGCCCGCGAGTGGGAGTCCGGTCCCGCCCCGGCCGAGGCGCGGCCCAGCGAGAGCGAGGAGCTGTACGCCCGGCTGGAGTGGCTGGCCGCGCGGAAGGAGATGCTGGCCGCCACCGCCGCCGAGCTGGAGGACAGCGCGATCGGCGCGATGATCAAGATGGCGCCGGATGACCCCGATGCGCTGCTGAACGAGATCGCCGAGAAGCTGCTCGCCGATGTCGCAGAGCGTGAGGCGTACCTCGCGCAGCTGGTCGGGTAGCGTCGTCGGTATGCATTTTGGTTCTATGCCCGCGGTCGGTGTGGAGGAGCTCACGTCCGAGGACTTCCTCCTGGACGTGCGCGAGGACGACGAGTGGGAGGCGGGGCATGCCGAAGGCGCGCTGCACATCCCGATGAGCGAGTTCGTCGGCCGCTACGGGGAACTGACCGAGAAGGCGCCCGAGGGCGGCAAGGTGTATGTGCTGTGCCGGGTCGGTGGGCGCTCGGCCCAGGTGGTGCAGTATCTGCTCCAGCGGGGCATTGACGCGGTGAATGTCGCGGGCGGCATGCAGGCGTGGGAGGCCACCGGTCGTCCGGTGTCGGACGGCAAGGGCGGCACCGGCGCGATCATCTAGCGATTCGTGATCGCTGAGGTGCTGCCGCGGCCTCGGCGTCTGTGATCTGTGACGCAGCGGGGACTCTGCCTTCCCCGCGCTCCCTTCATCGCAGCTCAGCTCGCCTCCACCTCACCCCGCCTCACCCCAGCGCGTGTGCCGCCAGCAGGTCGCCGAGGGCTTCTTCGTGGGCGGCCGCGGGGCCGAGGGAGAGTTCGAGCTGTTTGGCCCAGGCGTGGTAGCGGTGCAGGGAGTAGTCGGTGTCGGCGCCGAAGCCGCCGTGCAGATGCTGGGCGGTCTGGACGACGCGGCGTATGCCCTCCGAGGCCCAGATCTTGGCGACCGCGACATCTCCCGCGGGCGGCAGAGAGCCGGGTGCGCCGGTGGTGAGGCGCCAGGCTGCCTGCCAGAGCGTGGCCTCCATGGCGCGGAGATCGATGAAACGGTCGGCGGCCTGGACGGCGACGGCTTGGAACGTGGCCACCGGGAACCCGAACTGTTCGCGTTTGCTGGTGTAGTCGCTGGTCATTTCCAGTACGCGTGTGCCGATGCCCAGGGCGAGGGCGCAGACGCCGGTGGTCAGGAGGTTGCGCAGCGACTCCCAGGCCGCAGGGTCGGTGATCGCCTCCCGGGTGCTGATGTGTACGGAGTCCAGCCGGACCTCGGCGTGCCGCTCCCCGCTGGTGGAGATCTGGTCTTCGAGCGTGACGCCGGGGCGGGCGCGGGGGACGAGGGCGAGTACGGCGTGACCGTCGGAGGTGTGGGCGGGCAGCAGAATCCGGTCCGCCGTCTGGGCCCAGGGGACGGCGGTCTGGGTGCCGTCGAGGATCCAGTCGGGGCCGTCCTGGTGGGCATCCACGGCGCTTTCTGCCGGTTCGTGCCCGGTGCGGCCGGCGGCTGCGACGGTCACGACGAGGTCCCCGGTGGCGATCCTGGGCAGGACCTCCGTACGGAGCTCGTCCGCCGCATGGTTCTGGAGCGTGTGCGCGGCGGCGCCGGATTCCAGCAGCGGCACGCGCGCCAGCACCTTGGCCGACTCGCGCAGTACGAGGCAGAGCGCGAGGGCGTCCAGGCCCGTGCCGCCGTGCTCGGGTGCGATGGGCAGGCCGAGCAGGTCGGCGTCGGCGAGCTTGCGCCACAGGGCACGGTCGAAGTCGTCGGCGACCGCGCCGGGGGTGAGCGCGGGGCTGGGCACACCGTCCGGCGTGACCTTCGCGAAGACGGCCTTGGCCGCTTCGACGGCGGCCTGTTGCTCCTCGGTGAAGGTGAAGTCCACTGGTCCGTCCTCCCGCGCCGCGCCATGACCTGACGAGGCGTCAAGGTAGAACAGGTTTCAGGAATTGGGAATGGCGGCGAGGGCGGAATCGGCCTGCGGGCCGGTTCGGCGGTGGTGGGGCCGGTGCAGAGAGCACGGGGCCGGTTCAGCCGGCCGCGGAGCCGGTGCAGCGATCACGGAGCCGTTCAGCGGTCGAAGTCCAGCTCCACTTTCTCCGTGACCGGGTGGGACTGGCAGGCCAGTACGTAGCCGGCGTCGACCTCATCGGATTCCAGGGCGAAGTTGCGGTCCATACGGATCTCGCCGGAGACCAGGAAGGCCCGGCAGGTGCCGCAGACGCCGCCCTTGCAGGCGTACGGGGCGTCCGCGCGGTTGCGGAGTACCGCGTCGAGCAGGGATTCGCCGTCGTGGACCGGCCAGGTGCCGGAGCGGCCGTCGAGGGTGGCGGTGACGGCGCTGTGCGCGGGTGTGGCGGCGGCGGGGGCGGTCGGGGTGCCGTTGTCTATGTGAAAGATCTCTTCGTGGATGTGGGTGCAGGGCACGCCGAGGGCACGCAGTGCGCGCTCGGCGCCCTGGACCAGGCCGTAGGGCCCGCAGAGGTACCAGCCGTCGATGGCGTCGATCTTCAGGAGGGCGGGCAGCAGGGAGCGGAGCCGGGTTTCGTCCAGCCGGCCGGATGGCAGCCCGGCTTGCTGCTCCTCGCGGGAGAGGGACTGGATGAGCTGGAAGCGCTCGGGGTAGCGGTCCTTGAGGTCGGCCACCTCCTCCAGGAACATCGTCGACGCCGCCGTGCGGTCGCTGCGGAGGAGGCAGAACCGGGCGTCCGGCTGCTGTGCCAGCAGGGTGCCGGCGATGGAGAGCACAGGGGTGATGCCGCTGCCGCCGACGATCCCGACGAAGTGGCCGGGGCGCGGGGCGAGGGTGAACCGGCCGGCGGGGGCCATGACCTCCACCGTGTCGCCCACCGCCAGCTCCTTGAGCGCGTAGGTCGAGAAGGCGCCGTCCTCGACCAGGCGGATGCCCACGCGCAGTACGGGCTCGTCGGTGGCGGGGGTGCAGATGGAGTACGTGCGGCGGATCTCCTGTCCGTCGGCCGTCCTGCGCAGTGCGATGTGCTGCCCGGGAGTGTGCCGGAACGTCGTACGCAGCTCGGGCGGGACCGCGAAGGTGACGGCCACCGCGTCGTCCGTGAGCCGCTCGATCTCCTTGACCTGGAGCGGGTGGAACATCACAACTCCTTGAAGTGGTCGAAGGGTTCGCGGCAGGACTCGCAGCGCCGCAGCGCCTTGCACGCCGTGGCGGAGAACCGGCTCAGCAGAGTGGTGTCGGTCGATCCGCAGTGCGGGCAGCGGATGGTGAGATCGACGGTGACCGGTCCGCCGGCCGGGCCCGTCGGGCGGGGTGGTGCGATTCCGAACTCGGCCAGCTTGCGGCGGCCTTCGGCGGTGATGGCGTCGGTGGTCCACGGCGGGCTGAGGACCGTACGGACGTCGACCTCGGCCATGCCGTGGTCGCGCAGGACCCGCTCGATGTCGGCGGACATCGCCTCGATGGCGGGGCAGCCGGTGTACGTCGGGGTGAGCCGGACCTCGACGCGGTCCGGGGCCGTCAGCCGGACATCGCGCAGTATGCCGAGCTCGGCGAGGGTGAGGACGGGCAGCTCGGGGTCGGGAACGGAGCCGGCGAGCGCCAGCAGTTCCTGTTCGAGGGCGGTGGTGGTCACCATGTCGCTCCCGGGTGGCTGCGGTGGAGGTGCTGCATCTCGGCGAGCAGGCGTCCGAACGGTTCGGTGTGCAGGCCCTGGCGGCCCGCGCCGGCCGTCCAGGCACCCCGTTGGGGGCCTTCGGGGACGGTGAGGGTGGCCCGGGCGAGGATGTCGCCGAGGCGTGCGGTCCAGGCGTCGCGGAGGGCCGGCCAGGGCACTGCCTCCAGCCCCTTCACCGGCTCGAACAGTTCGCCGGTGAAGCGCCACAAGGCATCCAGGGCGCGCTGCATCCGGGTGTGGCTCTCGTCCGTGCCGTCGCCCAGCCGCAGGGTCCACTGCTCGGCGTGGTCGCGGTGGTAGGCGACCTCCTTGACGGCCTTCGCGGCCAGTGGCGCCAACTCGCCGTCGCCTGCGGCGAGATGCTCGTACAGCAGCTCCTGGTAGGTGGAGAAGTACAGCTGGCGGGCGACGGTGTGGGCGAAGTCGCCGTTGGGCTGCTCGACGAGCTGGAGGTTGCGGAACTCCCGCTCCTCGCGCAGAAACGCCAGCTCGTCCTCGTTGCCGGCGAGCGACAACAGCACCCGGGCCTGGCCGAGCAGATCCAGCGCGATATTGGCCAGGGCGACCTCCTCCTCCAGGGCCGGGGCGTTGCCGGCCCACTCGCCCAGGCGGTGGGAGAGGATCAGGGCGTCGTCCCCGAGGGGCAGGGCGGGGGTGGCCGTGACGTCCGGCGAAGGCGATGCCGTCACAGGTGATGCACCCCCTCCGGGATCTCGTAGAAGGTCGGGTGGCGGTAGGGCTTGTCGCCGGCCGGTTCGAAGAAGGCGTCCTTCTCGTCCGGTGAGGACGCGGTGATCTGGGCCGACGGCACCACCCAGATGGAGACGCCTTCCGAGCGGCGGGTGTACAGGTCGCGGGCGTTGCGGAGGGCCATCTCGGCGTCCGGTGCGTGGAGGCTGCCGGCGTGGCTGTGCGAGAGGCCGCGGCGGCTGCGTACGAAGACCTCCCACAGGGGCCAGTCGGTGGCCCCGGCGCCCGGTGCCGCGGAGCCCGCGGGGGTGTCGGCGGGGTGTGCTGTGGTCATCGGCCGGCCTCTCCGTGCTTGGCCGCGTGTGCGGCGGCCGCCTCGCGCACCCAGGCGCCTTCCTCGTGTGCCCTCCGGCGGCGGTTGATCCGTTGTTCGTTGCAGGGGCCGTTGCCCTTGAGGACCTCTCGGAACTCGGCCCAGTCGATCGGGCCGAAGTCCCAGTGGCCGCGTTCCTCGTTCCACACCAGGTCGGGGTCGGGGAGAGTGAGACCGAGGGCCTCGGCCTGGGGGACGCAGATGTCCACGAAGCGCTGGCGCAGTTCGTCGTTGGAGTGCCGCTTGATCTTCCAGGCCATGGACTGCGCGGAGTGCGCGGACTCGTCGTCCGGTGGGCCGAACATCATCAGCGACGGCCACCACCACCGGTCGACCGCGTCCTGCGCCATGTCGTGCTGCGCCGGTGTACCGCGGCTGAGGTGCAGCAGGAGTTCGTAACCCTGGCGCTGGTGGAAGGACTCCTCCTTGCAGATGCGGACCATCGCGCGGGCGTACGGGCCGTACGAGCAGCGGCACAGCGGGACTTGGTTCGTGATCGCCGCGCCGTCCACCAGCCAGCCGATGGCTCCGACGTCGGCCCAGGTCAGGGTGGGGTAGTTGAAGATCGAGGAGTACTTCTGGCGGCCGGAGTGCAGTTTGTCGAGCAGTTCGTCGCGGCTGGTGCCCAGGGTCTCGGCGGCGCTGTAGAGATACAGGCCGTGTCCGGCCTCGTCCTGGACCTTCGCGATCAGGATCGCCTTGCGCCGCAGCGACGGCGCGCGGGTGATCCAGTTGGCCTCCGGCTGCATGCCGATGATCTCGGAGTGGGCGTGCTGCGCAATCTGCCGTACGAGCGTCGAGCGATAGGCGTCCGGCATCCAGTCCCGCGGTTCGACGCGTTCTTCCGCCGCCACGGTGGCGTCGAACGCCGCCTCGTGAGCCGTCTCCTCCGGCGCGATCGTCGTCATGTGGTGCCCCCTCGCTCCCGACCGACCGATCGTTCGGTTCAATGGTGAGTGGGTGGGACCGCGGGTGTCAAGCCTGTGGATAAGTTGGGGGAGGGTGTGCCTGATGCGGTGGCATAGGTACGGTTCCGGAGCGGAGCCGACCGCACGGAATCTGGGAACGGGGCGGGAATGGAGTCATACGGGGACGGAACGCGACCACTGGCCGCGCTCTCGCTGCCCTCGCGGATCGTCATAGGCGTGGCGGCCTGTGCCGTCGCTATCGTCGCCGCGATACATCTGGCGATGATGTTCCTGCACGTGGCGCCGTCGAACACGCTCAGCAAGCAGCAGGGCGCCCTGATCAGCGACTACGTCTACCCCGAGTACGAACAGAACTGGAAGCTGTTCGCACCCAACCCGCTCCAGCAGAACATCGCCGTGCAGGTCCGCGCCCAGGTGCGGACCAAGGACGGCGCCATGCGGACCACCGGCTGGACCGATCTGACCGCACGCGACGGCAGGGCGATACGCCACAACCCGATGCCCAGCCACACCCAGCAGAACCAGCTGCGCCGCGGCTGGGAGCTCTTCCGCGGCAGCCATGACGCGCAGAACCGGCCGATCGGCACACGCGGCGAGCTGTCCGAGCGCTACCTCCGGCGGATCGTGATGCTCCGGATGGGTGCGGAGTGGACCAGGGGCGGCGCCCGGGTCGAGCAGATCCAGGCCCGTTCGCAGACCACGGCGGTCAGCCCGCCGCCGTGGAGCTCCGAGAAGATCAGTGACAAGCCCGCATACCGCGTGACGTCGTGGTGGCCGGTCACCGCAGCCGACCTGCCCGAGGGGGCGAAGAACCAGTGACGTCACCGACGCCTCCCGCCGATGCCTACCGGGAGACCCGGATCGAGCGCGCCCTGGGTCGCGGGTTCGCGCACCTCACCGGCCGGGCGCTGGCCCCGTACCAGACCGCCGTGATCCGGATCGGCTTCGCGGCCACCTGGCTGTTCTTCCTCCTGCGCGAGTGGCCCCACCGCCGGACCCTCTACGGTCCCGACGGCCCCTGGAGCCTGGACATGGCGCGCGGGCTGCTGGACGGCAACCACGCCTTCTCCGTGCTGGTCTGGTCCGACGGGCGCGGCTGGTTCGAGTTCGTCTACGTCCTGGCGATCGCGGCCGCCGCGGCGCTGATGGTGGGCTGGCACACCCGCACCATGTCGGTGCTCTTCATGCTCGGTGTGATCTCGCTGCAGAACCGCAGCGTCTTCGTGGGGGACGGCGGCGACAACGTCATCCACCTGATGTCGATGTACCTCGTGCTGACCCGGTGCGGGCAGGTCTGGTCGCTCGACGCCCGCCGCGCCCGGCGCCGGGAGCCCGCCGAGGGGGTTCCGTCGCCCCGGGATCCGACCGGCATCGTGCTGTGGGCCGTGCTCGGCCTCGGGCTGGCGGTCGCGCAGCTGAACGGCGCCTACGGCCTGCGCTGGTTCGAGAACGGCCCGTTCCCGCACATCGGCTGGAGCCTCGCCCTGTGGGGCCTGTGGCTGGCGCACGGCCTGTGGTGGGTGGTGCGGCGGTACGCCCCCGGGGAGCCGCGCACCGTCCTGGACACCCTCGCCAAGCTCGCCCACAACGGCGCACTGCTGGTGATCGTGGTCGAGGTCTGCCTGATCTACGCCACGGCCGGCTGGTACAAGATCCAGGGAAGCCGCTGGCAGGACGGCACCGCCGTCTACTACCCGATGCACCTGGACTACTTCTCGCCGTGGCCCGCGCTGTCCCAGCTGCTCACCGGCAGCGGCCTGGTGATCATGCTGATCACCTACGGCACGGTGATCGCCCAGGTCGCCTTCCCGTTCACGGTCTTCAACCGCCGCCTGAAGAACGTGCTGCTGGTCGTGATGATCTGCGAGCACCTCTCGATCGCGTTCCTGCTGGGGCTGCCGTTCTTCTCGCTCGCGATGATCACCGCGGACGCGGTCTTCCTGCCGACCAACTTCCTCACCTGGCTCTCCGCACGCCTCTCCGGCCTGCGCGAACGGCTGTTTCCGCGCCGCGGCACACCGGGGCCGGCGGACCGGTCGGCAGGCGGTGGGCCGGAGGTCCATACCGAGCACGGCGGCGGGGGCCATACGCTCGTGGGGTGAGCAGTGAGAAAACCGTCCCCGCCGAGGCCCTCCAGTACGACGAGGGCTACGGGCCCCGGATCGGTGTCGGTCCGCACCCGGAGCCCTGGCCCCAGGGCGACCGTTACGACCCCGAGCTGCTCGCGCACGGCGACCGCCGCAATGTCGTCGACCGCTACCGCTACTGGACGCGCGAGGCGATCGTCGCCGACCTCGACACCCGCCGGCACGATTTCCATGTGGCCGTCGAGAACTGGAGCCATGACTTCAACATCGGCTCGGTCGTCCGGACCGCGAACGCGTTCCTGGCCAGGGAAGTCCATATCGTCGGGCAGCGCCGCTGGAACCGCCGCGGCGCGATGGTCACCGACCGCTACCAGCACCTCCGCCACCACCCGGACACCGCCGATCTCACGGCCTGGGCCGTGGCCGAGGGACTGCCGATCATCGGGATCGACAATCTCCCCGGCTCCGTGCCGCTGGAGACGACCGAGCTGCCGCGCCGCTGTGTGCTGCTCTTCGGCCAGGAGGGGCCGGGGCTGACCGAGGAGGCGCGCCGGCATGCCTCGATGGTCTGCTCGATCGCGCAGTTCGGCTCGACCCGCTCCATCAACGCGGGCGCCGCGGCCGCCATCGCGATGCACGCCTGGATCGGCCGCCATGCCCGGATCGACGAGCCGGGCGCCGTCTGAGCGCTGTCCGACGGACCCCTGGTCCGTCCGTTGGTCCGTTCGTTGGTCTGTCTGTAAGGGGCCGCGGGCCCGGGTAGCGCACCCCGGGCCCGGTGTCCCCCCCTTCTGCTCTGCGCTACGCCGGTCGCCGCACCTCCACCGTCCGGAAGCGGTTCGCGACGAACGCGCTGTCGCACAGCACCGCGTTGGCCGCCGGATTGCCGCCCGAGCCATGGAAGTCCGAGAAGGCGGCGGTCTGGTTCACATAGACCCCGCCGGTCAGATTCAGCGACAGCTGGGCGCACTCCTCCAGGCAGGCCTGCTCCACCAGCTGCTCGACCTCGGGCGAGGTGGTGTACGCGCCGACCGTCATGGCGCCCTTCTCACGGACCGTGCGCCGCAGCAGATCCACGGCGTCGGCCGCGGAGTCGACGGCCACCGCGAACGACACCGGGCCGAAGCACTCCGACAGATACGCCGCCTCGGAGTCCGGCTTGGCGCCGTCCAGCTTGACGATCACCGGTGTACGGACCGTCGCCCCCGGGAAGTCGGGGTGGGTCACCTCACGGGAGGCCAGCGCCACCTCGCCCAGCCGGCCGGCGGTTGCGATCCGCTCCTCGACCTGTGGATTGACGATCGCGCCCAGCAGGGCGTTGGCCCGTGCGTCATCGCCCAGCAGGCCGCTCACCGCGCCGGCGAGATCGCTGACCACCTCGTCGTACGACTTCGGTCCGGCGTCCGTGGCGATGCCCTCGCGGGGGATCAGCAGATTCTGCGGGGTGGTGCACATCTGGCCGCTGTACAGCGACAGCGAGAAGGCGAGGTTGCTCAGCATGCCCTTGTAGTCATCGGTGGATTCGATGACGACGGTGTTGACGCCGGCCTTCTCGGTGTAGACCTGCGCCTGCCGGGCGTGCGTCTCCAGCCAGTCGCCGAAGGCGGTCGAGCCGGTGTAGTCGATGACCCGGATCTCGGGGCGCACGGCCAGGGTCTTGGCCAGGCCTTCGTCGGGCTTGTCCACGGCCAGGCACACCAGGTCGGCGGGGAAACCGGCGTCGTCGAGCACCTCACGGGCCACCTTGACGGTGAGCGCCAGCGGCAGGACGGCCCGCGGATGCGGCTTGACCAGCACCGGGTTGCCGGTGGCCAGGGAGGCGAACAGGCCCGGGTAGCCGTTCCATGTCGGGAAGGTGTTGCAGCCGATCACCAGGGCGACGCCGCGCGGCACGGCCGTGAAGCTCTTGGCCAGCTCCAGCGGCTCGCGCTTGCCCTGCGGCTTGGACCAGGCCGCCTGCTCGGGGACGCGGACCTGCTCGGCGTACGCGTACGCCACCGCCTCCATGCCGCGGTCCTGGGCGTGCGGCCCGCCCGCCTGGAACGCCATCATGAAGGCCTGCCCGCTGGTGTGCATCACGGCCTGCGCGAACTCATGGGTGCGGGCGCTGATCCGGGCGAGGATCTCCAGGCACACCGCCGCGCGCACCTCGGGGCCTGCGTCCCGCCAGACGGGGAGCGTGGCGCGCATCGCCGGCAGCAGCACATCGACATCCGGATGCGGGTAGCTGATGCCCAACTCCGGCCCGTAGGGCGAGACTTCCTGCCCCGTCCAGTCGTCCGTGCCGGGCTGGTCGAGCTCGAAGCGCTTGCCGTGCAGCGCCTCGAACGCGGCCAGGCCGTCGGACGCGGCGCTCTCGCCGTACGCCTTCGGATGCTCGGGGTGCGGGGACCAGTACGCGCGGGTGCGGATCGCCTCCAGCGCCTGATCGAGGGTCGGGCGGTGCTTCTCGATCAACTGCGCTGCGGTCATTTCGGCGGCCATCGATGACCAACTCCTCGTCGAGCTGCGCGGAGAGTGGATGGAGAGTCGGTGAGTAAGGCTGGTGGACAAAGCTGGGTGCGGAAACGTCGACGGAGCTAGAGTAACCGAACGATCGGTCGGGGCAAGGGGGCCCGGCCGCCCTGTGGAAAAGTCGGTCGGAGAGGATCAGCTCGCATGACGGCAATCGGGACCAACAGCACCGTGGCAGTGGTGGGCACCGGCACCATGGGACAGGGCATCGCGCAGGTGGCGCTGGTGGCCGGCCATCGCGTACGGCTCTACGACAGCGCCCCCGGGCGCGCGGAAGAGGCCGCCGGGGCGATCATGCGGCGACTCGACCGGCTCGTGGAAAAAGGCCGGATCCCCGCGCATGACCGTGCTGCCGCCGGTGAGCGCCTCTCCCCCGCCACCTCCCTCGCGGAACTGGCCGACGCGGCGCTCGTCATCGAGGCGATCCTGGAGCAACTGCCCGCCAAACAGGAGCTGTTCGCCGCCCTGGAGGACATCGTGGCGGACGGCTGCCTCCTGGCCACCAACACCTCCTCGCTGTCCGTGACCGCCGTCGCCGGCCGGCTGCGCCGTCCCGGCCGCTGCGTGGGCATGCACTTCTTCAACCCCGCGCCGCTGCTCCCGCTGGTCGAGGTGGTCAGCGGCTTCGCCACCGACGAGGCGGCCGCCACCGCCGCGTACGAGACCGCGGGGGCCTGGGGCAAGAAGCCGGTGCGCTGCGCCGACACCCCCGGCTTCCTCGTCAACCGCATCGCCCGCCCGTTCTACGCGGAAGCGCTGCGCGCCTACGAGGAGCGGGTCGCCGATCCGGCCACCATCGACGCGGTGCTGCGTGAGGGCGCCGGCTTCAAGATGGGGCCGTTCGAACTGACCGACCTCATCGGGCAGGACGTGAACGAGGCGGTCACGCACTCCGTGTGGCAGGCCTTCTTCCAGGACCCGAAGTTCGCGCCCTCTCTGGCGCAGCGGCGACTGGTGGAATCGGGGCTGCACGGCCGCAAGACGGGGCGCGGCTGGTTCGACTACTCCGAGGGCGCCGCTCTGCCCGAGCCGCGTACCGAGGGGCCCCGGCCCGCCCCGGAGGCGGTCGCCGTGCACGCCGCGCTGCCCGGGCCGGCAGCGGTGCTCCGCGAGATGGTCGAAGAGGCGGGCATCAAGATCACCCGTGACCGCACACCAGGGGAGTCGGAGGGCTTCATCAGGCTCCCCGGAGGGGCGTGCCTGGCGCTGACCCACGGCTACCCGGCGACGAGCATCGTCTACGACCGGTACATCCGCTTCGACCTCTCGCTCGACTACCGGGCCGCCGCCCGCATCGCCCTCGCCGCCTCGCAGTCCTGCTCCGAGGCGGACCTCGCGGAGGCCGTCGGGCTGTTCCAGGCGCTGGGCAAACACGTCAGCGTGATCGAGGACGTGCCGGGGATGATCGTCGCCCGGACGATCGCGATGATCGTCGACTTCGCCGTGGACGCCGCGGCCCGCGGGGTGGCGACGCCCGAGGACATCGACACGGCCATGCGGCTGGGCGTGAACTACCCCGGAGGCCCCCTGGAGTGGGCCGAGCGACTCGGTGCCCAATGGGTGTGGGACCTGCTGGATTCGATGTACCACCACAACGCGGGCGGACGCTACGCACCGTCCTGGGCCCTGCGGCGCCGTGCGGACCTCGAGGAATGGGTGCTCTAATCATGACCATGGCCAAGCGCGACACCTATACGCCCGATTCGCTGCTCGCGGTCTCCGTCGAGGTGTTCAACGAGCGCGGCTACGACGGCACGTCCATGGAGCACCTCTCCAAGGCGGCCGGTATCTCGAAATCGTCGATCTACCACCATGTGCGCAGCAAGGAAGAGCTGCTCCGCCGGGCCATAAGCCGCGCCCTGGACGGACTCTTCGGCGTGCTGGACGAGCCGGGCGCACTCCAGGGGAGGGCGATCGAGCGGCTGGAGCACGTCACCAGGCGCGTGGCCGAGGTCCTGATGGACGAACTCCCCTACGTGACGCTGCTGTTGCGGGTGCGTGGCAATACGGACACCGAGCGGTGGGCGATGGAGCGCCGGCGGGAGTTCGACCACCGGGTCGCCGATCTGCTGAAACGGGCCGCCGCCGACGGTGACCTACGGGACGATGTGGACGTCCGGCTCGCCACCCGGCTGCTGTTCGGCATGATCAACTCGATTGTGGAGTGGTACCGGCCGGGCCGGGGCGGCGCCGCAAGCCGCGATGAGGTCGCCGAGGCCGTGGTCCGCACGGCGTTCGCGGGGCTGCGGAAGGCCTGACCGGGCGGCCGGGTGCGGGGTTCCTGTCCGGGGTTCCTATCCGGGCTGCTCCCCCTCGGGACCCAGGTCGGTCTCCTCGAAGACCAGGAGGGTGCGGGTGCTGAGGACCTCCGGGATGGACTGGATGCGGGTGAGGACCAGCTCCCGTAGTTCCCGGTTGTCCTTGGCGTGTACCAGGAGCAGGACATCGAAATCGCCGCTGACCAGAGCGATGTGGGCGGCCCCGGGCAGCGCCGTGAGCTGGGTGCGGACGGTGCGCCAGGAGTTCTGGACGATCTTCAGGGTGATGTACGCGGAGGCGCCCTGACCTGCGCGCTCCTGGTCGATGAGGGCGCTGAAGCCGCGGATCACCCCGTCGTCCAGCAAGCGGTTGATCCGGGCGTAGGCGTTGGCGCGCGACACGTGCACCCGCTCGGCGACGGAGCGTATCGAGGCCCGGCCGTCGGTCTGCAGCATGCGCAGGATCGCGCGGTCGATGTTGTCCAGCGGGCGTGCGGGTGGTGAGGGCGGCGGTGCGGCAGATGACTGTCCGACGGAGTTGGCCATCTGTTCGTCCGGCATATGGTCCCGCCTCCCCTTGGTGGACGCCCTGTCTTCATCTCAAGCTGTGGAGAACCGTTTGTCCACAGGCTTGACCCGCCTGTAGCCAAAATGCATCAGCGACCGAACAATCGGTAGGGAAGGGCGCACCCGCCCCGACCGATTCCATCCTGCCCACCCGCCGTCCGCCCGCCACCCATCTGAGGCGCCATCGCGCCACCCCTTCCCTTACGAGGAGGTGCTCGACATGACGGTCCTTGAGCAGCCCGGCAGCAGCAGGAACAAGAGCAGCCTGGCCGGCCCGCCGCCCGCATGGCGGCCGCGCGTCGATCCCGCGCCCCTCCTGCCGGACTCGGCGCCGTACCGCGTCCTGGGGACGGACGCCGCGGCCCGGATCGACTCCGGGCTGCTGACCCGGCTGTACGCCCAGCTGGTGCGTGGCCGCCGCTACAACGCGCAGGCCACGGCTCTGACCCGGCAGGGACGGCTGGCGGTCTACCCCTCCTCCACCGGACAGGAGGCCTGCCAGGTCGCCGCCGCGCTGGCCCTCGAGGACCGCGACTGGCTCTTCCCCAGCTACCGCGACACCCTCGCCGCCGTCGTCCGTGGCCTCGGCCCGGTAGCGGCGCTCACCCTCCTGCGCGGCGACTGGCACAACGGCTACGACCCGCACGAGTACCGTGTCGCCCCGCTGTGCACCCCGCTCGCCACCCAGCTCCCGCACGCCGTGGGCCTGGCGCACGCCGCCCGCCTCAAGGGCGACGACGTGGTCGCACTGGCCATGGTGGGCGACGGCGGCACGAGCGAGGGCGACTTCCATGAGGCGCTGAACTTCGCGGCGCTCTGGCAGGCCCCGGTCGTCTTCCTCGTCCAGAACAACGGCTTCGCGATCTCCGTCCCGCTGGCCAAGCAGACCGCCGCGCCGTCCCTCGCCCACAAGGCGGTCGGATACGGCATGCCGGGCCGCCTGGTGGACGGCAACGACGCGCCCGCGATGCACGAGGTCCTCACCGAGGCCGTGCGGCGCGCCCGCGACGGCGGCGGCCCCACCCTGATCGAGGCCGTCACCTACCGCATCGAGGCGCACACCAACGCCGATGACGCCACCCGCTACCGCAGCGACGCCGAGGTCGAGACCTGGCGGGCGCACGACCCGATAGCCCTGCTGGAGCGGGAGATGGCGGCACGTCAGCTGCTGACCGACGCATTCGTCGCCGCCACCCGGGAGAGCGCCGAGCAGCTGGCGGCCGACCTGCGGGACGGGCTGAACGCCGACCCGGAGCTGGACCCGATGGACCTGTTCGACCACGTATTCGCCGAGCAGACCGGTCAACTGCGCGCCCAGGCCGCACAGTTGCGCGCCGAGCTGGATGCCGAGGCCGCCGGACACACCGAGGACACCGCGGGCACCGCCGGGCCCGCCGAGGAGGCCAGGCCATGACGACCACCGCTCCGGCGACCGCGCGCAAGCCCGCCACGATGGCGCAGGCGCTGACCCGCGCGCTGCACGACGCCATGGCCGAGGACCCGTCCGTCCATGTCATGGGCGAGGACGTCGGCACCCTGGGCGGCGTGTTCCGGGTCACCGACGGCCTGGCCAGGGAGTTCGGCGAGGACCGCTGTACGGACACCGCACTGGCCGAGGCCGGCATCCTGGGCACCGCCGTCGGCATGGCGATGTACGGGCTGCGGCCGGTCGTCGAGATGCAGTTCGACGCATTCGCCTACCCGGCGTTCGAGCAGCTGGTCAGTCACGTCTCCCGGATGCGCAACCGCACCCGGGGCGCAGTGCCGATGCCGCTGACCATCCGGATCCCCTACGGGGGCGGGATCGGCGGCGTCGAGCACCACAGCGACTCCTCCGAGGCGTACTACCTGGCCACCCCGGGACTCCAGATCGTCACCCCGGCGACCGTCGAGGACGCGTACGGGCTGCTGAGGGCCGCCATCGCCACCGACGACCCGGTCGTCTTCCTGGAGCCCAAGCGGCTCTACTGGTCCAAGGCCGACTGGTCTCCCGACGCGCCCACGCCGGTCGCGCCCCTGGGGCGGGCGATGGTCCGGCGCCGCGGCAGCAGCGCCACGCTGATCACCTACGGCCCGTCGCTCCCGGCCTGTCTGGAAGCCGCCGAGGCCGCGCGCGCCGAGGGCTGGGACCTGGAAGTGGTCGATCTGCGCTCCCTGGTGCCGTTCGACGACGAAACCGTCTGCGCGTCGGTGCGGCGCACCGGACGGGCCGTGATCGTCCATGAGTCCAGTGGCTTCGGCGGTCCGGGAGGGGAGATCGCCGCACGGATCACCGAGCGCTGCTTCCACCACCTGGAGGCGCCGGTGCTGCGCGTCGCCGGTTTCGACATCCCGTATCCGCCGCCGATGC
The DNA here is from genome assembly GCF_042895955.1 of Streptomyces sp. NPDC001339. Taxonomy (NCBI): domain Bacteria; kingdom Bacillati; phylum Actinomycetota; class Actinomycetes; order Kitasatosporales; family Streptomycetaceae; genus Streptomyces; species Streptomyces sp. NPDC001339. The sequence goes on along the minus strand of NZ_JBIAWT010000004.1, from coordinate 354,802 downwards.
TGGAGCGGCACCATCTGCCCGGCGTGGACCGGATTCTGGACACCGTCGCCCGCCTCCAGTGGGAGTCGGAGTGGGCCGAGGGGCGTGGTGAGTGATGGCTGTGGTCCGCGAATTCACCCTGCCCGACCTGGGGGAGGGGCTCACCGAGGCGACGATCGTGCAGTGGCTGGTCGAGGTCGGTCAGGTCGTGGCCATCGACCAGCCGGTGGTGGAGGTCGAGACCGCCAAGGCGATGGTGGAGGTGCCCTGCCCGTACGGCGGCGTGGTGACCGCCCGCTTCGGTGAGGAGGGGGACGAGGTCCCCGTGGGCTCCCCCTTGGTGACGGTCGCGGTGGGCGCGCCTGCCGTGGAGGACCCGGCGGACCCGGTGGGCGGGCCGGATACGGGGGATTCCGGATCCGGGAACGTGCTCGTCGGGTACGGCACGGGCGCGGCGGCGGCGCGGCGGCGACGGATCCGGCCCGGCGGCGGCGTGGGGCCCACGACAGGCGGTTCCGGCGTGGTCGGTTCCGGCATGGTTGGTTCCGCCGTGGTCGGTTCCGCTGCGGTCGGTTCGGTCGTGGTCGGTGAGACGACGGACGGCGCCGGTGCGGTCGCCGCCAGGCGGACGGTCGCCGTCATCTCCCCGCTGGTGCGCCGGATGGCACGTGAGAACGGTGTGGATCTAAGGGAGTTGACGGGGTCCGGGCGGGATGGGCTGATTCTCCGCAGGGATGTCGAGTCCGCGATCCGGGCACGCCAGGAGCATGAGCGCGTCGGTGCCGGTACCTCGACGCCCGCCGGGCCCGGTGCCGTGCCCGGTGAGGAGCGCATTCCGCTCAAAGGGATGCTCGGTGCGGCGGCTGAGAAGTTCAGCCGGAGCCGCCGGGAGATCCCGGAGGCGACCTGCTGGGTGGACGCCGATGCCACCGAACTCCTCGCCGCCCGTGAGGCGATGAACATCCCGGGCGCTCCCAAGGTGTCGCTGCTCGCACTGCTGGCCCGGATCGCCACGGCAGCGCTGACGCGATACCCCCAGCTCAACGCGACCGTCGACACCGCGACCCAGGAGATCGTCCGGCTGCCCGCCGTCCATCTGGGCTTCGCGGCGCAGACCGACCGCGGCTTGGTGGTGCCGGTCGTACGGGATGCGCAGGCCCGTACGGTCGAGGGGCTGTCCGCCGAGATCGCCCGGCTCACGGACGCCGCCAGGTCGGGCGGACTGTCCCTGGCCGAGCTGACGCACGGCACCTTCACCCTCAACAACTACGGCGTTTTCGGTGTCGACGGATCCACGCCGATCATCAACCACCCCGAGGCGGCGATGCTCGGCATCGGCCGGATAGCCGCCAAACCTTGGGTATACGGAGGGGAGTTGGCCGTCCGCCAGGTCGTCCAGCTCTCGCTCACCTTCGATCACCGGGTGTGTGACGGTGGTACCGCCGGCGGCTTCCTGCGGTACGTGGCCGACTGCGTGGAGCGGCCCGCGCTCCTGCTGCGAGGTCTGTGATCCTTGCCGTGAGGACCCTTGCTGCGCGGCCGACCTGACGTGCGAGGACTGTGACAGCAGGTCCGGCGGCCGGTGATACTCAAGGGGTGAGCGAGTACACCGACCATGACGCCATCGTTCATGACGCCATCGTCCTGGCAGGGGGCGCGGCCCGGCGGCTCGGCGGGGCGGACAAACCCGCCCTCTCCGTCGGCGGCCGCCCCCTGCTGGACCGGGTGCTCGCCGCCTGCCCCGATGCGGCGATCACGGTCGTTGTCGGCCCCGGGCGCCCGGCCGCCCGTGCCGTCGTGCACGCCCTGGAGGACCCGCCCGGCGGTGGCCCGCTCGCCGCGCTCGACGCCGGTATCCGGCACACCACCGCCCCGACGGTGCTCGTCCTCTCCGCCGATCTGCCGTTCCTGACCGTCACGACGGTACGGAACCTTCTGGAGACGGCGGTGCGCACCGCGGCCCGTGACGGTGCGATGCTCCAGGACGCCTCCGGGCGGGACCAGCCGCTGGTGGCCGCCTACCGGGCCGCCGCGCTGCGCCGCGAACTGGCCCGCGTACGGGCCGCCCGCGGCACGCTGACCGGTCTGCCGCTGCGCGCCGTATTGGCCGGGTTGCGGCTCGAGCGGGTCCCGGACGCCGTCTCCGCGGACTCCTTCGACTGCGACACCTGGGAGGACGTCAGCGCGGCACGTGCCCGGATCAGGGAGCATGGACACGTGTTGGACGAATGGATCACCGCAGTCAAGGCCGAACTGGGCATCGAGCTCGATGTCGACACGGCGGCGCTTCTCGATGTCGCACGGGACGCGGCGCACGGGGTGACGCGTCCCGCCGCGCCGCTGACGACCTTCCTGATCGGCTATGCGGCGGGACGGCAGGGCCGGGACGTCAAGGAGCTGGCGGACCGGGCCGCGGCGCTGGCCAACCGCTGGGCCGCGGAGGCGGCGGAGTCCGCGGGTGCCGCCGGTTCCGGTGGCGGCACGGGCGGCGAAGTGAAGCCCGCCGAATGACCGACGGACAGGTCGACGGACCGTCCGGAGAGCTCAACAGGCCGTCCGGGGAGCCGGACGGGCTGTTCGGGGAGCCGGACGGACCGTTCCGCCGGCTCGACGGACCGTCCGGGGACCCGATGAGCGCGGCACAGGACGAGGCCGGTCTGCCGGACGATCCCTTCGCCGATGCGCTGGCGCTGGTCAATCACGCCCGCGATGCCGTGCCGGCCCGTGATGCCGTACCGGCCGACGTACGGGCCACCGGCGGTGGTGGCGGTCGGCCGCCCGCCGACCGTGCGGCCGGATCATCCCTCCCGGATGACCACGCCGCGTCCGGTGCCACCCCGGACGGCCACGCCCTGCCCGGCCCCGCCCCCTCCGGGCCCGGCGTCCCGTGCCACTTCGCCGCCCCCCAAGGGCCCACGGACCCCGGCACCCACCCCGTCGCCGTCCCCTGGCCGACCGCTCGCCGCATCGCCGAGCAGGCCGTACCCGGCCCGCCCCCGCCCGTGACCGAGGCGCTGGGCGAGGCGCTCGGCCGGACGCTCGCCGCGCCGCTCACCGCGCTCACCGATCTGCCGTCGTTCGACACCTCGGCGATGGACGGCTGGGCGGTCGCCGGTCCCGGGCCCTGGCGTCTCGACCACCCCGCCGACGCGCCGGCGGCCGCTGAGTCCCCCGGCATCCTCGCCGGTCACGCCCCCACCGAGGCGCTCCCCGACGGTCATGCGATCCCGATCGCGACCGGTGCGCGCATCCCGGCCGGTGCCACCGCCGTGCTGCGCAGCGAGCGCGGCGAGGTCCGGGTGCTGAGCGACGGCGGGCGGCGGCTGCACGCCCCGCGGCCCGCCCCGCCCGGCCAGGACATCCGCCCTCGCGGCCAGGAGTGCCGGCGCGGTGACCACCTCTTGCCGGCCGGCGTCCTGGTGACCCCGGCCGTGCTCGGCCTGGCCGCCGCGTCCGGTTACGACGAGCTGTCCGTCCATCCCCGGCCGCGGGCCGAAGTGCTCGTTCTGGGCGATGAGTTGCTGGACCGCGGGCTGCCCCGGGAGGGCCGGATCCGGGATGCGCTGGGCCCGATGCTCGGCCCCTGGCTGCGTGCGCTGGGCGTCGAGGCGTCCGCCCCGCGCCGTCTCGCCGACGACGCCGACACGTTGTACGCGGCCCTCGCGGACTCCACCGCCGAAGTGGTGATCACCACCGGGGGCACCGCGTCGGGTCCGGTCGACCATGTGCACCCCACCTTGCGCCGCCTGGGTGCGCAGGTGCTGGTGGACGGCGTGGCGGTACGCCCCGGGCACCCCATGCTGCTCGCCCGGCTCGCCCCGCGCCGGCATCTCGTCGGCCTGCCCGGCAATCCTCTGGCCGCCGTCTCCGGGATGTGCACGCTCGCCGAGCCGCTGCTCCGTACGCTCGCGGCTCGCGGCCCGGCGGCCCCCTTCCGTACGCCGCTGGCCGCCGCCGTCCGCGGGCATCCGCAGGACACCCGGCTCGTTCCGGTGGCCTACCGCGACGACGAACGGCACGGCCTGATCGCGGCGCCGCTGCGGTTCCACGGGCCCGCCATGCTGCGCGGAATCGCCGCGGCCGATGCGCTCGCCGTCGTCCCGCCCGGCGGCGCGGACGCCGGTGCCGAGCTTGAGATGCTGGAACTCCCCTGGTCGGCGGGGCAGTCGATGGGCTGGACCGACCCCGGGACCCGGTATGAACCCACCGGAGGGCTCGCGTGAAGCTCCCGTCCCATGACGCCGCGGCACGCGAGGTGCCGGAGGACCGCTCCCACCGGGTGCTGCTGCCGCGCCGGGCCCCCAAGGGGCCGCTGCGGCAGGTCGGCCGACGGCTGCTGATGGCGCTGCTGGTTCTGCTCGCGACGGTCCTCATCGTCTGGATCGACCGCGACGAGTACCACGACAACGCCGACGGGAAGGTCGATCTCCTCGACTGCTTCTACTACGCGACGGTCACGCTCTCCACCACGGGCTATGGCGACATCGTCCCGTACGGCGACGGCGCACGGTTGCTGAACATCCTGCTCGTCACGCCGCTCAGGGTGGTTTTCCTGATCATCCTGGTCGGCACCACACTGGAAGTACTGACCGAGCGCACCCGTGAGCAGTGGCAACTGAAACGCTGGAGTCAACACTTTGCCGAATGGACCACAAGCGCTCAGGTAGTCCCCTCGCTCGCCACGGCTCGCTGAATGGTGATGAGCCGGTCGGTGAGCTGGAGCGTTGCGGCCTCGGGATGGGTGTAGTCCAGCACCCTGTGCCCCCGTACGACGGCTACGACCAGGTCATCGCACTCACGGGGGGAACGGCCGGCCTCGGACTTGGTCACCGGACGCTCGTTGAGGTCCAGTCCGCTGCCGTGCGTCATGAGGTCTTCCAAGACTGTGCTCGCGTTCGGGCTGGCCATCGACATACCGAGCAGGCGGCCAGCTGAGCTGGAGCTCGTGATGACGGTGTCGGCTCCGCTCTGCTTCAACAAGGGAACGTTCTCGTCTTCCCGGACCGCCACCACGATGGACGCGCGCTTGTTGAGCTGACGCGCCGTGAGGGTCACCAGGGCTGCGGTGTCGTCTCGCTGGGGCGCAATGACGATCTTCAGAGCGCGCTGCAACTCCGCCTTGAGAAGGGTCTCGGAGCGGGTCGCATCCCCGAGGACGCCCACCAGCCCGTCGGCGGTGGCGGCGTCTACCGCCTTCTGCTGCGGGTCGACCACAACGATCTGTTCCCTGGGAACGCCCTGGCTGATCAAGGTCTCGGCAGTGTGTCGGCCCTTGGTGCCGTACCCAATGACAACGACGTGATCTCGCATACGGGACCTCCAGCGGTGAATGCGTACTTGCTGCCGAGTGCGTTCGGTGAGCACTTCGAGCGTGGTGCCGACCAGGATGATCAGGAACAGAATGCGCAGCGGGGTGACCATGAGAATGTTGATCAGCCGTGCGCCATCGCTGACGGGCGTGATGTCGCCGTAGCCCGTGGTGGAGAGGGTGACCGTTGCGTAGTACGCAGCGTCGAGGAGATCGACCTTCCCGTCGGCGTTGTCGTGGTACTCGGCCCGGTCGATCCACACGATAAATGTCGTGAGCGCCAGCACCACGAGGGCCATGACAAGTCGCCGGAGGACTTGTTGAAGCGGGGGCTTCACGCCTTTTGCGGGCAGGCGGATAGTCCGGATGGCCTCGGCGCTTTCCTCGACATGAGGGCGTGAACGTGACCAGACGGAGCGGAGAGCGGAGATCCTTCCGGTGCCGCGGGGCGGCCGCTGCTCTTCCCTCATCTGGCCGGCCTCGCTGGTGCGGCCTGTGCTGTGGAAGTCCGTGCGTGGGGCATGTGGCAATCCTCGGTGATCGGCTGCCTCTATGCCCTGTTCAGAGGGTGTCGCGCTGCACCTGCATCCCGCCGGAGTGCCTGCGCGTGCGGACGGCCCCGGCTCTCTCGGGGGTGAGAAGCCGGGGCTTAACGGTTGCCGGTCCCACGTCCGCTCTGTCGTAACACTGATGGCCCACCGTCCTCCGGGCCTCAACGCTGCCCTGTCGGGGCCGGAGCGGAGTACGTCTTGGTGGACGGCACTTGTGCTACACCGCCGAGCGAGGCGTCACCCGCTTGAAAACCTGGAAGATCTTCCAGCGCACGCGATGCAGCCATCTCTGGCTCACGTCAGTGGCCAGGGCAATCCTCACTCTGGACCGCTACCGCTGAAAAGCTCACTGTGTCAGCAGTTCTGAGCTGACGTACCTGCATAGAATAAAGGACAGCGGACCACCAGTACAAAGCAGCTCCCCAGATCGCCAACGCCCACCCAAATACCTGTGCAACCTCAGCGAAGATTCCATTGCTCTGAGTGAGCAGGAGTAGCGGAAAGGCGTACATCAAATTGAAGGTAGCCGCTTTGCCAATGAAATTGACATGAAGAGGGCCGTAGCCGATCTGGCGTAGAGCCGCGATATTGTATGCCATGAACAAGTCGCGCGCGAGGAGGAGTGCGAGCAGCCACCAAGGGATGATTCCACGTGCAAGCAAAGCAGCCAACGTTGACAGCGTGTAGAGGCGATCGGCAGCTGGATCCAGGATCCTCCCAAGCTTGCTCGTCTGGTTCCAGCGGCGAGCCAATTTCCCGTCGAGATAGTCAGTAACTCCACTGAGTGCCAGCAGGAAAATTGCCCAACCGTCGAGACTGGGTTTACCAAAGCAGGGTTGCAGGACTAGCCACAAAAATACGGGAACTCCTGCAATGCGTGCCGCACTCAACAGATTAGGGATGGTGATTACCCTGTCGAGGTGGTCATCATCCGATCTCTCCTCGCGCAATTTACGCACTCCTTCCCTGGTGGCACCTTAAGTTCGCCGACCTTATCACATTTCTCCTTGTTGGGTGTGCGTAAAAGCCGTAGATATTGCGTGAGGGGAATTTCTTCGCGGGCATCCTATTCATTGATGAGCGGAATCGAGTTTCATCCGCTTGCGGGCAGGGAGAGAATGTTTCGGATCGTGCATCGACAGTAATGTCGAGGTGGGTTCCGTAATGCAACATTAACGACTCCTCGATGCGGCGCCATTTTCATGCGTGAGGTCGGCAGTGCAGCCCTTGTGCCGACACGCACGCGCACGCACGCGCATGCACGCATCGCCTGCGCGACCGGGGTGGCTTGAGTCGCCTGGCGGTAGGCCGTGAACGCTCCCTGAGTACTGCATGAGTTTCAACCACTTGCGCCGAACAAGGGTGAACAAATTTATTTTTTCCTAACAATTCAGGACAAGTGGATCATGGGGGTTGTGTCCCCTGTCTGCTTCCGATAAATTCGCTGATCACGACCAAAAGCCATCAAAACTACGCATAGTGGCGATTTTTAAGTCTCTCGTGCGCCTTCAGGGCTTCGCGTGACGTGATGGTTGATCTTAAATTGGGGAATTGGGGACTTTAGCAATGCGCAAGATTCGGCTCGTGCAGGGCCTGGCAGTTGCTGTGGCCGTTCCGACTATGGTCGTTGGGATGTCCGGCAGCGCTTTTGCGGCAAACTACGGCGGCACGTCGGTCAGCTGGAAGAATGTGGCGACCGGACGCTACCTTATTGTCGAGGGGGGTTCGGCTAAGACGGTTACCAGCAACGCTTATGCTAAGAAGTGGGAAGAGAAGAAGTGGTCCGACGGGGCCTATACGTTCTTCTCTAACCGGGCCTTCAACACGGGTTGCCTGGACAGTAACGCCAAGGGCAGCGTCTATGTGATTCAGTGCAATGGCGGCAATAATCAGAAGTGGTATGAAGTGAAGACGGCCACTGGATGGCGCTTGAAGAACAAGGCGACGGGGCGCGTTCTGGACAGCAACGCCAGGGGGTCGGTGTACACCCAGTCTGACCAGGGAAACAGGAACCAGAGGTGGGTCTGAACCTCTGAGGTTCAATTCTTGTCCTCTGTCTGCTTCGGCTTCAGCTGGGCATTCTAATATCTGTGTGACCCCGTAACTGATCCGGACTTCCTGCTGGTTGCCTTGGACTGGGTGCGGAACAACAATGGCGCACGCGCGTCGGGAGACAGGCGACAGAGGCGTCCTCGGGCGCCTCTGTTGGCGGGACCTGTCTCCCTGACAGTGCGTGGGCGCGGCATCCGTGAAGCGCGCGCATAGCTGCGCTCCGCTGGACAGACCGGGGCAAGGGCTCCGGTCGGGGCAGTCGGATGCGGGCGGGGCGGCCGGAAGGTGTGCCACGGCAGCCCCGCCCAGGTCTTACGCCTTCGGCGGGGTACCGCTCGCCGAAGGGTCGGTCAGGGTGGCGTCGAAGTACTGGAAGGCCCGCATCTCGTAGACGCTGTGCCGTGTGGCGCCCGCGTGCTTCAGGCACCACGTCTGCGCGTCGTTCGGATCGGCGGTGTCCACCGAGTGCTCCCAGCAGATGAGGCATTTGCCGAAGTGCCGCACAACCATGCCCGGGGCGGCCTTCAACGTCCACTCAGCGAACCGATACCGCGCCCTCACGACACGCCTCCGGAGTGCCGTGTCCGCTCAGCCTCGATGCACTCGGCGAGGTGGCGCCGCATCGCTGCCATGTCGGGCTCGGTCAGCTCATCCACCCACGCGGCCCGCGCCTTGCACACCGCCCGTGCCGCATCCAGCCGCCGGTAAAGCTCCCGGTACCTCACGTGCCGGTTCCACGCTTCCTCGGCCCGCCAGCACAGCCAGGGCCAGGCGCTCGTGCTCATGCCCACCTCGCCTTGAGAGCACGGGCCAGCCTCTCGGCCGTGCCGATGTCGACGCGGCCGAGGTTGATACGAATGTCTCCCTCGCCGGTGTCGCTGAGAGCCATCTCAGGGAACGTCATCCCCACGTCCACCAGCGTGAGTTGCAGCTCCAGGTAGGTGTCCGCGGCAGCTTGGTTGGCTGTACGCGCCTTGGGCGTCATTGCCCCTCCTGCTTTCGGTCTACTCGCCGGATGTTGAGGCGCGACCGTAGGACCCAAACCAAAGGCGGACCCGGAAGAAATTTCCAGGTCCGCCAAGTTTCCGTTCGCGGCGCTGTCGATCATCGCCCCGCGGCTCAGGCTGCTTGTGTCCCGCTCAGGGGGCGTGGTGGCCTCGTTCGCCGTTCGGCGGCTCACCGTGTTCGAGGTACTGGGTGTGAGCTTGCCCCCGGGCGGTGATCGCTGCCTTCACGCGGCGTGCAAGTCGGGGGATCAGCAGCTGATCAAGGGCGTCTGCCGGATGGAACTCGGCCGCCAGCAACTCGTCGGGCGCGAGCTTGATCTCGGCAAGTTCCTCTGGGCGCAGCTGCCCGCCATCGAAGACGTACAGCACCTTGTCACCCTCGGCGTCGCTCGGGGCCCAGTCGACCACCAGCAACGGACCGATGCTGGGACTGATATCCAGCTCCTCCATGACTTCGCGTCGGCACGCAGCCAGAGGAGACTCCCCGCGCTCGATGTAGCCGCCCGGGATCTCCCACTTCGGCTTGTAGGAAGGCTTGACCAAGAGGACCTGGTCCTGGTCGTCGAAGAACAGCGCGCCCGCTGCCATCCGGGGGGTTGCCATGCGCTGTTCCTGCTCGTTCTCGGCCATGTCGCCGACCCTAGCGGTCGTCACGTGGCAGGCGAGAGATGCCTCGGCCCCTGTCATTCGTTGTGCACGTCGTGTGACACTCGGTTGGGGAGAGTGAGGGGAGCGCGCCCATGCGCGGCATGACTGACCGTCTTGAGTTCGGCAAGCGCGTGAGGTTCTACCGCAAGCGGCGGGGCATGCACCAGCGGCAACTCGGTGAGCTGCTGGGGCGGTCCGAGGACTGGGTGTACCGAGTCGAGTCCGGCCGGATTCCCGTGAACAACGTCAAGATGCTGGCGGATCTGGCTGATGCCCTGCGGGTGCACCTTGAGGACCTGCAAGGTACGCCGGTGCTGCTGGAGGACAGCGACGGGTTCGCGGCCAGTGTGCCCGCCATCCGGGCCGCGCTGATGCAGTCCCGGAGGTTGGCCGGGTCCCTGATCGCCGGCAGGGAACCGCTGAGGCTCGAACTCCTGAAGATGGAGGTCGGGACCGCGTGGGAGCTGTATCAGGCCGGCGAGTTCGCCGCTCTGGCGGACCGGCTACCCCGCTTGCTGGCTGACGCTCGGTTCTCGATGAACGAGTGGGAGTCGGGAGACGAGCGTCGGGAGGCGCTGCGGCTGTTCGCGCTGGCGTGCCACGTGGCGGCGGCGTTGCTGAGGAAGCTGGGCGAGACCAACTTGGCGTGGACGGCCGCGGACCAAGGTGAAATTGCGGCGCTTGAGTCCGATGACACCGCCGCCATCTTGTCCTTGAGGCGGGGAATCGCTCACGTGCAGCTTGGGGCGAACCTGCCGGCGGAGGCGGCGAAGAGCACTTTGGATAGCGCCGATGACCTGGAACGCGACTGGTGGCAGTCCTCCCCGGTGGCGCTCTCCTTGTATGGAACCCTGTTCCTCAACGGCTCGATTGCTGCTGCCAGGATGCGGAATCACGATCTGACTGCATACATGATCGGTAAGGCGGACGAGGCGGCAGAGCGACTGGGCACTGACGCCAACGAGATGTGGACCGCCTTCGGTCCGGCGAACGTGGACATCCATCGGCTTGCGACCGCCCTTGAGTTCGAGGACTACCAGCAGGCCGTCGACATAGCGCCCACGGTACGGGCGGTGGGGCTTCCCAAGGAGCGCAAGGCTCGGCTACGACTGGATGTCGCCCGGGCCTACGGAGAAGTTGGCCGGACCGATGACGCGGTGGACAATCTGAAGCGGGCCTACACGACCGCGCCGGAGCAGATGAGGGCGCACGAGTTCGCACGGGACCTGGCGCGGAGGCTGCACAAGCGCACACGGCGCCGGGATGCGCAGCAACTCGCCGTTGCCCTCGGGGCGATCGGGTAGCGCGACCCGGAAGAAAAAGACGGACCCGGAATTTTCTTCCGGGTCCGCTCCTGTTTGAAGGCTTACCGTCACGCCATTCGACGTCCGCAGGCGTCTGGAAGGCGGTGAGCGACGGTGAATCGCAGGGTGACAGTCGCCCGAAAACGCACAACCGGGGCTGAGGGGCAGCCGGTGGTGAGCCGCTGGGCTCGGCATCCTCGCTGCGTCGCACTGGCACGTGCTGAGTTGCGCAGGGTGCTGGACCGTTGGGGTCTGGCCGTGGTCGCCGACGATGCCCTGTTGGTGCTGTCCGAGCTGCTGACCAATGCCGTTCGCCACGCTCGTGTCTCTCGTGGCCGGGAGATCGAGACGCGGTATTCCCGGGATCCACAAGGCGTTCGTATCGAGGTACATGACGCTGCCCAGAACTGGCCGCAGCCGCGTGTGCCCGACGTCGACGGCGGCCGGGGCCTGACGATCGTCGCCGCGCTGGCTGCGTGCTGGGGCACGGAAGTGCGGGATGGCGGGATCGGGAAGGCGGTGTGGGCCGTGGTCGCGGTCCCCGGCGGAGGTGAGGCGTGATGGCGCGGTTGTCGGTGTTGAAGGTGCGGGGCGGCGACATGGTGTGTGTCGGTGGTCGGTGGCGAGAGGTCAAGGGTGTCCGGTCCGGCGTTCGTTCGTCGGGGCGCCCTTTAGTGGTGATGACTTTCAAGGACGGGCCGTCGCTCCGCTTCGACGCCAGGGAAGAACTGGCTGTGTGTCGTGACGGGCGGAGGCGGCGGTAATGGCGATCACCAAGATCTGGCGCTTCGCGGACTGGGTGCTGAAGCTGGAAACGTCCAACAGCGTGCCGATGTACGAGATGGAGTGCGTGTCGTGCGACGCCACCTCGGAGACGGCAGAGGAGCCGGGCGGCCCGCGGGACTGGGCACTCAAGCACGCCGGGCGCACTCATCACGAACTGTTCCGTGCCGTGCACACCTGCTTCTTCCGTGCCGTTCCGAAGACGGTGAGGGAGTGAGCACCAGCCCTTTGCCCAGCGCCTCGCGGCCGGGCTCGTAGATCTGTGACCGGACCACCCCACGAACCTTGGCCGGCGGGGGTGGTCCGGCTGGGAGTCCCTGTTCGGACCCCGGAGCCGATGCTACCGGGGCCGTCGCCATGCGTTCACGCTGCGGGCCTTGGTGGTCGGCCTTCTGCCAGCGAACAGCGAAGGGACACAAGCGGATGGACGACTGGGGGGACGTAGGCTTCGAGGGTGCGCAGTTCGACCCTGACGCGGTGCTGTGGGTCCGTGGGGTGGACTACCTGACCGGCTGGCGTGACGCGACGAGGGCGGCGGCAGAGCTGGGTGACGCGCTCTCGGAAGCTGGCGTGGATGTGGCGGGAGTGAAGCTCCGGGCGAGCACGGACGCGGACGGCTCCGGGATAGTGCGGCTGGAGCTGTCGCCCATGACTGCACGGGAGATGGCCAAGTTAGCGCGCGCGGCGGCCGCCCAGCGGCGTAAAGCGGGGTGAGGGACAGCCGGTGTGGGACGCGCGGTGCCCGGGTGGCGCGCTGGAGAAGCGCCGGTGGCCGTCGAGACTTTGGGCGGGAGCTGCCACGGGGCGAGAGAACAGGGGGCCTTACGCTGGCCGCGAATCGGGCTGGCTCCTGGCCTGCCCGCAATGGCCCGATCGGCCCCCTGTTCTTAGAGGCTCGCCCCGTGGTGGCTGCCTAAAGTCTCCACGGCCACCGGCCCCAGCCACAACGCCCCAGGCCCGTACGGCGGTTGTCCGCTGGCGGCGCTCTGTGCGCGGTGTGGTGTGCGGGCGGTGGGCGTCCGCCGGGACCGGCCGCCAGGCCGCAGCCCGGCGGGGCGGCCAGACCGCCCGGCGCGCCGCAGGCGCGCCCTTGAGTAAGTGAAGACAGGTTTCGACAGTCGCCGGGCGGCGGGTTCAGACGGCGTGGAGAGCGCGGGGGTCGTCGGCGGTGAGGTGGTAGGCGAGTTGGGCGCGGTCGGCGCCGGTGCGCAGTTCTTCGAGGATCAAGGGGCGACGGTCGGTTCCGAGGGTCAGGCGTGAGGCGAGCAAGATCGGGGTCGCGTCGGGGACCCGTAGCGCGTCGCGCTCGTCGGGCAAGGGCATACGGGCGCTCACGGTCTCGTCCCAGGTGAGTTGGTGCCCGGCCGCGGTGAGAAGGGCGTAGATCTGCTCCAGTTCGGTGTCCGGGGCTTCACCGAGCTGGCCGGCCTCGTCGGCAGCCGTGGCGAACGGGATGAGCACGCGGTGCAGGGCGCGCGCGTCCGTGTGCGGGTCGGACAGCAGCCGATCGACGGCGAACAGCGCTTCCCCTTCGGCGAGTCCGAGCAGCGGGCCTGTGGTCGCCGTTGTCGTGGTCCGGTAGACGGTGGGGTCCTCGACCTGCTGCCAGTCGTGGTGGCCGGTGCGGAAGGTCTTGCCGCTGCGGGTGATGGTCCGCGCGATGTTCACCGCCGGGGCGGGGAGGGCGCGGACGTAGCTGCCCTTGCCGTGGATCACCTCGATCAGCCCTTCGGCGCGGAGCGCGGCGATGGCCTTGCGCACCGTCGGGCGGCTGACCCCGTACCGCTCGATGAGCTGGGTCTCGGAGGGGAGAGGGGCGCCCGGCTTGTACTCGCCTTCGACGATGCCGTTACGGATCTCGGCCGCCACCTGCTGGTACAGCGCGCCGGGTCGCTGAATCTCTCCCATGCCGGGGTCTCCTCATCACCTGTTGTCGACTGTCGTGACGTTATCTGACGTCACTCGTAAGCATAAGTTCTTGCCCTGACGGGTCAAGGTGTGCATAGTGGATGGCAACTCGTAAGCACAAGTGACGTCACATGACGTCTCATCTCTGTGTGGCCAAGGAGGCCCAAACTCATGCAGTCCATCCCCGTGGACACCTCCCGGCTCGGCGTACTGCGGTGCGCGGTCGGGCCCGAACCCAAGCTCGCGGACTTCGAAACCAAGCAGGTCAAGAAAGACCGGGACGGAAACACCATCTACACCGTCGGTGTCACGGTCCGTCAGGAAGGACGCCGGGTCTCCGTGATCGAGATCGCCGTTCCCGGAGAACCCAAGGGCGTCGTGGAAGGCACCGAAGTGCGTGTGACCGGCATGGAGGCCTTCGCGTGGGCCATGGGCGACCGGCACGGAATCAGCTTCCGCGCCGCCGCCATCACCCCCGTACCCGCCGCGTCTGCTGCGATTGCCGGTTCCGCCGGCAAGGGCGGTGGCGCCTGATGGGAATGCTCCTGTTCACCTGCGTTCTCGCGCTGGTGATCTGGGTCCTGGTCTTCCGCAATGAACTGCAACGGCGGCGGCCGGAATGGCACTGGTACCTCGTCGGCTACCCCACCACCGCGCTGCGCGTGGCGTTCACCTGGCGCCGGGTCGCCTACCTCAACGGCCTGACCGTCTCCCACAAACCGAACAGGCGCGTTCTGGGTGACCTGGAAGTCAAGGGAGAGCCGCTGCGCACACGCACCCCGCGCATCTCGTTCCCGCGTGCCACACCGTACGGGCTGGAAGTACGCGTCCGGCTGCACCCGGGGCAGACCCCGGCCCCCTTCCTCGCATCGTCCGACGCTTTCGCCCACGCCTGGCGTGTCCATACGGCGCGCGTCGTCTCTCCGGAACGCGGCGTCGTGCTGATCACGGCAACGGTCCGTGACCCGCTGGAGAAAACGGACCACCCTGCGGCGGGGGCGGCGGAGCTGCTGTCGGCGACGATCGGCACTCTGGAGAGTGGCCGTGCCTGGGGGATGAACTTCAGGCGTGTGCCGCACTGGCTAATCGTCGGCGCGACGCAATCGGGGAAGTCCACGCTGCTGGCGCGGCTGGTCACCGAGCTTGCTCCGCAGCCGGTCGCCTTGGTCGGTATCGACTGCAAGGGCGGCATGGAACTGGGGCTGCTGGAAATGCGGCTCTCGGCTCTGGCCACCAACCGCAGAGAGGCGGTTGCCGTGCTGGCCGCGCTGGTCACCGAAATGCAGGACCGCATGAGGACCTGCCGTTTCGCGGGGGCCCGCTCGATCTGGGAACTGCCTGCGAAGGCACGGCCCGTCCCGGTCGTCGTAATCGTCGATGAGCTGGCAGAGCTGTACCTGACTAACGGCAGCAAAGAACAGCGCGCCGAAGCGGAGGAGTGCACGACCTACCTCCTGCGGCTAGCGCAGCTCGGCGCGGCCCTGGGCATGCATCTGGTGGTGGCCGGCCAACGAGTCGGCTCCGACCTCGGGCCCGGCGTTACCGCGCTGCGGGCTCAGCTCAGCGGCCGCATCTGCCACCGGGTCAACGACCCCGGCACCGCCGAGATGGCACTCGGCGACCTCAACAAGGACGCGGTGGTGGTCGCCCAGTCCATCGGTGAAGCGGAACGCGGAGTCGCTGTCACCACCGGCGACATGGGCGGCTGGATGCGCGGCCGGTCCCATCTGACCACGCCCGCTGAAGCACGATCGGCGGCAGCAGAGCACGCCAGGATGACTCCCCGCCCGAAGTTCCTGGCGGGCGCTCCCGGAGGAGGGACGGTCGTATGACGGAGCAGTCAGCCGTACTCCTGGCCGTGGTCTTCGGGTTCATCACCGTGCTCCTCGTCCGCTCTCGCGAGATGAAGTGGTGGGAGGCGGCGTTGGCCGGCCTGTTCGGCATGTACCTGGGCCAGACACCCCTCCTCTTCGCGGTGGACGGCCTCGTGCACTGGTTCATTTCCGTCGTCACCCCGCACTAGGAATCCAGGAGACGCCAAGCGATGCCCATGCGCCGCGTCCGCTGCCCCGTCTGCAAAGGGCAGCGCTACCGCAAAACCCCCACCGGCCACCGACGGCGCTGCCGCTGCTGTCGGGGCACCGGAACCATCCGCTAACGAACCCGTCCCTGACCACAAGGAGTGATCGCCGTGGACCCATCCCACCCAACCGCCACCATCCGTGCCGCTTCGGCGGCCCACCCCGGGAGGTCCCCACCATCACCGCCGAGACCACCTCGGCTGACCGGCGCGCCACCCTCGACCGCGCGGCGCGCCTCCGTCAGCTCTCAGAGATCGATCGCGACGCCATCCTGCTGGCCCGGGCTCCGCAGTTTTCCCGCTGGCTCGCACAGGTCACCGCCACTGGTGGCTGCGCCCACCCGATCCACCTCAAGGGCTCGACCACCACCCGCGACGCCGGTACCGGCGAGGTCCTGCATCATTACGACACCGCCCACGAACCCGGCGAACGACTGCTTGTCCGGTGCCGCAACCGACGCGCAACCGTCTGCGCCCCCTGCTCGCGGCTCTACGCCGGCGACACCTTCCACCTCGTCCGTGCCGGACTCCTCGGCGGCAAAAACGTCCCGGCCGATGTACGGGACCACCCCAGGCTCTTCGTCACCCTGACCGCCCCCTCCTTCGGACCCGTCCACCGCACCACTACGGGCAACGAGCGCTGCCACCCCCGCCGTAACGCCGGCCGCTGCGAACACGGTTGGCCGCTCGGCTGCCCGGCCACCCACGACGCCACCGATCCGCTCGCCGGACAACCCCTGTGCCCCGACTGCTACGACTACCCGGCACACGTCCTCTGGCACGCCCACACCGGGTGGCTCTGGAAGGCGTTCACGGACAACCTGTACAACCACCTCGCCGCCCGCACTGGACGTACCCGTTCCGGCCTGCGCCGTGCGGCCCGCATCTCGTACGCCAAAGTCGCCGAGTACCAGAAGCGCGCCGCGGTCCATGTGCATGCGGTCGTGCGCCTCGACGGCGCGACCGGTCCCAGTGATCCGCCTCCGGCGTGGGCCTCGGCCGAAGATCTGACCGCCGCCGTGCGGACCGCCGCCGCAGCCGTCCAGCTGCACACTCCGTATAGCCGGGGCCTGGGAGAACACGAACTGCACTGGGGCTCTGAGCTGGATGTCCGGCCGCTCCGTACCTTTGGTGGGCACGAAGGTCCGACCGATGACGCTGTAGCCGCGTACGTCGCCAAGTACGTCACCAAGGGAGCAGCTGACACAGCCATCGGCTTGGACCACCCGATCACCAGCCCGGACGACATCACCGTGGGCCGGCTGTCGGCTCACGTCCGGACCCTCATCCACACCTGCTGGCGGCTCGGCGGCCTCCCGGAGCTGGAGCCGCTGAGACTGCGGGCCTGGGCCCACACCCTCGGCTGCCGGGGCCACATCCTCACTAAATCCCGTGCGTACTCAACGACTTACACAGCCTTGCGCATCGAACGTGCCGAGCACCAGGGCGCCGTCATCGGGGCCGATGTCGCAAACGTCCTCGATGTTGTAACCGATGCGCACTGGCGCTATGTCGGCTCCGGCCACACACCTGGCGCCGCCTTCATCGCTGCTGGGATCGCGGAAGATCTGCTGTGGAACGGCGAGGTGGCCCGCGTTGCGCTGAGGGAGAGGCGGGCCGATGAAGCTGCCTCTTGACGGCGACGATGACTGGGCGTGGGCTCGTGAACAAGCTCGCAAGGCTCCGGCCTGGTCGGATGCCGACTGGCGGCGGGCGAACGCGATACTCGGCCTCGATGTCGGCTCCCGCGTCGT
Organism: Streptomyces sp. NPDC001339; assembly: GCF_042895955.1. NCBI lineage: Bacteria > Bacillati > Actinomycetota > Actinomycetes > Kitasatosporales > Streptomycetaceae > Streptomyces > Streptomyces sp. NPDC001339. Next base: position 337,428 of record NZ_JBIAWT010000004.1, on the reverse strand, counting down.
CCGCCGCTCCCCGGACGTCAGAGAGATCAGCCCTGAGCCTGCTCCCCCTTTGGGCGCCACACCGGTGTCAGGCGCTCCCGCACAGGCTTCCCACGGCCGATTGCGGGGGAGACGAGTACGGTGAGCAGCATGTCTTCGATGTAGCCGCGCTTCTCGCTGAGCGCCAGGCCATCCCACTCCTTCGAGAGGTCTACGGGCGCGCTTTTGGCGGCGGCCTGCTGGCGCTGGACCTTGTTCCGCTCCGAGATGAGCTGGCGCTTCTCCACCTCGTGCTCCGCGAGTTGGGTGAAGTAGGTCTGGGCCGTGATGGTCCGCGACCTGCGTGCGCTCTTCAGGTCATCGATGTCTTCAAGAACACGGGACAGCTGCTCTTCCTTGTCCCACGTGATGAGCACCGACTCACCCTGCCGCTTGGCAGCCTCCTCCTGGTGCTTCGCGATCACCATCATGGACACGGCCTTGTCGGTCTCCGGGCCAGCGATCTTGGATCCTCCGCACCCCGCTGGGGCGCTGCCGCTGCTGGGGCACACGTAGTAGAAGTACCCCTCCGGCTTGTTGCGGCTCTTCTCCGCCTTCATGACCCGCAGCGGTGTGCTGCACCCGTCCCGGTCGCACCGAAGGGTTCCACGCAGCAGGTATTTGCGGGTGTTGTGGCCCGATCCGGGGGCAGGGTTGGCCCCGAGCAGTTCCGTTACGGCCTCCCACTTCTCCACTGAGATCATGCGCGTCCACTGTCCTTTGACCGGCTTCCCTTCGTCGTTCAGGGTGATCTCTTGGCGGGTGTTTTGCATGCCGGTGATCGGGTCGGCGTCGATCACCTGACGGGAGCGGTAGCCGCACATGCGAGGATTGCGCATCACTACCTTGATCGCTTCGCGCGTCCACTCGTGGCCTGAAGCGGTGCGTACTCCGTTGTCCTTCAGGTCCTTGATGATCGCCGAGATCGGCCGGCCTGCCAGCAGCCACTCGACCATCTTCCGGAGCCATTTGGCCTCGTATGGGTCGAGAGTGCGCTTGTCGTCCTTCCATCCGAAGGGGCGCCTGCCGCCCGTCGGGATGCCAGCTTGTTGCAGCGCGCGGTGCTTGCGAGAGACGCGACGCGCAGTGTCGGACGACTGCTTGTTGTTTGTCGCTGTCACGATGCGGGCGACGGTTCGGCCGTTGTCGGTCAGGAGATCAAGAGAACCCGTGATGTCGATGATCGGGCGGCCGAAGTTCTCTACGACCTCGATGGCGTCTTCGAGGTGTCGGTTGTCACGGGTGAGTCGGTCGAGGTCGACGACGATCAAGCCGTCGAGGCGTTCGCCGTTCGGTGCGATTCCTCGTTTGAGATCTTCCAGCGATCCTTCGAAGACTGGTCGGACGACGCGATAGCCGATCTCCCCGTTGGGTAAGCGGACGCGCCTGCGCTTCCACGCGCTCGTGTCCGGCTCCTCGTAGGTGTAGACGTACCGTCCACCGCGCGACTCGATGAACGACCGGCTGTCTTTCTCCTGTTCGTCGCGGCCTTTGATGTCGCGGCCGGTCATGGGCCGGAAGACGGGCCTGGCCTCTGTGTCGTCGGTAGCGTCGTTCTCAGCGGTAGCGGGGCCCTCGTCGGCCTCGAAGGACAGACGGACGAGGCCGGCCCAGTTCTGGCCTTTGAGGTCACCCCAACGGGCCTTCTGCACAAGCTCGTTGTTCATGGGCTTAGGGTACTTTCGTCAAAACGCTGGAGAAACGCCTTGCGCGACCACACCGTCATCGTCGGCTTCGGGACCAAGGGCCGTTCCGCCGTCCAGACCCTCTGTGCGACGGGGCTGCGCCGCGACCGCATCGTCATCGTCGACCCCAGCTCCAAGGTGGTGGACGCGGCGGTGGCCGAGGGGTTCGCGGGGGTGGTGGGCGACGCGACCCGCAGCGATGTGCTGCTGCGGGCCGAGATCCAGCGTGCCCGCCAGGTCGTCATCGCGACCCAGCGCGACGACACCGCGGTACTGGTGTCGTTGACCGCACGTCAGCTCAACAAGAGGGCCCATATCGTCGCCGCGGTACGGGAGGAGGAGAACGCGCCGCTGCTGCGGCAGTCCGGTGCCGACTCCGTCATCACCTCCGCCAGCGCGGCCGGGCGGCTGCTGGGCCTCTCCGTCCACAGCCCCAGCGCGAGCACCGTCATGGAGGATCTGATCCAGCAGGGCAGCGGCCTGGACCTGGTGGAGCGCCCGGTCGTCAAGGCGGAGGTCGGCAAGTCCGTACGGGAGACCGACGACCTGGTCGTCTCCGTGCTGCGCGGCCACCGGCTGCTCGGATATGACGACCCGGAGGCCAGCCCGCTGCAGAGCACGGACCGTCTGATCACCATTGTCCGCGCGGCTTCGGGGGAGGAGCCCGACCTGCCCGGCAGGCCGTCGTCGAAGCCGACGCTGCCCGGCACCGGTGTCTCCCCGATGCGCCGGGCGGGTGAATAGTCCGACCGGGTGCGGGAGCGGGTGACCGGCCCGGTGTCGTCACCGGCTCCCGCACCGTCGCTCCCGGCGCGGACGGCGAGTAGCCTCGCGCCCATGCGAGCGATCACTATCCCGGAGCCCGGTGGCCCCGAAGCACTTGTCCGGGCGGAAGTCCCCGATCCGCAGCCCGCCGAGGGCGAGGTCCTGATCGATGTCGCGGCCACCGCCGTGAACCGCGCCGATCTGCTACAGCGTCAGGGCTTCTACGACCCGCCGCCCGGAGCCTCCCCGTACCCGGGCCTGGAGTGCTCGGGGCGGATCAGTGCGATCGGCCCCGGCGTGCACGGCTGGTCCGTGGGAGACGAGGTGTGTGCGCTGCTGGCGGGCGGGGGGTACGCCGAGAAGGTTGCGGTGCCGGCCGGGCAGGTACTGCCGGTGCCGACCGGGATGGACCTGGTCACGGCAGCCGCGCTGCCCGAGGTGACCTGCACGGTCTGGTCGAACGTCTTCATGATCGCGCACCTGCGGCCCGGCGAGACGCTGCTGGTCCACGGCGGCGCCAGCGGCGTCGGCACGATGGCGATCCAGCTCGCCAAGGCGGTCGGCGCGCGCGTCGCAGTGACCGCGGGCAGCCCGGAGAAACTAGCCCGCTGTGCCGAGCTGGGCGCGGACATTCTCATCGACTACCGCGAGCAGGACTTCGTCCAGGAGATCCGCAAGGCCACCGACGGCCAGGGCGCGGACGTCATCCTCGACATCATCGGCGCGAAGTACCTGCAGCGGAACGTCAAGGCGCTGGCGGTCAGCGGACGGCTGGCGGTCATCGGGCTGCAGGGCGGGGTGAAGGCGGAGCTGAATCTCGCCGCTCTGATGGCCAAGCGTGCCGCGATCACCGGCGCCGGATTGCGTGCCCGGCCGCTGAACGAGAAGGCGGCCATCGTCGCCGCCGTACGGGAGCATGTCTGGCCGTTGATCGTCAACGGTCAGGTCCGGCCGGTCGTGGACCGTACGCTCCCGCTGGCCGAGGTCGCCGAGGCGCACCGGGTGGTGGACGCCGGCATGCATGTCGGCAAGGTCGTACTGACCGTCTGAGCTGCCCCCTGCGCGACCGCCTGCGCCGCCCCTCCCGCCCCGTCGGCGATAACCCGGCCGACAGCCCCGAGATGCCGTGAATCTGGTCACATGTGACGCTGAACAGGTCACCCGACGGCTCGGCACGGGAGGGGCACTGTGGTCGCTCCAGGATTCCGTTCGCGCATCGCCGCCGGTCTGCTGGTCGCCGCTGTCGTCCTGCCCGTTCCCGTGGGGGGCACCCCCGCGGCGGCCTCGGAACGGCGGGACACACCGGCCGACCGCTCTCCCGACCTCATCCGCCATGACGATCCGACGGATCTCCCGCTGCCCGAAACCCTCGGGGCGCTTGGCTTCGGGCCCGATGACTTCGGGGTCGGGGACAGTCTGCGTGCTCTCCGGCCGGTCGGTGGCCGTGCCGGCCACCCCGGGCCCCCGGCGCGCCTCCATGGGCTGCCGGACGGGTTTCCCGGCCTGCCGGATGTCCTGGAGGCGCTCCCGCACGAATTGCTTCATCACCCCGGGCACCGGCACCACCGTTCGCATCACCCGTTCGGCTCTGGCTTCCCGCCGTACGACATCTGGTACCTCGACGACGGCGACCTGGGCCTTGGGGGCTACCACGGACACCGGCATGGCTCGCCTCACAGCAATCGCGCGCAGCCCCGGCCCGGTCACCATGGCACGGCAGCGAAGCGCCGTACCCCCGCGGATCCCGTGCCCGAGGAGCCCATCACCACGGCACGGTCGGCGCCTACGCGTCGCATCGATGGAGAGAAGCGGCGCACCCCGCGTCGCGACAGGACGCTGCCGCCGCTTCCGGCGCCGAGCGCCGTACCGAAGGAGTCCTCTGCGTCGGAGAGCACGGATGATGTGGCGGGTGGGACGCCGGGCCCATACTCCCTGGAGGCGCCGACGGCCCCGGTCGAGCGGGTTCTTCCGATGGGTGCGGGCCTCACCCTGACCGGACTGGGGCTGGCCTTCTTCGGCCTGCGGCTGCGGCGGCGCTGACCTGAGCGGTTGTTTCACGTGAAACCGTGAAACGACGAGGTGGCGCATCGCGGCGGTGATCCCGGATGTTTCACGTGAAACAGCGCTTCGAGCCCGACTGTTTCACGTGAAACAGCGCCCGACGACCCCGTGCGGGAAGGTGGATCATGTTCTCTCGGGGGCACCACCGTTCATAACCCGTCGTACGAGAGAATGGGCGGCATGGATATGCCGATGAACGAACGGTCGCAGGAGAACCCCCACGTCCTGGTTGTCGGCCCGGACGGCATGGCGCTCGGCAATGCCGGTTCCGGCGGCGGGGACGACGGCGAGGAGCCCCGCGAGGTGCCGGTGACGGACATGGTCGAACAGCCTGCGAAGGTCATGCGCATCGGCAGCATGATCAAGCAGCTGCTGGAGGAGGTGAAGGCCGCTCCTCTGGACGAGGCAAGCCGGGTCCGGCTCAAGGAGATCCACGCCAGCTCGGTGAAGGAGCTGGAGGACGGGCTGGCACCCGAGCTGGTCGAGGAGCTGGAGCGGCTGTCGCTGCCTTTCACCGATGAGTCGGTGCCGACGGATTCGGAGCTTCGGATCGCCCAGGCGCAGCTGGTGGGCTGGTTGGAAGGCCTTTTCCACGGCATTCAGACCGCACTGTTCGCTCAGCAGATGGCGGCCCGCGCCCAGCTGGAGCAGATGCGCCGCGCGCTGCCGCCCGGTGTCGCCGCGATGGAACACGAAGACGGCCTGACCGAGCAGCGCGGTGCCCGCTCGGGGCCGTACCTCTAAGGATCCGCACCGGACAGCGAGAAGCGCGGCGCCCGGAGCGCCGCACGCCTGAGCAGCCAGAAGGGGCCGGCACGCACTCCGCGTGCCGGCCCCTTCCATGAGCTACGCCGGTTGCGAGAGCTGCATCGTCCCTCTCGGATCGGCCCTGTCCGTGAGCTCTGTGCCGTCAGTTGCTGCGACCGCTCGCGATGGTCAGCTCGATGGTGTCGTTCCGGCTCGGGTACCACCAGCCGTACGGGTTCGGGTTCTGCTTGATGACGGTGTTCTTGCCCCAGAGCGCGCTGTTCTCCTCGCCGACGACCCGGTACTTCCAGCCGGCGGCCTCGATGCACTTCTTCACCGAGTCGAGGTGCTTGTAGTGGAACGACGGGACCATGATCTTGCCCTTGTCGACGGAGCTCTTGGTCGGGTCGGTGCACTTGGACGTCGGGATCGTCGCGGTCTTGTCCTCGGGCCGGACGTAGCGCGAGTACGTCGGCGTCGGGCTGGCGCGTCTGCCGTTGTCGTCGCTGGAGCCGGCGCTCAGACCGATGCCGACCGCGATCGTGACGACCACGATCACCCCGACGATCGCCGAGACCACGATCACCGGGGTGTTGTTCTTCCGCGGGCCGGGGCGGCCGCCCGACGGCATCGAGGCGGTCACGGGCGGCGGCGGGGTGTACGCCGGAGGTGCCTGGAAGCCGCCGCTGTTGAACGGAGCCGGGCCGGGGACCGGGCCAGGCACGGGGCCGGGTACCGGGCCGGGGGCCGGCGTCGGGTAGGCGTTGTTCGGCGGCGGGGGCGTCTGGGGCCCGTACCCGGCCGTCGGCGTCGGCTGGTACGGCTGCTGCACGTTCGGCGGGACCGGGCTCTGCGGGTTGCCGGAGGCCGTGGGGAACACCGCGGAGGACACCGAGGCGCCGCTGGTGCGCGCCCGCGGGCCCTCGCCGATGATCAGCGGCGTGGCGCCGGACTGGCCGGACCCGGCGATCCGCAGGCACTCGTCCCGCATCGCCTCGGCGGTGGGGAAGCGCTCGTTGGGATTCTTCTTCAGCGCCCGGGCCACCAGCGCGTCCACGGCCGGTGGCAGCGACTGGTTGATGCTCGACGGGACCGGCGGCTCTTCCTGGACATGGGCGTAGGCGATGGCGAGCGGGGAGTCCGCGTCGAACGGCAGCTGGCCGGTCACCAGCTCGAAGAGCATGATGCCGACCGAGTAGAGGTCGGAGCGGGCATCCACCCCGCGGCCCAGCGCCTGCTCCGGCGACAGGTACTGCGGGGTGCCGACGACCATGCCGGTCTGCGTCATGGACGTCACGCCGGACTGCATGGCGCGGGCGATGCCGAAGTCCATGACCTTGACGACGCCGCGCTTGTTCAGCATGACGTTGCCGGGCTTGATGTCGCGGTGGACCAGGCCCATCTCGTGGCTGACCTCGAGCGCGGCCAGCACATCGGCCGTGATCTTCAGGGCCTTCTCGGTCGGCATCGCGCCGTGCTGGGCGATGTCGGCGTCCAGATCGGAGCGGAGCGGCTGGCCCGCGACGTACTCCATGACGATGTACGGCACCATGCCGCCGTCGAGCTCGTCCTCACCGGAGTCGAAGACCGAGACGATATTGGTGTGCGTGAGTTTCGCCACGGACTGGGCCTCGCGGCGGAAGCGCTCGCGGAAGGCCTGCTCGCGGCCGAGCTCGGTGTGCAGGGTCTTGACCGCGACGTCACGGTCGAGCACGGTGTCGTGCGCGAGGTGTACGGACGCCATGCCCCCCGCGCCGAGAAGATCACGCAGCTGGTAACGTCCACCGCCGACTGAACGGCCCCCGCTTTGGCTCTGAGCGCCGTCCTGGCTCATCGTTCCGCTTCCCCCTAGCGCACGGCGCACGACCCGTACGTGCAGCGTCATATCTGGAATTCCGCAGCCAAGTCTGCCCCAGGGCTGGGACACGTCAAGCCGTGTGCCCGTTCCGTGACCAGATGTGCAAGATCAGGTCACGGCGATGAGACGTTCGGCGGCCTTCCACACCCCCGGTACACCCCCACTGAACTTGCGATATAGGGCATCCGGCAGGTTTGATGACCGGTCCGCGACGGACCGGTGAGTGCCACGGAACCTGTAGCGTGCTCTATCGAAGACCGATGACCTTACCGCTCTCATGCGGATTGATTCGACGGCGAGGACCGATGGCACCGACGCAGAGCCCACAGGGCCCGTCCGATCCTGATGCCACCGGCTCCCATGTCCCCGATGCACCGGAGATGTGGGGCAATGGCGGGCTGGTCGGCGACGGCCGGTACCGGCTCACGGGGCGGCTGGGCCGTGGCGGCATGGCGGAGGTGTTCGCGGCCGAGGACGTCCGGCTGGGCCGTACCGTCGCGGTGAAGCTGCTGCGCGCCGACCTTGCCGAGGACCCGGTGTCCAAGGCCCGGTTCACCCGCGAGGCACAGTCCGTGGCCGGGCTGAACCACCACGCGGTGGTGGCGGTCTACGACTCGGGCGAGGACCTGGTCGGCGGCAACACCGTGCCGTACATCGTGATGGAGCTGGTCGAGGGCCGCACCATCCGTGACCTGCTGCTCAACGCCGATGCTCCGCCGCCGGACCAGGCGCTGATCATCGTCGCCGGGGTGCTGGAGGCGCTGGCCTACAGCCACCAGCACGGCATCGTGCACCGCGATATCAAGCCCGCGAACGTGATCATCACGAACAGCGGCGCCGTCAAGGTCATGGACTTCGGTATCGCCCGTGCCCTGCATGGCGCCCAGTCGACCATGACGCAGACCGGCATGGTCATGGGAACGCCCCAGTACCTCTCCCCGGAGCAGGCGCTCGGCAAGACCGTCGACACCCGCTCCGACCTCTACGCCACCGGTTGCCTGCTGTACGAGCTGCTCGCGCTGCGGCCTCCGTTCACCGGCGAGACCCCACTTTCGGTCGTCTACCAGCATGTTCAGGACATGCCTGTGCCGCCCTCCACGGTTGCCCACGGGGTGCCGCCGGAGCTGGACGGCCTGGTCATGCGGTCGCTGGCCAAGGACCCCGACGACCGGTTCCAGACCGCCGAGGAGATGCGCGGCCTGGTCCAGTACTCGCTGCAGATGCTGCACGAGCAGGGCGGACACACCGGCACCTGGAACACCGGCCCGGTCGCCATGCACGAGAGCGCGCACACTCCGTCCATGGGCACCGCCGCGACCACCGCGCTGCCGCACCCCGACGCCGGCCAGACCACCGCGCAGCCGATCCTGCCGCCCGGTATGCGGGAGAACGACGGGGGCTACGACGGCGGACCCCGGCCGGCCCGGCGAAGCGGCCGCGGCAAGATCTGGCTGATCGCGGCGCTCGCGTTGATCGCCATCGCGGTGGGGGTGGCCTTCGCGCTGCAGAAGACCGACGGTGAGCAGCACAAGAAGCCGCAGACCCCGGTCACGCAGTCGCCGACGCCGTCGAAGGACGACGACAAGAGCAGCGAGCCGCCGTCGGACGAGCCGAGCACTCCGGACACCGAGCCCGGCGGCATCGGCGGTGACGACGACGGGACGTACAGCCGCCCGCCGACGTACCGGCCGAGCACACCGAAGACGTCCGAGCCGCCCACCTCGCCGCCGCCCACGACCTCGGAGCCGTCGACCACGCCGCCCACCAGCACGGACGGCGGGACGACCGACGGCGGGACCACGACCGGTACCAACGGCGGCAACACCACCGGCAACACCGCGGACAACGGCACCACGACGCTCGGTACGAACGGCAGCTGACGGACCGGCCGCCGCCGCCCGCCTCAGCGGGTGAACGCGGCCTGTACGGCGCGGTATTCGCGGGTCCACCACACGGCCAGCGCGGCCGCCGCCGGGAACTGCGGATCGGTGCGGCGGTCGCCGAGCCGGTAGCGCCAGGTGAGCATCCAGAAGTCGTTCAGCCGCTCCCACCACACCCGGTGGACGGCTGCGGCCAGCTCGTCGGCGTCGGCTCCGCAGGCGCTGCGGTAGGCGCCCGCGTACGCCGCCACCTTGGCCAGGTCCAGCGTGCCGCAGGGGCGTACGAAGAAGATCGCGGCGGCGCGGACCGCCTCCTCGGCGCGCGGCTGGATGTCCAGCCGGTCCCAGTCGACGATCGCGGTGGGTTCCGCGCCGCGGTAGAGGACGTTCAGCGGGTGGAAGTCGCCGTGCACCCATCCGGCGGCGGGCTCCGCGCCGGCGGCCGGGCGGCGGTGTGCCTGCCGCTCCAGCAGGGCCCGGCGCTCCAGCAGGCGGTGTTCGGCGAGCTCGTCGAAGCTGGTGCGCGGGCGGGCGCCGCGGGCCAGGGCCAGCAGTTCGTCGATCATCTCGAAGGTCCGCGCGGGGTCGGCTCCCGCGTCCGCGCAGGGTGGCCGGGGCGGGGGCGGTTCGTCGGCCATGACCTGTTCCAGGGCGGTGTGCACCAGCCCGAGCAGGGCGCCCAGCCGGCGGGACTGGCCGCGGGTCAGCGCGGCGCCGCCGAGGTGCCGGCCCTCGATCCAGGGGTGCAGGGCGTAGCAGCGGCCGTCGAGGACCGTGACGGTGTGGCCGTCGGCGTCGGCGACGGGCGGGGCGACCGGCAGGCCGAGCGCGGCGAGCCGGCGGGTGGCGCGGTGCTGGCGGGTGATCGCGGCGCGGTCGCCGTCGAGGTGGTGCTTGAGGAAGTAGCGGCCGCGGGTGGTGGCGAGGAAGTAGCCGTGGTTGAGCAGGCCTTCGGCGACGGGCTCGCAGGACAGCGGCGTGCCGGTGCCGGTGTAGTGGCGGAGCAGGGATCCGAGGGTGTCTCTGTCGGGCGTCGCCGCCGTCCGGACTACAGATGAGCGCAGCACGCGCCAGATGTTAGATCACCTGCACCCGTCGGAGTGGGTGATCGGGAAAGCCTTACGCAGAGTGCGCGTAACGGTAGACGGGTACATCCGTGAGGTGGTGCAGCGTCACGAGCTCCGGCTCGATCCGCAGGAACACCGGGTCGAAGGGGGCGTCGTCGGCCAGCCGCGGGGTGGGCCCGAAGAGCTCCCGCTCGGCGGGGGTGGCGGCGACGACCCGGGCGGTGCCGGTGAACTGCACGGACCAGGTGTCGCTGTCGCAGTTGACGTTGTCGGCCTCGTACGCGACCACGCTGCCGTCCAGGGCCTGGTGGTAGTTGTAGCCGCGGTGCAGCCGCAGCATCAGCCGCCCGTCGTCCATGACGAGGTGCCGGGTGACGGTGGTGAAGGGCAGCGCCCGCCGACTGGCCGAGACCCGCCCGTAGGGGGTGCGGCTGAGCAGCTCGATGGCACGGTAGTGGTCGGTGGGCATGTCACCACCTTGCCCAGGGCGCCCGGTGGCCAGTAGGGCACAGCAGCCCGAGGAAACAGGACGATGGTCCCGAATCCCCCTCACCCGGACAGGGCCCGTGCCATACCGCCCGGACCGGCCCGGGAGCCCGCGGCGTCAGTTCCGCTCGGCCTGCATCCGGGCGACGTACGCGGCGGCCTGGGAGCGGCGCTCCATGCCCAGTTTGGACAGCAGGCTGGACACATAGTTCTTGATCGTCTTCTCGGCGAGGTGGAGCCGCTCACCGATCGCGCGGTTGGTCAGCCCCTCGCCGATCAGGTCGAGGATCTTGCGCTCCTGCTCGGTCAGGTTCGCCAGCCGGTCGTCGCCCTTGGCGGCGCTGCCGTGGCGCAGCCGCTCCAGGACGCGGGCGGTGGCCACGGGATCGAGCAGCGACTTGCCGGCCGCCACATCACGCACCGCGGAGAGCAGTTCGTTGCCCCGGATGGCCTTGAGGACATAACCGGCCGCACCGGCCATGATCGCATCGAACAGGGCCTCGTCATCCGCGAACGAGGTCAGCATCAGGCATTTGATGTCCTCGTTCTGCGAGCGGATCTCACGGCAGACCTCGACACCGCTGCCGTCCGGCAGCCGGACGTCGAGCACCGCGACGTCGGGACGCGTCGCCGGGATCCTGACCAGGGCGTCCGCGGCGGTGCCGGCCTCGCCGACCACCTCGATGTCTCCCTCGACGGTGAGCATTTCGTGGACGCCGCGCCGGACGACCTCATGGTCGTCGAGCAGGAATACCGTGATTTTTCCGTCTTCGCGCACAACCCCAGTCTCACACATCAAGTCTTCCCGTGGTCCAGGTCACCGATATAACGTGCCGTTGTCCCGGTGGCCTGCGACGCTGTGACCAGGAGTTGTTCCAAGCCTTCGCGATTTACTTGGAAATCCAAGCAAAATCGCAGGTCAGGGCCGTTTTCACTTCGGCTTTGGCAATGGGTAACGTGCATTGAGCAGGCCACGTTCCGGGAGCTTTGTTCCACCCGGTTCCGCCCGCGTTCGCACACACCCCGTGCGCCGTATCGGAAATCGGGTGAGCCGCAATACGGCCACCGGCGGACCCCGGCGGCCGGACAGACGGAGGAGCAGCACGTGACCGTGGAAGGCACTGCGCAGCGGAAGAACGCCCGCGGCAGCAGCAAGCGCACCACCGCCAAAAAGGCGACCTCGGCAAAGAAGTCGTCACCGGCCAAGACGCGCACCACCGGCCGGCCCGATGAGGCGGAGCAGGACCAGCTCGTACAACTGCTGACCCCCGAAGGCAAGCGGGTCGAGCACCCGGATTACGCGATCGACCTGTCCCCGGAAGAACTCCGCGGCCTCTACCGCGACATGGTGCTGACGAGGAAGTTCGACGCCGAGGCGACCACCCTCCAGCGCCAGGGCGAGCTGGGGCTGTGGGCCTCGCTGCTTGGCCAGGAGGCCGCCCAGATCGGCTCCGGCCGCGCGCTGCGTGACGACGACTACGTCTTCCCGACCTACCGGGAGCACGGTGTGGCCTGGTGCCGCGGCGTCGACCCGACGAACCTGCTGGGCATGTTCCGCGGTGTCAACAACGGCGGGTGGGACCCCAACAGCAACAACTTCCATCTCTACACCATCGTCATCGGTTCGCAGACGCTGCATGCGACCGGCTATGCGATGGGCGTGCAGAAGGACGGCGCGGATTCCGCGGTCATCGCCTATTTCGGCGACGGCGCTTCCAGCCAGGGTGATGTCGCGGAGGCTTTCACCTTCTCCGCGGTCTACAACGCCCCGGTCGTGTTCTTCTGCCAGAACAACCAGTGGGCGATTTCCGAGCCCACCGAGAAGCAGACCCGGGTGCCTCTCTACCAGCGCGCCCGCGGCTTCGGATTCCCCGGCGTACGGGTCGACGGCAATGACGTCCTGGCGTGTCTGGCCGTGACCAGGGCGGCGCTGGAGCGGGCCCGCACCGGCCAGGGCCCGATGCTCATCGAGGCCTTCACCTACCGGATGGGCGCACACACCACCTCCGACGACCCCACGCGGTACCGGGAGGACGAGGAGCGCGCGGCCTGGGAGGCCAAGGACCCGATCCGGCGGCTGCGGACGTACCTGGAGGCCGAGGGGCTGGTCGACGAGGCGTACCTGGCCTCGGTCGACGAGGAGAGCGAGGCCCTGGGCAAGCGGGTCCGCGACGTCGTCCGGGCCATGCCGGATCCGGACCACATGGCGATCTTCGAGAATGTCTATGCCGACGGGCACGCGCTCGTCGATGAGGAGCGCGTGCAGTTCGCCGCGTACCAGGCGTCGTTCGCCGATGGCGAGCTCGTCGCGGAGGGGAACTGACCATGGCCGTCTTCGAGAAGATCACCATCGCCAAGGCGATCAACGCATCGCTACGTGCCTCCATGGAGGCCGACCCCAAGGTCCTCGTCATGGGCGAGGACGTGGGCAAGCTCGGCGGCGTCTTCCGCGTCACCGACGGGCTGCAGAAGGACTTCGGCGAGGACCGGGTGATCGACACCCCGCTGGCCGAGTCCGGCATCGTCGGCACCGCCATCGGCCTGGCACTGCGCGGCTACCGCCCGGTCGTCGAGATCCAGTTCGACGGCTTCGTCTTCCCCGCCTACGACCAGATCGTCACCCAGCTCGCCAAGATGCACGCCCGTGCGCTGGGCAAGGTCAAGGTGCCGGTCGTCATCCGCATCCCCTACGGCGGCGGCATCGGCGCGGTCGAGCACCACTCCGAGTCCCCCGAGGCACTGTTCGCGCATGTCGCGGGCCTGAAGATCGTCGCTCCCTCGAACTCCTCCGACGCCTACTGGATGCTTCAGCAGGCCATCGCCGGCGACGACCCGGTCATCTACTTCGAGCCCAAGCGCCGCTACCACGACAAGTCGCGGCTGGACACCGAGTCGATCCCGGACCCGCTGCACAAGGCCCGGGTCGCCCAGAGCGGCTCCGACCTGACGCTGGCCGCGTACGGCCCGATGGTGAAGGTCTGCCTGGACGCGGCCAAGGTCGCGGCCGAGGAGGGCAAGTCGGTCGAGGTCGTCGACCTGCGCTCGCTCTCCCCGATCGACTTCGACACCGTGCAGACGTCGGTGCAGAAGACCGGCCGGCTGGTCGTCGTCCACGAAGCGCCGGTCTTCTTCGGCGCGGGCGCGGAGATCGCCGCCAGGATCACCGAGCGGTGCTTCTACCACCTGGAGGCCCCGGTTCTGCGGGTCGGTGGCTTCCACGCCCCGTACCCGCCCTCCCGGCTGGAGGACGAGTACCTTCCGGGACTGGACCGGGTGCTCGACGCCGTTGACCGTGCGTTGGCGTACTGAGGGTTTGAGGAGAGTTCGTGACCATGATTGCAGGGACCGCCAACGCGCAGCGCTTCCGCGAGTTCAAGATGCCCGATGTGGGCGAGGGGCTCACCGAGGCCGAGATTCTCAAGTGGTATGTCCAGCCGGGCGACATCGTCACCGACGGTCAGGCCGTCTGTGAGGTCGAGACGGCCAAGGCCGCCGTCGAACTGCCCATCCCCTACGACGGGGTGGTCCATGAGCTGAGATTCGGTGAGGGTGTCACCGTCGATGTCGGCACCGTCATCATCAGCGTGGACACCGATCCTGGAGCCGGCTCCGCCCAGGCGCCGGCGGCGTCCGGTGCGCAAGAGGCTGCCGCTGCCGCCTCGGAGGAGGACGCCGAGCCGCAGGGCCGCCAGGCGGTGCTGGTCGGCTATGGCGCCGCGCCGTCCTCGACCAAGCGCCGGGCCCGCAAACCGCAGGCCGGGGTCCCGGCTCAGCCGGAGCCCGCGAGCGCCGCGCTCCAGGCGGAGCTCAACGGGCGGCCCGCGCCGGCGCCGATGGCGGCTCCGATGACCGAGGCCGCGCCTGTTGCCCCGGCCTCCGCGACACCGGCCGTGAGCGCTGCCGGTGCCGGTGCCGGCCGGCCGCTGGCCAAGCCGCCGGTACGCAAGCTCGCCAAGGACCTCGGCATCGATCTGGCGGCGGTCGTGCCGACCGGGCCGGACGGCATCATCACCCGCGAGGACGTGCACGCGGCAGCGGGCCGGGCAGCGGCCCCGGCTGCTCCGGCCGAGGCTCCCACGCCGATGGCGGCCGCTCCGGCCGTGCCCGGCGTCGTCGACACCGCCGCCCGCGAGCGGCGGGTACCGGTCAAGGGCGTACGGAAGGCCACCGCGCAGGCGATGGTGGCTAGCGCCTTCACCGCGCCGCATGTCACGGAGTTCATCACCGTCGATGTGACCCGCACGATGAAGCTCGTCCAGGAGCTCAAGCAGGATCCGGACCTGGCGGGGCTGCGGGTCAACCCGCTGCTGCTGGTCGCCAAGGCCTTCCTGGTCGCCATCAAGCGGCACCCGGAGGTCAATGCGTCCTGGGACGAGGCGAATCAGGAGATCGTCTACAAGGACTACATCAACCTCGGCATCGCGGCGGCCACTCCGCGTGGGCTGATCGTGCCGAACATCAAGGACGCCGGTGCCAAGACGCTGCCTCAGCTCGCCTCGGAACTGGGCGAGCTGGTCACCACCGCCAGGGAGGGCAAGACGTCCCCGGCGGCGATGAGTGGCGGCACGGTCACCATTACCAACGTCGGTGTCTTCGGCGTCGACACCGGTACGCCGATCCTCAACCCGGGGGAGTCGGCGATCCTCGCCTTCGGCGCGGTCAAGCTCCAGCCGTGGGTCCACAAGGGCAAGGTGAAGGCGCGTCAGGTCACCACCCTCGCGCTGTCCTTCGACCACCGGCTGATCGACGGTGAACTCGGCTCCAAGCTGCTCGCGGATGTGGCGGCGGTGCTGGAGCGGCCGAAGCGGCTGCTCACCTGGGGATGATTCAGGAAGCGGGGCCGGCCGGGCCAGGACGTCGTTTCACGTGAAACGGTGCTTCGGGTCGGAGCTGTTTAACGGTGCTTCGGGTCGGGGCTGTTTCACGTGAAACAGCCCCGGCGGCCGGTTCAGTGGAGCGGCCGCCGCCGTACTGCCCGGTCAGCCCCGGATCAGCTCCACCGCGCGGCTGAAGTGCCCCACCGGGCCGGTCGAGCCGGATTGGTCGACGTGCGTGGCGCCACGGGTCAGTGAGATACCCGCCCACAGGCCGGCGACGATCAATGCCAGTACGACGGTGTTCCGCGCGCGGCGGCCGGCATTCGTCCTGGGCTGCATGGTCAACTCCCCTTTGGTGTCGGAACCTCCTGGCCCCGTGTCTCCATTCACCCATGGGATTCGCGCTGATCCGTACGCGCCAGGTACGGACTCCCGTCAGACTTGAGGTGGACCTTACGTAGGCCATAGGTCCCCCCTCGCGACGGGTCCGGGCCCCGGACCATAAAGGGTTTGCCGCCGCGGGCCGGCGCTGTTTACGGTCGGCGCAATGAGCAGTGACCTGACCATCCGGCGTTATCAGCCCTCCGACCAGCACGTTGTCACGGATCTGTGGTCCCGGGCCGCGCGCCGGGCACATCCGTTCCTCGAGGGGGAGGGCGAGGGCGAGCGGGCCCGTATCCTCCGCGAGACGTATCTCGTCCAGGCGGACAACTGGGTCGCTGAGCGTGACGGCACCGTCATCGGACTGCTCGGGCTTCTGCCGGGTGAGCGCGGGGACGGTCCGGTCGGCGGGCCGAGTGCCGTGGTCGACAAGCCGAGTGCCGTGGTCGACAAGCCGGGTGCTGCGGCCGACGAGCCGGGTGTCGAGGTCGGCGGCCTCTTCGTGGCGCCGGAGGCCCAAGGGGGCGGAGTCGGAGGGCAGTTGCTGGAGTATGCGGCGGCGCTGCACGGTGCGCTGACCCTGGAGGTCTTCGAGGCGAACGCCCGTGCCCGGCGCTTCTACGCGCACCTCGGCTTCACCGAGCGGGGGCGCCGGACCGACGAGGGCACCGGCCATCCGCTGATCAAGCTGGAGCGGGCCGCACCGCTGAAGTCGGTGGGCTGGCTGCATCTACGCGAGGGCCGGCTGCTGAGTGTACGGACGCGGGGGAACGACACGTTCTACCTCCCCGGCGGCAAGTACGAGCCCGGAGAGACCGCGCGGGAGGCGCTGTCGCGGGAGCTCTCCGAGGAACTGGGCCTGGTGGTCCCCGCCGAGGAACTCTCGGAGGCGTTCGTCATCCATGACGTCGCGCATGGCAAGAACGGCCGTCGGCTCCATATGACCTGCTTCACCGGCGGGCCCCAGGACATCGCGCCGGTTCCGGGCCGGGAGATCGCCGAGTACGCCTGGTTCGATCGCCGGGAGGCGGGCGAGCGCTGCGCCCCTGCCCATACGCAGGTGGTGGACCGACTGATCGCACAGGGGCGCATGCGGGCCTGACGGCCGGCCTCCGGGCCCGGGACCTGTCCCGCAGGCAAGATCGTCGGCCAGGTCCCAGGGGCCGAACCCCTCCACCAGGGGAAACGCCCCGCGCGTGTCCGTATCGCGAAACCGGGTGCCGTACGCATACGTGTTGTATCTATCCTGTGCGCATGCCTATCGCGTCCACGCCCACCGCCCCTGCCAGAGAGCCCGCCGCCAAGCAGCCGCCTGCCGCCGAGCGGGTCTATACGCACATCAAGGACGCCGTCCTGGACCGTCGCTACGAGGGCGGGATGCTGCTCACCGAAGGTGAGCTGGCCGACGCCGTAGGGGTGTCGCGGACGCCGGTGCGCGAGGCGCTGCTACGGCTGGAGGTCGAGGGGCTGATCAAGCTCTACCCGAAGAAGGGCGCGATGGTGCTGCCGGTCTCCGCACAGGAGATCGCCGATGTGGTCGAGACCAGGTTGCTGGTGGAGCAGCACGCGGCGGCCAAGGCGGTGCCCGCGAGCGATGCGCTGCTCGACGAGCTGACCGAGCTGCTGGAGACGATGCGGGAACAGGCCGCCTCCGGTGATCTGGCCGCCGTCTCGGTCACCGACCGCGCCTTCCACGCCGCCATCGTGCGCAGCGCCGGCAACCAGATCCTGAATCGGCTCTACGAGCAGCTGCGTGACCGCCAGCTGAGGATGGGCGTCGCGGTGATGCACGCCCACCCGGACCGGATCGCCAAGAACATCACCGAGCATGCGGAGATCCTCGACGCGCTGCGGGCCGGCGACGCGGATGCCGCGACCGCTGCTGTGCACCGGCACGTCAGCTGGGTCCGCCACCTCGCGCAGGGAGAGGCGCGATGAGCGCCGGCCCGGGGGGATCGAGCAGTCCCGGGGGATCGGCGTCTTCCGGCGGCTCCGGCATAGGCAGCGGCTCCACCCGCCCGCCCTCCGTCGATCCGCCCGGCGGCCCCCGGGCCATGGCGGTCTGGAGTATCGGTGTCGCGGTCTACTTTGTCGCGGTCACCTACCGTACGAGTCTCGGCGTGGCCGGCCTGGATGCCGCCGAGCGATTCCACATCAACGCCTCGGCGCTGTCGACGTTCTCCATCCTCCAGCTGCTGGTCTACGCAGGAATGCAGATACCGGTCGGCCTGATGGTCGACCGGCTCGGCGCCAAGAAGGTGCTCACCCTCGGCGTGGTGCTCTACACCCTCGGCCAGTTCGGATTCGCGCTCTCCGCGTCGTACCCGACGGCACTGGGCTCGCGCGCCCTGCTCGGCTGCGGTGACGCGATGACGTTCATCAGCGTGCTGCGGCTGGGTTCCCACTGGTTCCCCGCCCGCCGTGGGCCGATGATCGCGCAGGTCGCGGCCCTGGTCGGGATGGCGGGCAATCTGGTCTCCACCATCGTCCTGGCCCGCCTTCTGCACACGTTCGGCTGGACCCCGACCTTCGCCTACAGCGCGGCCGGCGGCATCGTCGTGCTGGTCGTGCTGCTGCTCTTCCTCAAGAACCACCCCGAAGGCTTTGCGCCGCCGCCCGTGCCCTCGGGGCACACCGGCGCCGGATTCCGCCGACAGATCGTGGACGCCTGGCGCGAGCCCGGCACCCGGCTGGGGATGTGGGTGCACTTCACCACCCAGTTCCCCGCGATGGTGTTCCTGCTGCTGTGGGGCCTGCCGTTCCTCGTCGAGGCGCAGGGCCTGTCCCGTGGCACCGCCGGTGAGCTGCTCACTCTCGTGGTGCTCGCCAATATGGCGGTGGGCCTGGTCTATGGGCAGGTCATCGCCCGCCACCATGCGGCGCGTATGCCGCTGGCCCTGGGAACCGCCGGCGTCACCGCCCTGATGTGGGCGATCGTGCTGTCCTGGCCGACCGATCATGTCCCCATGGGGCTGCTCATCGTGCTGAGTGTGGTGCTGGGCGCCTGCGGCCCCGCCTCGATGATCGGCTTCGACTTCGCCCGGCCGGCCAACCCGCCGGAGCGTCAGGGCACCGCTTCCGGCATCGTCAACATGGGCGGCTTCATCGCGTCGATGACAACCCTGCTCGCCGTGGGCGTTCTGCTCGACGCGACCGACGCCAACTACCGGATCGCCCTGGCCTCGATCTTCGTTCTGGAGGCGGTCGGGGTCTCCCAGATCCTCCGGCTACGCCGCAGTGCCGCACAGCGGGAGCGTGAACGGCTGGTCGTCAGCCGGATCGAGGCGGTGCACGTCCCGGCTTGAGGAGAGGGCGGGAAGTGTTTCACGTGAAACGGTGGCGGGCTGTTTCACGTGAAACACACCTTCGGGACGTCGCCGCCCCGTCCCCGTTCTGCTGCGTTACGGCCTGACCAGGACGTCCACGGCGGCGAACGTCATGGCGGCGAAGATCACGGTGTGACCGCGAAGTTGTTGAGAATCGCCTCGGCCAGCTCGCGGTCGCCGTCGATCTTGATCTGCTCGGCGACGGCCGACGGGCGCACCCGGCCGCAGGCCAACTGGTGGAAGACGTCCCAGTCCAGCGCGAACGTGACGGTCGGGCCGAGGGAGACGCTGCCGTCGATGGTGGCTTTGCCCTGGGTGTCGATACGGACCGTGCGCAGGAACTCCAGTGCTCCGCTGACATCGAACACCACCGCCGAACCAGCGGGCGCCTGGGTCCTCTTGGCGACGACGGTGGGCAGCACCTTCACCAGCAGATCGCGCGTCACCTGCGCACCGGGGGAGTCGAGATTGCCGGGCCTGTCCAGCGCCCGGCGCAGATCCTGCTCATGCGCCCAGAGGTCGAACGCCCGCTGTTGCAGCACGAATTCCAGTGAACGCTCCTCGCCGAGCGGGCTGCGCACCACGGCGTCCGGCTGACGGGACTCGTTGCGCAGCTGCCGGGAACGGCGGATGACGGTGTATTCGAGCTCGCTGAGCATCTCCGGGGCGGTGTGATGCCGCCGGACGTCGACCTGTACTTCCATGCGGCGCGCCGATTCGGTGCGTACGTGGTAGAGATCGCGCGGCAGTGTGTGGATCGGCCGTGGGTCGCCCAGCATCTCGCATTCCAGGCCGATGACATGGGAGACCACATCGCGAACGGACCATCCTGGCAAGCACGTCGCCTTGTTCCATTCGCCTTCGGCGAGCGAAGTCACCAGCTCGGTTATCGCTTCTATGGAGTGTGTCCAGGCATCGATGGAGGGCTGAAGGCTGGGATGGACGGTCACGGGACCCCTCGGACGGTTCGTACGCGGGCTGCTGTCTGTGCAGTTAAGTTACCGCTGCGCACGGGCATCCCGGCAGTGCTTTGGGGGACCAGCGTAGGCCGATGTGGCAAGGCCGTTGGGGGCCGTGGCGCTGCGGCGCCCCACGTGATGCTCCTCGCTCAGTCCTCCCCACGCTCCCGTTCCGCCAGCCGGATCACCCCCACCGCGACGGCGATCAGCAGCGCCGGATCCGCGTCGTCCCGCACGACGTTGACCGCGTAGGTGTCGCGCACGGTCAGCCGGCGCCGGGAGATCTCGGCGAGCAGTTCATCCTCGTACTCGACGGCGAATTCGCGGTCCATGATCTTGCCGCTGACGTCCAGTTCGGTACCGTCCACCAGCTCCACCCGGTAGTGGTTGCGCAGCAGTGAGAGCCGCTTGCGCTTGATGGTGGCCAGTGGCCGGCCGTCCCGCTCGAGCGTCATCGTGTCGCGCAGGGCCAGCATCTTCTTGCGGATGGTGATCAGCACCCGCCGCTCGGAGTCCTTCAGCTCGAAGGTCTCCCGCAGCCGCAGCGCCTTCCCGTCGACCAGGAAGGCGTGTTGTCCGTGCTCGTCCTCGATCCAGTAGTCGTCGCCGATGCCGAAGATCCGGTCGCGGACGAGGTACTTACGGGAGGGCCGGGGCCGTACCCCGGGGGAATGCCACATGGCTGACCTGTTCCCCGGTACCCCTGCGGAATGTGCACGCACCGGAGTGACGTTGAATGTCCACATGGCTTCACGTGCGCGCGTCCGGGCCCCCGAGCTGACCGGCAAGGGCGGCTGGCTGAACACCGGCAACAACGATCTCACCCTCTCCGACCTGCGAGGACGCATTGTCGTCCTGGATTTCTGGACGTTCTGCTGTGTCAATTGCCTACACGTCCTGGATGAACTGCGGGAGCTGGAGGAGCGACACCGGGACACGCTGGTGATCATCGGCGTGCACTCCCCGAAATTTGTGCACGAGGCCGACCACCAGGCGGTCGTGGACGCCGTCGAGCGGTACGGCGTCGAGCATCCGGTCCTCGACGACCCGGAGCTCGTCACCTGGAAGCAGTACGCGGTCCGCGCCTGGCCGACGCTGGTGGTGATCGACCCGGAGGGGTATGTCGTGGCCCAGCACGCCGGCGAGGGCCATGCGCACGCCCTTGCCGCGCTCGTGGAGGAGCTGGAAGCCGAGCACACGGCGAAGGGCACTCTGCGGCGCGGCGACGGCCCATATGTGGCGCCGGAGCCGGTCGCCACCGATCTGCGCTTCCCCGGCAAGGCGGTCCGGCTGCCCGGCGGCAGCTTCCTCGTCTCCGACACCACCCGCCATCAGCTGGTGGAACTGGCCGGGGACGGTGAGCAGGTGCTGCGCCGCATCGGCAGCGGTGAGCGCGGCCTTGCGCCGGATTCTTTCAACGAGCCTCAGGGCCTGGCGCTGCTGCCCGACGGCACGGTGGCCGTCGCGGACACCGTCAACCACGCCCTCCGCGTCTTCGACCCGGAGACGGGCGGGCTGGAGACGGTGGCCGGTACCGGCACGCAGTGGTTCCAGGGCTCACCGACCTCCGGACCGGCCCGCGAGGTGGCGCTCTCCTCGCCGTGGGACCTCGCCTGGTGGCGGGACCGGCTGTGGATCGCGATGGCCGGGGTGCACCAGCTGTGGACGTACGACCCCGCCACCGGCATGGTCGAGGCCGCGGCCGGCACGACCAACGAGGGTCTGGTGGACGGACCGGCCGCCGAGGCCTGGTTCGCCCAGCCGTCCGGGCTCGCGGCGGCCGGCGACCGGCTGTGGGTCGCGGACTCGGAGACCAGCGCGGTCCGCTGGGTGGAGCCCGCCGCGGACGGGGACGGCTATGTCGTCCGTACGGCCGTCGGCACCGGCCTCTTCGACTTCGGGCACCGTGATGGTGCCGCAGATCAGGCCCTGCTACAGCACCCGCTGGGCGTCACCGCACTGCCCGACGGCTCGGTCGCGGTCGCGGACACCTACAACCACGCACTGCGCCGCTTCGACCCCGCGACCGGGGAGGTCACGACGCTGGCGACGGATCTGCGCGAACCGTCCGGCGCGGTGCTCGCCGACGACGACATCGTGGTGGTGGAGTCGGCGAGGCATCGGCTGACCCGGCTGCGGCTGCCGGAGGAGGCGGTACGTGTGGAGTCGGTGGCCCACCGCACCCAGCGCGCGGCCACCGAGGTCGCCCCGGGCGCGCTGCGGCTGGAAGTGGTCTTCCAGCCCCCGGCGGGCCAGAAGCTGGACACCCGCTACGGTCCTTCGACGCGGCTGCTGGTCAGCGCCACGCCGCCGGAGCTGCTCGCCGAGGGGGCGGGCGCGGGCACGGACCTCACCCGCGATCTGGTCCTCGCAGACGGGGTGGCCAAGGGCGTACTGCACGTCTCGGCAATGGCCGCATCCTGCGACACGGCGCCTGACAGCGGCCCCGACGCCGAGTTCTACCCCGCCTGCCATGTCCACCAGCAGGACTGGGGCGTCCCGGTCGAGATCGCCGACGGCGGGGTGGCCCGGCTGGGACTCGTCCTGGCGGGTCTGGACACCGCGTAGCCCCGAGAGCGGCGGCCTCGGGCGGGGCGGGGCTGCCTGCTCGGCTGAGGGAACAGCCCGTGCCGTGGGTCAGTCACCCACACCGGCGGCCAGTTTGGCCCCGGCGAGGCTGCTGTTCCAGTAGGTGACCTGGCTCTTTCCGACGGAGATGTGGTCGCGCTTCTGCGCGAAGTCGAACGTCACCGGTCCATAGGGCCGGGCGTCCTCCGACGAGTTCATGAATTCGATGGCCACCGACTTCTGCTCGGTGCCCTTGGCGGCCGGCGTGTTGGTCGGGATGACGGCGTAGGCGGAACTGCGAGCGCGGAGGGTGACGGTGTGGTCGGTGAGCGCCTCGCCCCCGCGCCTGATCATCGGCAGCGGGTCCTTGGCATTGGCGAAGCGCAGCCGCGGTGCGTAGTTGAGGTAGCAGGGCCGGTCACTGGTGTTCTTGTACTCGATGGTCACGTGGCCCTTCGGCCCGGACTGCTGGGAGAAGCTGAGCCGGGCCGTGGTCGGGTAGCAGCGGGTCGCCCGGCGTGACGCCGCCGCCCCTGCTCCCGCACCCGCCGCGGCGCCACCACCGATGATCTTTCGCTTCTTGCTCGTGGGCGACGACGAGGAGGACTTCTTCGACTTCGACTTCGAGGAGCTGCTGTTGCAGCCGGTCAGCGCGAGCGAGCCGGCCAGGCCGAGGGCCAGCGCGGCGTAGGCCGCGGAGCGGCGGGAGCGACGTGCGGTCATGGGTTCCCCCAGTGGGTCGCTGCGTTCAGCGAGGTGTGTCAGTCATGGCACGGCCACGATAGCGATTACGGTCCGACGCGCCAGGGCGGGTGCGCGGGGCCTGTCGTGGACAGTGGGTCGTCGCTGGTCAGGCAGGTAAGGGCGGGAGGTGTGGGCGGCGGTCAATCGGGACAACTGGGTAATGCGGTGTTTTCGACCTGTTCCGGGCGGATGCGGATACCCGGTACCCACATCGGCTCGCCGTCATGGTCGAGCCGGAACCAGATGCTGCTGTGCTCGCCCACCTCGTCGGTGACCGTGACCCCATCGGCGATCCGGCACACTGCGCGCAGCACATCGCCGTGCCAGGTGTGGCCCACGATGTTGGAGCGTCGATAGGGCCGGTACGGGTCGCGGGCCAGCCCGAGCGCACAGTACGCGGTGCGTGGGCGCTGGCAGACCCGTTCGGCATTGTGCACGGTGATGCGGGCGGATCCGGCGTCGTGAGGTGCGGCCGGTGAGCCCTGGGCCCCGGCACCGGCCCGGGCTCCGCCGCCGTCGTTCGCCGCGCCGCTCCCCTTGGTCAGCGCCGGAACCACCAGTGCGGCACCGGCGAGCACGGCGGCCGTCCCGAGCGCCGCGAACACCAGCCGCAACCGACGCCGCCCGGCCGGCAGGGCGTGCCCGGCGACTCCGCTCTCGGCACCGTCCGGCGTTCCCGGGCCGGATGTGTCACCGTCCTCCGGTGACGGTGACGGTGACGGCGACGGTGACGGCGACGGTGACGGGGCGTCCCTCTGCTCACCGGCTTCCGCCACCTCTTGGGCACGGTGCAGCAGATCGACCAGGGTGGGCAGCCGGTCCTCACCGGTGAAGGAGAGCTTGCACCACTGCACCAGCAGCCGTTCGTCGGGCAGGCTCTGGCCGCGCAGGTAGCGCGAGAGGGACGACCGGCTGGCGGGCAGTCTGCCCTCCAACTCCTTGAGGCTGTAGCCGAGTTCTCCGTGCATACGGCGAAGGGCGGCGGCGAAGTCCCGTACTGGACCCGAGAGTTCATCGGGAAGCGGGGCCAATGGCTTACGGCGTGGGCGAGCGGCGTGGTTCTGGTTGCCAGGCACGTCTGGCATTCCAGCACAGCGGACATGCGCGCGCGAGGGGCACTTCCGCTCCCCTGTGACGGAAGTGCCCCTCGTTGCACGATCCGGACCGGACCCGGATCGGTTGGTGACGTTTCACGTGAAACCGTGAAGGCCCGAGAGAGTTTCACGTGAAACGACGCCGTGCCTTCCAGAGGGCTGTTGCACACCCGGCGTCGCGGGCCGCTCCCTGATCGGTTCCGGGACCGGGTCAGTCCCCGAACTGCACGGGACGGTAGGGCTTGAACTCGGCGTCGCCGCCCGGCAGGCCGTAGGTCAGTGTCCGGTGGTCGGTGCCGTGACCCCCGCGCTGCTCGTATGCCGTGTACGAGGAGTGCGCCGCGTTGTTCCACTTCTCGAAGATGACGACGTGCCGGTTGTCGCTGTCGCCGGCCGCATCGATCAGCAGATCCCCGGGCGTGAGTTCGCCCAGCGAGAGGGGCCGGGTGAGGGTGCGGTTGGTGGCCAGGTCCACGGTGTTGGTGCCGGGTGCCGGCAGCCCCAGAGCCATGGACGCATACCCCGAGCAGTCCTGCCGGTAGCCGTCCTTCCAGACCCTGACCTGGCTGTACGGAACGGGGGAACCCTTGTCGGCGGTCAGCCAGGTGGCGGCGCGGTGGAGCATCTCCTGGCGGGATCCCCCGGGCTGTGGCGGCCCGCCGCTGTGGACCGGTATGCCCGGCAGCCGGTCCTGCGGGATGTCCACCGCGACCACGGTGAGGAATCCCGTGACCGGGCCGGTGATATGCGCCATGAACGTCGAGCAGGCGGTGCCCTCGCACACCTTGTGGCCGGTCTCGACCTGGTAGTCGGCGGTGATCCGGTCCTGCCCCGGCGCCGACGTGTTGATCACCCCGACGGAGGGCGAGTTGAGGTCCGCGGAGGCGTGCACCACCCAACGCGTGCCCCAGGTGGGGAAGCCGGCGGCGGCCGCGTCCGGGCGCAGGGAAGCGGCGCGCGCGGTGCCGTTGGAGGCTCCGGCGATCCCGGCGGCGCCGACCCCTGCCGCGGCCACCGCGGGCAGCACTCTGCGCAGGACGGCCCGGCGGAACGGGGAGTGGGCGGGGAGCGCGCTGCCGTTCGGGGCGGCCGGGTCGTCTGCGGGACGCACGGTGTCCGCGTCTGCCAGATGGCTGCCGCTGTGCTCGTACATGCCGATTCCCCTCCGTAGGCGGCCGGTTGACCGGTTGGCCTTGGGTCGATGGACGGCCGCCGGATGGTCCGGTCGCGGCGACGGGACCATCATGGGGCGGGGCGTGGAGACCACTCGGAGGATGGGTGTCCCATGGGATGTCCCGGCCGTAGGCACGGCTGTGGCCTGCGAAGACAGCAGCGGAATGAGACGTGCTGTGCCGCTGTGTGAGACATGGCGGGACAGCGGGCAGCGGAAAGGGCGCCCGCTGGGGGGAGGCGGGCGCCCTGCTCAGGCGATTCCGGCTCGGCCGGACGGCTCACCAAGCCGTCGCATCACTCATGTTCGACTGCCAGTACGTCACCCATGCGCTGTCGTCGACGTACACCGAGCCACCCGGGAGCGGCACCCGCGTCGAGCCACCGACGCTGCCCTTGCCGTCGCGCCCCGGGAGGCTGATCGTCAGTGAGGCGGTCGTCCGGCCGTTGCGGCCGGAGCCATCCGCGGACGACGTCAGCACACCGGCGTAACCGGACTGCCCCGGTGCGAGGGTGACCACCGCTTGCGGCTTGCTGTCCGGCAGGGCGTTGAGCGGCGACTGCGCGGTGCCGAACCGCAGATTCGGCGCTGCGTAGAGGTCGCAGGTGGTCCCTGAGGTGTTGGTCGCCACCACCAGCAGATGGTTGATCGGTTCCTTCACCGGCTTGGCGACGATACGGATCCGGTTGGCAGCGCATGCGCGGTGCCGGAGGGCGGCGTCGCTGCCGCGCCCGCCCGCACCGTGCGTTTCGGTGCCTGTCCCGCGGCGCGTACCGGAGCCGCTGCCGCTGTCCTGGCCAGGCGCCTGTGCCGTACCGCCGCCGTTGGGCCGGGTGCCGACCGGCTCTGCGGCATCGCCCGCGGCCGGCGTGCTGCCGCCGGTACCGGCGGTCGACTCCGTGGTGTGTCGCGGCGTCGGGTGGTACGGCTTGGCCGCGCTGGTCTTCAGCGGGTTGTCCTCGCCGCATGCGGTGAGGGTGAGCGCGGCGACGGCGGTGAGCCCGGCCGCGGCAATCCTGACAGTGCGGCGGCGGACGCTCCGGGGCGTACGAAGGCTGCTGGTACGGGCCTGGCTGCGCGGCATCTCCGGTCTCCCCGGTGGTTGGTCGGTCTTCCCGTCTGCCCTTCAGACTGCCGTCGGCCGCTGCCGTCTCACTAACGTGTGCCTAACGTCGATATGCGCTGTTCCACCGCAGCTCAGCCGCGCCCGTCCGGCTCGTCACCGGGGTTCCCGCTCCGGCCCTCCGCGGCGCCGGTGCCGGTCCCGCCGTGCCCTCGGACCTGCCCGCGCTCGTCCCGTGCGAAGAGCTGGGTCAGTGTGCTGATCGTGTAGACGTCGGTGGCCTCTTCGTCCACCAGGTGCATCTCCGCCAGCCGGTCCAGACCGTCCTGGGTGCGTTCCTGGTCGTATCCGGCCAGCGCGGCCGCCACCGAGGCGTTGAGATGCCCGTCCGCGCTCCTCGCCAGGGCGCTGAGGAGCCGTGCGTCGTCCGCCGACAGCCGGGCGACGGACATCCGCAGCGCCGCCGCGACACCGGTGTCCTCCGCCGAGAGCAGCGCCAGCCGCCGCCGTTCGTCACGCAGTGCCGCGGCCAGCCGGGCCAGCCGCCAGCGCGGCCGGGCGGTCAGCTGGGCGGCGGCGGCCCGCAGCGCCAGCGGCAGGCCGTCACAGAGGTCGACCAACTCGCGTGCGGCGGCCGGGTCCTCGTCGACCCGGTCCGTGCCGAGCATGGCACCGAGCAGCGCTGCGCCCTCCTCATGGCCGAGCGCCTGGACGCCGACCGGCCGGGCGCAGTCGGTGGCGACCAGGCCGTCCAGCCGGCTGCGGCTGGTGACGACCGTGGCGCAGTGCTGACCGCCCGGCAGCAGCGGCCGCACCTGTGCCGAACTGCGCGCATTGTCGAGGACCACCAGCAGCCGGCGCTCGGCGACCAGCGAACGAAAGAGCGCCGAGGCTGCCTGCGCCGAGCCGGGCACCCGGTCCGGCGGTGTGCCCAGCGCCAGCAGGAAGTCCCGCAGGATCTCCGCCGGCGCCGCCTCATCGCCCTCGCCGAAACCGCGCAGATCGGCGAAGAGCTGGCCGTCGGGGAAGGCCCCGGCGTACAGATGCGCCCACTGGACGGCACAGGCGGTCTTGCCCACACCGGCCGGCCCCACGACCACCGCGACCGGACTCTCCCCGGGTGTACGGCCCGTCAATGCCCCGCTCAGTGCGCCAAGTTGAGGCTCACGTCCGAGAAAGCGGGCAGGCGGCCGAGGCAGCAGCCGCGGCGCCGCACTGGCCCGGCCGGCGCCCGTTCCGGCCCTGGCACCGTGCCCTGACACTGGCGCCGGGCCGGTGCCGCCAGGGACGGGTGGGACCCGCCCCTCACCGCCCTGTTCGACCCGCCCCTCGCCATCCTGTTCGACCTGCCCCGCGCCGCCCTGTTTCACGTGAAACACCGGTGTCCCCGCGGGCCGTTCCTCTGCATCGCGCGATCCCCGCATGGGCCCGGCCGCAGGGCGCCCGCCGTGTGCCGCCTCCGCCCGAAGGATCCCCTCGTACGCACCGCGCAGCCGCTCGCCCGGATCGACGCCCAGTTCCTCGTTGAGCAGCCGCCGGGTGCGGTGGAACCACTCCAGGGCGTCGGACTGCCGTCCCGTACGGAACAGCGCCCGCATCAGCCCGGCGATCAGCCCTTCCCGCAAGGGGTGGTTGACGGCCGCGGAGTAGAGCACAGCGGCAGCCTGCTCATGCTCGCCGAGCATGCCGTGCGCCCGTCCCAGCGCCTCCACCGCCGTCAGCCGCTGCTCCTCCAGGGCATGTGCCGCGGCGGCGAACGGCGGGCTGGTGACCGTGCCGGTCAGCGCGGGCCCGTGCCACAGCCCCAGCGCTTCCCGCAGAAGCGGAACCGCGTCGGCGGGCGCCGTCTCGGGGCGCGCCAGCGACACCAGCTCACCGAACCGGTGGGCGTCGATCAGCTCCTCCGGCAATCGCAGCAGATAGGCCGAGCCATGTGTGGTGAGCTCGATGCCGTATGCCCGTGCCCCGCCCTCGGCGAGCGTGGCACGCAGCCGCGAGACATGCCCCTGGACGACCGTACGGGCATGCTCGGGCGGTGCGTCCTCCCACAGGGAGTCGATCAACTGCTCCAGTGGAACGGTGGTGTTGGGCTGCAGCAACAGCAGCGCCAGCACACTGCGCCGTTTGGCGGGCCCGAGCGACAGCTCTCCGGAGCCGGTCGTCACGGCGATCGGGCCGAGCAGCGAGAACTCCAACTCAGCTCTCCAGGAAGGCTGTCAGGGCGTTCGCGAGCAGATACGGGTCCTCGGCGCCGCACAGTTCGCGCGCCGAGTGCATGGACAGGATCGCCACGCCGATGTCGACCGTCGCGATGCCGTGCCGGGCGGCGGTGATCGGGCCGATCGTGGTGCCGCACGGCATCGAGTTGTTGGAGACGAAGCTCTGCCACGGCACCCCGGCGCGCTCGCAAGCCGCCGCGAAGACGGCCCGGCCGCTGCCGTCCGTGGCGTAGCGCTGATTGACGTTCACCTTGAGGATCGGCCCGCCGTTGGGCATCGGGAGGTGCCCCGGGTCGTGCCGTTCGCTGTAGTTGGGGTGTACGGCGTGTCCGGTGTCGGACGACAGGCAGATGGTGCCGGCGAAGGCCCGGGCCCGGTCCTCGTACGAGCCACCGCGCGCGAAGACCGAACGTTCCAGCACCGTGCCGAGCAGCGGGCCGTCCGCGCCGGTGTCGGACTGGCTGCCGTTCTCCTCGTGGTCGAAGGCGGCCAGCACCGGGATATGGGGCAGCGAGCTGCCGGCTGCGGCCGCGGCGGCGAGGGCCGCCGTGCCGGCGTGCACGGACAACAGGTTGTCCATCCGCGGACCGGCGACCAGTTCGCGGTCGCGGCCGAGGTAGGAAGGCGGCTCGATGCTGTGCACCATCAGGTCCCAGCCCTTGATGCCCTCCGCCGGGACGCCGGCCTCCTCGGCGATGAACGCGATCAGATCGCCCTCGGCGACCTCGCCCAGCCCCCAGATCGGCGTCATATGGCGCTGTTTGTCGAGTTTGAGGCCTTCGGAGTTCACCGAGCGGTCGAGGTGGACGGCCAGTTGCGGCACCCGCAGCAGCGCCCGGTCCACATGGACCAGCCGGTTGGTCCCGTCGGCCAGCGTCACCCGTCCGCTCAGCCCCAGGTCGCGGTCGAGCCAGGTGTTGAGCAGGGTGCCGCCGTAGATCTCCACGGCGATCTGCCGCCAGCCGCGGGCGCCGGTGTCGGGGATCGGCTTGACCCGCAGATTGGGGGAGTCGGTGTGTGCCCCGACGATGCGGAACGGGGTCGCGGCGCTCGCGCCCTCCGGCACGTACCACGCGATGATGGCGCCGCCGCGCAGCACATACTTGCCACCGCTCGCGTTGTCCCACGCGTCGACCTCCGCGACCTGCCGGAAGCCGGCCTCCTCCAGCCGCTCCGCCGCGTTGGCGACCGCGTGGTAGGGCGACGGGCTCGCGGCGAGGAAGGACATCAGGTCGTCGGTGTGGCCGCGATCAAAGCGAGCGGAGTTGGTCATGGATTCAGCATAAAGAGCCGGACGCCGCATTCCCCGTGCGCGTGCACCATGACCCCGCTCCCTTCCGGCCACGAATTCCCCATTCCCGAAGGAAATCCGAAATGGAGTGAACTATTCCGGTCGTGCTCGCACGCTCCCCGGGATCGTGAGCCGGGCCGTCGGCCGGTCATGACGAAGCCCGCCTCCCCGGGGGAAGAGAGGCGGGCAACGATCAGTGTGGACGGCGAAGATGAGAGACCTCTAAGAGCGCCGCACGTTCCGGGCGGCGGACCCCGACCCGGAACGCGCTGTCCCCGGCGCACCGGGAACGAGGCGTGCTCAGAACGAGGCTTCGTCCAGCTCCATCAGCGACTGGTCGACGGACTCGGCCAGTCCGCGCTGGACGGAGACGTCCGGCAGGACGTTGTGCGCGAAGAACTTCGCCGCGGCGATCTTGCCGGTGTAGAAGGCTTTGTCCTTCGCCGAGGCGTCGGCCAGCTTCTCGGCAGCCACCGCCGCGCCCTTGAGGAGCAGGTAGCCGATGACGACATCGCCGGAGGCCAGCAGCAGGCGGGTGGTGTTCAGGCCGACCTTGTAGATGGACTTGACGTCCTGCTCGGTGGCCGCGAGGTCGGTCAGCATGGCGCCGACGATCGCCTCCAGGTCGGCGGCGGCCTTGGCCAGCTCACCGCGGGCCTGCGCCAGCTCCTCACCGCCGGTGTTGTCGGCGAGGAACTTCTTGATCTCCTCGGACAGTGCGGTGAGCGCCTGGCCCTGATCGCGGACGATCTTCCGGAAGAAGAAGTCCTGGCCCTGGATCGCGGTGGTGCCCTCGTAGAGGGTGTCGATCTTCGCATCCCGGATGTACTGCTCGATCGGGTACTCCTGCAGGTAGCCGGAGCCGCCGAAGGTCTGCAGCGACTGCGCCAGCTGCTCGTAGGACTTCTCCGAGCCGTAGCCCTTGACGATGGGCAGCAGGAGGTCGTTCAGGCGGATCGCGGCGCCGGCGTCCTCGCCCGCGGCCTCCTTGATGATGATCTCGTCCTGGACCGTGGCGGTGTAGAGCACCAGGGCGCGCATGCCCTCGGCGTACGCCTTCTGCGTCATCAGCGCGCGGCGGACGTCCGGGTGGTGCGTGATGGTGACGCGCGGGGCGGTCTTGTCGGTGAAGGCCGCCAGATCCGCGCCCTGCACACGCTCCTTCGCGTACTCCAGCGCGTTGAGGTAGCCGGTGGAGAGGGTGGCGATGGCCTTCGTGCCGACCATCATCCGGGCGAACTCGATGATCTTGAACATCTGGCGGATGCCGTCGTGCTTCTCGCCCAGCAGCCAGCCCTTGGCCGGGTGGTTGGCGCCGAAGGTCATCTCGCAGGTGTTGGAGGCCTTCAGGCCCATCTTGTGCTCGACGTTCGTGGCGTAGACGCCGTTGCGCTCGCCCAGCTCGCCGGTCTCCCAGTCGAAGTCGTACTTCGGCACGATGAACAGCGACAGGCCCTTGGTGCCCGGACCGGCACCCTCGGGGCGGGCGAGGACGAAGTGCACGATGTTCTCGGACATGTCGTGCTCACCGGAGGTGATGAAGCGCTTCACGCCCTCGATGTGCCAGGAGCCGTCCTCCTGCTGGGTGGCCTTCGTACGGCCGGCGCCGACGTCCGAACCGGCGTCCGGCTCGGTCAGCACCATCGTGGAGCCCCACTGCTTGTCCACCATCAGCTGGGCTATGCGGTGCTGCTCCTCCGTGCCCTCGTCGTGGAGGACGCCGGCGAAGGCAGGGCCGGAGGCGTACATCCAGATCGCCGGGTTGGAGCCCAGGATGGTCTCGGCGAAACCCCACAGCAGGGAGCGCGGCGCGGTGGTGCCGCCGAGCTCCTCCGGGATGCCCAGGCGCCACCACTCGGCGTCCATGTAGGCCTGGTAGCTCTTCTTGAAGGTGTCCGGAATCGGCGCGGTGTTGGTCTCCGGGTCGAAGACCGGGGGGTTGCGGTCGGTGTCGGCGAAGGAGTCCGCCAGCTCGTTCTCGGACAGCCGGGTGATCTCGGACAGCACGCTCTTGGCGGTGTCGACGTCCATCTCTGCGAACGGTCCGGTGCCGTACACGCGGTCACGGCCCAGCACCTCGAAGAGGTTGAACTCGATGTCGCGGAGATTCGACTTGTAGTGGCCCATGGGTACGGCTCCGTAGGTGTTCGGGAGAGGACCCAAGGCAGGGACCTCAGACGCAATACCGGCTAGTAGCCAAATGATGCTACCCGCGGGTAATAAGAATCAACCCCTTCCCGTCATCTGTGACGAGCGTCCCCCGCGGAACCGCTGACTCAGTACGCTGTGGCCCATGTACGGCTACGACCAGAACGCGGGTGCCGGGCAGCAGTACGGCGCACCACCGCCCCCGCCGCAGCAACCGGCCCCCGGGGGCTACGGCGAGCAGCCGCTGTATCCCGAGCCGTCCCCGCCCTCGCTCGCCGACGCGGTGCGCGCCTTCACCACCGGCTCGATGTCGGCCGAGGACTTCCAGGGCATCTTCTCCACGTCCAAGATCTACTGCCCGCGTGGTGACAACCCCGGCTTCCTGGCGCTGCACAACACCCAGCAGCCGGTGATCCCGATGTTCACCTCGCTCAAGGAGCTGCGGCGGTACGCGGGCAAGGAGTCCAAGTACTTCGTGATCACCGGCGCCGAGGTGCTCGACCTGCTGCCGACCGGCTATGGCTTCGTCCTCGACATGGAGGGCGACCACCGGATGGTCTTCGACGCGAAGGCCGTGGAGCAGATGGTGGACTTCGCGATGCGCCGGATGTACGGGTAGGCGGCTGCGCGCGCGAGTGCCTTGCGGTCGAGTGTCGCCGCAACCCCTTTGCCCTCTTTAATCATATTAATCCGCTTGCAACGCTTTGACCTGGGCAAATGCGGGCGGGAATGCTGCACGCCTTGCCGGTCGTTCACACTTCAACTAAGTTGAGCGAACGACCGAGGAGGCCGTGATGCCCGCAGTGACCGTTGAGAACCCGCTGACCCTGCCGCGTGTGGCGGCCCCCGCCGCAGCGCACACCCGTCCCG
The DNA here is from genome assembly GCF_042895955.1 of Streptomyces sp. NPDC001339. Lineage (NCBI taxonomy): Bacteria > Bacillati > Actinomycetota > Actinomycetes > Kitasatosporales > Streptomycetaceae > Streptomyces > Streptomyces sp. NPDC001339. Next base: position 304,210 of record NZ_JBIAWT010000004.1, on the reverse strand, counting down.
TGCTGGCCGTCGCCACCGCTCCGGGCGGATTCGAGGGCGAGGGCTTCCCGGTGCGCAGGGCGTTCGCCGGTATCCACTACCGGCACCTCGACCCGTTCATCATGATGGACCAGATGGGCGAGGTGGAGTACGCGCCGGGAGAGCCCAAGGGCACGCCCTGGCACCCGCACCGCGGTTTCGAGACCGTCACCTATCTGCTCGACGGCACGTTCGTGCACCGTGACTCGCACGGCGGCGGCGGTGTCATCAACGACGGCGACACCCAGTGGATGACGGCCGGCTCCGGCCTGCTGCACATCGAGGCGCCGCCCGAGTCGCTGGTGATGTCCGGCGGTCTCTTCCACGGGATCCAGCTCTGGGTGAACCTGCCCAGGAGCGACAAGATGATGGCCCCGCGCTACCAGGACATCGGCGGTGGCCAGGTCAAGCTCCTGACCTCCGGCGACGGCGGTGCGCTGCTGCGGCTGATCGCCGGTGATCTCGACGGCCACCGTGGACCGGGCATCACCCACACGCCGATCACGATGCTGCATGTGACGCTGAACCCGGGTGCCGAGCTGACCCTGCCCTGGCGCCAGGACTTCAACGCCCTCGCCTACGCCCTGGCCGGACGCGGCTCGGCCGGTACCGAGGAGCGCTCGTTCCGCATGGGACAGGCGGTGGTGTTCGGTTCCGGTGACGCGCTCACCCTCCGGGCCGACGAGAGCCAGGAGTCGCGCAGCCCGAACTTCGAAGTGGTGCTGCTGGGCGGCCGGCCGATCCGCGAGCCGATGATGCACTACGGGCCGTTCGTGATGAACACCCACGCCGAACTGGCCCAGGCCTTCGAGGACTTCCAGGCCGGACGGCTCGGAACGATCCCGGCCGGAGAGCGCTGACGCCACATCGGGCCGCAGCAACGGGCCGGGGCGACGGTACGGCCGCGATCGGGCGGCGGTGGTGCGGTATCGGGCGGCGATAGTGCGGTGGGGTGGTGTTTCACGTGAAACACCGTCCCCCGTGCAACATCGTCCCCGTTTCACGTGAAACACCGTTCGGGCCCGTTCCAGGCCCCGCGTGGGGGCAGCTCGCCATGGTGGACTGTCAGGGTGCGAAAAGACTCAGATCAAGACCGCCGTGGTGCGGGCGGTGAACAGCCGCGTCCCGATAAGCCGTTGCTGCCGGTCGAGGCCCGGCGGGCCGCGGCCTGGTGCGGGGTGATGCTGCTGGTCGCGGCCGTACTGGCCATTGCGGTGTGGCTGTGCATCTACCTGAGCGCGGCGGTCACGCCCGTACTGCTGGCATTGCTCGGCAGTGCGCTGCTCGGGCCGCTCTACCGGCAGCTGGTGGCGATGAAGCTCAACCGTTCGCTGGCGGCCGGGCTGACCTGCGCGGTCCTCGTGGTGGTGGTCGGCGGCGCCGGATATATCGTCGTCAGCGCGCTGGTCGACACCGGTGACCAGATCATCAACTCGCTCAAGGACGCGTCCGAGGGCCTTTCCAAGTACTTCGGAATGGCCGGCGCCTCGCTGGACGATCTTGCCACCAACGCCAAGGGGCTGGTCACCAAGTTCGGCAGTACCGCCGCGTCCGGGCTGCTGGCGGGTGTCAGCGTCGTCGGCCAGTTCCTTGCCGCCTCGGTGCTCGCCCTGTTGCTGACGTTCTTCTTCCTGCGGGACTCCGGCAAGGCCGTACGCGCCCTGCACGACTGGGCGCCCGGCAGTTCCGGGCTCCGCCTGGAGCAGATGGCCCGCCGAGGCTTCCAGTCCATCGAAGGCTTTATGCGCGGCACCACTCTCATCGCGCTGATCGACGCCACCCTCATCACCATCGGACTCTTGATCCTCCAGGTGCCGGGCGCCATCGGGCTGGGCGCGCTGGTCTTCGTCGGCGCGTACATCCCCTACCTCGGCGCGTTCATCTCGGGCGCGGTGGCGATCCTGGTGGCGTTCGCGGACCGGGGCTTCGTGATCGCGCTCTGGGCGCTCGGCGTCGTCATGGCGGTGCAGGTACTGGAGGGCCATGTGCTGCAGCCGATCATCCAGAGCCGTACGGTCCAGATGCACCCGGCGACCGTGATGCTGGCGATCACCGCGGGTGCCAGCGTCGGCGGAATCCTCGGCATGCTGCTGTCCGTCCCGCTGACCGCGGCCGCCACCGGCGTGCTGCACGAACTGCGCCAGCACTACGCGGCGGGCTCGGACTCCGCCTCGAACCCGGGGTCCGGCTCCGGACCGGATTCCGGCGACAGCGGTCCGGCCGCGTCCCCCGCGTCCTCGTAAAGCTCGAACCAGGTCGACTTGCCGTCCCCGCGCGGGTCCACGCCCCACGCCCCGGCCAGCAGCTCCAGCAGCACCAGTCCGCGCCCCGAGGACGCCAGTTCGCCGGGGCTGCGGCGGTGCGGCAGCTCATCGCTGCTGTCGGATACATCTACGCGGATCCGCCGGGCGCCCCGCGCGCCGGAGATCTCGGCGACCAGCAGCGCGTCCCCGTCGGTGTGCATCAGCACATTGGTGACCATCTCGGAGACCATCAGCACCGCTGAGTCGACCTGGTCCGGGTCGGCCCAGTCGTGCAGCACATCGCGGATCTGCCGGCGCGCCTCGGCGATCCGCTGCGGCTCGGCCTGCGCGACGGGGAACACGGTGCGCCGTACGGGCTGATGCGCCAGCAGGCCGGCGCCCACCCCGCAGCAGGCGGCGTCACGGCTCAGCAGCAGTACCGCTATGTCGTCCTCGCGGCGGTCCACCAGCGGCCCGGTGGTGTGGTGCGAGGGAGGCCCGTGCACGGCCTGGACCAGGGCGTCGGCGAGCCGCTCCAGCCCCTGGTCGTCCTCATCGGTCTCGTGGGCCTCGATGATGCCGCGCAGCCGGGCCCAGCCGGTCTCCAGGTCGTGGCCGCCGGTCTCGATCAGCCCGTCGGTGCAGACCAGCATCGTCTCGCCGGGTTCCAGGACGATCCGGGTGGTGGGGTAGTCGGCGTCCGGCACGATGCCCAGCGGCAGTCCGCCCGCGGTCTGCCGGACCAGCATGGTGCCGTCCGCCAGCCGGATCGCCGGGTTCGGATGACCGGCCCGGGCGATGTCCAGCAGCCCGGTCGCCGGATCCACCTCGATGTACAGACAGGTCGCGAAGCGCTGGTCCTCGCCATCGCCCCGGAGCTCGGTCTCGTTGATCCCGGCCAGAAAGCGGGAGGCGCGAGAGAGCACCGCATCGGGGTGGTGCCCCTCGGAGGCATAGGCGCGCAGCGCGATCCGTAGCTGCCCCATCAGGCCCGCGGCCCGTACGTCATGCCCCTGGACATCCCCGATGACCAGCGCGATCCGGCCGGACGGCAGCGGAATCATGTCGTACCAGTCGCCGCCGACCTCCAGCCCGCCGCCGGTCGGCACGTAACGCGCCGCAACCGACATCCCCGGGATATCGGGCTGCACCGTCGGCATCATGCTGCGCTGCAACCCCAGCGCCAGCTCCTGCTGCTCCTCCCGCATCCCGGCCCTGGCCAGCGCCTGGGCCAGCATCCGGGCGACGGTGGTCAGCACCGAGCGCTCGTCAGGGGTGAAGGCGACCGGCTCGGCGAACGCCGCCATCCAGGCACCGATCGTCCGGCCCGCGTTGACCAGGGGCAGGAACGCCCAGGAGGTCCGGCCGAAGCGGGCGGCCAGCGGCCAGGTGCCGGGGTAGCGGCGGCTGTAGTCGTCGGGTGTGGGCAGGTAGATCGCCCGGCCGGTACGGATGACCTCGGCGGCCGGGTAGTCGGTGTCCAACGGCATGTTCAGGAAGGGCTTCTCGTCGCCGGGGCGGTGGCCGTGGTGGCCGATCACCGAGACCCGGTCGCCCGCGATCCCGAAGACCGCCAGCCCGTCCGGCATGAAGCCCGGCATGGACAGCCCCGCCGCCACCCGCAGCACCTCGGCCGTGGAGTGCGCCTCGGCCAGCGCCCGGCCCGCGTCCAGCAGGAACGCCTCGCGGGAGCGGCGCCAGTCGCCGGTTATCGGGGTGTGCGCGGCGGATGTGCCGGGCTGTGGTTCGGGTACTTCCTGGAGCGTGCCGACCATCTCGAAGTCGCCGTCGACGATGCGTGGCCGGGAGCGGGAGCGGACGATGCGCTGCACCCGCCCGCGCTCGTCCACGATGCGGAGCCGGGCCTCGGCCACCGTCTCCTCGGCGACCGCGAGCTGCACGACCCCGTTGATCTCGGCGAAGTCGACGGGATGAAAACGGGAGCGTACGGCGGCCTCGCTCAGCTCCACCGGCTCGGCGGGGAGCCCGAGCAGCCGGGCCGCCTCGGAGTCGAGGGTGACCCGTCCCGATGCGTTGTCCCAGTGCCAGAGGCCGGTCGCAAGGGCGGCCAGGAGGTCCTCGGTGCGCATTGCATCACTTTATGGGTGTTTGGCGTGGAGCGACCAGTGAGCGGAACGTGACCATCATCCCAGCCGGAGTCTCGCTTCTCGCGGAGCCCTCCCCTGGCGAAAACACGGAGCCCTCCCCTGGGAAAACGCTGTTGCGTATATGTCAATGAAGGGGCGGGGGCCGGGACGGTAACCTGGAGCGGTTATGTCCTTCCTGGGGTGGCCTTCCGGGTGATCTACGAGGGGACCGACCGGGCGTCCGAGTCCGGGCTCCGATCCCTTCCCTCCCCGCCCGACAACTCCTCACCTCGACACTCGCGACGACTTGGATGAGCGATGCACCGGTACCGGTCCCATAACTGCGGCGAGCTCCGAGCCGCGGACGTCGGCACGGACGTCCGCCTCAGCGGCTGGCTGCACAATCGACGTGACCTGGGCGGCATCCTCTTCATCGATCTGCGCGATCACTACGGCATCACCCAGCTGGTCGCCCGCCCGGGCACCGCGGCCGCCGAGGTGCTGGACAAGCTGACGAAGGAGACGGTCGTCCGCGTCGACGGCAAGGTCGTCTCGCGCGGCGCCGAGAACGTCAACCCGGAGCTGCCGACCGGCGAGATCGAGATCGAGGCGTCCGAGGTCGAGGTCCTGGGCGCGGCTCAGCAGATCCCCTTCACCATCAACGCGGACGACGGCGTCAACGAGGAGAAGCGCCTGGAGTACCGCTTCCTCGACCTGCGCCGTGAGCGCATGCACCGCAACATCATGCTGCGCTCGGCGGTCATCGCCTCCATCCGCCACAAGATGACCACGCTCGGCTTCAACGAGATGGCGACGCCGATCCTCAGCGCCACCTCGCCGGAGGGCGCCCGCGACTTCGTCGTGCCGTCCCGCCTCCACCCGGGCAAGTTCTACGCGCTGCCGCAGGCCCCGCAGCAGTTCAAGCAGCTGCTGATGATCTCGGGCTTCGACCGCTACTTCCAGATCGCCCCGTGCTTCCGTGACGAGGACGCCCGTGCGGACCGTTCGCCGGGCGAGTTCTACCAGCTCGACATCGAGATGTCGTTCGTCGAGCAGGAGGACGTCTTCCAGCCGGTCGAGAAGCTGATGACCGAGCTCTTCGAGGAGTTCGGCGGCGGCCGCCACGTCAGCTCGCCGTTCCCGCGCATCCCGTTCCGCGAGGCGATGCTGAAGTACGGCTCCGACAAGCCGGACCTGCGTGCCCAGCTGGAACTGGTCGACATCACCGATGTCTTCGAGGGCTCGGAGTTCAAGGCCTTCGCGGGCAAGCACGTTCGCGCGCTGCCGGTGCCGGCCGTGCAGGACCAGCCGCGCAAGTTCTTCGACCAGCTCGGCGAGTTCGCCGTCGAGCAGGGCGCCAAGGGCCTGGCCTGGGTGCGCGTCGGCGCCGATGGCGCGCTGACCGGCCCGATCGCCAAGTTCCTCACCGAGGAGAACGTCAAGGTCCTCACCGAGCGCCTCGGTCTCCAGCCCGGCCACGCCGTCTTCTTCGGCGCGGGCGAGTTCGACGAGGTCTCGAAGATCATGGGCGCGGTCCGCGTCGAGGCCGCCAAGCGGGCCGGCCACTTCGAAGAGGGCGTCTTCCGCTTCTGCTGGATCGTCGACTTCCCGATGTACGAGCGGGACGAGGAGACCGGCAAGATCGACTTCTCCCACAACCCCTTCTCCATGCCGCAGGGCGGGATGAAGGACCTGGAGGAGAAGGACCCGCTGGACATCCTGGGCTGGCAGTACGACATCGTCTGCAACGGCGTCGAGCTGTCCTCCGGCGCGATCCGGAACCACGAGCCCGACATCATGATCAAGGCCTTCGAGATCGCGGGCTACGACCGTGACACCGTCGAGGAGCAGTTCGCGGGCATGCTGCGCGCCTTCCGCTTCGGCGCCCCGCCGCACGGCGGCATCGCCCCCGGCGTCGACCGCATCGTCATGCTGCTCGCCGACGAGCCGAACATTCGCGAGACCATCGCGTTCCCGCTGAACGGCAACGCGCAGGACCTGATGATGGGCGCGCCGAGCGAGCTGGAAGCGGCCCGGCTCAAGGAGCTGCACCTGAACATCTACACGGGCCCGGCGAAGCCGACGCCGTACAAGCCGACGAAGTGACGCAGGCGTACGAGCCGGCCAAGTGACGTAGGCGTACTGGCCGGCCAAGTGACGCAGGCGGGCTGCGGCCGGCCTCGGACACGCCCAGGGGCGGTGTTTCACGTGAAACAGTTTCACGTGAAACACCGCCCCTCGGCCGTGCGGCCCACTGCTCCAACCGCACTACACATGTGGCCGTGACCGTTCACCCCACGCACTGTGGTGCCCATGCACCAAGCCAGCCTTCTCCCCGCCAGGTCCGGCCCGGACGCACGGGCCCTGACGACGCCCTCCGCCCCCGTCCGTGACCTGCGATGGCTTGTCGCCCTCGCCGTCGTCTTCACCGCTGCCCAGGTGTACCTCGCCCTCGCCACCCCCGGCCTGGGCTGGGATGAGACGGTGTACGTCAGCCAGGTCGACCCCCATGAGTCGGCCGCGTTCTTCAGCGCTTCGCGCGCCCGCGGCGTCTCCCTCCTCCTCGCCCCGCTCGCCGCCGTGACGACCTCGGCCGTCGCCCTGCACTGCTACCTCGCGGTGCTCTCCGGCGCCGGATTCCTCCTGAGCCTGTGCGTCTGGCGGCGCCTGCTGCCCGCCCCCGTGCCGGCCCTCGGCGGTGCGCTCTTCGCCGGTCTGTGGGTCACGCTCTTCTACGGTTCGCAGGCGATGCCCAACCTGTGGGTCGGCTACGCCGCACTCATCGCCGTCGGCTGCTTTCTGCTGGCCGTACGGCAACCGTCGGCCCAACTGGCCCCCCGCGCCGGCCGGGGCGCGGCGGCCGGCCTCGCCCTTGCGGTGGCCGTGGCCGGTCTGATGCGCCCCGCCGACGCCGTGCTGCTGGCCGTACCGCTCTTCGCCGTGGCGCTGTGCGTACCGGCGTGGCGGCGCTCCACCGTGCTGCTGGCCCTCCCGGTCGGCGTGTTCCTGGGATGCGCCGAGTGGGTCGTGGAGGCGTATCTGTCGTACGGCGGGCTGTCCGCCCGGCTGCGGCAGGCCGCGGAGATCCAGGGAGGTCTGGGCTGGCATCCGTCCTTCGGCGACCACGTCCGGGCACTCCAGGGCAAGACGCTCTGCCGCCCCTGCGATCTGGACTGGCAGTACCCGGTGACAGCGGCGTGGTGGTTCGTGCTGCCCGTGGCGGTGGTCGGCGCGGTCTGGGCAGCGGCGCGCACCAGCGGGCCCGGCGGCCGACGGCGCGGCCTGGGACTGGAGCCCGTACGGCTGGGTGCCCTCGGCGTGGCCCCGGCCCGCCCGCTCGGCCTGGAACCGGTCCAGCCGTTCGGCGTGGACACGGTCCGGCCGCTCGGCTTCGGCTCGGACGGCACGGCGCCGCACGGCCTCAGACCCGCCGACGCACCGGACGGCTACAGCCCACGGCATCACTACGATCCGCGGCATGGCTACGGCCAGCCGCACGGAGCCGGCCCGCTGCTCGGCTACGGCCCCCCGTGGCCCACTCCGCGCATCGGCGACCCCGTCGGCCCCCGCCACCGCTACGGCCCGGCCGCCGCCGTCACCCTCCCCGCCGTGACCGGTCTCTGCCTCGCCGCCCCGTACCTGCTGATGGTGGACTACGCCGCCCCGCGCTTCCTGCTGCCCGCCTACGCCCTGCTGTTGATGCCCGCGGCCTGGTTCCTGCACTGGCTCACGCGCCTGCCGCGCCGCCGCCACGCCTGGGCGGTGGCCGCCCTGGTCGTCGCGCTCCTCGGCCACGAGGCGATGCAGCTGGCCATCCTGAACAAGCTGCAGCGCGGCACCGTACGCGGTCAGAACGACATCGAGCGGATCGCCACCACCCTGCGCACCGCCGGTCTACGGCCACCGTGCACGGTGAGCGGCGAGGAAGCGGTACGGCTGGCGTACCGGATCGGTTGCGCCTCCCGTCAGCCCGACGGCCACGACGCCAGCATCACCCCCGCCGCCCTGACCCGGCTAGGCACCGACCACCCCGCCGCCATCGTCCTCCCCGCTCACGCCAAACCGCCCCACTACGCCCGCGACTGGCACCCGCTCCCCCTCCCGCCCACGCCGGGCCTGCCGCAGCCCCTGAGCGCCTACGTGTCGCCGGGGGCCCGCCCCGCCGTGCACGAGCGCTCACCCGGCCACGCACAAGCGCCCGCCCGGTCCGCGAAGACCGAGCAGGCGCGCGTACACGTAGCGGAAGAAGGGAGACACGCGGCAGAAGAGGGAAAGCACGCAGCGGAAGAGGGACAGCATGTAGCGCAAGAGGGGAAGCACGCAGCGCAAGAGGGAAAGGGCGGGCCTTCCTCCTCCGGGCGCGACTTCCCTCCCGAGCCCACCTTCCCCGCCGAGCCCACCTTCCCTGCCGAGCCCGGCTCTCCTCCCGAGCCCGAATTCCCCGCCGAGCCTGAAGAGCCTTACTCCTCCGAGCCGCCGAACCGCTCCCGGTAGGACTCCAGGTCCTCCTCCGTGATCTTCGCGAAGAGCACCGGCGGCACCGTGAACGGCGTCCCGGCCGGCACCGCGGCCAGCGCCTTCGCCTCATCCTGCGAGACCCACACCGCGGTGTCGTTCTCCAGCGCGAACGCGCTCCGCATCGCCTTCGCCGACGCCGGGATGAACGGCTCGGAGACCACCGCGTACAGGTGGATCAGGTTCATCGCGGTACGCAGCGTCAGCGCCGCCGCGTCCTTGTCGGTCTTGATCTCCAGCCACGGGGCCTTCTCCTCCAGGTAGGAGTTGCCCGCGCTCCACAGCGCACGCAGCGAGGCCGCCGCCTTACGGAACTGCAGGGCCTCCATGTGGCCCTCGTACTCGGCCAGCAGCCCGGCGATCTCCTCGCCCAGCTTCTGCTCCGCGGCCCCCGCCTCGGCGCCCGCCGGCACGTCGTCCCCGAACCGCTTCCGCGAGAACGACAGCACCCGGTTGACGAAGTTCCCCAGCGTGTCCGCCAGGTCCTTGTTCACCGAGGCCGAGAACAGCTCCCAGGTGAAGGAGGTGTCGTCCGACTCCGGGGCGTGCGCCATCAGGAAGTATCGCCAGTAGTCGGCCGGCAGCAGCTCCAGCGCCGCGTCCGTGAAGATCCCGCGCTTCTGCGACGTGGAGAACTTCCCGCCGTAGTAGTTCAGCCAGTTGAAGGCCTTGAGGAAGTCGACCCGCTTCCACGGCTCACGGGTTCCCAGCTGCGTCGCCGGGAACATCACGGAGTGGAACGGCACATTGTCCTTGGCCATGAACTCCGTGTAGCGGACGTCCTCGGCCTCGTACCACCACGACTTCCAGTCGCGGTTCTCCGGGGCGACGTCCGCCCACTCCTTCGTCGCCCCGATGTACTCGATCGGCGCGTCGAACCACACGTAGAAGACCTTGCCCTCGGCCGCCAGCTCCGGCCACACATCGGCCGGCACCGGGACGCCCCAGTCCAGGTCACGGGTGATCGCCCGGTCCTGGAGTCCCTCGGTCAGCCACTTGTGCGCGATGGAGGACGCCAGGACCGGCCACTCCTTGCTGCCGTTCCCCTCCAGCCAGCCCTCGACCTCGTGCTGGAGCTTCGACTGGAGCAGGAACAGGTGCTTGGTCTCCCGCACCTCAAGATCACTGCTGCCGCTGATCGCCGACCGCGCGTCGATCAGGTCGGTCGGGTCCAGCACCCGGGTGCAGTTCTCGCACTGGTCACCGCGCGCCTTGTCGTAGCCGCAGTGCGGGCAGGTACCGACGATGTAGCGGTCCGGCAGGAAGCGTTCATCGGCGTTGGAGTAGACCTGCCGAATGGCTCGCTCCTCGATGAAGCCGTTCTCGTGCAGCTTGCGCGCGAAGTGCTGCGTGAGCTCCACGTTCTCCGGCGACGAGCTCCGCCCGAAGTGATCGAATTCCAGCCCGAAGCCGTCGTAGATCGCCTTCTGCCTGCCGTGCTGCTCACCGCAGAACTCGGCGACCGACTGCCCGGCCTCCTTCGCGGCCAGCTCGGCCGGCGTCCCGTGCTCGTCCGTCGCGCAGATGTAGAGGACGTCGTGCCCCCGCTGCCGCAGGTACCGGGCGTACACATCCGCGGGAAGCATGGACCCCACCATGTTGCCCAGGTGCTTGATCCCGTTGATATACGGAAGGGCGCTGGTGATGAGGTGTCGAGCCATTGCCGGCTGCTCCCAAGTCGCTACGGTGAGTGAGGATTTGCTTTACGGAACGTCAATATCGTACTGGACGGGGTGGGGGCGACGGGTTGGCCATCCAGGCGCGCCACGGCCTCGTGATCACTTCCCTGTAGGTGTGATGCGAGGGGTTCCGTCCGGCATGCCGCAACGTCCAGTCCTGCGCGTCAGCGAATACCTCCCCCACGGGCGAGCCCGCCCCGCACACCGCGCACTGCATCCCGTACGTCACCGGCTCCGCATCCGGCTCAAGATCCGGCCACAGCGTCCACGTCCCGAAAAGGATCACGGTGTGCGCCCGCCGCCCCCTCCTCCCGAGGCTCTCGTTGCTCTCGCCGCTCACACCTTCCACCCGCTCTCCGCATTCATCCGCGTCACATCCGCCCGCAGCGCCTCGGCCCGCGTCGCCCGCCGTACGAGATCCGGAGGGCAGTCCCACTCCCGTCCACCACCCGGCGGCCGCAGCTGTACGGTCCCGCCGTGGCGGTCCATGACCCGCCCGATGCGATCGGTGCGGGTGTCGACGGCGTACGAGCCCGCTGGCGGCGGGGGCTGGTCCGTCAGCGGGGGCTGGTCCGGGGGAATCTCGCTGTTCATGGCATCACGGTCGCGGACGCGCGCCTACTCTGCGAGTGATGAGACGCGTACGCAGCGTGTGTACGTGGTGCGTGGGAGGCGGGACAGGGTCATGGCGAACGAACCTCAACTTCCGGTTCCGTACCGCTACTTCGGCAGCCAGTTCCAGCTGTGGCGCAAGGGCGCGGGCGTCTCCCGCGCGGAGGTGGGCGAGGCCGCCCGCTACTCCGCGTCCACGGTGGAGTCCGTGGAACTCGGGAAGCGCCCGGTACCGCCGAAGCTGGCGGAGGTGGCGGACGAACTCTTCGGGGCGGGCGGAAAGTTGAAGGCCGGGCTGCCGTATCTGGAGAGGGGGAAGTTCCCGGAGCGGTCGCGGGACTTCTTCGAGTTCGAGGCGGATGCGGTCAGCGTGTGGTCGTACCAGCCTCTGCTCGTCCCGGGGCTGTTGCAGACCAAGGCTTACGCTCGGGCGCTGATCGGTAAGTCCACTCCACCGCTGGACAACGAGACCGTTGAGGAGCGGGTGAAGGCGCGCTTGAACCGACAGCTGCTACTCACGCAGACGCCACCAGTGGCTTTCAGCTTCGTACTCTTCGAGCCGGTACTTCGCTGTCCTGTGGGTGGTCCCGACGTGCACCAGAAGCAGCTGCTTCACCTGCTAGAGATCGGGAAGTTGCGCAACGTATCCCTGCAAGTACTCCCGTACGACCGGATCACGCCCGCCGCGCTCAGCGGGCCGATTGTGTTGCTGGAGAATCAGGACCACGAACGCTTCGCCCTGTCGGAGGGGCAGGAGATGAGCCAGTTCACCTCGGATCCGGCCGACGTCAGCTCGCTTACCTTGCGCCATGGCCTGATCCGTACCCAGGCCCTTAGCGTTGAGGAGTCAGCAACTTTCGTCGAACAGATGGTGGAACAGCTATGAGTGCCGAACTCTCCTGGTTCAAGTCCAGCTATAGCGACGACCAGGGAAGTGAGTGCGTCGAGGTGGCCACCTGCCCCGACACCATCCACGTCCGGGACTCGAAGTGCGCAACCGGGCCCCAGCTCGCCTTCTCCGCCCCCGCCTGGACGGGCTTCCTCGTGCTCGCCACGAACCACTGACACGAGCCCCGGCCCCCGAGTCTCAAGTCCCGAGTCCCGAGCCCCAAGCTTTGGTTTGGTTGGGTTCTGGTTTGGTCATCCCCCAACCCCCAACTGGGCTGCTTACCACCGCAGATGACTTTTCGTGACCGGCTTGCCACGGCGCGTTCCGCTCGTCTAGCGTTCGCCGCAGCTACCCACGACAACTAAAACGACCCCGGCCGGTGCGCCAACACCAAAGCCAGGGTCTAACCACCAAGATCCATCTCTCAGCAGGAGATCTCGTGGCTATCGCGCAGCCTATCGCCGCCCTGCCCATCCCCGCACTGCCCGCCCACCCCATGGCCCGACCAGGCTACGGAAAACGGACGGTGGCTGACGACGGCGAACCGGCCCAAAACACCTCCCCCGACGGGCTCTTCGCGCACCTTCCGGCCCGTGAGGCGTACCTCGCCACCCTCATCGACCAGCTGCCCGAAGGCGCCGCGATGAGCATCAAGGTCCTCGCGGACGCGCAGCCGTACTACGGCCAGCAGGCCGTCGCCACCGCCCTGCGCACCCTCTCCACCGCAGGCCACCTACGCCGCGTACGCAGCGCCCCGGCCGCGGGCAACAGGCTCGTCACGCACACGTTCTTCTCCCGTACGCCCCGCCCCGACACCTGGTGGACGACGTACCTCAACAACCAGCCAACGCCCCACCCCACCAAGCCGCGTACAGTCACCCGCCCGACGAACACGCCTGATCCGGGAATCGCCCCTCGCTCCCGTTCTCACACCCACACCCACACCCACACCCGTGCCTACGCCACCCTCGCCGGCATCGGCCACGTGGACGACCGCGTCACGCTCTCCGCATCCGAATGCACGGCCCTCGAAAGCCTGGCTTCCCAGTGGCTGGATCGAGGCGCCACCGAGGACCACCTGGTCCGCTCCCTCACCACCGACCTCCCGGGAGAGATCCACAGCCCAGGCGCCTTCATCCGCACCCGCCTGACCGCCAAACTCCCTCCAGAGCGCAGCCGTGAACCGAAGAAGGCCGCCACTCCACCCCATCGCTGGCTGGTGGAATGCACCCACTGCGGGGCACCCGGCCGCCCCGAAGCTCTTGCCGGCGGCCTCTGCCGCCCTTGCCGCGACGACGCGCCACCGCCACCCACGGGCCCCCTCACCCCAACCGAGATTCACGCCCGAGCCGCGACCCTCCGCGCCGCCGCCGGGCTCCCTGCGCCGCTCGCGGATGCTTCCCGCTCTGCATAGTGGTGGTGCCGGGTGCGATGAGCACCGCGGAAAAATGCTGAGCTGTTGTGCTCGTGCGGGGGCCGGCCGGGGGATAGGCAGGCGGCCTCCTCCGCGAGTGCCGGAACACGTGATCCGCAGGTCTTGACAGTAGCTCCGTTGGCCCCGTCTCGGTAGGCATGTCGAAGCGGATTCCTTCAGGCTTGAAGTACAGAAGAGGTTAGCCCGGGAAGGTCTACCTGTGACGCATCAAGACGTCGAATTCTCTGTAGAAGGCTATGGAGACCACAAGACCGATTTCAAGGAGTTGTTCGACGCTTTGAATTCGGGAATTCAGAATTTGATCTTCGATGAAGTTGTGATTCCAGCAGCTTCAGCGGAGTCCGAGGCGGCGGGCCGGTTCTGTGTGGTCGTGATCCTCGGCCACTCAGACCGTGTCGACACGCCCGGGCGCACTCCTGAGCAGCGTCGCGCCGACGAGTTGACTGTCAGTACAGGCCGTGCCGAGAGCGCCAAAGATTGGCTGTTCGGCCAAATCGCCGAACTCGTGCTGGCGGCAGGCGGAATCGTCCCGGCCGACATCGCCTCCCTGCAGAATGTTTCTTTGCGGACCGCAGCATGTGGCTCCGCCGACCTGAAACACCTCATTCCGTCGGATCCGGCCCAGCGAGCCGAGAACCGTCGAGTGCAGTTCATGGTCTCGACTTTCTCCTCCCCTTCACCGTGAGCCGAGGCACGGTTCGCCGCTGTGTGCCCTTACACCTTCAGTGGCCTGAAGGGTGGACACACCTGCTCCGTTCTGCCACCTGGACAGCTGGCGACACCACGCCGCCCGACCAGCATTCGAACGGCACGTCGCGTCACGTCACGACGGGGCAAAGGTTGTCCGATGCAGCACTTAACTACCTGGCAAGCGGTCAATCACGTCCGTCCACGATGGCGTGCAGGTCGGCCAGGTAGGCGGCGAAGCGTTCGCGCCCGGTGTCGGAGAGGCGGACGTGGGTGACGGCGACACGTTTGACGCGGAGTTTGGCGACCTCGACCATCCCCTCCTTCTCCAGGATCGCGATCTGGCGGGAGAGTTCGGGAGTGGTCAGGTGGAGGCTCTCGCGTAGGTCGGCGAACGCCACGTGCTGGACGCGGTTGAGGGTGGCCAGGATGGCCAGGCGGTTCGGGGAGTGGATGAGATTGGCCAGCACATCGCGCGGCTGCCGTGGCGCAGGGGCCGCCTCGGCGCCCTCAGCGTCTTCACCGTCCTCAACCATCGGTCACCGCCTCCAGCGCAGGATGAGGTAGACGGCGTAGCCCACGGTGGGGAACGCGGCAGCGCCGAGATGGCCGACGAAAGTGCCGGCGCCGGGGTCGAACATGATCTGGCTGCAGGGAATCCCGAGCCACACGACGCCAAGGAACCGCGTGACCTTCTCCAGCCGCGTGTGGGGTCGCCTGCGGGCAGCGCGGTCGTGATGCCCGCTCCAGGAAAGGACGAGCACCAGGGCAGCGACGTAGACGCCAATTCCGGCGACGGCGGGGAGATCGCACTCCATGGCGGCGACAAGGCCGGCGTACAGCACGGCGAGCGTGACCAGGCTGACGACGCGTTCACCGCCGGACGCGGGACGGGAAAGGTCGGGGGCAGCGTCGACCACGGCCAACTGCTCGGCGGGGCTGGGCCGGAGTGCATCGGACGTCATGCTTGCCACACTGTCAACTAGTTGCGAAAAACGCAACTACTCGGAGCGACTACGCGGCACGACTGCTGGAAGCGACTAACTACTCGGGCAGTACCGCGTACGCCTCGATCTCCATCAGGAACTCCGGCCGTACCAATGCCGCGACCTGCACCGCGGAGCTCGCCGGCAGCCGCTCCGGGTCCAGATACGCATCCCGTGCCTCCCGCACCGCGGGCAGATACGCCATGTCGGTCACGAAGTACGTCAGTTTCACGACGTGCTCGAAGTCCGCGCCTGCAGCAGCGAGGCAGCGGCGCAGATTCTCGAAGACCTGCCGGGCCTGGGCCGCCGGGTCGCCCTCGCCGACGAGCTTGCCGTCCTCGTCGAGGGCCAGTTGACCGGACACGGCGATGAAACGGCCCGTGCCGATGACGACATGGGTGTAGCCCGTCGCCGGTGCGACTCCCTCAGGCGCGGGAATACGGCTGACGTGACTGCTCCTCATACCTATATCCTCACTCATAGTCATTTCCCTGACACATAGTTCAGCCGTGGCGGCTACTCCCGCAGAAGAAACCCGACCCAGGAACCTGCCCGAATGCCCGAACCGCCAGACCGGTGGCAGGTGCTACATAGGTACTGCAACGGGTCTCAGCGATGCTCTCAGCGATGCAGCGGGCGGAGGCACAGGCGCAATTGGGTGTATCTGAGGCGGCCGCCAGTTTCCTTGTACTCGTCGAATTCAGAAGGGCATGTGCCCTGGTAACCCGGATTCATCGCGATCATGTACTCGGCCTTGGCGTCCTTGCAGTCGATGGTGAAGAGCACGGGCTTGGCATCGGTGCCGCGGTTCTCCAGGCACTCTCCGACACTCGCCTTGTCGGCGGTCTTCGCCGGGGGCTTTCCGTCGTCAGTGAGGACGGACAGAGCCCAAAACCCCGTGAAGGCAACCGCCACGGCACCGAGGGCGATGAGTGGCCGCAGCCACGGCCGCCGCGCAGGCACCCCCGTCGGCGTGAACATCGGCGTGCCGGGCTGCTGTGTCTGTGCCCACGGTTGATGCCCGGGCTGCCCGTACGCCGGGGGCTGCCCATACGCCGGCTGCTGGCCGTACGGGCCCGTCGGCCCGACCGCGGGTGGGCCATAGGGAACATTGCTGCCATGCCCCATGGGCGGCCCGGCCGGTGGGCCGTACGGGCCGGGGCCAGGCTGGCCGTGCGGCGGTGGCGAGTACGCGGACATGCAGTTCCCCCTGTCGTGCTGCGCTGCTGAGCGAGCGCGCCAATTCTTTACGTTCGGTACAGCAGCCTACGAAGGCCCCGACATAGGCCGCACAGGGGCATGGACAGCATCAGGACCGGGATCCGAGCGCCACCTGGACCGTAGACCGTATCTTGCCCACCCTATCGGCAAGCACCTGCAGATCGACTGATTTCGGATCCTTCCCCAACTACGCGACATCGGTCTCAGCGACATTGACCGTCGTACTGGAGGTTCCTCAGGCGCAGAAGGGCACCGTAATTTTCTGTCCGGCCGGCGCCTCTTTACATCCACCCCGAAGGTCAGCGGCTACCCGCCACTCCTGGGCGTGTACTACTTCTCAGGGGCGGTAACTTCGGTGTCTGGAGACTTCGTCATTCCACGGATCATGCGGTCGCAGCTCTCTCCGGGATCATCAAACGTGCCATTCATTCCCATCATCACTAGCGACTTCGTGCCCCGGTGTACTGGGCACCCGCGGTGCGCACACCATGAGCATTCACCCCGTCATGCGGCACCTGAGAATCCATCTGCTGAGATATCTTTGGCGAGCGTGTACTCCCCACCAACCAGCGGCTGCGGCACCACAATCTTGTATTTCGGCGCGGCAGAGGTCCTGCTCGAGATACTGCTACCGCCATCGCCCCCGATAACCACAGCCGAAGCCACGCTCCCGACCACCAGTACCGCAGCAACCGCCCTGATGATCCCCACGCCTTTCCGGCATTGTGCTTGGGCGGAGGAGGTGGAACCATTTCCGGCCCGCCGTATCCATACGGTGCCTGCTGCGGCACTCCGTGGGCCCTGCGCCGGAGCCCCATGAGTGCCTTGCGGTCCAAAGACTCCAGGAACTGGCGGTACTGGCCCGCCCGGCACTTGTGACGGACGCCCAGCTGGTGGCCCAAGGCTGTGGCCCACCTGAGAGTGCCCCGTATCCCGGCGCATCTCCAAACCTGCCTGGCGGCTGCTGCGGCGTGCTTATGTCGATTCGCCCACTGGTCTGGATCCTCGGTACGACTTAGTTGGTTTTGGGTTATTTCGTAATTCTGATCACTCGATGAGGGTGATGGATTCCCAATCTCTGACCGAGTCGCCACTGCCCATGAATTCGCTCAGGTATAGCTCGGTAGCATCATCGATGCAATTCTTGTCGAGCCAGACGGATTCGCACTCGGGGCACATGTGGAAGACCTGACCCGTATCCGCTCGCTTGTACTCTTTTACCCAGTCCTGTCCGCAATGGGTGCAGGCTTTCTTCTCTCTCATTGCCAGCTCCTAGGGAATGCGGTGATAACTTCGTTTCCATGTTCCACGGTGATTGACACGTAGTTTTCGCCCGGGTTGAAACCTACCTGTCTCTCCATGGGTATTATATATGTGCTGCGTGCGCCCTGATGATTCACCGAGACGGCGAGATCTCGTCTCGCCCAGGCGTTGTCGACTGTCTCCAGGATTCCTCGTCGTCCCGTATCGAATACGCCGTGTCTTGGTTTCGCAGGGTTTTCGTGGGCGTGCTGCATTACATGGTTGATTCGGTGCCCCTCGGCTGATCCAGGGCCATAGTCAAGTCCTTCCCGGGAGCGGTACCAGCCATCACCCAAGTCATGAAGAGAGCACGGGCTCAAACCAAGAGGATCGGCCAGAGCATTGGGGTTGTGGACGTAAGCAGCAGGGTTGGGAGCGGGTTCGAGTCCGAGTGGATCTGGACTGAGGTATCGCGCCGTGGTGGGGTCGTAGGCGCGGAAGTAGTTGTAGTGGAGCTGGGTTTCGGGGTCGAAGTATTGGCCGGGGAAGCGGAGGGGGGTGTAGGCGGTGGCGTCGCGGTTCCAGGTGGTGGTGCCCCAGAGGGTGGTGCGGGTGCGCCAGGCGATGGTGCCGGAGGGAGCGACGAGTTCGGTGGGGGAGCCGACGAGGTCGGTGGCTATGGCGAAGAAGCGCTGGTCTATTACCTGTTGAGGGGCATTGGCCAGAGCGGTGGTTTTGCGTTCGGTTTGGGTGAGGGGGGTGAGACCCTGGTGGTCCCAGGTGAGGGAGAGGGATTCCTGGCGGTGTGGTGCGTGGGTGGATTGTTCGGTGAGGGTGGGGCCGTCCCAGGTGAAGTCCGTCTGTTCTATGACCGTCGCGGAATCGGCTGCGAGGCGTTGTTTGGCTATTCGGCGGCCGGAGGGGTCGTAGAGGTAGCGCCAAGTGGTGCCGTCGGGGGTGGTGACGGTGGTGAGGCGGTCCTCCGTGTTCCAGGTGTAGTGCCAGGTGTCTGGTTTGCGGGAGAGGCGGGTTTTTTGGCGGAGGGTTACGCGGCCGAGGGGGTCGTGTTCGTAGCGGATGCGGCCGGCGTGGGTGATGCGGGTGCCGACGTACGACCTATCGCCTCGGGCTGAGGGGGTGGGGTGGTGGTCGGGCCAGGTGGCGTGGGTTTGGTTGCCCGCTTCGTCGTAGGCGTAGGTCTCGGTCCAGTCGGCGGCGTGGACGGCGGTGACGCGGCCGGCGCGGTCGAGGTCGAAGGTGCGGTGCCCTGTGTGGGAGTCGTCGATGGTGGTGAGATGGCCGTCGGGGCGGTACGCGTAGGCGCGGTGGAGAAGTTGCAGTGCCTCTGCGGCGGGGTTGGGGGCCTGGGCGGCGCCCGTGGGTACCTGGACGGTTCCGGTTCCTGTGGTGGTGAGGGATTGGGTGGCCAGGCGGCCGGTGGGGTCCCAGGTGTGGGCCAGTTGGAGGGTGTCGCCGATGGTGCGGGTGAGTTCTTGGCCGGCGGCGTCGTGGTCGAAGGTGAGGGAGTGGCCCGCGACTTCCATCGCGGTGCGGTTGCCGGCGGGGTCGTAGGTGTAGGTGGTGGTGTGGCCGGTGGGGGTGGTGCGGGAGGTGCGGCGGCCCAGGGCGTCGTAAGTGAAGGTGAGGGTGCGGCCATTGACGGATTCGGCGGTGATGCGGCCCAGTACGTCTCGGGTGTACGTGATGGTGGCGTCGTCATTGGTGGCCTGGTGCAGGTTGCCGTTGGCGTCATGCCCGTATGTGGTGAGCAGGCCTGCGGCGTCTTTGCGAGTGATGCGGCCCGCGACGTCGCGGGTGTAGGTCGTGACCTCGCCGAGGGCGTTGGTGCGGGTGGTGAGTTGGCCGGCGAGGTCATGGGTGTAGGTGAGGGGGCGGCTGTCGAAGTCGGACTCGGAGGTGAGGCGGCCTGCGCCGTCGTAGGCGTAGTTCCAGGTCAGGCCCTGGGGGTTGGTGACCTGGGTGAGGCGGAGTTCGGTGTCGTGAGTGAAGGAGTAGCGGACGCCGTCGGGGTTGGTGCGGGCCGTCAGCAGGTCGAAATGGCCGTATTCGTAGTGGGTGGTCTGGCCGATGGCGTCGGTGTGGGTGAGGCGGTTGCCTTCGCCGTCGTAGGTCCATTCTTCGGTGGCGCCGGTGGGGTCTATGCGGGCCGCGAGTTTGCCTTCGACCGTCCACACCATGTGAGTGGTTTCGCCGACGGGATTCGTGACGGATGTGGTGCGGCCGAAGGCGTCGTGGCGGTAGTGGGTCTTGGCGCCGAGGGGGTCGGTGACGGTGAGCGGGAGGCCGGCCTTGTTGCAGTAGATGCGGGTGGTGTTGCCGAGGGCATCGGTGAGGGAGGCGAGGTGGCCGAGGGGGTCGTGGGTGTACGTCGTGGTGGCGCCCGTTGGGTCCGTGGTCGAGGTGCGGTTGCCCTTGGGGTCGTAGGTGTGGGTCCAGGTGGTGCCGTCCGGGCTGGTGACCCTCAGGGGGTGGCCGTCGGCGTTGTAGGTGGTGGTGGAGGTGGTGCCGTCGGGGAGGGTGACGGTGGTCGGGCGGCCCTCGTCGTCGTAGGTGAGGTGGGTGGTGCGGCCGAGAGGGTCGGTGGTGGAGAGGACGCGGTGGGCCGCGTCGCGGACGGTGCGGGTGGTGGCGCCGGTGGGGTCGGTGGTGGCGACGATCTGGTGGTGGTCGTTGACCTGGTAGGTGGTGGCCTGGCCGAGGGAGTTGTGGTGGATGTTGGTGCGCAGGCCGGTGACCGGGTCGGGGTCGCCCCAGGTGAAGTGGGCGCGTAGATGGCCTTCGGTACCGCCCTGGTGGGTGCAGCGGTCCTGGTCGTCGTAGGCGTAGTGGTAACTGCTGTGGTTGGTGTCGGTCCAGGACGTGATGCGGCCGGCGTCGTCGTAGGTGAAGCGGAGGGGTAGGCCGGAGGATTTGGTGACGGTGGTGAGGTTGCCGAAGTCGTCGTAGCCGTAGGTGACCAGGAGCTGGTCGGTGCCGTCCGGGGCGGCGCCGGCGAGGTGGAGGGCGGTGATGCGGCCCTGGTCGGTGGTGAGGAGGAGGCGGTAGCCGGCGCTGTGGGTGAGGGCGGTGGGGGTGCCGTCTTCGGTGTAGTCGAAGGTGATGTGGTTGCAGCGGCGGTCGTCGGATATCTCGTCGAGGACGGCGAGGTTTTCGGTGTAGGTGGTGAAGTAGCGGCGGAGTCCGGTGAGCGGGTCGGTGAGGAGATAGTCGCCGTCGGGAGTCAGCTCCAGGGGCGCGCCGTCGCCCTCGACGGGGAGGGTGGGGACGCCGACGGCGGGGTGGGGGTAGAGGAGGAAGTTGCCCTCTTCACCGATGAGGATGACGCCTTCGGAGTCGATCTCCAGACGCTGGTCCACCGTGCTCATCCAGGCCGGGCCGAACCAGCGGCCGGTGCGGTAGGACGATTCGAAGGTGCGGGTGAAGGTGAGGGGAAGGCCGGCCGGGAGCGCGATGTCGGTTTGCGGCAGGTGCATCCGGCCGGTGGCCATGTCGATGGGGTCGCTGCCGAAGGTTTTGCACCAGGCGGTGCGCAGACGGTCCCGGACGGTGCGTTTGCCGCCTTCCTTGGCGGCGGTCCGCGCGGCGCCCTTAGCGGCGTTCCGGGCACCGGCTTTGGCCGCCCCCTTGGCCAGTCCGCCCGCGCCCTTGCCGCCCACGAGGTTGCCGAGCATGGTGCCGAGCGAGTCGGCCGGGTCGCTGCCCCAGCCGGTGCCGAGCATGCCCTTGGCGGTGTCGATGGGGTGGAGCGGGGCGGAGGCCAGCCCCATGAGTGTGGTGCTGGTGTTGGAGAGGTACTGCCAGGGGTGGGTGATGTTGTAGGGGTCGAGGGGGTTGACCATCCGGGCCAGCTTGAGGGTTTCGGCGCCGGCCTTCACGACGCCGCCGGCCAGGTGCATATGTTCCAGGACGAAGGCTTTGCTGCCGTCCTTGAGGGCCGCGCCCGCGAGCTCGGTGAAGGCAGGCTTGTCGGGGGCGTGGGCCAGGGCCTTCTGGAGGGCGTTACGGGCCCGCTCGGCGGCTTCGCTGCGCTGGCTGCGGGCGTCCTTGAGGATGTCCTGGGCGGCCTGGCGGCCCTCGTCGCCGGGGTCGCTGAACGCGCCGGGCTCGGTCGGTTTCGGGCCCGGGTCGGAGCCGCTGTCCACCGCGGCGTTGTAGGACTTGACCTTCGCGTTGTAGGAGTCGACGGAGGTCTTGTAGGTGTTGACGGCGTTTTGAGTCGCTTCGCAGGCGGTGCGGTACTTGTCGATGGCGTCGGCGGCCTTGCCCTGTGCCCAGGTGACCGTCGCCGCGTAGGACTTGAGGGCTTTTGAGGCGTCCGCGCAGGCGTCGGCGGCGCGCATCCACTGCTTGGGGTGCATGTCGAACGACTCGCGGAAGGCCTCGGCGGCCTGACCGGTCCAGCCGCTGTGCGAGCCGATCTTGCGCATCCCGTCGGCCACTCGGTCGAAGGCGGCCGAGAAGTCCTTGAGGTGGGATGCGGTTTCGTTGATCTTTTCGGCGTCGCCGTGGATGAGCTGCTTGGGGTCGTCGGACTCGCCGAGTCGGCGTTCGTCGACGTGGGCGCCCAGCGCGCCCGCGAGCTTGTCGCCACCTGAGCGGACGGCATCGGCGGCGCCGTCGGCCCCGATCGCGTCCAGGCCGTCACCCAGCTTGTCGGCGCCGAACTCCACGGCCTCACCGGCGCCGCGTTCCACGGCGTCCGTGAGCTTGTCGGCCGCGTCGCCGACCTTGTTGACGGCGTCTCCCAGCCAGTTCACTTGCTGTTGCCCCCGTTGCTGCTCTCCCCGTTTCCGTTACCCCCGTTTCCGTTACCCCCGGTGCCGGTGCTCCCGTGCCCTTCAGGCTTCTTCGGCTCGTGGAACTCCGTGGTGACCTCGGCAGGGTCGTCGAAGGGGTGGGTGACGCGGTCGGGGATGGAGTGCACGTCCTGGAGGAACTGCCGGCCTGCGGCTGTCACCTTCTGCTGCCCTTCCAGGGAGGCTGCGGACGTCGGGTCGAAGTCGGCGTTCTTGACCTGAGTGATGAGGTTGTCGCCGAGGACGTCACCCCAGGACGTGTCGTGCAGCTTCTCGGCGGACTTGGCCGGGTCGCCCATCGCGGCGTTCACGGTCTGCTTGAGCGTGTCCGAGAGGTACTGCTCCTGCTCGTAGTAGAGGCCTGCCGTGAGACCCAGCCGCTGGGAGAAGCCATTGGCCTCTTGCATCAGGGTGCGGACGCCCCAGCCCCAGCGCTCGCAGAAGGAGTCGAGGACGGTCGCCAAGCCGTCGTCACCGCATTCCACGCTGTCCAGCGCCAGATTGTCGAAGCCACGGCCGAGCTGGGCCTCGATGTCGAAGCCCAGTTCTTTCAGTTCGGCGGTGGCCGCCTTGATGCCCTTGGTAATCGCCTCGAAGGCCTCGGGTTCGAGCTGATATCCGTCGCCGCCTATCAGGCCCATTTCTGCGCGTCCCCCCTGCGCGGTGCGTTATTCGATATGTCGCTTGGTCTGTCACTTGGCGGTATGTCGCCTATTGGCGCGTCGCTTGTGGATATGTCGCCTGTCGGCACGTCGAGTGCTGCGCTGTCGAGTGCTGCGCTGGTGGGGACGATTCCGGCCACTGGTGGGAAGAGCGCGCCCTGTTCGCTGCCCGCGTCCAGGGCCACTCCCGTCGGCCCTTCGATGGCGGGAATCAGTACGTCGAGGATGCGGGCGCCGGACGCCGTTACGTACTGCCACTCCGCTTCCGTACCGGGCTCACAGCCGCGGGAGCGGGCAAAACGGGAGAGGGCTGCTTCGTCGGTGAAGGCGTACAGCCATCGAATGCCGTTCATTTCGGCCGACATGAGGGTGTCGTGTGAGGTGGGGAGGAGTACGTGGGTGCGGCGGAATTCGCCGATCAGTGCGGCTGGATTTGGTTGTCCTGCATGAACTGCCGCTACCTCGTCAACCAATGACATGACGGATCGGCCCCTCCCCCGATGTGCTGATGATGAACTGCTCAATCGTCGTGCTGTTGAGCTGCTGATGAGCTATCGAACTGTTGCGCCCAACTTTGGCATACGGCACTGACAATGAGGGGTGAGCGGGCGTGCTGCGGCGCAAAACCGGCCGGTGGTTGTTTTTTATTTCAACGGGTGTAAATGGCACCGGCCGCGGACGGGCCGAGGGGCCCGGCCACGGCCGGTGGGGCGGAACTGAGGGTGGGGGTAGGGGTTTGGGTGGGGGTGGGGTCAGTTGTCCTCGAGGGCGTCGGTGTCTTTGAGGACGCCGGCGATGCGGGCCTCGGTGAGCCACTCGGGGAACTCGACCATCAGCTGCTGGTAGAGCTCGTCGTGGGAGAGGGCGCGGGGGTCGCGGCCGGCGTGGAAGAAGCCGGCGTTGTCCACCACGCGCTTCTCCGGGACGGCCAGGTCGTCGAGCTTGCGGAGGAAGTCGAAGCCCTTGCCCTCCGGGTCGCCGAAGCCGATGAACTGCCAGAAGATGGGGAGTTCGGCCGCCTCGCACAGAGCCCGTTCGGCGGCCGGCTTGGAGGTCGGGGCGCCGTCGGTCTGGAAGATGACGAAGGCGGGGGCGGTGCTGCCGGAGTTCTTGTAGTGCTCGACGACGGCGTTGATGGCCCAGTGGTAGTTGGTACGGCCCATGTGGCCGAGGCCGGAGTGCAACTCCTCGATGCGGCCCTGGTAGTTGGTGAGGTCGAGGTCGGCGGAGCCGTCGACGTCGGTGGAGAAGAAGATGACGGGGACGATGGCGTCGTCGTCGAAGTTGGCGGCGAGGCCGAGGGCCTGCTCGGCGAGGTGCTGGACCGTGCCGTCCTTGTAGTAGTTGCGCATCGAGCCGGAGCGGTCGAGGACGAGGTAGACGGCGGCGCGCTGGGAGCCGAGGCCGTGCTTGTCGAGGGTGACGCGGGCGGACTTGTAGAGGCTGACGAGGGCGGGGGCGGTGGCTTCCAGGTCGGTCCTGGGTTCGGGATCGGCCCCAGTGCTGGGTGCGGGAACCGTTCCGGTGCTGGGTGCGGGAACCGTTCCGGTTTTGGGCTCGGCCTCGGTCTTCGGCTTGCTCTCGGGCTTGCTCTCGGTCTCGGGCTCGGGCTTGGTCGTCGCCGGCGTCACGGCGGACTCGACGGTCGCGGTGGGTGCCGGGATCGGGGTGTCGAAGGCCTGGCTGACGAGGTCGGCGACGGTGTCACCGGACTTGGCGTGAGCGTCTGCCTTGATCTCGGCTTTGATGTCGGCATTGACCTCGGTTTTGGCCTTGGCCTTCACCGTGTCCTTGATCTCGGCCTTCACCGTGTCCTTGGCCTCGGTCTTGGCCTCGGCCTTGACCCCGTCTGTGGCCGTGCCGGTGGCCCGTTCCGCGTCAGGCTCCCGGGCCGGCGGTTCGCCGCGGTCCACCGGACTGCCCTGGGCCGGCAGGGTGGCGGTGGCCGGAGCGGTCGTCGGGGTGGGCGTTGAGGCGGTCGTCGAGGCGGTCGTCGGGTGCGGGTCCGTGTCCGGCCCCTCCGAGGGGGCCGTGCGGGCGGCCGGGACCTCGGCCGCAGGGGCAGAGGCGGAGGAAGCGGCAGAGGCGGAAGCGGAGGCGGAAGCAGAAGTGGAGGTTGAGGAAGGGGCCGGGGTGGGCTCCTCGCGGGCCTCCGGGATGGTCGCGGACTCCGGCTTGTCGGCGCCGCTCGGGGCTGCGCCGGTTCCTTCACGGGTCGCCTTGGAGCGACCGAAAGCGTTGCGCAGCAGACTCCGAATGCCCATCGGCGAACCTCTCTTGTGTGTGGTGGGTGCGGCGTTTGTCCGTGAAGCACAGACATGTCCCTGACCAGGACGGATACGTAAGCGTAGCGGCCGGGACCGGCCCCATCGTGGGACCCCGCGCCTTGCGGAATGGGCTATCCGGGGGGTCTGGTGAGGTATGTGGTTTTGCGGCTTTGGTCACGGGGGCGGCGTTGCGCTGACGGGGTCCAGGGGGCCGTCCCGTATCACGGCACGGAAACGAACTGGCAAGAGGCGAGTGCGAACCGGCGCGAGGCGAGTAAGAGGGAAGAAGCACGAGGCGAGCAAGAGGCACGAAGCAAGACGCACATAGCAAGACGCACGAGGCAGGAGGCAGGAGGCACGAGGCAGGAGACAAGGGCCACAAGGCAGGAGAAGGGCGGGGACTGGGCCGCTCAGGTGTCCGATGGGCAGGTGTGCTCGCCCTCTCCGGTGACCAATGTCCCGAGCCGCCGTTGTGCCTTAGGCGGCCGGTAAGCCGGTAAGAAGGCGAGAACCCGTAAGAAGGCGAGAACCCTTTCCGAGGGTGACGGGAGATGTGGGCGCATGGGGCTGACCAGTCAGTCGCTCGAATTCACGGTGGTCGTGCTGGCGCTGGCCTGCGTGGCCGCCACGGTGTGGTTCTGGCCCCGGCTGGCGAAGCCCGGGGCTCGGGCCGTGCTGGGCAGACTGGGAGCCATCCTCGTCACCCAGCTGTCGATCGTGTGCGCGTTCGCGCTGGCCGTGAACGCGAACTTCGAGTTCTACGGCAGCTGGGACGAGCTTCTGGGCAACAACGACGAGGCGCCGGTGTCCGTGAACCAGGGCGGCGGGCAGTACGCCTCGGTCGGCGACACCAAGAACGGGCTGGTCCAACCGGCCGGTCCCCAGGGGCTCGATCGGGTGACCGGTCTGCCCCAGGGGCCCGCCGACAAGGTGGGCAAGGTCGAGTCCGTACGGATCACCGGGCGGCGGAGCCGGGCCATCAACCCCGGCTTCGTCTATCTGCCACCGCAGTATTTCCAGCAGCAGTTCCGCCGCCAGCGGTTCCCCGTCATGGTCGTCATCAGCGGCTATCCGGGCGGGATCATGAACCTCGCGCAGCATCTGCAGGTGCCGCAGAACGCGGGCCGGCTGATCGAGCAGGGCAGGATGCAGCCGACTGTGATCGTGATGGTGCGGCCGACGATCGCGCCGCCGCGGGACACCGAGTGCGTGGACGTGCCGGGCGGGCCGCAGGCCGAGACGTTCTTCACCCAGGACCTGCCGGAGGCCATGAAGTCCGCCTACCGGGTGGGACATGACCCCAGTGCCTGGGGTGCGTTCGGGTACTCGTCCGGTGGTACGTGCTCGCTGCAGCTGGTGTTGCGCAACCCGAAGGCGTACACCTCTGCGGTCTCGCTCTCCGGGGACTACGCGGTCAAGGACGATCTGACCACCGGCAGCCTCTTCGGCAGCGGGCCGGCGGCTGCCCAGCGGCAGCGGGAGCACGATCTGCTGTGGCGGCTGAGGCATCTGCCCACGCCGCAGATCTCCGCGCTGGTGACCAGCAGCCGCCAGGGCGAGGGGAATTACGGTGACACGATGCGGTTCATCCAGGCGGCCAAGTCGCCGATGCGGGTGGACTCGATCATCCTGCCGCGGGGAAGCCACCAGTTCGCGACCTGGCGCCGTGAGCTCGTGCCCGCCCTGGAGTGGCAGGGCCGGCAGCTGACGTTCCCGCAGGACACGGAGCCCGGTGTGCTGCCGCCGCCGCGGAACAAGCCGCACAAGGAGGCTGCCAAGGCCGGGCGGCCTGGTTCCCAGGGGGGCGGCGTGAGGCCGTAGCGCGTTCGGTAGCCGTGAGCCCGTAGCGGCGTCTCCGGCAGGACCCGATTGGACGCCGTGGACGCGACACTCCCGCCTCCGCCGGGATGGACTCGTACCGTGACCGCACCGCCGCCGGACGACTGCCTGGCCCATAACGACTGGATCTGCGGCGACTACCTGACCACCCGCCGGCAGATCCTGCTCGACGCGGTCGCCCAGCACGTCCAGCTGACGGTGGTCTCGGTGGCGCTCGGGCTGGTGATCGCGGTCCCGCTCGCGCTGCTGGCCCGTCGCCGACGCTGGACGGCCGGGCCGGTGCTCGGCATCACCACGGTCGTCTACACGATCCCGTCGCTGGCGATGTTCTCGCTGCTGCTCCCGGTCTACGGGCTGTCCGCCACCCTGGTCGTGGCCGGACTCGCGCTCTACTCACTCACCCTGTTGGTACGGAACATCCTGGCGGGGCTGAACGGCGTGCCCGTAGAGGCCAAGGAGGCCGCCCGCGGGATGGGCTACGGGCCGATGCGCCAACTGCTCACCGTAGAGCTGCCGCTGGCAGTGCCTGCTG
This sequence comes from Streptomyces sp. NPDC001339, assembly GCF_042895955.1. NCBI lineage: Bacteria > Bacillati > Actinomycetota > Actinomycetes > Kitasatosporales > Streptomycetaceae > Streptomyces > Streptomyces sp. NPDC001339. The sequence goes on along the minus strand of NZ_JBIAWT010000004.1, from coordinate 276,479 downwards.
CCATGGCCGGACTGCGGATCGCCACGATCTCGACGGTCGCGCTCGCCACCGTGGGGGCGATCGTCGGGTACGGCGGGCTGGGCAATCTCATCTACTCCGGGATGAATTCGTTCTTCAAGGCGCAGGTGCTCACCGCGTCGGTGCTGTGCGTGTTCATCGCGACGGTCTTCGATCTGCTGTTGCTCGGGGCGGAACGGCTGCTCACACCCTGGCGGCGGGCGGGCCGGAAGAGGGGCGTGCGGACCCGGGCGACGGCCGGGTTGAAACGGCTGGTGACGGCGGCGGCACCCGGACGGCGGACATGACGGCGGACATGAGCGCCCTCGTGGCGCGGGGACCTGCGGACACGGGCACGCGCACGGACACGGACACCCTCTCCGCGGTCTGGACTTGGCTGTCCACCGCCGCCAACTGGTCCGGTGAGAACGGCGTCTGGCACCGTCTGGAGCAGCACCTCGCACTCACCTTCGCCTGCCTGATCATCAGCGCCCTGATCGCGCTGCCGGTCGCACTGACCCTCGGGCACCTCGGGCGCGGCGGTGCGCTGGCGGTGAACCTGGCCAACGTCGGGCGGGCGGTGCCGACGTTCGCCGTCCTGGTCCTCCTGCTGCTCACGCCCCTCGGGCGGCATGCACAGTGGCCGACGGTGATCGCGCTGGTGCTGTTCGCCATCCCGCCGCTGCTCACGAACGCGTACGTCGGGATGCGGGAAGTGGACCGGAACGTGGTGCGGGCCGCGCGCGGTATGGGGATGACCGGGGCGCAGCTGGTGTGGCGGGTCGAGGTGCCGCTCGCCTTCCCGCTCGTGCTGACCGGAGTACGGATCGCCGCCGTGCAGCTTGTGGCCACTGCCACGCTCGCCGCGCTGGTGGGTGGCGGCGGGCTCGGCCGGATCATCACCGCAGGGTTCAATCTGGCCAGCACTTCGCAGGTGGTGGCCGGTGCGGTGCTGGTTGCGGTGTTCGCGTTGCTGATGGAGGCCGTGTTCGAGCTCGTGGAGCGGTACGCGCCTCGGCGGGTACGGGGGCGGAGCCGGTGAGGGCCGCGGTGGGTACGGGGGCGGAGCCGGTGAAGGCCGCGCCGCCGGCCTTCGTCGCCGTGCCCACCGCTGTCGTCGCCCTGACCGCCCTCACCACCGTCCTCACCGCCCTCGGGCTCGCGGGCTGCAACCGCGGCCCTTCCCTGGAGACCCGCCCCGCGATCACCGCCTCGCCAGGGGACCACCGCGACCTTGCCATCGGCTCGGCCGGCTTCACGGAGAGCGAGTTGCTCGCCCAGATGTACGCGGCGCTGCTCGCACACGCCGGCTACCGGACCCGGGTCCTCACCGTCGGCAACCGCGAGCTGTACGAACCCGCGCTGGAGGCCGGGCAGATCGATGTCGTCCCCGAGTACGCGGCCACCTTCGCGGACTGGCTCAACGCCAAGAACAAGGGCTCCAAGGCTGCCCCGGTCGCCTCATCCGACCTCGGCGCGACCATGGCCGTGCTGCGCAGGCTCGCCACGGACCGGGGGCTGACCGTGCTTCCGGCCGGCCGGGCCGTCGACCAGAACGCCTTCGCGGTGAGCGCCGCATACGCCCGTGAACACCGGCTCAAGACCCTCAGCGACATGGGGCGGGCGAAACTGCCGGTGCGTCTCGCGGCAGGCGATGAATGCGTCCAACGGCCATTCTGCGCACCTGGGTTGAGGAAGACGTACGGGATCGACATCACCGCCATCGACCCCAAGGGCGTCGGCACGATCCCCGCCAAACAAGCCGTGCAGCGCGGACAGGACCAGATGATGGTGACCACCAGCACCGATGCCACCCTCGACCAGTTCGGGCTGGTACTGCTCGCCGACGACAAGAAGCTGCAGAACGCCGACTACGTCATCCCTGTCGTCAACCGTGCCCGCGCGGGCGGCGCACGGGTGGCCGCCGCCCTCAACCGCCTCAACAAGGTCCTGACCACCTCCGATCTGGCGCATCTCAACGAGCAGGTGGACAGCTGGCGGCGGCTGCCGGCCGACGTGGCGCACAACTATCTGGTGTCGAAGAGGCTGCTGCCGAGGGGCTGAGGGGAGTGAGGGGGCAGACCTGTGGGCGGGCGGAGGGGCGATGTTTCACGTGAAACAGTGAGCCTGCGGCCAACGTTTCACATGAAACGGTGAGGCTGCGGCCGACGCCCGGCCTGTGTGAGCCGCGAGCCCTGCCCTGTGTTGTGAGCCGTGAGCCGTGAGCCGTGAGCCGTGAGCCGTGAGCCGTGAGCCGTGAGCCGTGAGCCCTGCGCCGTGTGACGTATGTGACCTCTATGGGTCGTATGCAGGGGATGCATGCGAGAGTGTCACCCCCGGGGGACGGGTCTGGTACGAGGGGGCAGACGACGGTGATGGTGCGCGGGGCAGGCAGAGTGCGCAAGGGGAGAGGGCGCAGGGCGGTTCTGGCGGTCCTGTTCACCGCGGGCGCGGTGCTGCTGCTCGGGCCCGGTGCCGGTGCCGGTGCCGGCGGACCCGGCTCGGTGCGCCAAGACGGTGAGAGGCCGTCTTTCAGGCTCCGCACTCACGAGCCGCACACCATCACCCCGGACGAGGGCGACAGCATCCCGCCCCTCACACCCGCGTTCGGGAACACCGGGCCAGTCGCGGCGCCTCTCGGCGTGGCTCTGCGCGTCACGGTCACCGACGCCAGGTTCGACACCATCGCCCTCGACACCATCCCCAGGAACTGTTACCTCGCGAAGTACCACCGCACGCTCATCTGCGAGTTCTCTGACGCCGTGCCCGCCGGAGCCGCGTACGAGCTCGCCGAACCTCTCCCGAAAGTCAGTGGCGACTACTACGCCGTCAACGGGTCATACACGTACTCCGTCTGGCCGTTGGGGGACCCGCCCGCGCATACCGAGGACTACACAGCGCAGTACGAACGGGGCAAGGACACCGCGGTCGGTCTCAAACCGGTGGCCATGAGCACGCTCAAGGGCGACGGAGAAAGCACAGGCGACGGAGAAGATACGGGCGACGGAGAAGGCACGGGCGATGGGGAAGCCAAGGGCGGTGGGGAAGCCAAGGGCGGTGGTGAACTGCGCTTCGTCTCGGACGGCTATGCCGACAGAGCGGACTGGGGCATCGAGGGCATCAAGCTCCGCGGCAGGATCGGGGAGTACGCCGAGGCGAGCATCCCGGAACCCACCGGGGCCGCCCAGCGAGTGCGGGTGGAGGTGCCCGAAGGGACGAGCTTTGCCCCGCTCACGCGGCAGGAGCGGGAGGGGCTTCCCTCCGAAATCGACTACTGCACACGGGATGCGGAAGACGGGAACATCTACTGCAGCAACCCCAGGTGGTATGTCACCCTGCGCGTGCGGATCGACCGACGGGTCGAAGGTGCCGAAGGCAGGATCTCGGTGGCCGAACCCGGCAACGGAGACACCAACCCCGGCAACAACACCGCGCCGATCAAGCTGGAGGTCGAGGACGGTCCGACCTCGATCGACCGCTGGGTTCCGCCCGTTTCCGGTTTCCCCGTCGAGCACGACGTACCCCTGGAAACCGCCGGTTCCGACGATCTCGCCAGCCCACCCGAGCCATCCGTGATCAGCGTGGACGGCCGCACCGGCGTCATCCTGCTCGTGGCAGGCGCTTCGGCTGTCACGCTTGCCCTGGAGGCCTTCCGCCGTATCCGCCGCGCACGTAATCGGGGAGGCAGGCGCGTCACTCCGTAGGCACGGTGCGCACCTCACTCCGTAGGCACGGCGCGCGCACCTCACTCCGTAGGCACGGCGCGCGCACCTCACTCCGTAGGCACCGAATCCACTTCCGCCCGCTCCCGGGGCACCCCCCGCTCGTCCACGCCGATCGTGCGACGCAGCGCCTCATGGAGCGTGGTCGGGGTGAGGACGCCCAGGAACCGGTGGCCGTCCAGGACCGCGATCCAGCCCGCGTCGTGCTGAAGCATCTCGCTGAAGGCGGCCTTGAGGGTGGCGGTGACCGGCACCCAGGCCTCCATCCGGCGGGCGTGTCCGGCGACCGTGCCGCCGGCCCCGGCGAGTTCTTCCGTGCCCACCCAGCCGTGGAGTTCGCCGTCCTCGTCGAGCACCACCGCCCATCGGGCGCCCTCGGCCCGTAGCCGTGTCACCGCCTCCGCGGCCGGTTCGCCGAGGCGGGCGAACGGCGGGCGTTCAAGGTCGCCACGGTCGATGCCGGTGACCGAGAGCTGCTTCAACGCCCGGTCGGTGCCGACGAATTCGGCGACGTAGGGTGTCGCCGGAGTGCCGAGGACGCTCGCCGGGGTGTCGTACTGTTCGATCCGCCCCGCTCCGTACACGGCGATCCGGTCGCCGAGCCGGATGGCCTCCTCGATGTCGTGGGTGACCAGCAGCACCGTCTTGTGCATGGTGGCCTGCAGCCGCAGGAACTCCTTCTGCAGCCGGTCGCGGACGACCGGGTCGACGGCTCCGAACGGTTCGTCCATCAGCAGGACGGGCGGGTCGGCGGCGAGCGCCCGGGCCACCCCGACCCGCTGCCGCTGGCCTCCGGAGAGCTGGTCGGGGTAGCGGGAGCCGTAGACGGCCGGGTCCAGGCCGACCCGGTCCAGGAGTTCGGCAGCCCGCTCGCGGGCCTTCGTCTTCTTCCAGCCGGTCAGCACGGGGACGGTGGCGGTGTTGTCGAGTACGGTGCGGTGCGGGAAGAGGCCGGTCTGTTGGATGACGTAGCCGATATGGCGGCGCAGCCGGACCGGATCGACACCGGCGATATCGGCGCCGTCGACGAAGATCTGTCCGTGCGTGGGGTCGATGAGCCGGTTGACCATCATCATGGTCGTCGTCTTGCCGCAGCCGGACGGGCCGACGAGGGTCACCAGCTCACCCTCCCTGACCTCGAAGGAGAGGTCGTCGACGGCGAGGGTGCCGTCCGGGTAGCGCTTGGTGACGGACTCGAACCGGATCATGGAGCCGGTCGCAGGGCCGGTGACGGGGCCGGTCGCGGAGCCGATCATGGAGCCGGTCATTGGGCCATTGAATCCCGCGGTCCGCTACCGGTCCTGCCATGTGGGCAATCGGGTGGGCCCGTCGGCCGGCGTCCGGTCAACGGGTATTCGGTGGTCAACGGATCTTCGGTGGTCAATGGGTCCTCGGCGGTCAACAGGTCTCCGGTCATCCGGTATCCGGCGCCCGGTACGGTCTCGATCAGCGGCGGGTCCCCGAGCTTGGCGCGCAGTGTGCCGAGCGTGACCCGTGCCGCGTTGGCGCGGAAGCTGGTGTGCTCCTCCCAGATCTCCTCGATCAGGTCGTCGCCGCTGACCACTGCACCGTCGGCACGTAGCAGCACCTCCAGCGCTCCGAACTCCGCTCGCGAGAGCGTCAGCGGCCGTCCGTCGCGGTACGCGAGCCGGTGCGCGGTGTCGACGGCGACGCCGAACCGCTCGATGACCGGCGGCAGGGCACTGGGCCGGGCCCGCCGGCCCAGTGCCCGCACACGGGCGAGCAGCTCCTCGTACGCGAACGGCTTGGCCAGATAGTCGTCGGCACCCAGCCCCAGCCCCAGCCCCGGTCCCGGGCCCGAGGCGGTGAGCATCAGCACCCGGGTCCCCTGCATCCCAAGCGTCCTGCGCAGCCCCTGTAGCCCGTGTGGCCCGTGTGGCCCGTGTGGCCCGTACGGCCCGTGCAGCGCGGGCAGGTCGAGGTCCAGGACGAGCACGTCGTACCCGCCGAGCCGCAGCTTGACCATCGCCTCCCGGCCGTCATGGGCGATATCCGTCGTGATCGCCTCGCGGCGCAGCCCTGCGATGACCGTGTCCGCCATGTCCGCGAGGCACTCCTCGCCCGCCGCCACCAGAACGCGCATGGGGACATATGTACCCAGAGAGGCGCCGGCCCCAGCCGGATACACCCCGGCTGGGGCCGTACGAGTTGCTTCCGCGGCCCGGCCTCGGGGGCCGTACGAGTTGCTTCCGCCGCACCGCCTCTCCTCCTGCCGCATCCGGCCCGTCCGGCGTGCTTACGATCCACCTCGGCCACCGGTCCCCAGGGTGGAAGGGAAGCCACGATGAGAGCCGTAGCAGTCAACGCATTCGGCGAACAGCCGCAGCTCATGGAGTTGCCGCAGCCCGAGCCAGGGCCCGGCGAGGTCCTGGTGCGGCTGGCCGCCGCCGGGCTCAACCCCGTCGATTGGAAGCTTGCCGACGGTGATTTCGGGGACGCCGTGAAGGCCTCCTTCCCCCTCGTCCTGGGGACGGACGGTGCGGGTGAGGTACTCGCGGTCGGCAGCGGCGTACGGCGGTTCACGGTCGGGGACGCGGTGTTCGGCCAGTTCCAGCGCGCCGAGCAGGGCGGGGGTTCGTACTGCGAACTCGCCCTCGCCGACGAGGACCGCATCGCGCACGCCGCCCGCAGCGTCACCTACGCGACCTCGGCCGCGGTGCCGACAGCCGGGATGACCGCGTACAACCTGATCGAGGAGACCCGGACCAGCGAGGGCAAGTGGGTGCTCATCGTCGGCGCGACCGGCGGCGTCGGTACCTTCGCCACCCAGCTGGCGGCCGGCCGCGGAGCCGAGGTGATCGCCACCGCGCGCCCGGAGATGGCGGAGCTGATGCGCAATCTGGGCGCCTCGGAGACCGTCGACCACACCGCGGGCCCGGTAGCCGACCAGGTCCTGGCGGCCCACCCGGACGGCGTGGACGTCCTGATCGACATGATCAGCGGCCCCGCCGAATTCGCCGAGATGACCCGTACCCTCCGTGATGGCGGCACCGCCGTCTCCCTCATCGGCTCCGCCGACGCCGACGACCTGACCGAACGCAATCTCCGCGGCTTCAACTTCGTCAACCGCCCCTCCCCGCAGCTCCTGGAAATCCTGGCCGGCCACCTCGACGCGGGCCGGCTGACCGTTCTGGTGGGCAGCGAGGTCCCCCTGGAGGAGGCACCGGCGGCGATCGCCGCCAGCCGCACGGGCCGTGCCCGGGGGAAGACGGTCCTGGCCATCTGAGGTCGTTCTGGCTGTCCGAGCTGGTGCTATCTGAGCCGGTCTCCTCGGCTCTGCGCGACCCGGACCATGTCACGCAGTGATCCGGTGAGACACCGCGCGAGGTGCGCCACCTCGCGTGCGGAGAGCGGCCGTTGAGCGAGCAGGTCATCGCTGTGGCCGATCAGCTCGATGGCCATCTGGAGTTGTACGGCCTCGGCGTCATCGGCGGCACGGGCGAGGCGGCCGCCAGTGGTGTGGTCCGTGGAGAGGTAGAGGCTCTTGTCTCCCTGCCCGGCCCAGGGCAGCAGCCGGAGGGGTTCATCGTCGCCGTCGTCGTGCCTCATACGGCCGCCTCCATCCGCCGGCCCGTCTGCCGTTCGTATGCGATGAGGTACGGGCGGATGAGGGGGGTGTCCCAGAGCGGCGGCTCGGCCTGGACGACTGGGGGCGGAGGGGCGGGGAGGGGGATACGGCGGTGACGGCCGTGGCCGGGGATGAGCGCTCGTAGCAGACGGGTGAGCAGTTGCGCGGTACGGTTGCGCATAGATCAGCTCCTCTTAGGTGCTGGTTGTTGGCCCCTGTGGCCGGGTTTTCTGTGGAAGGTCAGCCCGGTCGCGGGGGTTTTGTCATGCCAATCGCCGTGCACGGACGGTGACTTGGTGGCTACTATCCCGAACATCGGTCGATGTCGCAACAGGGTCGGTGTGACATTCCTGTCGGTGTTTGGAGGCAACATGGGATACAGAGGGATTCCCACTGCCCGGAAGCGTCTGCTCGGCAGTCAGCTCCGAAGGCTCCGGGAGCAACGGAAGCTTTCCGTCGAGGCAGTGGGGGAGCAGCTGGGCGTAGGCCCATCGAGTGTGCGCAGGCAGGAGTCCGGCCACACTGCGATCAGCGTTGCTGACGCCAAGGCGTACCTGGACATATACGAGTTGGAGGACCAGGAACTGCGGCGGAAGCTCCTGGAGCTCGCCCGGTACAGCCGTGTCCGGGGCTGGTGGGCCGCATACGGGAAGACCGTGGGGCCGACCGCCGTCGACGTCGCAGACATGGAGGATCTGGCTACTGAGATCCGAACCTTCCAGCCCCTCCTCGTGCCAGGAATCATGCAGACCCAGGCGTACAGCGAGGCAATGGCCAACTTGGGGGCTGGAATCGAGGACAGGGGCTGGGATCTGGAGAAGGTGGTCGCGGTCCGCGAGCGGCGCAAGGCCATTCTGGACCGAGAGAAGCCACTACACGTGTGGGCGATCATCGGCGAAGCGGCACTGCTCACCGCTGTGGGCGGGCCTGAGGTGATGGCGGAGCAGATCGGGCATCTCCTGTTGCTGGGACAACGCAGCAACATCTCATTGCAGTTGCTTCCCTTCGCGGCTGGTGCGCACCTCGGGATGAGCGGTGCTTTCGTGCTCCTCGACTTCGCTGATGCCGACACGACGGACGGGAGCATCATGTACGTCGAAGGCGGAGGTGCCTTCAGTGATGACCCCGGCCGCGTCCGGTCGGCTATCAGCCGGTTCTCCAACCTCCAAGCCCAGGCGCTCTCGACCGGAGACACTCAGCGATACTTTGCGCAGACCGCCAAGGAGTGGCGAGACAGAACTTGATCAGACAGGGAGGGCCTGTGTCCCGGAACCTTGACCAGGGCGCGAGTGGCTGGCGCAAGTCCAGTTACAGCGCGGAGCGGGACGAGTGCGTCGAGACCGGAACCTTCCCTGTCACCCACCCCGCAGGCCCCACCATCGCCGTCCGCGACACCAAGCACCACCGCACCGGCCCGGTGGTCGCCTTCACCGCCGACGCCTGGTCGGCCTTCCTCGCCGAGATCAAGAAGACGTAGCGCTTGCCCTGCCGGATGATGGAGGCGGCGTCCTCCGCATCCAGGAGGCGACGGCGAAACGAGGTGTGATGGCATGAGTGACGACCACGGGGTCGGCGAGAAGGCGTCGGTCGCCCCTCAGTACAACGTCGATGTGCAACTCACGGTCAAGGACGACCCCAGCAGAGTCCAGTTCGTCAACATGACCATCAAGACCGTTACCACCGGTGCGGACCAGTTGGATGGCGAATGGCGCGGGGCGTCCGTCTTCGTCCCGTCCACCGGGGGTACCTTCCACTGGGACGGCAGGGCGGGACAGGAATTCACCGCTCACCTCGACAGCGCGACTGGCAAGCTGGTCCTCACTCTTGATCACTTCATTGGGTCGCCGCGCAAACTCCCTGGTAGGGGCGCCTCCGGCGAGGGCTTCGTGCTCGACCCGTTCAACCCGGGTTTCCGCGAGGACATCCTCTGGAAGATCACCTGACCGCTGCGCGCCGGGCCAGCCAGGCCCGGGCCACCGGCGGGCCTGCTGCGGCGAGCACGGCGGTCAGGGTGCCGGTGGCCATGACGAGCCAGAACCCGCTGCGTAGAGGACCGGTGAGCGCATCGGCGTACGCGTCCGCGGCCGGGCGGGAGATCATCGGCGGCAGGGCGTCCAGGGCGCGGCCGCGGAGCAGCGCAAGTGCTGCGGCCAGCAGGGCGGCCGTGGCCGCGCAGCCCGTGCCGGTGCAGATCAGTGCCCGTCGGCGGCGGTGTGCCAGGAGCAGTCCGCCGCCCAGGCACAGGGCTGCGGCCGGGGGCAGGAGCAGCGCCCCGTGGCGTACGGCTTCGTAGAGGGCCCGTACACGGGGTACGTACGGGGCCTTGAGCAGGACGACTTCCACGTCGGAGTGCGGTACGCGGTGGACGAGGTCCAGGCCCATGCTGTTGTGGGAGAGCTGGTGCTTGACCCGTTCCAGGACCGGTGTGAGGTCGAGGGTGACTTCCGATTGGACGGGGCCGGGGCCGGCGCCGGGGGCGGCGAGGGTGTCGTCCAGGGTCCGGTGGGCGGTCCGGTGCACGCCGTTCCACATGATGGGGAAGCCACGGTCGGTGACGACCTGGCGGACCTGTTTCGCGACGGACTCCCGGATGCCATGGGTGAAGTGGCGGCGCAGGGCTGGGCGTTCGGCGTGGGGTACGGCCTGGAGGAGGCCGTTCAGCAGGCCGTCGAGGGGGACGTGGGTCATGACCCCGTCCGTCACGTCGTCGACGACGGCTTGCTGTACGGCGGTGTTCTCGGCGAGCGGTGCCACTGTTGCCACATAGCTGTCGGTCTCGGTGAGTTGGGCGTGTGCCCAGGTGGCGGTCAGGCCCAGGGGCAGCAGGAGCGTTCCGGTCAGGAGGAGCGCGGTGCTTGCCGCCGACCGTACGCGGTACCCCGGCCCCCGGCTGCCCGGGTGTGCCGGGCGTACCGGGTGTGCCGGGCGTACGGGTGGGGTCGCTGGCATCGCGCCGCCCTCCCGTGAGTCCTCGCCCTGCCGTACGGCCACCTTCCACGTAAGTCCGTGGGGCCGTGGCTCGCGAGTGGGGCCGGTGCCAACGGGTGACCGGGGTCGGGGCGGGGCGGGGTGGGGCGGGGGAGTGTTTCACGTGAAGCGGGCGAGTGTTTCACGTGAAACGGTGGCGGGCTCAGTGCTCGTGGGGGCCCGGGCGGTGGACCGGGCCGTGGGTGTCCTCGCAGTGATGGGAGGCGGGGGCCGTCGCGTTGGGTGCCGGGTCCGTGGCGTCGGGGTCGGGGCGGGGGCCGAGTATGAGGACGTCGTCCGCGTCACCGCTCTCGCCGACGTGATCGACCTGGAGGGTGGCGTGGGTGATCCCGTACCGCTGGCTCAGCAGTGCCTGCAGGCCGCGGCGGACCTTGTGGCAGTCGCCGCCGGGGGCCACCAGGATGTGTGCGGAGAGCGCCGGCTGGCCGGAGGTGATCTGCCAGATGTGCAGGTCGTGGATCTCTACGACCTGGTCCTGGGCGACGAGGTGATCGCCTATCGCGTCCGGGTCGATACCGGCCGGCGCGGCTTCCATGAAGATCCGGCCCGACTCGCGCACCAGCCCGGTACCGGCCTTCAGCATCAGGGCGACGACCACCAGCGAGGCGATCGCGTCGGCCTGGGCGAAGCCCGTCGTCATCACGACCAGACCGGAGACGGCGGTAGCGATGAAGCCGAACAGGTCGGTGAGGATGTGCTGGTAGGCGCCCTCGACGTTGAGGCTGGCGCGGTTGGCCTTGGAGATCAGCCAGACACAGATCAGATTGACGACGATCCCGGAGAGCGCGGTGACCAGCACCAGCCCGCCGGCCACCTCGGGCGGCTCGATCAGCCGGTTCACCGCCTCGTACGCCAGCCAGACCGACAGCAGCAGCAAGGTGATGCCGTTGGCCTGCGCGGAGAGGATCTCGGCGCGCTTGAGCCCGTACGTGTAGCCGCCGCGGGCCGGGCGGGCCGCCAGTCGCATCGCGATCAGGGCCAGCACGATCGAGACCGCGTCGGTGAGCATATGGGCGGCGTCCGAGATCAGCGCCAGGGACTGGGCGATCACGCCGATGGCGACCTCGACCGCCATGTACGCGGTGAGGAGGATGAGCGCGGCGCGCAGCCAGCGCCGGTCGGCGTTCGGTGAGACGCCGTGGGCGTGCCCGTGGCTGTGCCCGCTGCCGTTGGCGTGGCTGTGGCCGCTGCTGTGTCCGTGGCTCTGGCCCTGGCTGTCCGCGTGGCTGTGCGCGTGCTCGGTCATGAGCGCGCTCCTTCCCGGCTCCTCGGTCCCGGCGCCTCGGAGGTCCCGACGCCTCGAAGCGAAGCAAACCGCACTTCGGTGAAAGATCCAAAGGCTGCATCGGTGACCGTTGTCATTACCGTCGAACGGCGCATCGTGCCTGGTCAGGGCAGTGTGGAGCCCGAGGCGTTTCCGGGATCAGCAGTCGGCGCTGCCGTCCCATTTCCACGATGACGGGTACGGGGCGTGCCCGCTCCCAGGGCGGGTCCGCATACGTCCCGGTCGCGGGCCTACAGCGCCCGGTCAGTAAAGTGCGGCTTCCGTCACCAGGCCCGTCTCGACGTAAGAGGTACTCGGCAGTGAGCCCCGCACCCTCGGCCCCGGCCGCCGCTCCTGAACCCCTCGCCGTCGTCGGCATCGGAGCCGATGGGTGGGACGGGCTGTCCGCCGCCTCCCGGGGCGTTCTGCGGGACGCCGAGGTGCTGATCGGCGGGGCCCGCCAGCTCGCGCTGCTGCCCGCGAAGTGCCCCGAGTTCCCCGGCGAACGCGTCCGGTGGCCTTCGCCGCTGCGTCCCGCCGTCCCCGGGCTGCTCGCCAGGTATGCCGGGCGCCGGGTGTGCGTACTGGCCAGCGGTGACCCGATGTTCTACGGGATCGGGCGGACGCTGGGCGAGGTGGCCGGGCGGCCCCTCCGGATCCTCCCGCACCCCTCCTCCGTCTCCTACGCCTGCGCCCGCCTCGGCTGGCCGGTGGAGGAGACCGAGGTCGTCACGCTCGTCGGACGGCCCGCCGAAAACCTCGCCCGTGTGCTGTACGACGGCCACCGCGTGCTCGTACTGTCCGCAGGCGCCGGCACCCCGGCCGAGGTCGCCGCCCTGCTGCGTACCCACGGCTTCGGCCCGACCCGTATGCGCGTACTGGAACAGCTCGGCGGTGACCGCGAGCGGACGGTCGAGGGGGTGGCCGCCGACTGGGCCGCGCCGCCCGCCGATCCCCTCAACGTCATCGCCCTGGAGTGCGCCCGCGAGCCCGGCACCCCGCCCCTTTCCACCGTCCCCGGCCTCCCCGACACCGCGTACGAGCACGACGGCCAGCTCACCAAGCGCCATGTCCGCGCCGCCACGCTCGCCGCGCTGGCCCCGGCCCCCGGTGAACTCCTGTGGGACATCGGCGGCGGCTCCGGTTCCATCGCCATCGAGTGGCTGCGTGCGCACCGTGGCTGCCGGGCCGTCAGCATCGAGCGCGACCCCGTACGGGCCGAGCGCATCGGCCGTAACGCGCGCGGGCTCGGCGTACCGGAGCTGCGCGTCGTGCACGGCCCCGCGCCCGCCGCGCTGTCGGGCCTGCCGGCGCCGGACGCGGTGTTCGTCGGCGGCGGCCTGACCGCGCCCGGCCTGCTGGCCGTGTGCTGGGAGGCGCTGCCGCCGGGGGGCCGGATCGTCGCCAACACCGTGACGCTGGAGTCCGAGGCGCTGCTCACCGACTGGTACCGGAGGCACGGCGGCGAACTGGTGCGGCTCGCGGTGGCGCACGCGGTGCCGGTCGGCGGCTTCACGGGCTGGCGGCAGGCGATGCCGGTCACGCAGTGGGCGGCGGTGAAGCCGATGGCGCGGTAGCCCATAGCCCGCACAGCCCACCAGGAGACGAACCCCCAGGAGACCGACCACCCATGACCGTTCACTTCATCGGCGCGGGCCCCGGCGCCGCCGACCTGATCACCGTCCGCGGCGCCCGTACGCTCGCCTCCTGCGGAGTCTGCCTCTACGCCGGCAGCCTGGTGCCGCGTGAGCTGCTCGCCGAGTGCCCGCCCGGCGCCCGGCTCATCGACACCGCACAGCTGGACCTCGACACCATCACCGCCGAGATGGTCCGCGCACACGAGGAGGGCCACGACGTCGCGCGCCTGCACTCCGGCGACCCCTCCGTCTTCAGCGCGGTCGCCGAGCAGATGCGCCGCCTGGACGCGGTGGGGGTGCCGTACGACGTGGTGCCGGGCGTTCCGGCGTTCGCCGCGGCGGCGGCCGCGCTCAAGCGCGAGCTGACCGTGCCGACCGTCGGCCAGACCGTCATCCTCACCCGCGTCGCCCAGCGCGCCACGCCCATGCCCGAAGGCGAGGACCTCGCCACCCTCGGCCGTAGTGGCGCGCTGCTCGTCCTCCACCTGGCGGCGATGTACGTCGACCGGGTCGTGGCCGAACTCCTGCCGCACTACGGCGCCGACTGCCCGGCCGCCGTCGTCGCGATGGCCTCCCGCCCGGACGAACTCGTCCTGCGCGGCACCCTCGCCGACATCGCCGGGCAGGTGAAGGCCGCGGGCGTGGTCCGTACGGCCGTCATCATGGTCGGCCGCACGCTGGGCGCCGAGCAGTTCCGCGACAGCCATCTGTACTCGCCGGACCGGGAGAGGCAGTTGCACGGGGCTTGTGGTGATTGACGGCGTTCTGCGGTAGTTGACGGTCGTACCGGGTTTGTTGACGGCCGTACTGGGGTGATTGACGGTCGCCCTTGGGTGGTTGACAGCGCATTGCAGTGCCCCCCCCGTGTCGTCTGACGGCGTATTGCAGTGCCCCCACGTCGTCTGACGGCGTATTACCACGCCCTCTGCATCGTCTGACTGATCATGCGGCCCCATCGGGGTGAATATCGGTTATTAGGTCGTTCGGTCCCGGTATGGAAGGTCCGAACCTCATGGGAGACCGAAGCTCGACTCACGACCGAAACGACCGAATAAACCGCATAAGAAGGAGCACGCCACGATGCGCACCAGACTGGCCGCCGGAACGGTTGCCACCGCAGCTCTGCTGACACTCCTCGGCGGCGGCATCGCCGGCGCCGACGCCCCGAAGCACCACCCACGGCCATCCGATCCCTCGCCCTCCCGCACCCATTCGGAACGCCCGGAGTGGATGAACGACAGTCCCGTACGGCTTCTCGCCTGTTCCCTCGGTACGGCGATCGGCGCGCTGACGGAAGGGGCCGACTGCGTGGCGGATCGGCTGGGCTACAGCTACCGGGGCGAGCACAGCTCTCAGCGGGATGTCGGCCGGCACAAGAGCGAGAACCGGGCCGTGCGGGACAACGACCGATACCGGGACGACGACGATGTCCCCGGCTTCCGGGACCTCGACGAGGGTGACCGTGACGAGGGCCGGAACCGTGACGACGAGGCTTCTGGTGGCGAGAGCCGGAAGAAGCGTGACGATGAGGCTTCCGGTGACGAGAGCCGGAAGAAGCGTGACGACGAGGCTTCTCGTGACGAGAGCCGGAAGAACCGTGACGACGACGAGGCCTCGCGCGACGAGAGCCGCAACCGCGACGACGACCGGGGCTCCCGGGACGAGGCCGACCAGGACTCCCTGCGCAGCAAGAGCAAGCGGTAATTGCGACGACCGCGGATATCAGCGGGACCGCCGATATCAGTGGGACCGCGGATATCAGTGGGACCGCCGATACCAGGGACTGCGGATGCCAGTGGACGACCGCGGATACCAGTGAAAAAAGACGGCCGGTGAGGAACTGACGGGGCCCCTCACCGGCTCATGCCCCCGGGCCCGAGCGCGGGCCCCCGCCCCGATCCGTGACGGCGCCCGCGCCCCGATCCGTGACGGCGCCCGCGCCCGGCCTCGGCCCCGGCCCCCGCGGCTCCGCCCGCCCCACCACCATCCCCGCCCGGTCGATACAGATGACATCGACCGCGACGGGCGCCCCCCGCAGCACGGCCAGCGCCTCGTCGCGCGCCGTCGCCGCCACCAGATCCCCCAGTGGCACCCCGGCCGCCGCACACAACTGCAGTGCCGCCAGCCCGGTGTTGGCCACCGCGACCTCCTCCGCCAGCGCCTCATCGGCGCCGCCGTGCCGGGCGAGTTCGGCGAGAAAGCCCTTGTCCACCTGGGACCGTGCCGAATGCAGGTCCAGATGCCCCGCCGCCAGTTTGGACAGCTTGGCGAACCCGCCGCAGATGGTGAGCCGGTCCACGGGGTGCCGCCGCAGGTACTTCAGTACCGCCCCCGCGAAGTCCCCCATGTCCAGCAGCGCGTCCTCGGGCAGATGGTGCAGCGCGACGGCGACCTTCTCGGACGTCGATCCCGTACACCCGGCCACGTGCGTACGCCCCGCCGCGCGCGCCACGTCCACCCCGCGCCGGATGGAATCGATCCATGCCGAGCACGAGTACGGCACCACGATCCCGGTAGTCCCGAGAATCGACAGCCCGCCCAGGATGCCCAGCCGCGGGTTCCACGTACTGCGTGCGATCTCCTCCCCGTGATCGACGGAGATCTCCACCTCGACGTCGGCCGTTCCCGCCGTTCCAGTCGTCCCCGGCGTTCCTTGTTCCCTCGCCGAAGCCGAAGCCGAACGCGAACGTGACCCCGATCCCGATCCCGACCCCGATCCCGACCCCGAACCCCGGCCATACCGCTCCGCGACACGCACCAGATGTTCCCGGATCATCTGCCGCGGCACGGGGTTGATCGCCGGCTCGCCCACCTCCAGCGGCAGCCCCGGCCGCGTCACGGTCCCGACGCCGGGCCCGGCCTTGAACACGACACCCGACCCGGGCGCCAACTCCCGCACCCGTGCCCGGATCAACGCCCCATGCGTCACATCCGGATCATCCCCGGCATCCTTCACCACCCCCGCCATGGCGACGCCGCGCTCCGCGTCCCACTCCCCCCACTCCTCCCACTCCTCCACCGCCAGCGCGAACGACGGCGTCTGCCCCTTCGGCAGCGTGATCGTCACCGGATCCGGGAACTCCCCGCTCAGCAGCGCCGTGTACGCGGCCGTGCTCGCCGCCGTGGCACATGCACCGGTCGTCCACCCGTGCCGCAGCCCGGTGTGCGCGAGCTGCGCGCTCCGCCCACCAGCGGCCGCCCCCGTGCTCGCCCTCCGTTGTCCCGTACCCTTCGTCTGCTCATCAGCCACGGAGGAATCCACACCCCATGCCCGACGCAGCCCGCCCGGTCCGTCCGGTCCGCCATGTCCTCATCCTCGGCGGTACGACCGAGGCCCGCCGCCTGGCCACCACCCTGGTCGCGGACCCGTCCCTGCACGTGACGAGCTCACTCGCCGGCCGGGTCACCACCCCGCGCCTGCCCGCCGGGGAGGTCCGCATCGGAGGATTCGGCGGCCCCGAGGGCCTCGCCCGCTGGCTGCGCGAGCACGCGGTGGACGCGCTCATCGACGCCACCCATCCCTTCGCCGGCACGATCAGTTTCCATGCGGCCCAGGCGGCCGCCACCGCCCATGTTCCCCTGCTTGCCCTCCGCCGGCCCGGCTGGGTACCGGGACCGGGGGACGTCTGGCACCCGGTTGCCTCCCTCGACGAGGCCGCCGAGGTCCTCCCCACCCTTCCAGCCCTCCCCACCCTCTCCGGCACCCGCCGCGTCTTCCTCACCACCGGCCGCATGGGCCTCTCCCACTTCGCCCACCTCACCGACCACTGGTTCCTCGTCCGCTCTGTGGACGCGCCCGAGCCGCCGCACCCACCCCACATGACGACGCTCCTGGACCGCGGCCCGTTCACCCTGGAAGGCGAACGCGAGCTCCTCCACACCCACCGCATCGACGTCCTCGTCACCAAGGACAGCGGCGCCGCGGCAACGGCTCCCAAACTCACCGCCGCAAGGGAGGCCGGCGTGCCGGTGGTAGTCGTACGCCGCCCCCCGACCCCAACAGGCATCCCAGAGGCAGCAACCCCAGAGCAAGCCGCCACCTGGCTCTACGACCTTTTCAACGGAACCGACAACCGACCCGGGGCCATCGCATAGGGTGGCAGGCTGTCAATCTACGGGGAATCCACGGGGAATCGGGGGAGCTTTGTCGACCAACAAAGTCGATCCGGCAGCACTGCGCACAGCCGCCACCCATGGCGAGGAGATGTACGCCGGCCTAGGGACCGCCCTGGACAGCCTGAACGCGCATCATCAGAGTGTGCCGGGCCAGACACAGGGCTTTGAATTCGCTGCGGAGCTGCTGAGAACTCACCAGAGTTGGCATGACCGGCTCAGCGATGTCCGCAAGGAGTGCGGCCAAGTCGCGCAATCGCTCCGGGCTTCTGCGGACAACTACCAGAAGAACGACGAGGAGACCGCGCGGTCGTTCACTCGCCCTGCCGCCGGAAGCTCCGTCTCCGTCCGCCCCGCCGCGCAGAGCGCTGCCCGCTTCGACAGCCCCTTTGGATGATGTCCCGATGACGCTGACTGTACGAGACGTGCAGAACCTCAACTTCTCCGCGCTGGAAAGCGCGAAGGAAGAATGGGCGCAGGTCGCCCGGCGACTCGGGGGCTACTGCGACCGCACGGACGCTCACATGCTCCGGCCGCTGAAGCATGAGTGGTCCGGGGAAGCAGCTGACAAGGCGCAGAAGCGCATGAGCAGGCTGAGCGAGAACTTTCAGTTCAGCAGCCAGGAATGTGCACTGATCCAGGCGACCCTGGACGGAGCCATTACCGAACTCCGCCAAGAGCAGAAGATGCTCCATCAGGCAGTGGACGAAGCCACTCGTAAGGGATACAAGGTGGCTCCGACCGGTGAGGTCCTGTACGCCGATGAGGGGGACATACCCACCGGAGACCCGGACGCGGGACCGCCGGCGAAGGAGCGGGAGAGGCTCAGCGTTGAGAATTACATTCTGTCCTCCCTGCGCAGAGCCCAGGAGATAGACGCCCGATATCGAGTCGCACTTGCGAGACTCCGTGTCGGTAGAGGGCTTGACGTGGACCGTCTTGAGTCTCAGAGAGACGCCTCGGACATCTCCAAGATTGCCGGAGAGGCTGTGGGGCTGCAGTCCGCTCCTGCCAAGGGCACAGATCCGAAGAAGGTCCGGGACTGGTGGAACGGCCTGAGCAAGGAGGAGCAGGAGGAACAGCTGGCGCTCAACCCGGACGTCGTCGGAAACCTCGACGGGATACCGGCGAAGACTCGCGACAAGGCGAATCGGGTTAATCTTGACCGGCTGATTGCCACGTATCCGGAGCCTGTGCCGGACGAGGTGAAGGAACAACATGACGGCTTCAAGGCAATTAGAAAGCGCCTGGACGACGACGAGGGAAAGAAGCCAGAACCGCTTCTGCTCGGCATTGGCCCAGAGGGGCAGGGGCGTGCCATCCTGTCGTACGGTGACCCTGATACTGCGGATAATGTCGCCGCCTATGTGCCTGGTCTGGGCACTACCCTCTCAGGAATAGGGGGAGAGGATGGTGAGCGAGCCAAGAACGTCTGGAAATCGGCGGACGCTGCTGACCGCGGGCAACGCAAGACGGCTTCAATCGTCTGGCTTGGATACGACGCGCCGCAGATCGGCTCGGGCGGGCCCAGTGACTTTGCGGTTGCAGGCGAGGAACGAGGCAAGAGAGGCGGGGCGGACTTCGGGAATTTCTTGGACGGCATCCAAGCGACCCATCAGGGGGATCGACCGCACGTCACGGCGATCGGCCACAGTTACGGGTCGTTCACGGTGGGTCAGGCGGCTCAGCGTGAGGGGGGAATCCCTGCTGACGACATCGTCCTCGTGGGCAGCCCTGGGACCGGCGCGGAGAAGGCCGAGGAGCTTGGGGTCGGCGCCGGTCATGTATGGGTGGGAGCGGCCGAGAGTGATCCGGTTACCCACGCGCCTTCCAAGGGTGAATCCGGTGCCGCCGCCATCGGTGGCCCTATCGGTGCCGGAATAGCTCATCTTGTCGATCCGCATGGATTGTGGTTCGGTCAGGATCCGGCCAGCGAAGATTTTGGCGGAAATCGGTTTGCAGTGGATCCCGGTGTACCTTGGAATTCGCATTCCAGCTACTTTGATCCGCCCGATGAGGGTGATCCCCGGTCATTGAACAATATGGGGGCGATAGTGGCCGGCCACCCGGAGAAGGTTACCTTCCAGGCGAGGCGATGAATCTGATGATTCGACGGAAGTTTTGCTTGACGGTCGTTGGCGTAGTGTTGGTATCTGGGTTGCTGGATGGGTGCTCTCTCTTGCGGGGTGACGACCCCGAGCCCACCATTAGTGTGGAACAGGCAGTCAAGCAAGTCGACTCGCTGCTGAATGAAACTTTCAAGATGGTGAGCCCTCGACTCAAATGGCGCGACGACCCCGCTCACATGTCGCAGCGCAGAAATTCTTTCACGAATAAATCCGATGGGGAAGTGAGAGTTGGCAGGCAGCGTCATGTGCGTACCAAGATATCGAAGGCGAAGCTGACCAAGCTTCTCGCGGTCGTCGAAAATTACTGGAGGGGAGAGGGGTTCAAGATCACTATGTTGGATCCTCGTGAGCCTTCGATTTCCGGGAAAAGGTCGGATGGCTGCGTTGTCAATCTTTCGGTAACTGGCTTCGGTGACGTCTCCATTGCTGCTAGTGTTGGTGCCCTATCCGACGGGCCCAGCGGTGACGTTGAGGGCGAAGAAGGCGACAAATTCCCCGAGGCGCCCGGCGGCGGACCGGACTACACGCCTGACGCGCCTGACCCCTATTGGTCCAAGTGACGCTGTGTGGCCCCTGCCTGCCGCAGGGGCCACTGCCCGTCCAATACCGCGCTACTGCTCCGGATACGTCCGTGGCGTCCAGACCACGTCCCCATCCCTCCCGTCTTCACGCCGTACGACCTGCGTCTGGGACGAGCCGATGATGAGGAGGGTGCGCATGTCGATCTGGGTGGGGTCGAGGTCGGTCAAAGCGACCGTGCGGAGGGATTCCTCGGGGCCGCCGATGTCGCGGGCGAGGATGACCGGGGTGTCCGGGGAGCGGTGTTCGAGGAGGAGTTCGCGGGCCTTGGCGACCTGCCAAGTGCGCGTACGGGAGCCGGGGTTGTAGAGGGCCAGGGCCAGATCGGCGGTGGCGGCGGCGCGGAGGCGGTCGGCGATGACTTCCCACGGCTTGAGGCGGTCGGAGAGGGAGATGACCGCGTAGTCGTGGCCGAGCGGGGCGCCGGCGCGGGCGGCGGCCGCGTTGGCGGCGGTGACGCCGGGGAGGACCCGTACGGGAACGGAGCGGTACGGATCCTGGGAGGCGACCTCCAGCACGGCAGTGGCCATGGCGAAGATGCCCGGGTCGCCACCGGAGACCACGGCGACCCGACGGCCGCGCCGGGCCAAGTCGAGGGCGAATTCCGCGCGTTCGGACTCGACCTTGTTGTCGGATGCGTGGCGACGCTGGCCCGGGCGTACCGGGACGCGGTCGAGGTAGGTGGCATAGCCGACCAGATCCTCGGCGGCGGCGAGGGCGCCACGTGACTCCGGGGTGAGCCAGAGCGGGCCGGCCGGGCCGGTGCCGACCACGACGACCTCGCCGGTGTCGGAGGAGGCGGTGCTGCGCTGGGCGGCCTGCTCACCCTGGCCGGTGGGGTCGGAGTCGGTGGACTGAGTGGACTGAGTGGGCTGGGTGGACTGGGTGGGCTGAGTGGACTGGGTGGAATCGGTCGATGTGGCGGACAGAGTCGAGGTGGCGGGTGTGGGCAGCGCTGCGATGCGGCTGGGCACGACGGCGACCGAGAAGTAGGGGACGGTGTCGGTCTCGGTGTCGACGGTGGCCAGGGGGGTCGTGCGTTCGCCGGGCATGGTGGCGCGTTCGACGTAGTGGGCCTCGGGGAGGCGGCCGGAGCGTTCCATGGCGCGGCGGACGGTGGGGAAGGTGCGGCCGAGTTTCATGACGACGGCGGTGTCCGTGGCGGCGAGACGCGCCGTCAGCTCCTCCTCGGGGAGCGTGCCGGGGAGGACGGTGAGGACCTCGTCGGCCTCGGCGAGGGGCCTGCCCAGGCGGGCCGCGGCGGCGCTGATCGAGGTGACACCGGGGATCACCTCGGTCGGGTAGCGGTGCGCCAGCCGCTTGTGCATGTGCTGGTAGGAGCCGTAGAAGAGCGGGTCGCCCTCGGAGATGACGGCGACCGTGCGGCCGGCGTCGAGGTGGGCGGCGAGGCGGGCCGCGGCGGCCTCGTAGAACTCGTCCAGCGCACCCCGGTAGCCACCGGGGTGATCGGTCGACTCGGTGGTGACCGGGTAGATCAGCGCTTCCTCGATGTGGTCGGTGCGCAGGTGGCTGGCGGCTATCGCGCGTGCGATGGAGCGTCCGTGCCGGGCGCTGTGGTACGCGATGACATCGGCCTCGGCGATGACTTCGGCGGCCCGGATCGTCATCAGGGACGGGTCACCGGGGCCGAGGCCCACACCGTAGAGGCGGCCGGTGGCGGCCGTCGCTTCTTCCTGCTGCTCCCGCTGCTCTTGCTGCTCGCTCACGGTCACGGTCACGCTCATTCTTCCTCGCTCGCGATGGCGTTGATCGCGGCCGCGGCCATGGCGCTGCCGCCGCGGCGCCCGCGCACCACGATGTGGTCCAGCTTCGACGGATGGGCGATCAGCGCGTCCTTGGACTCCGCCGCGCCGATGAAGCCGACGGGAATGCCGAGGACGGCGGCGGGGCGCGGTGCCCCCTCCTCGATCATTTCGAGGAGCCGGAAGAGGGCGGTGGGCGCATTGCCGATCGCCACCACCGCGCCGTCCATACGGTCCCGCCACAGTTCGAGCGCGGCCGCGGTGCGGGTGGTCCCCATCTGGGCGGCCAGGTCCGGCACCGACGGATCGGTGAGCGTGCACAGGACGTCGTTGCCGGCCGGCAGCCGCTTACGGGTGACGCCGCTGGCGACCATGGTGGCGTCGCAGAGGATCGGCGCACCGGCGCGCAGGGCTTTCCGGGCGCCGGCCACCACGCCGGGCGTGAAGGCCAGGTCGGGTACGAGGTCGACCATGCCGCAGGCGTGGATCATGCGGACCGCGACCCGGCTGACGTCGGCGGGCAGGCCGGCGAGGTCCGCCTCGGCGCGGATGGTGGCGAAGGACTGGCGGTAGATCGCCGCACCGTCCCTCTCGTACTCGAACGCGGTCACTGTGGCCTCGTTTCTTGTGTTGCTGGTGGTGCGTGTGGTGGCCGTACGACCGATACCTGGTAGCCGTCGGGTGTCGCCAGGACGTCGATCCAGGTGCCGTGGGGGTGGCCACAGCGGCGTTCGCAGCCGGACCAATGGACGGGCAGATCGCGCAGGGCGGCGACGCGTGGCTCGTGTGGGGGGAGGGGGACGGGGTGCTCGGGTGTGGCGAGAGGCGCGGTGAGGGCGGGGGCGTCGCCTGGCGTGGGGGTGCCTGTCCCGATGGCGGCTGCGGCGTCGGCGCGTACGTCCGTACGGGACTTGGCGCAGCCGGGGCGGCCGGTGCAGGCGCCGAGGCGGTACCAGGGGGAGGACGGGTCGGTGACCAGCCCGGCGGCGGACAGGGCGGCCAGCCGGGCGTCGGCCGTGGTGGCCGCCAGGCCGGGGACGACGATGCCGCGCCAGGGTGTGAGGCGCAGTTCGCCGGATCCGTGGTGGGCTGCGGTGGCGGTGAGCAGGCGCCATTGGGCGGTGCTCAGCCGGCCCAGCGGCGCCAGGACGGAGAGGGCGACGTGGCGCCCATCGGGGCCGTCGGAGCCATCGGGGCCATCGGGACCTTCGACGATTCCCGGAGCGGAAGAATCTGCGGAGGGGGCCGCGGATGCGCCCGCGGATGGGTCCGCAGCGTCGGCCGTGTGTGCTCCCTGCGCCGCGTGCGCCATGTGCCCCGCATACGCCGCATACGCCGCATCAGCGACGTACTCCGCCGCGATGCCCGCCGTCCGCAGCCGCTCCGCCACGTCCAGGGCTGTCAGCCCCTGTCCGGCCGGGAGTTCGCGGACTCGCCAGGCGCCGCTGCCGTTCGCCTCGGCGGCGGCCAGGAAGGTCTCGGCGGCGATGAGCGCAGCACGTGCCGCGTCCCGGCCCGCGATCCTCAGCGCCGCCGGATCCTCGCCGACCCGCAGCAGCGCCCCGCACCCGGACCTGCTTCCCCTCCCGTTCCCGGGGCCATTCCCGCCCCCCGGCCCACTCCCGTTGCCGCGCCCACTTCTACCCCCAGGCCCACTTCCACTCCCAGGCTCACTCCCGTCGCCCGGGCCACTCCTGTCGCCAGGTCCACTTCCGCCCCCGGTCCCCGCCGGACTCGCGGAAGCCGCAGCTCCGCCCCGTTCTGCGACCAAGGTCACATCCCCGCCGAGCGTTGCCACATCCCCCCGCCCGTCGTCCAGGACGAAGAGGAAGCGGCCCGAAAGCGCGGTCGCGGACGTGCTCGCGCACAGCAGTGCGTCCAGCTCCCGGGCCCACGACCGCACGTCAGCAGGGGTGTTGCGGTCCAGCCCGGCCAGCGGGGAGGCGAGGATGTTGCGGATCCGCTCATGGCGTTCCGAGGGCAGCAGGCCGGCGTCGCGGAGCAGGGCGGCGAGCCGGGCGCCGCAGTCGTCCGGCAGGCCGCGGAGTTCGATGTTCCCCCGGGAGGTCAGGGAGAGGTGCCCGTCGCCGAGACGGTCGGCGGCGTCGGCCAGCACAGATGCCTGACGTACCGTCAGATCACCGGCGGGTACCCGCACTCGGGCGAGGCAGCCATCGGCGGCGGAGTGCAGCCGCAGCGCTCCCGGGCAGGCGTCACCGCGATCCCGTATGGGCGGTGCGGCCTCATGGGGCCGTATCGAGGGGGAGGGCGGCATGGCGGCGAGCATACCGACGACGGTGAGTGGCCGATCCGGGGCGATCCGGCCACCGGCCGTGCCGCGGCGGAGGACGGGGCACGGCCCGGGAGGCAGGTGCACAGGCCCGCTTACGCACCCCACCCGCTGCCCCTTACTATGCAGGTCGGTGGGTCGGCTGGCCCGCCGGACGCCAGCGACGGCGCCGGGCTCTGCGGCCCGAGGGAGGAAGCCCGGTGAGACTCCGGCGCGGTCCCGCCACTGTGAACCCGGCCCATGCCGGGTGAGCCAGGAACTCCCGCCGTCCTTACGACCACCCGGGGCGCGGACACCCCGAGGAAGGCCTGCGCTCGCATGTTTCTGCTGCTGTCGACCTCCGACACCGACCTGCTCAGTGCCCGCGCGGCCACCGGCCCCGTGCCGTACCGGCTCGCCAACCCCGCCCGCCTCGATGTCAGCGAACTGCCCGCGCTGCTGGAGGGCACCGACCTCGTCGTCGTACGCCTTCTCGGCGGCATCCGCGCCTGGCAGGAGGGCCTGGACATCCTGCTCGCCGAGGACCAGCACCGGCCGGTCATCGTGCTCACCGGCGAACAGGCCCCCGACGCCCAGCTCATGGAGCAGTCCACGGTCCCCATCGGCATCGCCGCCGAGGCGCATGCCTACCTGGCCCATGGCGGCCCCGCCAACCTCGACCAGCTCGCCCGCTTCCTCTCCGACACCGTGCTGCTGACCGGCCACGGCTTCGAACCGCCCGTGGCCGCGCCCACCTGGGGCCCCTTGGAGTGGGAGACCCGCAATGAGCACGGTCCCGCCGTTGCCGTGCTCTACTACCGCGCCCACCACATGAGCGGCAACACCGCCTTCGTACGGGCCCTGTGCGAGCAGGTCGAGGTGGCCGGCGGACGGGCCCTGCCGCTCTTCGTCGCCTCCCTCCGCGCCCCCGAACCCGAGCTGATCGACGCCCTCCGCGCCGCCGACGCCATCGTCACGACCGTGCTCGCGGCCGGCGGCACCAAGCCCGCCGAGGCCTCCGCCGGCGGAGATGACGAGTCCTGGGACGCGGGCGCGCTGGCCGGCCTGGACGTACCGGTCCTGCAGGCGCTGTGCCTGACCGGGCCGCGCAGCGCCTGGGCGGAGAACGACGAGGGGCTCTCCCCACTCGACGCCGCCTCGCAGATCGCCGTCCCCGAGTTCGACGGCCGCCTGATCACCGTGCCGTTCTCCTTCAAGGAGGTCGATGAGGACGGCCTCCCGGTGTACGTCGCCGACCCCGAACGCGCCGCCCGGGTCGCCGGTACCGCCGTACGTCACGCCCGGCTGCGCCACATCCCGGCCGCGGAGAAGCGCCTCGCGCTGGTGCTGTCCGCCTACCCCACCAAGCACTCCCGGATCGGCAACGCGGTCGGCCTGGACACCCCCGCCAGCGCCGTCGCCCTGCTCCGCCGCCTCCGCGCCGAGGGCTACGACTTCGGCACCGAGGACGTCCCGGGCCTCGCCTCCGGCGACGGCGACGAGCTGATCTACGCCCTCATCGAGGCCGGCGGCCACGACCAGGAGTGGCTCACCGAGGAACAGCTGGCCCGCAACCCCGTCCGCATCCCGGCCGCCGACTACCGGCGCTGGTACGGGGCCCTCCCGCAGGAACTCCGCGACGCCGTCGAGGAGCACTGGGGGCCGCCGCCCGGCGAGATGTTCCTCGACCGCAGCCACGCGGGCGAGCCCGGCCGCGACCCCGACGGCGATATCGTGCTCGCCGCCCTGCGGCGCGGCAATCTGCTCATCCTCATCCAGCCGCCGCGCGGCTTCGGCGAGAACCCGATCGCGATCTATCACGACCCCGATCTGCCGCCGTCGCACCACTACTTGGCGGCCTACCGCTGGATCGCCGCCTCCCAGGAGGACGGCGGCTTCGGCGCGGACGCCATGGTCCACCTGGGCAAGCACGGCAACCTGGAGTGGCTGCCGGGCAAGAACGCTGGGCTCTCCGCCGCCTGCGCCCCGGACGCCGCCCTCGGCGACCTGCCCCTGATCTACCCCTTCCTCGTGAACGACCCGGGCGAGGGCACCCAGGCCAAGCGCCGGGTGCACGCCACCCTCGTCGACCACCTCGTCCCGCCGATGGCCCGCGCCGAGTCCTATGGCGACATCGCGCGGCTGGAGCAACTCCTGGACGAGTACGCCGCGATCTCCGCCATGGACCCGGCCAAGCTGCCCGCCATCCGCGCCCAGATCTGGACCCTGATCCAGGCCGCCAAGCTCGACCACGACCTGGGCATGGACGAACGCCCCGACGACGACGGCTTCGACGACTTCCTGCTGCACGTCGATGGCTGGCTGTGCGAGGTCAAGGACGCCCAGATCCGCGACGGACTGCACGTCCTGGGGGCCGCCCCGGCCGGCGAGGCCCGCGTCAACCTCGTCCTCGCCATCCTCCGCGCCCGGCAGATCTGGGGCGGCACCACCGCCCTGCCCGGCCTGCGCGAGGCGCTCGGGCTGGACGAGTCCGCGGCCACCCGTACCACCGCCGACCAGGCCGAGGACACCGCCCGCGCTCTCGTCCAGGCCATGGAGGACGCCGACTGGGACCCGGCCGCGGTCGCCCGGGTCGCCGACGGCCACCCGGCCGCGGTCGCCGACATCCTCGACTTCGCCGCCCGCCAGGTCGTCCCGCGCCTCGCCGCCACCACCGACGAGATCGACCACGCCGTCCACGCGCTCAACGGCGGCTTCGTCCCGGCGGGCCCCTCCGGCTCCCCGCTCCGCGGCCTGGTCAACACCCTGCCGACCGGCCGCAACTTCTACTCCGTCGACCCCAAGGCCGTCCCCTCCCGCCTCGCCTGGGAGACCGGCCAGGCCCTGGCCGACTCGCTGCTGGAGCGCTACCGCACCGACAACGGCGAGTGGCCGCAGTCGGTCGGACTGTCCCTGTGGGGGACCAGCGCGATGCGCACCAGCGGTGACGACGTGGCCGAGGCCCTCGCCCTGCTGGGCATCCGCCCCGTATGGGACGACGCCTCGCGCCGCGTCACCGGCCTGGAGCCCATCCCGCTCGCCGAGCTGGGCCGCCCCCGTATTGACGTCACCCTGCGCATCTCGGGCTTCTTCCGGGACGCCTTCCCGCACGTCATCGGCCTCCTCGACGACGCCGTACGGCTGGCCGCCGGACTCGACGAGCCGGACGACCAGAACTTCGTCCGCGCCCACACCCAGGCGGACCTGTCCTCCCACGGCGACGAACGCCGCGCCACCACCCGGATCTTCGGCTCCCGCCCGGGGACGTACGGTGCGGGCCTCCTCCAGCTGATCGACTCGCGCGACTGGCGCACCGACGCCGACCTGGCCGAGGTCTACACCGTCTGGGGCGGCTACGCCTACGGCCGTGGCCTGGACGGGCGTTCGGCGCGCGAGGAGATGGAGACGGCCTACCAGCGCATCGCGGTGGCGGCCAAGAACACGGACACCCGCGAGCACGACATCGCCGACTCCGACGACTACTTCCAGTACCACGGCGGCATGGTCGCCACCGTCAAGGCGCTCAAGGGCAAGGCCCCCGCGGCGTACATCGGCGACTCCACCCGCCCCGAGACGGTCCGCACCAGGACGCTGGTCGAGGAGACCTCCCGGGTCTTCCGCGCCCGGGTCGTCAACCCCCGCTGGATCGAAGCCATGCGCCGCCACGGCTACAAGGGCGCCTTCGAACTCGCCGCCACTGTGGACTACTTGTTCGGCTACGACGCCACCACGGGTGTGGTCGCCGACTGGATGTACGACAAGCTCGCCCAGACCTACGTCATCGACCCGGAGAACCGCGCCTTCCTCCAGGAGGCCAACCCCTGGGCCCTGCACGGCATCGCCGAACGCCTCCTGGAGGCCGAGTCCCGCGGTATGTGGGAGAAGCCGGACGCCGAAACGCTGGCCGCGCTGCGGGAGGCCTTCCTCGAGACGGAGGGCGAACTGGAAGGGGAGGACTGACGGCGGCGCGGACGGAGGGGCGGAGGGAGAGCTGAGTGGCGGCTGCCCTGGAACTCTCCCGCTGCCAGGCAGCCCGCCGCCCGCCGGGCGGATCGGCAGGCGGACCGTCAGGCGGACTTCGCGGTGATGCTGCCGTTGGTGGTGGTCAGGTCGAGGCGATAGCGCCCCGCCGGGGCGTCGGGCACGGTGATGTCCTTGCTGCCGTTGGTGGTCCGGGTGGCTATTCGATAGTCGCCCTTCGGCACCGTCACGGTGATACCGCCGTTGGACGTCTTCGCCCGGACGTTCTGCGCGGTGGCCGGGGTGAGGTCGATCTCCCCGTTGGAGGTTTCGGCCGTGATGTGCGTGCCCGACAGGCCGCGTCCGGCGATCCGGCCGTTGGAGGTGTGGACGTCGACCGTGCCGGATACGTCGTCCAGCTCCACGGCCCCTGAGCTGGTGGTGACGTCCACCGCACCCACCTTCGTCAGATTCACCGCCCCGTTGGAGGTCTCACCGCTCACCGGGAGACCGGCCGGTACCTCGACCGTGTAACTCGCCGAGCAGTCGTCGCCGCAGTCGCCGAGCACCAGCACACCGCCCTCCACCCGGTGCGTCGCGCCCTCCGGACGGTCGCCGCGGTAGGTGACCGAGCGGTGGACCGACGCCGTGGCGCCGTCCGGCCCGCCGCTCTTGCCGCCGCGCACCGTGACACTGCCCGATTCGCCGTCGATCCGGATCGCCGTGATCTTCTTCGAGATCTTGGCGTCGTCCGTGAAGGTCTCGCCGGGCAGCAGTCCGCAGCCGCTGAGGCCCCCCGCTCCGATGCAGGCCAGCGCCACGGCCCCGATGATGCAGGCGCGCTTGTTCATGAAGTCCCCCCGATATGCCCAGAAGTTTCCGAGGCGGCCGGGCGTCTCCCTGCCCTGCGGCCACGGAGATCAGATTAGGGCGGGCACCGCGGGCCGGGGTATGGGGGAAACCCCCCATTTCCTGGTGCCACAACCCGGAGATCCGGCCTCTGAGCTGCGGTCTCTGAGCTGCGGTGCGACGATTTGTATGGGGGCAGGTCCTGTGCTGCGTGTGGGAGGTACGAGGAGGCTTCCGGTGACCACGAAGACATGGAACGCCGAGATCACCATTACCGAGAAGGGCAGCGAGGTCAGCGCCGAGGCCCGGCTGCGCGGCAAGGAAGGCGGTCAGATGGTCGGCCAGGGGACGGCTCGCTGCAACCCCACCGATGAGAACGTCCCGGCCATCGGCGACGAGTTGGCGGTGGCCCGGGCGATGTCGCACCTCAGCCACCAGCTGCTGCAGCGGGCCGCACACGACATCGAGGTGCACACGGCCCAGCCGGTGGAGCGACTGCACGCCTGACGGAGACGGCAGGGGCTATTCCCCTGCCTCCGCCGGAAAGTCCGGCCCGATCGTCAGCGTCACCATGCCCGGCGCCGCGGTGGCCGACTCCGCCGCCTTGGTGCCGGGCAGGCGCGCGGCGAGCACCTCGCCCTGCGGCCCGAGCCCGGCGGGGTAGGTGAGGGCGGTCTTGTCCGTCGCGGGGGCGTTGCCGGTGCCGACGACCGTGAAGCCGAGCTTGCGCAGCCGCTCGGCGGCGGAGGCGGCCTGGCCGGGGGTACCGGTGCCGTTGAGGACACGGACCCGGACGGAGCGCGCGGTCACCGGGTTCTTCGCGGCCTCCTCGAACTTCTTCTTCCCCGCGGCGCCGGTCTCGCGGTCGTGGGCGAGGCCGCTGAACAGCTCGCCGGCCTGCGGGTATTGCCAGACCACATTGGCCTTGTCGGTGGGGACATCCGCCTCGCGCGGGTAGTTGGGGACGGTGAGGAAGGTGAGGCGGTCGGAGGGGATGTCCTTGACCGTCGAGGCGAGGTCGTAGAGCGGCTTGAGCCCGGCCAGCTCCTTGTCGGTGGTGAGGGACTTGGTCGCCGAGTCCAGGAAGCCGTAGAGATCGCCGGGGCTGGTGAGTTTGGACTGTGCCTTGGCGGCCAGGGCCTTCATGAACTCCTGCTGGCGGCCGATGCGGCCGAGGTCGGAGCCGTCGCCGACGCTGTAACGGGTACGGACGTAGCCGAGCGCCTGCTCGTCCTTGACGGTCTGGCAACCTGCGGCCATGTCCAGGTGGGCCTTCTTGTCGTGGATGGCGTGTCGGGGGCAGACCTCTATGCCGCCCAGGGCGTTGACCATGCCCTTGAAGCCCTGGAAGTCGACCGAGGTGAAGTGGTCGATGCGCAGACCGGTGTTCTTCTCGACGGTCTTGATCGTGCAGGCTGCGGCCTTGGAGATGTCACCGGTGTCACCGCCGATCGAGAACGCCTCGTTGATCTTGAAATGGTGCGGGGCCGAGGGCGAACCGTTGCCCTGGGTGCAGGCGGGAATCTGTACCCAGGAGTCGCGGGGGAAGGACACCGCGGTGGCCCACTGATGGTCGGCGGAGATGTGCAGCACCATCAGCGTGTCCGACTGCATGGTGGTCAGGTTCCGGCCGTACTTGGCGTTGGCGCCGGCACGGCTGTCCGACCCGACGACCAGGATGTTCTTGGAGCCGGGGCTGAGGTTGACCGGCCGGTCGCCGTCCAGACCGATGTTCGCGCCGTTGATGTTGCCGTCGAGATGCTGGTAGACCCACGCGCCGACGCCGGCCGTGCCGAGCAGCAGGACGCCGAGGATGCCGCCGGTCCAGGCCACGATGCGACCGCGCCGGGTCATCCGCACGCCACCGGAGCCGCCCGGACCACCTGAAGCGCCCGCACCGGATGGCCTTCGCGCACCACGTGATCTGCTCGGCCCACCCGCCCTAGCGGACCCGTCGGGTCGAGGGGAGGGGCCGGAGGGCTTACGGCGGGCGCCGGTGCCGGCGGGACGTGCGGTGTCGCCGGTACGGGACGAGCGGGGCGTGCCGCTGCCTCGTCGGGCCGACTGCTGATGCGTCTGCCTGTCATGCACGCCGGAGGCCCTTCTGGTGCTTGCTGCTTGCTGCTTGGTGCTTGTTTCACGTGAAACCGCGCTCATGAGCGGCGACAGCGGTGACCGGCACGGGTGCGGGTCAGATGCCGTCGCTGGGCAGGAGCCGGATGGACTCGGGATCGTAACGGTGCCACTGGGGGCCGTCGCCACCGGGCAGCGTCCGCAGCCGGCACCACACGTCGCCGGCATCGTCTGTCCACCAGGCGCTGATCCGCCCCAAGTCCCAGCTGCCGTCCGGGTATTGGACCTCGACAGGCTGATAGACCCACCGCACCTCCGTCTCTGGAGGCGGGCAGTCCCAGCTCAGGAGTCCGCACCTCGTCGCCATCTCCCCCTTCGGCCGCGCCCGTTGCGCATGTGCGACAACTCTACCGGGAACTTCTACAGGTGTGTAGAAGTTGGCTGCCATGAGACGTCCTGGCGATCAGTGTGCCTCCCTGGCAGCCCCATTGCCCCGGGAACGCGAAACCGGGCGACAGTGGGGGCCGGGCGTCAGTGGGGCCGGGGATCGGATGGAGCCGGGCGTCAGTGAAGGCCGGCGTCGGCAGGCGGCAGGCGGCAGGCGGCAGGCGGCGGGCGTCGGCGCGGGCTCGGGGTGTCGGCGGGAGCCCCCGGGCGGGCTCGGGATGTCGGCGGGAGCCCCCGGGGCGCCGTCGGGACGTCAGAGCGGTGTCGCCGCCTTGAGGACGAGGAACAGTGCCACCGCCGCGTTGAGCGCGGAGACCGCGGACGCGGCGGTTCCGGCGGCGGCCATCAGCGCGGCCAGCCCCGCCCGGGTCAGCGCCGGCGGCCACTGCCGGGCCGGCGGTACTGGGCCGAGCAGCGCCGCCACCCGGCGCGGTACCGGCCCCGGTTCCGGCGCCGCGAAGTGCGCCAGCTCCGGAGCGGGCGCGGGCCGCGCGATCAGCGCCGCCTTGCCCACGGCCCGGGCGGTCAGCCGCCGGTCGCCGACCACCCGCGCGGCCTCCTCGTCCGCCCAGCGCTCGGTGGCGAAGGCGACCGCGGAACGCAGCGGCAGCAGCAGCGGGTTGACGCAGCCGGCCAGGCGTACGGCGAGCAGATAGCGGTGATGGCGGCAGCGCAGATGCGCGTGCTCATGGGCGAACAGCGCGCGCCGCTCGTCGCCGTCCAGGCTGCGCAGCATCCCTCGGGAGACCGCGATCCGGCCGGGCCGCGCGGGCCGTCCGGGGCGGGCCGGGGTGCCGGGCACGGCGTAGGCGTACGGCTCGTCGTCCGGCAGCACAGCGGGATCGGCGCCGGCCGGCAGTGCGTCCAGGGCGTGGTGCGTACGGGCCCGCACCCGGCGGTGCCGGCGCAGTGCGGCACCACACGTGAGGAGGGCGGTGGTCAGCAGGGGAATCGCGGCGGAGCCGGCGACCTCGGCGTACGGGACCGCGGCCCGCACCTCCGGATCGGACCACCCGTCCGGCAGTGGATTGCCGGGCAGTTGGGCGGTGCCCACGACCATCAGCAGTGCCAGGCAGAGCGTGCTGCACAGGCCGAGGACGGCGCCGAGCAGGGTCAGCAGGCGGGTGGTGGCGCGCGGGTGGAGGTGCTGCTCCGCGAGCCGGGCGATCGGCAGCGCGGTGAGCGGCAGGACGAGCGGCAGGAACACGAAGACGCCCACCGGTCAGGCTCCGTCTCCGTGTGCTTCGCCCTCGGGCCGGCCCTCGCCGACGGGCCCGGCGGCCGTGGCGTGGCCGGGCCCGGCTTCGTGGGCGCCGTCGTGGGCTTTGGCTTCGGCTTCGGCCTGGGCTTCCGCTTCGGCCTGGGCTTCGGCTTCGTCGGCGCGGTCCAGGAGGGCGCGCAGCAACTGCTCGTCGTGCTCCGAGAGCGCGGAGACGAAGCTGGTCAGTACGGCATCCCGGTCCGGTTCACCGTCCAGGACGCGGCGCATCCGCAGCGCGGCGAGCCCCGCCTCGTCGGCGGCCGGCGTCCATACGTAGGCGCGGCCGGACCGCTCGCGGGTGACGGCCTGCTTGGCGTGCAGCCGGGAGAGGATCGTCATCACGGTCGTGTACGCGAGGTCCCCGTCGAGTCGTTCCTGCACCCAGGCGGCGGTGACCGGGCCCGGCGCATGGTGCAGCGCGGCCAGCACCTGAGCCTCCAGCTGGCCCTGGCCGCGTCGGCGGGCGCGCTCGCGACCGGTGCCGCCGAGGTCGCCCAGCCTTGCCCGGCCTGGGGTGCCGCCGACGCCCAGCGCCTTGCCGAAGGGCGTGCCGCCCATGCCGTCGCCTCCCAACGCGCGGTGTCCCCGGGCAGGGACGTCGGCGCATTTTACTGAGTGGCCGGATCCATGCGGTCGCAGCCGGGCTTGTCGCCGGACGCCGCAGATTCCGGACCCATATTTCTACACTCCTGTAGATTTTGAGCCAGACCCGGAACACAGGCAATACCTGGAGGGAAGCCATGGGAGTCTCGCTGGCCAAGGGCGGCAACGTCTCGCTGTCGAAGGAAGCGCCCGGACTGACCGCGGTCACGGTCGGCCTCGGCTGGGACGTACGGACGACGACAGGCGCCGATTACGACCTGGACGCCAGTGCGCTGCTGTGCACCGAGTCGGGCAAGGTCGCCTCGGACGCACACTTCGTCTTCTACAACAACCTCACCAGCCCGGACGGTTCGGTCCAGCACACCGGCGACAACCTGACCGGTGAGGGCGAGGGGGACGACGAGTCCATCAACGTCAGGCTGGCCGAGGTGCCTGCCGAGATCGCGAAGATCGTCTTCCCGGTCTCCATTCATGACGCGGCGAGCCGCGGGCAGAGTTTCGGCCAGGTACGCAACGCTTTCATCCGCGTCGTCAACCAGGCGGACGGGGCCGAGCTGGCCCGCTACGACCTGAGCGAGGACGCCTCGACCGAGACCGCGATGGTCTTCGGTGAGCTGTACCGGCACGGTGCGGAGTGGAAGTTCCGCGCGGTGGGCCAGGGGTACGCGTCCGGCCTGGCGGGCATCGCCGCGGACTTCGGCGTCAATGTCTGAGTTCTGAGGTCTGAGTCAACGTCCGAGGTCTGACTTCGGCGTTGATGTCTGAGGGTTGGCCTGGTTCTGAGGGCTGACCTGGTTCGGGGGCGGGTCGTCGGCTGACGGCCCGCCCCTCCCCGCGCTCGGGTCTCAGAGGTCGAACTCCGCCGGCGCGACGCCCAGCGCGAAGCACGCCTCGCGCACCACTGCCTGCTCCGTCTTGTCGAAGTTCCCGTCCGCGCCGCCGATCACGATGCCGATCTGGATCACGGCACGCGCCTCGGTCGGCTTCTTCTTCACCTTGCCCACCTCCTGCAACACGCTCACCTTGCCGAAGTCGAAGTCCGCGGTGAGCTTGTCGAGGTAGCCGTCGAAGCGGCGCTGGAGATCGTCCGCCGCGAAGTTCTGCAGCACTTCGTTGGACGCGATGAGCTGCGCCACCCGTCGGCGCTCCGACGGGTCGATGGTGCCGTCGGCGGCGGCCACCAGCGCGCACATCGCCATGCTCGCGTCGCGGAAGGCGCCGCTCTTGAGCTCGTTCTTCGTGGCGACGAGCTGGGACTGCATCGTCTGCGCGGAATCCTTGATCCGGTCCCACAGGGCCATGGGAATCTCCTCCGTCGATGAAGAAATGGTCAGGCAGCAATGGTCATGCGTAAGTAAAATCTACAGTGTTGTAGATGTTTGCCTTCGATGGCCCCCGCTGAGACCTCCGGTGCCCCCCGCTGGGAGTGGCGGGGGGAGCGGTACGGGGCGCATCGAGAGGTATTGGCGTCGGCAGGAAGTATCGACGTGGGAAAGAAGTATCAACGTCTATAGGGGGGTTTGCGGGGGCGCTGCGGGGTACCGTGGAACCACCGGACCGTGGAAACCACCGGTACACCGAAGAAGGCCGAAGAAGGCCGCAGGAAGCCCAGGGACACCGAGGCGAGCCGAGGCATACCGAGGGATTCGGTGAGGTGAGCACCATGCAGACTCTGTTGACCGTGGTCGTGCTGCTGGCGCTGGTTGCGCTGGGCGTGCTGTTCATCCACCGGGTCAATGCCCAGACAGCCGGTCGGATGGCCACCCATCACCGGTACGCGGACTGGAAGCGGTCGATGCGGCAGCGGGTGCACGGGCGGCCGTACGACGGAGCCCGCCCCGGCCCCCGTACGACCGGTCCGCCGTCCCCTTCCGGTGCCGGTACCGGCACCGGTAAGGGCAAGGACCGGTGACCACGACCGGGTAGCGGCCCGCCGTATCAGGAGCCCCCGCATGACCACCGACCCCGACCCCGCGGACCGGGCCCGCCCGGCCTGGCCCCCGCACCACGCTCCGCCGCCCATCGCCCGCCTGGCCATTGCCCCGCACGCCGACACGGTGCGGCGCATCGACGGCGCCTGGTGGCCGCACTCGGCCGACCTCCTGGACGAACTCCCCGATCTGCTCAGCGCGTTGCCGTTCGACTGGCCGCGGATCACCCATGCCACCGTCAACGGAACCGGCTGGCCCGCGTTCCCCGCCCACATCCTCGTCTCCGGCCATGTGGTCCGCCTCCGCCGGACCGCCGCCCGCCGTCCGGGGCCGGACACCATCTGCCTGGTCTCCACCGGCCACGGCCGGTGGGACCTCGCGATCATCCCGCCCGATACCCCCGAAGCCGAGGCCGTCCGCCTCATGGCGGAAATGGCCCGCACAGGGCAGCCGACGCCCGCTTGAACCGGCGGGCGGCCTGACGTGATCGGTTCACCGCCCGGCGGTCTGACGAGGCCGGTTCACCGCCCGGCGGTCTGACGAGGCCGGTTCGCCGGCTGGGGAAGGGGCGCCCGGGGGAGGGGCACCTGGGGGCAGGGCGGCCGTAACCCGAGACTCCGCTGTGCGCATCCGCCGGTGCCCTGCCCAGTGCGCTCGCAGCGGCCTCACCGCTCCGTCGACCGCCGCTGACGGTCACCCCTACCTGCGGATTGACCGCGGTGGCTACTGCGGACGGGTGGTGTTCATCGGAAGAACGCCGATCCGGGGGCGTCGGTCCGTGAATCCTCCCATTGCGTACTCATCATAAGAAAACGCAACAGAAGCGGCGCACCGTAGCGAGACGAGCGGAGCGGTGCAACTGAGGCAGCGCAACGGAAGTACGCGCATACGGCGAGAAGCAAGCGCTGGCGTAGCAGCGCAGAGGAAGCAACGGATCTCTCGGGGAGATCCTGACCGAAAGCGAGGGACCATGGCTGCGACCAAGGTCATGAAGTTCTGGGCGATGTGCCTTGCCCTGCTCGGCAAGCTGCTGGCAGCCCTGGGTGTCTCCGCGCCGGCGTCGGCCGCGCGTCGTGAGGCCGCGCTGTACGAGCGGACCTTGGGCGACGGGACCACGGGCACCGGCACCCCCGGAGACGAGGTCCCCGAGGCGGTGCGCCGCGCCGAGCCCGAACCCGACCGTGACCCGGACGCAGGCACTCCTGTGGTGCCGGCCGCGCGAGCCGTGCCCCGCGTTCCCGCGCCACGCTCCGTACCGCTGTACGGCCAAGGCTGGCCTGTGGGCTGGACGTTCGCTCGGCCGGAGCTGCCGCCGACGATCAAGCAGCGCATCAGCGCCGAGGCGCACGGAGCCTCTCCGGGCCTGCGCAGCCGCCGTATCCGCGGCATCGAGCCGCTGTCCACCGCGCGTGGCGGAGCCAAGCGGCACAGCGGTACGTATGCGGACGCGCGTGCCGCGATCATCCCCGCGGCCCGTCGCCACGCACCCACCGCCCGCACCATCTGAGCGGTACCCAGCGGAGCGGTACGCGCCTGAGCGGTGCATGCCTGAGCGGTATACGCCTACGGCGCGGACGATGCGTACAGCGCGGATGATGCGCAGTCACGGACGATGCGTACGGAACGGACGACGTAGCGGTGTTTCACGTGAAACACCGGCCGACGTGAACCACCCATAAAACGTCCGGAGTTGAACCTCCGGAGATCGCCGCAGGAGTTTCCCCGGAGTCCCATCCCCCGGATTTCTAACTGCGCGCTGCCGCGCGCCGTCGTGTGCCGTCGTGCGCCGCTGTCCCACGTCATCGCGTGGAGGGAAAAACAGCCGGTGTGCGGCGCCGATATGCGTTCCAGGGCCATTCTGGTACTGCCCGGAACACGCATAGTGGCCAAGGCCCGTACCGCAGAAGGGCATGGGCCGGACGGAGCAGAATCCATGACGACGGAGCGGCAAGCGGTGACGACGACCCGAGCGACGGACGCGGCGCAGACGACGAAGACAGCGGAGACAGCGGAGACGGCGGAGACGGCGGATACGGCGGATACGGCGGAGAAGACGAAGAAGGCGGAGAAGGTCAGGGAAGCGGAGGAGGCGCATCACGCCCTCCGCAGGGCACTGCGGCACGCGGGTATCCAGCTTCCCGCGATGGACGTCCGCCCTGTCCGGCGCCTCG
Organism: Streptomyces sp. NPDC001339; assembly: GCF_042895955.1. Classification (NCBI taxonomy): domain Bacteria; kingdom Bacillati; phylum Actinomycetota; class Actinomycetes; order Kitasatosporales; family Streptomycetaceae; genus Streptomyces; species Streptomyces sp. NPDC001339. The sequence continues at coordinate 239,134 of NZ_JBIAWT010000004.1, read as the reverse complement.
ACGGTGACGGCTACGCGCTGTTGAACCTCGGCGAGTGCTCCGCCCCGGTGGCCCGTGCGCTCGCGGACGTCATCGAGAAGGGCTCGGCCCTGCCGGGCGAGGTGGTACGGAATTGCGAAGGCACGCCGTGACCGAGGGGAGAGCTCAAGCAGCTCAAGCAGCTCAAGCGGATCGGGCGGCTCAAGCAGCTGGGGCAGATCCGCGCACCGCCTCCCCTGGGCTCCCCTGCGCCCACCTGGGTGAAACACGCGCATGTCGCACCGCGCGGGAGAGCTGAAAAGCCTATTGGCGGGTTAGTTGGGGCGTGACCCCGGCCGTGGCGGCTGGTCCGCCACGGCGTTGCCGGAGCACTGCGGAGGATTCCCGTGATGCCGTCACACCCCCCTGAACGTTCCCTGCCGCACCCCGCCGAACGGTCCCCCTCACCCCTCGCCGTACGGCCCCCGCCGCACCCCGCCCCCTGGTCCCCGTCACCCGTCATCAGGCGGCCCGCCGGGACGCTGCTGTGCCTGCTGCTCGTCCCGCTGGCCGCCCTCGGCCTGGCCGCCCCGGCCGCTGCCGGCCCGTCCGTGTCCGGTGGCCCGTCCCTGTCCGGTGGCCCAGCCGTATCCGCCGGCCCGCCGGTACCCGACTGGGAGCGCATCGCCTTCTGCGAGTCAGGCGGCCGCTGGCACATCAACACCGGCAACGGCTACCACGGCGGCCTGCAGATCGACCCCGCCACCTGGCGCGCCTACGGCGGCGACCGCTACGCCCCGCGCGCCGACCTCGCCAGCCGCGAGGAACAGATCGCCATCGGTGAGCGCATTGTCCGCGAGCGCGGAATGTCCGCCTGGCCCAACTGCGCCTACGTCAGCGCCGCCCTTGCCGACCGGGCTGCCGCCGCCTCAGCGCACCGCCACCAGGATGTGGCTGTTGCCGAACTGCCAGACCGCGCCGATCTGCGCGAAGCCGGCCTCGCGCAGCAGGGCGGTGTGGCCCGAGAGGGTCAGGTCCTCGCCTGCGCTGGTGGGCAGGGGACGGCTGCGGCGTTCGTCGAGCAGGGCGGCCAGTTCGGGGTCGGTGCCGGCGGCGGCCCACCAGGAGTCCCAGTCCTCGTGCGTGAAGGCGCGTAGCCGTTCGGCGCGGCGGTGGCCGATGGTGCGGGCCAGCTCGGTGATCCGCTCGGCGTCCTGGCAGAGATGGTCGCCGTTGACGAGGACGCCGCCGGGGCGGAGGCGGTCCGCCAGGTCCCGGTAGACCTGGCGGAGGGCCGGTTCGTCGAGGTAGTGCAGCGCCGTGGTGGAGACGGCCGCGTCGAGCGGGCGGTCCAGGGCGAGGGCGTCGAGCCAGCCGGGGCGGCCGATCACGGCTTCGACGTAGCGAGCGGCGGAGCCGTAGTGCGAGCGGCCCAGTTCGAGGAGGAGGGGGTCGGCGTCGACGGCCACGATCTCGGCGTGCGGCAGCCGGCCGGCGAGACGGGCCGCCAGGGCGCCCGGACCGCAGCCGAGGTCGACGATGAGGGGGGCGGGGCGGCCGGCGGTGATGTGCTCGACCACATCGGCGATCACGGTGAGCCGCTCGTCGCGGTCGACCGCGTACCGCTGTTGCTGCTCCTCCCAGCGGTGCACCCAGCGGGCCGCGGTCGCCATACTCACGCCGGAAGTGCCCACCCTCACGCTGGAAGTGCCCGCACTCACGCCGGAAGGACCCGTACTCACGCCGGAAGTCCCCACCCTCACGCCGGAAGTGCCCGCACTCGCGCCGGAAGCGCCCACGCTCACGCCGGAAGTGCCCCGTACCTCCGGCGTTCCGCCCGGCCCCTGTCCCATCCCCGTCGCCGTCCCCGACACCGCAGCATCACACCCATGGTCACAACGATGATCGTCACTGATTGATTGTGAAAATCATTGCAGACTGGTGAGGGTGGAGAGTAGCGCGTCCACCTCCTCGGGGGTGTTGTGCACGTGCAGGCTCACCCGTACGGAGCCGTCCTTCGCACCGGCGTCCGTGCCGGCCTGGCAGTGGTGGTCGGAGCGGACCATGAAGCCATGGCTGTAGAGGATGAAGCCCAGGTCGTTGGAGCTGATGTCGCGGTGCCGGAAGGTGACGATGCTGCGGCGGCGCTGGACCTCGGATGCGGCCGGCAGGCTCGCCCGGCAGCCGAGGATCTGGTACGGAGCCAGCCGGCTCAGGCCGTCGGTCAGCCGGGCGGCGAGCGCCACCGTCCAGCGTTCGATACGGTCCGGACCCGCCGCGTCCAGCCAGTCCAGGGCCGCCGCCAGCCCGGCGATACCGGCGGTGTTGGGGGTGCCCGGCCAGCCTCCGGGGCGGAAGGCGGGGCCGCGTGCCCCCCGGGACCAGAGGGCGCCGGTGCCCGGCGGGGCCAGCGCCTTGTGCCCGGAGAACACCACGAAATCCACGTCGAGTTCGGCCAGGGAGACCGGGAGATGGCCGACGCTCTGGGCGGCGTCGAGGCAGATGGGGATGTCCGGGCCGGCCGTCTCGCGGAGGCGGTGGACGTTCATGTCGCCGCCGTAGACGTGGTGGACGTGGGTGGCCGCGATGAAGCGGGTGTGGGGGGTGAGGTGGGCGGCGAGCGCCGCCGGGTCGTAGTCGCCGGAACTTGTCTGGTAAGGGAGTTGGCGGACCTGGATGTGGGTGCCGCGCCGGCTCAGCAGCTGCTGGGCCTCCAGCCAGGGGTCGAGATTCGCCCGGTGGTCGGCGAACGGGACGATGATCTCGTCGCCGTCGGTGAGGAGGGCGGGCAGCCAGTCGAGGGCGACGGTGCGGAGGCCCTCGGTGGTGCCGCTGGTGAAGTGGACGGCGGAGCGGCCGGGGTCCGGGTCGTGGAGGAAGCGTTTGACCTGGTCGCGGGTCCGCTCGACCAGGGCCGTGGTGGCGTTGGCCCAGGGGTACGTGCCGCGGCCGGCGTTGGCGTTGGAAGTGGTGAGGTAGGTGTGCACGGCGTCCAGGACGGCCTGTGGCTTCTGCGAGGTGGCCGCGTTGTCGAGGTAGGCCAGCTCCGGGTGAGCCGTGATGATCGGGAACTGGGCGCGCAGCGGCGCCTGCCACGATCGCAGGTCTGCCAGGTCGTCCGAAGTGCCGTCCGAGGTGCCGTCCGGGGTGCCGTCCGGGGTGTCGTCCGAGGTGCCGTCCGAGGTGCTGTCCATAGGGCGACCTGTGCCCCCCATGTCAGTCACGCACCAGGGGAGCGCCGGCGTCGCGCCAGGCGATGATGCCGCCCGCCAGGCTGCGGACATCGGGGTGGCCCATACGGGTCAGCAGCGCCGCGTACCGCGCGGACTTCTCGCCGACCGGACAGGCCAGCAGGACCGGCTGCCGCTTGCTGAACGGCAGGCCGCCGCGGAGGAGTTCGTCGAAGAGCTCGTCGACGATGTTGACCGAGCCGTCGATGTGCAGTGCGGCGTACGCGAACGGGCCGCGCAGGTCCACCACCAGCGGATGTTCGGTGGCGATCCACTTCTGGGCGTCGGCGGTGTCGAGGGCGGTGGCCGCGCGCACCTCGGCATCGGTGAGGGTGGCCACGGAGTTCTTCACCGGCGGGCGGCCCAGCAGCTCGGGGCGGCGCTCGCGGATGTAGCTGAGGTAGCTCTCGACGCGGTCACAGATGATGAAGACGGCGGTCCGGGGGGCAGGAGGCCGGGGAGCGGACCCGGTCAACTCGGCCTCCACCGCGCGGAGATGACGTACCGCGCCGTGGTACGCGGCGCCGCCCGTGGGGCCGGAGAGCAGACCGCAGCGGCGGATCAGTGTCAGCATCCCGTCGATCGCCTCGTCGGCGTCGACCGCTTCGATCGTGTCGTACGTGGCCGGGTCGAACAGGCCCACCTCGTGCACCTCGTCGACATTGCGGATGCCCGGTATGAAGTCGGACTTCTGGCCGACCAGCCCGACCACCCGTACCGCCGGGTCGTGGGCGCGCAGCACCCTGGCCACCCCCGTGGACGATCCGGCGGTGCCCACGCAGGCGAAGAACCAGTCCGGGGCCCGGCCGCCGAGGTCGGCCAGGATCTCCGGCCCGGTGCCGGTCGCGTGCGCCTCGGTGTTGAGGGCATTGAAGTACTGGTCGGTGTGCAGGCTCGGGCTGCCGGGCCGGGACAGCTCCTGGTGGAAGAGGGTGAGCGGGTCCTCGGCGTCGGTGGGGTCGAGGCACTCGGTCTGTCCGGGCAACTCCTCGATCTCCGCGCCCAGCAGCAGAAGCAGCTCCTTGATCTCCGGGACCCGCATCCGGTTGGTGACGCTCTTGAACGACAGGCCGTGCATGCCCGCGATCACGGCCAGTGCCTTGGCGGTGTTCCCGCTGGACAGCTCGATGACGGTCGCACCGCGCTCGACCGCGTCCGGCAGCCCCGGCCGTGCCATATGCCAGGCCGCCCGGTCCTTGACCGAGCCGAACGGGTTGAGCATCTCCAGCTTTGCGTAGAGGTCGATATGACGCAGACCGTGCACCGCCGGATCGATACGGACCAATGGGGTGTCGCCGATGGCGTCGGTGATGCTGTCGTACCTCATGCCTGAAGTCCCCCTGACGGTGAGATCGGCCAGTACCGCTCATCGAGGCACCAGCGCCAGGAACCGCCCTCCTCCCAGGCGGCGGCCTTGCGTGCGACGGGCTGTCGCTGCGCGCTGGTGGCGCTGAAGTCCATGCAGTATCCGGCGGTGTTGGCGAACGCGAGCAGATCGCCCGGGCGCGGAAGACGGGGCAGGAAGACGGCTCTGCGGGTGATCAGGTCGGCCTCCAGGCAGAGGCTGCCGGCGAGGTACACGGCGGACGGCTCCGCGCCGGACGGGGAGTTGGCCCCGGTGTCGGCCGGTGTGCCGTCACGGGGTACCAGCACCGGGTCCATCAGGACCCCGTGTTCCTCCAGCGCGACGTCGCCGGCCGTCATGGCCAGCCGTACGATCCGGTCGCCGGTGTCCGTCCGCCGCACCTCCAGCACCCTGGCCAGGGACAGTCCGCACTGGTCGACCAGCGCCCGGCCGGGCTCGCTGTAGAGGTCGTAGAGGTTTTCCAGCAGCAGGGTGCCCAGCGGGCGGCCGTCGAGCGCCGCGGCGGGCCGGGACAGCAGCGCGTCCAGATAGGCGGCACCGGAGAGCGGGCGGTGGGCGGGGTACAGGCTCAGCGCGCCGCGCAGGGTGCCGTTCTCGACCCGCAGGCCGTAGCCGTGCCCGTGCCAGGTCAGGGGCGGTCGGCGGCCCAGTACGGCGTGGGTGAGGGCGGTGGTGTAGCGGTCCCAGTCCTCGGCGCGGGCAAGGTAGTTGGTGCCGAAGCCGCCTCCGATGTCGATGGCCCACGGCCGGGCACCCCCCTTGCCCGCCGGGCCTGGGAGGTCCCCCCATCGGCGCCGTAAGACGTCCAACGCCCGCAGACAGCCTTCGAGCGCGATCGCCTTCTCGTCGAGGCTGGTGGTGTCGAGGTGGTAGGCCACTCCGACCGGTTCGATGACGTCCTTGTGCCGCACCAGCTCGTCCAGCAGCCCGTCCAGCGCCTTCGCGGACGTCCCGAAGCGGCTCTGCCGTGAGCGCACCGTGATCCCGGACGCCGCCTCGAATCCCGACAGCCGCAGCAGGACCCGCAGCCGGGCCAGGCCGCGGCCGCGGACGAGGGCGGCGAGTTCGGCCAGCTCCTCCTGGCCGTCGACGCCGACGGTGACCCCGCTCAGCGCGGCGAGCCAGCGGAACTCCGGATCCTTGGGCCCCGTTGCCATGATCCGGTCCGGCGCGAAGCCGGCTCCCAGCGCGTGCTGCAACTCACCCAGCGACGCCACATCGATACCGGCGCCGGTCGCCGCGAGCCGGCGCACCAGGGCGCTCGAACGATTCGCCTTGTGCGCGAAGAACACCTGGCCGGCCAGGCTGTGCCGCCGGTGCACGGCGCGGAACCGCTCGACGTTCCCGGCCAGCCGCTCCGGGAGGACGACATTGAGCGGCGAACCCAGTGCGTCGACGAGCGAGTGGAGGAACGCCGACGCGCTCAGCAGCGACGCCAGCGGCGGCTCCAAGTGCGGTCGCAGAAGCAGCGGTTCCGGACGTATCGGTTCCGGGTGCAGAGGGGCAGCGTTCATCGCGGACGGTCCCTCCCCTGCGCGGAATGCGCGTCATCGAACGGGCCGCAGTCCCACCTGAGCGGCCCTAGGGCCTATCCGACCCTGACCCATCGGACAGGCCCTAAAACCCTTTCCATCAGACTTTCTTTCGAGGGGACCGTCGGCTTTGGCCGGTGGGGGAATCGAATCCTTGGATCGGAGCCGCGAAGCGGCGGAGTTCCCTGCGTTGTCAGTGGCGGTCAGTAGGGTGATCGCATCAGCCGCGACCAGGCGGAACCGAGGGGGTGGGCCGGGTTGATGCGTGCGTACAAGTTCCTCATGCGGCCCACCGCTGGGCAGGAAGCCGCGTTGCGGGCGATGCTCGCCGATCACTGCTCCCTGTACAACGGCGCCTTGCAGGAACGCCGCGATGCCTACCGGCACGTCTCCAAGACCTCGGTCAGGTACGGGGACCAGTCCGCGCAGCTCAAGGAGATCCGTGCTTTCGACCCGGAGCGTCAGGGCCGCTGGTCGTTCTCCTCGCAGCAGGCCACCTTGCGGCGGCTGGACAAGGCGTTCCAAGCGTTCTTCAAGCGGGTCAAAGCCGGTCTCACGCCGGGGTACCCCCGCTTCAAGGGCGTCGGGCACTTCGACACCGTCACGTTTCCGAAGGACGGGGACGGGTGCCGTTGGGACTCCACCCCGCACGACAAGCAGACCCGTGTACGGCTGCAAGGCGTCGGCCACGTCCGGGTGCACCAGCACCGGCCGGTGAAAGGCCGAGTCAAGACGATCTCGGTGAAGCGGGAAGGGCGCCGCTGGTATGTCGTCCTCGCCTGCGACGAGGTGCCCGCCGAACCTCTGCCGCCCACCGGCTCGATCGTCGGCATCGACATGGGCGTCACGCACTTCCTCACCACCTCGGGCGGTGAGCACGTCGAAAACCCCCGCTTCCTGGAGCGGTCCGCCGAGGAGCTGGCCGAAGCGCAGCGGCGACTGTCGACGTTTCCCCATCGCGTCCGGCGCCGTACGAAGAGGCACCGTGCCGCAGCCCGACGGGTTGCGAAGCTGCACGCGAAGATCCGGCGGCAGCGACTGGACCACCACCACAAGGCCGCCTTGGCGCTCGTGTGTGAGCACGACGTGATCGGGCACGAGCGGCTGAACACGGCGGGCATGACCAAAGCGCCCGTGCCCAAGCCCGACCCTGAGCAGGACGGTGCGTTCCTGCCGAACGGGGCTGCCGCGAAGGCCGGGCTGAACAAGAGCATCCTGGATGCGGGTTGGGGGATCTTCCTCGGAATCCTGGCGCAGAAGGCTGAGAGTGCCGCTCGCCGCGTGATCCCGGTGGACGCCCGCAACACCTCCCGCATGTGCCCGCCAGCGTTAGGCGGATGCGGGCACGTCGCGAAGGAGAACCGCATCACCCAAGCAAAGTTCGAGTGCGTCAACTGCAGGTTCGTCGAAAACGCCGACCGCGTGGGCGCGCTGAACGTCCTGCATAGGGCCGGGCTGGTCCTCTGCGGCGCTGCATAGCCAGCGACGCAGGAAGCCCGCGACTCCAGTCGTGGGCGGAGTCACTCGCGAGCTGTTTACCCCGGGAAGGGAGACTTCTATTCGGTCAACAAGTGTTCAGCAGGGTGAGGCGAGAACTGCCGGGCCCTGAACGCGGCAATTGAAGCTGGGGACGTGGTGGACGTCGACGTGGACTCTGTGGCTGCGGACTCAGTCGGGGCTCGCCGTAACTCCCGCATGGCGCTGCATGCGGCCGCAGCCGGTGACGTGCGATCGGTCCTGGTGACCGACGAGCAGATCATCACCGCCCGCGAGATGCTCTGGGATCACCGACGCTTGGCCGTCGAGCACGCCGCGGCAACCGCGTGGCCGTCCTGACCTCCGGCGCCTACACGCCCGCCCCCGGCGAGTCCGTCGCTCTGGGGCTCTGTGGAGCCAACACTGACCCGACGGACCTCGTCTGAGCTCACATCCCGCATCCGATGGCGCTGCGCGGTATTGACGTAGGCCCTGACACGATCCACGGGGTGCGCGTCCGCCCCGGTAGCCGCACGCTGCGTGCGGCGGTGGGCTGAGCTGCGGGCTCAGATCACCAGTCGCTCCGGCATCGGGTGCTCCACGCCGTCCATCAGCAGGATGCAGCGGGGCACCGAGGGGATGAGGCGCGGCTGGCGGAGCAGGATGCGGAAGGGGTGGGCGGGCTCGTCGGGGAGTTCGCCGGTCAGGACGTTCATCCCCGGCTGGTGATCCTTCTGGTACGCGACGACCTTGCCGTTGACCAGCAGCTCGATCTCACCGTCCCGGCCGGGGCCCACGTTCACGGTGATCGAGTGTCCCCCCTGGTCCAGGTGGAAGTGGTGGCTGTTCCCCATGGCGCACCTCCGGTCGTCCGGGCATGGCAGCCTCCGTCACCGTCCAGCGTAGGACAGGCCCTGGATGTCATGAGCGACAATTGTGGTGGGTGAGGAGGAAATGAACGGCTCTGTCCGGATCGGACGTGTGGTCGGGGTCCCGCTGCGCATGCACTGGAGCGTGCCCCTGCTGGTGGGCCTGTTCGCGTTCGGACTCGGCAGGCAGGCCCTGCCCGCGTGGATACCCGGACGCTCGGACCTCGTCTACGCCGTCGGCGGCGTCGCCGGGGCCGCGCTGCTGACCGGCAGCCTGCTGCTCCATGAGACGGCCCATGCGGCGACCGCCCTACGGAAGAAGATCTCGGTCGAGGACGTCACGCTCTGGGCACTGGGCGGGACGACCCGCATGGGCCGCCCGCAGACCGCGGCCGCGGCCCTGGCGGTGGCCCTCAGCGGCCCGCTCACCAGCATGATCATCGGCGGCGTCGCGCTCGGCGCCGGCATCGGGTTGCGGTATCTCCCGGGCTGGGCGGAGCTCCCCGCCGTGATCCTGCTCTGGCTCGGCTGGGCCAATCTCTTCCTCGCCGTCTTCAATCTGCTGCCCGCCGTACCGCTCGACGGCGGACGGGTGGTGCAGGCGGTCCTGTGGTGGCGTACCGGAGACCGCGAACGGGCCGATCTGGCGGCCTCCCGCGGTGGCCAGATCATGGGCCTGCTGATGACGGCCGCCGGCTGGATCTCCGTCCTGCGCGGTGCACCGGGCGGACTGTGGATCGTCTTCATCGGCCTCTTCATCGTGATCGTCGCCGGGGCGGAACGGCGCCGTGCCGTGCTGACCACCTCGCTGCGCGGCGCACGGGTCGCCGACGCCATGTCCAGCCCGGCGGACACCGGCGCCGACTGGCTGACTGTCCAGCGCTTCATCGACGAGATCGCGGCGACCACCCGCCACTCGGCGATTCCGCTGCTCGACTTCGAGGGCCGCCCCAGCGGTCTGGTGCAGCTCGGCCGGCTCGCGGCCGTACCGCAGGCAGACCGGGAGACGCTGCGGGTCCGCGAGGTGGCCGCACCGCTGTCCCAGTGCGCGGTCGCCGCCCCGGACGAACCGCTGGACGAGGCGCTCAACCGGCTCACCCTGCGCACCGGCCCCCGCATTCTGGTCGTCGACGGCGGCCATCTCGTCGGCATCGTCACCGGCCGGGACATCTCCCGGCTCATGCAGCGCCGGAGCCTGGGCGGTACGGGCACGGGCACGGGTACAGCCACAGGCACGGGTACAGCCACAGGCACGGGCACAGGCACAGGCGACGGCCCGGCCGACCGCTGAGGAAGAGGAAAGGGAGGCGGACCCGCCATGCCGTACATCACGGTGACTGCCCTCAGCCACCCCGGCCTGCTCCGTGACCACAACGAGGACAGCCTGGTGGCCGGCCCCTGGACGCTGTGCGGCACGGTCACCGAGAACCCGCAGACGCTGATCTTTCCGCTCGGCACACCGCTCGTTGTCGCGGTCGCCGACGGCATCGGCGGCCAGCCCGGCGGCGAGGTCGCCAGCGCGCTCACCGTCCGGCAACTGGCGTCCTGCGGTCCGACGCTCGACAGCGAGCAAGCCGTCCGGGACGCCCTTGACCTGTGCAATCACACGTTGTACGCCGCCGCTGACAAGGACCCGGAACTGCTCACCATGGGCACCACGGTCGCCGGCGCGGTCGTCCTCGCCGACTCCCTCCTCGTCTTCAACGTCGGCGACAGCCGGGTCCTCGACGCGACCCAGGACGGCCTGCGGCAGGTGAGCGTCGACGACAGCCCGCCGCTGCCCCCGGGCCGCCGCACCACCTCCCTCGTCACCCAGGCACTCGGCGGGGCGCCCCAGTTCAGCGCCATCACCCCGCACGTCACCACCGCCTCGCTCACCACCGGAGACCGCTACCTGATCTGCACCGACGGCCTGACCGACCCCGTCCCGGAGGAGGCTCTCGGTGAACTCCTCCGCGTCCATGACAACGGCCGCGCCGCCTTCGAACTCTGGAAGTCCGCGATCGAGGCGGGCGGCCCGGACAACATCACCCTGGCGCTGCTCGGCGTCACCGGGTGATGGGGACCCGCCGCGCCCGCACGAAGGTCAGGCCGAGCACAGCACCAGGGTGGCCACCGCGCCGCCGTCGGGAGCGTTCGAAAAGGTCAGCGTCGTGCCCAGGACGCGGGCCTGCCCGGCCGCGATGGTCAGGCCCAGCCCATGACCCGTCCTCCGGCCGTCGCCCGAGCTGGTCTTGAACCGCTGGGGGCCGTGAGCGAGCAGCTCGTCCGGGTAGCCGTCCCCGTGGTCCCGTACGGTGACGACCGGGCCGTCGACGGTCACCACCACCGGCGGGCGGCCGTGTTTGTGCGCGTTTGTGATCAGGTTGCCCAGGACGCGTTCGAGCCGGCGCTGGTCGGTCTCGACCCGGGCGTCCCGTACGACCCGGACCTCGGCCGCCAGCCCCGTGGCCCGCACCGCGCGCTCGGCCAGCGGCCCCAGCTGGTGGACGCCGAGGTCGGCGCGCTCGACCTGGGCGTCGAGCCGGGAGATCTCCAGCAGGTCCTCGGTGAGCCGGCGCATGGTCTGGATGCGCTCCTGCACCATCTCGGTCGGACGGCCGGGCGGCAGCAGTTCGGCCGCCGCGTGCAGCCCGGTGAGCGGGGTGCGCAGTTCGTGGGAGACATCGGCGGTGAAGCGCTGCTCGCTGTGCAGCTTGGTCTGCAGGTTGGCGGCCATCGCGTCGAGCGCGGCCGCCACCGCCGCGGCTTCGTCCTGGGCGAGATCGGGCCGCTGGGCACGCCGGTCGCGCACTCGGGCGTCGAGATCACCGGTGCTGATCCGGCGGGCGACCTGCGCGGTGTGGTGCAGCCGGCGGGTGATGCGGGAGACCGCGACCAGCCCGACGAGCAGCGTGACGCCGATCGCGGCGGCCGAGGAACCGATGATCGCCCGGTCCAGTCCGCGGAGGGCGGCGGCCCGGCGGCTGTAGTCCACGCGCAGGGCCAGCGCCCGGTTGCCGTCGACCGGGGCGACGGCCCACATGGTGGGCGTTCCCTGGTAGTCCGCGAGCTGCGTGCCGCGCTGCTTCTTCCGTACGGCCATCTCGCGGAGGTCACGGGGGAGGCCGGGCGGATCCACCGCGGCATCCCGGCCGAGGGACTCCCCGGAGACGTAGGTGTCCACCGTCCGCTCCAGCCTGTCCAGTGCGTAGGAGCGGGCCTGGCTCTCGATCTGCTTGCCGACCAGGACATGCACCAGGATGCCGAGCAGTGCGGCGAGGGTGCAGCACATGACCGTGATGAAGACCGCGAACTTCCAGTAGAGCGTCGCCGTCCAGGAGGGCAGCCGCAGCGCGGCCCGCCGCCGGGCGGTACGGCTCATGGCGTACGCCTCGGCGAGGGGGAGCCGGACGGGGACGGGCCCGGCGATGGGGACCCGGACGATCCAGGTGACCCCGGCGATCCAGGTGATCCCGGCGATCCGGATCCGGATGAGGCGGAGCCCGCCTTGGAGGCATCCGGTTCGGAGGCGCCCGGCTTGGAGGCGCGCGGCGAGGGGGAGACTGCCCGGTCGAACTCCATGACCCGGATTTCCATGATCTGGTCGTCATCGTTCCACGAGTGGACCGTGCGGGACTCGTACCCGGGCTTGTCGGTGGGCTCCCGCATGATCACATCGCCGTCCGACACCTCCATCGACAGCGGGGTGCCGCCGGTGTCCAGGATCCGGTACACGACCCCGCCCTTGATCGTGTAGGCCCAGACGGTCAGGGTGTGCTCGTTGCCCTCGATGCCGACGATCAGCTCGTTCTTCCCGTCGTGCGTCAGGTCCTGGTACTGGGGGGTCCGTACGGGGCAGTGCCGGCGATCGGTGGCGCAGCGGGTGATCTTGCGGACGTCGGCGTCTTCGAAGGTCGGCATCTCACTGCGGGCGTCCTCGGCGATCTGCGCTTTGACGACGTCCAGCACGTCCAGCCTGCGGATGTCGCCGGACGGCACCCGGGGCAGCCCGGAGAGCCGCGAGGGCCGGCCCGAGACGTTCTTGTCCGGCGAGGGCGGCGGCGCGGGCGACCGCTCGGGCCACAGCCGCGCCGGGGCCGACGCGATCTTCGTCCGCCCGGCGCTCTTGGGCTCACCGGTTCCGTTCCCGGTGCACCCCGCCACCAGCGCCGCGATGACGCCCACCGTCGCCATGACACATCCGGCTGCCCGTGCCGGGAGGCGGAGCGGCAGGGAGCGACGGAGGGGCACAGAACTTCCAGACGGCGCGATCGGCAGGGTAGGGGCACGATGACACGATGATGCTCCATGACCCGCATGACAGCCATCTCACAGTCATGTAACGAGTGTCCATAGATGGGGACGCAGCGCCCTGCGGGGCGCTGATCGACGCGTGCGCCGCGAGTGACGCACGTGCTGTGAGTGCCACACGTGTCGTGAGTGCTGTACGCGCTGTGAGCGGCGTACATGCTGTGAGTGGCGTACGTGGGGCGCGCGCCACTCACGGTCGGGGCGGCCACGGCCGGGGCGGCCGGATCTCTGTCACGGACGCCCCGCCCAGGTCTCATGTCACGGACGGTGCACGGCCCGCCACTGGATCGATGAGGGTGGCGTCGAAGTACTGGAACGCCGCCGTCTCATAGCTGGTGTGGCCGGTGGCGCCCGCGTGCCCGCTCTCATGACCGCGCCACCTTGTCGTGAGGGTGGTTGCGGATCTCGACGCTGTAGTCGGTCGCCTTCGACTTGTCGCCGCTGGCGTAGGCTGCGGCGCGCTGACGGGCCAGGGCTCCGCACACATCGCACCCGACCACCGGCACGGGGCGCGGCACCGGTTCCTTCAGGTGCACGGGGCGGGACATGCTGGCCATCAGCCCATAAGCCCATCAGCCCATCACCGCCACGCCATGAATCCAGCGCGGTCCCGCGTCGACGCCGTGGGACGCGAACCACAGCGCGCGCCGCCGCCCGCGTTGCGCCCGGCGTTCTTGCCGCTCCTCTGGGGTGAGGACATACGGCCGGATCAGAGCTGGGTCTTCCGCACGTAGCAGTGGAACGGGCCGAGGTCCCGCGGCCAGCTGTGGGAGGGCTGGCATGCCCACGGCTGCTGATACGGGGGGAGTTACAGCCGCGCGATGGCGGCCCCGAGCGGGGAGCAGTAGTGGCAGCACCCATTCGAAGATCGTTCGGATAGTGCCGGGCACGTTGTCAACCTCCTTGGGGTTGATGGCCACGCCCCCGGACGCAGGCACCGCGTTGCGGGGGTCTTTGCGTGGCTTGTGGTCGGTTCCCGAGCCCAAACAGTGCCGGGCTACGTGCTGGGTCAGTAATGGAATCCGAGGTGAATCACCCACTGGTCAGAAAGTGGCAGATGCCAGGACTGACGCAACGACTGGTGTGGTGAACCGTTGCCGTGCCATGCTGCACATGTCGCCTGAAAAACAAGGCAGTTGAGGCGGAAAGGCGGGCACATGGCCGCGCCACACAGGCCAACCGCACGACGCATCGCGCTCGGCCATGAACTGCGTGAGCTGCGCAAGCAAGCGAGACTCAGCCTTCAGGAGGCTGTGCAAGGCCTCACGTTCAGTGACACCAAGCTGCAACGGGTCGAGACCGGGCTTCAGGACCTGCGGAGCGCGAGTGACTTGCGCACGCTTCTGACGCGCTACGGCGTCACCGACGAAGAAGAAGTCGACAGGCTGGTGGCGAGCCAGCGGGAAGCAGCTAGTCGCGAGTGGTGGATGCACGACGCCACGGAACTGACTTCAGGCATGCCACGGTTCCTCGGAATCGAGGCTGCGGCGCAGGAGATCCGGGCGTACAACCCGACACTCGTCTTCGGACTGTTGCAGACCGATGCATACGCTCGCACGAGGCACGAGAACGCCAAGTTCATCGACGAGACCACGAGCGAGTTCGTTGATCACAGCGTGCGGGTGAGGATGAGACGAAAGGAGGCCCTGACCCGTGACGAGGACCCGCTGAGGCTGTGGGCTGTCCTTTACGAACCGGCCCTGCGGTACATCGTCGGCGACGCCGACCTGATGCGCGAGCAGTATGACGAGATCGCCAAGCTGGCAGCGCTGGACAATGTGACCGTACAGGTACTTCCCCAGGCGATGCGCGGGTACCTGTTCGCGCACAACTTCACCATCCTGATCCTCGGCGACACCATGCCGACGACAATCCAGGTGGACACGCCTTTCGGTACATCGTCTATCTCGGACAAGCGCCGGGAAGTCGGACGGTTCTCCAGGCAGTTTGAGGCGCTGTCGAGGTCTGCTCTGCCTCCCGAGGACACTCCGAAGTTCCTTCATCAACTATCCCGAGAGATCGCAGAATGACCACCAACGCACCCACCCTGATGACCAAAGACCTCGCCCATGCCCACTGGGTCAAGTCTTCCTACAGCGACAACGGCACCAACTGCGTGGAAGTCGCCCATGGCTTCCCGGGCGCAGTCCCTGTCCGTGACAGCAAGGCCCCCCAGGGCCCGGCCCTGGTCTTCCCGGCGGACGGCTGGTCGTCGTTCGTCGCTGCCATCAAGGGCGGCCACTTCCTCGCCTGAACTGTCCAACGGCACCCCAAGAGCGGCCCCGTCACCTGGTGAATTCGAGGGGTCGTTGCACGGTCGATTCACTTAGGGGAAGGCAATGGGTAGGCGAGACTACGAGGACGACCCGAACGCCCCGGCTGCGAATAGCTTGGTTCCCGCCGCTTCCGCCATTGTTGTTGACGAATTCGGACGCATCCTGCTCCAGCGTCGGCGCGATAACGACATGTGGGCACTTCCTGGGGGTGCTATGCACATTGGCGAGTCGTTGCCTGACTGCGCGGTTCGGGAGACATACGAGGAGACTGGGTTCGATGTCGAAATCGTCGGCATCGTTGGCACTTACACCAACCCCCGTCATGTCTTCGCCTACGGCAATGGCGAGGTGCGGCAAGAGTTCTCCGTCTGCTTCCTGGCGCGTCCTGTCGCCGGGCAACTGGCGATGTCCGAAGAGTCCACAGATGTTCGCTGGTTTGAGGCCAGAGAGGTGGACGCGCTCCCGATGGTTCCCAGCATCCGGAAGCGAGTGAACGACTGGCGGGACGGGAACATGCCCGCCGTCCGGTAGCCGGCACGCGTGGGCACGTCGGCCCCCGTCATCTGACGGGGGCCGTTGCACGGTCGTCTTCACCTGGCCTGCCAAGGCCGGTAGGTGAAGACGACCGTGAGGGGCTGGCTATGTGCCTGCTGGGCAGAACACCGGCGAACGCCGATCAGCCGCCGCTGCCGTAGTTGTCTCCGAAGAAGCCTTCGGAGTGCGAATGCGCGGCAGCGCCGTAGTTGTCTGTGGGGGCTGCGCTGGCGACGCTTCCGCCGAAGAGTGTCAGCAGTGCTGCGGTGGCAACCACTCCGGCGGCCAGTCTGATACGCCTCATGGCGTGTTCCTTCCTTTGGGCTGTTTCGGTGGTGAATCAGGCTTCGGCCTCCGTGAAGTCCAGGCATCAGCCGCGTGCGGCTGGGAAGAAGCCCTATCGCCATCATCCGGTGGCTTGCGGCGGATACCACCTGGTGAGTGCCATCTGGGTGCCTGGTGCCATTGAGCTGGTGTGAATGCGGTGTCCCGGTGTGCATGCGGTGGCACTGCGGCTCAATTCCCCGAGGGGCTGAGCGCCGCATAGGGACGTGACGTATCGGTGCGTACGGGGGCCTCAGCAGCCGTGTGCGGCCCCGTCGCTCTCGGACGGTGCGCGGCGGGCTGCCAGGGTCGCGGCGGCCGCGGCGACGAGGTAAATGAGGGCGGCGGCGCCGAAGGCACAGGCGTATCCGGTGACCACATCGGGCTGGGTGGCGGCGACGGCCATCAGTGCGGCCAGGCCGACCGTGGGGCCCAGCTCCATCGCGGTGTTCATCACGCCGCCCGCCAGGCCGACTTGGTGCGGGGGCACGTTGGTGGTGGTGAGGACGGCGGTGCCGGAGAAGATGAACGAGGTGCCGGCGGGCAGCAGGATCATGCCCGGCAGGAGGCCGAGGACGAAGGAGCTGTCGGGGGTGATGCCGACGAGCAGAGCGAGCCCGACCGCGCCGGTGACCAGGCCGGCGACGGTGACCTTCACCGCTCCGAAGCGGCCGACCAGCGGCCCCGCCGCCCGGTTGGTCAGGAGCAGCACGACGGTGTACGGGACGAACGCGCCCGCGGTGGCGAGTGTGGACCAGTCCCGCTGCTGCTGGAGGTAGAGCGAGACCAGGAAGGTGACGAGGCCGCTGGCCGCGGCGGCGAGCAGGATGCCGACGAGTCCGACCAGGCGGCGCGGTTCCAGGGCGAAGCCGGGCGGCAACAGCGGTCGGCGGACCCTGCGTTCGACCGCGAAGAACGCGCCGAGCAGCACCACACCGACGGCGAGCGGAACCAGCACGGCGGCCGTGCCCCATCCGTAGTCGCCGCTGGCTATCAGGCCGTAGCTGCCGATCGAGATGCCGAGCGTGGCGAGGACCGCGCCGACGGGGTCGAGCCCTGGCCGCCGGTCCGAGGACGTGTCGACGGCGACGGCCGGTCCGGCCGGGAGCAGCCGGCGGGCGGCGGCCAGGCCGAGGAGCGACACCAGGACAGGGACGGCGAACATCCACCGCCACGACACCCAGGTGGTGACCGCACCCGAGGTGAGGGTGCCCACGGACGCACCGAGCACGGACACCCCGCCCCAGGTGGCCATGGCCCGGCCGAAGCGGGCCGGCTCGGGGAACACCGCGCGCAGCACCGCGAGTGCCGCGGGGGCGGCCAGCGCCGCACCGACACCCTGGGCGAAGCGGACTGCCACCAGGCCCTCGAAGCCGGCCGCCAGCGCGGCCGTCGCGGACGCCAGGCCGAAGAGCGCGAGCCCCGCCACGAACATCGGCCGGCCGCGGTACCGGTCCGCGAGCCGTCCGCCGAACAGCAGCAGTCCGCTGTAGGGCAGCCCGTACGCGGCGTTGACCAGCACCAGTTGGGCCGAGCTGAGGCCGAACTCCCGCCCGATGTCCGGCAGGGGCACGGAGATCAGGGTGATGGTGAAGATCAGGGTGGCCTGGACGACGGCGAGTATCGCGAAGACGGGGCCGGTTCGGGGAGCGGCGTCGCGTTCGGCGTTACGTCCGGCGCCTGGGCCGGTGGCGGCCGCTGTGCCCTTCGCGGGCGCGGGCGGTGGTGTGGGCGGGGGTGAGGTCGGCTTGGTGGCGACCTGTCCGGTGGCTGAGGACGAGGGCGAGGACATGAGGGGGGTCTCCTTGTCGCGGGCGATGTGCTGGTGCGCGCGCTACTGCCGACCGGTGGTGGCGGCGAGGGCCGGGGTGAGGGAGTGCTCGTCGGTCGCGTGGTGTGTCTCGATGGCCGCGCGGTACGCGTCGACGGCCTGCTCGATGTCCTCGTCGACCAGTCCGTGGTTGAGGGCGAATGCGGCGGCGGCGCCCATGCCTGCGGCGCTGACCACCTGGGCCCGCGGATCGACGACATTGCCGACCGCCCAGACGCCGGGCACGCCGGTGCGGCCGGTGCGGTCGGTGGTCACCCAGCCCTTGTCGTCCCGCTCGCAGCCCAGCTCGGTCAGCAGGGCGTCGTTGGGCACCATCCGCGGGACGACGAAGACCGTGCTGCGGGGCACCGCGTGGCCCTCGGCCAGCTCGACACCGCGCAGCCGGTCGTCCTCCACGACCAGCCGCTTGACCGTGCCTTCCATGATCCGCACGCCGCGGGCGGCCAGCCGCTCGCGGTCCTCGGCGGCCAGCTCCAGCGCGTGCGGGAACAGGACGATGTCGCTCGACCACTGCCGCAGCAGCAGCGCGTGCTGCACCGCGGCCGGGGAGGTGCCCAGCACGCCGATCGGCTGGTCCCGGACTTCGTAGCCGTGGCAGTACGGGCAGTGCAGCAGGTCCTTGCCCCACCGCTCCCGTACGCCGGGGATCTCGGGGAGCTCGTCACGCAGACCGGTGGCGACCAGCACCCGGCGGGTGGTCAGGACGGGGCCGCCGGACAGGCGGACGTCGAAGCGAGGGACATCGGAGGCGGGGGCGGGGGCGCGGTCGGCCTTGCTGTCGGGCTTGCCTTTGGGCTGTCCGGTGCGGTCGATGCGGTCCACCTGGGCGTTGATGATCTCCACGCCGTACCCGGCCAGTTCGGCCCGGCCGACCTCCAGCAGGGCCTTCGGTGCCATCCCGTCGCGGGACAGGAAGCCCTGCATGTGTGCGGCCGGGGCGTTGCGCGGCGACCCGGAGTCCACCACCGCCACCCGGCGCCGGGCCCGGGCCAGGACCAGGGCCGCGTTCAGGCCGCCGGCCCCGCCGCCGATCACGACGACGTCGTAGGGAGCGTTGCCGTGCGCGGCCTCGCCGTGCGGAGCGTTGTCGTGCGCGGCCTTGTCGTACGCAGCGTTGTCGTGCGTGGCTTTGTCGTGCGGAGCGTTCGGAACCTTGTCGACTGCCATGATTCTTCCGCTTCCTCTCATTTCATTTCCCTGTTTCAGGCGTATGCCGGACAGGGTGTGAGCGGTGTGCGGGGAGGGCAACGTTTGTTGCCATTTCCGGAACGGGTCCCGGGGCGAAAGCTAGGTGTCGCAGCCCTTGATGTCGTCAGGGCAGTCCTCGACCGCGTCCTTGTCGATCGTGCTCAGCCGCCAGTGGATGAGGCCGGTGGTCCTGCTGTCCGGTGTGCTGATGGTGGCGGTGAACGGGTCCTTCGCGGCAGGGATGTTGAGCTGGTCCGCCTCGCGGTCGTTGCAGGTCACGGTCCAGTCCTGGACCGCGGTGCCGCGCTCGAGGCGGAGGGTGATTTCGTGAGCTCCGGGGGTGGCGCAGCCGATGTCGAGGCGGTAGGGCCGGCTGCCGGGTGTGACGAACGTCCGGTTGAGGCCTTCCATGACGTTCGGGTAGCCCTCGTCGACGAGGTCAGCGTCCCTGTCGTGGACGGACCGGGCGAGGCGCTTCATCGCTTTCAGGTAGTCGCCCTTGCCCCACTCGACGGAGGCCGGATCCGGCGAGGGATCGCTCGACGCCGACGTGTCGACCGGACTCGGTTGCTCTCCGGAGCCACAGCCGCTGAGCGTGACAGCGCCGACGAACAAGGCGGCGGCTGCGATGAGGCATTTACGCATGCCGGTCATCGTATGGCTGGTATGGCTGGTATGGCTGGTGTGGCTGGTGTGGCTGGTATGGCCTGATGTGGTCCCGTACGAGCGGAGCGGGATCAGCCGGTGCTGCCGAGGCCGTCGATCAGGCGGTTGAGGAACCGGGCGAAGAGGGCTTCGGGGGTGAGTGAGCGGCCGGGCGCGGCGAGGGCTTCGGCGAGCTCCGGGTGGTGGCCGTCCGCGGCGACGGCCGCGAGGTAGGCGGCTTCGGCCGCGGCACGGCCGGGGGACCGTGCACCGGCGGCCTGAGCGATCTCGTGGGCGACGTACCCGGCGACGAACCCGGTGAGCTGCGCGAAGCCCTCCAGCTTCGCTGCGCCGTCCAGTCCGGTGGGCCGCAGGGCGGCGAGTGCGCGTTCCAGGAAGGCCAGGCTGTTGGGGCCGAGTACCCGGCGGGTGGACAGGGCGGTGGGCAGCCAGGGGTGCCGGAGCATGAGGCTGCGCTGGTCGTGGGCGAGGGCTGTCAGGTCGGCGCGCCAGTCCCCGGTGGCGGGGGCGTCCGTCGTGGGCAGTTCACCGCTGACGTGGTCGACCATCAGCTCCAGCAGTGTCTCCTTGTCGGGGGCGTAGCTGTAGAGGGACATGACACCGGCGCCCACCTGTGCCGCGACGCGCCGCATGGTGACCGCGTCGAGGCCTTCCGCGTCCGCCAGGGCGACGGCGGCCGCAGTGATCGCCTCGCGGCTGAAGGCGGGCTTGCGGCCCTTCCCGGACCGGGCCGGGCTCAGCCAGAGCTGTTGCGGGTCGACGCCTGTGGTGCCGACACCTGTGGTGCCGACGCTCGTGGTGCCGACGCTCGTGGTGCCGACGCCTGTGGTGTCGTCGCCCGTGGTGCCGCCGGCCCCGCTGTCGCTGGTCACGATCGTCGTCCTCCCTTCTCCCTTGCTCGTGCGGATCCCTTGTCCGTGCGGATCGTGCGGATCCCTTGTCCGTGCGGTTCGTGCGGTTCGTGCGGACGTCATCCAAGCATGGTCTATTCTCGTACATCGTACGGAAATGGAGCGCGGGAAGGGACGGGAAGGGGAACGATGACGTCCAGGAAGTTGCCGCTGGTCGCGCGGATGATGAGAGCGAGCTGGCGCCGCATGCCGGTCAAACGGCACGACGCCGGATGGGAACCGGGGCTTGTGGTTCCGGCCGCTGACGGCAGCCCGTTGGTCACGGACCACTACTTCCCGCGCGCGGAGGGCGACTTCCCCACCCTCCTCGTACGCTCGCCCTACGGCCGGGGCCTGCCGTGGTCACCCATGTACGGGGTGCTCTTCGCCGAACAGGGCTTCCACGTGGTCCTGCAGAGCTGCCGCGGCACCGGCGGCTCGGGCGGCCGGTTCGAACCCTGGCGCAATGAGCCGGCCGACGGTAGGGCCACGGTGTCCTGGCTGCGCGAACAGCCCTGGTTCAACGGCACGTTGGCCACGATCGGCCCCAGCTACCTGGGGTATGCGCAGTGGGCACTCGCGCTGGATCCGCCACCGGAGCTCAAGGCGATGGTGATACAGGTCGGCCTGCACGATCCCCATGCCTTCTTCCATGCGGGCGGTGTGCTGCATCTGGAGAACGCCCTCGCCTCTGCCGCCGGCATGACGTACCAGAGCCGGGGGACGGCATCCCTGGTGAGGGCGATGCTCCGCCTGAAGCGCCGACTGGGCGAGATCGCCGTCGCGCAGCCGCTCCGCGGGTCGTATGTGTCCGCCATCGGGGAGGAAATGGCCTGGCTGGACGATGTGTTGACGTGCTCGGACGCCGATGACCCGTACTGGCACGGCATAGATCTGGGAGAAGCGGCGGATCGGCTGCGCGTACCCACCGGCTTGATCACCGGATGGCATGATGCGCTGGTCGACCAGACCCTCCAGCAGTACGGTCGGCTGCGTCGGGCCGGCTGCGAGACCGCTCTGCTCGTCGGCCCTTGGACACATACCTCGGCGTTCCAGCAGGGCTGGCCCGAGGTGGTCGCCGAGAGCCTCGCCTGGTTGCGCGCGCACCTCTGCGCCGATCCCTCCGGTCTGCGCCCCACCAGGGCGCGCGTGCACGTCGGCGGCGAAAACGCCTGGCGGGACCTCGACGACTGGCCCCTGTCCCCGGCCACCACCGCATGGTTCCCGACCTCGGACGGGCACCTCGTCCCACAGCCCCCCACCGGCTCCGCCCCACAGTCCCCCACCGGCTCCACCCCGCTGGCGTCCTTCCGCTACGACCCGGCCGACCCCACCCCGTCCGTCGGCGGCCCGCTGCTCTCCCACGCTGCCGGCCCCCGGGACAACAGCGCCCTGGAAGCCCGGAACGACGTCCTCACCTTCACCGGTCCACCGCTGGCCGAGCCCCTGGACGTCCTCGGCCCGGTCTCTGCCCGGCTGATCCTTTCCACGGACACCGGATACACCGATGTCGTCACTCGCCTGTGCGATGTGGATCCACAAGGCCGTTCCACCAACGTTTGTGAGGGACCGGCGCGACTCCGTACAACCGGGATAGCCGGGATAGCCGGGATAACCGGGGTAACCGGGACGACGGGGATAGCCGGGACGACCGGGCAGGCGCCCACGGAGCTCACCGTCCCGATGAGCTCCACCGCGCACCGCTTCCGCGTCGGCCACCGCATTCGCTGGCAGGTCAGCGCAGGTGCCCACCCGCGATACGCCCGCAACCCCGGCACCGGCGAATCGCCACTGGACGCAACCCACTTCACCCCTGTACGCGTCACCCTCCACACCGACTCCGCATTGCTGCTTCCTTCGGGAGGAGTCTGATCAACCCTTGGCGGGGGAGAGATCGGCGGCGCCGAAGGAGACCGAGAACCGCTGGCACCAGAGGACGGCGCTGCGGAACTTCGACAGATCCGTGCCGGCCGGGACGGCGTAATTCTGGTTGCCCAGATTGCCCTTGAGCTTCCCCAGCTCCAGCGCGCCGTCTCCGAGCCCAGTCTTCACCGCATCGGCTTCGCGGGTGGACAGGTAGACCCGTACATCCGGGCCGTCCGAAGTCTTGAGGTCTTCCAGGCGGAGGACGTGACCGCCGTCGGCCAGCCGGACGGTGCGGGCGGTGCCGCTGGTGGCGTGTTCGTGGGTGACGAAGCGGCCTTGGGCGAGTGCGTTCCTTGACAGGTCGGCGTTCCTTGACGGGTCGGTCTGCCTCGACGAATCGGGCTGCTTCGGCGACCCGGCTGGCGCTGAGGGCGCGGTGGCTACCGGCAGCGCCTCGTTCACCTCGTTCTTGGTGAACGCTTTCCAGGGCTGGAAGAGATACAGCCCGATACCGGCGGCGACGATCAGCACGAGGAGGACTGGTACGACGGTACGGCGGGACAGTTGGATACTGCGGGACCGGGACATGAGGGCCTCCCTCAGGCATACGAGCAATGCGGCCGGAATCGCCCGGCCGGTCATCAGCATCATCTGCCAGGAAGCGGGCGCGGGTGCTCGGCCGAGGCACTTTGAGGGGGCACCGTAAGACACTGGTAATCAGTGATACTCGGCAGTACTCGGCAGTACTCGGCAGTACTCGGCAGTACTCGGCGGTACTCAGCGGTGATCACTCGTAATTCGGTGGTGATCCCCGGTAATGGCTGGTGATCGCGAGGAATCGTGAGGAACCGCGGGGAATTACTGGTGATCGGATGCGGCGGCCCGGTCGTCCAGCCAGCGGCGCAGCGCGGGGCGGTCCACTTTGCCGTTCGCGTTCACCGGCATGGTTTCGACGAAGTGGACCGATGTGGGGATCATGTAGGGCGGCAGGCTGTCCGCGGACGCGGCGGCCACGGCGGACGGGTCCGGCGCACCGGAGAGCACGGCGGTGATCGTCTCGGGATCCGGCCACATCAGGCAGACGGCTTCCACCGCTCCGGACCGGCGCAGCACCGCCTCGATCTCACCCAGTTCGATCCGGTAGCCGTCGACCTTGACCTGCTGGTCGTTGCGGCCGATGCAGACCAACTGGCCGTGGTGCATCCGCACCAGGTCGCCCGTGCGGTAGTACCGCTTGCCCTCGCGTGCGAAGAAGCGCTCGGCGGTCAGCTCGGGTGCCTGCCAGTAGCCGGGGGTGGTCTGGGGGCCGGCCACGCAGAGTTCGCCGGTCGCCCCGTCCGCCGCGACGGGAGCCAGGTCCTCGTCCACGATCAGCGTGTGCAGGCCGGGGTACGGCAGCCCGATCGGCGCGTTGTCGTGCACGCACTGCGCGGGACTGGTCTGCGGGTCCCAGCGGTGGACCGTGCAGGCGATGGTCAGCTCGGTCGGGCCGTACAGGTTCTCCACGGTCGATCCGGGGGCGGCGGCCTGCCAGGCCTCGGCGGTGGCCCTGGGCAGTGCCTCGCCGCAGAACAGGCTCCAGCGCAGGGTGGGCATCGATCCGGGGGTGAGCACGCCCTGTGCGCGCAGGGCGGCGGCCACCGAGGGCACCGAGAACCAGACGGTGATCCCGTTGCGCTCCACGTACTCCGGATAGTCCGGGTAGGAGAAGGGCGCCGACGGGTCCGGGGGGCCCGGCGCGCAGACCCGTGCCCCGTTCTCCCAGGCCATGAAGAGGTCGAAGACCGACAGATCGAAGGTCAGGTCGCCGATCTGGGTGAGCCGGTCGTCGGGTGTCAGCCGATAGCGGTCCTGGTTCGTATCGAGAAAGGACCGGACGTTGGCGTGGGTGACCGGGACGCCCTTGGGCGCACCGGTGCTGCCCGAGGTGAAGAGCAGATACGCCGGGTCGTCGGGGGCGACCTCGGGCAGCTGCTGGAGCGGCGGGGCGGCGGCGAGATCGGCCGCGTCCAGGATGGGGCCGTCGCTGGGGTGTGGGTCGTCATGGGGGGCCGGGCCGTCGCCGAGGTCCGGGGCGTCACCGAGGTCCGGGGCGTCGCCGAGGTCCGGGGCGTCGACGTGCAGGCTGTCGGGCAGCAGGACGGCCGGGCGGCGCGGCAGGTCCCGGAGGAGGCCGGGCAGCTGGGGCAGCGATGCTTCGTCGACGATCAGTGCGTCGACCTCGGACTGCGCCAGCATGGTCCGGGTCCGCCGTACGGGGAGCTCCCGGTTCAGCGGGACGAAGGCCGCTCCGGCGAACAGCGCGGCGGCCACCCCCAGGTACGCGGCCTCACTGCGCGAGGCCAGGACACCGACCCGCCGTGGCCGGGGGCCGGCCGCTTCGACGAGCGAAGCCGCCCACCGACGGGCGGTGTGCGCGGCCTCCTGGTAGGTGTACTCGCGCCGGCCGATGGTCAGCGCGATGCGGTCGGGAGAGGCGTGCGCGTGGTGCAGGAGGCCGGCGCCGAGACGTCGGTTCAGCGCCGTGCCGGTCTCCGCGCCGATTTCCGTGCCGGTCTCCGCGCCGATCTCCGTGCCGGTCTCCGTGGCCATCGTCGTGGTCACCCTCTCCGTGGTCATCGTTCGGTGTGTCCGTCCTGCCGACGTCTCCGTCCTGCCGACGCGATGTCTCGGCTCTGCTGACGTCTCGGCTCTGCCGACGTTTCCACCCTGCCGACCACGGGCCTTCGGCGCCTGTTGGCGAGCTGCGGTCGGGGGATGGGGGATGCATGCACCGGCACCGACGGCATCACTGGCACACCATCGGCACCACCAGATCCACCAGATCCACCAGACCTACAGGACCTACAGGACCTACAGGACCCACAGGACCCACCGGAGACTGCGCTCAGCGTGGGGCGGCGAGGTCCTGGGTCCACCAGGGGCCGCCCGCGCCGTGGACGACACCGATGCCGACCACGGTGAACCGGCAGTTGAGCAGGTTGTCACGGTGTACGGCGTCGCTCATCCAGTCGCGTACCGCCGCGGCAGCCGTACGCGGGCCGCGGTGGAGGTTCTCACCCCAGCTGCTCCACGCGTACCCGGCGGCGGTGATGCGCTCGCCCGGGTCGGTGCCGTCCGGTGTGTCGTGTGCGTAGAAGCCGCGTGCCGCCATGTCGGCGGAGTGCTGCTGGGCCGCGGCGCGCAGCTTCCGGTCGATACGGAGCGGGCCGCAACCAGCCTCGGTACGGCGGTGGTTGATGAGGGTGGTGGCTTGTTCCTCGAGGTCGGGCGGGGTGGCCGACGGGGTGGGGGTCGGCGGGGCGGACGAGGTGGGGGGTGTGGTGGTGGGGGTGCGCGAAGGTGTGGGGGTGGGGGAGGGGGTGGGCGTGCGGGGTGATGCCGAGGGGGAGGCGGCCAGGGTGGGTGCCGCCTTCGGCTCGGACTGCTGCTCTTCGCGGGATGGGCCGGGGAACCACCAGAGGGCGGTGATGACGGCTGCTGCGACCGCCGCGGCCCCGGTGACCGCCGCGGCCTTGGCGGCCTTGGCGACCTTGGCGCTCCGGCCTGCGCCGGCCGTGACGGTGGGGCGGGCGGAGGCAGCGGGACCGGCGGAGGCGGTGGGGTCGGTAGAGCCAGCGGGACTGGTCGAGGCGGTGGGGTCGGCGGAGGCAGCGGGACTGGTCGAGGCCGTGGGGTCGGCGGAGGCCGTAGGAGCGGTGGAAGGATCGGTGGAAGGATCGGTGGAAGTGGCGGAGGCGGTGGGGTCGGGCAGGGCGGCAGTGTGCGGGGCGAGGCGCGCGGGCAGCGGCAGCAGGGCGAGGCCGGCCAGCAGCCCCTCGGCGGGCAGGAGGTCGTTCCAGTGCTCCGAGCAGTTCGGGCACCGGCGCGCGTGCCGGGCTATGCGTTTGCGCCACAGGGCGCAGGGCGTGTGGTCCCAAGCGGCGGTCACCTCGGCGAGTTCGGGACACGGGGGGTGCCCCGCGAGGGCGCGGACCACGACACGTCCGGCCGCCAACTGCTGCTTCATCCGCTGTACGCGGACCGCCGTATGCCGCGTACCGCTGCCGATGGCGGCAGCGAGCTCCGCCCTGCTGATCTCCCCGGCGGCTTCCAGCCACCACAGGGAGAGCAGGGCCCGGTCCCCCTCATCCAGCCAGCGGGTGGCCGCGGCGACCTCACGGCGCTGGCCGGTCAGCCCGAGTTTCAGGATGGTCAGGTCCACGAAATCGGCTGACCGGTCGGCGCGTTCGGGCGTCTGGTCGAGGCCGACGACGGGGGCCGTGCGATGGACGGTCCAGCGGCGCCGTACCTGGTTCATGGCGATCGCCACCAGCCAGGAACGGAAGGAGGCCGGCTCCCGCAGATCCGCCAGCGACTCCAGGACGCGCAGCATGGTCTCCTGCACCACGTCGTCCACGTCCGGGTGGCCGTCCAGTGCCCGGCCCACGACGTTGTAGATCAGTGGCAGGTATGCGGCGACCAGTTGCTCCCGGGCACGTTCATCCCCGGCCTTGGCAGCCTCGACGGTTGCCGTACCGCTGTCCTGCTTCACGCCTCTTGGTCCTGTTCGTCCGCGTGCACATCGCCATCCGTCCGGGTGCACATCCGTGGCCCCGTACTCAGGTGACCTGACGGACCCATCGGGATCACAGAAAAACCTACGTGCTTTTCGTTATCCGCGACCGAGGCCGGGGTCTCCCATGTACGGACCGTCCGTCTGCACGGCGGACCACATGCACCCACAGCCCTCAACCACACGCATCCACAGCCGCCCACCACGTGCACCCACAGCCCCAGCCACACGCACCCACATTCCCCTCCCGCACGCACCCACCCACGTCCCCCACAGGAAGCGGAACCATGAACAACCACGGCCACGACCACGCCCACGACCACGGCCACGACAGGCCCGCCTCGCACCGCCGTTCCGCCGGCTCCGCCCGTAAGGGGCGGAACGGCGGCACCCACCGCGCCGGTGCCTCCCGTCCCCGGTGGAAAACGATGCTGCCGGCGGTGACGGGTGTGATCGCCGTGGGCTGTTGCTCCCTGGTACTCATACGGCTGGGCTCCGGCCCCGACCAGGAACTCGCGGCGCACCCGTCCCTGCCGCTCCCGCCCTCGGCGGCTCCGTCCGCTCCTCCGGTATCGCGCGGTGCTTCACCCGCACCCGCCGCCTCACCCTCGTCCTCGCCGCACGGCCAGGAGTCGTCGGCTGCCACCGCCCCCTCCGATGCCGAACAGCACGGTAAGCGGCACACATCGCCACGGAAGCAGCAGGCCCGCCCCGACAGCGGAGGCAGCGGAGGCAGTGGAGGCAGTGGATCGACGACGGAGGGGGACACGACGTCCAGCGGTTCCCGCACCGAGGCCGGATCGGGAGACACCGGAGGCACCACCTCTGACGGGGCGAGGGCTGTGACCGGCACCGCCGGGGAGTTCGCCCGGAAGGTCGTCGAGCTGGTCAACGCCCAGCGGGCCCAGCACGGCTGCGGCCCGCTCACCGTCGACAGTCGGCTCCAGCGTGCGGCCCAGGCCCACTCGGACGACATGGCCGCCCGCAACTACTACGAGCACGACACCCCCGAAGGCGTCGATCCCGGAACCCGTATGACCAATGCCGGGTTCCGGTGGGGCAGTTGGGCCGAGAACATCTTCAAGAGCCCCAAGGACCCGGCCACGGCGCTGAAGGGCTGGATGGACAGCCCCGGGCACCGGGACAACATCCTCAACTGCTCCTACACATCCACCGGCGTGGGGGTCAACCTCAGCTCCAATGGTCCTTGGTGGACCCAGGAGTTCGCCACCCGCTCCTGACCTGTCGGACTGGCCGGCCCATCGGACTGGCTGACTCATCGGACAGGCCCTGGTACCGGGTGTCATGCGGCGAGGCGGCGTTCCAGAGGGGTGCGGTAGCAGGGGGTGACGCGGGAGCCGTCGAGGAAAGCGGTCAGGCGGGTGATCTCCTTGCCGATCGCGGCGCGGGCCGCGCGGCCGGGGTCGGTGAGGAGGTGCCAGTTGAGGGTGGCGTCCGGGCGCTGGGCCCAGGCGCCGACGATCCGGCCGTTCCACCAGATCGTGGGGCCTATGTTGCCGTTGCGGTCGAAGAGCGCCTTGGTGTGTCCGGGGTCGAGGTACCAGTCGCGGTGCCGCCAGCCCATCGGGGTGGGGTCGAGGCCGGGCAGGAGCACCGCACCGGATGAGCTACCGAATGCGCTGCCGGATGTGTTCTCGCTGACGGAGGCAGCGGCGGCTTCAAGGTCCTCGGGAAGGAGGTAGCCGGTGCCTTCGTCGAGTTCGACGGCCTGGGCGCCGGTGGCGGCGAGGGCCTTGCGGGTGTCGGTGGCGGTCCAGCCGGTCCACCACTTCAGGTCGTCCTGGGTGACCGGGCCGAACGCCTTGAGGTAGTGGCGGGCCAGTGTGGTCTTCGCCGCGGCGGCGGGTACGTCGGGAAGCGGCCGGGCGAGAGCCCAGCGGAACTGTGCGGACGTCCAGGAGCCGGCCGGGCGGGCCCGGCGGATGCGTCCCTCGGCGGCGAGGACTCCCAGCACCGGCGTGCTGGCGCGTTGCCGCGACTCGTACGGTTTGCCGGGGTAGGTGACGATCTGCTCGCGCAAGTCGGGGATCGCGGCGGCCAGTTCGGCGGCCGTGACCCCGTCGCGCGCGCCGGACAGCACCTCCAGGACGGCCTGCTCCACGGCCGTATAGCGGTGCTCGTCCCAGCCGAGGGCGTCACGGAGCCGGGCCAGGGCCTCGGGGCGATGGCGGTGGGTATGGGCGCCGGCGGTCGCGGCGTGGACCGCCGGGGCGAGGTGGGCGGGGACGACGAACATGGTGCGGCGCATGCACCGGATACGTGCCAGGGCGGGGACACCCGCCGGTGTGCCGACGGCGGGTCTGCCGGGGTAGGTGAGTTCGGCAGGTTTGAGGGGGTAGGTGAGTGTGGCGGGTTTGAGGGGGTTGGCGGGGCGGCCCACCGGGACGGGGCCGGCGGGGTTGTAGAGGGCCGCGTCGATGGCGGCGACGGTGGGCGCGTGCATCCGGGCCGCGGCCGCGAGAAAGACGGTCGCGGGGTCGGTGGCGTGCAGCCCGACCAGGGCATCGGCCACCGCCTCCGGCGCCCTGGTGCGGACGGCGGGCGCCAGGAGGTGGCGTTGCATGAGGCGGGCGCGGCGCTGGGCCGCGGTGATGCGCGGCAGGGCGGCCGGGCGGGGCAGGGCGGTCATGCGTGCCTCTCAGGCGGTCGGTGCCGGCGTCGGCGTCGGTGTCAGGGGTCGGTGTCAGGGTTGGTGTCGGTGTCAGGGGTCGGCGTCAGTGGGCGCCGTGGATACAGAAGGGCTGGCCGGAGGGGTCGAGCAGCACGGTCCAGTGCTTCCCGCCGGGCTGGTGGGACGGCTTGGTGGCCCCCAGCTCCAGCAGCCGTTCCTCCGCCGCCTGCACGTCGTCGAAGACGAAGTCCATGTGGAAGGGCAGATCGTCCTTGGGCCAGTCAGGGGCGGTGAAGGCGTCGGACGTGTAGAAGAGGTACATCGCGTTGCCGACGTACAGGGCGAAGGCGACCTCGTTGCCCTGGTCGTCGGGGAAGGCCTGGGCGACCTCGGTGCCCAGAGCGGCGGCGTAGAACTCGGCGAGTTCACGGCCGTTCCGGGCCCACATGGCGTGACACATGATCTTTCCGGCCAGGGGCTTGGGGCTGCGGGTGCTGGTCATGGCTCTCTTCCTCCGCTTTGCGGTTGCGGGTTGCGGGTTGCGAGTTGCTCGGACGTTGTCGTTGGCAGACGTTGTCGAGGCGTTGTCGTCGGCAGGCGTTGTCGTCGATGGCCCGCTTCAGCGCACGACCTTGATGCCGAAGTGGCCGCCGAACTGCTGGCCGAGTCCGAAGCCGATGGCGGAGTGCATATGGGCGTACATCTCCATGCCGCGGGCGCAGACCAGGGGGCCGAGGTCGAGGATGTCGCTCCAGCCGTAGGACTTGAGCAGGTCGGTGGTCTGCTGCTTGGCGTCGGCGTGCTCGCCGGCGACGAACATGGTGTGGTCGCCGCCACCGATGGCCCGCGGGTTGACCACGGTGTCCTGCTCCTGCGTGACGAAGGACTTGACGACCTTGGTCCGGGGCAGGGCGCGCTGGATCTGCTCCCCGAGGCTGTCGGTGTCGCACGGGTCGAGCTTCGGCATGACGCCCCACGGCGTGGGCCAGGGGTGCTCGGTCTCGTGCTGGTAGATGAACGGCACGGCGTAGTCGATCAGGGTCTTGCCGGCGAGCTGGTCGGCGATGGCGGTCAGCGTCGCGAGGGCGTTGTGGCCGTCGATGCCGTTGATGACCAGATCGGCGGCGGCCGCGGCCTCGCCGAAGGTCAGCAGGGTGAGGCCCGGGTGGTCGGCGAGGAACTCCTTGTACGGAGGGTTGCCCATCATGTCCGGTTCGGTACGGGCCAGGGTGGCCTGGGGGTCGCGGGTACCGACGAACACCTCGTGGCCGAGTTCCGCCAGCTTGGCGGCGTGGGCGCGCCCGCCGCCACCGGTTCCGAGGACTGCGATCTTCATAAAGAATCTCCCGATTCGTTCCGTTTTGATCCATTCGGACGGGTCCACGGTACGGGGACTTCAGGACAGACTGTGTCCTTTAACTGCGTCATAGTGGAATTCATGGCGACGGAATTCAGGGCGACGAAATCCGTGGCGAGCCGGTCGACGAAGGCAACGAAGGCGACAAGGACAACGAAGGCGACAAGGGCAACGAAGGCAACGAGGTCAACGAGGGCAACGAAGGCAACGAGGGCAACGAAGGCAACGAGGGCGACGAGGGCGACGAAGGTGAGGTGGAGTGCATGACGAGCGATATGACCGTGCGGATGCTGCGGCTGCTGTCCCTGCTGCAGACCCGGCGGGAATGGTCCGGCGCCGACCTCGCCGACCGGCTCGACGTGACCGTCCGCACAGTCCGCCGCGATATCGACCGGCTTCGCGAGCTGGGCTACCCCGTCGACAGCGCCCGCGGACACGCCGGCGGCTACCGCCTCGCCCCGGGCAGCGACCTGCCGCCCCTCCTCCTCGACGATGACGAGGCCGTCGCCATCGCCGTCGCCCTGCGCACCGCCGCCGGCGGTCTGGCCGGCATCGAAGAGACCGCCCTACGGGCCCTGGCCAAACTCGAACAGGTCCTCCCCCGCCGCCTCCGCACCCAGGTCACCGCCCTCCAGACGTCCCTGGCCGGTATCGCCTGGGAGGACCGCGGCCCCCGCACCGACCCGGGCCTCCTCGCCGCCCTCGCCCTCGCCTGCCGCGACCACGAGATCCTCACCTTCGACTACACCACCCGCCACGGCAGCTCTGCCGCGCGCCGCGTGGAGCCCTGCCACCTGGTCGTCTCGGGCAACCTCTGGTACCTCCTCGCCCACGACACCGACAAGGACGACTGGCGCCTCTTCCGCCTCGACCGCATCAGCCACGCCACCCCCACCGGCCGACGAGTCCCGCCCCGCCCGGTACCCGGTGACGACCCCGCAGCCTTCGTCGCCACCCGACTCTCGGCAGCTCCCACCCGCTACCGCGCCATCGCCACCGTCCACGCCCCCGCCGAACACGTCCTCGCCCGCACCCCCGCCCTGGCCACCCGCATCCGCCCCCTCGGCGAGCACACCTGCCGCGTCGACGCCTCCGACGACGCCCTGCGCCACATCGTCCACACCCTCGCCGCCCTCGACGCCGACTACACGCTCGACGCCGACCCCGACGTCCTCAACCACCTCCGCGACACCGCCCACCGCGCCTTGCGTGCCATAGGCGACCCGGTGAACAGGGAGGCACTGAAGGTGAGTTGGAAGGCGAGTTGACGTTCCCGCGCGCCGGCCGAGTGGCCTGGTTCCATGGCTCGTCCGGCTCGTCCGGCTCGTCTGGCTCGTCTGGCGCGCCTGGCTCGCCGGGGTGGCCTACGGCTCGTGGCCCGCGGATGCCGCGAGCCGCCGCACCCCGTACCAAGCGGCCCCGGCGGCGAGCACCGCGGCACCGGCGACGACCGACGAGAGCGGCAGTGCGCAGGCCAGTACCAGGCAGCCGGCCAGGCCGAGTACGGGGACGATGCGCGGCGGGCGGCCCTCGTCCGGGGTGAGTGTCCACGCGGAGGCGTTGGCGATGGCGTAGTAGGCCAGTACTCCGAACGACGAGAAGCCGATCGCTCCCCGCAGGTCCACGGCTGCCGCGAGCGCCACCACCACGGCACCGACGGCGAGTTCGGCCCGGTGGGGCACCCCGAATCTCGGATGGACGGCGGCCAGGGCATGCGGCAGATGCCGGTCCCGGGCCATGGCCAGCGTGGTACGGGAGACGCCGAGGATCAGCGCGAGCAGCGAGCCGAGTGCGGCCATCGCCGCACCCGCCCGGACGGCCGGCACCAGCCAGCCGGCCCCGGCGGCCCGGACCGCCTCCGACAGCGGCGCGGCAGCATCGGCCAGCCCCTTCGCGTCGAGCACGGTCAGGACGGCCGTCGCGACGGCGGCGTAGACGACGAGGGTGATGCCCAGCGCGATCGGGACGGCCCGGGGGATGGTGTGCGTCGGGTCGCGGACCTCCTCGCCGAGGGTGGCGATCCGCGCGTACCCGGCGAAGGCGAAGAACAGCAGGCCCGCCGCTTGCAGTACGCCGCCGGGCGTCGCGTCGCTCCCGACGTCCAGCCGGGCGGTGTCCGACGCGCCGGAGGCCAGTGCGGCGATCACCACGGCCGCGAGTACCGCCAGGACCACGGCCACGATCACCCTCGTCATCCAGGCGGACTTCCGCACCCCCGCGTAGTCGACCGCGGTCAGCGCCACCACGGCCGCGACCGCCACCACATGCGCCTGCCCGGGCCACACATACGAGCCGGCCGTGAGCGCCATGGCCGCGCAGGAGGCCGTCTTGCCGACCACGAAGCCCCAGCCGGCCAGGTACCCCCAGAAGTCCCCCAGCCGCTCGCGGCCGTAGACGTAGGTGCCGCCCGAAGCCGGGTAGCGGGCGGCCAGCCGCGCCGAGGAGGTCGCATTGCAGTACGCCACCACCGCGGCCAGGGCCAGGCCGATCAGCAGCCCGGAGCCGGCGGCGCGAGCGGCCGGGGCGAGCGCGGCGAAGATCCCGGCGCCGATCATCGCACCCAGGCCGATCACCACCGCATCGGTCACGCCGAGGCGCCGCCGCAGCTCACCGGGGTGACCGGCGGCGATTGCCGGATCGCGCATGGACCCTCCCTGGGAGGCGAGACCACCACAATCACCACACCATCGTGAACCATCGTGACAAGGCCAAGGAGAAGACGCCAGGGAGAAGAGAGGGAGAGCCTCCATGACCGACCACCCGAACCCCGACCACCCGAACCCCAACCACTCGAACTCCGGCCACCCGAACTCACAAGACCTGACCAGCAGTCAGCACAGAGACATGACCAGCATTCAGCACACCCACTGGCAGCACACCTACACCACCCACCCCGCCATGTACGGCTGGGAGCCCTCCGCCCCCGCCCGTCACGCGGCCGAGGTGTTCCGCGCGGCCGGCGCGCAGGACGTCCTGGAACTGGGGGCCGGACACGGCCGCGACACCCTGTACTTCGCCCGCGCGGGCTTCACCGTCCATGCCCTCGACTTCAGCGCCGTCGGCCTGGAACAGCTGCGGCGCGCCGCCCGCGATCAGAACCTGACCGACCGGGTGACCACCACGGTGCACGACGTGCGCGAGCCGCTGCCCCTGCCGGACGCCTCCGCGGACGCGGTCTTCGCGCATATGCTGCTGTGCATGGCCCTGTCCACCGCGGAGATCCACACCCTGGTGGGCGAAGTGCGCCGCGTCCTGCGCCCCGGCGGCACGTTCGTCTACACCGTGCGGCATACCGGCGACGCCGATTACCGCACCGGCACCGCCCACGGCGACGACATCTACGAACACGGCGGCTTCGCCGTCCACTTCTTCCCCCGCTCGCTGGTCGACACCCTCGCCGAGGGCTGGGAGCCGGCCGAGGTCCACGCCTTCGAGGAAGGCGCCCTGCCCCGCCGCCTGTGGCGCGTCACCCAGGTCCGGCCCCGGTGACCGCCGCCCCGATACCCGCGGCGGACCTCACCGTCGACGGTACCGGCCTGCTCTGCGTCAGCCTCCTGCTCCGCCTCCGCAAGCGGATCGACGGCGCACCGGCGGGCACGGTCGTGTACGTCATCACCACCGACCCGGCCGCCCCACTGGACCTGCCCGCCTGGTGCCACATGACCGGGCACCACTACCTCGGCCCGGTCCCCGACGCGGCGGGCGGCCGGGCGATCTACGCACTCCGGCTGGCCGCCGACGCCCAGCCGACCCGCCCCGACGCACCCTGGCACCCGGCCGGTCCGACGGAGCACTGACCGGCCGCAGGGCAACCGAGCCACGGTCGCCTTGCCGATGTATCGCCTCTCTCCTCTCTCCTCTCTTCGCTCTTCACTCTTTACTTCTCTTCTCTTTTCTGGTCAGCCGGCCCAGCGACCCGACAAGTAGGTGACGGTGAAGACGGCGGTCAGCGGGATGGCGACGCAGAGGTAGGCGGAGTGGAAGCGCGGGGTGCGCAGACTCCGGGCGGCCAGGGCGATCCACAGTGGCCACCACAGGAGGGTGGCGCGGGGGATGGACATGTACCAGTACGAGGTGCCCAGGGCGCAGAGGCTGAGGCCGATGTAGAGGGCTTCGGGCCAGCGGCGTTGACGTACCAGGAGGCCGAGCAGGAGCAGGCCGACGAGCATGGCGGCGAGTTCGGCCTGGAACATGAAGGCGTATCCCGTGCTCTGGGTGTGACCGAACGCGCTGTGCCAGGTGTGCGTCCAGGCCTCCCAGGGCGCGTGGAAGGTGCGGAACCAGCCGCGTTCCTGGGCCTGTTTCCAGGCCATCCAGTCGCCGGTGTGGGCGTACAGGTACCAGCTGTAGAGGAGGGCCGGCAAGGCGGGCAGCGCCAGCCAGGGCAGTGGGCGCAGGTCCCGGCGCGTACGGGCGGAGAGCAGGAACTGCAGGGCGAGCGCGGCGGCGAGGAACAGTCCGCTCACGCGCACCGCCGTGGACAGGGCGGCCAGTGCGGTGGCCAGGGGCCAGTGGTGGCGCCGGGCCGCGAGCCAGGCGGGCAGCGCGAAGGCGAGGAAGAGGGCTTCCGTGTATCCGACGGCCAGGAAGATCGCGCAGGGGGAGACCAGGAAGAACAGCACGGCGCGCCGCCCCGCGCCGGTGTCGGGCAGGTGGAGGCGGGTGATACGCGCCAGGGCCACCACGGCGACGGCTCCGGCGGCGAGGGAGATCAGCAGCCCGGCCAGTGTCCAGTCCGGCACGAGGACGTGGACGGCGCGGAGCAGGAGCGGGAAGCCGGGGAAGAACGCCTCACGGTTGTCCCAGCCGCTCTGCCAGGGCCCCGCGCCTCCGGGGAAGTAGCCGTCGCGGGCTATGTGGAGGAAGTGGTCCCAGTCCCAGTGCGCGAAGGGGGCGAGGAGCGGTCCGGGGGTATGGGTGCCGGGGGCGGGAGGGAACAGCCATCGAGCGCTGTAGGCGGTGATCCAGATACTTATTCGGGTCAGGAGGTACAGCTGGAGCACGTCCCGATCGGCCGGGCCCAGACGTGGGGCGGCCCGGCTGCGGTATGCGCTGCGCACACGGCGTACCGCCGAAGCCGAGCGCCGACGCGCACCTGGCGGCGGAGACGGAGGGAGTGGTCGTGGTGAGCAGCCAGGGTGCCCGGGAGCGTCGGACGGCCGTCCCGGAGCATCAAAGGGGCGCTCCTGCAGACTAGACGGCATTGCGGACATATTGGATTCCTCGGGGTGTGGGGGGTGGGGGGAGTGCGTGATCACCCGATGGCACCCCACCGTGTCATGGCAGCAGCAGTGCTGCGCTCAGGGGCGGGTCGTACTCGCTCCTGGGGAAGGGGCTGAGGAAAGCGCTGTGGAAGGAACCGGCGGAGGCAGTGGGGACGGCACATGCGGGCGCCGGGAGGTCGGCTCCGGCAA
The DNA here is from genome assembly GCF_042895955.1 of Streptomyces sp. NPDC001339. Lineage (NCBI taxonomy): Bacteria > Bacillati > Actinomycetota > Actinomycetes > Kitasatosporales > Streptomycetaceae > Streptomyces > Streptomyces sp. NPDC001339. The sequence goes on along the minus strand of NZ_JBIAWT010000004.1, from coordinate 202,877 downwards.
CGGGCTGCTCGGCAAGGGCCTGGGGTTCGCGGGGGACTTCGGCGGCTGGCCGGTTGGGCAGCATCGTGACCGCGGTGGCCACCCCGCCGTCCTGCGCCTCGTGCAGATCGCTGAGCATCACGTACAACTGCCCGGGTCTTCACGGAACCGCACGGCGACGGACACGCGTCGACGGCCCCGCCACGGCCCTCAGCCGCCGAGTGGTCGAGTGCCGAGCACCCAAGTGCCTAGCCCCCAAGTGCCCTGTTGGAGGCGGCCTGGTGAAAGGGTCACGGTTTCGGGGATTGCAGGCGGCTGCTGATCCACGAGAGGGTGCCGGGTATCTCGCGGCGCCAGGTGTTGAAGTTGTGACCGCCGCGGTCGAGGATGATGGAGGAGACGCGGGAGGGGGATTTGGTCTGCGTGATGAATCTCAGCGTGTCCTGGTAGTTGTGCTCGCCCTGTTTGCTGGTGGTGACGAGGAAAGACGTGGGCGGTGCCGGCACGTGCTGCTGGCGCCATAGCAGGTTGCTCCGCTGCTCCAGCTGTTTGTCGCCCTTGTAGAGGTCCCCGGTGGTGGGATCTGTGGCGGGTTTGAAGTAGCCGGACAGAGATCCCGCGGCGGAGAAGACGTGCGGGTATTCCATGGCGAGCTTGAGTGCACAGAAGCCGCCGGTCGAGTTGCCGATGATGCCGAGGCTTTCGCGCTGTCGGCCGATGCGGTAGTGGTTGCGCATCTCCTTGGGCAGGTCGCGGGCGAAGAAGGACGCAGCCTGCGGACCGCCGGGGACATTCATGCACTCGGTGTCCCACTGCCCGGTGACGGAGGGGCGCAGCATGATCAGGATCATGGGCTGCGCCTTCTTCTGCCGCGCCAGCTTCCAGGCGGTCTGCGGGTAGCGCAGGCCCTTGATGAGTGCTTCGGCGGTTCCTGGGTAGCCGGTCAGGACAATGGACGTGGGGAACGTGGTGTTCTTGAATTCCGGTTGGAAGTATTCCGGCGGAAGGTAGACGTAAGCGGAGCTGGATATCTTCGATCCGGCCCCGCGCACATCGACTTTGTCGATTCTCCCGCCCTTCTCGGGAACCGAGCCTCCAGGGACGTTCACGCTCTCGTGCCCCAGGACCCGCAGCCCCGCGGCGGCCCGGCCGGCGGGAGGGTCCTCCTGACTCCTCTGGAAGACGCTCGCCAGGTCGGACCATGAGGTGAAGAAGCCGAACGTGTTGTTGGCGGTCAGGCCGCCCACGGCGAGAATGGCGAGCTGACCTGCGAGCACCAGACCCACGCGTCGGACGGCGGCACGCCACCCCCGCCGTGACAAGCGCGGCCACAGCCAGACGGCCAGAGCGAACAGCGCCACCATCACGAAGACGGCAAGGAACAACACGGTCTTGCTGGTGAGGCCCATGGCCAAGAACTCCCGGAGCCCGGTATCGGTCAGCGGTCACCGCTGAGGCTTTCGGCGGCACCAGCGGCACCAGAAACCTAGAAGCCGGAGATTGCGGCGCATCATCGGGCCTGTAACAGCTGTGCGGAGGTGGGCGCACAGTGGCAAAAAGAAAAGGCAAGGAGGTCAGCCACTCCTTGCCACTCTCAACATATAGCGCACTGGGGGCCTTGCGGCAAGGCCCCCGTCATGCCGCAGAATCCTCGCCCTGGGCCAGAAGCGACGGAAATCGGAGATTCACCAAGTGAGTCTGCTGCGCCAAGTGCGTCTGCTGCGCCCGGGAGAAGCCGCAACAGTCGCCGATGCCCGCGTGAACAACGAGCGGTCCGCATGAACAACGAGCGGTCCACGTGAACAACGAGCAGTCCGCTTGAACAACCAACGGCCCGCCTGAACAACCAACGGCCCACTTGAACAACCAACGGCCCGCATGAACCACGAACGTCTTGTCCTGCCGTACGCCACGGTCGCGAGCGACCCGAGATCGGAGCCCATACCGTGAACCCGCTGACCACCAGCGTGTTTGACCTTCCCGACCACCTTTCCCCCAAGGCCGCCCCGACGCTGATCGCCGACGACGAGAAGCACTTCGCCGCCATCGCGGAGAGCCTCGACCAGGCGATCACCGAACTCTCCGACCGCCTCGAAGCCGAGCGCAGGGCGCCCGGTGGCATGGGCCGGCAGGCGATGGACCGGGACGCGGAGATCCACCGGCTGACCGCCCGCCTGCGCGCCCTGCGACGCTTCGGCCTGGACCTGTGTCTCGGACGCATGGTCGGCGAGGACGACCCCGAGCCCGTCTACGTCGGACGGCTCGGCCTCACCGACAGTGCGGGCCGTCGGCTCCTCGTCGACTGGCGCTCGCCCGCGGCCGAACCGTTCTTCGGCGCCACCCATGCCCACCCCATGGGTCTGCGGAGCCGCCGCCGGTACCGCTGGACACGGGGCCGGATCAGCGACTACTGGGACGAGGTGTTCGCCCTCGACGGTCTTGTCGGAGAGGAGCTGACCGGTCGCTGCGAAGGGCACGCCGCACTCGACGACCAGTCCGCCTTCATCGCCGGCCTGGGCGGCAGCCGGTCGGCCCGGATGCGTGACGTACTCGGCACCATCCAGGCCGACCAGGACGCCATCATCCGCGCGGGCTCCCGTGGCGCACTCGTCGTGGACGGCGGTCCCGGCACCGGCAAGACCGTCGTCGCCCTGCACCGTTCCGCCTACCTCCTCTACTCCGACCCGCGCCTTCGCCACGACCACCACCGCAGCGGCGGCGTACTGTTCGTCGGCCCGCACCGTCCCTACCTGGACTACGTCGCCGACGTCCTGCCCAGCCTCGGCGAGGAGGGCGTGCAGACGTGCGTCCTGCGGGACCTCGTCGCCGAGGGAGCCACCGCAGCGGTCGAGGAGGACCCGGAGGTGGCCCGCCTGAAGTCGTCCGCGGACATGGTCAAGGCGATCGAGAAGGCCGTCCGGTTCTACGAGGAGCCGCCCGCCGAGGGGATGACGGTCTCGACCGACTGGTCCGACATCTGGCTGAGCGCCGACGACTGGGCCGAGGCGTTCGAGGCACCGGAACCCGGTACTCCGCACAATGAGGCGCGCGAGCAGATCTGGGAGGAGCTGACCGCCATCCTGCTGAACAAGGCAGGCGGCGACGGCAGCGGCGACGGCAGCGACGACGGCGGTGGCGGCGGCGACATACCGGCCGAGGTCTTCCGGCGTTCGCTGCGGCAGGACGAGGAGCTGGTCACGACCCTCCACCGCGCGTGGCCGCTGATCGAGGCGGCCGACCTCGTCGGAGACCTCTGGTCGGTACCCGCCTACCTTCGGCTGTGCGCCCCCTGGCTCAGCCCCGACGAGGTGCGCAAGCTACAGCGCAAGGCGGCTCCCCAGGCCTGGACGGTGTCCGACCTGCCACTCCTGGACGCGGCACGACAGCGGCTCGGCGACCCGGAGGCGGCCCGGCGCAAGCGCCGGCACGCGGCCGTCCTCGCCGCCCAGCGCGCGCACATGGATCAGGTCGTCGACAACCTGATCCAGGCCGCGGCCGCCTCCGGCGCCGACGGTGACGACGGCGAAGGCCTGGTGACGATGCTGCGCGGCGAGGACGCCCGGGTCAGTCTGGTCAACGAGGCCGAAATACCCACCGTGGAACCGGACATGCTCGCCGGGCCGTTCGCGCACATCGTCGTGGACGAGGCCCAGGAACTGACCGACGCGGAGTGGCAGATGCTGCTCCTGCGCTGCCCGTCCCGGAGTTTCACCATCGTCGGGGACCGCGCCCAGGCCCGGCACGGGTTCACCGAGTCGTGGCAGGAACGGCTCCAGCGGATCGGGCTGGACCGGATCGGCGTGGCCTCCCTGACCATCAACTACCGGACGCCGGAGGAGGTCATGGCGGAGGCCGAGCCGGTCATCCGGGCCGCACTCCCGGACGCCAACGTGCCGACCTCCATCCGCAGCGGCGGCATCCCCGTCGTCCACGGATCCGTTGCGGACCTGGACTCGATCCTGGACGGCTGGCTTGCCACCCACGCCGAGGGGATCGCCTGCGTCATCGGCGCGGGTGAGGTCGGAGACGGCACCTTCCGGCCGACGACGGCGCGCCGTGTCCGTACGACGACGACGTCCCGCGTTCGGTCGCTGACTCCGGAGCTGTCGAAGGGGCTGGAATTCGACCTGGTCGTCCTCATCGACCCGGAGGAGTTCGGCGAGGGCATTGAAGGAAATGAAGGAATTGAAGGAGCGGTCGACCGCTATGTCGCGATGACCCGAGCGACCCAGCAACTCGTCATCCTCACGAACCCGTGACATCGGCCGGCTTCCATTCCATGAACAGGGCGTCGGCTTCAGCTGGCGGGCTTGACGGTCTTGACGGGCTTGACGGTCTTGGCGGGCTTGGCGGTCTTGGCGGGCTTGCCGGTCTTGGCGGGTTTGCCGGTCTCGGCGGGCCCGGTGGTTCGGCGCTGCTTGGCGCGGTGGGAGAGCACGTCGAGGATCCGTTGCCACGCCGGTGATGCCTCGGTAACCCGGGAGAAGATCAACGCCATGTTCCCCGGCTGGCTGCTGTCGCGTTCGTGCTCGGTCTCGAAGGTGTCCAGCTCCTCGATGAGCTGGTCCACGCGTGGGTCGTGCGGATCCCAGTCAACTGATTGATCACAGAGGAGATACAGGCGGGTCGTCTTGGGGTCGTCGAAGCTGGCGGTCTTGTCCCGTATCGCCTGCGGCATGGAGTGCGGGTCCAGCGCCTGCATCAGGATCCATACGTCCCGCTCGAGCCGTACCGTCCGTTCGCTGACCCCGAGGCTGCGCATCCGGTTCAGGTTGGCGACCACCCCGGGGGGCAGGACAAGCCTTTCGCCGCTGTCGAGTTCGGCGATCCGGCGGCGGCTCTCGGTGAGTTGGTCGATCTTGCGCTGCAATTCGGCGTCGATGTCGGTGAGAGCTGCGGCGAATTCGGCCGGCTGCGCATGCAGCAGCGCGTCGATACGGGCCAGCGGCACCCCGGCATCGGCGAGGGTCCTGATCCGGATGAGATCCACCGCCGCTTGCGCGCTGTAGCGGCGGTAACCGGAGGCATCGCGCTCGGGCTCGGGCAACAGGCCGACGTGGTGGTAGTGGCGAACGGCGCGCACGGTCACGCCGGCGGTCGCCGCAAGCTGGCTGATCGTGAGCACCGTTCTCCTCCGGTCTTCGGGAAACATGGCCGGGCGGGCCTTCGGAAACGTGGCCGGCCAGGTCTTGGAAAACGTGGCCGGCCAGGTCTTGGGAAACGTGGCCGGCCGGGTCTTGGGAAACGTCGCCCGTCCGGCACCTGGCCGGGCAAGCTGGGCCGATTCTAGGCGTCGACGGATCTACCGGGCGGTTTCCGTCCAGGTGACCGGGAGTTCGTGGACGCCGTAGATGTGCATGTCGGTCCAGAGTTTCACCTCGTCGGCGGGGATGGCGAGCTGGAGGGCCGGGAAGCGACGCAGCAGTCCGTCGAAACCGGCGCGCATCTCGATGCGGGCCAGTTGCTGGCCGAGGCATTGGTGAATGCCGTGGCCGAAGGACAGGTGACCGCGAGCCTTGCGGTGGATGTCCAGGGTGTCGGGGTTGTCGAAGCGCTGGGGGTCGTGGTTGGCGGCCAGCAGGGAGACAACGACCGTCGATCCCTTGCCGATTGTTTCACCGCCGAGTTCGATGTCCTCCGTGGCGTAGCGATAGAGGACGTCGACAACGGACAAGTAGCGCATGAGTTCCTCGACGGCATCGGGGAGCAGATCCGGATGTGCGCGTAGTTCGGCCAGCTGCTCGGGGTGCTCCAGGAGTGCGAAGGTGCCCAGGGCCAGCATGTTGGCGGTGGTCTCGTGGCCCGCGAGCAGCAGCAGGAAGGCGGCGCCGGTCAGTTCCTCGATGGTGAGGTCGTCATGGCGGGCCAGGTCGGACAGGATGTCGTCGCCGGGTTCGGTGCGTTTACGCGTGACCAGTTCGGCCAGGTACGTGGTCATCCCGCCGTACGCGGCCATCTTTTCGTCGAGCGCCACGTCCTTTTCCAGGAACTTGGCGGAGTTGACCTGGAAGGTCGCTCGGTCCGCGTACGGGACACCGAGCAGCTCGCAGATCACCAGCGAGGGCACCGGCAGCGCGAACTCCTTGACCAGGTCGACCGGCGGGGTGAGGCGTGCCAGCTCGTCCAGTTGCTGCTCGACGATCTCGATGATGCGCTCTTCGAGCTGCCTCATGCGTTTGACGGTGAAGGCGCCGGTGAGCCTGCGCCGCAGCCGGGTGTGGTCCGGCGGGTCCATGGCGATGAACAGGCCCGGCGTCTGCGGGGACGGTTCGGTGGCGGCGGGCATGCCGGGGGTCTCGTACGGCACGTGGATGATGCCGATGTCCTGACGGGAGCTGAACCGGGTGTCGGCCATGAGCCGGCGGACCGCCTCGTAGCCGGTGACGATCCAGCCCTCGTGACCGTCGGGGAAGACCATGGGACTGACAGGACGAGCCTCGCGCAGCCGGGTGAGGTCGCGAGGCGGGGCGAAGGGGCCCGCATCGCGCTCCACGGGGAGGCCGTGGGGGAGGGGAACCGTTTGACTCGTCGGAGCCGCCCAGTCGACGACGTCGCGGATCGCCTGGACCACGATGCCGGGGCGCTCGAAGCAGAGCTGGCTGTGGCCGACGTCGGAGATGATGCGCTGCTCCCCGCGCGAGACCGCGTTCACCAGGGACGCGTCCAGCCGCCTCTTGCCCTCGTGCATCTCCCGCAACGTCTGCTCCGGCATCAGCGCCTGCTGGCCGGGGTCGATGCCCTCCGCGGTGAGCGCGATCACCGGGACGTCGGGAAGGTCCGGCCCAGGCCGTAGTTCGTCGGCGAGTACGGCCAGGTTGCCGCGCTCGGCGAAGCCGACATCGATCCATCGGTCACTCACGTGGTAATCGATCAGCGCATGCCGCATGTGCTCCGGGTAGTCCGCGAGCAACGCGGCGCCCATCTCGCGTATGGCCGGACGTGCCTGTCGGAGCTGTTCCAGAGAAGGCGCCATCCGTTCGCTCGCGGCCAGGCTCGCCTCGGGAGGCAGGAAGTCGTCCCAGTCGCGATGGAAGGCGTCCAGCCAGACCAGTCCGGCAACCTCCTGCGGGTACAGCTGCGCGAACCGGTGCGCGTACGCGCCGCCGAGGGAGTGCGGCACGAGCACGTACGGGCCGGGGATGTTCTGGGCGTGCAACAGCTCGTGCAGTTCCGTGGCGACCGCGGTGGCGGTGCGCGGCAGCGGGTGCGGGAGCGGGTCGCTGTAGCCGGTGCCGCCACGGTCGTACACCACGGCGGTGGTGAACTGCGAAACCTTCTGCTGGATGAGGAAGTAGTCCAGGCCGATCGCGCTCGCGCCCGGCAGGAACACGACGGCCGGTCCGCCGCTGCCCGACCGATGCACGAAGACGCGGCGGCCGTCGATCTCCTGGAACCCGCCGATCGGCGGAGCGAGCCGATCCGAGGAAGTGCTGTGGGTGAAAGTGCTGTGGGTGGAGGCGCTGTTGGGTGAATGGCTGTGGGAGGAAGTGCTGGTGTTCGTCATGCGGCAAGGCTCCAACCTTGACGCACGGTCAGGGTCAAACGCGGATGGGTTGGGGCCGCTGGGCCCGTGAGCACCGGATGCGACGTGGCTAGCATGACGGCATGAGCGACGACACGTCCGGCGACGCCCCCAACCCCTCACCCGCTTCGCGGTCGGGGAGCCCCGGGTCCCTGGACACGCTCAGGCGTGCGGCCCGGTGGGAGACGTTCGCCGTTCTCCTCGTGCTGCTCATCCTCGCCTTCGCCTTCGCCTAGCTAGCTAGGGCCTTCTGCGCTAGCTAGGCCCTTATGCCCGTCCATCCGTACGTACGGCGCCTTCGGCACCTGGTCGGGCACCACGTGTGGGAGCCCGACCAGGGACTCAGGCTCAGGGACTCAGGCTCGGGGACTCTCTCGGCTACAGGTACGGGCGGGTGATCAGCTCGATCGCGTGACCGGCTGGGTCCTTGAAGTACACGCCTCGGCCGCCATGCTCGTTGTTGATCTCGCCGGAGCGTCGCATCTGCGGATCGGCCCAGTGCTCGATGCCGCTGTCACACAGTCGCCGATACGCCCGGTCGAACAGCTCGTCGTCGATCAGAAACGCATAGTGCTGCATCTGGATCTCCACCGGCGGTTCGGCAAATTGAAGCAGCACGCCGTCGTTGAGCTGGATATTGGTGAACGGGCCCCAGGACGGTGCTTCCGGAAGTTCGAAGAGCTCTCGGAAGAACCGAGCCGACTCGTTGCGATCCTTGGCGGCGATGATGGTGTGGTTGAACGTGACTGTCATTCGGCTGACCTCGCTGTAGCTCGACACGAAAAAGGGACTCGCGATGCACGAGCGTGAGGAGGTCCGCGTGCCGAACTGGCCGAACTGAGGGGGAGGGGGAGGGCGAGAGGGAGGGGGTGCGCTGTTCGCACCCGCCGTGCGATCAGCCCACCACCGGATAGCCGATCTGTGTGTGGCGTAGCGCCGGTCCGGTGTTCACGTTGGGTGACCTTACTGGATGAGGCTGGTCGCGACAACAGAGGAACGACCGGCCGTCAGCAGAGAAACAACCGACCGTCAGCCGAGCCCTGGCCGAGAGGCCGGTTGCCAGCCGAGGGCGCAACAGGCACGGAGGACGACGGACGCCGAGGCCGACCGAGCTCCCGTACGTCAGGCCGCTGTTGGTCCATTCCGCCCCGCTGGACCTCATCCAGCGGGGCGGAATCTCTTGCGGCACGCGTACCCAGAGTGACGAAGAAGGCCAAACGAGCCACCTTCGACGTGTGAGTGATGGTCAAGGGATGGTTTTATTTCGCTTCTCCCGGCGGACGAGTGCTACTGCGCGGTAAGCAGTATCAAATCGGTTGCTATGCCGCCGCATTGATCACTCAGCGTGGGTGGCCAATGCGGTGGTGTAGCGCTTCCTCTCGCCCTACTCCCGAGTACTCCAAGGCAGTTGGGGAACGGGCGTTGCTTTGGCGGCTTCAAGTGTTGTACGAATTCCCTGGCTCGGGGCACACACTCCGCTTACCCGGTCCGTATCGCATTACAGGTGAGTGCGATTGCGACTGCGACTGCGTCTGTGGCGTGCCTTGGGAATCCCCCACGCGAAAGAGCTCAGATATGCACGCACGTCGATTCTTCACGCGAAGGAGGGCCCTGGCGGCAGCTGCGGCAGCCGCGCTCGGCACCGGACTCCTCCTCAGCGCCGGAAACTTCGCCCAGGCAGGCTCCACCACCGGAACCATCACCGCCGGCAAGGGCAACTACCGCTCCATCAATGAGCGCAAGGCGCCCAACCTTTCCGCCCACATCGTGAGCAAAGGGAGCATCGGCGGCACGGTCTCCATGACCTGCCGGGTGCAGGGTGACAACGTCGAAAACGACTCCCGCTGGATATGGTCCGATTCGGGACACTTCTACATAGCCAACGCGTTCATCAAAGAGAACACCGATCGGCTGCCGGAATGCTCTGACTCGTCCGCCGCCTCCGGACGAGTCAGTCTCAACATCTCCATGCAGAAGCAGGTCCAGGACCAATGGTGTTGGGATGCCTCTGGCCTGACCATCGCCAAATTCTGGGGATACAACCAGTACAGCCAGGACGACTTCTGCCGGCTCGCCGCCAAGAACAGCTCCCTCAGCTGCCAGAACCAGCCCGCCACGCTCGACGACATGGCCAACGCCTGGGCCGGTATGGGCCTCTCCAACACCGGAAACGGTCTGTCCCGCAACGCGTCCTTCTCGGAGACGGGCAACGAGATCAGCGGCGGCCGCCCCTTCGCCACACGCATCGGATGGAACTCCGGCGGCGGCCATATGAACGTCATCTACGGGTACGACCCCTCGTCACACACCGTCGCGGTGGGTGACCCCTGGCCGTCCACCCAGACCTACACCTGGTGGAACTACGACGAGTACGTCAACAACTCGTCGTTCCGGTGGACCCATTCCCGTATCGGCATTCACAAATAGGGCGGGCAGCGCAATGCACAGCAACAAGAATTCCATAAGGCGGGGTGCCGCTCGTCTCGCGGGAATCACCCTCGGTACGACGCTCTGCGCGTCAGTGTTCCTCTGCGCCCAGGCGCAGGCCGCCGACGGCCCGGCGGGCGTACCGGACTACCAAGGCGCACGCCAGGTGCTGCGGTCAGCACAGGTCCATGACACCATCAACCGCTTCCTCAACGCCACCGATTCCGCAGGCAAGTCAGGAGCGGACGGCGGCCAGCAGGACGCAGCTCCCATGGACGCCGGATCAGGCGAAAACGCGCAGGACTTCAGCCTGAAGGACCCGGTCGCGCTGTACGAGGTCACCCCCGAGTTCATCTCCGGAAAGGCGAAGCCCGCCCCGGACGGCGCGGTACGGCTGTCGTATCTGGCCTCCGAGGTCGCGGGCGCGAACGGTCAAAGTGCCACGGCCCTGCTGGCGGGCCGGACGCCCGCCCCCGGTGGTGGGGAAACCTCCGCCTCCGCGGGTGGGAAGACGTCCGCCTCCGAGGGGCAGAAGTGGCATCTGGCCGGAGTCCGGGACGGCACCACCGACATCGGTTTCGCCAAGCGGGCCACATCGGATTCGACAGTGTTCAGCGAGCCGCAGATCCACGCCTGGTACCAGCTCAAGAACGGCACGGTCCAGCCCCTCAACAAGGAAGCGGTCTCCGGCCTCGGCGGTAAGCAGACGATGTCGCTCGCCGCGTACCAGCACCTCGTTCACGGCCGCTACGCCGACAAGCTGCCGGGCTCGACGTACGACCGCAAGGGCCTGGCCGGCGCCTACGGACCCGCCGCTCCACCGGCACAGAACACCCCGGCACACAACACCCTGGCGCAGAACACCACGGCGCAGGGCACCTCGCCCTCCGTGCCGATGCTGCTCGGTGGTTCGGCAGGGCTCGCGCTCGTCCTCGCGGGCGGTGCGTACGGGGTCCGTGCCCGCCGCAAGCGGTCGCACTCCCAGGTCAGTTGACGCACCCGCAGACAAGTTGAGCGTCTGTCCATGCCCCGCCGTCTGCACGACGGCGGGGCATGGTGCTTGGCGTATGACGTATGGCGTATGACGTATGACGCGGCGCATGGCACCGCCATACAGGCAGACCTGCCGAAAGAAAGAAGGCTCTAAAGAAGGCCCTAGCCCTAGCCGTCGAGGGGCGTGCACGGTGTCGTCAAGGAGGTCTGCCGCCACTCTTCGGCGGCCTGTACCAGGGCGCGGCTGACGTGCTCCAGGAACTGGCCCATGTGCTGCAGGCGGGCGCCGGCAGGGGTGGCGGCTCCGAGCGTCGCGGCGCCCTGGCGGACGGTATCGGCCAGGGCGGCATTCGCGCGGGCGCTGGTCAGCCATGCCCGGTACCAGACGTCACCGTCGATGACATAGTGCTCGCGCCGTCGCCGGGGATCGCGTTCTCGCCGGATAAGTCCCTGCTCTTCCAGGTCGCCGACGGCGTTGGAGACCGATGCCGGGCTGACCTGAAGACGCTGGACCAGGTCGGCGGCAGTAAGGCTGCCGGTGTCGCTGGTGTAGAGGCAGGCGAGAATCCTGGCCGTCATCCGCGGGAGCCCTGTCCTTGCCATCAGCGCGGCGAACCGCTCCTCGAATGCCTGCACTGCTCGGGGGTCACGACCGTGTGCGACGGTGTCGGCCGGTGGCGTCGGAGCCTGAGGCGGAACCTGGGCGGCCCGCTTGCGCCGGCGCGCTCGCCCTTGGGCTTCCTGGTGCGCTTGGTCGGCCTGGTAGGCGTCGCGCCCGCCGTTACGGGCCACCTCCCGGCTGATGGTGGACACCGGTCGTGCCAATTGCCCGGCGATCTCGGTGTAGTTGAGGCCCTTGGACAGTCCCGCAGCGATCTGCTGGCGGTCCTGCAGGGTCATCCTGCTTCCTGGCATCTCTCGTCTCCCGCTGATCGCCGTTCGCGTCCGTCCGATACGGATCCGCCCGGGGCGCCAGTGTGCATTCATCTACATCTCATTGCAAAATCAAGGAGAGCCGTAATTGCGTTTATCGCCAATGTCATTGCAAATGACGCGGTACATATCTACATCGAACGGGAATTGTGCGGGTAGTCGATTGACTAAATCCTGAATGCAACTTAGCTTTCACTCCTAAGTGAACGGCGAGCGTGGACGGGGCGATCGCTGCTGACGCCGATCCCCCTCGTCCAGAAGGAGTCGAAATGACCAAGTCCCTCCCCGTCCCGGCGAGTACGCCCCGGCTGTTACGGGCACATGCGACGCGAGCAGGCATCGGCCTGCTCGTCCCGGCGATCGCGCTTATGGGGTGCGCCGAGGCCAGTGGCGCGCCGGCTTCCCATGACGTCAAGCCAATGGCCTCGAACGTCTCACTGACGGCCCACCCGGGCCATGCCAGGGTCCAGCACGCCCTCGATCAGGCCGTGGCCAAGGGCGGTGTTCCCGGCATGATCGCCGAGGTGCGCAACGGTCGTGACGCATGGTTCGGTTCGGCAGGTGTGGCCGACATCAAGACCGGCCGTAAGCGGCAGCCGCAGGAGCGCTTCCGCATCGGCAGCGCCGCCAAGGCGTTCACCTCCACGGTGGTGCTGCAGCTCGCGGGCGAACACAAACTGAGCCTCGACGACACCGTGGACAAGTGGCTGCCCGGTCTGGTCAGGGGCCACGGCAACGACGGCCGCAAGATCACCATCAGGCAGTTGCTCAACCACACCAGCGGCCTGTTCAACTACGGTAACGACGAGAAGCTGTTCCCCCTGTTCAAGGGCGAGGCGTTCCTCAAACACCGCTTCGACACGTTCCGGCCCGAGGATCTGGTGAAGGTCGGCATATCCAATCCCCCGTACTTCGCGCCGGGCAAGGGGTTCAGGTATTCCAATACCGGCTACTTTCTCGCCGGGATGATCGCCGAGAAGGTGACCGGACATCCGCTCACCGACGAGATCAGACGGCGGATCGTCGTCCCGCTAGGGCTGAAGGGGACGTACCTCCCCGGCGAGGACACCGCGATCCGCGGACCACACCCACGGCACTACTCGACGCTGTTCGAGACCGCCCCCCATGCCAAGGTCTACGACGTGACCGAACAGAACACGTCCTATGCCTGGGCGGCGGGCGGTGTGGTCTCCACGGCCGGCGACCTCCACCGGTTCGTCGGTGCGCTGCTGAACGGCCGGCTGCTCAAGCCCGCCCAGCAGCGGGAGATGTTCACCACCGTCTCGACCAAGGGGTCGGGCTGGATCCCGAAGTTCAAAGCCAGGTACGGCCTCGGTGTCTTCTCGCACGAGCTGCCGTGCGGCCGGAAGGTCTGGGGCATCGGCGGCGCCATCAGCGGCGGGTACACCTGGGCGATGGGCACCCGCGACGGCAAGCACATGATGGTGAGCAACATGAACGGTGACTGGAACGAGCCGCTCGACGCGCTGTGGAATGTGTACCGGGCGGAGTTCTGCCCAGCCGGTTCCCCGGCACCGAAATCGGCTTCGCCATCCGCCGCCACCCACTGAACTACGGACGTACCGGCGCGCCCGTCCCTCAGGCGCGACGCGGCCCTGCCCGCCGCGCCCCCCTCCCCGCACGGGGCGCCACCCTCGTGATGAACAGTGAACAGTGAACAGTGAACAAGGCCCAGGTCGTTGACCTGGGCCTCAACTCGTGAGCGGGTGAGAGGAATCGAATCCCCGCCCTGAGCCTGGCCTTCTCGGTGACGCTCAGGCCGTGGGTTTCACATCCGGATCCCTGATTACCACTTGTAATCGGGGCGGCACAATTTTGCCCATAGCGCGCTGTTATGGGAATCCGGTAGCTTTCGGCGTCGCCGCCGCACCCGCATTCTGTCCCCACGACGGTCCCCACGTAATTCCCTGGCAGGCAACAGATTGCCATGCCCGCATCACTCACTGCGGGCTCTCCCCTCACGGAGGCACACCTCTCCCCACGGAGGAATGCTTCTCTCCCCCCCACGGAGGCAACACCATGAGATCCTCGCACGCATTGCGGCGCCCGCGCGTCGCGGTGCCCGTACTCGTCCTGTCCGCCGCCTTGCTCGCCTTGCTCGCCCTGGCCATTGTCCCCGCCAGTCGCGCCCATGGGTCCAACGACAGCACCTCGGCATGTGCGCTCCAGGGGACGTCCGGATACACCGATGAAGGCCAGAACACCGACTACAACCGGTTCCAGAAACCGGAGGGCACCAAGCGCGTGGGCGTCATCTATGTGGACTTCCCCGACGCCGTCGGGACCACCAAGCCGCTCGACCGCTACTACGACCAAATATCCGGCGCTGACGGCTGGATGCAGAAGGCGTCCAACGGCAGGGTCTCGCTGGATATGAAGGCCCCGTACGGCAATTGGGTGCGTATGCCGAAGAATTCCACCGAATACCACTGGGAGCGCGGCTTCTCCTGGGACACGCACCGGGTGTATGTGAAGGACGCGCTCGCCGGAGCCGCCAACGCAGGCGTCAACCTCGCCGATTACGACACGTTCTACATTGTGCCGACCAGCACCGCGGCCGCCATCACTCACACCCCCACCTGGGTCCAGAATCCCTCCAACCCGACCCAGGTCTGGAACAAGGCGACCGACGCCTGGGTGACGATCAAGTGGGCGGTGACCTTCGGACAGGACATGTGGCACTGGGGCTACAAGGTCGCCGACCACGAGACCGCCCACACCTTCGGCCTGCCCGACCTCTACGCGTTCAACGGCGAACAGCACCAGTACGTCGGCGGCTGGGACGTCATGGGCAAAGTGAGCGGCCATGCCCCGCAGTTCCTCGGCTGGCACGCGTGGAAGTTCGGCTGGATCAACGACAGCCAGGTCTCCTGCCTGTCCGCGAACGACACGTACTCCACGACCCTGAACGGGGTGGAGCATGGAGGCGACGGCTACAAACTGGCCGTGGTCAAGACCAGCAACACCACGGCCTACGTCGCCGAGTCCCGCAAGGCCGCCGACAACGACTCCGACGCCTGCGCCACCGGGGTGCTGATCTACAAGGTCGACACCTCGGTCGAAAGCGGTAGCGGACCGGTCCGCGTGGTGAGCAACCCCAAGGCCGCCGCTCCCACCGGGAACTGCGCTGCGCTGGACATGCAGACCTGGCAGCCGGGCCAGACGTTTCAGGACGACAACGCCCGCATCCGGATCCACGTGGACAGCTCCGACTCGGACCACGACACGGTGTGGACCTACAAGTGGTGACCGCACAGTGAACCCGTCGGCGCGGCGGAGGCGCGGCAGTTGCGGATGCTCTCGGCGCGCGGGTGTCGGTGGGCGTGGTTAGCGTGGGGCTATGGCTTACGACGAGGTGCTGGCTGAGCGGATCAAGGAGCGGCTGGAGCCCGAGGGGGTGACCGCGAAGAAGATGTTCGGCGGGATCACCTTCCTGCTCCAGGGCAATGCGCTGGCCAATCTGTACGAGGAGGGCCTGATGGTGCGCATCGGGCCCGACGGGATGGACGAGGCCCTGGCCCGCCCCGGCACGAAGCAGCTGGTGTTCCGCGGCAAGGAGCAAAAGGGCTGGGTGGTCCTTGCCGAGGAGACCCTCGACGACGACGTCCTGGACGACTGGCTGAAGTGGGCCATGGAGGTCACCACGGAGCTTCCGCCCAAGTGACCTGGTCTGCCCGGTGGTCCGGTGCGCCCCGACCGACTGCGGCGCCGGGGACCAGTGCTCGGTGATCAGTGATCAGTGATCAGTGGTCGGTGCTCACTGGTCCCAGGCGCCGTTCTTGTCGGTCTCGTCCTGGGTGGTGAGGGCATGGGCGGCGCGCAGCAAGCGCCGTCCGAGCTGCTCCAGGTAGGGGGCGAGGCCGGGGGTGCCGTGGATGGTGTGGGTGGGGCCGAGGTCGACGGCCAGGAGTTGCTCGGCGATGCGGTGGGGGTTGTCGGCGGCGAGGTCGAGGGTGCTGGTGTGGTCGTCGAGGGGCTGTACACGGCCGGGGAGGGAGTAGGTGCGAGCGCGGACGGTTGCGGCGTCGGCCAAGGCGGTGGCGTGGAAGGTGTAGCGGCCGGGGGCGGTGGCCAGGCGGGCTGCGACGTAGGCGGCGGCGTCCGGGGCGGGCAGCTCGCGGGGGGTGACGCGGCGGCCGGTGGGGGTGGGGCCGGTGAGGCGGTCGACGCGGAACAGGCGCCATTCGTCGTGCTCGGTGTCGTAGGCGACGAGGTACCAGACGGGGTCGGCGGCGACCAGGGCGTGCGGTTCGGCGCGGCGCGGACCGGTGGTGCCGCTGCTGGTGGTGTAGGTGAAGGTGACGATCTCGTGGTCGCGGCAGGCGGCGGCCAGGATGACGAGGGTGGAGGGGTCGGTCTCGGGCCCGCCGGCCCAGGGCACGGGCAGCGGGGCGGTGGCGGCCTGAACGGTGGCGACCTGGTGGCGCAGGCGCGCGGGCAGAACCTGCTCCAGCTTGGCCAGGGCGCGTACGGCGGTCTCCTCGATCCCCGCGACACCGGCGGCCGCGGTGCGCAGGGCGACGGCGATGGCGACGGCCTCCTCATCGTCCAGGAGGAGGGGCGGCAGCTCGGCACCGGCGGCCAGGCGGTAGCCGCCTGCCTGGCCGGTGGTGCCCTCGACGGGGTAGCCCAGCTCACGCAACCGGTCGATGTCGCGGCGGATGGTGCGCAGGGTCACGCCGAGGCGGTCGGCGAGTTCGGCGCCGGACCAGGTGCGGCGGGTCTGGAGCAGGGAGAGCAGGCGCAGCATCCGGGCGGGCAGGTCCTGGCTCATGGTGTGTCCTGGGACGTCGTGGACGCCGTGGACGTCATGGCGTGTCCTCGGTCATGTCTTCCAGACTGCCAGGCGATGGTGACGTGAGGTGTCCTAAAGGGGTCCTACGGTCGATGTCATAAGCGGTCATGGACCGCCTGGCGCCCCGGCGCCGGACTGGCAGACGCGCGTCGCAGGGGGCAAGCCCGCCCCGCGGATCCCTGCCCCTGCCCTCTGCCTCCCTCCACTCTCCTGAAAGGAAAACGTCATGGGCCTCATGGACTCCGGCAGTGTCGTCTGGTTCGAGATCGACACCGCCGACCTCGAGAGCGTCAAGGACTTCTACGGCTCGCTGTTCGGCTGGAGCTTCCAGACCGTCCCCGCGGCCGAGGACCGTTCGTACACCCTGGTCACCGCCCAGGGCGCGGCGATGCCGATGGGCGGTATCTGGGCGCCCGGCGTCGGTGCGGAGGAGACGGCCGTCCTGTCCGTCCGCTCTGCCGACGTGGCCGCTGATGTGGCCCGGCTCAAGGACCTGGGCGCGACGGTCGTCGTTCCGCCTGGCCCGGCTGCCGACGGCGGGGTCGTCGCCCGGCTGAAGGACCCGCGCGGCACCCTCTTCGCTGTCTGGCAGGCCCCCGAGCAGGCCCCCACCGGAGTCGAAGGCGGGCTGCAGGGCGCCGGTGTCCCGCTGCCCGGCACCCTGGGCTGGTTCGAGATCGGTACCGGCGACCTGGAGGCGAGCAAGCGCTTCTACGCGGACGCGTTCGGCTGGAACTACGTTCACGACACGGGTGTCACCAGCAGGACGTACTTCGCCGCCGTCACCCCCGGCGATGAGCGGGGCAGCGGCGGCCTGGCCGACACCGGCACGGACAAGGACGGCACGAGCGTCAAGGACTACGCCATCCCGCAGTTCGTCGCCCCGGACGTGCCCGCCGCCGTCACCAAGGCCACCGAGCTCGGCGCGAGCGTCGAGTCCGGACCCGAAACCACCACCTACGGCCTGACCTTCGCCCGGCTCAAGGATCCCCGCGGCATCCGTTTTCTGATTTTCTCCCTCCCCTCGCAGGGCTGAGCACGCATCCGGGGTGGCGGTGTCCCCAGGGCGTCCCCAGGGCGTCCCCAGGGTGTGGACAGCCGCCGGAGTTGAGCTTCCGCTTCCAAGACCTCCGCCGCACCGGCCACAGCCTGTCCGCCCGGTCCGGCGCCACGCTCAAGGACACGAGGGTCCGCGCCGGGCAGTCCTCGGAGAGGGCGCCCCTCAGGCGTAGGGCTTCGGGGATCACGGCTGCGCGGGCTTTCCTCCGGGAACTGTCACGGGCTGTGACCGGTACGGCATGCGCTCGTTGAACGTGGGCGGCGGCAAGGCGTGGCGGGATGGGGGAGCGGGGTGCGGTCGCGATGGGGTGCTACCTGGGCGGTCTGCGCGGTGACGGCCGGGGGGCTGCTGCTGGCGTGGATGCAGCGTGGGCGCGATCAGGCGGAGACGCTCAGCTCTGTCCTGGCGACGGTCCTGGGTCTCTTCGGCGTGCTGGCGGTGTGGGCCGGGCGCACGAGGCCGGGGAGGAGCTGTTCGAGCACGGGGCAGCTTGACGAAGCAGCAGAGGCCCTGGCGCGGCTCGTGCGGCGGCAGTGGGAGGAAGAAGCTGTGCTCCGGCAGTTGTTCGACCCTGCGCCGCTGCCCGTGGCCTGGGCCGAATGCCCACGCGTGGGGATGTCCGATCATCGGCGGCTCATCGGCGGTCCGGTGTCATGCTGTGCCGACGCTCCGCAGGAGCTCGCCGCCGCTTTTCGCGGTCTTCCTCGGAGGCGCCTGGTGGTGCTGGGCCCTGCGGGGTCGGGCAAGACCACGTTCGCTGTCCTGCTCACCCTCGCGCTGCTGCGCGATCGGCGCGCCGGTGAGCCGGTCCCCGTCCTGTGTCCTCTCGCCTCCTTCGACCCCTCGCGCGAGAGCGTGCAGCAGTGGCTGGTGCGCCGCATCGTCTCCGACTACCCAGCCCTGGCCGATACCCAGACCTACGGGGCAAGCGCGATCGAGGACCTGGTCGGCGCGCACCGGGTCCTTCCTGTCCTCGATGGGCTCGACGAACTGCCCGCGCCCGCTGTCGGTTCGGTGCTGACCGCCCTCGGCAGCGCCCTCGACGCTCATGCTCCGCTCGTGGTGACCTGCCGTACCGGCGCCTATGCCGCCGCCGTGGCCTCGTGCGGTGTTCTGGCCGGCGCCGCGGTCGTCGAACCGTCCCCCCTCCGCGCCCGAGAAGCCATCGCCGTCCTGCGCCTTGCCGCACCACCGGGAGCACGTCAGCGGTCGTGGGACGTGCTGGCCGAGCACGTGGACCGGTACCCGAACGGGCCGGCCGCCCGGGCGCTGACCAACCCGCTGGTGGTCGCCCTCGCTCGGACCGTGTACGCCGACGCGGCCGGTGACCCGGGTGAACTGGCCGACCGTGAACGCTTCACGACCCCGGCGATGGTCGAACACCACCTGCTGGATGCCCTCGTCCCGACTCTGTACGCGCGGGCCCACCAGCGTGACCCCATGGGCCGGCGGCACTGGGACCCGGGCAGGGCGCATCGTTATCTCATTCACCTCGCGTCCGGGCTGCACAACCGTGGTACGTACGACCTGGCCTGGTGGCAGTTGTTCCCGTGGATGCCGTTCCGGGGCCGTTCGTGGCACCGGGGTGTGGTGTGGAGCCTGGGGGTCGTGGTGCTGTGCCTGCTGGTCGACGCGGTGCAGCGGCTGATGGTGGGTGATCCGGAATGGACGTTCACCGATGGGGTGGCGGTCGCCGGCCTGAACGCCGCAGCCATGTTCGTCATGCAGTGCGTCGGCGCGTCGCTGGCCGGCCGCCGCTCGCGGCCGTCCCCCGGTCCGGTCGGCAGGGTCGCGGTCACGGCAGTCACCGGCGGTCTGGCCTTCGCCGTGCTCGCCGTGACGGTGGGCGCGGTGAAGGTGAGCCCGAGCGCCCATGGCCTTGCGCGTCTCTTCGTGTACGCGACCACGGTCGTCTTCATGTTCCTGGTCGTCATGCAGAGCGCGGGGCTGCCCGTGCCACCGTGCATGCCGAGCCGCGGGAACCTCACCGTGCGGCACTGGCGCCAGCGACTGCCCCGGGCCGGGGCCACCCTCTTCGGCATGGCCGCTCTGGCCACGGCAGGCTTGAACATCTACGTGCTCGCCAGTACGAGAGACTGGTCCGGGACGGCGACCGCCTGGACGTACGGTCCCACCATGGGGGCCCTGGCCGGCGCGGTACCCGCCGTACTGCAATGGGTGCGGAGCACAGCGACTGTCCACGACCTCACCACGGTCGAGGTCTCCCTGCGCAGCGACAAGGTGGTCGCGCTCGTTCACGGCGCGGTAGCCGGACTCCTCATGGCGCTCTCGGACTTCACGCTCGAAATCGTGGACAAGACCATCACAGCAAGTCCCGCGAAGACGGCCCTGGAACCGATTTCGTCGTCGCGGCTGGAGCTGCCCCTGATCGCCGTCTGTGGCTTCATGCTCGCCCTCATGGCGCACTCCTGGCCGCAGTACACCGCTGCCCGGTCCCTGCTCGCCCTGCGGGGAACACTGCCGTGGCGGCTCCAGCCGTTCCTGGCCGACGCCCACCGCCTCGGCATCCTCCGCCAGGTCGGTGCCCTCTACCAGTTCCGGCACGCCCGGCTGCAGTACCACCTCGCCGTCCGGACGCCGCGGCCCTCACCGGAGTGACGGGCCCGTCCGCCGGAGGCCCCGGCTCGCCTTGTTCATAGGGGCCTGATTCATAGGGGCCTGCGGATCCGGGCGTTGGTTCAAGGCCGATTGCTTCAAGGCCGAAGGGGCGAGAATCCCACCTGGCGCCACGGGGCGCGGGCGGCGGAGTTCGGCGCCCCGGCTGGGCTGTCCGCGGTGTCCCAGACATGGTGGGTCGGTGCTGGGCCGTTGAGGGGGGACCAGCCAGGGTCACCCGTGGTGGCGAAGCCGACCCACGCTTCCCTCATGCGCCGGGACAGTTCATGGTCGGCGGTACTGGGTGGACCTCCGATGAGGAACTCGACGCTTTTGAGGGTCAGGTTGCCGAAGGCGAAGGGGATGTCCGAGCAGTGCCAGGCGCGTACCACGCCCTGGGGGCTCGTGCGGTGGCGGGCGAAGCAGGAGGTGAACGCTCGGCCACCGGCCTGAGCGTGCCGCTCTGCCAGCCGGCGGGTGTGCTCGCTGAACAGCAGGTCGCCGAGGATCGCAAGGTAGATGTCGGGAACAGGGGCATGGGGCATCAGCTTCCGGTATCCCGGCACCAGGTTGTCGGGGAGGTGGAAGGCCTTTGCGAAGCCGGCAAGTTGCTCGTCCGTGGTGACCTTCGGAGTGCTGCCGACGGCGTCCATCAGCCAGTACTCCTGAGTGGTGTGGCACACCAGAAGATCCACCGCCGCCGAGGCGTCCGTCACCGAAGCGTCCGTCGCCGAAGCGTCCGCTGCCGTCGCGGACAGGGGATCGCTGGGCAGGACGTCTCCGTCGACGACCGGGCCGTAGATCACAGGGTTGTAGTGGCGGGGTCCGGAACCCGGATCCTGCCGGTAGCTGTCGACGACGCGATCGGAGGCCGCGACCAGTGCGTGCGGGGGAGCGGACCTCAGGTGCGTGGAGGTGGCGGGGATGCCGGCCGCCGAAGCAACCCTCCGGGTGGTCTCAGCTGCGAGTTCCCTGGAATAGCAGGGGCCGACGACGCTGTGGGCGATGACGCGACGGAACAGCCCGCGTGCCTGGTCCATCCTCATCAGGCAGGCAGCCGAGGCCGCCCCGGAAGACTGCCCGGCTATCGTGACGTTGGCCGGGTCGCCACCGAAGGCGGCGATGTTCTCGCGCACCCACCGCAATGCGGCGATCTGGTCGAGCAAGCCCCGGTTCTCCGGGTACGGCGGCTCGGCACCGGGCGGGATGTGACCGAACCCCTCAAAACCCAGCCGGTAGTTGAAGGTCACCACCACGAGCCCGGCATCCGCCAGGGCGGTGCCGTCGTAGTCGGGCTGCGCGGAAGAGCCGAAGGTGTAGGCACCACCGTGGATCCAGACCAGAACCGGCAGGCCGTCGGCGGAAGCCGGAGCCCAGACGTTGAGCGTGAGGATGTCCTCGTCGCCGGGTGACCAGTGCGGTGCCCCTGGAAGCCGCGCCGATTGCGGGGCTATCGGCCCGAAGTCCTGGCACTCACGGACGCCCTTCCATGCTTGAACCGGGCGCGGCTCTCTGAAGCGGTTGACCCCAAAGGGCGTGGCGGCATAGGGAATTCCGAGGAACGCCACGACATCGGGGGTCGGCCGACAACCCCGGACCGGACCGTTCTTCGTTGTGCGGATCTCCACGAGCTTCACACGTTTCCGAGGTGGGCGGACACGGTGGAGGTCGGGGTGTGGAGGATGGCGTCGAACGCCTCCAGGACAGGGGTGTGCAGGTAGGCGCTCTGTATCCGGATGCGGTCGGGGCCCGGAGCAAGGCCGGCGCTCCCACCGGTCTCCCGGCGTGCCTGCTGAAGGTCCGCGATGCTGAGCCGGAGTCCGGCATCGGCGAAGGCGGCTTCGATGCTGCCCGGCTCGGGCGGCTCCAGCGCCGTGGCCTCGATGGTGAAACCGAAGCGCGCGTTCTCGTCACGCGGCATGTCCGCGGTGTGACCGGTGGTACTCGTCAGGCCGAGGGCGACGTAGTCGTCCCCGAGTGCGCGGTGCAGGTGCTGTCCCATGGGGAGCCCGGTGAGGTGGCCGTTGAAGGAGACCGGCGTTTTCTGGATGTGGGCGTTGTGCGCCACCAGTACGACGCGGGCCCCCGGTTCGAAGCGCTCAAGGTGCCACAGGACCGACTCTGCCATGTAGACATCCCGGGCCGAGGTGTCGGCGGTCAGCCCTTTGCCGACGAAGAGATCGGCCATGGCGCGGAAGGTGTAGTCGGCGTGGCAGGCGCCTTCGAGGCGGCGCAGGGCGATGTCGTAGCCGTGCTGGTCGCTGCGGGAGACATACAGCGGTTCGATGGAGCGGAACCGGATGAGCAGGCGCGTCAGGGTCGCGGTGAGGGTGTCCTGTTCGGTGGTGGACAGGCGCGCCCACGCGGGCGCGGCATCGGCAGCCGAGCCGCGGGCGAACGATTCGGCGATCCGCGTCGCGGTCTGGAGCGCGGGCAGGGTTTCGGGGTCGACTTGGCGCAGGTAGTCGGCGACCGGGGCCAGGGCGGGAAGCAGGGATCCGCCGGCCGCGGGGATGTCGATACCGGCGAAGCGCACTGGCGGTGAGGCGGTGCGGTTGTGCCGACGGAGCCGGCGCAGCGGTTCGTCGACTCCCACGGGGATCGCGGTGGCGAGGTGGGCCACCAGGTCGTCGTCCGTTCCGTCCCCTTGCGCCCAGGCGTCGAGCGGGATGCCTTCGCTGAAGCCGTATTCGAAGGCCAGGGCGGTGAAGCCGCAGCGTTCGACGAGGAACCGCAGGATGCGCTCGCGCATGAGGGCGAACTCGTCGATGAAATGGGAACTTTCACCGACCGCGACGACGCGGGCGTCGCCGACGATGGCGCGCAGCGGCTCCAGGTCATCGAGCGGCGCCTCGGGGTCGAGGTGGGTGAGGGGGACGGCGTGGGTGCGTAGCCAGTCGGCGAACGTGTGGTGGGGCGGCGAGGCAGGCATGCTGTCAGCTCGATTCCGGAGTGCTGGAGACCTGGTGAAAGACGCGGGACGCGGCATTCATGCGCATGGTCAGGTGGTGTTGTCCGTCGGGGCGATGCGGGCGATGCGGGCGAGTGCGCCGATCTCCAACGCTGTCCACACGGCGCCGTCGGGACCGGGGGCGATGCCGTGCGG
Organism: Streptomyces sp. NPDC001339; assembly: GCF_042895955.1. Classification (NCBI taxonomy): domain Bacteria; kingdom Bacillati; phylum Actinomycetota; class Actinomycetes; order Kitasatosporales; family Streptomycetaceae; genus Streptomyces; species Streptomyces sp. NPDC001339. Next base: position 179,425 of record NZ_JBIAWT010000004.1, on the reverse strand, counting down.
TTCGGAGTGGGGGGTGGGCAGATCGTGGACGGTGAGGGAGCCATCGGGGGTGATCGTGCCGACGCGGTTGCCTCCCCATTCGGTGAACCATGCGGTGCCGTCGCCGTCGACGGTGACGGCGTGCGGCCGGGCGGTGCGGTCGGGCAGCGGGAACTCGGTGATCTGTCCGTCGGGAGTGATCCGTCCGATCTGACCGGCGGCGATCTCGACGAACCACAGCGCGCCGTCGCGGCCTGCGGCGATCCCCACCGGCGCGGCCGCCTCCGTCGGCAGGGGATGGATGGTGACCGCGCCGTCCATGCCGATCCGGCCGAGGGCGTTTGCCTGGTTGAGGGTGAACCACATCCCGTCATCGCCGCCGGCGGTGATCGCTGAGGGGAACGCGCCTGTGAGGGGGAGCGGGAACTCGGTGACGCGGCCGTCGACGGTGATGCGGCCGATACGGTCGGCGGCGGTCTCGGTGAACCACAGCGCACCGTCGGGTCCCGCCGCGATGCCGAACGGCCCGCAGCCGGGGGTGGGCACGCCGAATTCGTCGATGACGCCGTCGGTGGTGATCCGTCCGATCCGGTCCGCCCGGTACTCGGTGAACCACAGCGCGCCGTCGGGGCCGGGTGTGATGACGGTCGGCCCGCAGGTGGGGTCGAGCCGGTGGCTCGTCGGCTCCTCGCCGGGGACGAGCCTGCCGATCCGGCCACTGTGGACGAGGGTGAACCACAGCGCACCGTCCGGTCCCGTAGTGAGGGCGTAGGGGCCGGCCGCGCTGTCGGCCACCGTGTGCTCTTCGATGGATACCTTGGTCACAGGGGCTTCCTCAAACCGTGCTCGGTGGTGATGCGGGCGATGCGGGTGATGCGGGCGATGTCGTCCGGGGTTCCGGACATGAGGGTGCGGGCGCCTTCGGGATGAGGGCGCCCGCGGCTTCGCGCGGAGTGGTCGGCGCGGAATGGTCGGCGCGGAGTGGTCAGGCAGGTTCGGAAGGGGTGACCCACTCCACGAACTGGATGACCACTCCGTTCGGGTCCGTGATCTGGAACAGTCGCTCGCCCCAAGGCTCTTCACGCATCGGCATGGTGATGTCGACACCCTCGGCGCGCAGCCGCTTCTCCTCGCCCTCGATACCGGTTCCGGTGAAGGCGAGAATCAGACCGGCGGCGTGCTGGTCACGCTGGTCGGCCGGCAGCACTTCGGTGCCACGTGCGAGCAGGACGATGTCCACCGCGGCGTCGTCGCGGGTCAGGGAGGCGAACCCCTCGGCGGCGGCCTGCTCGACATAGCCGAGGTGGCTGGTGAAGAACCGCTGGGACGCGGCGACGTCGTCGACGGTGAGCGAGACGGTGGATGCGGTGATCTGCAAGGCGGTTCTCCTCATGGATTCTTCGAATCTTCGCGGGGCCTGTCGCCGCTGGTGGGCGAGGCGGTCGGGCGTGATCGTCGGTGGGGCGGGTCAGTGGCCGCCGCGTTTCGCGGCAGGCTGCGCGTGGCGGTCGGATCGTCGGGAACAGGAACAGGCGGCATCCGCGCAGGAAACGTCAGCCATCGGTGATCGGCTTTCGTCCTCAGTAAGTGCTGAACTCAGGGAGTGCCGAACCAACCGCTGAGCGCTTCTCGCAGCGCGGGTACGGCGCTGTCGGCTGGTTCGTCGATGGTCGCCGCCCAGGCGATGTGGGCGTCCGGACGGATCAGCAGGGCGTCGGCCGGCCGATCGCCGGTTCTGGCGGTGTGGACCTCGACGCGCTGTTGCCAGTCCTGGGCGGTCCCTCGGAGCTCCGGGCGGTCGGCGAGGTCCAGGAAGAGGGGTCGGGCAGTGTGCATGAGTTCGGCCACGCTGGTGGTGCCCTGGTCGGTGTGCAGCGTGAGGTCGGCTGCGAAGGCGCCCGCCAGCGTGTGCTGGTTGGCGCCAGGCATCGGGTAGCGGAGGTCGGATCCGGCGACAAGAGCTCCCATGCGGCGCAACGGCTGCTCGTCCACGAGCAGTTCCTGGAAGACCTCGCGAAGCGCTTCGGCGGCCGGATCGTGCCCGCGCCGCAGCGCCACCTGGGCTTGGGTGTGCAGCATGGTGCGGGCCCCGGCGAGATGGCGTTCGTCGTGGTAGGTGTCCAGCAGACCGGCCGGTGCCCAGCCGTGGACGTCGGCGGCCAGCTTCCAGGCCAGGTTGACCGCGTCGAGCATGCCGGCGTTGAGTGCGACGCCGGTGGCGGGGAACAGATGCGCCGCATCGCCGGCCAGCAGGATCCGCCCGTCCCGGTAGCGCTCGGCCTGCTGCGCCTTGAAGGTGAACCGCGACAGCCGAAGCGGTTCCCCCAAGGGCAGGTCCGCGCCGAGCACGCGGCGGACGCTGCCCTGGAGTTCGGCCACGGTCATGGGGATGTCGTCGTCGTATTCGGTGCTCTCGTCTTCGATGGTGTAGAGGGAGACGACCTTGGAGTCCGGCGACGCACCGAGTCCGAACAGCCCCTGGTCGGTCCGAGTGAAACCGGCGCGGATCGTACCGAAACCGGGAACGTCGAGATCGCTGTTACCGAGCACGGTCACCGTGTCGGGCAAGGCGATCTGGGCCAGTCGGTTGACTTCCGGGTAGGTGGTGCCGGGGAACGGTATGCCGGCCCGGTCGCGGACCCGGCTGCGTGCACCGTCGCACGCCACCAGGTAGCGGCCGGTCACCCGGTATGGCCCGTCCGGGCCACGGACGTCCACGATCACTGCGGCGTCGTCCTGGCTGACCCCGGCCACCTCGTGTCCACGGCGGACGTCGACACCGAGTTCGCCGGTGCGGTCCTCGAGCAGTCGCTCAAGCCGAGGCTGCGGCAGCGGCAGGGCGTGCATCGGCGGATCCGTCAGCTGGGTGAGGTCCAGATGCACACCGCCGAACGGGAACCGGGGAGCCGGGACGGGGTCGGTGCAGGCCGCCGCGAAGCGATCCAACAAGCCTCGGTATCGCAGCAGTTGAAGGATCTGCCCGCCGAGGCCACCGGCCTTGGGGGTGTTCCGGCGCTGCGGCTGTCGCTCCAGCACCAGCGGTCGCACACCGGCCAAACGCAGTTCAGCGGCCAACATCAGGCCGGTCGGGCCGGCACCCACAACGATCACATCGGCGTCCATCACTGGGCCACTTCTCTCGCAGTCTTTCGTCGCAGTCTTTCGATGGCTGACTCGGCAGGCTGATCGGCACGGCACAGAACGGAAACGGCACGGCACGGTCCGTGCCGCAGTCGGAAGTGTGATCAACAAACAGCCTTCTGTCAATACGGCACGTGCCGTGCCGATAGGGTGGTGTCATGACTGATAGCCGCGCCAGTCGTCACGACAGCCGAACCGAAGCGATCATGAAGGCCGCACTCGACGTGGCCCTGGAAGTCGGCTATGCCAGGCTCAGCATCGAGGCGGTCGCGACCAGGGCCGGCGTCGGCAAGCACACGGTCTACCGCCGCTGGTCCTCCCGTGGCCTGCTCTTCCTCGACGCGGTCCTCAGCCTGAACACCGAAGGCCTGAGCCACCCCCACACCGGCGACGTCGTGGCCGACCTGCGCGAGACGATGACCAAGGCCGTCAACCTGCTGGCCCAACCCCCTTGGGGTCCGCTGTATCAGGCCCTCATCGGCGAAGCGCAGCACGATCCCGAGGTCGCCGCCGCGCTCAACCGGCGTTTCATCGAGCCGCAGACCGCCGACACCCTGGCACGCCTCAAGGCGGCCAAGGAGCAGGGGGAAATCGCGCCCGACTTCGACCTCGACCTGGCCTTCGACATCCTGTCCGGCCCTCTGTACTACCGACTCCTGATCACGCAGCAGCCGATCACGGACGACTACATCGACTCCGTCCTACGAGCGGTCTTCGCCGGGATGAGCCCCAGGAGCCCCAGGAGCCCCAGGTCACAAAGGCGATAGAGGTCACGCCGCCCTGCCTCGCTGTCGGGTCAGCGCGACGCCACCATTGCCGCTAAACGAGACACCACCATTGCCGCTAAACGAGACACCACCATTGCCGCTGAACGACTTGACCGGTGAACGCGGAATCCGGCCGGTCCACCACCGATCACGATCACGTCCCTCACGAAATCCCCCTTCACGAAATCCCCCTTCGCCCCCTGATCAGGGAGTAGGGACCATCTTGCTGGTCGGAAGTCGGAGGCGGCAACGAGGAGTCCGGCAACGCAGCGTTAAGCGATAGGTTTATGTTCGAGGGAGGGGTGAGGGGAGGGCTGATGGAGCTCAGGGACATCGAGATCTTCTTGGCACTCGCCAAGGAACTGCACTTCGGCCGGACGGCCGAGCGGCTGCACATCACCACTGCCCGGGTCAGCCAGTCGATCCGCAAGGCCGAGCGCCGCGTCGGCGGGCGGCTGTTCGAGCGCAACAGCCGCACCGTACGGCTCACGGTGCTGGGCGAGCAGCTCCAGCAGGACCTGTCAGCCGGCTATCGGCAGATCGCAGAGGGCATCGCGAAGGCGCGCGCCGCTGCGGGCGCCGTGTCGGGGACGCTGACGCTGGGAACCATGGGTCCGATGGCACACACCATCAAGCCCGTCCTCGACCTCTTCGCGTCCACTCACCCGTACGTGAAGCTACGGCACCGGGAAGTCCAACCATCCGCACCGCTGGACCTGTTGCGCTCGGGCGATGTCGACGTGGCGCTGTTGTGGCTTCCCGTCAACGAGCCGGATCTGACCGTCGGCCCCGTCGTGCACGTCTCCGACGTCCTCCTGATGGTGTCAACCGGTCATCCGTATGCCCAACGCGAGTCCCTATGCATGGAGGACCTCGGCGACCACTGCGCGTTCCTGCCCGGACGGCTCCCCGCTTCCATGCAAGCCGCCTTCCAACCGTTCCATACTCCCTCCGGCCGCCCGATCCCCCGCGGCCCGCTGCCCTCCACCTGGCACGAGATCCTCGGTCTCGTCGCCGCCGGACAAGGCGTTGTGGGCGTGGCAGAGGATGCCGCGCTCTTCTACCCCTGGCCTGACCTCACCTTCATCCCCGTCCGGGACATGCCACCCGTACGTTGGGCTCTCGTATGGCGGACCGCCTACGAGAGCCCGCTCATCAGCGCCCTCCGCCACGCGACCATCACGTCGCACCGGAGTACCGAGGCATAGACGCTCCGCGGCGGAATCAACGACGCGCCCACGGAGCAGATGCCGACGTCGCTGCGAACGCCCGAGGCATCGGAGGCATCGGAGGCGTCAGAGGCCGGCGCGAGCCTGGTCGAGGTCTTCTGCCGGACCGACCTCGACCAGGCAAGCAAGCCAGGCAGCCAGCCAGCCAGCCAGGCAGGCAAGCAAGCCAGGCAAGCAAGCCAGGTCAGTCGTCCATTGCCTGGTAGAGCGTGGTCCAGAAGTCGTGGATGGCCCGCGCTGAATCCGGAGTGGACGTCCCGGTCTGGGTGAGCAGGATGCCGACGAGCTGGTGTTCCGGGTCGGCATAAGTGGTGGTGCCGGATCCGCCGTCCCAGCCGAACTGGCCGACGGGTGCGAAGTCGCCGCGGTAGGTGCGCACAGTCATCCCGAAGCCCCAGCCGCCTTGCTGGCTCAGGCCGTATGCCAAATGGACGGCGTTGCGGGCCTGGGCCTCTCGGGCGGCGAGCTGCTCGGGCGTGAGGCGGTTGGTGGTCATCAGCTCAACGGAGGGCCGGGACAGGATCCGTTGAGTGCCGTGCATCCCGCCGTTGAGCAGCATCCGGAAGTAGGCGTGGTAGTCGTCGACGGTGGAGTCGAGCCCGCCGCCGCCCGACGGGAACGCCGGAGGACGACTGTGGTGTCCCCCTTCGGCCTCGTCCTCCACGATGAACTCCCCGGTCTGCGGGTCGGGGGCGTACAGGGGCGGCAGCCGGTCGATCTTGTCGGCGGGCACATGGAAACCGGTGTCCTTCATGCCCAGCGGATCGAAGATGCGCTCGCGCAGGAACGTCTCGAACGGCTGGCCGCTGACCCTGGCGACGAGCACGCCGAGCACGTCGTTGCTGATGTTGTACTGCCACCGCTCTCCGGGCTGGTACATCAGCGGAAGCGTGCCAAGGCGGCGCATCCACTCATCCGGCTCCAGTCCCGGCAACAGCCATCCGTCCTCCTGGCCGTAAACCCCCTGCTCGAAGAGCGCGGTCAGGATCGGATATCTCTTCGCCGTCATATCGATGCCGAGCCCAAAGGTGGAGGTGAGCAGGTCCCGTACGGTGATCGGCCGCCGCGCCGGCACGGTGTCGTCCAGCGGGCCGTCGGGCCGCTTCAGCACCCGCCGGTCGGCGAGTTCGGGCAGCCACTGATCCACTGGGTCGTCCAGCCGCAGTCGGCACTCATCCAGCAGGACCATCGCCGCCGCCACCGCGACCGGCTTGGTCGTCGAGGCCATCCGGAAGATGGTGTCCCGGCGCATCGGCGCGCCACCGTCATGGCGCATCGTCCCGATCGCTTCGACGTGCGTCTGGCCGCCCCGGCTGACCAGGGCGACGAGTCCGGGAATCTTCCCGGACCCGACATGCCGTGCCAGCACCTGGCGCATCCTGCGCAACCCTGCTTCGGAGAAGCCGCTGTTGCCTGTTCCCATCATGAATCCCCCTGCATAAAGTGTTGTGTTCGATACACACGGTTTTCGATCTTGTGAGACCCGTCCCGGCGCTCGCGGGCCGGACGACGGCATGGAACGAGGGGCGGGCGCCGGCTACTTCGGGTCGCGTGTGACCGCCCCCTCATGCTGGATGTGGGCATGACAGATGAGCCCATGAGGGTCTTCCCTTTGAAGGCTGAGGTGATGGAGGAAGTCGGAGCCGGCCCCAGTGGGTCAGCAGGCCCTGGTGCGCGGTGGCATCACGCGCAGTGGACCCGCATCCGGGAGCTGTAGTAGACCCGCATCTTGGAGCTGGGGTCGTCGAGGTCGATGGGTGTTACTTCTCGGCCGTGCCGGGTTTCCCGCTGATGGACTCCTGATAGACGTCCGCATAGGTGCGCGAGTCCTTGATCAGGTCGTCGCAGAACGCAGCGATGTCTTCGCCGATGAGCCCCAAGACCCCCTTGCCCGCGGCGACACCCTCCTCGAAGAAGTCGACGATCCCGGGGAGCAAAGGCCCGTCGGACAAGTCGATCGGTCCGACCTTGAACAGGTACCTCTGCATCTCCTTGTAGACGATCTGGTAGTCCGGCGGGAGCGCCTTGACTCGAGCCATGTGCGCCCGCCACTGCTTCTTGCCCTCGATGATGTCTCGGATGCTCACGTCAGCCCTCCAGCCGGCTCAGTTTCCTTGCGACGTTCCTGTTCAACTGCTCGCGCCACCGGTCGCGATAGGTGGGAGCCGCGTCTCCACCTGCCAGCGCCGCACAAAAGCCTCGGATGTCGTCGCCGAGCACCTCGCGGACGCTCTGCCCGTCCGCCGCGGTTTCTTCGAGCAGCGCCAGAGCGGCGTCGAAGATCGGCATCAGGTTGCGGCCGGTGAAGTCTCCATGAGGAAGGAGGTGGCCCTTGATCTGTTCCCACGCCGCCCGGTAGTCGCCGGGCAGGGCCTCGGCCCGGGCTTCGAAAGCCTTCCATTCCCTGGTGAGATCGCTGCCTGTGATGGTCTGCCAGAAGTTCATCTCCCGCCCTCCTTGAGCCTGTTGATGCGTGATGAGACGTACTGCCATTTCGCCCAGAACTTCGCGAGTTCCTCGCGGCCGGCGTCGTTGAGCGCGTAGAACTTGCGGGGCGGACCGACCCCGGATGGTCGTTTCGTCACCTGGACGAGTTTGTTCCTCTCCAGCCGCAGCAAGATGGTGTACACCGTCCCCTCGACGACGTCGGCGAAGCCGAGTTCGTTCAGTTGACGGGTGATGGCGTACCCGTAGGTTTCCTCGCTGCTGATGATTTCGAGCACGCATCCTTCGAGCGTGCCCTTCAGCATCTCCGTCAGGTCGTCCATTGCCAGCCCACCTCAGTCCTCTCGGTACTGCGTGCTACCGAGTACTGCTACAAAGTATCACCGAGTAGTGGAGGGTGCCAGCGAGCGGCGACCACGGACCGGACTGTGCGATCCACGAAGCGAAGGAAGACTTCCGCGCACCACGAGGTGCCCATCGGCGGCATCTCCGATGGGCACCCCATGTGCGGCCCGGCCGCGATGGCTCGCTGGTTACCGGCCGCTCAACTACAAGATCGCTACGGACCTCGGGGAGCGCCAATCACCCTGGCGGGCAAGGGAGTCAGGGGGGAGCGGAGCCCTGAGGTGCGTCGAGCCTCAGGTGTCGACGAGAAGGCCGGCCCAGGGCGACGAGGTGCGGTGCGTCCACAGCCCACCGCTGCTCCTTGGCGTGCTGCGCAAGCTCGGCTTTCGCGGCCGTGCCCGGAGACGCGGGAGTGGGCGGCGAACCGCTTCCCACTCCCGCGCCTTCCCACTCCCGCGCCCTCAGGGATTACTGCCGGACCAGATCCGTCTTCGTGGCTCGGAACCGGGCCAGGTCGTCCTCGGAGGCAACCCGCTGGAAGCCGGCCTTCTCCAGCACTCGGACCGACGGCGGGTTGGACAGTTCCACGTTGGCGTACACCGTGTGAACGCCTGGCGCGGTGAGCGCGAATTCCGTCAGAGCCCGGGTGGCCTCGGGGGCGTAACCGCGTCCGCGACGGGTGGCCACGATTCCATAGCCGATTTCGAGTTCGCCGCCGGCAGGCGGCCAGAACAGACCGATAGAGCCGACCACCAGGCCGCTGTCGCGCTCGATGATCAGACGGTGACCGTACTCGCCGAGCCAACCGGCGTGCTCGGCGAAGAGGCCGACGACGAACTGGTCGCCTTCCGCGGGGAAGTCTTCGGCCCAGTGGGCGAGCCGGGTCCCGTGCAGTACGGCATCGGCCTCAGTGGTGGACCACGACCGCAGGATGAGGCGGTCGGTGAACAGATCTGCGTCGGTCGGTGCGAGGAAAGAAGACACGTGACACTCCTGGTCGTTGGTACGACCCGGACCACGCTCTAACAGTGCGCGGACCGGACAAGGGCATGCTGAAGACGGCCGACGGCAGCCATATTCATCAACCTCCCTTGCCGCATCGTGATCACGCGTCTCTCGCGCCAGGCGACGTTATCCACGACTCCATAGGCACGACAACTTCTTTTTCGCTGTCTCTCCCAGTCCGGCCATGCGGGCAGGCCGTCATGGAGGTTGCCGGTGCGCAACACGGCCCGCGACGCGTCCCGTCAGAGCCCAGCCGCAGAACTACCGGCCGAGGTCGCCCAACGCCGTTACCGCCCATGCATGACGCTCTCAACCGTCGCGACGCGGGAGCGATTGTTCGGCTCGTCCGCCGGGCGAGCGGTGTCACGCTGGCCGAGCTCGGTGAGGCCGTCGGCTACACCGCCGCATCCCTCTCACGGATGGAGCGTGGAAAGCAGCCGATGCGCGACGTCGCCCTGCTCAGACATGTTGCCGAGCTGTTGGACATCCCGCCGCACCTTCTGGGGCTCGCACCTCGACACGACAGATCGATGCCCGAGCCGAACGCCCTTCAGCGCCTGCCGGGTGCGACTAGGGTGAATCCAGTGCCGTCTGGCGAGGAGGGTGAAGATCCGGTGCGTCGACGCAATCTCCTGGCCGGCCTGGCAGGGGCCGCAACCGGGGCGGTCTTCGGCCCCGCTGCGGCCGCCGCTCAAGTGCCCGCGCGGCCCAGCCTGTCCGGCCTGGAAGACCTGCTGCTGCACAAGCAGCCGAAATCCCACCTTGGACCGGATCCCACCCCTGCCACGGTCGCCGCAGCGGTGGATTCCGCTCGCCGCGACTTCAGCACCTGCCGTTACGACGCAGTCGCCCGCGCCCTCCCCGCTCATATCGCGCTTGGCCAGGCGCTCAGCACTGCTGGGCACCCTGAACAGGCAGCGGCTGCCGTCGCCGCGCTGTACAGCGTCGCTGCCCGCCTGTGCATCAAGCTCGGCGAGGACGGGCTGGCCGCCGTCACCGCCGATCGCGCTCTGACGGCAGCTCTGCATGGTGCGGACGCGCTGACGGTTGCCGAGGCACGACGTATGGTCTCCAGCGCCTGGCGCCGCCAGGGGCACTACGCACGCGCCACCGACGTCGCCGTCACCGCCGCTCAGGAGATGGCTGTCTCCCGCGACGGGGGCGACACCGAACGCCTCTCTGTGCAGGGCAACCTGTACGCCACAGCTGCCTACACCGCCGCGAAACAGGGCGACCGGCATACCGCCCGCGCCCTGATCGCCGAGGCCGAAGGAACCGCCGGCCGACTCGGACACGACGCGCTCCTGCATGGCACCACCTTCGGGCCCAGCCAGGTGCTCCTGCACCAGATCTCGATCAGCTACCTTCTCGGCGACGCCGGACAGGCCATCGAGCACGCCCGCCGCGTCGACGTCACCCAGCTGCCGACCACCGAACGGCAGGCCCGCTATTGGATCGACGTTGCTCGGGCTTTCGATCAGTGGGGCAAGCCTGACCGCTGCTACCGCGCGTTGCTGGCTGCCGAACAAGCCGCTCCCCAGGAGGTGCGCCGCCGCTCGGTGCACACCATGACCTCCGGCCTTCTGCGACACGACCGCTCTCTCCCCGGCGTACGAGCCTTTGTTTCTCGCGTCGGTGCTGCCACCTGAAACCACGCTTGCATCACTTCAGCTGTTGACTGGGAGTCCCTGCGTGAGTGATCAGCCTGACCAGCAGACCAAGGAGCTGTTCCTGCACGTCGTCGAGTGCGCGTCCGGAATCGCCGGCGACGTCGGCAAGCTGATCACGGCTGCGCAGGAGGCGAACTGGGACGTGGGTGTCAGCGCCACCCCACAGGGCCTCGGCTTCATAGACACGACGGCGATCGAGGCGCAGGCCGATCGTACCAATCCGAAGACCGGTGGGGTCTTCGTGCGCCCATCAAGGTCAGTGCGCGCCGCATTCCCCTGGGAGATCTCGTGAGCAGCAGCAAACCGGCGTGGTCCGAGCGTGAGCTGCCGGCGTTCTTCAGGCAATGGCGCACTGACTGGAAGGACGAAGACCTCTCACCGGACAACTACCTTGACTTCGAGGGCGGCCTGCGTTTCGTCCTGGCCGCAGCCTGGCTGTTCTGCCCTGAGACGGTCGAGTACCGCGGCTGCGTGTTCCTCAAGGAGCACTTCAATCAGGGCGCTATCGACGACTGGTTCACGAACCTGGAGGGCGATCGGCGCCGTATCGAAGTTGTCGCCAATCACGTCGAGTTGTGGGCTACTTTCAGCAACACCCCTTTGATGGGTGACGATCAACTCGGGGAGGAACTGCCCCAACTCGCGCTGGCCCTAGGGGAGTGTTGGCAGGGAGTCCTGTCCGCGCGCTACCCCGACCGGGAGATCACCGTCGAGGTGAGCGACGAGGAGGACGGCTCCTACGGGCCGACTGTGACCTTCTGGACATCCCCGGCCACCTCGGCCTTCGGCTAGTACTACGGGTCGGTTCCTCCCGTGAACTGCTACGGGTCGCTTCCTCCTGTGAACTGCGCAGTCTCAGCGCGTGAGGACGCATCTCAGCACGTGAGGACGCACCGGGGCGGCGTAGACCTGGGGCTCCGTGTCCTGCCCCGCTGGCCTCGCGCGGCCGAGGTCAAGGTGGCCTCCATCGCCGCAGCTGCCCATAGTGCGGATCAGGTCATCACACGGTTCGTATCGACGCCGTCTCGCCGAGCGGCCGGTGTTCAGCGGGCGTTACAGCGGCCTCGCGGCAGATGCCCGCGCCTACCCGGTGGGCCGCGCCCTCGCCCCCGCGGCGCGGGTACCCCGCGAACCGCTGGTGTCCTCCCCTTCTGCGTCCCGTCTGTGTCCCGTCTGTGTCCCGTGTCCCGTGTCGGTGGGTGGGGCCCGTGGCCGTCATATGTCGCCCGCCGGAAGGGCTAGATCGCGGGTGAGGGGTCTTGGGGAGGGTTGGCACGCCACTCGGCTGCGATGCCTCGCATCAGCGGCGGGTACACGAGCAGGTGCCGGAACGGCGCGATCGCGGCCATGTAAGCCCGCCCGAACAGGCCGTTCGGCTTTACCAGCACGGCCATCTGGCCACGGTGGCCGCCGGCTCCGTCCGGGACCCAGCTCAGGTGCATCACCCCGTGCATGGTCCGGTTGCTCATCTCCGACGCCCACTCGTTGCCCGTCAGGTAGACCGAGCGGAAGGGCAGGTGGTCGAATTCCGGCCCGTACGGACCGTCGCGCAGATCGGCGGGCAGCCGGTCGCGCAGCGTCGGCACCCGGGAGCCGACGCCGGAGTCGGGGTTGTCCCAGCCGAGCAGCTTCCCCAGTTTCCAGCGGATCGCGAAGAGCGCGCGGGCGACCCAGGACGGGTTGTCCGCCGTGTCGCCGCCGGTGGTCTGCCGCACCAGGTGCGGGAAGTCGTCAGGGCCTCCCGGCGTCGGCAGCGCCCACACGTCGTAGAGGCGGAAGTCGTGCGCCATCTCGTGGATCAGCCAGGGGCGGGAGGTGTGCGCGGTGTTCGGGAGTTTCATTCGTGGACCTCCATCTGCTTGCTCAGTGATGTGTGACGACGAGGGTGTGTGCGTGCCGTGTCGGCGGGTGGGGACTTCGTGTTGGTCGGTCGCGGTGGCGCAGACGGGGCGGGTGCGTGCGGAGTAGGAGCGGGCTGCGGTGAGGAGGCCGAAGCCCAGGCCGCCGAATGCCATTCCGCCGAAGGCTGCCAGCCAGAGGGTGCCGGAGGGAGTGCCGCCCAGTGCCGGGTCGGGTTGCGGGGCCGGCACCACGCCGAGGGCGGCGAGCGGGGCGTAGAGCAGGAGGAAGGCGCCGTACACCGACAGGCCGAGTGCGGTCAGCCAGGCCGGGACGAGGGGGAGCAGTCGTGGTACTCGGCGCCCGGAGAGGAGCAGGGTCCAGCGAGGGAACACCTGTCCCCAGGGGTACATCAGCCCGGCCAGGAGGAAGAATCCGAGCTCGGCGGCCAGTACGGTCACATCGATGCCGACCTCGGCGAGCGCCTTGGACACCTCGGAGCCTCCGGAGTTCGACTCCTGCCACTTCTCGGCCGTGATGCCGAGTGCGTCACCGCCCAGCGTCCAGATGGTTTTGGCTCCGGCCCACGGGAGCACGCCACACATCAGCAGATAGGCCGTCCTCCTGGTGCGGCGGGTGGCGGTCGAGGCGCCGGGGTGGACGAGCGGGGCGTCGTGGCCGCCGGTGTGCCGGTGGCCGCAGCGGGGGCAGGCGTCGGCCAGTCGTCGGCGGTACGACAGACCGACGAGGACGAGGCACGAGGTGAGGGCCGTGCTCAGCAGCGCATGGGCCAGGCCGGTGGCGCTCTCCAGCCCCGAGCCGGTCACCAAGGGGACGAAATAGATGGGCAGGACGGTCATCCCCAGTGCGAAGACCGGGGTGGTCAGGATGAGCGCGCACACCACTGCCGTGCGGCCTGGTCGGCCGAGCTGTCGCCGGGTTGCCCAGCAGGCAGCCGCGGCGACGACGGCCAGAGAGGCCAGGATCAGCTGGGCGAGGGCTGCGTACGGGGCGGGCAGGGGGAAGGGGAGGGTGGTTCCGTTCCCGGCCCGGGCGGCCTCGGCGGCGGCGTACACCGTGCACCAGGCCATGGCGGCAGCAGGCGCCCACTCCGGCCACCGCCGAAACCACCGGGTCACCGGGTCACCGGGTCCACCGGGTCCACCGGCATGTCGGGGCAAGGACGACCGTGCGTCCTTGCGCCTCTGCGTCGTTGTGGGGAGGGCCACCGTGACCTCCGGCTCCATGGTCTCGATATTTCACGGGCTTGAGCGCGTCTCGTCGAACCGAGACAGACATCTGCGACCGCTGTCAGGGCGCTGAGCGGTGAACCCCGCTCTGGGCCGGTCGGCAGCGCCGGACGTAATAGGCGTAGGTCAGCGCCAGCACCATCGGCCCCCACAGCATCGCCGGGCTGATGGACAGCCTTGCCAGCAGCTCCCACCAGCCGTTGGAGTACCCCAGAGCATGGAACCCGGGCACGTGGAGCCAGGCGAGCAGTCCGCTGCCCCACAGTGCTGTGGCGGCCAACCCGCCGAGTGTGGCCGGGATGATCGCCGCGAGCGGCGGGATGCGTTTGCCCCCGATGACCGGAAGCCATCCGGGTGCGGTCTCGCCCCATCCCCGGACCAGGCCGAAGCAGAGCAGCGCCAAGGCCTCCGTCAGCACACTGAGTCCGAAGACATAGGGGACGCCCCAGGGCCACGGCATGGGTGACGCATTCGGATCGATCGTGCCCATGGTGAAGTTGAACGCGAAGGGCAGCCGCCACAGACAGTGCGGTAGCAGGACGAAGGGGATCGCATGGGCGGTGACGACCGCCCACCTGGGAACGGGGCGTTCGGTGTCGTGCGAAGCCGTGGCCGGGCGTTGCCCGTTGAGCGCTGTCATGAACCTCAGCGTCTTCGATCCCCGGAGCGGTGCCGTCGCTCCAGAGGCTGACATGCCTCCCCCAAGAGACGGAGCGCCTGTCAGCAGACGCGATCGTCACATGCCCTCGTACCTCTTCGATTTCGATGGCAACCGGCTCAGAGGGACGAAACAAGCTCAAGCTGCGGCAGGCAGGTCCTCCGCCGCGCGACGGCGCTTTGCGTACGCGACGGTCAGCACGGCCAGCAGCGGCCCCCAAAGGATCAGCGGTGTGTAGCAGACGTAGAACGAGACGGCTTCCCAGCCGCCGGCCTCGCTCGGGGAGTCGCCGGGCAGGTCGTCGCCTCGGATCGTGGTGCCCATGATCTGGGTGACGAGGGCCAGGACGGTCCACAGGAAGGTAAGGACCGTGGACCCGATGGCGGCCGGGATGACCGCCGCCTTCGTCGGGACCCGGCGGCCGCGCAGGAACGGTATCCAGCGCGGGAACACCTCGCCCCAACGGGCGATCAGCCCGATCGCGGTGAACGCGAGGACTTCGGAGAGGACCGACAGGAAGACGATGTACGCCCGTTCGCCGAACCCGATCCCGTCGTCGAACGCGGCCGGGAGCCGCCAGAGGCTGGAGGGCAGGACGGTGAACGGCACAGCGCAGGCGACGAGTTGCATCCGCCGGGACACTCCGGCGACGGGCTCGTGGGCCGCCCGCCATGCGGCGCGGAGTCGTCGGGGGCGGGCGGCTGCGGGCTCTTCGATCTGTAGGAGCGGTTGCATGTGCGATCCTCGGGTTCCGGTCAGCTGAGGGCTGGTTCGTTTGCTTATGAAGATCGTCGACAGTGGGGCGCCGTGAATCGCTCCGCAGGCTGAACTGGCTCCGCCGTAGGGCTGATGGAGCGGTGCGCCCGAAGGGTGACGGCGCTGGTGAACGTCACCTTGGCGATCTTCGCCACGCTCATGCCCTGGGCTGACAGCAGCAGCACCATCTGCGCCCGCCGCCAGGTCATCACCGACCCGGTGCCCCCGCGGACGATCCGCAGCAGCCGCCTGCCCTCATCGTCGTCGATCTTCCGCACCCACACCCGCACCCGCACCCGCTCGGCCATGCCGAACAGTCCGGACCGAGCGCGCCGGCCGGGAAGGAGTTCCGGGCCGGCGCGCCGAGTACGGGATCTCGTGTCAGCTCAGATGCCGGGCGAAGAACCGCAGCGAGCTGTCCACTTCGAACGACGGCACATCCCCGTGCTTGCCAGGGTTGGCGTGCAGCGTCTTCTCAGCCGAGGCCAGGGCGTCGAACAACGCCAGGCACTGGTCCCGCGGCACCATCTGATCGTCCCACTGGACCAGGAACTGCACCGGCACGGTGATCCGCCCGGCGTCCTCGGCCAGCCCGTGCACGCCGAGCAGGCCCAGCACCGCCGCGCGAATCCGTGGTTCTGCGGCGATAAGCGGGATGCCGAGCCCGCAGCCCATCGACATGCCGCAGTAGCCCACGGGGCCGACGCCGACCTGGTCGAGGCGCTGGACCGC
Organism: Streptomyces sp. NPDC001339; assembly: GCF_042895955.1. Lineage (NCBI taxonomy): Bacteria > Bacillati > Actinomycetota > Actinomycetes > Kitasatosporales > Streptomycetaceae > Streptomyces > Streptomyces sp. NPDC001339. The sequence goes on along the minus strand of NZ_JBIAWT010000004.1, from coordinate 163,609 downwards.
GGTCAGGACCGCTTGCCAGTCCGCGACGGCCTGAGGGGCCAGATAGCTGTGCATTCCGGCGACCAGCGCGCCCGGATTCTCACCGGCGGCCATGCCGGCCCGCATCCCGGCCGCGATCCGGCCGAACTCCTCGTCCTTGGGCCGGTCTCCGTGGTTGGGCGCGTCGATCGCGACGACCGCGAAACCCTCGGCGGCGTAGCGGCGCGCGGGACACGATGCCGGGGGCCGTCTTGTGCTGCCCGCCACCGTGGCCCAGCAGAATCAGGGGACGAGTGCCGCAGGCGTCTTCCGGCGTCCACAGCACGCCGGGGATCTCGTCGAGGGTGAAGAACTGTTCGGTGACGCCGTCCGACGACGTCTGGGAGGTGAAGCGCATCAGCGTTCCAAGCCTTTCGGGATGCCTTGTGCGGGCGCTCCCTAGGCCATGCAAAGGAGGGAGCCCCGACTGGTCACAGCGTTGATCGGACTCACCTCCTCGAATGTGCAGTGGTGCACGGCGACGCCGAAAGTATCACGAACATCATCACCCGCACCTCGCCAGGGCGAACGCGGCCTGATGCGGCACCAGGGCGCTTCTGATGGCTCGGATCAGGAACCTCTTTCGAACCGACTGCCCGACAACGCAGCAGCGGGTGTGCCGGGAGGGACTTTCGATACACGCCCTAACGCCTGCTCGCGGCTACCGCGACAATTCCACTCAGGACGCCGAGTACCACACACAACGGTGAGTACAGGAAAGTGTTCAACCGCTGGAATTCGATGGCGGCTCCGGAGTTCATGAAGTATCCGCCCAGGCCACGGCCGAGCAGAACCACCGTCAGGCCGTACATACCCACCAGCCGCAGCCGGCCCGGGCCGATCCCCGGGATGGACTCATTGACCATAAGGGTGAGCACAGCGCCACCGATCAGTGCCAGACCCACCAGAACGGTGCTCGGTGCCGGCGGCATCTTGTCATCATCGACGCCGCCAATCGTCCTGGAAAACGTCACCGCATCGCTCATCGGCCAAGGGGAGAACGCCCAGATGAAGTGCAACAGGCCAATAGCCACGAGGGTAATCGTCAACGCCATGGGGACCACAGTGCGGACCATGCTCAGTGCTCCAATCCCGTACTCAGTGCTCCAATCCCGTGCCGACGCGTACGGATCCAGTATGGCAACGGCCCCCTTCTCCATGGCAGTTGACCCATCACGCGCGAGACCTATGCGGTCAGATGCAGTCAGCGCACCAGTACGGACACGCTCCAAGACTCCTATCCGGCCAAGGAAGGCATTCCCCGCGGCGTCTTCGGACCCTGACCTGCAGGAGACGACCCTAGGACGCGATGAGCAGTGCCTCCGCGCCCACCGGCCGGAATCCAGCTGCCTGGAAGGCGCGCACGCTGCGGGCGTTGCCTGCGGCCTGCTGTGACCAGACCGACTGCCCGGGAGGAACGAGGTGCCGGGCGGCAGTGGCCAGTGCCCGGCCCAGGCCCCGATGGCGTACGTCCTCGTCCACTTCGATCGCCGTCTCCCAACGGCCGGCCACGCCCCGGCCGAGGACGACCACTCCTCCGTCAGTGGCCCAGACGCGGACGTGGTCCCGGCGCTTGCGCGCCCGGTACACGCGCGGGTGGTTCGGGTCGGTGAGTTCTCGCAGCTCCAGCGGGGGGTCGCCGGGCAGGGAGCTCGCCACGGTGAGCAGGTCGATGGTGTCGGCCGACCGGCCCGTGCGGGCCAGGAACGAGGCCAGGAAGCGGGGGTTCATCGTGGCCGCCAGCTCGTCGCAGTCAAGGGACGCGAGCGTGCTGCGCACCCATTGCGGGTCCTCGTCGGTGAACACCACGGAATGTGCGGTGAACGCGATCACTCCGGCGTCGCGGTGGCTCGGCTGCGGTACCACGGTCGTGCCGCCGTCGGGCGGTGGAAAGTGCCCGTGTGTCACCGCGTCCAGAATGTCGGCCAACGTCTGGGACATGGACACTCCTCTCCTCTCCTTGGCCTCAGGCCAGTACGGGAACGTGGGCGGCCGGGCGTGGTGGCCGGGCGTGGGTGGCGGGTGGCCAGGTGCGGGTAACGGACGATGGAGCGGGCGACCTGTTCCCTGCCCCAGGCGACGCGGCTGTCGGCCAGAAGCCCATCGGTCCGGGGGCAACAAGGAGGGGACCCCACTTGGGCCACGTCGAGGTCGAGGCCCGGACCTGCCCTTTCCTTTCCTTTCCTTGACGTCGCGCGGCCTCCCTTTGATTCTCCAGTCCGCCTGATCTGCCCACATCAACTAGCGGGATGATCGCAGTCGGCCATACGGGGGAGGCGGCGCGGCCCTTCTCCATCGCCCAAGGGGACAGCGGTCGCGCGAGAATCCGCAGAAACCGGCTGTTCAAGTACCGCGGGCGACGCCCTGTTGCGCCGGACCTGGTCGGGTGGGTGAGGGCGAGTGGTGCGCCGCCGCTGAGCCGACCCCGGACCCCCGGCTGCCGTCGCTCGGGGGCGTCCGTCACCCTTCGGCAAGATCTGTACGCGCCTCGGCGCACGCCAATACCGTTGGCAGCCAGGTGGGTTGAGAAAAGTCGGCGTCACGAGGCGTCGATCCGAGGGCCGGTCGGCGGCCCTCAAGAGGTCTGGACAACAACCAAGGCCCAGGTCGCTGACCTGGGCCTTAACTATGGAGCGGGTGACGGGAATCGAACCCGCGCTCTGAGCTTGGGAATCAGGGGGCTTTTGGGTGCCGAAAGGCGGTCTGGCCAGCGAAGACGCCGTGGCTGGGACGGGCGTGCCGGGTTGAATCTCTGGCCCTTGCTGACCGCGGTTTACCGGTCTATCTGGCACGGCACTGGCACGGTGGGCGATGTGGCCCCGGAACGGAAGGATTCCCGCAGGGCCGGCTCGCTACGCGCCACGGGCACTGCTGCTGACGGTACGGGGATCGCTTGCGTGAAGGGATGCCGCGCCGAATGAGCATCGCCCGTTCGCGATGGGGCCGGCTCAGGTGGAAGGGTCCGGCGGGCACCACTGGCTGTGACCATCAAGACGACTGTCTATCCGCGATCTGAACGTGGCGTGGCGGTGCCGCCTGAGGTCGCTTCGGCTTTCGGGTGGAGGACGTCGCGGGCCTGCTCCGCGGCGCGGGTCATGCTCTCGTTGACGAAGTCGAGGAAGCGGGCGACGCCTTCGAGGCGGGCGGCAGCCGGGGTGTCGGGGCCGAGGATGCTGACGCCCTGCCGTGCGGTCTCGATGACCAGGGCGTTGGACCGGGCGCTGGCGATCATCCCCTGGTACCAGACGTCGTCGTCGACGATGTAGCGGTCGCGGCGGCGTTCGTCGCGTTCCCGGCGGACGAGGCCCTGGCGCTCGAGGAGCGTGATCGCTTTGGAGATGGACGCCGGGCTGACCTGGAGGCGCTGGACGAGTTCGGACGCGGTGAGGCTGCCCGCGTCGGTGGTGTAGAGGCAGGTCAGCACCCGGGACGTCATCTTGGGCAGGCCCGATTGCATGATGACGGTGGTGAGCGTCTCCTCGTACTCGCGCACGGCCTCGGCGTCGCGTCCGTCGGCCTGCACGGGCGCCTCCTGCCCCCGGGGCGCGGCCTGCCTGCGCCGGCGGGCGCGGCGTTCGGTGGCGCGGTGGGCCAGGTCGGCGCGGTAGGCGGTGGGGCCGCCGTTCCGCATGACCTCACGCGTGATCGTGGAGGTCGGACGGTCGAGCTGTCTGGCGATCTCCGCGTAAGCGAGGCCGTCGGCCAGCCCCAGCGCGATCTGCCGGCGTTCCTGCTGGGTGAGTCTGCCTCCCGGCATCGTGACCTCCTGCGTGCTCCTTGGTGCCTCCAACATAGCGTTCACTTTCAATCTATTGCAACGGCCTGCTTGGCTCTCGTTGCATTGAATCCGGGACTATTGCAACGATATTCCTGACTTCACCTGCGCTGATGGTGATTTGACGCATCAAAGTTGTTGCCGAGATTTGGAATGCAACGTAGCGTTTCTAGTATCCGAAACAACAAGTCGCAGGAGAACACGATGCAGAAGTTCGACACCCCCGCCCCGGTCTTAGCCGTGCTCGACATCCCCGCGGGACCCATCCGGTTCCTCGCCGCCGACCGAGCCGACACCACGGTCGAGGTCCTGCCCGCGGACGCCTCGAAGGGGCGCGATGTGAAGGCGGCGGAGCGGACCACGGTCGAGTACGGCGACGGCGTCCTGCGGATCGCGGCCTTGCCGACGGAGAACCGGATCCTCGGCAACCCCGGGTCCGTCAAGGTGACCGTCCAGCTGCCCGCCGGCTCCTGCATCGAGGCGAAGGCGGCCAGCGCCGCATTCCGGGGCTTCGGGCGGCTCGGCGACGTCGCCTTCGAGGGTGCGCACGGCTCGGTCAAGCTCGACGAGGCCGAAAGCGCCCGCCTCACCCTCGCCGCCGGCGACATCTCGGTCGGCCGCCTGGGCGGCCCTGCGGAGATCAGCACCCAGAAGGGCGACCTCCACATCGCCGAGGCCGTGCACGGCACGGTCGTGCTGCGCACCGAGGCCGGCGGGATCACGGTCGGCGCCGCCCGCGGAGTCTCCGCCTCCCTGGACGCCGGCACCGCCTACGGCCGGATCCACAACGCGCTCAAGAACACCGACGGCGCCGCCGGCCTGAACATCCACGCGACCACCGCCTACGGCGACATCACCGCCCGCAGCCTCTGACCGCAGCGCCACGGGCATCCCGCACAGCGAACGCAGCACGGCCACCGCCCTGACGCGCTCGCCCTCGGCGGCCGGCACGAACTCACCGCAACAGCCATCCACCCACGCAACCGACAAGGAGCACAGCCATGTCCCTTACCCTCACTGGGCAGGACCGCCCGGAACTGCAGAAGGCCATCGAGGAGATCGTCGATTCCGGCTTCGCCGGGGTGCAACTGCGCGTGCACGATGAGCAGGGCGAATGGGTCGGCAGCGCCGGAGTGCGCAAGCTGGGCGAGAACGCCAAGCCGCCGACCGACGGGCACTTCCGGATCGGCAGCACCACCAAGACCTTCACCGCGACCGTGGTGCTGCAACTGGTGGCCGAGGGCAAGATCGGGCTGGACAGCCCGGCGGATGACTACCTGCCCCGGTTCGGGCTGGACCGGCGGATCACGGTGCGGATGCTGCTGCAACACACCAGCGGGCTGTTCAACCACACCGGCGAGTACTACGAGGACGGGACGGTCGTGCCAGGGATCCCCTGGCAGGGCCAGGAATGGGTGGACAACCAGTTCCACACCTACCCGCCGGAGGAACTGGTACGGCTGGCGTTGTCCAAGTCGGCGCGGTTTGAGCCGGGGACGGACTGGAGCTACTCCAACACCAACTACGTGCTGGCCAAGTTGCTGGTCGAGGAGGTCACCGGCCGCTCGCTGGCCGAGGAGATGCGGCGGCTGATCCTGCGGCCGCTGGGACTGTCGGGCACCGTGGTGCCGGGCACCTCGCCGGAGATCCCCGATCCGCACACCCACGGCTACTACCGGTACGAGCACGCCGGCCAGTGGAAGGTGGTCGACGTCACCCGCTTCAACGTCTCCTGGGTCTCCGCCGCCGGTGACATGATCTCGACCACCGAGGACCTCCACACGTTCATCTCCGCGCTGATGAGCGGCAAGCTCCTGCCGGACTCGCTGCTGGCCGAGATGCGCACACCGCACCCCAAGAGCGGCGACCACCGCTACGGCCTGGGCCTGTTCCTGCAGGAGACGGACGGCGGCGGCACCATCTTCCACCACAACGGCGGCTTCGCTGGCTGGGCGGCACTGATGTACAGCACGCCCGACGGCAGTAAGACCCTCACCGCCTCCCTGACCACCGGGGACGCCGAGCTCGACTTCGCCGCCACGGCCGCGGCATTCCAGAAGGCGCATCAAAGGCTCGTCAAGGAGGTGTTCCGCAGCGGGCAGGCCGAGCGGGCTCACGAGGCGGCCGAGTCGGCTCAGTAGACGCGGCCGAGCATTCCGAACCGGGCCACGCCAAGCTCGCTGAGCTCGGCGTGGCCGGTCCACATGCGCGGACCCGCACGCGCCCGCGGCCAGCCCGGAGTCCGCCGAGCAGCTCAAGTCGCTGCTCGCCAAGGGGGCGCTCGTCGGCTGCACGTTCACCGTCGAGGACTGCCACGCGGCCGTCAAGGAGCTGTCCGCGGGGGGGGGGGGACCTTCCTCCAGGAGCCGCAGCCGAAGCCGTGGGGTATTTCCGCGACCTTCCGCGACGACTCCGGGACCTGTCACGAGCTCCTGCAGCCGCACAACTAGCGAACGCGCCGGCGGAGAGACCCCTGATCACCCCCGTGGGGTGGGCAAATGCAGCTCACACATTGCTGGCGACCGGGAGGTTGGCATCGCTCTCCCGGTCGCCGGCGCGGCATCCGCTCCCCGGCCTTCTTCTGCGGCCCCGCGGGACCAACCGCACCTCGGCCCGGTCGGCTGGCCGGCCTGCAGGCGCCATCGCCAGCCAACGCCGAAGCTCAGCCTCGCCGACTCAAGCGCCCCTCTGCCAACTGAGGTGTTCACTCACGCAGTTGGACCAGGCTTCGTTGTCTGGCTCAGCCGCGACAGCGATAGGGGGCGTTCGCAAGTGCATCGTTGCAGACCATTCAGCGGTGCGTGACGCAGGTCACATAAATTGCGTCTCGCGATTCGAGATGACGGCGGATCAAATCGCTCAGGAGGGTCTTGCGGATGCCAACTCGGTGCGTTAATCGGCCCCTTATGGCACGCATCTGGCACGCGGCCCGAAAATGGTCTAGACAACAACTAAGCCCCAGGTCGCTGACCTGGGGCTTTTGTATGGAGCGGGTGACGGGAATCGAACCCGCGCTCTGAGCTTGGGAATCAGGGGGGCTTTTGGTGTGTCGACGCAGGTCAGCGCAATGTTGCGCTGCCGGGTGCGGCCTTCTGAATGTGAAGTCTGTACCTCGGTTGCCCGTGACTGACCGTCTCTACTGGTGCGGCAGTGGTGTGAGGCGGACAAATGCCGCTGTGGCTCGGCTGCTGGGGGTTTCGTGTGGATCATCGAGCGGACCAGAGGAAGATGGGCGGTCTCCGGCGGTTCCCCGAGGGAATGAGCCGCTGTTCCTTGGAGGAACGCCTGTCGTGTTCCCTCAAGGAACGGGCCTTCGGCATCCCGTGTTGGCTGGCCTGGGTCGGCGTTCTGACGGCCTCAGCAACACCAGTCAGTCGCCGAACAGGCTGCCTTGGACGTACTGGACGACAAGCGCCTTCGGTCGGAACGGACCCAGCAGCATGAACGTCTTGGTGTGGGCCGCGATGTTGCCTGCGAAGAGGTGGACGGCACGGTCAGGGGTGAAGATCGAGGAGTGTCAGCGCTCTCGCAGTTTGTCCGCCGGCTTCCCCGTCGGCCAGCCAGCCGCGCAGGACGGTCAGGGACCGCGATTGGGGCTGTCGGCGAGGATCATTCCGGCCGCTGCGCTCCGTGCCGGCCCTGGGCTCCGCTGACAGTCACCGCCCCGTCCGGCTTTGGGCATTCAGGGCAGGAGTCGGCCGAGGACGGCTGAGGCGAGTGCCGCGTCGAGTGCTCCGATACCGGTGAGGTCGGCGGCGGTGATCGCGGTGTCCGGTCGGTCGACGGATGCTTTGAGGAGGAGGCCGGCCGGGATGTCGCTGTCGCGGGTGGTGGCGCCGGCGCGGACGGCGTGGCCGAAGTCGCCGTGGTCGAGGCACTGGGCGTGGTCGTCGGTGGCGATGAGCTCGGCGCGGTGGAAGAGCGCCGGTGGGAGCTCGTTCTTGTGCGGCATGTCCGTGCCGATGCCGGTCACGTGCGCTCCCTCGCGTACGTGGGCGGCGTTCAGGACGGGGGCTGTTGCCGGGGTTGTGGTGATGATGATGTCGGCGGTGGCCGCCTGTTGTGCCGAAGCGGGGCGGGCGGGCAGGCCGTGTGCGGTGAGGTCGTTGCACAGGGCGGCGGCTTTGTGCTGGTTGCGGCCGTGGACGAGCACCGTGCCGAGTGGGCGGAGTTTGGCCAGCCAGGTCGCCTGGAGGCGGGCCTGTTCGCCGGTGCCGTAGACGGCGAGGGTGGTGGCGTCGGGCCGGGCCATGACGTGGGTGATGAGCGCGCCCGCGGCGGCGGTGCGCCAGGCGGTCAGCAGGCCGCGGTCGTCCAGGAGCGCGCGGATCTGTCCCGTGTGGGCGCTGACGACGCAGACCAGGCCGTGGTTGGTCGGAAGGTCGAGGGCGGGGTTGCGGTAGAAGCCGGTGGCGATCTTGACGGTGAAGTCGGTGGTGCCGGTGATCCAGCCGGCTTTGACATGGCAGTCCCCGCCGGCTTCGGGGAAGTCCATGTGCAGCGGCGGCGGCACGCTGGTGCGGCCTTCCGCGTGAGCGATCAGGGCATCGCGGATGGTGTCGAGGACCAGTTGTGGGGCGACGGCTTTCTTGATGGCGGCCGGATCGAAGACGGGAAGGGCCATCTGCGGGCTCATCGGCGCGCTCGCATCCACTCGGCGAAGGCGGCCAGGCCCTCCTCCGGATCGCGGCGGCCGATGCCGATGCGGAACCGGTCGGTGGGGGTGGCAGTGAGTTCGGAGCTGTAGATGCTGGCGGGCAGCAGCAGGACGCCGGCTTCCTCCACCAGACGGGTGCAGAACTCCTCCACCCCGTCGGCGCCGAGGTAGCGGGGGTAGGCGACGCATCCGCCGTCCGGCGCCTGCCACTCGAAGTCCTCTGTGAACTCGGCGAAGAACTCCTCGAAGGCCGGCAGGTTGGCCGCGATCAGGGCCCGGTTGCGGGCCAGGATCGTGGTGCGGGCCTTCAGCGCGATGCGGGCCAGGACCTCGCTGGGCGCGGAGTTGCAGATGGTGGTGTAGTGCTTGGCCCGCTCCAGGCGCGAGCGCAACGCACGGTCGCGGCAGGTGATCCAGCCGATGCGCAGCCCGGGCAGGCCGAGCGACTTCGAGGTCACGTTCAGGGACAGTGCGCGCTCGGAGAGGTCGGCGGCCTGCGGCAGGGTGCGGGCGGGGTCGCGCTCGAGGCCGCGGTAGACCTCGTCGCTGAACAGGTGGATGCCGCGCTCGTCGCACAGGCGCGCCAGGGCAGTGAAGTCGGCGGTGTCGATGACCTTGCCGGTGGGGTTGTTGGGGAAGTTCACCGACACGACCCGGGTGTTGGGTTGGATGGCCGCCGCCACCTGGCCGAGGTCCAGGGCCCAGTCGTCGTCCGGGTCGAGGGCCACGCCGGTGACCTCGCACAGCGCCAGCGGCACGGTCTCGGCGGCCTGGTAGTTCGGGGTCACCACCACCGCGTGGTCGCCCGCGTCGAGCAGGACGTTCATCGCCAGGTAGAGGGCTTCCTCGGCGCCCGCGAAGCAGATGACGTCGTCGGCGTCGGCGTGCTCGTAGGTCTGCGCGATCACCTCGCGCAGGGCCGGATCGCCGAAGGTCTCGGTGTAGCCCAGGGACAGGTTCTCGAAGGCGTCGCGGTCCTTGTCGTCGGCCAGTGCGAGCAGATCGCTCAGTGCCATGGTCTGGACGTCGGAGGCGGTCAGGTGGTGGCGGGCGGTGAACTCCCAGCGGGAGAAGTACGTCTCCAGGCGGAAGTCGGGCAGCCGGGTCATGGTTGTCAGTCCTTTGCGCTTGATGCTCTGAGCTCGGCCATCAGGCCGTAGACGGTGGACCGGGACACCCGCAGCGCCCCGGCGACCACCGGCGCGGCGCGGCGCACCGCGAACACCCCGGCCTCCTCCAGCCGGCCGAGGACGGCCAAACGGTCTTGACGGGTCAGGCGTTCGACGGGGCGGCCCGTTTCGCGGACGTAAGCGCCGATCACCTGCTGGATCCGCTCGGACCAGTCCTGCTCGAACAGCGGCTCGGGGCGCTGCACGGTCGGCGCGCCGAAGGCGGACAGGACGGCGGCGGCCTGTTCCAGTGGCGTGCGGTCGAGATTGACGCACAACACGACCGACGGCCGGTCCTGCGCATCCCGCAGGACTGCGCTCACCGACGACAGTCGGCGGCCGTCCGCGAGCAGTTTCTCGTACGGGCCGTACACGTCCTGCGCCGACGGGTCGAGCTCGTCCAGCTCGCCGAGCAGCGACGGGTCCCCCGGGCCACGGGAGGACATCGGGTTCCAGATCTCCAGCACCCGATCGGTGTCCGGATCGTGCAGGACGACCTCGGCGTACGGACCGAGCAGCAGGGCGACGGCCTGGCACGCCGGCGCCCACATCCGCACCCGAGGGTCCCGGCCCACTTTCACATTCCCCATGCCTGGACTGTACGTCCAGCTTGGACACAAAGTCCAGACACCGTCGGCGCGGAGCACCCCTCGACGCGGGACGCTAGGCAGGGCGCGTCCGGCTCCGTATGGGTGTCGCACGACCAAGTCGGCGATGTTCCAGGCGACTTGGGGTTGCTGATCTCAGCTCTTCATCACCGACGACATCGAGTCGGGGCCCGACGGTTCGGTCGCGCTGGAGCACTGCGCGTCCCGCACAGCGACGACGACGGTGAGGACGTGTAACTCAGGCGAGATCGGCGTCGCGGGCCAGGAGGGCGGCTTGGACGCGGTTGGTGACGTCGAGGGTGGTGAGGATGCGGCTGACGTGGGCTTTGACGGTGGACTCGCGCATGTGGAGACGGGTGGCGATGTCGGCGTTGGTGTCGCCCTGGGCGAGCAGGGCCAGCACGTCGCGCTCGCGGGGAGTCAGGCCCTCCAGGCGGGTGCGCGCGGCGGTGCTCTGCGGGCGGGCGGCCTGGTGGTAGCGGTCGATGAGGCGGCGCGCGGCGCTGGGGTGGAGCATCGCCGAACCGGCGGCGACCAGGTGGACGGCGCGTAGGATCTCGGCCGGGTCGGTGTCTTTGAGCAGGAAGCCGTCGGCTCCGGCCGCCAGGGCGTTGTAGACGTATTCGTCGAGGTCGAAGGTGGTCAGGCTGATCACTTTCGGGGGGTCGGGCAGGGCGCGTAGCCGGGTGGTGGCGGTGATGCCGTCCATGCGGGGCATGCGGACGTCGACCAGGGCGACGTCGATGCGGTGTGCGGTGGCCAGTTCGATGGCGTGCAGGCCGTCGGATGCCTGGGCGACGACCTCGATGCTGTCGTCGCCGTCGAGCAGGTCAGCCAGTCCGAGGCGGACCAGGGCGTCGTCGTCGACGATCATGACGCGGATCATGCGCGGGAGCCGTTCTGCTCAGGGGCGGGCGGGTGCGGGATGCGGGCCGCCAGCCGCCAGGCGCCGGCCCCGTCGGCTCCGGCGGTCAGGTCACCGCCGAGGGCGGTGACCCGCTCCCGCAGTCCCACCAGGCCGAAGCCGGAGTCCACCACGCCCGTGGCCGGGGTACCGGGGGCGTTGGTGACCTCCACGAGGGTGGCGGGCGGACCGTAGTCGAGGCGGATGCGGACCGGTGCGCCCTGTGCGTGCTTGCGGGCGTTGGACAGGGCTTCCTGGACCATGTGGTAGACGGCGAGCCGGTGTGTGGTGGGGGCCCGCTCGGGACGTCCGTCCGTGTGGATCTCGACTTGCTGTCCGGCCTCGCGTGCCTGCTGGATGAGTTCGTCCACCTCACGTAGGACGGGTGGGGCAGGCGTGGTGTCGGGTTCGGTGTGGTGCAGGGCGCCGAGCACGTCGCGCAGGTCGGCCAGAGCGTCGGTGGAGGCGGTCCGCAACAGGGCCAGGCGGTCGGCGACCGTCTCGGGCAGGGTGTCGGCCTTGGTGGCAAGGACGCCGGTGTGCAGCGCGATCAGACTCAGGCGGTGGGCGAGCACGTCGTGCATCTCCGCGGCGATCTGGGACCGCTCGGCCGCCCGGGCGGCTTCCTCACGCAGCTCCCGCTCGATGCGCAGGTGTTCCACCTGGGCATTGAGCGCCTCCACCAGGCGTCGGTTGCTGCCCAGCCACAGCCCGCACACCACGGCCAGCAGCAGGAACAGCGGGGAGCCGTACGACTGAGTCATCTGGAGCGAGATCTTGGGATCCGTGAACTGGTTGGCGGCCAGCGCGATCACCCCGCACCCGACCGCGATCCAGGCACGGCGGCGCGCGGCGAGATCGGCAAGGGTGAGCAGCAGCAGCGGCAGCATCGACAGCCCCCACACCGCGGCCGCAGCCGTGACCAGTACAGGGGCGACGAACCACGGCACCCGTCGACCCAGCAGGGCCAGTCCGCACAGCGCGGCTGCTGCGCTGGGCACGCTCAGGAGAGTCCCGCCGGAGATGTAGGCGCCGTTCACCACGGCCAGCACGGTCAGCAGAGCCATCAGGATCGGCCGCCCGTACGCCAGCCACAGGGGCCGTTCTTTCCTGCTCATCTGCCGGATCCTAACTGCGCTGCGGACATCGGCTCCTTAGCCGACCCGCCACCCCGTCCCCCTACTTTCGTAGGGGGACGGGGTCGCACATCGGCGGACTCGCGGACGCTCGCCGCTTCCTAGCTTCGAAGCCATGGACGACTGGACCACCTCCCACGACCGTGTCCTCGCGCAGCGCCATGCCGAGGGCTGGATGTTCCTCATCGAGGCCGCCCGGGACATGCGCACCACCGGCGCCGTCGCGCCCAGCGGCAGGGCATTGGCCCGCGCGGCCACCGATCCCGTACGCCGCCAGGCACCGCGGCCCCTGACCGTCCTGGAGGCCGGGGCGGGCACCGGAGCCGTCACCCGTGCCCTCGTCCCGCTGATCACGCCCGGCAGCCGGCTCGATGTCGTCGACGCCAACCCGCGCTTCGCCGACCGGCTGCGCCACCTCGTGCACACCCACCCGCACCTGGCCGGCAAACCCGAGCAGGTCCGCGTTCACCAGCAGTACGTCGAGGAACTTGACACCGACTGCCGCTACGACGTGATCATCTCCGGCCTGCCGCTGACGAACTTCACCCCCGGTCAAGTCGAGACGATCATGGAGCGGTACATGGAGCTGCTCCACCCCGGCGGCACCCTGACCTACTTCGCTTACCTCGGTACCCGCCGGGCACGCACGCTCGTCTCCTCCCGCCGCGCAGCACGCCGCCACCAAGCCGTCGACGACGTCATGACCGGCTACCAGCGCCGATACGCCACCGGCTGCCGGACGGTGTGGGCCAACCTCCCCCCGGCCAAGGTGTGGCAGCTCCAGCGCCCCGCACAACCGGCCCCGGCGCCCCGTACGAGCCGCACTCTCCTGGGCGCCGGCCGATGACCGCCCTGGCCACCGCCCTCGGCGGCGTGCCCGACGCCGTCGGCTACCTGATCCTCACCGCCGCTGTCCTGGCGGAGTCCGTCCTGCTGATCGGCGCGTTCATCCCCACCCTCACCCTGATGCTGACCGCCGGCGCACTGGCCAGCACCGGGCAGCTGCACCTGCTCCTCGTCATCGCTGTTGCCGCCGGTGCGGTGGTGACCGGCGACTTCCTCGCCCACCGGACCGGACTCCAGCTGGGTACCCGTCTGCGTACCGCCGGCATCGGCCGCCGCATCCCCACCACCGCCTGGCGGCGCGCTGAGGAGCTCATGGCCCGGCGGGGCGGCCAGGCGGTGCTGATCGCACGGTTCGTCCCCGTGCTCCGCACCCTCACTCCTCACCTGGCCGGCGCCACCCGCCTGCCCTACCGGCGCATCGCCCCTTACAGCGCGCTCGCCGCTCCCGTGTGGGCCGCAGCCGAAGCAAGCGCCGGCTACACGGCCGCCGCCTCCCTGCAACCCGTACTCACCTTCGGTGCCCCTGTCGTTGCCGGTCTGCTCGGCGTGGCCGCCGCGGTGGCGCTGTGGTGGAGGGCGCGCGGGAAAGCCGGGAGTGAGAGGGACGTCAAGCCGGCTACCTCCTTCGCCACATCGCCCCGGGGCATGTCTTCCGCCGGCAACACCAGCTCGACGCCCACACCAGCGGGCAACCAGGCCAACTCGACACCATGGCCAACCTGGCCCACCCCCTCCCCATCCCCGTGATCTGCGAACTCCCCGGCGTACCAGGACAGGACGAACCCCTCCCTTTGGCCGGGCTGCACGGGCGATCAGCCCGGCCAATGCTCCCGAGCACGCACTCCCCAATCTCGACAGCACCCAGATCGATCGTTCCGCATCCTCGCCTTTCGCACGGAAAGACTCCGACGTGACCACCACACCGACAGCAACGCCGCCCAGGACCAAGAACCAGCCCCGTCGCAGCTCCCGGCTCAACTGGACCGTGATGACGCTGCTCTCACTCGCCGTCGCGGGCTACTTCGTCGGCCAGTACGCGACCGGCAGCCTGCAGTCGCTCAGCGCCCGGCACGTCGGACTGGCGAACAACTACGCGCACCGCCCGCTGCCGGTCCAGATCGCCTTCTACACCCACATCGTCTCGGCGGGCCTGGCACTGGCGATCGGCCCGTTCCAGTTCGTACGGGCGCTCCGGCGGCGGCGTCCTGGACTCCACCGCTGGGTCGGCCGGCTCTACCTGGCCTCCATCGGCTTCGCCGCGACCGCCGGCTTCGTGATGTCGTTCTTCAGTACCACCGGGATGGTGGGCTTCTTCGGCTTCGGCAGCCTGGCGGTGCTGTGGGCGTGGACCTCCTACCGCGGCTACCGCGCGATCCGCGAACGCGACATCCCCAGCCACCGGGCGTGGATGATCCGCAGCTTCGCGCTGACCTTCGCCGCCCCCACCCTCAGGCTCTGGCAAGGGCTGCTCATCGGTGCACAGGTCCTGTCCGGAAGCCACGCCGACGGCCAGCAGATGTTCGCCAACGCCAACGCCGCCGTCCCGTTCCTGTGTTGGCTGCCCAACATCGTCGTCGCCGAACTCATGATCCGGCGCCGCAATCTCCCCGGCCTGCGCTTCTCCCCCTCGCCCGGGCAACGGCGGACCGCCCCGGCCCCCGAAGCCTCTGCCTGACCCACCGTGCGCCAAGGAAGGAGCTCGACGCAGCCGCACACCCCACCACGGCGACCTTCGCGCCGCGCTCGTCGCGGCGGGGGCGGAGCTGGCCCGCAAGGGCGGACCCGACGCGATCGTGCTGCGGGAGATCACCCGGAACGTCGGCGTGGCACCCAACGCCGTGTACGCGCACTTCGCGACACTGGCCGAGTTGAAGATCGCCGTGTCCCAGCACGCTCTGCGGGACATGGCAGCCGCGATGTCAGCCGAAGCCGACCGCCAGCCCGACGCCTGTGGTGCCGGGTCCGGTGAGCGGGGCCTGGCCAGGACCTTCTCGATGACGAGCTGGCCTGGCTACCCGACTTAGACGGTTAGACGGAGGTTCCAGCCGGTCAGGCCGGGCTCGTCGTGGCTTACGAGGGAGGGGGTGTACGTCTCGGGGGCCGGGCGGCCGGCGTTCTCCCAGGCGTTGAGCCAGTCGCGTAGGACGGCCAGGGACGGGGAGTCGGCGGCGTCGGCGACGATGGTGCCGTCCTGCTGGAGGACGGCGGCCGTGGTGGGTGTGGAGTGGCCGATGGCCCACAGGTCCGGGTTGATCCCGGCCATCGTCAGCTGCGGGTTGGCAAGGGATGCGGCGAAGGTCCGCCAGGACGGCCAGTCGACTTCCTCCCCGCTGTACGGCTCGGTGTGCGCGTCCTTCAGCAGCCGCCCCAGCGCGGTGCGGGCGCCGGTATGGAGGCGGTCGTCCTGCTCGCGCCAGGCGATGGAGATCCATGAGGGGGAAGGGATGTGGTTCTCCCAGTCCACCCAGCGGCCGGGCAGGTCCAGGTCGGTCTTCGGGGAGGCGGTCGCCTCGATGTAGCCGCCGGTGAACACCTGCTCCACGGTCGGCTCGCCGCCTTGGATGCGGATCTTGGCGACCACGGTCATGTTGGGCACGGCTGCGATGGGTAGCGGCGCGACGATCAGCCCGCCGTCGATGACCTGGTCCACCCACGCCTTGGACAGCAGCGGCGGGGTGCACCAGGCCACCAGCCGGTCGTACGGAGCGCGTTCGGGGAAGCCGGCGTTGCCGTCCGCGACGTGACAGCGCACGTTGTCGATTCCGCGTTCGTGATGGATGAGGTTGGCCCACTTCACGAGGTAGGTGTCGATGTCGAGGCTGGTGACCGTGCCGGTGGGGCCGACGAGCTGGGCGAGGAGGGCGCCGGAGTAGCCGGAGCCGGTGCCGAACTCCGCGACGTTCATCCCCGGCTGGACCTCCAGCGTGGTCAGCTCACGGTGGATGGCCTTGGGGTTGGAGCGGTGCGGAGTGGTTCCGCGGCCTTCGTGGTGGGTGTAGTGGCGTTCGGGGATGGTCTGGGCGACGTCGGCGACGGCGATCACTGTTCACTCCTTCGAGGGGAGGGGCATTCATACGCGACAACCGCTTGGGGCGGCTGATGGATACGCGCCCGGCGCCCCGGAATCGTCATGCCGGTGAGGTAGTGCCATCCGGCCACGGTGTACTCACCCACCGGACCGTGGCCGGGCAGTTCGGCCCAGGCGTGGTACTCGACCGGCGGTGGGGAGAAGCGGGCGCCGATGCACCAGGTGAGGCGTCGCCCGAGCAGGGCTGCGGCGAGCACGGCGCCGAGGGAGGTTTCCATGCAGGCGGCGCGTCCGGGCCACCATCTGGCGGTGTGCCGTACGGCGCCGACCAGCGCTTCGGCTCGTGCCGGGGCGAGCGGGCGTCGGCCGGCCCGGGTGACGAGGCGGGCGGCGCGGACGGTGTGGCGGAAGGGCAGCCGCAGCAGGACGAGCGCCAGGGTGAGGCCCGCGGCTGCCGCCAGACGCTTGGGGAAGGTGCCGGTGCGGACCGTGGAGTACGCCTCCATGCTGGTCACCGGCACCACCTCCACCAACGCCGGGTCGGCCCCTGGCCGTCGTGGGCGAGGCCCTTGGCAGTGAGACTGTTTGCGACGGTGCGGATGTCAGTGGTGGCCTGCTCGGTCCCGATGCCGTACCGCTGGGCGAAGCGGTCGGCCGCCTGCTCGGTCGGGCAGGACAGCAGGAGCATCACCGCGGCGGCTGCCGTCGGGGTGAGCTGGGTCCAGCGTCCGGTGCGCTCGTCGAGGATGGCGCCACCTTGGTCGGTGAGGATCGGGTGGGCACGTTCACGCAGCTGCCACACGGGGCTTCACCTCCTCCCACCAGTCCTTGGGCGCGAAGGCCAGTTGCCGCAGCCACACCTCGGCGGTGACCACCAGGTGGAGGGCGCCCTGGGCGGTGGGCTGTCCGGTGGCGGCCCGTGCGAGCGCTGCGGCGACGGGGTATTCGGTGACCAGCCCCAGCGCGGCCAGCCGGGAGGAGGGCCCCAGTAGGTCCTTGAGGAGCCGGGCGTGGTCGCGCAGGCCCGCGTAGGCGAGGGCGTTGAACCCGCCCTTCGTCGTCCGGGCCAGTACGAAGTCCGGCAGCAGGCCGGTTTTGGTGAAGGCCGCTGCCAGCAGTGGCTTGTACTGTGCGGGCTCTCCGCGTCGGTCGGCAGGGACGGCGAGGCAGGCTCGGATCACCTCGTTGTCCAGGTACGGGGCGGCCAGCTCGATGCCGTGCTCGGCGAGTGCGAGCGTCCGCCAGCCGGCCGTGTTCGCGGCGACCCGGGCCAGGTCTTGCCGGTCGTTCCAGTCCGCCAGCCGCGCGGGGGCGTCGGTGAGCTCTTCGGCGGCTTGGTCGAGGGCAGCGGCGAGGCGACGGCGTACGTCGGGGGCCATCCAGTCCGCTGAGGCCAGCAGCGGTGTCCAGGAGATCGGCCGCTGGGCTTGGGGGAGCCAGTCTCGTGCGGGGCGGCGCAGTTCGGCCGCCGTCCGCATCCAGGACCCAGCAAGATCCGTACGGGCAGCGTCCTTGACCCGGGCGAGGACGGTGAAGGCGGAAGTGTGCCGCAGCCGGGCGTGCACGACTGCGTGGCTGAGGGCCCGGCGGTGCTGGCGCTCGCGCAGGAGGTCCGCGAGGTAGGAGGAGGGGGCGGACAGTACCGCGTCGCCCGCTGCCCCGGTGAAGTGCACCCCCGGCGCCGAAGTCTGCTCGGCGACTGTGCCGAGCACGGCCCGTTTGATGGAGGCGGTGACCACATAGGGGTTGGGTGCGTCGGTGACCGGCAGCGCTGTCAGGTCGCCCAGCCCTGCGTAGTACACCGCCTCGGCGGTACCGGGCACCGTATGGTGCACCAGGCCCGGGACCGTGTCCGCGGTGCGGTGTGCGTAGGCGAGGTCGTCGTCACGCAGGCGCTCGTCGGCGTAGGTCACCGCGGTCACCGGGGTGTGCTGGGCGGCCAGGCACGCGAGTGTGGTGGAGTCCAGACCCGCCAGGTCCGCGCTCACGGGCCGGTCGTCGATGCGGGTGGCGACTGCCTCGGCGAGCGCGGCCCGCACAATCGGGGCCGCTTGCCGCAGCGCGACGGGTGGATACGCGGCCGGCTCGTACCGTTCGACCGTGGCGCCGTCGGGTTCGATCAGCAGCAGGTGCCCGCCCGGCACCCGCCGCACCGAGCGGAACAGGCTGCGGTCGGCGAACACGTCGGGCTGGCTGAAGGCCAGATGAGCGGCGAGTGCGGTCACGTCGACCGGCGCCCCGTCCAGTGCTGCCAGCGCGGAAGCCGCGGTCGACCACCACGTTCCGGCCGCGTCGGTGCGGTAGTAGACCGGGTGCTGGCCGGCCAGGTCGCCGATCACGGCCAGGGTTTCGCCGCTGCGAGCGACCACGAGGTAGGAGCCGGGCCAGCGGGTCAGCGCTCGCCACTTTCGCGCCTGCACCACGGGCAGTGCGCATTCCAGTTGGTGGTCGTCGGCGCCGCATTCGCCGATCACGGCCAGGGCCGCCGGGCCCTGGCCGACGGAACGGACCTGGGCTTTCGGCCACCCGGTGGTCCATGTCGATTCCAGGCCGGGCACAGCCCGGCCCCTGGCGGGCCGCCGGTCGTTCCCAGTGCTGCCGTACCATCCCGCGCTCCACCTCATCATCGCCCTCTCCTCGTCCGTGTGCGTATGTGTGCGACAAGGCGAAGGCGCCGGGCCGCGGTTCTCGTGCCCCAGCACGAGAACGACGTTGGCCCGGCGCCTCCTTTAAGTGCCGGGGCCAGCCGTGGCGCTGAATTCCCTGCCCGGCCCCGGCAGTCCGCGGGCTAGTGCTTGTACTCGGTGTCGTCGGCGGTGTCGAAGGGCTGGGTGCCCAGCGTCACCGTCACGACGTCGCCGGCATCCAGCACGACGGGCGCCTCGTAGACCTCGGTGGTGTGCTCCATGACGAATTCCCTTCACTCGCCGCCCGGCTCTCTCCGCCGGGCTACGACGAACAGTCAACGCGCAGACGCACAGCGTGGGCAGCTGCCACAATGTCTGCCAGCTGTAGGCCAGTTGTGAACCAGGACCGACGATCGGCCGGACATGACTATCGGGGAGCGCATCCGCGCGGCACGCGAAGCAAAGCGCCCCAGATGCAGCCAGCAACGGCTCGCAGACGAGCTGTCGGTGGCTCGCTGGGGAAAAGCAGGGTTTCTCGACCGGCAGCAGGTCTACCGGTGGGAGACCGGACGACGGGTGCCCAAGGAGTGGTTGCCGTTCATCGAACAGGTGCTGCACCTTGATCTGTCCGAGGACAATGAGGCCCCGTTCGCCGATACCGTGACCTCAGTCATGCGCTTGGGAGGCACCGACGTGGACCGACGGCAGTTTCTCGCGGCATCCGCTGCCGTTGGCCTGGCTGCGCTCGACCTGCCCGACGCTGAGGCAGTCACCCGCCGTGCGAACCGCCCCGGCCCCGTCGCGGTGGGCATGGGCGAAGTCTCCGCGGTCCGCACCATGACCACCACACTCGGCGATGCCGCCTCCGAACTTGGCGGCGGACACGCCCGTCACTTGGCCGTTCGATACCTGACCCTCGATGTCCGGCGATGGCTGGATGGCCGCTACACCGAGAAGGTCGGCCGCGAGCTGTTCGCTGCCACCAGCGAGCTGGTGCACTTGATCGGCTGGATGGCCCGGGACGAGGGCAACCAGGGGCTGAGCCAGCAGTACAACGTGCACAGCTTCAAGCTCGCCGCCGAGGCCGGCGAGAACGAGCTCGCCGCCACCGCCCTGCGGGGCATGGCGGACCAGGCCATCGACCTCGGTCACGTAGCGACGGCCGTACGGCTCGCCGAGGCGTGCGAACAGCGCGGCCGGAAGTTGAAGAACCCCAAGGCGCTGGCGTACTACCGCAACACGCTCGCCCGCGCTGCTGCCGCGGACGGTGACCGCACAACCGCCGCACGACTGCTGACCTCCTCGCAGGCAGCGATCGAGCACGCCCCGCCCCGGCCCGGCCAGTCGTGGGCAAGCCACTACAGCCACGGCCGGTGGGCGCATGAGTCCGGGATGATCCACGCCAAGCTGGGCGACTACGCCGCGGCGGAGGAGCACTTGCACCTGGCCATGGAGATCCATGGTCTCGACCGCAAGCGGACCCGGGCGATCGTGCTCGCAGACCTCGGCCAGGTCCAGCTCAAGCGCGGCAACACCGCCCAGGCCCTGGCCACCTGGAACGACTTCCTGACCTGTGCCGACGGCGTTCAGTCGGTCCGCATCAACGACGGCCTGACCAACATCGCCGCCCGCCTGACGAGTATCCACGACGTCCCTGCCGCCCAGGAGCTCAGCGAGCGCATCGCGACTCGCGCGTGAACGTGGACACAAGCGACCGTCGCTGAGTCGGACGGCGGTGGCGATGGTGCTCGGCCGGGGGCCCGGCGGAACGGACTGGCTCAGGCCACGGGACCAGCCTCAGCGACGCCGACCCTGCGTCCTGGCCAGGCCGGACTGGTGCGGGAAATGTGGCTCGGGTTGGGCATGGCGTGCAGTTCGGATGCCAGTGGTGCTGCGGGCTTGGGCGGCCAGGGCCAGGGCCTGGGCGCTGGGGGCCGGCCTTGCGCTGAGGCGTTGGACGCGCCAGGCGAGGGTCCGGGCTGGTGAATAGGTGTCGTCCAGTGTCCGCTGGCCGGCTGTCTGTTGGAGGAGCCTGGCGGGCTGATGCCCTGCGGCTTCCGCCTCCGCGAGCGCGGTGGCCAGTGCGCCCCATGTGGGGTCGTCGAGGACCCGCTGTGCGTGGGCGGGGACGGCCTCCCATATCTGGCGGGCGAACTCGTCGACCACCTGTTGGGGCGGCTTGCGCTGGGCCATGGCAACCAGGGGAGCGGCGGCCGCCTGGTTATACGCGGCCTGCAAGTAGGTCAGGGTCTGGCGTGCAGCGATGACCTGCTGGTTGTGCTGGCGTTGTTGATGCCAGCGGGCAGCGGCGAGTACGACGAGTACGGCCGCGTCGAGGAACATCGCGAGGACAGCGCCGTCGCCCGTGACGGGATGAGAGCGCATGGCGCGGACGGCTCCGCGCAGGGCACGTGCGTGCTGGTCACTGTTCCGAATCCGGGAGCGGGTGGCGCGCTCGAAGGCGATAGCGGCTTGTTGGAGCTGGGGCCGGATGTCCTTGGGAGCGAGGCGGGGCAGTGCGTCGAGGGCTTCTCCGAAGGCGGCGAGGTGGGCCTGGGCGGCCTCGTCGTCGCCTTGGTCGAGGTGGTGGGGGATGCGTTCGGCGGCTGCGGTGGCCTGGTGCCAGGGGTTGGGCCTGCGCCGACCTGTTTGCTGGGGTTCGGTGGCGGTCAGGCGCTGTTGGATCTTGGGGAGGGACAGGTCGGGGGCGAGTTCGGAGCCGGAGAACCAGATGGGTTCGCCTGCGGCGTTGGTGTCGCCTTCTAGGGCGGCCTTGTAGCCGCGCAGGTCGCCGGAGGGGAAGTGCTGGACCTCGATGCGGACGCTGCCCAGGTCGGTGAGCAGGCGGAGGAACTCCTCGGTGCTGGCGGCGACCGCCACGGCGGTACGGACAGTGGTGCGCAGGCGTTCGCGGGCAGTCTGCGGCTGTCCTACACGGCGGGCCTTTTCCTGTTCGGCGCGGGTGGGCCGCTTGGCTGCGGTGCGGTCGCCGCGGACGACCTGGAACAGTCCGTATTCCTTCTCGATGGCGGCGAGTTCCTTGTCGGCGGTGAGGTAGTCGTTCCAGTGGCGGGCGGTGCGCAGGTCGCCTCGGACTGTGGTGGCGGCGATGTGGATGTGGTCGGGGGCGTGGCGTACGGCGACCCAGCGGCAGCCGTCCGGGTCGCCTTCGGGTGCGATGCCGGTGGCCGCGACGATGCGGCGGGCGATGTCGGCCCACTCCTCGTCGCTGAGGATGCGGTCGGTCTTGGCAGCGCGGATCGAGCAGTGCCACATGTGCTTCTCGGGCGCGCGACCGAGCCGCCGGGCCTGCTTGACGTGCAGGTCGAGGTCCGCCACGAGGAGCTTCTTGGTGGCGTCGAAGTCGTCGGCGCGGCCGGGGTCGGGGGCGAAGCCGTCCCAGGAGGCGACCAGGTGCGGGTCGGTGTGGTCCTTGGCCTTCTTGGTGTCGAACAGGTACCGGATCAGGCCCGCGGTGTCCTTGCCGCTGCTGATCTTCGCGATCATCAGGCCGCCTTCCTGGCGACGGCCTGGTTTGCCGCCGCCGCGATGTGGCCGACCGTGGTGCCGACGGCGGTCAGGGTCCGCTCGGCCTGAGCCAGGGTGGCGGTATCCCCAGGGTGTGGATTGCCGCCGGAGTTGAGCTTCTTGGCGATCTGGTTGACGTTGTGGCCGATCTTGGCGACCTGCTGACGCAGGGCGTTGAGCTCGTCGATGTAGTCGTCGAGCTCGGTGCGCTGACCGGCCAGGGTGAGGTCGCCGTGGACGTGGCCCAGTGCGACGACGGCGACGTAGTGGGCGCCACTGACGTGCAGCGACTTGGCCTTGGCAAGGATGGCGGCCTTCTCCTCGACGCTGTAGCGGGCATCGACACGCTTTTCGCGCCGGCCGTTGGGGTCGGGCTTGCGGCGGCGGGCGACGCGGTGCAGGGCGGCTTCGTCGGCGGCACGCGACAGCGGCACAGCAACAGCAGCGTCGTCGACAACGTCGGTGGCAGCGGCTTCGACGGCGCCGGCGGCGGGCTGGTTCTCCCCGGGCACCCCCTGGTGCCCGCCTGCCTCCGCCACCCCCGGGGCGGAGGCTTCCCCGCTGAACCGGCCTGTGGACGGTCCAGCGGGATACCTTGCTGCGTCTGTGGCGTCAGCGGGCATCTGCTCCTGGGGAGTGGCGAGTTCGTGGTCCGAGCCGTACATGGGGAGTGTCTCCGTGGTGGGTGATGGTGTGCGGGAGCGGGAGCGAGGGGGCCTACCGAAAGTGGTTCCGGTACGGCATTCGAGCGTCGTGCCCTGTTCCGCTAGCTTCTGGTGGTGGTGTCGTCCGGGGCCTGAACGCCACCACCCTCGGGCTTGAGGGCATCAAGGACCGCTGTGATCCGGTGGTTGGCGGCCTTGCGTTCGAGCCTGTTGAGCTCTGCTCGCATGGTCTTGACGGAGGCCGTTCCGGTGCGGTTGACGAGGTTTTGGACGATGGCCTGCAGCTCAGCGTCGGTCAGGTCGGGCTTACGTCCTGTGGAGCCACCCTTCTGCTGCCGCTTGAGGTTTGGCTTCAGCGGTGGCTTCCCGTCTTGTTCCGGTCGTTCCGGAACGGTGTCGACCGGATCCTCGTTCCGTTGGCCGCTGGGGGCAGGGTCGTCTTCTGGTTCGGGGTGACGTGCCGGATGCGTTTGGTCATGGGAACGCGGGCGGGTACCGGATTCCGGTTCCGCCAGCTTTCCGGATGTGACGGCCGTTAGATCGATGGGGTCGATGGAAGTAGAGACCGGTGGTTCCTGCGCCTGACCGGAGACGGGGTCCGGACGGTCGACGGTCCGGTCGACGAGCTGGTGGATCTGGCGCATGAGGACGCCGAAGGCCAGCAGCGCGGCGGTTGGGGGAACCGCGGCGACCACGTAGTCGAGCAAGGGCACGCTGCTGGCGTTGCCAGCACCGCTGACCCCGGCCACGTTGAGCGCAATCGACCCGACCGACCCGGTCGCGGTCAGCGCGATGGCCCACCAGTCGGTGACCCGGCGCAGGCCCGCGCGGAGCATCAGCAGCTCGCCCGCGACGATGAACGCGTCCAGGGTCGAGGGCCAGGCCCAGCGGCGGACAGGGGAGCTGCCGAGCCCATGTACTCCGGCGACCTCGGCGAGGTGCGCGTACGAGAGCCAGAAACCGCCTGCCGTGAGGGCGACGATGACGGCGCCTGCCGCGATGAGCGCGTACCGCTCGGCAGCGTGCTTGGTCATCACTTCCCACCCTTAGCTGTGACGTGCAAGGCGCCGGCACGTGCCTGTACGAAATCGTGGGTGTGCAGGTGCGGGGCGGTGAGCAAGGGGAGTTCTCCAGGGGCTTGGGAGGCGGGGCGCTTACGCTGCCCCCTCTCCAAGGAGGGGGGCAGCGCGTAAGCGCTAGGCGTCGGAGGCGCCGTACGGTGCCGCGTACGCGTTTGACCTGCACTTTTGCTGGGTTCGTACGCGTCGTGGGCGATGCGTGGGCGGTCGGAGGGCTGGCAGGCGCGTACGGCGCCGTGTACGCGGCTCGCGGTCAGGAAACGGCGCTGATGTGGCGGGTGGTGGCCGTCCAGCGGGTGGCCTGGCCGCCACCTGCTCCGCCGCCGGTCCCGTTCTCCTGGCCGGCTTGCCCGGCTTTGGCGAGCGCCTCAAGGCGCCGCCGGGCTTTGGCCACGTCCGCTGGCCTGGGGTTGTGCTCGCCGGTGATCTGCACGGCCAGCTGACGGGCGGTGAGCCCGTGTGGGCCGGCCTGGCGCAGCAGGGTGAGCGGATCGAGGCTGGTGTCGACGCGGGAGATGCCACGGGGGTGGTCGTGGATGATCGGCATGGGGCCGATCTCGCCGTTGACCATCTTGAGGTGGTGGAGCTGCACCACCGGGTCGCCGGATGCGCCATTAAGGAAGAGCACGCTGCCCGCCCCTGCGGTGAACCACGCCGAGCCGTAGACCTGGTCCAGGACCGGGCGCTGATTGCGGGAGGCGTCTTGGCCCTGCTTGCGCTGGTGGTGCAGCTCCAGCAGCTCGACGCCGTCACGCAGCAGCTGCTGACGGGCGTTGTTGTAGGCGAGGCCGGCCTCGTCGTCGGTGAGCTTGCCGACCACGTCCTTGAGGCTGTCGATCACCACGGTGTCCGCGCCGTGCTCGGCCGCCAGCTCGGCGAGCAGATGAGGCTCGGCGTTCAGGGACGCGGGGAGCGGGCCCGACCAGAAGACCAGGCGTCGGCGCAGGATTTCCGCATCAGCGGGGTTCACGACCCGGACGAAGGCGCGGGCGAGCTGCCGGGGCCGGTCGGCCGCGATGTAGAGCACCTTCTCACCCTGCTGGACCGGCATGTCCAGGACCTGGTTGAGCAGGCCGAGGCGGGCCAGGACGATCTGCTGGGCGATCGTGGACTTCCCGACGCCGGGCGGGCCGACCAGCATCAGGCTCTCGCCCGAGGCCCAGGCCGCGTTCCCCACCTCGCCCCAGACGGGCGTGGTGTCGGCGGACGTGTCGGTGACGAAGGCCCAGCCGTCTGTGGCGAAGCGGTTCAACCGCCCGCCCGAGCTGCGTCGGGAGCGATCGGCGATCTCCTGCACCGAGGCGTTGAGCACGGCGCGGACCTCCTCGGGGTCCGCGCCCTCTGCCGTGGCGCCCTGCATCACGCGCACCGCCGCGGTCTGCAGGGCGCGCAGATCGGCTTGCTGGCGCACGATGTCGGCGTAGTACTCGGCGCCCGAGCCCACAGAAGCGGACGAGGCGAGCTCGTGCAGATACCCGGCCCCGCCGACCCGGACGAGATTGCCGGTGCGCTTCAGCTGATGGCCGAGCGCGATGGGGTCGGTGGGAGCCCCCTGCCGCCGCAATTCCAGCAGCGCGTGCCAGATCGTGGTGTGCGCGGGCTGGAAGAAGTCGCCCGGCTCCAGGACCTGGCGGACCCGGTCGATGACCTCGCTCTGGAACAGGCACGCCCCGAGTACCGCCATCTCGGCCTGCTGGTTCCGTGGCATGCCCGGCGCCGCGTCGGCACCCGGCCCCGACGGGCCGGGGCGGGAGAAAAGCGCAGACAGGGGTGCGTCGCTCGGTCCTGTGCCCGTAGGCTTGGACATGGATTCCCTCCACTGGAGTGCATACGGCCCTGGCAGGCCGCACTCCGGTTGATCGCTTGATGGGTGGTCATTCAGGGAGCCGTTTGTGGCCCTCGGTGCGCTAACACCGGGGGCTGCTCCCGTTTTCAGGGGCGTCACCGCAGGTAGTGGCGCCACCATCCCCGCAGGGGAACAGGAACACTACACACCCTGTGCGCACAGTCAAGCCTCAAGTTTGGATGCTGGCGACACAATAAATGTGTGACAGTTACGCACATCACGCTTGATCCTGTGCGGAAGGTGTGGTTACGTGGTGGGTATGACGGAGAAGGACTGGCGAGGACGGTTGGCTGAGCGCGTGGCGGAGGCCGTGCGCCGCTACCGCAAGGAACGCGGGATGAGCGCCCAGGCGCTCGCTGATGCGTGCGCCGAGATCGGCTACGAGATCCCGCGTACCGTGATCGCCAACCTGGAGAACGGTCGGCGTGCGAGCGTGGAGATCGCCGATCTGCTGGTGCTCGCCAAGGCACTGAAGGTGCCCCCGATCGCGTTGCTGATGCCGGTCGGTGTCGCCGGCACGATCGAGGTGCTCCCCGGCCAGGAAGCGTCGATCTGGGATGCGGTGACGTGGTTCACGGCGGAGGTCCCGCTTGGCGATGATCCGCCGGAGGGCACCATCGAGGCGAAGCTCTACGAGTTCCGCCTCCACGCACAGGTGCTCAGCGCGGCGCAGAAAGCGGTCGAATTCGCAGACGGCACCCGTCGCACCCTCAGCATGGTCCATGATCCGGAGCAGCGGGCTGCCAACGAAGAGATGCAGCAGAAGCTGGACGATTACACCCGGCACCAACTCACGGACCTTCGGGCCCAACGCAACGACATGCGTAAAGCCGGTCTTGTGCCCCCGGCCCTACCCGAGGATCTGGCCTACGTCGACTTCCACGTCGACGAAAAGGGAGACATCTACCCCTTGGCACGCTGACGGGCCAACCCGCTTCCCTCGCAACGGTGTTAGCGCGCCGCGAGGTGAGCGCCCCCTTTTTTTTTTGAATGACCACCCATCAAACGATCACGCCGCAGGAGTGCCAGCTCCCTCGCGGCGGTGAGGATACGTATGCCTTCCTCCAGCGCGTCCGAGCGCTATCTGACTGTCGCCGAGGTCGCCGAAATCCTTGGCACCACCGAACGGTTCCCTCGCCGGCTGATAGCCGAGCGCCGCATCGCCTTCGTCAAGGTCGGCACGCACGTCCGCATCGCGCGCAGTGCCCTCGATGCCTACATCGAGGCGAACACGGTGCCCAGCATCACCCCGCGCCGCAGCCGCCTGCGCCGAGCCGACCTGCGGAGGGCAGCCTGATGGCGCGGAAGCAGAAGCCGACCCGACGCCGCTTCGGCGCGATACGCCAGTACCGCTCCGGCCGCTGGACCGCCAGCTACCACGACCCGTCCGGCAAGCTCCACCGCTCACCAGATACCTTCGGGACCAAGTCCGACGCGGCCGTCTGGCTCTCCCAGATCGAGGCGGACATCACCAGGGGAGACTGGCTCGACCCCGACGCCGGAGCGGTGAACTTCGAGGAGTACGCCCTGCGTTGGATCGAGGAGCGCGGCGTTCGCCCGACCACAGACGAGCTGTACCGGCGCCTACTGCGCCTGCACATCCTGCCCACCTTCGGCCACCGCGACGTCGACGAGATCACCCCGCCCAGGGTCCGCACCTGGCGCACCGAACGCCTCGCGGCCACCGGTGCCACCACGGTCGCCAAGTCCTACCGCCTGCTGAAGGCGATCATGCAGACAGCGGTCGACGATGAACTGATCCGCCGCAACCCGTGCCGCATCCCCGGCGCTGGCAAGGAAGATGCCGACGAGCGCCCCACTGCCACCGTCGAGCAGGTCGATGCCCTCGCCGACGCGATGGGACCGCGCTGGCGTCTGATGGTCTACTTCGGTGCGTACGGACCGATGCGGCCGGAGGAGCAGGCCCCGCTCCGCCGCCCCGACATCAGCCTGGAGCCCCTGGCCGCCCGCATCACGGAGGCCGCGCCCGAGCTGACCACCGGCCGCCGTGTCGTCGGCGACCCCAAGTCCGCCGCGGGCAAGCGCACCGTGTACCTGCCGGCCTTCCTTTATATAGAGGTGAAGCGACACCTCGAATGGTTTGCCGAGGAAGGCCCGGAAGGGCTGCTCTTCGTCGGAGAACGCGGCGCCCCGTTCCGGCGGTCCACCTTCGGCCGCAAGTGGCGCAAGGCTCGTACCAAGGTGGGGCTGCCTGACAACTTCCGCTTCTACGACCTGCGTCACACCGGCCACACGCTGTCGACGCAGTCCGGCGCCACGCTCAAGGACACGATGGTTCGTGCCGGTCAGTCCACGGCGAAGGCCGCGCTGATCTACCAGCATTCCGACGACGAACGCCAGCAGGAGGTCGCCGACGGCATCGATGCGAAGGTCCGCGATGCACGTCAGAAGACCCAGGCCAAGGCGAAGGAGAAGGAGACGCGCGCCAGCTAGTGGTGCACGAGTGGTGCACCCCGCCTGAACCACCCAACCGAGCCGCCCGGGACGCCGATTCAGTTACACATCGGCTGCTCCTGGGCGGCTTCGTGCTGCCCGCGGCCGAGGCACGTCTAACGCGGGACGACAAGAGGAAGGCGCCCCTGGCCTGCAGATTTAGCCGCTCCGCCAGGTCGCAGGGCATCTTCATCAGCCGTTCCCTGCAAGGCGGTTGGCGTGACCGAGGTCACGTTAGATCGATCTCAAGATTCGAGATCCAATTGGTGCTGTAGTTCGATTAGCGGCTCAAGGCTGTTGCGGATGTCGCCTCTTGGGGGCCTAGTGGTGCGTTAGTGGTGCGGCACCCCGAAATTGGACTAGGCAACAAACAAGGCCCAGGTCGCTGACCTGGGCCTTCGCTGTGGAGCGGGTGACGGGAATCGAACCCGCGCTCTGAGCTTGGGAAGCTCATGTTCTACCATTAAACTACACCCGCGTAATCCCGTCTCGTTCGAGAGCGGAACATCGTCGCACACTCTACCTCATCGCCGCCCCGCGGTGCATTTGGCATGTCCGGGGGCGCCTGTGGGGCATGTGAGGCCTGTGGGGGCCTGGGGAGTCGTTCGAGGGGGTGATCGCGGGGGCTGTCGAGGGGTGGCCGAGGGGTGATCGGGGGGATGGTCGCGGTTTCCCCGGGGTGGGGTTCGGGGGTGGGATGTGGGTGCGGGGTACGGGAGTTGGGGCGTACGGTGGGGTGTCGGAGTGCCGGGTGTAGTGGCGCCCAGTTCATCCCCTAATGTGGCTTTTGTTGTCACGTAGTTGGGAGAGGGACTTGAAGGAGCGCACCGTCGTACGTTGTGCCGAGGGCCACGTGTTCAGCACCGCTTCGTTCCCGATGCAGACCACTGACCGGCTTGGTCCGGGGCGCCTGCTGCGCTGCCCGCGTTGTGCTCGGTTGAGGCATGCGGTGCCCGTGGAGCACGCGAAGCGGTAGCGATCTTGAGTGATCTGGGAAGTGCGGTAGCGATCTTGGAAGTGGAGGAAAGTGGAGAAGTAGAGAAGTAGAGAAGTAGGAGAGAAGACAGGGGAGCGGGGAGTGGGCCGGGGCTGGTGGGGTCGGGCCGTTTCGTGCGGTGGGGGTGGCGCGGGCGCGTATCCTCGTGTGCGTGCTTCTCTCAGACAAGGACATCCGGGCCGAGATCGATGCTGGTCGGGTGCGTATCGACCCCTATGACGAGTCGATGGTGCAGCCGTCCAGTGTGGACGTGCGCCTCGACCGGTTCTTCCGGGTGTTCGAGAATCACCGCTACCCGCACATCGACCCCGCCGTCGAGCAGCCCGATCTGACCCGTGAGGTCGTTCCGGTGGGCGATGAGCCGTTCATCCTGCACCCGGGCGAGTTCGTGCTGGCCTCGACGTACGAGGTCATCAGCCTGCCGGATGACATCGCGTCGCGGCTGGAGGGCAAGAGCTCGCTGGGGCGGCTGGGGCTGCTGACGCACTCGACCGCCGGGTTCATCGATCCGGGGTTCAGCGGGCATGTGACGCTGGAGCTCAGCAATGTCGCCACGCTGCCGATCAAGCTGTGGCCGGGCATGAAGATCGGGCAGCTGTGCATGTTCCGGCTGACCTCGCCGGCCGAGCACCCGTACGGCAGTGAGCGGTACGGCTCTCGCTACCAGGGGCAGCGCGGCCCGACGCCGTCCCGGTCGTTCCGGAATTTTCACCGTACGCAGGTGTGAGGCGTAGGGAGAAGTGATCCCCGGGCGGGCGTCGGCGTGTGACGCGGGCTGGGTGAGAGGCTGCGCGTTCCGAGGTGGACGTGTGGGCAGGGGGCTGTACAAGGCGTGAAGACACAGAAGGTCTGAGAGATTCGTGAGTGACGTGCGGGAGAACCTGACCTACGAGCGGTTCGGCGGAGCGATCCGTGAGCTGGCGCAGACGATCGCGGATGACGGGTACGAGCCCGACATCGTGCTGTCGATCGCGCGCGGCGGTGTGTTCGTGGCGGGCGGGCTGGCGTACGCGCTGGACTGCAAGAACATCCACCTTGTGAACGTCGAGTTCTACACCGGGGTGGGGACCACTCTGGAGATGCCGGTCATGCTGGCGCCGGTGCCGAATGCGATCGATTTCAGTGACAAGAAGGTCTTGATCGCCGATGATGTCGCCGACACGGGCAAGACGCTGAAGCTGGTGCACGACTTCTGTGTGGGGACCGTGGCCGAGGTCCGCAGCGCGGTGATCTATGAGAAGTCGCACTCGCTGGTGAAGTGCGAGTACGTCTGGAAGCGCACGGACGAGTGGATCAACTTCCCGTGGTCGGTGGAGCCGCCTGTCGTGCGTCGTGAGGGTCAGGTGCTCGACGCCTGAGGTGGGATGCCTGAGGTGTGACGCCTCAGGTGTGATGTCTGAAGTGGGTTTGGGGTAAGGGAGTTGGCCTTTTGGGGCCGGCTCCCTTTCCGGTTTTCGGGGGGCGTTTCGGCGGTTTCGTGTGGGCTGGTTCACACGTGTTTCGGCCAATCGTGTTGCTGGTGTTCCGCCGGTGCTTACTTGCGAGTAAAACCCGCGGTAACAGACGTCGTTAACAGACGTAACGGCATGCCGGACGGGAGGCGCCATGGCGGGTACGAGACGTGGGCGGCGGGTGAGAGCGGGGATCGCGGCCCTGGCCGCCGGTCTGACGGTGGTGTTCACGGCGGCGGCGGGCGCACCGGGCGAGGCGGGTGCGCCGGACCGGGCGGACAGGGCGGGCGGGGCGGGGGCATCGAGTGCCGCCGGGGCGGCGAGTGTGAGTGTCAAGCCGCTGTCGCCCCAGCTGGAGAAGGTCCGGGCCAAGGAGGCCGTCGCGCTCTACGGGGATCCGGCCGAGCGGCCGCTCGCGGCGCGGAAGACCTCGTTGATCTCGCTGGGCGACAGTGAGATCTCCGGGGAGGGCGTCGGGACGTACGAGCCGGGGACCGACGGGCCCGGCAACTGGTGCCACCGGTCACCGGACTCGGCGATCCACCGCACCGGGATCGCGGCGGAGGTGACGTACAACGTCGCCTGCTCGGGTGCGTACAGCGGGAACATCGTGATCGGCGGCAGCAAGCAGTACGCCGATGAGCTGGTGCAGAGCGACAACTTGGCGGTCAAGGCGCGTAATACGCGGCTGAAGATGGTGCTGCTGGTCGTCGGCGCCAATGACGATCTGCAGTTCGGGCCGGTGATGACGGACTGTGTGAAGCGCTGGTTCCTGTTGCAGGGGACGTGCCGGCCCGGGTACGAGCCGGGGTGGCAGGGGCGCGTGGACAGGCTGGTGCCCAAGGTCGAACGGACGGTGCGGGATCTGCGGACCGTGATGCGGGACGCGGGGTACGCGGATGGCGACTACCGGCTGGTGGTGATGTCGTATCCGAGTCCGATCGGGCCGGACATCAAGGACAATCCAGGCTATCCGGGGAAGCTGCCGGGCGGGTGCACGGGCTACACCTCGGATGCGGCTTGGGGACGTGATGCCGCGGTACCGCTCTTCGAGCGGGGCGTACGGAAGGCCGCGCGGGAGACCGGGGCGAGCTACCTCGACGCGTCCCGCCTGTTCCACGGGCATGAGGTGTGCATGGAGGACACCTGGGCCCGCGGGCTGTGGGTGAATGTCGCCAACCCCTTCCCGCCGGACGAGAATTCGGTCCGGCAGTCGTTCCACCCGAACCGGCGCGGGCACGGCGCGTTCGCGTCCTGTCTGACCCAGCTGTACGCGGCGCCGGGGCTGCGGGAGGCGTCCTGTGCCGATCCGGCGAGCACCGGGCGGCCGAAGCTGTACCCGGGGGCCTGGGACGACGCGTACCGGCCGCTGAAGAACGCCGGTACCGGCAGCTGCCTGGACGCGACCGGCGGCGCGAGCCGGAACGGCACGGTGGTCGGCGGCTGGGAGTGCACCGGGCAGCGCCACCAGGACTGGTGGTACGACGGTGACCAGCGGTCGGTGCATGTGGGGCTGACGCAGGACCGGTGCCTGGACGTGCCCGGCGGGCGGTACCAGGCCGGTGCCGGGCTGGTGCTGTGGAACTGCTCGGGCGCGGCCAACCAGCAGTTCGTACGGGCCGACGGCGGAGCGATCCGGCCGGCGGCCGCGCCGTCGCTGTGCCTGACGCTGGGCGGGGCGAAGGAGCCGCTCCGGTTGCAGGGGTGCGATGGGTCGGCGGGGCAGAGGTTTGCCTGAGGGGCAGAGGTTCGTCTGAGGGGCAGAGGCTCGTCTGAGGATCTGTAGCCCATAGCCCGTCGCCCGTAAAGCTTTGGAGCTGTTGGGCCGTACGGCGAAGGGGCCCGCTCCGGAGGCAGGTGCTCCGGAGCGGGCCCCTTGTGCGCGGCGTGGCCGGGAGGGTCGTACGGCCGGGCAGTGCGGTCAGTCGTACGGGGCGTACGGCCGGGCGTACGGCCTGCGGCCTACAGCGTGCCGAGTTTGAGCAGGCCCAGCAGGGCGACCAGCTGGATCGCGGAGGCGCCGAGGGCCTTGGGCCACGGCAGGTCGTGCGACTTGCTGACCATGGAGGTCAGCAGGTAGCCGCAGGCGAGCCAGGTCAGCCAGCCCAGGACCTGGACCAGGGTGGAGTCACCGCCGAGGAACATCGCGAACAGCAGCCGGGGCGCGTCCGAGATGCTCATGATCAGCATGGACAGGCCGATGGTCGGCTGCCAGGCGCCGTCACCGCCGAGCTGGCGGGCCAGGGTGTGGGTGACCGCGCCCAGGATCAGACTGCCGATGATGAACATCACGGCCGTGATCAGCACCCACGGAATGCTGTTGGAGAGCGTGGCGTTCAGCACGTCCTCGCGGGCCTTGTCGAAGCCGAAGACCGCGAGCAGGCCGTAGACGAAGGTGACGGTCAGCGCCGGGCCCCACAGGGCGTGGTCGCGCATCTGCCAGAACGTGGCGTCCGGGCGCAGCGCGATTCCGGGGAGCAGCTGCTTCCAGTGCAGCCGGGGGCCGGACGGCGGTGCGGAGGCCTCGCCGGCGCGGTAGGTGCCGCCGGGTGCGTAGTCGCCGCCGTCGGGGCCGCCGCCGTACGGGCCGGGGTGCGGGCCGTGGGCGTCCGGGGCCTCGCCGACGCTGAACTGCTGTGTGCTGCCGG
Source organism: Streptomyces sp. NPDC001339 (assembly GCF_042895955.1). NCBI lineage: Bacteria > Bacillati > Actinomycetota > Actinomycetes > Kitasatosporales > Streptomycetaceae > Streptomyces > Streptomyces sp. NPDC001339. The sequence continues at coordinate 130,173 of NZ_JBIAWT010000004.1, read as the reverse complement.
GGTTGTTGTCGTGCGCGTACGGAGCGTAGGACTGCTGCGGGGGCTGGTAGCCGCCGTCGCCGAAGTACTCGGGCTCGTCGTACGACCGTGGATGTCCCTGTGGCGCCTGCTGCCACTGGCCGTGCGGCGGTGGGGGCTGGTGCTGCTGCCCGTACGGTGCGTGCTGTCCGTACGGCGCCTGCTGCGCCTGGTGCCCCTGCTGTCCGTTATGCGCGGGGCGGGCATCCCGTCCGCGACCCATCCTGAATCCAGCCACGCCTTTGAAAGTACCTGGTCGGCGGGGAACGAGGGGCCGGAGTCGAGGGAGCGGGGGACCTTTGCTGCCTACCTGTGACACTCCGCCTGCATATGACACTCCGCGGTTCCGCTGCGGGAGTGCAGCGGAACCGCGGAGTGGAGGGAGCGGAGGAAACGGAAGGGTTACTTCACCGGAGGGGTCACTTCACCGGCTCGGGCTCGGGAGCGCTCTCCGGCTCCTCCTCGCCCGACGGGTCGACCGGCGTCTTGACCGAGTCCAGCAGCAGCTGGGCCACGTCGACGACCTGGATGGACTCCTTCGCCTTCCCCTCGTTCTTCTTGCCGTTGACGGAGTCCGTCAGCATGACGAGGCAGAACGGGCAGGCCGTCGAGACGATGTCCGGGTTGAGGGAGAGGGCCTCGTCGACGCGCTCGTTGTTGATGCGCTTGCCGATGCGCTCTTCCATCCACATCCGGGCGCCGCCGGCGCCGCAGCAGAAGCCGCGCTCCTTGTGGCGGTGCATCTCCTCGTTCCGCAGGCCCGGCACCTTGGCGATGATCTCGCGCGGGGGCGTGTAGACCTTGTTGTGGCGGCCGAGGTAGCAGGGATCGTGGTAGGTGATCAGGCCTTCCACCGGGGTGACGGGGATCAGCTTGCCCTCGTCGATGAGGTGTTGCAGCAGCTGGGTGTGGTGGATGACCTCGTACTCGCCGCCGAGCTGCGGGTACTCGTTCGCGATCGTGTTGAAGCAGTGCGGGCAGGTGGCGACGATCTTCTTCGACGACTTCGGCTTCTTGGCCGACTCGTCCGAGCCCGCGGCGGAGCCGCCGTCGTCATCAGTCTCGCCGAAGGCGGCGTTGAGCATTGCGACGTTCTCGGCGCCGAGCTGCTGGAAGAGGAATTCGTTGCCGAGGCGGCGCGGGGAGTCACCCGTGCACTTCTCGTCGCCGCCCATGATCGCGAACTTGACGCCCGCGATGTGCAGCAGCTCCGCGAAGGCCTTCGTCGTCTTCTTGGCGCGGTCCTCCAGGGCGCCGGCGCAGCCGACCCAGTAGAGGTAGTCGACCTCGGTGAGGTCCTCGACGTCCTTGCCGACGACCGGGACCTCGAAGTCGACCTCCTTGGTCCAGGCGAGGCGCTGCTTCTTGGCCAGGCCCCAGGGGTTGCCCTTCTTCTCCAGGTTCTTGAGCATCGTGCCCGCCTCGGACGGGAACGAGGACTCGATCATGACCTGGTAGCGGCGCATGTCGACGATGTGGTCGATGTGCTCGATGTCGACCGGGCACTGCTCGACGCAGGCGCCGCAGGTGGTGCAGGACCACAGGACGTCGGGGTCGATGACGCCGTTCTCGGCCAGCGTGCCGATCAGGGGGCGCTCGGCCTCGGCGAGGGCGGAGGCGGGAACGTCCGCGAGCTGCTCCGCCGTCGCCTTCTCCGTACCCTCCATGTCCTTGCCACCGCCCGCGAGCAGGTACGGCGCCTTGGCGTGCGCGTGGTCGCGCAGCGACATGATCAGCAGCTTCGGGGAGAGCGGCTTACCGGTGTTCCAGGCGGGGCACTGCGACTGGCAGCGGCCGCACTCGGTGCAGGTGGAGAAGTCGAGCAGGCCCTTCCAGGAGAACTCCTCGATCTTCGATACGCCGAACTGGTCGTCCTCGCCCGGGTCCTCGAAGTCGATCGGCTTGCCGCCGGAGGTCATCGGCTGGAGCGCGCCGAGCGCCACATCGCCGTCCGCCTCGCGCTTGAACCAGATGTTGGGGAAGGCCAGGAAGCGGTGCCAGGCCACGCCCATGTCGGTCTTCAGAGCGACCGTGATCATCCAGATGAAGGAGGTCGCGATCTTCAGGCCGGCGAAGAAGTACGTGAGGTTCTGGAGGGTGGAGAGGTCCATCCCCGACAGCCAGGAGACCACGGGGTACGAGAGGAAGAACGAGGCCTCGTAGCCGTCCACGTGGTGCTGGGCGCCCTCCAGCGCGTGCAGCACGAAGATGCAGACGCCGACGATGAGGATGACGGCCTCGACGAAGTACGCCTGGCCGATGTTGGAGCCCGCGAAGCGGGACTTGCGGCCCGGCTTGCCCGGCCGGTTCAGCTGCCGGATGACGATGAGGGTCAGGATGCCGAGCGCCGTCATCGTGCCGAGGAACTCGACGAAGACGTTGTACGGGGCCCAGTCGCCGATGACCGGCAGGAGCCAGTCGGCCTTGAAGACCTGCCCGACGGCGTTGACGATCGTCAGCAGCAGGGAGAAGAAGCCCACCGCCACGAACCAGTGCGCCACACCGACCACGCCCCAGCGGTTCATCCGCGTGTGGCCGAGGAACTCCCTGACCACGGTGACGGTGCGCTGCGCGGGGTCGTCGGTCCGCGTCCCGGCAGGTACGGACTGGCCGAGCCGCATGAAGCGGTAGAGCTGCAGGATGGCACGGCCGAACAGCGCGATGCCGACCGCCATGAGGACCAGCGACACGATGATCGCGGCGAGTTGCATTGGGGGCTCCTCGAACCTGCGAGAGCGGGAAATCTGAGCGGAACTACTGAGACTACTAGGCAGTAACTTTTTGGTCTGCCGCTGAGATTACCCATTCTCCTCCGCGCCATGAAGCCGCGCGGCCGGTGATCTGTATCGCGAAGGCAACCCTGAGTCCGGCCCGTACGTCTTCGGCTGCGAGCGGGTGACGGTAAGGGCGATATAAAAGTTGAGTGGCCTTGACTCAGGTCTGTTGACAGGTTTCAGTCCGTACTGCACTCTTGAGCCTGTTCCACTCAAGTCAGCTGGAGGAATCGAAATGGCACGTGCGGTCGGCATCGACCTGGGCACGACAAACTCCGTCGTCAGCGTTCTGGAGGGCGGCGAGCCCACCGTCATCACCAACGCCGAGGGCGCCAGGACCACGCCGTCCGTCGTCGCCTTCGCCAAGAACGGTGAGGTGCTCGTCGGCGAGGTCGCGAAGCGTCAGGCGGTCACCAACGTCGACAGGACCATCCGGTCGGTCAAGCGCCACATGGGCACCGACTGGAAGGTGGGGATCGACGACAAGAACTTCAACCCGCAGCAGATCTCCGCGTTCATCCTGCAGAAGCTGAAGCGGGACGCCGAGGCGTACCTGGGCGAGAAGGTCACGGACGCGGTCATCACCGTCCCGGCCTACTTCAACGACTCCGAGCGCCAGGCCACCAAGGAGGCCGGTGAGATCGCGGGCCTCAACGTCCTGCGCATCGTCAACGAGCCCACCGCGGCCGCCCTGGCCTACGGCCTGGAGAAGGACGACCAGACCATCCTGGTCTTCGACCTCGGTGGCGGCACCTTCGACGTCTCGCTGCTGGAGATCGGCGACGGCGTCGTCGAGGTGAAGGCCACCAACGGTGACAACCACCTCGGTGGTGACGACTGGGACCAGCGCGTCGTCGACTACCTGGTCAAGCAGTTCGCCAACGGCCACGGCGTCGACCTGTCCAAGGACAAGATGGCGCTGCAGCGCCTGCGCGAGGCCGCCGAGAAGGCGAAGATCGAGCTCTCGTCCTCGACCGAGACCACGATCAACCTGCCGTACATCACCGCGTCGGCCGAGGGCCCGCTGCACCTGGACGAGAAGCTCACCCGCTCGCAGTTCCAGCAGCTGACCGCTGACCTCCTGGAGCGCTGCAAGACCCCGTTCCACAACGTCATCAAGGACGCTGGCATCCAGCTGTCCGAGATCGACCACGTGGTCCTGGTCGGCGGTTCGACCCGTATGCCGGCCGTCGCCGAGCTCGTCAAGGAGCTGACCGGCGGCAAGGACGCCAACAAGGGCGTCAACCCGGACGAGGTCGTCGCCATCGGCGCCACCCTCCAGGCCGGTGTCCTCAAGGGCGAGGTCAAGGACGTCCTCCTGCTGGACGTCACCCCGCTGTCCCTCGGTATCGAGACCAAGGGCGGCATCATGACCAAGCTGATCGAGCGGAACACGACCATCCCGACCAAGCGGTCCGAGATCTTCACCACCGCCGAGGACAACCAGCCGTCCGTGCAGATCCAGGTCTACCAGGGCGAGCGCGAGATCGCGGCGTACAACAAGAAGCTCGGGATGTTCGAGCTGACCGGTCTGCCGCCGGCCCCGCGCGGTGTCCCGCAGATCGAGGTCTCCTTCGACATCGACGCCAACGGCATCATGCACGTGACCGCCAAGGACCTGGGCACGGGCAAGGAGCAGAAGATGACCGTCACCGGCGGCTCCTCGCTGCCGCAGGACGAGGTCAACCGGATGCGCGAGGAGGCGGAGAAGTACGCGGAGGAGGACCACCAGCGCCGCGAGGCCGCCGAGGCCCGTAACCAGGGCGAGCAGCTCGTCTACCAGACCGAGAAGTTCCTCAAGGACAACGAGGACAAGGTCCCCGGCGAGGTGAAGACCGAGGTCGAGACCGCCGTCACCGAGCTGAAGGAGAAGCTCAAGGGCGACGACACGGCCGAGATCCGCACCGCCGCCGAGAAGGTCGCCGCGATCTCCCAGAAGCTGGGCCAGGCCATGTACGCCGACGCCCAGGGCGCGGGTGGTGCCGAGGGCGCCGCGGGTGCCGCCGGTGCCGCGGGCGCTCAGGCCAAGGCCGAGGACGACGTCGTCGACGCCGAGATCGTCGACGACGAGAAGCCGAAGGACGCCAAGGGTGGTGCCGCGTGACGGAGGAGACCCCGGGCTTCGACGAGAGGCCCGACGTCCCCTCTGACGCCGCACAGCCCGCAGACGATGTGGCGCAGGGCGCCGGGTCCGCCGACAAGGCGGGCCCGGCCCCGGCCGGGGACGACATGACCGACGTAGGACTCCAGGCGCAGCTGGACCAGGTGCGGAAGGCGCTCAGCGAGCGCACCGCGGACCTCCAGCGGCTCCAGGCGGAGTACCAGAACTACCGCCGTCGGGTGGAACGGGACCGGGTCACGGTCAAGGAGATCGCCGCGGCGAACCTCCTGTCCGAGCTCCTGCCGACCCTCGACGACATCGGCCGGGCGCGGGAGCACGACGAACTGGTCGGCGGCTTCAAGTCGGTGGCCGAGGCGCTGGAGACCGTGGTCGCCAAGCTCGGTCTGCAGCAGTTCGGCAAGGAGGGCGAGCCCTTCGACCCGACGATCCACGAGGCGCTGATGCACTCGTACGCACCGGACGTCACGGAGACCACGTGCGTCGCGATCCTGCAGCCCGGGTATCGCATCGGTGAGCGAACGATCCGCCCCGCGCGGGTCGCCGTCGCCGAGCCGCAGCCCGGCGCCAAGGCCGCATCCGACGAGGACGCCAAGGGTGCCAAGGGCGCCAAGGCGTCCGACGAGGAGAGCGGTGGCCCGGACGAGGGCTGACGTGAGCACGAACGGGAAGACCGCACGGAAGGAGGGACGTCGGGGATGAGCACCAAGGACTTCGTCGAGAAGGACTACTACAAGGTCCTCGGCGTCCCCAAGGACGCCACCGAAGCGGAGATCAAGAAGGCGTACCGCAAGCTGGCCCGGGAGAACCACCCGGACGCCAACAAGGGCGACGCCAAGGCCGAGGAGCGCTTCAAGGAGATCTCCGAGGCCAACGACGTCCTGGGCGACCCCAAGCGCCGCAAGGAGTACGACGAGGCCCGGGCGCTGTTCGGCAACGGCGGCTTCCGGCCCGGCCCCGGCGGGGGCGGCAGCTTCAACTTCGACCTGGGCGACCTCTTCGGAGGGGGCGCGGGTCAGGGTGGCGGCGGCTTCGGCGGCGGCCTCGGGGACGTCTTCGGCGGCCTGTTCAACCGCGGTGGCGGGACGCGTACCCACGCGCGCCGCGGCCAGGACATCGAGTCCGAGGTGACGCTCAGCTTCACCGAGGCGGTCGACGGGGCCACGGTCCCGCTGCGGATGTCCAGCCAGGCCCCGTGCAAGGCGTGCTCGGGCACCGGCGACAAGAACGGCACGCCGCGGGTCTGCCCGACCTGCGTCGGCACCGGCCAGGTCAGCCGGGGCGGGGGCGGCGGCTTCTCGCTGACCGACCCGTGCGCGGACTGCAAGGGCCGGGGCCTGATCGCCCAGGACCCGTGCGACGTCTGCAAGGGCAGCGGGCGCGCCACCAGCGCCCGCACGATGCAGGTCCGCATCCCCGCGGGCGTCTCCGACGGGCAGCGCATCCGGCTGCGCGGCAAGGGCGCTCCGGGCGAGCAGGGCGGCCCGGCCGGCGATCTGTACGTCGTCGTGCACGTCGACGCCCACCCGGTCTTCGGCCGCAAGGGCGACAACCTCACCGTCACGGTGCCGGTCACCTTCCCGGAGGCCGCACTGGGCGGCGAGGTGAAGGTGCCGACGCTGGGCGGCCCGCCGGTGACGCTGAAGCTGCCGGCCGGTACGCCCAACGGACGCACCATGCGGGCCCGCGGCAAGGGCGCGGCCCGTAAGGACGGCACCCGGGGTGACCTGCTGGTCACCATAGAGGTGATCGTTCCCAAGGACCTCGGCGACAAGGCGAAGCAGGCGCTGGAGTCCTATCGCGAGGCGACCGCGGGCCCGGACCCGCGGGCGGAGCTGTTCCAGGCCGCGAAGGGAGCTTGAGATGGACAGCCGGGGCGGGCAGCGTCGTAACCCGTATGAACTGACCGATGAGTCGCCGGTGTACGTCATCTCCGTCGCGGCTCAGCTCTCCGGCCTGCATCCGCAGACCCTGCGGCAGTACGACCGCCTGGGCCTGGTCTCCCCCGACCGCACCGCCGGCCGGGGCCGCCGCTACTCGGCCCGTGACATCGAACTGCTCCGTACCGTGCAGCAGTTGTCGCAGGAAGAGGGCATCAACCTCGCCGGCATCAAGCGCATCATCGAGCTGGAGAACCAGGTCGCGGCGCTTCAGCAGCGGATCGCCGAACTCCAGGGCGCCCTGGAGGGCGCGGCCAGCACGATGCGGCAGCGGGAGGCGGCGGTGCACGCCTCGTACCGGCGTGACCTGGTGCCGTATCAGGACGTGCAGCAGAGCAGCGCGCTGGTGGTGTGGCGGCCGAAGCGGCCGGAGCAGTAGCGGTACGCGGTAGCGATGCGTCGTAGCGATACGGCGAAGGGCCGGGGTGCATCACCCCGGCCCTTCGCCGTACGCCACACGCGGTCTGTCCGTCATGCCGCACATCCCGCTCAGCGGCCGCTGTACCCGGCCGTGGGCATCGACAGGCGGCGGTGTACCTGGGACTTCATCGCGAGCGTGTAGACCGGCTCGTCGAGGTCGGCGGTCTCCAGCCGTACGCCGGCCGCCGCGCACCGCTCGGTGAACTCGTCGGCGCCGTCGATGGCGGCCTCCAGCGCCCGGCGGTTGGGTGCCACGAACACGTCCACCAGGCCCCGTGCCACATCACCCCACAGCGCGCCGTGGCCGGCGGGCAGCCGGTGCAGGCTGAGCCGGCAGGTCAGGCGGTAGTCACGGGCTGCCGCCCACTGCTGGCACATGTCGTGCTGGCTGCGGTCATCTACCAGGAACGGATCCTCGTCCAGCTCGGACAGCGGCATCAGGCAGGCGATCGCCGTCACTCGGACCGAGTTCATCGTGCCCTCCGGGGCGTGGCGACGGTGGGGGCGACGATACCGCCGAGGGCGGCCCGGGTGGAGGGGCTGAATGGAGGGCTGTGTTGAGGGCTGTGGGGAGGGCTGTGGGGAGGGGCTGCGATGAGCGGCTGTCAGGCCCGTCCCATGGCTTTGGTCACCGCGATCTCGATCATGACCCGGTCGGGGTTGGGCGACGGCATCCGTCCGTAACGCTCGGCGTAGCGCCGCACCGCGTCGGCGACCGACTCCGCGTCGGTACGCACCCGGGCGATGCCCTCCAGCGTCGCCCAGCGGCCCTTGTCGACCTGGCACACGGCCACGGTGGCGCCGTCCGCCCCGGCGGCGAGGACGTTCTTGACCTTGACGCTGTCCTTGCGGGTGATGATCCGCGCGATGCGCTGCCCGGCGTCGTAGGTGACGCCCACGGGCACGACGTGCGGCGTCCCGTCCGCGCGCAGGGTGGTGAACGTCGGCATCAGGTACTCGCCCCAGAAGGCGAGGTACTCGGGGGTGAGGGCGGAGAGGTCGTGGGCCATGGGGGCCAGGGTAGGCGGGCGGGCCGGGATCAGACGAAGTCGCTGGTGTCGAGGTCGAAGGAGAAGGGGGCGGGGAGGGGGACGGGTTTGCCGAAGGCCGCGGTGTACTGCACCTGGTAGTCGCCGTCGGATGGCTCGCGGAGAAGCGTCGTGGTGGCTCGTTCGCGGTCGATCAGCAGGTAGAGCGGGACGCCTCCGAGAGCGTAGGTACGGCGCTTGGCGATCCGGTCCAGGTCGGGCCGGTGGCCGGTGATCTCGGCGACCAGCTTGAGCTCCCGGTCGGGCCTCCACCATGGTGGGGCGCCCCGGAATTCCCGGCGGCCGACGACGGTCAGGTCGGGGATCACGTGGTTGTCGGGGTGCGGGCCGTACGACGGCAGGATCAGGCCCTTGTGGCCGGAGATGCCGATCCAGGAGCACTGCCGCACCAGTTGCCGGGTGAGTCGGCTCCAGCAGTGCTCATGCCTGCCGGCCGGAGGCGTCGTCACCACGATCTCGCCCTCGATGAGCTGAGCTCTGACCCCTTCGGGCGTGACCGCGTCCAGCTCATGGAAGATCTCCAGCAGGATCGCGGACTGGGCGTCGGTGTCGTACGTCGTGAGCTCGGCGGGCATGGCCCCCAGCCTGTCGCGGGGCCGCCCGCTCGGCGGCAGAAGCGGCAAGGTTCACCCTCAGGGGACACCGCAGCCGCAGCATCTTGAGTGGAATAGACTCAACTTATCGCACGTTGGCATGAGCAGGGTTTGAGCAGCTTTTGCCAGACTGATCGCAGGCACGAGCACCAGGCACAGGAGCCGGGTACGAGGAGGATCGCGAGGACGTGGACGCCGAGCTGACCAACAAGAGCCGGGAGGCGCTCAGCGCCGCCAATGACCGGGCGATCGCGGCCGGGCATGCGGACATGACGTCCGCGCATCTCCTGCTCGCCCTGCTGGCCGGGCAGGACAACGAGAACATCATGGACCTGCTGGCCGCCGTGGAGGCGGACGCCGCCGCGCTGCGCGGCGGTGCCGAGCGCCAGCTCGCCGGGCTGCCCAGCGTGCAGGGGTCCACGGTCGCCCCGCCCCAGCCGGACCGCGAGCTGCTCGCCGCGATCGCGGAGGCCGCCCAGCGCGCCAAGGAGCTGGGCGACGCCTACCTCTCCACCGAGCATCTGCTGATCGGGATCGCCGCCAAGGGCGGACACACCGGTGAGCTGCTTCAGGAGCAGGGCGCCTCGGCCAAGAAGCTGCTGGCCGCCTTCGAGGCGAGCCGCGGCGGGCAGCGGGTGACCAACCCCGACCCGGAGGGCACGTACAAGGCGCTGGAGAAGTTCGGTACGGACTTCACGGCGGCGGCCCGCGAGGGCAAGCTCGACCCGGTCATCGGGCGGGACCAGGAGATCCGGCGGGTGGTGCAGGTGCTGTCCCGCCGTACGAAGAACAACCCGGTGCTGATCGGCGAGCCGGGCGTCGGCAAGACGGCTGTCGTGGAGGGGCTGGCGCAGCGGATCGTCAAGGGCGATGTGCCCGAGTCGCTGCGGAACAAGCGGCTGGTGGCGCTGGATCTGGGCGCGATGGTCGCGGGCGCGAAGTACCGCGGTGAGTTCGAGGAGCGGCTGAAGACCGTCCTGGCGGAGATCAAGGCCAGTGAGGGCCAGATCATCACGTTCATCGACGAGCTGCACACGGTCGTGGGCGCGGGCGCCGGCGGGGACTCGGCCATGGACGCCGGCAACATGCTCAAGCCGATGCTGGCCCGCGGTGAGCTGCGGATGGTCGGTGCGACGACGCTGGACGAGTACCGCGAGCGGATCGAGAAGGACCCGGCGCTGGAGCGGCGCTTCCAGCAGGTGCTGGTCGCCGAGCCGACCGTGGAGGACACGGTGGCCATCCTGCGCGGGCTCAAGGGCCGCTACGAGGCCCACCACAAGGTGCAGATCGCGGACTCCGCGCTGGTCGCCGCGGCCGCCCTCTCCGACCGGTACATCACCTCCCGCTTCCTGCCCGACAAGGCCATCGACCTGGTCGACGAGGCCGCGTCCCGGCTGCGGATGGAGATCGACTCCTCGCCCGTCGAGATCGACGAGCTCCAGCGGGCGGTGGACCGGCTGAAGATGGAGGAGCTGGCGCTGAAGAGCGAGACCGACGCCGGTTCCGTGGCGCGCCTGGAGAAGCTGCGCAAGGACCTCGCCGACAAGGAGGAGGAGCTGCGCGGTCTGACTGCCCGGTGGGAGAAGGAGAAGCAGGGCCTCAACCGGGTCGGCGAGCTGAAGGAGCGGCTCGACGAGCTGCGCGGGCAGGCCGAGCGGGCCCAGCGCGACGGCGACTTCGACGCCGCCTCCAAGCTGCTCTACGGCGAGATCCCGGGCGTCGAGCGGGAGCTCGAAGCGGCGGCCGCCGCCGAGGCCGAGCAGGAGGCGTCCAAGGAGTCCATGGTCAAGGAGGAGGTCGGGCCGGATGACATCGCGGATGTGGTCGGCTCCTGGACCGGTATCCCGGCCGGCCGGCTGCTGGAGGGCGAGACGCAGAAACTGCTGCGCATGGAGGACGAGATCGGCAAGCGGCTGATCGGCCAGACCGAGGCCGTACGGGCGGTGTCGGACGCGGTACGGCGTACCCGCGCCGGGATCGCCGACCCCGACCGGCCCACCGGCTCGTTCCTCTTCCTCGGCCCGACCGGTGTCGGCAAGACCGAGCTGGCCAAGGCGCTGGCGGACTTCCTCTTCGACGACGAGCGGGCCATGGTCCGGATCGACATGTCGGAGTACGGCGAGAAGCACAGCGTCGCCCGGCTGGTCGGCGCGCCGCCCGGCTACGTCGGCTACGAGGAGGGCGGCCAGCTGACTGAGGCGGTCCGCCGCCGCCCGTACAGCGTGGTGCTGCTCGACGAGGTGGAGAAGGCGCACACCGAGGTCTTCGACATCCTGCTCCAGGTCCTCGACGACGGCCGGCTCACCGACGGCCAGGGCCGGACGGTGGACTTCCGCAACACCATCCTCATCCTCACCTCCAACCTCGGTTCGGCCTTCCTGATGGACCCGCTCCTCAAGGAGGACCAGAAGAGGGAGAAGGTGCTGGAGACGGTCCGTGCGTCCTTCCGGCCCGAGTTCCTCAACCGGCTCGACGACGTGGTGGTCTTCCACCCGCTCGGTACCGACCAGCTCCAGCGGATCGCCCGTATCCAGCTGGACCACCTCCAGCGCCGCCTCGCCGACCGCCGGCTGACGCTGGACGTCACCGACCGCGCCCTGACCTGGCTCGCCTGGCTCGGCCAGGAGCCGGCCGCCGACGCCCCCGCGCCCGACCTGTCGTACGGTGCCCGCCCGCTGCGCCGCCTGGTCCAGACGGCCATCGGCGATCAGCTCGCCCGCGCCATCCTGGCGGGCTCGGTGCTGGACGGGGACACCGTACGGGTGGATGTGGACGGGGGCGGCGACGGGCTGTCCGTCCAGGCGGTCCGGGAGGGCGCGGCGGCCTGAGCGGAGACGGGCGACCCGTACCGCGACCGGACCCCGTCCCCCCCGCCGTCCCCCCTGCCATCCCTCCCGCCGTCCCCCGCCGTGCCCCGGGCTTGCCAGGACGGGGCGGATGTGGGGGAGGATGGCAGGGACCATACGAAGGGAATTCCACGGTGAGCATCGACCCGTCCTCGATTCCGAATTTCGGGGGCCAGCCCGAACCCGAGCCGTCGGGGCCCGAGGGCCCCGTCCTGCCCGACCAGGACCTGGTCAAGCAGCTCCTCGACCAGATGGAGCTGAAGTACGTAGTCGACGAGGAGGGTGACCTCGCCGCCCCGTGGGAGAAGTTCCGCACGTACTTCATGTTCCGCGGCGAGGAGGAGCAGCAGATCTTCTCCGTCCGCACGTTCTACGACCGCGCCCACGGCATCGACGACAAGCCGAAGCTGCTGGAGGCGATCGACGACTGGAACCGCCGGACGCTGTGGCCCAAGGCCTACACCCACACCCATGACGACGGTACGGTCCGTCTGATCGGTGAGGCATCGATGCTGATCGGCACCGGTGTCGCGCTCGAGCACTTTGTGTCGAGCACGGTCAGCTGGGTCCGCGCCTCGATCGAATTCGACAACTGGATCGTCGAGCAGCTCGGTCTGGAGGCCGAGATCGACGGCGACTCCGACGAGAAGCCGGGTGACGACGAGGCCTGAGGCCGGTCGTCCCACACCCACTCGGCTGCGCGGGCCCCTGGAGCGATGGCTCCGTGGGCCCGCGTTCTCATGCCTGCGCCTGCGGTCTCATGACCTGGGCCCGCGTTCTCATGCCCGGTGCGGGGAACGCCCGGCGCGGAAGCGCTGCCCGGCCGCCGTCATACCGTCACGCCGACAGCGCCTTCAGCCGTCCCGCCGCCTCCGCCAGTACCTCCACGCTCTTGCAGAAGGCGAAGCGCACGAAGGGCGCGCCCTGCTCCTTGTGGTCGTAGAACACGGCGTTGGGGATGGCGACGACGCCGGCGCGCTCGGGCAGAGCGCGGCAGAAGGCGAAGCCGTCGCTCTCCCCGAGGGGGCGGATGTCGGTGGTGATGAAGTACGTGCCGGAAGGGCGGAAGACCTTCAGGCCGGCGTCGGCCAGGCCGTCGGCCAGGACGTCGCGCTTGGTGCGCAGATCGTCACGGAGGCCGGTGTAGTAGGCGTCGGGGAGCGCGAGCGCCTCGGCGACGGCGTACTGGAAGGGCCCGGCGGAGACGTAGGTGAGGAACTGCTTGGCCGAGCGGACCGCGCCGACCAGTTCGGCCGGCCCGGTGACCCAGCCGACCTTCCAGCCGGTGAAGGAGAACGTCTTGCCCGCCGAGCTGATGGTGACGGTGCGCTCGCGCATCCCCGGGAAGGACGCGAGGGGCAGGTGCTCGCCCTCGAAGACCAGGTGTTCGTAGACCTCGTCCGTGACGACGAGGAGGTTGCGCTCCACCGCCAGTTCGGCGACGGCCGTCAGCTCGTCGCGGCTGAGGACGGTGCCGGTGGGGTTGTGCGGGGTGTTGAGGAGGATCAGCCGGGTGTCGTCGGTGACCGCGTCGCGCAGTTCGTCGAGGTCGAGGCGGTAGCTGCCGGACTCCGGCTGGGCGCGCAGGGTCACCGGGACGCGGCGGCCGCCCGCCATCGCGATGGTCGCGGCGTACGAGTCGTAGTACGGCTCCAGCGCGATGACCTCGTCGCCCGGCTCCAGCAGCGCCAGCATCGAGGCGGCGATGGCTTCGGTGGCGCCCGCGGTGACCAGGACCTCGCTGTCGGGGTCGTACGAGAGGCCGAGGTGGCCGTAGTGGCGCTCCTGGTGGGCGGCGACGGCGGTGCGGAGTTCGGGGACGCCCGGGCCGGGCGGGTACTGGTTGCCGCGGCCGTCGCGCAGTGCGCGCACCGCTGCCTCCCTCACCTCCTCGGGACCGTCGGCGTCGGGGAAGCCCTGGCCGAGGTTGATGGAGCCGGTGCGTACGGCGAGTGCCGACATTTCGGCGAAGATCGTGGTGCCGAATTCGGCGAGGCGGCGATTGAGCAGCGGTCGGTCCATACCTGTCATCCTCCGCCGAACCTCTGGAGTTCCTCAACTGTGCTTTGAGACTCGGGAGGCTCGGGCATCAGCCCCGAACACAGGACGGAGCCGCCCGCCGGACGAGGCGTCAGCGGCGCCGGACGGGGCGGTGCCTCGCTTCGGGGGATGCTTCGGGGGACGAGAAGGAGTGTGGGGCAGATGTGGATTGTGTGGTTCCTGGTGATCTACGGGGGTGTGCTCGGGCTGGTGGCCCTGGTCTCGCGTCGCGGCTCCGGCAAGGCCGGCAAGGCCGGCAAGGCCGGCAAGGTCGGCAAGACCGGCAAGACCAGCAAGACCGGCAAGAGCCGTCGACGGGGCGGGAGCAGCTACGGCAGTTCTGATTCCGGTTCTGGTGGCGGCAGTTGGTGGGTCGGCGGCGGTGACTCCGGTTCGAGCGGCGGTCACCACGGCGGCCATCACGGCGGCCACTCGTGCGGCGGCGGTCACTCGTGCGGCGGTGGCGGCGGGTGCGGCGGTGGCGGTGGCGGCGGGGGCTGCGGCGGGGGTAGCTGACCAAGGTTGCGGCGGGGGTGGCCGACCGGGGCCGGAGCCGGTGCGGAACCCGTCCGCGAACCCGTCCGCGAACCCGCTCGTGACCCCCTCAACTGCACACATGCGGTTGGCTCTTGCCGCTCCGCATATGCGCCCGGCGGGCTTGGTGGAAACGCCAACAGCCGCCGGGCGTAAGGTTGTTGAACAGATGAGCTGCATGGCCCTCTAGCGGATGGAAACCCGGAGAAGTTGGGTAAAAACGCTATGAGCGGGCGGGCTTTCATGATTCCCTCTTAACAGAGAATTCCCCACATTCTCCGATCCCACGTGGGCACGAGCCGGCAGGCAGACGAACATTCCTGATCCTTTACGGGCGGGCCGGCCCACCATTCCACTGCGTGCTTGCGGAGCCGACCCATGCTCACCACTCTGAAGACGGCGTACACCGATACCCGTGCATCCGATCTGGCCTGGGCGCTGGGCAGGGAACCCCTGCCGGCCCTCGCCGTGCTCGATCTCCAACTCCACGGCGCACAAGTGCAGTTGAGGCTGCTCGGCGCCTCCCACCAGGTGCTCCTCGAGGAGGAGCACGGCACGTGTTCCGAGACGGTCGCCTGTATGCCGGGCAGCAGCACCCCGCTGCCGCTCGGCGTGGCGAAACGGCTGGGTGACTGGGAGTACGAGTTCGCCGCGCATGTCGAGACCTTGTCGCGCGGCTCGTTCGCGGGCCGCGCCCAGGAGCTGCTGGCCCTGGTCGCCGAGCATCCGTACGGCCTGGCCGGTACCTTCCCCGGCTCGCCGCACGCGTTCACCGCGATGCTGGCCCAGCGCCGGCAGGGGCAGGTGCGTTGGCGAACCTGGCATGCGTATCCGCAGGAGGGTCGCCTGGTGGCCACCCGTACGCGGGTGGGCGTACGCGCGGCGGTCGCGGCCGTCTAGTAGGTAACCGGCCGGAATGCCGGACCGGTTGGTGGTGTCCGTTGATGGTTGATGGTGCCGGTTGGTGGTGCCCGTTGGCGGTTGGTGGTGCCCGTTGGTGTGTCGATCGGTGGTGCCGGCCGGAAGGAGGGGCGCGAGGATGTGGGGTGTGGCGGGCGCGAGGAGTGCGCGCCTGGGGTGTGGATGGGTGCGGGGGCGTGCGTGCGCCGGTGAACGCGCCGGTCGCTCGGCGCGGCCGTCACCACCGCCCCCTTGCGCCTCGACATCCCTCCAACTGACGCGTGTAGCCCGGAGAGAGCACTCGTGTGGGTGACGTAACGGAACGGAAGCGTCACGTAGCGTTCCTTTGCATGATCGATCCGCCAGAGTCCGCTCTCGCCGGAGCCCTCGGGCCGCCGGAGGCCAGAACACCGGCGCGGCTGCCCGTACCGGCCGGGCTCGGCCGGCTGCTGGTCCTCACCGTGGTCTTCATCTGCGCCGCCTGCGGCCTGGTGTACGAGCTGGAGCTGGTCGCGCTGGCCACGTACCTGGCCGGTGACTCGGTCACCCAGTCGTCCGTCGTGCTGTCCGTCATGATCTTCGCGATGGGCGTCGGCGCGCTGCTCGCCAAACGGCTGCGCTGCCGGGCGGTGGTCGGCTTCGGCGCGGTCGAGGCCGGCCTCGCGCTGGTCGGCGGCTGCTCCGCGATGGCGCTCTACGCCTGCTTCGCCTGGTTCGGCCAGACCCGCGCCGCGCTCGTCGGCTTCTCGCTGACCATCGGCACGCTGATCGGCGCCGAGGTGCCGTTGCTGATGACACTGATCCAGCGGGTCCGCCGGCAGGACGCGGGGTGTGCGGTCGCCGACCTCTTCGCCGCCGACTACGTCGGCGCGCTCGTCGGCGGTCTGGCCTTCCCCTTCCTCCTCCTTCCCGCCCTCGGCCAGCTGACCGGCGCGCTGGTCACCGGCGCGGTCAACGCGACCGCCGGCGGCGCCCTGGTGCTCTGGCTCTTCCGCCGCGACCTGACCGTCCGCACCCACCGCCGCCTCCTCATCGTCAACGTCCTGGTCCTCGTCCTGCTGGCCCTGGGTGTCCTGCTGGCCACGCCGTTCGAACGGGCCGCCCGGCGCGCGGTGTACGGCTCGTCCGCGCGGGTCGCGGTGCAGACCGGCATCCAGGAAGTGGTGATGACCGGCGGTGTGGATGCCGGAACCGGTGCGGGACATGGGAGGAAAGGTTCCGGCCGGCCGCTGGAGCTCTACCTGGACGGCCGACTGAGGGTCAGCGCGGACACCGAATCCCGCTACCACGAGGCGCTGGTGCACCCGGCGATGGCCGACGGCCCGCGCGCCCGCGTGCTGGTCCTCGGCGGCGGCGACGGCCTCGCCGTACGCGAGGTCCTCCGCCACCCCGCCGTCCGCTCGGTCACGGTCGTCGAACTCGACCCCGGTGTCGTGCAGTTGGCGCGCACCGACCCCGGCCTCTCCCGCCTCAACCGCCACTCGCTCGGCGATCCGCGGGTACGGGTGACCACCGCCGACGCCTTCGACTGGCTGCGGCAGCAGGCCGGCCGGGGCCGGCCCCCGGCCCGCTACGACGTCATCGTCTGCGACCTCCCCGGCCCGGGCCTGACCGCCAGCACCAAGCTCTACTCACACGAGTTCTACGGCCTGGCGGCGCGGCTGCTGGCCGACGGCGGGCGGCTGGTGGTCGACGCCCAATCACCGGCCGCGCGGACGTACTGGACGGTGGACGCGACGGTGCGATCGGCCGGCCTGACGACCGTCCCCTACCGGCTGCCGGGCCACTGGGGTTTCGTCCTGGCCGCCCGGCAGCCCCCGCGCTTCGGGCTGGCACCCGACACGCCCCCGCTGACCGGCCTCACCGCCGACGAACTCCAGGCCGGCCGCCGCGAAGCGGCCCGCACCCGGATGCCGGGACTGCCGGTGTCGACCCTCATGCATCCGCGCTATCAGGACTAGCAGGACTAGCAGGACTAGGGCGCTGTCAGAGCCTGTCGCGGAGAGACCGGCCCTGGTCCCCGCCCCGGTGCACGGGGCGCTCCCGACCCGCCCGCAGAAAGTCGTGCGTGCACTGTCACGGCTCCGGGGGCGGCTGGGTAGGCTCCCATGCCATGGAGCATGAGGTGTACGTTCCGTTCCCCGTCGGGACCGTGCGGCAGGCGCTCGCCGAGCCGGAACGGGTGGCGCGCTGTGTCCCGGGAGTCCAGCTCGACGCCGACGCGGCCCCGCACTGCCCCGAGGGCCGGCTGCGGCTGCGTATCGGAAGCTCCACCATCACCTACCGCGGCTCGCTGACCGTCAGCGACGCCACGGACTCCGAGGTGACCGTCGAGGCGAAGGGCATCGAGGCGCGCGGCGACGGGTCGGTCGCGCTGACCCTGACCGTCCGCCTCTCCCCGGCCACCGCGCCCGGCCCCGGTACGGCCCTGGTGTGCGCCGGCACGGTCCACAGTGACGGCCGGCTCGCCGAGGCCCCGCACCAGTCCGCCGAGACCGCGGGCCGCCGACTGCTCGACCGCTTCGCGGAGAACCTGGCGGACGACCTGCGTGCGCAGCCGCCGACCACGGGGTCCACCGGCTCGACCGAGCCGACCGAGCCGATCGACCTGACTGCGCCGACCGAGCCGACCGAGCCGACCGAGCCTGCGGTCTTCGGCACCGACGTCCCGTCGCCGTCCCTGGATCCGCTCAGTGACGAGGACGCGTACGGGGCCGCTGCCTACGGGGGCGACGCGGACGGTGACGCCCCCGCGGAGGCGGCCCACGCCCGGCGCACGATGATCGGCCGCAGTGCGGAGGAGGTCGACCACGCCCCGCCCCGGGGACGCTACGCACCGGTCCCGGCCCCCCAGACGGCCTCCACCTCCGCCGCCCTCCGCTGGGCGGCGCCGGCGGCGGCGGTGGTCCTGGCGTCAGCGGTGGTCGTGGGGCGCGTTCTCCGCCGCCGCCGTTGAGCCCGGCGAGCCGGTGGCCGGTCAGTGAGCCGGCGGCCGGCGGCTGCCCGGTGAGCCGGTGGCCAGCGGCTAGTGTCATGGCGTGAGCACCGACAGTTCCGACAGAGACACGCACGCGGCCACCACCGACACACAAGCGGCCACCACCGACACACAAGCGGCCACCGCCATCCGGCTCGCCGCAGGCCCGGCCGAGCTGACCGTCGAGCCGGAGAACGGCTGCCGGATCGGCAGCCTCCGGATCGGCGGCACGGAAGTCCTCCGGCAGGGCGAGCGGTACGGCTGTTTCCCGATGGTCCCGTGGTGCGGCCGGATCGAGCACGGTCGGTTCCGCAACGGCGGGACAGTGCACCGGATGCCCGTCAACGCACCGCCGCACGCCATCCACGGCACCGGCCGTGACCTCCACTGGCGCACGGCACGTTCCGGTCCCAGGGAGGCGGTGTTCACCTATGAGCTCGCCGATCCGGCGGCCCCGTGGCCGTATCCGGGGCGGGTCACCCAGCTCGTCGAGCTGGCCGAGGACGGCGGGTCGCTCACCCTCACGATGGGCGTGGAGACGGTCGCCGACTCGTTCCCGGCGCAGGCCGGCTGGCACCCCTGGTTCCTGCGGAACCTCGGCGAGGGCGGTGCGGACGCACGGGAGAGCGGCGCGGACGTACGGGAGGGCGGTGCGGACGAGCGGCAGGGCGGTGCGGACGTACGGATCGACTTCGTGCCGGAGTGGCAGGAGGAGCGGGGCGACGACCACCTTCCGACGGGCCGGCGGATCACGCCGAAGCCCGGTCCGTGGGACGACTGCTTCGGTATGCCGCACGGGGTGGATGTCACCCTCACCTGGCCGGGCCGGCTGGAGCTGAGGGTCACCAGCCGCGCCGAGTGGGTCGTGATCTACGACGAGCAGGAGGCCGCCGTCTGTGTCGAGCCGCAGTCCGGCCCGCCGAACGGGCTCAACACCCTGCCGCGTCTGGTCACCCCTATCGACCCCCTGGAGATCTCCACCACCTGGAGCTGGCGGAGCCTTGCGTAGCAGCGCATAAGCTCAGGGGCATGAGTGACGACTTGCGCGACGATCTGCTGCAGCAGATCAAGGACAAGGCCGTGGTGCACGGCAAGGTGACGCTTTCCTCCGGCAAGGAGGCCGACTACTACATCGACCTGCGCCGGATCACCCTGGACGGCGAGGCCGCGCCGCTGGTCGGGCAGCTGATGCTGGACATCACCGCCGACCTGGACTACGACGCGGTGGGCGGCCTGACGCTGGGCGCCGACCCGGTCGCGACCTCGATGCTGCATGCTTCCGCCGCGCGCGGCGGGCGGCTGGACGCCTTCGTCGTCCGCAAGGCGCAGAAGACGCACGGTATGCAGCGCCGTATCGAGGGCGCGGACATCAAGGGCCGCCGGGTGCTGGTCGTCGAGGACACCTCCACCACCGGTGGCTCGCCGCTGACCGCCGTCGAGGCGGCGCGTGAGGCGGGTGCCGAGGTCGTCGCGGTCGCGACCATCGTCGACCGGGGCGCCGCCTCGGCGATCGCCGAAGCCGGTCTGCCCTATATCACGGGCTACCAGCTCGAGGACCTCGGCCTGGCCTGAGCCGTGCCCGGAGGTCGTGGCGGTCCGTACGGGACGCTCTGACCTGCACCTTCGCCGAGGGGTGGCTGGTTTCACGTGAAACAGCCGCCCCTCGGCGCGGTAGGGCGTACGGGCGATGTGGAGCTGGCGGCCGAGTCTGGGAAGATGGGCCCGGCGAAGTCCTCGCCCCCTGGTCAGGGCCAAGAACGCACACCCCGCACACACAAGGAGCGGACAGATGCCCATCGCAACCCCCGACGTCTACAACGAGATGCTGGACCGGGCGAAGGCAGGCAAGTTCGCCTACCCGGCCATCAACGTCACGTCGACGCAGACGCTGCACGCCGCGCTGCGGGGCTTCGCCGAGGCCGAGAGCGACGGCATCATCCAGATCTCCACCGGTGGTGCGGAGTTCCTGGGCGGCCAGTACAACAAGGACATGGTGACCGGCGCGGTCGCGCTCGCCGAGTTCGCGCACGTCGTCGCCGCGAAGTACGACATCACCGTCGCGCTGCACACCGACCACTGCCCCAAGGACAAGCTCGACGGCTACGTCCGCCCGCTGCTCGACGTCTCCGCCGAGCGCGTGGCCAAGGGCCAGAACCCGCTCTTCCAGTCCCACATGTGGGACGGCTCCGCCGAGACTCTCGCCGACAACCTCGCCATCGGCCAGGAGCTCCTCGAGAAGGCCCGTGCCGCCAAGATCATCCTTGAGGTCGAGATCACCCCGACCGGCGGCGAGGAGGACGGCGTCACCCACGAGATCAACGACGAGCTCTACACCACGGTGGACGACGCGCTGCGCACCGCCGAGGCGCTGGGCCTGGGCGAGAAGGGCCGCTACCTGCTCGCCGCCTCCTTCGGCAACGTCCACGGCGTCTACAAGCCGGGCAATGTCGTGCTCCGTCCCGAGCTGCTGAAGGACCTCCAGGAGGGCGTCGGCGCCAAGTACGGCAAGGCCGCCCCGTTCGACTTCGTCTTCCACGGCGGCTCCGGTTCCACCGAGCAGGAGATCGCCACCGCGCTGGAGAACGGCGTGGTCAAGATGAACCTGGACACCGACACCCAGTACGCCTTCACCCGCCCGGTCGCGGACCACATGTTCCGCAACTACGACGGTGTCCTGAAGGTCGACGGCGAGGTCGGCAACAAGAAGACCTACGACCCGCGCAGCTGGGGCAAGCTGGCCGAGGCCGGTATGGCCAAGCGGGTCACGGAGGCCTGCGCCAACCTCCGCTCCACGGGCACCAGGATCAAGTAGTCCGCCCGTCCGCAGACCCTCGGTGGGGGTGTACGTAAGTGGTCCACTGCGTGTAGGTGGTCGCTTACGTACACCCCCACCGGCTTTTCGGAAGGAATACTTGCGGCATGCCCATTCACGAGAACCTCCTGGGGGGACCGCCCCCCACCCACCTCCCCGACGACCCGGAGCCGCGTGAGCTGCTCGCCGCCGGTACCGCGCCGTCCGATGTCGCCGCGAAGAACCCGACGTCCTCCCTGGCCTGGGCGCAGCTCGCGGACGACGCGTTCGCGCAGGGCCGGGTCGTCGAGTCGTACGCGTACGCCCGTACCGGCTACCACCGGGGCCTGGACTCGCTGCGCCGGGCCGGCTGGAAGGGGCACGGCCCCGTGCCGTGGGAGCACGAGCCCAACCGCGGCTTCCTGCGGGCGCTGCACGCCCTTGCCCGCGCCGCCCAGGCGATCGGGGAGCAGGAGGAGTACGACCGCTGCACGACCTTCCTGCGCGACTCCTCGCCGACTGCGGCGGACACCCTGTCCTGAGCTCTTGAGTGAGGGGGTGGCCTCCTGAGCTAGGGGGACGGCCTCTCCTGAGTGAGCGGGCGGCTCGTGCCCGGATGCGGGATCTGGCCCGCCTGGCCCACCGGTCGGGCGGGCCTTGCCTTGTTCGGGGACCATTGCGGAAGATGCCGGTTGGGGACCGGGGCCCCCGTGCCGGCATGGCAGGGGCGGACCGCTACCCGGAGTACGTTTCGAGGAGACAGCGATGTCCCACGAGGTAACCGGCGGGGCTCACGACCCTGAGACCCCGAACCTCGACTTCGCGGGTACGACCCCGTACGAGGACTATGTCCAGGCCGAGGTCCTCACCCACCTCCAGCACCCGCTCTCCGACGATCCCGGAGAGATGGTCTTCCTGGTCACGACGCAGGTGATGGAGCTGTGGTTCACGGTCATCGTCCATGAGTGGCGTACCGCCGCGGAGGCGCTGCGCCGCGACGACCTGACGGTGGCGATGGCGGCGCTGCAGCGCTCCACATACGAGCTGGAGGCGCTGAACGCGGCCTGGAAGCCGCTCGCCAGGCTGACTCCGGCGCAGTTCAACGCGTACCGCAGCGCGCTCGGCGAGGGCTCCGGGTTCCAGTCCGCGATGTACCGGCGGCTGGAGTTCCTGCTCGGTGAGAAGTCCTCGTCGATGCTGGTGCCGCACCGCGGTGCCCCCCGGGAGCACGCCGAGTTGGAGAAGGCCCTCCAGGAGCCGAGCCTGTGGGACGAGGTGCTGCGCCTGCTTGCGCGGCGCGGCTACGCCGTCCCCGAGGAGGTCCTCCGGCGGGACCCGGCGCTGCGTTACGAGCCGCATCCGGCGGTGGAGGAGGTCTGGGCCGAGATCTACGCCGGCGGGCAGGAGTCCGGTGGGCAGGAGCCTGGCGGGCAGGAGTCCGAACTGGTCCGGCTGGGCGAGGCGCTGACCGACGTCGCCGAGCTGGTGTGGCGCTGGCGGAACGACCATCTGGTCGCGACCCGGCGGGCCATGGGGGCGAAAATGGGAACGGGTGGTTCTGCTGGTGTGGCCTGGCTGGAGAAGCGGGCCCGCAAGAACGTTTTTCCCGAGCTGTGGACGGCGCGCAGCCATGTCTGACATGCCTGAGAACCGGAGGTTTTCCGGTCCGAGCGAGGGTGCCGCGCGTGAGGGCGCCCTGGGTGAGGGCGCCCTGGGTGAGGGGCGTGAACTGGCGGCGCGCGCACGGCAGTTGGACGCCGAGGACGCGCTGGCTCCGCTCCGGGACCGCTTCGTCCTCGACGACACGGTCTACCTCGACGGCAATTCGCTGGGTGCGCTGCCCCGCGCGGTCCCCGGCCGGATAGCCGACGTGATCGCCCGGGAGTGGGGCGAGCTGCGGATCCGCTCCTGGACCGAATCCGGCTGGTGGACCGCGCCCGAGCGGATCGGCGACAAGATCGCCCCGCTGATCGGGGCGGCCCCCGGCCGGGTGGTGGTCGGCGATTCGACCAGCGTCAACATCTTCAAGGCCGTGGTCGGCGGCGTACGGATGGCGGGCAAGGGCTGCACGGAGATCCTGGTCGACGCCACGACCTTCCCCACCGACGGCTATATCGCCCGCTCGGCGGCCCGGATGACCGGCCTGGCGGTGCGGCCGGTGGAGCCGGCCGGGATCGCCGAGGAGGTCACCGAGCGCACCGCGCTGGCGCTGGTCAACCACGTCGACTACCGCACCGGCGAGCTCAACGACCTGCCCGGTATCACCACGGCGCTGCACTCCGCGGGGGCGCTCGCCGTCTGGGACCTGTGCCACAGCGCGGGCGCGCTGCCGGTCGGCCTCGACGCGCACCAGGTCGACCTCGCCGTCGGGTGCACGTACAAGTACCTCAACGGCGGCCCGGGGGCGCCCGCGTACCTGTACGTCCGCGAGAGCCTCCAGGAGCGGTTCGAATCGCCGCTGCCCGGCTGGAACTCGCACACCGACCCGTTCGCGATGGACCCCGCCTACGCCCCCGCGGGCGGCATCCTGCGCGGCCGCGTCGGCACCCCGGACATCCTGTCGCTGCTCGCGCTGGAAGCGGCGCTGGAGGCCTGGGACGGGGTCGCCGTCGAGGACGTGCGCGCCAAGAGCCTGGCCCTGACCGACTTCTTCCTGGAGTGCGTGGGCGCGTACGTACCGTCCGGGCGGGTCCGGCCGCTCACGCCGCTGGACCACCGGCGGCGGGGCAGCCAGGTGTCGCTGGTGTGCTCCGGAGCGGGTGAGGTGATGGACGAGCTGATCCGGCGCGGGGTGGTCGGCGACTTCCGCCACCCGGACGTGCTGCGCTTCGGCTTCACGCCGCTCTACACCTCCTTCGCGGACGCCGAGCGGGCGGCGTGGGTGCTCGGTGAGGTGCTGGGCGCGCTGCCCGGGGGCGACCCGCCGGAAACGTCGGGGGCCGGATGACGAACGCCGCGGACGAGGAGGCGGTGCTGCTGGGGCTCCCCCCTGTGGCGCCGGCCCGCACGGTGGCGTACGGGCCGCATCCGGATCAGATCGTCGATCTGTACGGGCCGGATGGGTCGTACGGGCCGTACGGGCCGGATGGGCCGTCGACGGGTACGCGTAGGGGCGCGGGCACGGGTACGGGCGCGGCTACGGGTACGGGTACGGGTACGGGCGCGGCGCTGACCGGCCCGCTGATCGTGCTCGTGCACGGCGGCTTCTGGCGGGCGGCCTACGACCGCCGGCACCTGTCGCCGCTCGCCGCCCTGCTGGCCGGGCGGGGCCTGCCGGTGGCGCTCGCCGAGTACCGCAGGGTCGGTGCGGGCGGTGGCGCCCCGCAGACCTTCGAGGATGTGGCGGCGGCGATCGGGACGGCGGTGCGCGAGGCTCCGCACGCCGCGGGCTCCGCGGGCTCCGGGGGCTCCGGCCCGGCCCCGGTCCTGGTCGGCCACTCGGCGGGCGGCCAGCTCGCGCTGCTCGCCGCGGCCCGCCCCGGCACCCCGGTGACCCGGGTGATCGCCGTCGCGCCGGTCGCCGACCTGACCCGGGCCCATGAACTGGGCCTGGGCGCGGGCGCGGTCGCCGACCTCCTGGGCGACGGCCCCGGCCTGCCGGAACGCCTCGCCGCGGCCGACCCGGCCCGCCACCCGCCCCCCGTCGGCATCCCCGTCACGATCCTGCACGGCACCGACGACCCCGATGTCCCGCTCGACATCTCCCGCCGCTACGCCGCCGCGCACCCCGCCACGACGGAGCTCCGGGAGCTGCCCGGTGTGGGGCATTTCGCACCCATCACCCCCGGCACGGCCAGCTGCGATGCGCTGGCCGCCCTGCTGTGCCCGGTACGGGATACCCCCGAGTAGTACTGGTCCCGGTACGGAATCCCCCAGCTCCCGTACGGGATACCCCCGAGTAGTACTTGAGACGGACCCCCGCAGATCCTCATTGGAGGGGACGCCGGCGGTCCGGTCTCTGCTTACCGTTGACAGCGTGAACCAGAAGACCCAGCCGCAGGGCAGCACCCTGCACTCGGAGGCGCGGATGGCCCACGGTGCGCTGTACCGACTGCGCCAGGACCTGTTCGTCGACGCCTTCGCCTTCCGCCCGATGCCGCCGCTGGAGGACGCCAAGGTGGCCCGCTGGGTGCCCTGGCTGCCGGAGCGGATACGGCACTGGGCGCGGTGGCTGCCGCACTTCCTGGTCGGCTTCTTCTCCGTGTGCGTCTTCCTGGCGTCCTTCACCACGGGCTACGGCATGGGGCCGGTGCGCGGCGTCCTGGTCGGCGGCTTCTCCCTGCTGGTCGCCGCCCCGCCGGCGCTCACCCTTTTCCGGCCGGTGGGCGCCTACTGGTTGTCGCTGGGGGCGTTCGTGGTGTCGGCCATGGCCGACGCGCTCTTCTCCGAGTACCCCAGTCCCTTCAGCGGCAGCA
The DNA here is from genome assembly GCF_042895955.1 of Streptomyces sp. NPDC001339. NCBI lineage: Bacteria > Bacillati > Actinomycetota > Actinomycetes > Kitasatosporales > Streptomycetaceae > Streptomyces > Streptomyces sp. NPDC001339. The sequence goes on along the minus strand of NZ_JBIAWT010000004.1, from coordinate 104,757 downwards.
CCTTCCTCACGCTGCTGGCCGTGATGACGCTGGTGGTGCTGCGCACCCGGCCCCGGCTGGCGGTGGAGATGTGGCTGGTCACCTTTGTGGTGGGGGCCGGGGCGATGGTGATCACCAGGCACGGCTCGGGCGAGCTGGCGCCGGTGATGGCCTTCAGCGGCATGGTGCTGATCTGTGCCGCCGCCATCCGCGCCTGGCGGGAGGAGCGTCAGCACGTCGTCGAGACCCAGACCGTCACCGCCGAGGAGCGTTCCCGGCGCACGCTCCTGGAGGAGCGCGCCACCATCGCCCGTGAGCTGCACGATGTGGTCGCCCACCACATGTCCGTCATCGCCATCCAGGCCGAGGCCGCCCCGTACCGGGTCAAGGACACCCCGCCCGAGCTCGCCACGTCGTTCGCGACGATCCGCGAGAACGCCGTCGCCGCGCTCACCGAGCTGCGCCGCATCCTCGGCGTGGTCCGTTCCGAGGACCCGGACGCGTTCGCCGACACCAACCCGGAGGCGCCGCAGCCGACACTCGCCAGCCTCGACTCGCTGCTGGACAGCGTCCGCGGGGCCGGACTGACCGTCGAGGCCGTGACCACCGGTTCCCCCCGTCCGCTGCCGCAGGGCGTCGAGCTCTCCGCGTACCGGATCGTCCAGGAGGCGCTGAGCAACGCCCTGCGGCACGCGCCCGGCGCCGACGCCCGGGTGGAGATCTCCTACGTGCTGGGCGGGCTCGGCCTGCGGATCGTCAACGGCGCGCCGAGCCGCCTGGCCAAGCCGTCCCCGGGCGCGGGGCACGGTGTGCTGGGGATGCGCGAGCGGGTGCAGATGCTGGGCGGCGAGATGACCGCCGACCACACCGAGGACGGCGGCTTCGAGGTCGCCGCGTTCATTCCCGTGTCGTCCGCGGCCGGGGAGACCACTACCGGGGGGAGCCGGCTGTGATCCGGGTACTGATCGTCGACGACCAGGTCATGGTCCGTGAAGGCTTCTCCGTCCTCCTCAACGCCATGCCGGACATCGAGGTCGTCGGCGAGGCCGTCGACGGCCGTCAGGCGGTGCAGAAGGTTGCGGTGCTCAAGCCCGATGTCGTCCTGATGGACATCCGGATGCCGGAGATGAACGGCCTGGAGGCGACCCGGGAGATCGTCGCGGCCGACGTGGACGCCAAGGTCCTGGTCCTGACCACCTTCGATCTCGACGAGTACGTGTACCAGGCGCTGCGTGCCGGGGCCAGCGGCTTCCTGCTCAAGGACGCCTCGGCGGGCCAGCTCGCCGAGGGCGTCCGGATCGTCGCCTCCGGGGAGGCGCTGCTCGCCCCCACCGTGACCAAGCGGCTGATCGTCGAGTTCTCCCGGCTGGGCACCCCCCGCGCGCCCGCCCAGGAGCGCATCGCCGACCTCACGGAACGCGAGACCGAGGTCCTGGTCCTGGTGGCCCAGGGGCTGTCGAACGGTGAGATCGCGGAGCATCTCGTCGTCGCCGAATCCACGGTGAAGACGCATGTCAGCCGCATCCTGGTGAAGCTGGGCCTGCGGGACCGGACCCAGGCGGCGGTCTTCGCCTACGAGGCGCGGCTGGTGACACCGGGCGGGTGAGGGGCGATGCGCGGGGGCTGTCCACAGGCTGTGGACGGAGGTCGTGGGCTGCGCGTGGGCGCGGTGGTTCGCAATGTTGTGAAGTTAAGGAACCGCGTAAAGGAACCACGTAAAGTTGAGTCGCGGGGCAGGGGACAGGACCGAGGCCCGTGATCACTGGGGGCGTGGCGGACATGAACGAGCAGCGACAGCACGGGCCCGGCGACGGCCACGGGCACGGTGACACCGCCGGCGGCCGGGACGACGCGACCGGCCCCGACGCAACCAGCCCCGAGGCGATCTCGACTTTCATCGAGCGCTTCGCCGCCCAGCTGGTCGAGGGCGGGATGGCCCGGATGCCGGCCCGTGTCTTCGCCTGCCTGCTCTCCTCCGATTCCGGCGTGCTGACCTCGGCCGAGCTGGGAGAGCGCCTCCGGATCAGCCCCGCCGCGGTCTCCGGCGCGGTCCGCTACCTCTCCCAGGTCGACATGGTCAGCCGGGAGCGCGAGCCCGGCTCCCGCCGCGACCGCTACCGCGTCCACAGCGACCAGTGGTACGAGGCCATGACCCGCCGCGAGGCCGTGCTGAGCCGCTGGGAGAGCACCCTGCGCGAGGGGGTGGAGGGTTTCGGCAAGGACTCCCCGGCCGGGCGCAGGCTCCACGAGACCGTGGTCTTCTTCGAGTTCCTCCAGAAGGAGCTGCCCGCACTGCTCGACCGCTGGCGCGACCACCGCGACGAACTGCGCGCCGGCTACGAGAACGCCGACGGCTGAGTGGGCTCCCGAACTCCCTGATCCCGGGGCAGCTGGAGCTGCCAGGCCCCCGGCTGCACGGTCCAGGTGCGGGTCCGGACCGGCCCGCCGACCACCGCGTCCGCCCGGTAGTGGAAGTCCGCGCCGGAGACCGTGACCGCCCGCGCCCGGGCCCGTACCGGCCGCTCCTCGCCCGGCCAGTGCACCACGACCTCGGCCAGCCGCCCGTCGCGTCCGTCACACCCCTCGCGTCCCTCACACCCGTTACGCCCATCGCACCCGTTACGGCCATCACACCCGTCATGCCCGCCGTGCCCGTCCCGGCCGGCCCCGACCGGCATCACCGACACCCCGCGCACCGGCCGGTCCAGATCCGCCAGCACCACCCCGTCCGCCTCGATCCGCAGCCGTTGGTCCGTCACCCGCCCGCGCCGTCCGCCCCCGCCCTCGGCTCCGCTCTGGCGGGGGTACCCCCACCGCCCGGCCGCCGGCGCCAGCAGCGACAGCGCCGTACGGGCGGTCCGTGCGGCCGGCCGCCACCACGGCCGGTGCCCTCCGTCGAGCCTGGCCGCACCGGCCGAACCGGCCGCCGACCCGCCACGGCCACCCCGCCCGCCGAACAGATCCCCCGCGTCCCCCGCGCCTCCCGCATCCCCCGAGCCTCCCGGCCCTTCCGTGCCCTCCGGCCCCAGCTCATCCGCCGGTCCCGCCGCCCCGGGCACCACCGCACCGTTCCGCGGCCGCCGTCCCCCGCCCCGGTTGCTCCGGCCGCTCCCGCCGCTTCCGCCGCGTTCGTACCCGCCCTCACCGCCGCCACGGCCATCACTTCCGCACGGAATCCGCACCCCGCCCAGCACAATCCCGCCGCTGTCGTCCGCGAGCAGATCCATCGGCCGCGGCCCGCCGTCCAGCACGGTCCGCGCGGCGGTCACCGCGTCCGTCGGCACCCCCAGCGTCCGGCTCAGCGCCACCGACGCCGGTGCGCCCACCGGAACCACCGACACCGGCACCTCCGCCAGCTCCCGCTCCTTGTGCAGCAGGCCCACGACCCGCAGCAGCGCACGGTCGTCGCCGATCACCACCGGCCGCCGCTGCCCCCGCCGCGCCAGGATCCGCGCGAATTCCTCGGGCCCCTCCGGGAGGCAGATTTTCGCCCCCGCACCCGCACACAGAACATCCTTCGCAATCCGTACGGACTCGCCGTCCGTACTGCGGGCAAGCGGATCGATGACCACAAGCAGGGGGTACCCCGCAGCGGAGTCCACGGGGGAGCGCCCAGAAGGCTGCGCCGACACCTCGGTCCTTCCTCAGGTAGCATCTCGGTGCAAGAGCCCCTTGCGCTATTGCGCCAGGGGCTTCGTCTATTCCGGGGCACCGGTTCAACGGATCTTGGCGATGACGGACGCGTGGACACGCACGCCGACGCCATCCACGCACGTTGGACATGCCCCGCCCGGAAGGGGTGTACGCCTGTGCCCGCACTTGTGCTGCTCGGTGCTCAGTGGGGTGATGAGGGCAAGGGAAAGGCCACCGACCTGCTCGGTGGATCCGTGGACTACGTGGTGCGCTACCAGGGCGGCAACAACGCCGGCCACACGGTGGTCGTGGGCGACCAGAAGTACGCCCTCCACCTCCTCCCTTCCGGAATCCTCTCGCCGGGGTGCACCCCGGTCATCGGCAACGGCGTCGTCGTCGACCCCGCGGTCCTGCTCTCCGAGCTGAGCGGACTCAACGAACGCGGCGTCGACACGTCCAAGCTGCTGCTCAGCGGTAACGCGCACCTGATCACCTCGTACCACACAACGGTCGACAAGGTGACGGAACGCTTCCTGGGCAAGCGGAAGATCGGTACCACCGGCCGGGGCATCGGCCCGACCTACGCCGACAAGATCAACCGCGTCGGTATCCGCGTCCAGGACCTCTACGACGAGTCGATCCTCGCCCAGAAGGTCGAAGCGGCTCTCGACGTCAAGAACCAGCTGCTCACCAAGCTCTACAACCGCCGCGCCATCGAGGCCGGCCAGGTCATCGAGGAGCTGCTGGGCTACGCCGAGAAGATCAAGCCGTTCGTCGCCGACACGACCCTGATCCTCAACAACGCGCTCGACGACGACAAGGTCGTGCTCTTCGAGGGCGGGCAGGGCACCCTGCTCGACATCGACCACGGTACGTACCCCTTCGTCACCTCCTCGAACCCGACCGCCGGCGGTGCCTGCACCGGCACGGGCGTCGGCCCGACGAAGATCAGCCGCGTCATCGGCATCCTCAAGGCCTACACGACGCGCGTCGGCGCGGGCCCGTTCCCGACCGAGCTGTTCGACGCGGACGGCGAGGCGCTGCGCACCATCGGCGGCGAGCGCGGCGTCACCACCGGCCGTGACCGCCGCTGCGGCTGGTTCGACGCGGTCATCGCCCGCTACGCCACCCGCGTGAACGGCCTGACCGACTTCTTCCTCACCAAGCTCGACGTCCTCACCGGCTGGGAGCAGATCCCCGTCTGCGTCGCCTACGAGATCGACGGGCAGCGCGTCGAGGAGCTCCCGTACTCGCAGTCCGACTTCCACCACGCGAAGCCGGTCTACGAGATGCTGCCCGGCTGGTCCGAGGACATCACCCAGGCCAAGTCCTTCTCCGACCTGCCGAAGAACGCCCAGGCGTACGTCAAGGCACTGGAGGAGATGTCCGGCGCCCCGATCTCCGCGATCGGCGTCGGCCCCGGCCGCGACGAGACGATCGAGATCAACTCGTTCCTGTCATAGGGTCGTAGGTCCTAGTCGGATCGCCGGTCCTGTCGTAGGACCCGTGCCCCAGGGGCCCGCCCACCGTCATCGCGACGAGGGGCGGGCCCCTGCGCATACCGCCTCGGACGAGCTAGCTGGGCGCCCGGAGCGGAACCACGGGGAACGCCCGTCAACCCGAAGGGCCGTCGTCCGCCCTGCGGTACGACAGTGCGCTCCCGCCGTCGGTGGTGCGGCGCAGCGTGCCGCCGATCAGCTCCAGGATGCTGGACTCGCCGGAGCGGCAGGTGTCGGGCGGGCCCGAGAGGACGGTGGACGGGCCGAGCCGTACCGGTGGGCCGGCGCTCTTCAGCGACGCCGCGAATTCGCAGCGGTAGGTGGAGCCGGTGGCCGTCATCGTGAGGACGGTGTCCCCGCTCTTCCCCTGGGTGAGGGTGAGACGCCGTACATCGGTGCCGTCGTCGCCGACGGTCGTCTCCCAGGTGCCCAGGTAGCCCGCCGGGATCCCGCCGTCCGCCGCGGGTTGGGCCGACGCCTGACCACCCGCGCCGCCGTCCTCCGCCGTCCGCACGCCGCTGCCGCTGTCGGTCAGCAGGGTGTACGCGGTGACCGCACCGGCCCCGGCGAGCGCGAGGGCGACGACGGTGAGCAGCGTGGTACCGGCACGTCGGCGGCGGGACCGCGGGGCGCGAGGGGCGCCGGCAGCGGCCGCCTGGGCAGCGGACGGCCGGTGGGTGGGGGCCGGGGTGGGGCTGGTGGGGGAGACGGCGGTGGGCGGTGCGTGCAGCGCGTGCAGACCGGGCTTCCCGGCGGGTTGCCCAGGGGGAAGCCCGGCGGGTTGCTCCGCCTCCAGCAGCTCCACGGCGTGCCGCCCCAGCCTGGCGATCAACGCACCCGGCAGCCACGGCTCGCCGTCCGCTCCTGCCGCCTCGGCTCCTGCTGTCCCGGCTCCTGCTGTCCCGGTCCCTGCTGTCCCGGTCCCTGCTGTCCCGGTCCCTGCCGTCCCGGCCCCCGCCGCCCCGTCCCCTGCCCACCGGCCGTCCCCGCCCTCCGCCAGGGCCACCAGCTCATCCGGCGTGGGCCGCTGCCGGGGATCCTTGGCCAGACACCGGGAGACCAGGTCGTACAGCCCCTCGGGCAGCGCCGAGAGGTCGGGCTCCTCCTGGGCGACGCGGTACATCAGCGCATGCGCCGCGCTGTCCGCCGTCCCGAACGGCTGCCGCCCGGTCGCCGCGTACGTCAGCACCGAGCCCAGGGAGAAGACGTCGCAGGCCGGGGTGAGCGGTTCACCGCGCACCTGCTCGGGCGCCATGAAGCCGGGCGAGCCCACCGCCGCGCTGGTGTCGGTCACGCCGGCGCCGGTCACCCCCTCCAGAGCCCGCGCGATCCCGAAGTCGATGACCCGGGGTCCGTCGATGGTGATCAGCACGTTGGACGGCTTGAGATCGCGGTGGATGATCCCGGCGGCGTGGATCGACCGCAGCGCACGCGCCAGCCCGGCCGCCAGGATCCGCACCGTGCGCTCGGGCAACGGAGTGCCGCCACTGCTGCCTATATTGCCGCCGACGACCTGCTGGAGCGACGGGCCGGCGATATAGCCCGTGGCGAGCCAAGGGGTCTCGGCCTCGGTGTCCGCGTCCAGGACGGGCGCGGTCCACTCCCCGCCGACCTGCTGCGCGGCCCGCACCTCCCGCCGGAAGCGCGCCCGGAACTCCTCCTCATCGGCCAGCTCCGGCCGCACCAGCTTGACCGCGACCGTCCGCCCCCGGTCGGAACGGGCCAGGAACACCCTCCCCATCCCGCCTTCACCGAGCCGCCCGAGCAGCCGGTACCCGCCGATCCACTGCGGGTCCCACGGCCCCAGCGGCTTCAGCCCCACCGGCCGCCTCGCCTCTCCGCCCCGTCCTACCTGTCCCGCCTGTTCCACAATCCGTCGCCCTTTGCCCCGATTTCCCCGCTATTCCCGGTATCCCCATGCTCCGCGCCGAGGATACCGAGGGGCGGTCGGTCACGCGTACGGGTGGCCTGATGCGGATTGTCGTACGGGTCCGCCCGCCCCGGGCAACACTGGCTCCTGCCTGGAAGGGGGCAACATGACGGATATGGCCGAGTCCACGTCTCACATGTTGGTGGAGGACTTCGAGGAGATCGCCGCAGCCGCACCCGAGACCGTCACGTTGGAGTTCATCGACGGACGGATCGAGGAAAAGTGTCCGGGGGACGGAGATCACTCGACGATCATCATGTGGCTGACCAAGCAGTACATGCAGGCCCGCCCGGAGTTGCACCTCTGCACGACCAGAGGCCTGAAGGTCGGGGTGGACGGTGAAGGCCGAGCCCGGCCGGACGGTGTTCTGGCACCGTCGGGGCACTTCGCCGGGCACGGTGAGTGGTCCGACCCCGAGGGGGTCCTGATGACCGTCGAGGTCACGCCGCATGACTGCGGACGCGACCGGCACCCGAAGCGCGCCGCCTACGCGGCTGCGGGCATTCCCGTCTACCTCCTCGTCGACCGCGACATCGGCGCGGTCGTCATCCATCGCAACCCCGCCCCCGGTGGCTGCTACCGCGACACCCACCTGGCCCCCTTCGGCGAGGTGGTCACCCTCCCCGACCCGGCAGGCATCACTCTCGACACCGAGGACTTGAAGGACTACATCCGCTGACGACCTACCGCAGCGGACACTCCAGTTCCGGCACGGCCCGATTCGGGGAGCAGCACACCAGGGCCAGCGACAGGTACGAGGGCCGTTCGAGATAGAAGCCGTGAGACACGTCCCCACCCCAATCGAGCCGTTCGGCGGAGGAGTTGACCAGTATCGCGAGGTACGTACTGTCGCGGTCCGCTTCGGAGGCGAACCGAGGTGCGTGCTCGGCAAGTTGTTCCCCGAGCCACTCCGCCGCCCTCTTCGGCTCCTCCCAGGTGCCGCGTACCAGCTTCCTGGGCTTGATCAGCCAGTACGCCGTTTCCAGCGGCGGAAGATCCACGACCGGGAACTCCGCCTTCACTTCCTTGTACCGCTGGATCAGCTCCGGCCTGCCGTCGGCCGGGGGCGGATCGGGGTGTACGGGCCGCCTGAGCGCCTCGTCATCGAACCGTTGCTTCGGTCCCGTCCACAGATAGCCATGGTGGTGCAATCGTCTTTCCCCTTCGGGGGAGTACGGAGGAGAGGAATGCCGTCCGGCTGGTCTCTGCCTTGTGGAGGGGACGGAGACCAGTCGGAGGCTTAGGGCCGCTAGCCGGCATGTCGAAGTGGGCCTGGGAGTGCCTGAGATGCGGTCTCAGGCGGAAGAGGGGAGCTTGGACGCCACCGTCACGCCCGGCCCAGCGTGCTTGTGAAACATTTCGTGCATGATCGAGCGCGAAACACCGATCGCTTCCGTCAAACGCTCGCTCAGTAGCTCTGCTTCCGAGGGCAACAGGGCCATTTCCGTATCGGCAACATGCTTGCCATTCCGCGTAATCCACATGGGAACGCGAACGTTGCCGTCCTCGTCCATGTACGTCTTGCGGGTCGGGATCGGGTCGAGGCGCCAACCCTTCGGCGTGGACTGGCCATTTGGGCTGCTCTGATCATACGGCATAGAGGGATTCTCGGCCTGTCAGCATGGAGGTGCCAGCAATATTCGCGTTGTAGGGTAGACGATCAAGAACGGTAGGCGACGGCCCATTCTTCGAGCGTAACCCTGGCCTCTTCATCAGTCTGCGCATGGCGCTCGTACAGGTCGAACACTTCAAGGTGCTCGCTGATATCCCGGGCGTCCTGGTACACGATGAGCCCTGTGAAAGTCTCGACGGTTGCCAGTCGTTTGTCGTAAACCGTGAATGTGTTCATCGGCCCTCGCCCGGCAGACGCTCCCAGTGGGATGACACCGATGCGCACGTTGGGGAGCTGAGATATCGAGATGAGATGGTCGATCTGTACGGCCATCGCCGCACGTGGGACCACAGCCCATCTCACGGCCTGCTCGGTGAGCAGGAATGTGAACCGTTTCGCGTTGTCGTACAGGACCGCTTGCCGCTCCAGTTTCCTGGCCACCGTCTTGGAGATGTCCACCGGCGAGTGGTCAAGGCTGGCCCTGATGTACTCAGGAGTGGCCAGGAGTCCCGTCACCATCGCTGGCAGAAAATAGCGGAGTATCGTGGCCCCCGCTTCGAGGCTGGCCAATTCCGCTTGCCGCTTTTCCAGGCCCCTGCGACACGATGCCCGACTACTCTGCCACTCTGTATTGGCAAGTCGTGCGAGGGCGGCTACTTCCGCTATGAGTTCCGGGGGTGCGTCAAGGGCTCCAAGAATCAACTCAACATCGACAAGGCCTGGTGTGATTCGGCCAGTCTCAATGTTGCTGAGCTTTGTTTGGGACATGTTGCAACGCTGAGCGAGCCAGACCTGTGTACGGCCGGCTCGCTTGCGCATGGTGCGGAGCATTTCCGCCAGGTCAGCTTTTGACTGGCCCAGGCGGCCAGGGTTAAACGTCAAGGACAATCACGTACTTCTCGAAATGGACGGTGCGCCCCAAGGCGATTCGCTTCCACCCCCGATAGAGAGCAGAGCCACCCTCGTAGGCTTCGCAATTCAGGAGCGCGGCCGACCTCCCTCAGGGCATGTGTGAGCCTGTTGGCTGTTTGCCATGACGGTACGGAGTCCGGCATGGGCCGTCCATGCGGGCACGTCAATATTCGCGTTGTCGGGTAGATGATCACGAGGGGGCCCCAGGAGCCGCTGACGTCATGCAGTGCGACAGCCCCGGACGGGTGTTCCGTCCGGGGCTGTACGTGTGTGCGGGGTCGCTGCTCAAGCGGTCGGGAAGTCGCCGGCCTTTACGTCAGCGATGAACGAGGCCCAGGCTCCCGCCTGGAAGACCAGGGCGGGGCCGTGGGGGGCCTTGGAATCACGGACGGGGACTATGCCGGGGAGGTCGTCGGCGACCTCGACGCAGCTGCCGCCCTCTCCGTCGCTGTAGCTGCTCTTGCGCCACATCACAGTGCTCAGGTCGTACTCAGCCTTCATGCGCGTACTCCTCCGCCACCGACTCGATCAGGGCCAAGGATGCTTCCGGCGAGAGCGCGGTGGCCCTGACGAGATCGTAACGAAGCTCGCATTGGGTGACCCGCGCCGGATCGTCAAGCAGATTGCCCGTCTTAGGGGCCTCGATGTAGGCCACGGGCGGGCCCTCCTCGAAGGTCATGAGATTCAGCATGCCGGTCAGCGCGGGCACCGCGTCCAGGGGAAGCACCTGGATGACGATGCGGCGGCGCCGCACCAAGTCGACGATGTGCTGGAGCTGTTCCCGCATGACTGCGGCGCCACCGACCTTGCGCCGTATCACGCTCTCGTCCAGAACCGCCCACAGCAAGGGGTCTGTTGGATGGTCGAGGATGCGTGCCCGTTCGCAGCGCGCAGTCACCAGACGCTCGACCTCTTCCTCCGGTGCGAGGGGCTGGGCGGCCAGAACGACCGCGCGGGCGTAGGCGGGCGTCTGGAGCAGGCCGGGCACGAACATCGGCGCGTACTCCCTGATGGTGACGGCCAGGCCTTCTAGGTGTGCTGCCTCCGTGAAGTAGTCAGCATGCGGCGAGTTATTGATCAGTTCCTCGCACATTCGGGCAAACAAGCCGTCGGTTGTGAGCTCAGCGTCCAGCCGCTCGGCCATATCGAGCTGCGGCTTGCGAATGGCCGCCTCCAGCTGGCCGATGTAGCTGCCGGAGCAGATGACCCGTTCGCCCAGCTGCTGTTGGGTGAGCTTTGCCGCTTCGCGGCGTCGCTTCAGCTCGGAGCCGAAGAATCCCCATCCGGTCTTGTCCTGGCCGAAGCCTCGCTTCCCGCTGCCTTTGGCCATTGATGAACTCCCCCTCGTTACAAGGATGTTTGTTGGACACTCTCCCCTGTTCAGGCGCCTGAGCGCAGCGTAATGCTGGAAGTGCGCAAGGTGATTGCGTATCCGAACGCCAAAGACCCCCGCAGCCGATGTGGACGGCCCGGGGGCATGGCCAACGCTGACAAGGAGCGCCGACATGGCAGAGCTTATGGCTCGCTGCCTTGCTTGGGTGAGGTTTCTGTGCAATTCCCGTCCCCGTCCGGGAGGGCGGCACCGTGCCGGGGGTGGGGGGCATCGGGCAGCGGTCCGGCGGGCGCCGCGCCGGGTTGTGTTCGTACGGCCGTGGGACCCGCCGTACTACCCGGGGGTGCAGCGTCGCCGAGGGGACGAGACGCCGATCGACGGGGATGCCTCGCCCCTGGTGCGCCCGTACCTCGTCGCGTATGAGCAACTTCAGCGGCGCAACGAGCTGTTGCTGGCCACGTTCGGGGTTGACGCCCCGGGCCCGTACGTGATCCACGGCGTGGAGGTGGCGTGATGACCTCCGAGGGAGCTCGTATGCCGAAGCCGTTGCGTATGTGCGTGCGCTGTCAGCGGATCACTGACGACCTCGTCATCGTCAGTGAGGTGCACACCAACAGCGGGCCGGGCTGGAACGTGTACGCCTGCTGGAGGTGCGCGCCTCTGGTCCCGTCGGGGCCGGATCCGATGGAGATCATCGAGGCTGCGGAGCGCCGCCGCCGGGCCCGTACGGACCGTTGATTCCCATGCCCGATCTCACGCCCGACGCGTTGCGGGTTGCCGTCGCCAGGATCGCCCCCAGTGTCGGCACTGGGACGTGTCCGGTGGGTCTGCCATGTCGAGATCTTCGCCTTCCGGCGAAGCTGCATGTGCTGTCCGTGCGCCAATGCCGCACAGTGCGCCGGTCATAGCGAAGGCGATGCTCGCGACGTCAATTCCCCGGTGCACGCTGAAATAGTTTGGTCTGTGCGGGAAGGACGCTACCAGCGAGGACTGTATATGCGCCATGGCGAACTTCGCTTGGATAGGGATTCCTGACGAGGTCAGTTCCGTGAAATCGGATGAATATCACGTACTTTCACAGACCGGGCGTCCTGGTCGTGGGCGGACGTCAGGGCCCAGGTGGTGTCATGTGGCGCCATATCGTCGAAGTGATGACAGGCTCGAAGGGGTAGAGCGGACGCGGGAGTAATGGGCATGGGAGTAACGGACGCGGGAGTAACGGATGCTGGAGTGAGGCATTGCCGTGGGGCGTCGCGACTGGCATTGGGCCTGCGGTCAACGCTGGATAGTTCTTGGTCTTAGGTCATTCACTCTGGGCCCTTGACACGAATGCGCTTGATCGTGCCATCCTGTCCGCCCTGGGTGGAGCACAGCTGCACAGCTGCACAGCGCACCCGAGAGTCAAGGGGGAAATGTGAACAGAGCGGGAAGGCTTCTAGCCGCAGCGGCGATGGCTGCAAGTGCAACTCTCGTTTTCGGTGGGAGCGCTGCATATGCAGGCACAGACGGTCCGCAGGTCGAATCTCCGGACAAAGGGGCTTCCGTCTGGTTCGAGCAGCGCGGTGACAAGCTCCACATCTTCGATCAACTGGAGGATGGTCGCGCCGCCGTGGGCCTCTGGAAAGCCCAGCACCCGAAGGACCCAAACATGAGGGTCTTGTGTGATCCTGTGTGGAATACCAAGGGGCAGGGCTACCAAGTCGACGCCAAGTGCCACTACGACGGGAAGTATCGTGAATTCCCAGAGGGATGGCGCGTTGAATATTATTCCTGCACTGGCAACGCCGCCGACAGGACTATAGGTACCTGCACCATGAGCAACGCCAAGAGCTAAATCACATAATGGCGGGAAGTGCCGCGCGACTACTCAGATCGTGCTGTCGCGCGGCATTTTCGTGTCTGAGCTGGGCGTGAGTCACACAGAGCAGGTTGACGTGGGAAGAGTGGGGTTGAAGTAATGAGGCTTGCTGCAGTTTGGCGTAGGACTCGATTCGCTGCGGTGACAGTAGTGGCTTCTGTCGCTGCGTTGACTTTCGGTAGTTCTCCGGCCTTTGCCGGATCCAGTGTTCTTGTGGAATCGGGTGGAGCCACGCTCCCTTACGCTCAGGGATACTTCAAGCATGAAAATGAAACCGTAAAGGTCTGCGACCGTCGGGGCGAAGGCAAGCGGGCAATTGCGCGCCTTATTTGGAATGACGCAACCGGGTCGCACTACACGTACACGGAAGCAGCGGGTGGGCTTGACACCTGCAAGAAGGATGCCTTCTCGATTCCTGAGGGGACAAGCGTAACGCTCGAGGTCTGCATCAAGCGCGGTCCGGACGGGCCTCAGGAGTCCTGCTCCAGGGGGTACGGGGAAGCCTGATATCCGGCTCGCCGGCTGGGCGGTGTGGTCGAGTTCAGTAGCGGGAACCCGCTGACCACACCGCCACGATTGCCACCAGCATGACGAGACCGGAGCCGAACACCCATGCCAGGGACGGGCCGTGGGCTTTTACCTTGATGTCCGGGTGGGCTTCCTGCTTCGCGATGTCGGCGCCGATCCACTTCTTCACCGGGGCGATCATGACGACGAACATGAGCAGTACCGCGCTGTAGAGGTAGAGGATTTCGGCGAGCAGGTAGCTTTTGGCGGCCGCGTAGGCGAGTGCGGTGATGGCGACCGGGAGCGGGACGAAGGAGACCGACCGCTTCGCCTTGGGCGTGGGCATGGACCAGCGCATCAGGGCGATGTGTGCGGGAGTGACCGCGGCGGCTGTCGCAGCCCAGGCGGCGGTGGGCAGGGAGAGAAACATGGGCCGGTGACCTTTCCGGGCCGGAGGGCGCAGGGGCAAAGGGCACAGTGTGCAGATGCGGTCCTCCGGCCCGGAAGGTATCACCTGGCTGCCGTGAGGTAGTGAGGTAGTCACGGCCACCGTGAGGGAATTACCGGACTACCACGGGGTGATGGCGTCCCAGGCGTCCTTCGCCGTGTCCAGGGCGCCGCCCCAGTCGGTGGTGAAGACGCCGATGACGGGGGAGACGATTTCCTGTTCGAAGCGGGCGGCGAGGACGGACGCGGAGCGGGCTCCTTCGGCGCCCCACTTGATCAGGCCGGATATGCCGCTCATTTTCGTGAAGGGAATGCCGCCGGTGAGGACTCCGATGACGACGCCTCCGGCGGAGGACAGGAATTCCTGGGAGAAGAAGCCCCCGTCGGCGGTGAATCCGGTGATGGTGGCGGACAGGGCGCCGGTGATGAGGGAGACGGTTCCGGCGACGCCGGCGATCGCCTCGCCCAGGGGCGGCGGGACGAACAGGGCACCGGCGGCGACCATGCCGGAGACGGTGCTGATGCCGGAGAGGACGTTGGAGATCTTCTTCCAGTTGTCCTTGTCGGTGACGGCGTCCCACAGGTCGTCGAGGAAGTCGTTGTCGTCGTTGTCGGACGGGTCGACTCCCTTCTCCTTGGCCTTCTTTGCCGCCTCGGCCGCCTTGCGGGCCGCCTCCGCGGCCTCCGCCTTCCGCTTGGTGATGACGATCTTGCGCGCCTCGGTGGCGGCGGCCGCCGCGGCCTTGGCGTCCTTGCCCGCCTGGAGGGCGGAGGCCTGGGCGCTGTTGGCCGATTCCTGGGCGGTGGCCGCGGAGTTGACGGCCTCGCGGGCGGAGGCGGTGGCCTGGTTGGCGGAGTAGTTCGCGCGGCGGGCCGCGCCGCGGGCGGTCGCCGCCGCGGCCTGGGCCTTCTTCGCCGAGGCGGCGGCGTCGGCGGCGGACTTCTCGGCCGCGTCGGCGTTCTCGCGGGCCTCGGTGGCGTGCTTGGCCGCGCGCTCGGAGGAGTCCTTGGCCTTCTTCGCCCAGTCCTTGGCCTCCGCCGCCGCGTCGCGTGCGTCCGCGCCGGCCTTGGACGCCTTGTAGGCGTCGGCCTGCGCCTGGGCCGCGATCTTCGAGGCGTGGGCGAGGGAGGACCGGATGGCGGCGACGTGGGTGGCCGCGTCGTGGTCGATCTGGGCGGTGCGGTGCGCGATGTGGGCGACGAAGTCGCGCCGCATCCAGGTGGGGCCTTCCAGGGCCACCTGGGCGGCCGCCTTCACGTAGGCGCCGCCGGTGTTGAGGATGGCGAAGGTGGCGACCTGGTCGTCCTCGCGCATCGCCGGGGCGTACTTGGTGGCGAAGAAGTCCTGCAGGGCCTTCGCGCTGCCGTCCGCCAGCGCGGTCTCGGCCGCCGCCTTGACCGCCTTGCCCGGAGTGTTGCCGAGGATGCGGAAGATGGCGACGCGGTTGTCGGTTGCCGCGGCCTCGATCACCCCGGTGTTGAGGAAGTTGGTGACGGCCTTCGGGTCGTCACCGGTCAGGGCCTTGTGGGCGGCCTCCGCGACGTCGGGGGTGGAGATGGTGGAGAGGTAGAGGACGGTTTCGCGGTCGTCCTGCCCCTGGGCGATCCCGCGGTCGGTGTCGATCCAGGCGAGGATGTCCTCGTCGGTGCCGGCGAGGGCGAATTCGGCGGCCTCCCGCGTCCAGGTGCCCTGGGAGGACAGCAGGCTGAGGGCCGCCTTGCGTCCGGAGGCGGCCGCCGTGGCCGTATCACCGGCCTTGAGGGCCTTCTCCGCCGCGGCGATGGCGTCGCGGGTCTCGCTGTCCAGGGCGTCGGCCTGGGTGCGGTGCCTGCGGGCCGCCTCCAGGTCCTCCTTCTCGGCCTGGGCGAGCAGGCGGGCCTCGTCGATGCCCTGCGCGGTCTCCTCGGCGAGCTGCTTCGCCTCCGCTTCCCGCGCCTCCTGCTCCACCTTCCGGGCCTTTTCCACCGTCTTGGAGGCGGTGTCGGCGGCCTGCACGGCCTGCTCGGCGTACTTGGTGGACCTGTTGGCGTAGTCGACGGCCTGTCCGGCGTACTTGGCCGCCTCCTCGGCCGCCGCGGCCGACTTCTCGGCGTGGTCGGCGGCATCGTTGGCCGCGTCCCGTGCCTGCCGTGCGGCCTGGGCGGCGGAGGCGGCGAGGGACTGGGCGGCGTCCGCGGCGCGGGTGGCGCGGGCGGCCTCCGCGTTGGCGATGCTCGCCTCGCGGCGGGCCTTGGCCGCCTCGCTCTGCGCGGCACCGGCGGCGGTGGCGGCCTGTGCGGCGGCGTTGGCGGCGGAGGCGGCGTTGCGGGAGGCGGAGGCCGCGGCGGCACCGGCGGACGAGGCCTGGGAGGCGGCCTCGGCGGCGTGGTCGGCGGCCTTCGCGGCCGTACGGGCCTGGGACGCCGCGTTCCGCGCGCCTTCGGCGGCCAGGCGGGCGGCCTTGGCCTGGGAGGCGTCCTTGGACGCGGCGATGGCGGCGTTGTAGGCGCGGGTGGCGGCGTATCCGGCGGTCGCGGCGGCCTGGGCGGCGGCGGAGGCGGCCCAGGCGGCGCGGCGGGCGGCCGACTGGGCGGCGGCGGAGGCGCGGATGGCGGTGCGGGCGGCGTTCGCCGCTCCCTGCGCCGCTCCGGCGGCCTTGCGGGCCGCCTTACCGGACTTGGCGACGTCGTCCCGGGCGGCGTCGGCTTCCTTCGCCGCCTGCTGGGCCGCTTCCTTTGCCTTCTCCGCCGCCGTCTTCGCCTTCTCCGAGGCGTCGAGGGCCTGGTTGGTGCGGAGTTTGGCCCGCTTCCCCTGGCGTTCGACGATGGCGACGAGCTGGTCGATGGTCGCCGTCTCCTGGTCGCGGGCGCGCGCGATGTGCTGTCCGGTCTCCAGGAACCAGTGGACGGTGCCGGGGGTGCCTTCGTTCAGGGCGCGTTCGGCGTACTTCTTCACCTCCGGGGAGGCGGTGGCGAGGATTTTGAAGACCTCGGCGCGTTCGTCCTCGTTGCGGGCGGCGAACTGGCCGGTGGCGAGGAACGCGGTCAGGGCTTCGTTGGTGCCCTTGTCCAGCGCCGCCTGGGCCTCCCGCTGCACGCCCTTGTCGCCGTCGGCGAGGATGCTGAAGGTGAGGACGCGCAGGTCTTCGAGCTCGGCGGTCCGGTAGCCGCCGTCGAGGAAGGCGGCGACGGCCGCGTCCCCGGCGTTGAGCGCCTCGGTGACCTCGCGGCGGGTGCCCTTTCCGGCGCGGGAGAGGGACTTCATGACGGCGACGCGGTTGTCCTCGGCGATCGCCCCGGCGAGCTCGTCCTTGAGGAAGCGGTCGATGTCCTCGGGGGTGCCGGTCAGCGCGGCGGCGGCCGCCTTCTTGACGGCCTTTCCGCCCGCCTTCCACGCCGTGACGACCTTGGCGCGGGGGGTGTCGGGCAGGGTCTCCGGGTGGGGGAGGCCGGCATCGGGGAGGGTGTCGGCCAGGGCCCGGGTGCCAGTGACCAGGGGTATGGCGGTGGCAGCGGTGGTGGCGGCGATGGTGCCGAGGATGCGCCGCCGACTCCAGAACGTGGTCTCCAACGTGGTCCTTTGTTTGACGCCCGGCGGTGGCGCGCGGGTGGCGGCGGGCCGCCAGACGGTGTTCGCGTGGCGTGCTGCTGTGCATGCGCCATGCCCGGTGCATGCCATGGGCGTTGGGTGAGTCCTGGGCTCCTGGGCTCCTGATGGGCTCCTGAGCAGGGACACGACACATACGACCGGAGACCATATGCAAGTAAAGGGCGTTTTCGCTATGTGTTTACGCCGTTTAAACACCATGAGAAACGCCACAAGCCCCTTGCATGGTGGTGTGATTGAGAATATCCGTATTTTCCGGGTTGGTGAACTGCACGCGCATTGTTTGAATTCAGCATCTCCGCGCCTGCCTCCGCGCACGGCTCCAGCGCGACTCACGTCGGTAGCGCGACTCACGTCGGTTCCGGACGCGGCCAGGCCGGGGCATCAACCACCTTTCACGCAAGGAACATTGCATGAATCTCGCACGGCGGATCATCGCCACCGGTGCGGCCGCGGCGGCAGGCATGGCCGCGGTCGTCGCCCTCGCCTCGCAGGACGCCACGCCGCCCCCCGTCGCACCCACGTCCACGGTGGCCGTGGCGGACGGTCAGCCGGGCTACGCGGTCGAGGACTTCGCCTACCCGGGTGCGGACAAGATCAAGGAAAATGTCGGCATTGTCCTCAAGCGGGGCGACGGCCACCTCACCCTCGCCAAGTGCGACTCGGCGAACGGGCTGATGGAGGTCTACACGCGGAAGAACGGCAAGATCTGCTTCCGCGCCACCGGCACCTCCGGCCACCTCACCGCCGAAATACCCGCCGTCTACGGGATCAAGGGCACGGCCGAGCAGGCGGCCGATGTCACCCTGAAGGCACCGGACGCCAAGACGCAGCAGGTGGAGATCGGCAAGGGCGAGTACAAGCCGGTCGGCGAGTCCACCGACCCCGAGGGACGCGATCACGTCCTCGTCGAGATCCGCACCAGCAAGTAGACCGGGAGAACCACACGTCATGCGCGCAACTCTCAAGCGGCGCACCGGATTCGCCGCCCTCGTCGCGGCGGCTGCGATAGGTGCCCCGGCGATCTCCGCCCACGCCGTCACCGGCGACGCCGAGAAGGACAACACCCGCGGGTTCACCGCCCGCCTGGACATCGGCAACGGGACGAAGGCCTGCACCGGTGCCCTGATCGACCCGCAGTGGCTGGTGACCGCCGCGTCCTGCTTCGCCGACAACCCGGCGCAGTCGATCAAGATCCCGGCGGGTGCGCCGAAGGCGAGGACGACGGCGACGATCGGCCGTACCGACCTCACCACCACCGCCGGATCGGTGCGGGACGTGGTCCAGCTCGTCCCGCACGAGGACCGGGACATCGTCCTGGCCAAGCTGTCCGCCCCCGTCACCAACGTGCGCCCGGCGCAGGCGGCCACGGCGGCGCCCAAGGCCGGGGACAAGCTCACCTTCACCGGCTACGGCCGTACGAAGGACGAGTGGGCGCCGCTCAAGGCCCACAACGGCACCTTCGGCATGCAGAACCCCGCCGGCGGCACCGTCGAGGGCCAGGGCGAGAACGGCGCCGCCGTCTGCGCCGGTGACGCGGGCGGCCCCCTGTTCACCACCTCCGGCGACCAGTCCGTCGTCGCGGCCGTCGCCTCCCGCTCCGACCAGGGCGGATGCTTCGGCATAGACCCCGCGAACACCTCGACGCGGATGGTCGGCACCCGCGTCGACGACCTCGCCGCCTGGATCAACTCCGCGGTCAGCGCCGCCCCGTTCGTCGACTTCAACGGTGACGGCGTCGAGGACAACGCGATCGCCGACCGCCACGCCACGGTCGCCGGGAAGACGAAGGCGGGCGCCGTCCACATCGTCTACGGCGGGGGCAAGGGCACCCAGCAGGTCGACCAGAACCAGTCGTTCGTGCCCGGCGGGGCGGAGGCCGACGACATGTTCGGCTCCTCCCTCGCCACCGTCGACTACAACCAGGACGGCTACACCGACCTCGTCGTCGGCATCCCGGACGAGGACATCGGCTCGGCGAAGAACGCCGGCATGGTCACCCTCGTCTACGGCTCCCCCGACGGCCTGGGCAAGGGCAAGGCGTCGGAGAACTTCGAGCAGGGCAAGGGCAACGGGGAACTGGCGAAGTCGGTTCCGGAAGCCGACGACTACTTCGGCCACAGCCTCACCGCCGGAGTCGCCGAGAGCGGCTACCCGTACATCGCCATCGGTGTTCCCGGCGAGGACATCGGCAAGGTGTCCGACGCCGGCGGCTTCTTCTTCCTCTCCGGTGGCACCAGCTTCTCCTTGGGCCAGGACAATGACGGCGTCCCCGGCGCGGCGGAGGCCGGTGACAACGTCGGCTGGTCCATGGCCGGTGACGACCGCCACCTGGTCGTCGGCACGCCGTACGAGGACATCGAGGCGCGCAAGGACGCCGGTGCCGCCTATGTGTTCAAGCTCCCGGCGCAGGCCGGGCAGAAGCCGGTGTACACGCACGGCGTCACCGAGAGCGCGGCCGGCGGCGCCACGGCCGGGGCCCGGTTCGGCGAGTCCGTCTCCGTGGTGTCCTACCTCACCTCGTCCGGCGCCCGTGAGTCGGTCTTCGCCGTCGGCGCCCCGGGCGACACGGTCAACAAGCGTGCGGGTGCCGGGTCGGTGACCACCTTCCGTATCGACAGCGCGGGCAAGGTCACCAAGCAGGACCTCCTGTACCAGGGCAAGGACGGCATCGTCGGCGGCGCGGAGACCGACGACCACTTCGGCCAGACCGTCGCGGCCGTCAACACCGCCCCGAACAAGGCCGGCAGCCGGGAGACGGTGCGCCTGGCCGTCGGCGCGCCGGACGAGGCGCTGGAGGACGTGACCAACGCGGGTGCGGTGCACATCATCCCGCTGATCGGCGGCAACCCGGGCGACGGCGATGTGTGGGTGCAGGAGGGGCCGGACAACGCCGCCGGCATCCCCACCCCGTTCGCCAAGGACCGTCGCTTCGGCCGGGTCCTGGCCGTGACCGGTACCCACCTCAACGTCGGCGTGCCGGGGCCCGGGTCGGGCATCGCCTACAGCGTGCCGTGGGCGAACCTCTACGGCGGTCCGAAGCAGCCGGTGACGGTGTTCCAGCCCGGTAAGGACGGCATCCCGGCCGGTGGCGTCTCCTTCGGGTCCGCGCTGCCTTTCTCTCCCCGCTAGTTCCCTCTCCACCCGCTGGTGCTGCGTCGCCAGTGCTGCGCCTCCGGTGCTGCGTCTCCGGGGCTCCGTGGCTCGTGCCCTCAGCGCGAGCCACGGAGCCCCGACAGACTGCCGGGCAACGTGGCCGAAGCCGTACAGAGTGGCGGTGTCACGGGTCCGCGGCCGCTCCGTACGCTGGCCGTATGACCCCTCAGCTGACCCCCCAGCACGCTGATCCGCAGGCCGGCGCGGCCGTGAAGGCCGTCGACCGCGAGCATGTCTTCCACTCCTGGTCCGCACAGGGCCTGATCGATCCGCTGGCGGTCGCCGGCGCCGAGGGCTCGTACTTCTGGGACTACGACGGCAACCGCTACCTCGACTTCTCCTCCCAGCTGGTCAACACCAACATCGGCCACCAGCACCCCAAGGTCGTCGCCGCGATCCAGGAGCAGGCGGCGAAGCTCTGCACCGTCGCGCCCGGCTTCGCCGTGGACGTACGGTCCGAGGCCGCGCGGCTGATCGCCGAGCGGACGCCCGGCGACCTGAACAAGATCTTCTTCACCAACGGCGGCGCGGAGGCCGTGGAGAACGCGGTCCGGATGGCGCGGCTGCACACCGGCCGTCCCAAGGTGCTGTCCGCCTACCGCTCGTACCACGGCGCCACCGCCGCCGCGATCAACCTCACCGGCGACCCCCGCCGCTGGCCCTCCGACACCGCCTCGGCGGGCGTCGTCCACTTCTGGGGCCCGTTCCTGTACCGCTCGCCGTTCCACGCCGAGAACGAGCAGCAGGAGTGCGAGCGCGCGCTGGCCCACCTGGAGCAGACCATCGCCTTCGAGGGCCCGCAGTTCATCGCGGCGGTCGTTCTCGAAACCGTCCCCGGCACCGCCGGGATCATGGTGCCGCCGCCCGGCTACCTCGCCGGCGTCCGCGAGATCTGCGACCGGTACGGCATCGTCCTCATCCTGGACGAGGTGATGGCGGGCTTCGGACGGACGGGCGCGTGGTTCGCCGCCGACCACTTCGGGGTCACGCCCGACCTGCTGACCTTCGCCAAGGGCGTCAACTCCGGCTACGTCCCGCTGGGCGGTGTGGCGATCAGCGCCGAGATCGCCGCGACCTTCGACCAGCGCCCGTACCCGGGCGGTCTGACGTACTCCGGGCACCCGCTGGCCTGCGCCTCCGCCATCGCGACGATCCAGGCGATGGCCGAGGAGAAGATCGTGGAGAACGCCGCGGAGATCGGCGAGAAGGTCCTCGGGCCGGGGCTGCGGGAGATCGCCGAGCGGCATCCGTCCGTCGGCGAGGTGCGCGGTCTGGGCGTCTTCTGGGCGCTGGAGCTGGTCAGGAACGAGGAGACCCGCGAGCCGCTGGTGCCCTACAACGCCTCCGGCGCCGCCAACGCTCCGATGGCGGAATTCGCCGCGGCCTGCAAGCGCGGCGGCCTGTGGCCGTTCGTGAACATGAACCGGACGCACGCCGTCCCGCCGTGCACGATCACCGCGGCCGAGGCGGCGGAGGGCCTGGCCGCGCTCGACAAGGCGCTGACGGCGGCGGACGAGCACATGGGCTGAGCCATCGGTCGGCCATCGGCTGAGCCGCCTCGTAGCGGCGGTCCGGGTCCTGCCGTCCCACCACGGGCGGCGGCAGCACCCGGCCCTCGCCTATCGTGGGCGGGTGCCGCACCCACGATCGCGGCCGGGGACGTCGAAGGAGACGCACACGATGGCCGCCGGCGGAGGCAGTCCAGTCATACGTCGCAGCACCCTGCGTCAGCAGATCGCCGACGCGCTGCGCGACGAAGTGCTGGCCGGCCGGCTGCCCTCCGGCCACCCCTTCACTGTCAAGGAGATCGCCGACCAGTACGGCGTCTCCGCGACGCCGGTGCGCGAGGCGCTGCTCGACCTCTGTGCCCAGGGCCTGCTCGACGTCGAACAGCACCGCGGCTTCAAGGTGCGCGCCTTCACCGCGGACGACTTCCGCGCCATGGTCCAGGCCCGCACCCTGATCGTCGAGGGGATCTTCCGCAGCGACGCCGAAGGGGCGCTGCGTACCGCCCCCGGCCCGGTGCTGGTCTCCATCCGGCGCCGCGCCGAGGAGGCCGAGCGGGCCGCGCGGGCCGGTGACCTGGACGTGCTGATCGGCTACGACCTGCGGTTCTGGCGCGAGCTGAGCAGCGTCGTGAACAACCCCTACATCAGCGAATTCCTGGACCGGATCCGCGTCCAGACCTGGATGTTCGCGGTCCCCCTGCTGCGCCGCGAAGCCGATCTGCGGGGCCACCTGTGGCAGGGGCACAGCGCGCTGGCGGACGCCCTGCTCCGGCACGATCTCGATACGGCCCAGCGGCTGATCGCGGAGTACAACGAGCACGCCCTCGCGATCCTGGGATAGCCCCCGGCGCTTGGGGGCAGAGGTCGGCCGTCGGACAGTGTTCGACTCGCTCTCGTCGGACGGCGTGGCTGCCACTACGCTGTCCGCCTCGGCCGTAACGGGCCGTATCCGCAGCCGTACGTGCGCACCCGTAGCCGTACGTGGCCGGTGTCTCCGTCCCCGACCGGAAGCGAGCCCTCACTCGTGGCATGTGACCTGTGGCTGGTACCCCTCGTCGATGTGCTGTGCCACAGCCCCGACAACCCGTTCTCCGAAGAGATCGCCGCCTACGACAAGGCTCTGACGGAGGCGGGACTGCCCACCGTCCCGGTCTTCAGCTATATGCCGGGACTGTCCGGCGATGTGGCCCCCGTCGCCGGCTTCGACTACGACGCGCTGCACTTCCTGCGCCGCGCCTACCTGCTGCGGCTCTGCGGCCTGGAGGTGACCCCGGTCGACGAACTGGGCGGCGACTACGAGCAGTTGCTGGAGATGTTCGAGACCACCGCGCGGCAGTCCCACCTGGTGTGGCACTACGACCACGCGGGCGCGTACGTCCCGCTCGACTTCCCGCATCCGCTCGGCAACGACGAACTGCTGGAGGGCGGCGGCCCGCTGGGGTCCTCGCACGGTCTGCTCCGCGAACTCGAACTGGTTGCGCCATGCCTGGGCATCGATCCGGCCAATCCGCCGGCCGCCCCCGCGCCACCGGCCGGTCCCACCTCTCTGGAGGAGCGGGTCGGCGCGCTGCCACTGGACGGCGGTCCGTTCGCCCGGGAGCGCCATGTGTGGCTCGGCCTGCACGCGGCCGCCACCAGGAGTCTGGGGCAGGGGTCCATGATCGTCTTCAGCTGAGCCTATCGGCCATGCTCCGGCGGCCGCTGCCGCGGCATGTTCGGCCGGGTGCGGTGCGGGACCGCGAACCGCCCCGGCGCTCCCGCGTTCTCCGGCCGCGGTGCCGCCCACGACACCGCCGCCTGGGCGGCCTGCGGGGCCGGACCCGCCCCGAACTCGGCCATCCAGTCGGCCGTTTCGGCCCGTACCAGCTCCCCGAGATCCTCGTTGAACCGCCGCAGTGCCCCTAGACAGCGCTCCGCTGCCTCGCTCGCCGTGCCCTCGGCCGGCCCGAGCACCTCGCGGACGCTCTCCGCGGCCCAGTCGAACTGCAGCGCCTCCAGGCGCCGGTGGATCGCCTGGGCGGTCGCCAGATCCCGCATCCAGCCGGTCGTCAGCCCGAAGTACCGGTCGCAGCCCACGCACACCGCCGCCAGCAGCAGCGACAGACAGCCCCAGGGCGCCCCGCCCGCCCAGACCCCGGCCAGATCCAGCAGCGGCAGCACCCCGCCCACCGTGACACCGGCCGCGGCGCCCAGCCGCAGCGCCCGTGCGCCGCGCCGCTTGCCGATCCGGTCGTGCAGGTACCAGTCGGCGGCGCGCAGGGCGCCCTGCTCGGTCCACAGGTACAGCGCGTCCAGCCGGTCGGCCGGCTCTCCCCAGCCGCCGGGCGGAAACGCCCGGCCCGCGAGATCCGGCCGGCCGCGGCGCCGGCTCCCGTGCCGCCGAGTGAGGCCGCCGCCCTCCCGAGGGGGCCCGTCGGGCTGCATTTCCGGCTGACTCACCCGTGCTCCCTCTCTCTGCTCTCTACGCCCTCTGGACATGGATGTGGATGTGGACATGGATGTGGATACGGATATGGATACGCGCCGTTACATATAGATACGCGTGACATAGGGATACGCGTGTGTGCGCGGGATGGATACGTGTGCGCGGGGGGCGGATGGACGCGGCGCAGGGGGTGGCGTGGGGTGGCCTGGCGGTGGCCGTGGTGCGCAGCCCCTTCCTACCGTCGTACGGCCGACCTCGGCCCCAGATCACGTGATTTCCGCCCATAAGTGGTGCGGTGTCCGGTGGCGGACAGCCCGCTCTCTCACCCGAAAGAGTTGCCCCCGCGAGAGCTGCCCGAAAGGCCGCATCGACGGAGGGGCCTGCGGCACCGGCGGAGGATCCCGTCGTATCGGCGGAAGGGTCCGCGGTACCGGTGGCGGATTCCGGCCACCGTGCCGCCTTTGTGTGATCCGGGGAAGGGCGACGTCCGGCCGCTTGGTGCGTTCGTCTAGGCTGCCACCGTGAAGGTCCTCGTCATCGGCGGCGGCGCCCGCGAACACGCCCTGTGCCGCTCTCTGTCCCTCGACCCCCACGTCACCGCGCTGCACTGCGCCCCCGGCAACGCCGGTATCGCCGAGGTGGCCGAATTGCACGGGGTCAACGCCCTCGACGGCCAGGCCGTCGCCGACCTCGCCGCCGGCCTGGAGGCCGATCTGGTCGTCGTCGGCCCCGAGGCCCCGCTGGTGGCGGGTGTCGCGGACGCCGTACGCGAGCGCGGCATCCCGGTCTTCGGCCCCTCGGCCCAGGCCGCCCAGCTTGAGGGCTCCAAGGCGTTCGCCAAGGACGTGATGGCCGCCGCGGCGGTCCCCACGGCGCGCAGCTACGTCTGCGCCACCCCGGAGGAGATCGACCGCGCCCTGGACGCCTTCGGGGCGCCGTACGTCGTCAAGGACGACGGCCTGGCGGCCGGCAAGGGCGTCGTCGTCACCGAGGACGTCGAGGCCGCCCGGGCCCATGCGCTGGCCTGCGACCGCGTGGTGATCGAGGAGTTCCTCGACGGTCCGGAGGTCTCGCTCTTCGCGGTCACCGACGGGGAGACCGTCGTCCCGCTGCAGCCCGCCCAGGACTTCAAGCGCGCCTACGACGGCGACAAGGGGCCGAACACCGGCGGTATGGGCGCGTACAGCCCGCTGCCCTGGGCCGACCCCCAGCTGGTCGAGGAGGTCATGGCCAAGGTCCTGCAGCCCACGGTGGACGAGCTGCGCCGCCGCGGCACCCCGTTCTCCGGGCTGCTCTACGCGGGCCTGGCGATCACCTCACGCGGGGTGCGGGTGATCGAGTTCAACGCCCGCTTCGGCGACCCGGAGACCCAGGTCGTGCTCGCCCGCCTCAGAACCCCGCTCGGCGGTCTGCTGCGCGCCGCCGCCACCGGCGAGCTCGCCGCCCTGCCGCCGCTGCGCTGGAGCGACGATGCCGCTGTGACGGTCGTCATCGCCTCCCACAACTACCCGGGGACGCCGCGCACCGGCGATGTCATCGAGGGGCTGGCCGAGGTCGCCGCGCAGGACGCGCCGGAGGCGTACGTCCTGCACGCCGGCACCAAGCGCGACGAGGCGGGCGCGGTGCGCAGCGCGGGCGGCCGGGTGCTGTCGGTCACCGCCACCGGCGCCGATCTCACCGTCGCCCGCCGGCGCGCCTACCGCGCGGTGGACCGGATCTCCCTGGAGGGGTCCCAGCACCGTACGGACATCGCCGCCAAGGTCGCGGCGGACGTGGCGGCGGGCGCCTGACGCGGCTGCGTACCGGGCGCGGGGCGCCCGGGGACGGTGGCGCGGCCCGGGCGCGGCGGGCGCCTGGGCGCATCTGGGCACATGGTGACGCGGCCTGGGCCACGGCTTTCCGGAGCCCGGGCAAACGGGTTCCGGGCCACACAGGTTCCCGGCTTTGCCCAAAGCCATTCCATCGAGTGACCACACCAGATTCCGGCTGACGAGACCCACACCCCCAACTAGGGTGCGGCGCAAGCGTCCTGCGGTCGCCGTGCCGTTCTGCGGCACGTCTGCCGCGGGGACGTCCGGCAAGTGGCTCACCGGCATTGCGATGTCAGTGGCCAGTGCCACAGTGGTGGTGGGCGAGCTCGCTCGCACCGCACAACGCGCGAAGAACAACGCGCGATGCCACACCGCGCAATGTTCGAAGGCGTCCGTCCCGTGTTCTCTCCGTCCGGCTCCAGCAGGACAGCAGGGGGTGTACAGGCCCGTGGCAAGTCCGGAAACACCCGTGGCAGGTCCGGAAACAGGCGTTCTGGCGGCGCGTGCCCGCGCCCTCGCCGTGCTGCGGATCCGCGGTGCCGCGCTGGCGGTGGCGCTGCTGCCCGCCGCCGTGGCGGTGGTGCTGTCCGCCGGCCGGGCGACCGGCCGGCTCGGCGCGGGCGGCGGCTGGGACCTCGTCCGCTGGGCCGCCGGCGGTCTCGCGGTGGTCAGCCTGCTGCTGGCGGCGCTGGTCACCGGCGTCGTCGCGCGCGCCCGGCCCGCGCTCAGCCCCTCGGTGCCGATCTCCGAGAAGTCGGCCCCCGGCCTCTACCGGCTGGTACGTGACCTGGCCGAGCGGCTGGAGGTGCCCGCGCCGTCCTCGATAGCCCTCACGCCGGACTGCGACAGCTGGCTGGAGGACCGTACGCACCGCTCCCACCGCCCGCCCCATCGCGACCGGCCCGCCCCGGCCGAGGCCCGCCGGGTGGCCCCCGAGGCCCCGGTCCTGGTCATCGGCTCGCCGTTCCTGTGGTGGATGCGGGTCGCCGAACTGCGCGCCCTGCTGGCCCCGGTCGTCGCCGGCACCGGCCCCTCCGCGCATCCGGACATAGCCGCCGCCCGCCGCTTCATCCGTGGCCTGGACGCCGCCGTCGCGGACGCCGCCCGCGCCCGCGGTCTCTTCCGCGGACCGACGCTCCGCTTCGCCGGCCGGGTCGCCCGGATGCTGCTGCGGGCCTGCCGCGAGCACGCCACGATCATGGAGCGGGCCGTCGCGGCCGCCGCCTCCGAGCGCGCTCAGACCGTCGACTACGGCCTGCGGATCGTCGCCCAGGAGCAGGTCGGCCTCGCCTACGCGGGCTGGGACCGGCTGCTGACCCGGGTCGCGCTGCCCGCCTGGCGGATGGGCCGCTGGCCCTCCCGGCTGGACGCCGGTGTGGTCTCCGCGCTCACCGAACTCTCCCGCCGCGACCGCCTCGCCGACGGCTTCGCCGCCCGTCTGGGCGAGCGCCCCGCCTGCGATCTCCTGGAGGAGCCGGGCGCCGTCGACCGGGCGGCCTCCTTGCTGGCCGCCCGCCTCTTCCACGGCGGCCCGCCCGAACCGGGACCCGACTGGTCGCCGGTCGGCTGGCACCAGTACCCGGAGGAGGTCGTCGACCGGAAGTGGCGCCTGGAGGCCGCCCGCCTCCACCGCGTCCTCGACGAGCTTCCGGCGCTGCCCCTGAAGGCCGCCCCCGCCGCGGCGCCGGACCCCGCTCCGGCCGCCCCGCCCCTCTCGTACGCGGGCAGTGCGGCCCGTACGCCTGCCGGCCACCGGCCCGTGGCCCGTCCGCCCGGCGACGGCCACCCCGCCGGCCCTTCGGCCGCCCCCGCGAGCCCCGCGGCCGCCCCCGCCGACCACCACCGCACCGACGAGCCGATGGCGCCGCCCCAGGGCCCCACCCTGGCCCGGGTCATCGACCGGCTCGCCCATGACGAGGGCGCCGGCGACCTGGTCGCCGCCCGCCTGGGCGCCGAGGTCGAGCGGGAGGAGGCGGCGCGCCAGGCCGCCTGCGGCGACCGCACCGCACAGGACGCCGCGCTCGGCGTGGCCTGGGGCGACGGCATGGTCGAGGGCGGTCTCCCGCTATTTCCGCTGCAGCCGCCCCGTACGGGCCGCGAGCTGCTCGCCGACCACGTCACGGCCATGGTCTGCTGCGCCGCCGTCGACACCGCCGGCGCCGTGCCCGGCCTCGACTGGCTGGACGGCCCGGCGCTGCTGGTCGACGGCGCCCGCCGGGCCGACCTGGGCAGCCCCGTGCTCAGCCTGGTCGACGACGGCGACGCGGAACCGCTCCGCGGCTGGCTGACCACGGTCGGCGTGCGCCCCGAGAAGCCGGTCCGGCTGGTGTGACCCGGGTGGTGGGCCGGGCCGCGCGCCGGGGCGTGCGCCCGGCCGCGCGCCGTCGGCATCGCCGGGGCGCGAACAGAAGTGCGGCCCCGTCACCCGCCACCCTTCGATTCCCCGGCTGAATGTTCTCTTCCAGTTCGCTTTTCGGGGGTCAAGGCGCCTAAATTCACAACGAAGGGTGACGGAGCGAGCGCGTAATGTGATGTGCTGGGGGGATGGCCGGGTTCACCCGGCCGGATGCAATACCGGCCCGATCGGCCGCGACCAATGGGGGACGCGGGAGGGGAGCGGAAGGTGGCGACGGAACGGATCAGGCGCTGGGAGTCCGGCGCCCTCGCCCACGCGGTCACGGACCCGTTCGGGCAGGGGCCGCTGCCCTGGCTGCGCGGCAGCGAGGGCTACTTCGACTCCGGCCGCGTCGTCCCCTGGTACGTCGACTCCGTGGCGGCCCAGGGAGATCCGCGGCTGCCTGCTCCCCGCAAGCACAACGGCCCGCGGACCGCCGATGACGTCCGCCGCCAGATCAAGGGCTTCGCCGGCACCGGCGCGGTGGCCCCCGGCGACGCCATCGACTTCCGGGTCTCGGTCGACCCGCCGCAGCCGTTCAGCATCGACGTCTACCGCATCGGCCACTACGCCGGCGCCGGAGCCGCCAAGATCACCACCAGCCCGCGGCTGTCCGGCATCGTCCAGCCGCCCCCGCTGGCCGTCGACCGCACGGTCTCCTGCCACCACTGGTGGCTGTCCTGGCGCCTCCAGGTCCCGACGTACTGGCAACTCGGCGCCTATGTCGCGGTCCTGACCACCGCCGACGGCCACCGCTCCCACATCCCCTTCACGGTCCGCGACGACCACCCCGCCGACCTGCTCCTGCTGCTGCCCGACATCACCTGGCAGGCCTACAACCTCTATCCGGAGGACGGCCGCACCGGCGCCAGCCTCTACCATGCCTGGGACGAAAAGGGCGCCCTGCTCGGCGAACAGGACGCGGCCACCACCGTCTCCTTCGACCGCCCTTACGCCGGAGCCGGCCTGCCCCTGCACGTCGGCCACGCCTACGACTTCATCCGCTGGGCCGAGCGCTACGGCTACGACCTCGCCTACGCCGACGCCCGCGATCTGCACGCCGGCCGGGTCGATCCGTCCCGCTACCGGGGCCTGGTCTTCCCCGGCCACGACGAGTACTGGTCGGCGCCCATGCGCCGTACGGTCGAGCTCGCCCGCGACACC
The DNA here is from genome assembly GCF_042895955.1 of Streptomyces sp. NPDC001339. Taxonomy (NCBI): domain Bacteria; kingdom Bacillati; phylum Actinomycetota; class Actinomycetes; order Kitasatosporales; family Streptomycetaceae; genus Streptomyces; species Streptomyces sp. NPDC001339. The sequence goes on along the minus strand of NZ_JBIAWT010000004.1, from coordinate 75,002 downwards.
GGCACCTCCCTGGTCTTCCTCTCCGCCAACACCATGTACTGGCAGGTCGAGCTCTCCCCCTCGCCCGCGGGGCCGGACGCCCTGCTCACCTGCCGTAAACGCCAAGGCCCCGGCCGCCCCGTCCTCTGGCGCGAACTGGGCAATCCCGAGCAGCGCCTGATGGGCATCCAGTACGCCGGACGCGTTCCCGAACCGGCCCCCCTGGTCGTCCGCAACGGCGGCCACTGGCTGTGGGAGGCCACCGGCGCCCACGAAGGCGATGAACTCCCCGGCCTGGTCGCCGGCGAGGCCGACCGCTACTTCCCGCGCACCAGCCTCCCCGAACACACCCGCCGCATCCTGCTCGCCCACTCCCCGTACCGCGACGGCGAGGGCGCCCTCCGCCACCAGGAGACCTCCCTCTACCGCGCCCCCAGCGGCGCCCTGGTCTTCGCCTCCGGCACCTTCGCCTGGTCCCCGGCCCTGGACCGCCCGGGCCATGTCGACGAGCGGGTCCAACGGGCCACGGCGAACCTGTTGGACCGCATCTGCAAACGCGACTAGCCGCGCATGGCCGGTTTCCCGCGTTTTTGGCTTTCCCACCGTTACGCCTGCGGCGGGCTGTTGCCGCTGCGCGGGGCTGTACGTCGCGGGGCCGGACCTCCGGACTGTCGTCCTGCGGTCCGGCCCCTCCCTTGGGTGGGTGGGGGAGTCGTCGCTTCTGCCGTCGTCGATGCTGCCGGACGCTCGCCGTGATGCCGCCGGACGCTCGCCGTCGCGGCTGATCGCCGTTGCGGCAGGACCCGCGAGGTGAAGGGCGTTCCGGATGGGGGAGAATCGGAGGGACTCCTGGATCAAACTACGCGGAGGAAGCGTGTCCGGTTTTGTAGAAAAGCCTGAACCTGTGGAGGTCCCGGGGCTCACCCACCTCCACACCGGCAAGGTGCGCGACCTCTACCGGAACGCCGCCGGTGACCTGGTCATGGTCGCCAGCGACCGCATGTCCGCGTACGACTGGGTGCTTCCCACCGAGATTCCCGACAAGGGGCGGGTCCTCACCCAGCTGTCCCTGTGGTGGTTCGAGCAGCTCTCCGACCTCGCGCCCCACCACGTCCTGTCCACCGACGTCCCGGCCGGGGCCCCCGCCGACTGGGCGGGCCGCACCCTGGTCTGCAAGTCGCTGCGGATGGTGCCCGTCGAGTGCGTGGCCCGTGGCTACCTCGCCGGCTCCGGCCTCGTCGAGTACCGCCGGTCCCGTACGGTCTGCGGCCTGCCGCTCCCCGAGGGGCTCACCGACGGTTCCGAACTCCCCACGCCGATCTTCACCCCGGCCACCAAGGCCGCCGTCGGCGATCACGATGAGAACGTCTCCTACGAGGAGGTCGCCGGGCAGGTCGGCGCCGATGTCGCCGGACGGTTGCGGGAGGCCACCCTCGCCCTCTACAGCCGGGCCCGCGACATCGCGCGTGAGCGCGGCCTCATCCTGGCGGACACCAAGTTCGAGTTCGGCTTCGACGGGCAGGCGCTGACCCTGGCCGACGAGGTCCTCACCCCGGACTCCTCGCGCTTCTGGCCCGCCGACCAGTGGGAGCCGGGCCGCCCCCAGCCGTCCTTCGACAAGCAGTTCGTCCGTGACTGGCTCACCTCGCCGGCCTCGGCCTGGGACCGTACGGGCGAGCTGCCGCCGCCCGCGCTCCCCCAGGAGATCGTCGAGCGCACCCGCGCCAAGTACATCGAGGCCTACGAACGCCTCACCGGCGTCAGCTGGTCATAGGCAGCCGCGAAACGAGAAGGACCCCGGCCACCGGCCGGGGTCCTTCCCACCTTGAGCGGACGACGAGGCTCGAACTCGCGACCTCAACCTTGGCAAGGTTGCGCTCTACCAACTGAGCTACGTCCGCATGCCCCGCATCGGGCTCCTGGGATCAGTCGCCACCGCGCGGTGCGGGGTCCACTATAGCCAACCTCGCTCGCGTGCGAGACGCGCCGCCGCATGACGGTTCTCCGCGCCCAGCTTCGCGGTCGCCGACGAGAGGTAGTTCCGTACGGTCCCCGGCGACAGCGCGGCCCGCTCGGCGATCTCCGCGACCGGCGCCCCGGCCTCGGCGAATTCCAGCACCTCCGTCTCCCGGACCGTCAGCGGTGATTCCCCGGCGCTGATCGCGTCCGCCGCCAACTCCTGGTCCACATAGCGGTTTCCCGCCTGGACGGTACGGATGATCTCCGCCAGCCGCTGCGCCGACACGGTCTTCGGGAGGAATCCCCGGACCCCGGCCTCCAGCGCCCTCTTCAGATGACCCGGCCGGCCATGACTCGTGACGATCATGGCCCGGCACTCCGGCAGTTCCTTCCGCAGAGATGTGGCCACCGCCACACCGTCCGCCCCCGGCATCTGCAGATCCAGCACTGCCACATCCGGGCGGTGGGCCCGGGCCATCGCCAGCGCCTCGGGCCCCGAGGCCGCCTCCGCGACCACCAGCAGATCGGCCTCCAGGGAGAGCAACGCCGCCAGCGCTCCCCGGATCAGATGCTCGTCGTCCGCCAGCAGCACCCGGATCACCCCGTCACCTCCTGTGTCACTCACCCCGTCGCCCCCATAGTTGTCATCGGCAGCTCGACCGTCAGCCGGTACGAGCCCTTGCGGACCAGGCCCGAGGTCAGAGTCCCGCCCAGCGGCTGGATCCGCTCCCGCAGGCCCTTCAGGCCGCTGCCGGAGGCGGCACCGGCCGCGGCGGCCCCTTCTTCCCCGGCCCGCGGACCTTCCTCGGCCTCCGGACCGCCCACCCCGTCGTTCTCCATCGTCATGACGAGCATCGAGCGCTCCGGGTCGATGCGGGTCCGCAGCGCACAGGTCCGGACGTCCGCGGCATGCCGCAGGACGTTGGTGGTGCCTTCGCGGACCACCCAGCCGAGCGCCGATTCCACCTCCGCCGGCAGCGGTACGCCCTCCTCGCCTTCTATACGGCAGTCGACCCCGGCCGCGCGCAGGATCGAGCGGGCACCGGCCAACTCCGCCTGCAGATCCGCCTTCCGGTAGCCGCGTACCACCTCCCGTATCTCCCGCTGCGACTCCTGGGCGATCCGCTGCACCTCCGTCATCTGGGCCACCGCCTCCGGCCGCTCCCGCTGCGCCAGCTGGACGGCCAGCTCGCTCTTCAGCGCGATCACCGCCAGGTTCCGTCCCATCACATCGTGCAGATCCCGGCCGAACCGCAGCCGCTCCTCGGCGACCGCGAGCCGCGAGGCGGTGCCGCGCGCCTCGTCCAGCTTCCAGAACACGGAGAGCAGCCAGCCCGTGGGCCGCGCGATCACGAAGCTCCACAGACCCGCGAAGGCCACCATGGCCGCCATTCCCAGCCCACCCAGCCAGGAGCCCGTGAACACGGGCAGCAGGACCCCCGTACCTGCTGCCGTGCCGGCCAGCGCTCCCAGGAACTGCCGCTTGGACACCACCAGGCAGTGGGCCTTGTAGAACGGTGTGAGGGTCGCGGCAATCACCATGAGCACCGTGGCCTGGTGCTCCTCGCTGATTCCACCGACGCAGAGCAGCGCGCACAGTGCGGCCTCGCCGAGCACGGTGATCAGGCCCGAGACGAGCAGCAGTGCACGCGGCGTGGCCCCTCGGTTGAGGTACCGGTCCAGGGCGCGCTTCAACAGGGGGGCGGCCAGTCCGCCCTGCGCCAGACTCAGCCCCGCGGCCACTCCCGCCAGGGTTATCGTCAAGGGGCGGCCCGTCAGGCCGGCGACCGGCACCACTCCGGACAACGTCAGGAACGCCGCTATCCACGGGATGCCGTTGAGCGTCCACCGGAAGTAGGCGTCGACCACACGCATCTCGTTGCGCCGCTTCCATATCGTCCGTACCCGTCCGAACATGTGCTGTCCGCCCCCGTCGTACCGCTCGCGTTACCTCGTGTCGTGTGCCGCCGGGACGCCCTCGGCCGTCAGCGGCGCGGTTCCCAGCGGAACCACCGCTGCACAGCAAACAGTGCGATCCCGCTCCAGGCCAAGCCGGTGAGCAGATGCCCCACCATCTCCTTGGCGCTTCCGCCGCCCGTCCAGCCCGCCCGTATCAGCTCCATCGCCGGGGACATCGGCAGCAGCCCGAGCACATCGCCCAGCACCCCCGGGACGACGCCGAGGGGGACGACCATTCCGGAACCCATCAGCGACACCATCATGAAGGGCAGAACGGCCATCTGAGCCGCCTCGGTCGACTTGGCGAGGCGCGAGGACACCGCCGCGAACCCGACGACCACCACCAGGCCCAGCGCCAGCCCGGCGATCAGGAAGTGCGGCGAGGTGGGGAAGCCGACGTCCAGGAGCGCACCGCCCAGGGCCACGAGGATGACGCACTGCGCCACTCCCAGGAGCACCGAGGGCAGGGCCGTGCCGGCGAGTATCTCCCCGTCCCGCAGCTCTCCCGTGCGCAGCCGCTTGAGGACCAGCTCTTCGCGCCGGGCGACGTAGGCGCCGGTCAGCGTGGAGTAGATGCCGAAGAGCAGGACGTATCCGAGGGTGGCGGGCAGCAGCATCGTGCCGACCGTGAGTCCCACGCTGTCCAGCGGCATATCCGCGACTACCCGTTTCATGGCGAAACCCATGACGAAGGGGATGAACAGCGAGGTGTACAGCGCGGACTTGTTGCGGCCGAGCAGTGTCAACTCCGCCCGCCCCAGGGAGAGAAGACGTGCTGTGGCACCGACCGGTGCCTGCGCTCCGGTGCGTACCGTGGTGCGTACCGTGTCGCTAACGTCCTGCACGCTTGCGCTCATTCCTTCTCCAGCCCCTTCGCAATCTGCAGAAATGCCTCTTCCAGGGATGCCTGCCGGACGTCCAGACCGCCCAGCGCTATCCCCTTCTCCCGCGCCCAGACCAGTACGCCGGTCGCCGTCCGCTGGAGTTCGTCGGTCCACAGCCGGACCGTGTGCCCGTCCGTCTCATTGCTGACCGCGCCCAGCTCCGACAGCGGGGGGAGATCACCGAGGTGGTAGCCCTCGGGCAGCTCGAAGGAGATGCGCGAGGGGTGTGCGGCGACGACATCCGTGACGTGTCCGGCCGCCGCTATCCGCCCCTTGTGCATGATCGCCAGCCGGTCCGCCAGCTCCTCGGCCTCCTCCAGATAGTGCGTGGTCAGCACGATCGTGGCGCCTCTGTCGCGCAGCTCACGGACCAGTTCCCAGGTCTCATGGCGCGCTTCGGTGTCCAGCCCGGTCGTGGGCTCGTCCAGGAACAGCACGTCCGGTTCCCCCAGCAGCGCCAGCGCCAGATCCAGCCGCCGCCGCTCACCACCGGACAGCTGCTTGACCCGTACGTCCTTGCGCTGCGTCAGCCCCACCCAGCTCAGCGCCTCCTCGACCGGCCGCGCCCCGCTGGTGCACCCCGCCCACATCCGGACGGTCTCCGCCGGAGTCAGCTCGGACGGAAAGCCGCCCTCCTGCAGCATCACGCCGATCCGGGGCCGGATCGCGGCCCGCTCACGGAACGGATCGTGCCCCAGGACCCGGACCTGCCCGCCCGTGGGCGCGGCCAGCCCCTCCAGCAGCTCGAGGGTGGAGGTCTTGCCCGCGCCGTTCGTCCCCAGCAGGGCGAACAGCTCCCCGCGTGCGACCGAGAAATCGACCCCCCGCACGGCCTCGAAACCCGACTTCCCGGCCGGCGGGCCCCCTTCGCCCGGCGCGCTCCGCCCCCGCTGCCCCCGTTTACGCGCCGCATGCCCGGCGTTGCCGTACGACCTGCGCAGCCCTGTGACGTCGATCACGGCGGCGCCGGATCCCGTGCCGGACCCCGCCCCGGAGCGCCCCGCACCCCCGATGTTTTTCTCCCCGATGTTCATGACTACAGCGTCCCGCCGGATCATGATTCCGGGCCGTGCGGCCTGTCATCGCAGCTGATGACAAATGTCAGTTGTGATCACCAGGGGGAGCGGCGAGGAAGGTGATGGCTCAGGAATGCAGAAGGCCCCGGTCATGATGACCGGGGCCTTCTCTTTCTGAGCGGACGACGAGGCTCGAACTCGCGACCTCAACCTTGGCAAGGTTGCGCTCTACCAACTGAGCTACGTCCGCAGGCATCCACTCGGCTTTCACCGAGCGGCGCGACAGCTACTCTACCTGATCCAATGGAGTGGTCGAGACTGTCAGAGCGGGTGACAGGGATTGCACACTGCGCCTCCCCCTTGGAAAGGGGGCGCTCTACTACTGAGCTACACCCGCGTGACTCCGTGAGGTCCGGCCTTCCGGCCTCGCCCCTCGGCGTGCTCCAGACTCTAGCTGATCAGTGGGGGTGCTGTGCAACTCCGCTCCGCCCGGCCCGAGCGATGCCGGCAAGTCGGTTAGTGGTTGGCCGCGTTGAAGGCCTCGTAGACCTTCTTGGGGATCCGGCCGCGCGGCGGGACGTCCATCTGGTGCGAACGTGCCCAGGCCCGGACGGCCGCCGGGTCGGGGGTCACCGCGGTCCGGTGGTACGCCTTGCCGGACTTGGCCCGCTTGCGGCCGGCCTCGATGAAGGGAGCGAGGGCGCCGCGCAGTTTCTTCGCATTGGCGGGATTGAGGTCGATCTCGTACGACTTCCCGTCCAAACCGAAGATGACCGTCTCTGCGGCTTCTCCTCCGTCGATGTCATCGGAGAGCGTTACTACTACGCGCTGCGCCACGGATATCGGTCCTTTCATGGAGCTACCCCTTGTTGACATGGGGTGATGCCCCGGATCCGGCTGATTGGGATCAATGCTTTTTCATTTGTACAGCGATGGGCATTGCATTGTGAAGCCCAGTTAATTTCGTCAGCGTGTCTTCCCGCAATCCGGACTCGGGATCTTTTCGATGATTTTCCCTTGGAGTGCTCGGGCCGATACCTGGCCGTGATCGGGGCCGCTGTATATCTATGCGCGTAGATTTTCGAACACGGTACTGTGAGGGAACCGCTTACGCACCACACCACCGGGAGTGCCAGTGGCACGCGTCGTAGTCGACGTCATGCTCAAGCCGGAGATCCTCGACCCCCAGGGCCAGGCGGTGCAGCGTGCACTGCCACGCCTGGGCTTCGAAGGAATCACCGACGTCCGTCAGGGCAAGCGTTTCGAACTCGAGGTGGAGGGCCCGGTCGACGAGGCCGCCCTCGCTCGCATCCACGAGATGGCCGAGACCTTCCTCGCCAATACCGTCATCGAAGACTTCACGGTCCGCGTCGATGAGCCGGCCGGAGCCGGATCATGACCTCGCGCATCGGAGTCATCACCTTCCCCGGCACGCTCGACGACCGCGACACCCAGCGCGTGGTCCGGCTGGCCGGCGCCGAAGCGGTGCCGCTGTGGCACCGGGACAAGGACCTCAAGCAGGTCGACGCCGTCGTGCTGCCCGGCGGTTTCTCCTACGGCGACTACCTGCGGGCCGGGGCCATCTCCCGGTTCTCGCCGGTGATGGAGACCGTGATCGAGCAGGCCAGGGCCGGTATGCCGGTCCTCGGCATCTGCAACGGCTTCCAGGTGCTCACCGAGACCCACCTGCTGCCCGGCGCCATGCTGCGCAACGACGGTCTGCACTTCATCTGCCGCGACCAGAAGCTGCGGGTGGAGAACGCGGACACCGCCTGGACCACCGACTACACGGCCGGCCAGGAGATCTCCGTACCGCTGAAGAACATCGACGGCCGGTACGTCGCCGACGAGCGCACCCTCGACATGCTGGAGGCCGAGGGCCGGGTCGCGTTCCGCTACCTGGACGGCAACCCCAACGGCTCGCTCCGCGACATCGCCGGCATCACCAACGAGGCGGGCAACATCGTCGGCCTCATGCCGCACCCCGAGCACGCCGCCGAGCCGCTGATCGGTACGGGCCGGACCGACGGCCTCGGATTCTTCACCTCGATCCTGAAGAAGTTGGTCAACGCATGACGCTCGACACGGTCAAGCACGCTGAGCAGACGCCCGAGACCGAGCAGCCGTGGGCCGAACTCGGCCTCAAGCAGGACGAGTACGCGCGCATCCGGGAGATCCTCGGCCGCCGTCCTACGGGTGCCGAGCTCGCCATGTACTCGGTCATGTGGTCCGAGCACTGCTCGTACAAGTCGAGCAAGGTGCACCTGAAGCAGTTCGGCGAGAAGGCCCCCAAGAACGACGCCCTGCTCGTCGGCATCGGCGAGAACGCCGGTGTGGTCGACGTCGGTCAGGGCTACGCGGTCACCTTCAAGGTCGAATCGCACAACCACCCCTCGTACATCGAGCCTTACCAGGGCGCGGCCACCGGCGTCGGCGGCATCGTGCGCGACATCCTCGCGATGGGCGCCCGCCCGGTCGCCGTGATGGACCCGCTGCGCTTCGGCGCCGCCGACCACCCCGACACCAAGCGCGTCCTGCCGGGCGTGGTCGCGGGCATCGGCGGCTACGGCAACTGCCTGGGCCTGCCCAACATCGGCGGCGAAGCTGTCTTCGACCCCTGCTACCAGGGAAACCCGCTGGTCAACGCCCTGTGTGTCGGCGTGATGAAGCATGAGGACATCCATCTCGCCAAGGCGTCCGGCGCCGGCAACAAGGTGATCCTCTACGGCGCCCGCACCGGCGGCGACGGCATCGGCGGCGTGTCCGTCCTCGCCTCCGAGACCTTTACGGACCAGGGCCCGACCAAGCGGCCCGCCGTCCAGGTCGGCGACCCCTTCCAGGAGAAGCTGCTCATCGAGTGCACTCTGGAGATCTTCAAGGAGAAGCTGGTCACCGGCATTCAAGACCTCGGCGGCGCCGGCCTGTCCTGCGCCACCAGCGAGCTGGCGAGCGCCGGCTCCGGCGGTATGCGCGTCGAGCTCGACACCGTGCCGCTGCGCGATGCGACCCTCTCGCCCGAGGAGATCCTCATGAGCGAGTCGCAGGAACGCATGTGCGCGATCGTCGAGCCGCGGCACGTCGACCGCTTCATGGAGATCTGCGAGAAGTGGGACGTCATCGCCACCGTCATCGGTGAGGTGACCGACGGCGAACGCCTGGAGATCTTCTGGCACGGCGAGCAGATCGTGGACGTGCCCCCGGGCACCGTCGCCCACGAGGGCCCGACGTACCACCGCCCGTACGCCCGTCCGGACTGGCAGGACGCCCTGCAGGCCGACGACGCGGGCCGGCTGGCTCGCCCCCGGACGGCCGAGGAGCTGCGTGAGCAGGTCCTCACCCTGGTCGCCCACCCGAACCAGGCCGCCAAGTCCTGGATCACCGACCAGTACGACCGCTTCGTGCAGGGCAACACGGTCCTGGCCCAGCCGGAGGACTCCGGGATGGTCCGGATCGACGAGGAGACCAACCTCGGCGTCGCCGTGGCCACCGACGGCAACGGCCGATACGCCAAGCTCGACCCGTACGCGGGTGCGCAGCTGGCGCTGGCCGAGGCGTACCGCAATGTCGCCGCCTCCGGCGCCAAGCCGCTGGCCGTGTCCGACTGCCTGAACTTCGGTTCGCCCGAGGACCCGGCCGTGATGTGGCAGTTCGCCGAGGCCACCCGAGGGCTGGCGGACGCCTGCCAGACCCTCGGCACGCCGGTCACCGGCGGCAATGTCTCCCTCTACAACCAGACGGGAGACACCGCGATCCACCCGACGCCGGTCGTCGCGGTGCTCGGCGTGATCGACGACATCAGCCGCCGCACCCCGATCGCGTTCGCGGACGAGGGCCACCTCCTCTACCTCCTGGGTGACACCCGCGAGGAGCTGGGCGGTTCGGCCTGGTCGCAGGCGGTCCACGACCACCTCGGCGGTCTGCCGCCGAAGGTCGACCTGGAGCGGGAGCGGCTGCTCGCGGAGATCCTCATCTCGGCCTCCCGAGACGGCATGATCGACGCGGCGCACGACCTCTCCGACGGTGGCCTGATCCAGGCCGTGGTCGAATCGTGCCTGCGGGGCGGCAAGGGCGCCCGTCTGGTGGTCCCCGACGGCCTCGACCCGTTCGTGTTCCTCTTCTCCGAGTCGGCGGGCCGCGCCGTCGTCGCCGTCCCGCGCAGCGAGGAGCTCCGCTTCACCGACATGTGCGGTGCGCGGGGGCTGCCGGCCACGCGGATCGGTGTGGTGGACGGTGCTGCGCCCGATTCAGATGCAGTGGTCGAGGTGCAGGGCCAGTTCGCGCTCCCCCTGGCCGAGCTGCGGGAGGCCCACGAGGGCACGATCCCCGCGCTGCTCGCGTAAGTAAGTACGAGGGCACGATCCTTGCGCTGCTCGCGTAAGTAAGTACGGGTACGGCGTACACGCGTAAGGCGTACCTGCTCGCGTAACGACGTGTGTGGCGTACGCGCGTGAAGGCCCTGTACGGCCCCCTCCTCGGGGGCACGTACGGGGCCTGGCCGCGTTCACCTCCGCGTTCGCCTCCGCCACGGTGGAGCGGTCGGCCCCTCACGACTCCCGCCCACGGAGGACGAGTTCGGCCCCGGGGAGGAGCGATTACGCTCGCTGCCATGTCCCCGGCGAAGAAGCGTGCGCGCACCTACGACCCCGACAAGACCCGGGCCGCCGTGCTCGCACAGCTCGGAAACGTACGGGAGGCCGTCCATGGCCTCACTCCCGAGCAGCTCGCCCTGCCCACCCGCGTCGGCGGCCGGACCGTGCGGGAGCTGGCCGGGCAGATCGAGGCCCTCCCGGCCGTCTCCGGCGACCAGCTGGTCGCCCGGTGCGTCGAGCTCGTCGGGTACACCGATGACCTGGCGGCGGCGACCGGTGTGGAGATCCCCTACGACCGCCAGGCGCTGGCCACCGCCACCCGGCTGCTGGCCGATGCGCTGGCGGCCGCGGCGCCCGGCGGATCGGTCGAGGTCCGGGTGCCGCCGTTCGCCGTGGTGCAGTGCGTGGAGGGGCCCCGGCACACCCGCGGCACGCCGCCGAACATCGTCGAGACCGACCCGCTGACCTGGATGCGGCTCGCCACGGGGCGGACGACCTGGGACGAGGCGCTGGACGCGGCGAGCCTCAGCGCCAGCGGGGAACGGGCCGACCTCGGCCCGTACCTCCCGGTGCGGGCCTTCCGGCACAGGCCCTGAAGTACGGGCCCTGAAGCACGGGCCCTGAGGCACAGGCCCTGAAGCACGAGCCCTGAGTCACAAGCCCTGAAGCGCCGGCCCTGAGGCGCAGGCTCTGGAGCACCGGCCCCAAGCCGCCCGGTGTCATGCAAAGGCGCAGCTCAGAGTGCATATGGCTGCCGCGCGGGATGGGCCGTTCATAGGCTCGTCCATATCGCGGGGCATCCCCGGTTCGGATGAATCCTCGACCTGCCCTAGACTCGGGGGCGTGCCACGTGGTGACGGACGACTCAGCCACGACCTGCTCCCCGGCGAGAAGGGCCCCCAGGACGCATGCGGCGTCTTCGGTGTCTGGGCTCCGGGTGAAGAGGTCTCCAAACTCACCTATTTCGGGCTGTACGCGCTGCAGCACCGTGGACAGGAGTCCGCGGGCATCGCAGTGAGCAACGGCTCCCAGATCCTCGTTTTCAAGGACATGGGCCTGGTTTCCCAGGTCTTCGACGAGACTTCCCTCGGCTCCCTCCAGGGCCATATCGCCGTGGGCCATGCCCGCTACTCCACCACCGGTGCCTCGGTGTGGGAGAACGCCCAGCCGACGTTCCGCGCCACCGCGCACGGTTCGATCGCGCTCGGCCACAACGGCAACCTGGTCAACACCGCGGAGCTGGCCGACATGGTCGCCGCGCTGCCCCGTGAGGGCGGCCGGGCCACCCAGGTCGCGGCCACCAACGACACCGACCTGGTGACCGCGCTGCTGGCCGGCCAGGTCGACGAGGACGGCAAGCCGCTGACCGTCGAGGAGGCCGCGCCCCGCGTGCTCCCCAAGGTCAAGGGCGCCTTCTCGCTCTGCTTCATGGACGAGCACACGCTCTACGCCGCCCGCGACCCGCAGGGCATCCGCCCGCTGGTCCTCGGCCGCCTGGAGCGCGGCTGGGTGGTGGCCTCCGAGAGCGCCGCCCTGGACATCGTCGGCGCCAGCTTCATCCGGGAGATCGAGCCCGGCGAACTGGTCGCCATCGACGAGGACGGCCTGCGCAGCAGCCGCTTCGCCGAGGCCCGCCCCAAGGGCTGCGTCTTCGAGTACGTCTACCTCGCCCGTCCGGACACCGACATCGCCGGCCGCAACGTGTACCTCTCCCGTGTGGAGATGGGCCGCAGGCTGGCCGCCGAGGCGCCCGCCGACGCGGACCTGGTGATAGCGACGCCGGAGTCCGGCACCCCGGCCGCCGTCGGATACGCCGAGGCCAGCGGCATCCCGTACGGTTCCGGCCTGGTCAAGAACTCCTACGTCGGTCGGACCTTCATCCAGCCCTCGCAGACCATCCGCCAGCTGGGCATCCGGCTGAAGCTGAACCCGCTGAAGGAAGTCATCCGCGGCAAGCGGCTGGTGGTCGTCGACGACTCGATCGTCCGCGGCAACACCCAGCGCGCCCTGGTGCGGATGCTGCGCGAGGCCGGCGCCGCCGAGGTGCACATCCGGATCTCGTCCCCGCCGATCAAGTGGCCGTGCTTCTTCGGCATCGACTTCGCCACCCGCGCGGAACTGATCGCCAACGGGCTGAGCGTCGAGGAGATCGGCAAGTCGCTGGGCGCCGATTCGCTCGCGTACATCTCCATCGACGGCATGATCGAGGCGACCGCGATCGCCAAGCCGAACCTCTGCCGCGCGTGCTTCGACGGGGAGTACCCGATGGAGCTGCCCGACCCTGAGCTGCTCGGCAAGCACCTCCTGGAGTCGGAGACCACGGCCCGGGCCAAGCCGGACCTGGACGGCGTCCAGACGCTCACGGCCGGGGTCGGCGGCGCCGACGCGCTGCGTCGCCCGTAGAGCTCGTCCACACACGACACGAAAGTTCTCAGCCATGTCCGCTGCAGAGTCAACCGGTGCCAGCTACGCGAGCGCGGGCGTCGACATCGAGGCCGGCGACCGCGCCGTGGACCTGATGAAGGAGTGGGTGAAGAAGGCCACCCGCCCCGAGGTCGTCGGCGGGCTCGGCGGCTTCGCCGGCCTCTTCGACGCCTCCGCCCTCAAGCGCTACGAGCGTCCGCTGCTGGCCTCCGCCACCGACGGCGTCGGCACGAAGGTCGACATCGCCCGGAAGATGGGCGTCTACGACACCATCGGCCACGACCTCGTCGGCATGGTCGTCGACGACCTGGTCGTCTGCGGCGCGGAGCCGCTGTTCATGACCGACTACATCTGTGTCGGCAAGGTCTACCCCGAGCGGGTCGCGGCCATCGTCAAGGGCATCGCCGAGGGCTGTGTGCTGGCCGGCTGCGCGCTGGTCGGCGGGGAGACCGCGGAGCACCCCGGGCTGCTGGGCGCGGACGAGTTCGACGTCGCCGGCGCCGGTACGGGCGTCGTCGAGGCGGACCGGGTGCTGGGCGCGGATCGTATCCGAACGGGCGACGCGGTCATCGCGATGGCGTCCTCCGGACTTCACTCGAACGGGTACTCCCTGGTCCGGCACGTGCTCTTCGACCGGGCGGGGATGGCCCTGGACCAGGAGGTTCCGGAGTTCGGCCGCACCCTCGGCGAGGAGCTGCTGGAGCCCACCAAGATCTACTCGCTGGACTGCCTGGCGCTGACCCGTACGACCGAGGTGCACGCCTTCTCGCACATCACCGGCGGCGGACTGGCGAACAACCTGGCCCGGGTGATCCCGGACGGCCTGCACGCCACCGTCGACCGCTCGACCTGGACGCCGGGGCCGGTGTTCGGCCTGGTCGGCGAGGCCGGCGCGGTCGAGCGCCTGGAGCTGGAGAAGACCCTGAACATGGGCGTCGGCATGGTCGCCGTCGTCCCGCGGGAGTCGGTGGACGTCGCGCTGACCACGCTGGCGGACCGCGGGGTGGACGCCTGGGTCAGCGGTGAGATCGTCGAGCGCGGCGAGCACGCCGAGGCAGTGACCCTGACCGGTGACTACGCGAGCTGAGGTCCCGGTCGTCAGCCGCACCGGCCCGGGCCGGTGCGGCCGCCACACGTGGAGCAGTCACCTCGACAGCGCACGCGGTCACCTGGGCAGCACAGAACCCGGTCCGGGCGATGCCCAGGACCGGGTCCGTGATGCTGTTATGGGTGCCGTGGACGCACAGAACGTCGGGCGCCTAGGGCGCTGCCGGGACGGAGCGTCCGCAGCGCATCAGGCGCGACGTCGCTGCTGGGACGAGTTGCCCTCGTCGTCTTCGTCGTCGTCCTTGTTGTACAGCTCCGCGTACCGTGCGTACGGGTCGTCCTCGTCATCCTCGAACGGCTCTCCGTTCGGCGGCTGCTGGCCCGACGGCGGTTGCGATGCACCCAGCTCGTCAGCCAGTCGTGAGAGATCCGTCCCACCGCTGCTGTACTTCAGCTGGCGGGCGACCTTTGTCTGCTTGGCCTTGGCCCGGCCGCGCCCCATGGGTCGACCCCCTCAATGACGGGGCTCGATGGCCCCAGAGTCTTGACACGCGTTCATGGTTCGGAGCGGTCTCTCCAAACAGAGACCGGCCCGTAGGGCTTTAACGGTACCTGCTTCCGCGGCCATACGGTACGTCGTCCGCATCACCCGCCGCTCGGCACGGCCGGCGAGGTGCCCCGTCCCCGCTGGCCAACTGCGATTTTAACCTGTCCTGTACGCCGACCCGCCGACGGGTGGTGAGGGATGTCTCCCCGACCGCCCGTGGCGGGCCGCGCAAGACCGTGTTTCCGGCCGACCCGGCCGGATCTCCGTAAGCACCGGCGTCTCCCTAAGGGTCGGCCGGATCTCCGCACGGAATCAGGGGCGCCGGGTCAGGAACGGTTCCGACGCGGGAGGGGCTCAGGTCCGACGTGGGAGGGGCTCAGGCGTGCCGCGCCTCCGTCATCCGGTGCTCGGCCAGCCGGTCGGCGGCCGCGGCGGGCGGAATTCCGTCGGCCTTCGCACGAGCGAATATCGCCAGTGTGGTGTCGAAGATCTTCGCCGCCTTGGCCTTGCAGCGGTCGAAGTCGAAGCCGTGGAGCTCGTCGGCCACCTGGATGACACCGCCCGCGTTCACCACGTAATCGGGCGCGTACAGAATGCCGCGGTCGGAGAGATCCTTCTCGACGCCGGGGTGCGCGAGCTGGTTGTTGGCCGCGCCGCAGACCACCTTCGCGGTGAGCACCGGCACCGAGTCGTCGTCGAGCGCGCCGCCCAGCGCGCACGGTGCGTACACGTCCAGTCCCTCGGTGCGGATCAGCGCCTCGGTGTCCGGGACCACGGTGACCTGCGGATGGCCGGCGACGACCCGGGCCACCGACTCGGCGCGGACGTCCGTGATCAGGACCTCGGCGCCGTCCTTCAGAAGGTGCTCGACGAGGAGGTGCCCCACCTTGCCGACGCCCGCGATGCCGACCTTCCGCCCGCGCAGTGTGGGGTCGCCCCAGGCGTGCTGGGCCGAGGCGCGCATGCCCTGGAAGACGCCGTAGGCGGTCAGGATGGAGGAGTCCCCGGCGCCCCCGTTCTCCGGGGAGCGGCCGGTGGTCCACTTGTTCGTCCGGGCGACGACGTCCATGTCCTCGACGTATGTGCCGACGTCGCACGCGGTGACGTAGCGGCCCCCCAGGGAGGCCACGAACCGGCCGTAGGCGAGCAGGAGTTCCTCGGTCTTGAGCAGTGCGGGGTCGCCGATGATCACGCCCTTCCCGCCACCATGGTCAAGCCCCGCGAGCGCGTTCTTGTAGGACATGCCGCGCGACAGGTTCAGGGCGTCCAGCACGGCCTCCTCCTCGGAGGCGTACGCGTGGAAGCGGGTGCCGCCGAGGGCAGGGCCCAGGGCGGTGCTGTGGATCGCGATCACTGCCTTCAGGCCGCTGGCCCGGTCCTGGCAGAGCACCACCTGCTCATGGCCCCCCTGCTCGGACCGGAAGAGGGTGTGCAGCACGCCGCCGTCGGCGCGGTTGGTTCCCCCGTGCTCGAAATGCGCCGGGAAATCGGGGGAGGAGGGTGGACGTACGTCGGTCACGGTGGTGACTCCCATAAGTCGCGAAGGGCGCCCTCCTGCGGGTGGGGGAGGGCCGGTTGACACGAGCGTAAGACCTGTGGGGCCGGTTGATCAGCCAGGTGCGGAGGATCACCCTCTCCCGGGGGAACGGCCGTGGGACGATCTGGTCGTATCGCAGGCCGGCCGGTCCTCGGGCGGGCCTCCACGGAGGCCGGGGAGGCGTATCCGAGGGCGGGATCTCCCGGCGGTGGACTTCCCCGGAAGGAGCGGGCGTGGCGTTGGCGTCGTCGGTGAAAGTCCCGTACATGGCGTACCTACGGGTCTACGAACCGCTGGCAGCGTTCCCCGAGCCGGAGCGCTCCCACTGGGCGCGCTATGCCAAACGGGACGACACCCCCACCGCCCAGGACGAGCAGCGCCGGGCGCTGGCCGATCTGCTGCCCATGCCTCCCGTACCGGTGCCGGTCCATGAGAGCGCGGACGCCTTCATCGCCGTCGTGGACGAGGTGATCTGCGTCTGCCCCTGGCGCACCCGGCTGCGCGGCTGGCAGGCCCTGGACGCACTGGAGGAGCTGCTGCCGCCGCCGGTGCTGGACGCGGCGCTGCCCCCGGTGGTGCGCCGGCAGGCGGCCACCGACTACGAGCGGTGGCGGGAGCGCCATCCGGACGCCCGGCCGTGGATCCGCGGGACGGCCTGGCACATCCCGGTCCGCTGGTTCGTCCTGTTCGACGACGCCGAGCGGGAGTACGTGCCCGGTGACCGGTCGCCCGTGCTGCGTTACCGGACGCCGATGGTCCAGGCCCGGCGCCGGGTCGCGCGGGGGCTGCGTACGCTGCGGAGTTCCCTGGAAGAGGGGCCGCTGATCGACGGCCTGGTAGAGGTGGGGCGCTGGCTCGAGGAATTCCATCCGCGGTCGCTCGTGGAGCTGGACTACGGAGGGCTGGTGCACGCGGTGCCCGGGGAGCAGCTCGCCGAGGACCGTTCCGCCGCCGAGGTGGCGGACGGGCTGGCGGCGCTGCGGGAGGGCGACGGCGAGCGGGCCGGTGCCGCGTACGAGAAGCTTTCCCGGCGGTGGCGCGCGGTGCGGGAACGCCAGTTCGCGAGCTGAGGGCCGCGGATGCCGAAGGTTTCTGGCACGGTGGTCCGGCGTTCGCTTTTCGGTGGTCGGGAGGTAAAGGACGTTGGTCCTTAACCGGGCGATTGCCTCAAGCGTGACCTAAAGCACTGACTTCGGGTCTTGCTAGCAAGGTGCACCCTCGTGCCAAAATAGGACAAGGAGCCCGACATGGGCTCCTTCCGTCCAACTAAGGGCGGATAGATCGGTATTGCGCTCCTTGAGGGGTCTCGTGGGGGCTGGTCACGTTGTGACTGATCGTCACGACGAAGTGACTGTCCGCTATGGCATGGTCCATCGGCATCCGCCGAGGTTGAACACCTGAGAGGGCAATTCCATCGGTTTGGCCGACGTGGCTGGACAGATGGTGTAGTTGTAGTGCCGAGGACAAGCCGTTCGTCCTATAACCGACTCGGCCCGCGTCCGCCATTTCGGGCAACGCGGGCCAAGGTGCAGAATTTAGAGGAAAGAACCGTGATGGTTCGGTTCTCCCGAGGAGGCCGCTCATGACCGCTCGCACCCCTGACGCCGAGCCGCTGCTGACCCCTGCCGAGGTAGCCACGATGTTCCGCGTGGACCCCAAGACGGTCACCCGCTGGGCCAAGGCAGGCAAGCTCACGTCCATCCGAACGCTCGGAGGGCATCGGCGTTACCGCGAGGCTGAGGTCCGCGCACTGCTCGCGGGTATCCCGCAGCAGCGCAGCGAGGCCTGAACAACCGCATAGCCGGGCTGTTTTCGGGTCCCCCAACCCGAAAAGGCCCACTTCGCACCACCTAGCTCCACCTGCTCTACAGAGCTTCCCGTGACGCGGCGCCTGCCCCAACAGGCCCCACGCCCGCTCCATCTGGGTACGTCACCGATCGCGCTGGACTCCGCCGGGTCCAGCGCGATCTTTTTGTATACGGCCGCTCCAGGGCCCCGCGGGGCGCTCGGGCCGACCTGCCGCCGCCACCGCCTCCGGCGGCGCTCAGCGCCCCTTCAGGCGCCCTGAGGGGGCCTCCGCGAACAGACTCCGTGGTCTCCTTCCGGGTCCGCCTCGAGGGTGGTGCAATTGCACATATTAAATTGACAGGTTGTAGGGAGGCGGTAAGTTCCCCTTCCCGCCCAACTTGTTCAGTGACACCCGTCACATCGTGTGCCGCTTGTGGCCCAACGCCCCCTGGGGTAAAGGACACTCCCTGTCAGCAGCCCGGGCCGTAACTCACACCCTGTCACCGCACAGCGGGCGGCACAGGCGTCATTGGTCACCGACTCGCGGGACTTTTGTCCTCGCCGGCGGACGACGGCACGGGCGCGGGCACCGGCGGTCCGGCGGGCCCCGTACGCGGCTCCATGGCGAGCCTCAGCAGCTGATGGCAGATGGGACAGTGCCGCGTCAGATGGCGGTACCCCGTGGCGGCCGACAGATGCGCCCGCAACAGCGCCTTGATCTCATGCCGTACCGCAGTTGTCATCGCACAGTCCTCCCCGTTCGGGCTGGCGCCTTTCCATGTGCTTACCGGTGGCGCTACGTGCCGTCAATCCCCACGTTCCGCTGCGCTTGGCCGGCTTCCCACGTTGTCGGCCGTCCCGCCGCGGGTGTTTCTCGCCGTTGCGCCTGCGGCGGGCGTGGGTGTGCCGGCCACGGGTCCACTCCTCCGGACTTCGTCCTGCGGCGCGGCCCCTCCCGTAGGTGGGAGGAAAGACGGTTGGTGGGGGCGGACGCGAGCGGTCCCCCACCGCTCGTGGACGAGGGACACCCAGCCACCCACCACAGTCCCAGTCCTGCCGCAACGGCGATCAGCCACAACGACGAGGGTCCGGCAGCATCGACGACGGCAGAAGCGACGACATCACCCACCACCCACGGGAGGGGGCGCACCGCAGGACGCCAGTCCGGAGGGGCGCACCCGCGACGTACAGCCCCGCGCAGCGGCAACGGCCCGCCGCAGGCGAAACGGCGAGGAACGCCAAGAACAAACGGGGCGCCGCGACGGGCGCAACGGCGAGAAACCCCCACGGCGGGAGAGCCGAAACCAAACAGAGGGAAAACAAAAAACTGGCCCGCATCCGTGATGGATGCGGGCCGTTGCGGTCCTGACGGGATTTGAACCCGCGGCCTCCACCTTGACAGGGTGGCGAGCACTCCAAACTGCTCCACAGGACCTCGTGTGTGCTTCCCGCTTGCGGCGGGCTGCGAAGCAAGACTGTACAGCAGGTCAGGGGGTGCGGTCGAACTCGATCCCGGAGACCGGCCCCCGGGCGGCAGCGGGGGCCTGTGGCCCGGGAGCCGCACCCGGCCCCCGGGTCAGGGCGCGGCCGCGTCCACGGCCTTGACGATCCGCTTGTCGGAGACGGGATACGCCGTCCCCAGGGCGTGCGCGAAGTAGCTCACCCGGAGTTCCTCGATCATCCAGCGGATCTCCAGGGCCGCCGCCGGTACCGGGCGGCCGGGCGGGAACTGCTCCAGCAGCCAGGCGTATTCGTCCTGCATCTCCTTCACCTTCGCCATACGGGTGCGGTCCCGTTCGGCGTGGGTGGGCAGCTGCTGGAGCCGGCGGTCGGCGGCGACCAGGTAGCGCATCAGGTCCGGCAGCCGCTTGGCGCCGTGTGCCGTGACGAAGCCCGGCTTGATCAGCGCCGCCAGTTGCTCCTTGACGTCGGCGAGCGACGGCAGCAGCGAGGGGAACGTGGTCGCCTTGAGCCGGCGCTCGCACGCCTGCCAGGCGGCCAGCACCTCCTGGACCTGCTGGATGGTCCGCAGCGTGACGTCCACGAGGTCGGTCCGGACCGCGTCGAACAGCTTCCGGAAGGACTCCTCGTCCCACGCCGGGCCGCCCCGCGCCGCGATCAGCCGGTCGGCCGCGGCGGTCACGCAGTCCTCGAAGAGCGCCGCGATCGAGCCGTGCGGATTACGGGACAGTGCGAGCTTCTGCTGGTTGCTGAGCTTGTCCTGGGCGAACTTGGCGGGGTTGGTGGGGATGTTGAGCAGGATGAGGCGGCGGGTGCCCGCCCACATCGCCGTCAGCTGCTCGGCCTCGGTGTCGAAGAGCCGTACCGCGACGCTGTCGCCCTCGTCGACCAGCGCCGGATACGCCTTGAGGGGCTGGCCCGCCCGCCGGGTCTCGAACGTGCGCGGCAGGCTGCCGATCGTCCACGACGTCAGCCCGGTCCGCTGCTCCAGGCCGGCCAGCGCCGGTCCGCCGCCCGCGGCCCCCTGGCCGCCGCCCCTGCGGTCCTTGGCGGGCCGCTCGGCGGCCTGCTCGAAGGCCTTGGAGATGGCGGCCCGGGTCTTCGGCCTGAGCTTCAGCCGGAGCGCCTCCAGGTCCTTGGCCTCGGCGAGCTTGCGGCGCCGCTCGTCGACCACGCGGAAGGTGATCTTGAGGTGGTCGGGGATCCGGCCGGTGTCGAAGTCGGCGGCCTCGACGGGGACGCCCACCATCCGCTGCAGCCCCGCGGCCAGGGACGCCGTCAGGGCGCCCTGGAGCGGAACGGTGGAGTCCAGGAAGCGGGCGGCGAAGTTGGGCGCCGGGACGTAATTGCGCCGGATCGGCTTGGGCAGCGACCGGATCAGCTCCGTCACCAGTTGCTCCCGCAGACCCGGGATCTGCCAGTCGAAGCCCTCCGAGGAGACCTGGTTGAGCACCTGGAGCGGGATGTGGACGGTCACGCCGTCCGCGTCCGCGCCCGGCTCGAACTGGTAGGTGACCTTGAACTTCAGCTTTCCCTGGCGCCAGGAATCCGGGTAGTCGTCCTTGGTGACGGCCTCCGCGGATTCGTTGATGAGCATGGAGTGCTCGAAATTCAGCAGCTCCGGCTCGTCCCGGTGTTTCTGCTTCCACCAGGAATCGAAGTGCGCCCCGGAGACCACCTCCGCCGGGATGCGCTGGTCGTAGAAGTCGAAGAGCGTCTCGTCGTCGACGAGAATGTCGCGGCGCCGGGCGCGGTGCTCCAACTCCTCGACCTCGCCGAGCAGTTTGCGGTTGTCATGGAAGAACTGGTGGTGGGTGCGCCAGTCGCCCTCGACCAGGGCGTTGCGGATGAACAGATCGCGCGAGGTCTCCGGATCGATCCGGCCGTAGTTCACCTTGCGCTGGGCGACGACCGGGACGCCGTAGAGCGTCACCCGCTCGTACGCCATCACCGCGGCCATCTTCTGTTCCCAGTGCGGCTCGCTGTACGTGCGCTTGACCAGGTGGCCGGCGAGCGGCTCGATCCACTCGGGCTCGATCTTCGCGTTCACCCGCGCCCACAGGCGGGACGTCTCGACCAGCTCCGCCGACATCACCCAGCGCGGCGGCTTCTTGAAGAGCGCCGAGCCGGGGAAGACCGCGAATTTGGCGCTGCGCGCGCCCACGTATTCGTTCTTGGCCTCGGTGTCCTTCAGTCCGATGTGCGAAAGCAAACCCGAGAGCAGGGCGGTGTGGATAGGGTCCGGCGCCGCGTCCTGCTCCGACAGGTGAATCCCCATGGACTTGGCGACCGTACGCAGCTGGGAGTAGATGTCCTGCCACTCACGTATCCGGAGGTAGTTGAGGAACTCGCTCCGGCACATCCGGCGGAACGCGGAGGAGGACAGCTCCTTCTGCCGTTCGCGGATATAGCGCCACAGATTCAGGAACGCGAGGAAGTCGGAGGTCTCGTCCTTGAAACGGGCGTGCTGCTGATCGGCCTGCGCCTGTTTGTCGGCCGGGCGCTCCCGCGGGTCCTGGATGGACAGCGCCGCCGCGATGACCATGACCTCGCGGACACAGCCGTTGCGGTCCGCCTCGAGCACCATCCGCGCCAGCCGCGGGTCCACCGGCAGCTGCGACAGCTGCCGGCCGGTCTGGGTGAGCCGCTTCTTCGGATCCTTCTGCTGCGGATCGAGCGCCCCCAGCTCCTCCAGGAGCTGGACGCCGTCCTTGATGTTGCGCCGGTCCGGCGGATCGATGAAGGGGAACTTCTCGATGTCGCCGAGCCCGGCCGCGGTCATCTGGAGGATGACGGAGGCGAGGTTCGTACGGAGGATCTCCGCGTCCGTGAACTCCGGACGGCTGAGGAAGTCGTCCTCCGAATACAGCCGGACGCAGATGCCGTCGCTGAGGCGACCGCAGCGGCCCTTGCGCTGATTGGCGCTGGCCTGGCTGATCGGCTCGATCGGCAGCCGCTGCACCTTGGTGCGGTAGCTGTAGCGCGAGATACGCGCCATACCGGTGTCGATCACGTACCGGATGCCGGGGACGGTCAGCGACGTCTCGGCGACGTTGGTGGCCAGCACGATGCGCCGGCCGGTGTGCCGCTGGAAGACTCGGTGCTGCTCGGCGTGCGACAGCCGGGCGTACAGCGGCAGCACCTCGGTGTCCCTGAGCCGCTGCTTGTTGAGGGCGTCGGCGGTGTCCCGGATCTCGCGCTCACCGGAGAGGAACACCAGGATGTCGCCCGGCCCCTCGGCCTGCAGTTCACCGACCGCGTCGCAGATGGCGGTGATCTGGTCCCGGTCGGCGTCTTCGCCGCCCTCCTCCAGGAGGGGCCGGTAGCGCACCTCGACGGGGTACGTCCGTCCGCTGACCTCGACGATCGGCGCGCTCGGCGCCCCCTCGCCGTCGCCCTCACTGGTGCCGGTGCCGCTCTGCCCACCGTCCACGGAGGCGAAGCTCCCGAAGTGCCGGGCGAAGCGCTCCGGGTCGATCGTCGCCGAGGTGATGACGACCTTGAGATCGGGGCGGCGCGGCAGCAGCTGCGCCAGATAGCCGAGGATGAAGTCGATGTTGAGGCTGCGCTCGTGCGCCTCGTCGATGATGATCGTGTCGTACTGGCGCAGCTCGCGGTCCGTCTGGATCTCGGCGAGCAGGATGCCGTCCGTCATCAGCTTGATGTGGGTGTCCGGGCTCACCTGGTCGGTGAAGCGGACCTTCCAGCCGACGGACTCGCCGAGCGGGGTGCGCAGCTCCTCGGCGACCCGCTCCGCGACCGTACGGGCGGCGATCCGGCGCGGCTGGGTGTGCCCGATCAGGCCCCGGATGCCCCGCCCCAGCTCCAGACAGATCTTCGGGATCTGTGTGGTCTTACCGGAACCCGTCTCACCGGCGACGATCACGACCTGGTGGTCGCGGATCGCCTCGAGGATCTCGTCCTTCTTCTGGCTTACCGGCAGCGCCTCGGGGTAGCGGATCTCGGGCACGGCGGCGCGGCGGCCTGCCACGCGCAGCTCCGCCTGCTCGACCTCCGCGGCGATCTCGGCGAGCACGGCGGACCGGGCCTCGGGCTTCCGGATCCGGCGTACGCCGTCGAGCCGGCGCCCCAGCCGCTGCTGGTCGCGCAGCATCAGCTCGGGCAGGCGCGTGAGCAGGCCGGGCAGGGTGAGGGCGGCGCCGTCGGGCAGGGCGGGAGCAGGCTGACTGGACATACGTCCCCCAGGATCGCACCTCGGGTGAATGACTGGCGAACCATTTGCGCGGGCGACCGATCGCCGGTGCCGGCCGCGGGGAGCGAACGGGGAGCGGATACGGCGGGGGAGCGGATACGCAGAAGGCGGTAGCGGATACGCAAAAGGCCCCGGTTCCAGGAACCGGGACCGTGCGGCAAGAGGTGTGGCTGGGGCCGGGGTCGAACCGGCGACCTTCCGCTTTTCAGGCGGACGCTCGTACCAACTGAGCTACCCAGCCGCAGCGGTCCTGACGGGATTTGAACCCGCGGCCTCCACCTTGACAGGGTGGCGAGCACTCCAAACTGCTCCACAGGACCTTGCTTTGTGCGAGAGCGGCGTGCACCAGTCTCGCACAGGGTGTTGCGTGCCCCCAACGGGATTCGAACCCGTGCTACCGCCTTGAAAGGGCGGCGTCCTGGGCCACTAGACGATGAGGGCTGGTGGCCACCTTGGCGTCGTTGCCGGCGCCGTCGGGGACGAGAAGAAGCATATGGGATGGGAGGTCCGTTCGCCAAAACGGTTTACCCGGGGCCCGTGGGAAGCGCTTTGGGAAGCGTTTCTGGAGGGGCAGGAAGAGGTGGGGGAGGCGCCGGTGGCGGCTGGGTTCAGTGGCGGGGCTGGTGATCGGACGGGGGCCGGGTTGCTGGGCCGGACGAGTGAGGCGAACCGGACGGTGCCGGTGTTGGTGTGGGTGTCGGTGCCGGGGTGGGCGTCGGTGTGGCGGCGGGCTGGTTCTCGTGGGGAAGGTGGCGGCTGACCTCCGCGCGGGCCAGGCCCAGCCCGCCGAGGGTGATCTCGTCCCACGCCTGCAGCCGTTTGGTGCGCCGGTCCAGGTAGAGCACCGACGCCTGGACCGGCTCCGGCTTCTTGTTCTGCACCGCGCGCAGCCCGCCGCCGCCCGTGGAGCCCTCGACCATCAGCCGGGTGCCCCGGGGGAGTGTGCTGTGCGCGCGGTGGTGGAGATGGCCCGCCAGCGCCAGCGGGACCAGGCCGTCCGCCTCGGTCACGGCGGCGGGGTTGTGGGACAGCGCGAGGTCGGCGGGCCGGCCGGCGAGCCGCTCGGTGCGGAGCGCGTCGGCGAGCCGGCCGCCGGCGGTGCGCTCCGCGGGGTCGCCGGCCGGTACGACCGAGCGGTCCGGGGTGAACTGCGGGTCGCCGACACCGGCGATGCGCAGGCCGGCGATCGCGGTGGCCTCACCGTTGTCGAGGACGGTGATGTTGCGGCGGCCGGCCAGGTACTTCTGGGTGGTGCGCGAGTCGTGGTTGCCGCGTACCCACACGTACGGCGCGCCGAGGGTGGACGCCGGGTCCAGGAAGTGGTTCTCGGCGGCCGAGCCGTGGTCCATGGTGTCGCCGGTGTCGACGATCACGTTGATCCGGTACTGGTTCACCAGAGAGGCGATGATCCTCCAGGCGGCCGGGTTGAGGTGGATGTCGGAGACGTGCAGGACGCGGATGGTGGTGGGGTCGGGCCGGTACGCGGGCAGCGTCGAGGTGGCGTCGTAGAGCTTGGTGACGTTGGTGACCAGGCGCGCCAACTCCTTTTGGTAGACGTCGAATTCGCTGACGATGTGGCGGGCGTTGCCGACCACGGACGGGGCCGAGGAGAGCAGCCCGGAGAACTTCGGCTCCAGGACCGACTGCGGGTTCCAGGTGGCGTACGCGGCGCCCGCGGAGGCGGCGAGCAAAGCGAGCGCCAGCCCGCCGGCGGCCAGCGCGCGGCGCGGGCGGCGGTGGACGACCAGGCCCAGCGCGAGGGCGCCGGACACCACGGCGACGCAGGAGTGCAGCGCCAGTCCCAGGGCGCCGCGGGTGAGGTCACGGGTGACCTCGGCCTGGAGGCCGGCGAACCGTTCGGGGTGGTCGACCAGCGCCTGGGAGCGGGCCGGGTCCAGCCGGTCGACGTCCACCCGGAGCCGTACGGGCGCGTAGTGGCTGCTCAGCTCCAGGTCGCCGAGCGGCGGGACGGTGATGCGGGTGCCGCCGGTCAGCGAGGGCCGGAGCGCCATGCTGGTGTCCATCGGGCCGACCGGTGCGTGGACGGTGCCGATGAGGAGCAGCCCCAGCCAGGCGCCGAGGACGGCGACGGCCGCCAGCCCGAGGGCGGAGCGCAGGGGGTGGTGCGGAATGTCGCTGTCGAGGTGTGGGAGGTCTCCGGGGCGTGGGAGGCCACTGGGGTGTGGGAGGTCTCCGGGGAGGCCTCGGAGGTAGGGGAGGCCTCGGAAGTCGGGGAGGCCTCGGAAGTCGGGGAGGCTCTTTCGTCGTCTCCGGGAGCGCGCGCCGCGGGCCATTGGTCCCGTATGCCCCGCCTGATGGTCGTTACGCCGGGGCCGGCGGCGCTGTTGGCGGATACCCGGCGGCGTTGTCGGCGGATGCCCGGCGGCTCCGTTGACGGAGAATGGTGTTGTGCTGGAAATGACGCGCGAGGAGTTCGAGGAACTGGTCGCCGAGGCGCTGGACCGGATCCCGCCGGAGCTGACCCGGCTGATGGACAACGTGGCGGTGTTCGTGGAGGACGAGCCCCCGGCCGCCGACCCCGAGCTGCTCGGCTTGTACGAGGGGACGCCGCTGACCGACCGGGGGGAGTGGTACGCCGGCGTGCTGCCGGACCGGATCACCATCTACCGAGGGCCGACGCTCCGGATGTGCGAGTCTCGCGAAGACGTGGTCGCGGAGACGGAAGTGACAGTCGTTCATGAAGTGGCGCATCACTTCGGGATCGACGACGAGCGGCTGCACGCGTTGGGTTATGGCTGACGAGCGGCTGCACGCGTTGGGTTACGGCTGAGGAGCGCTGCTCGGGGCGGGTACCGGTCCGTTCGCGGGGCGACCGGTACCCGTCACGGCCGCCGGTTCGCGGGGCGATCGGTACCTGTCACGGCCGCCGGTTCGCGGGCGGGTGCCGGTGACCGTGGGGCCGGCGGTGCGGGATCGGCCCGGCGGTGCGCGTGTCCTCGGGCGGGGAGCGGGAGTTGGGCAGGGCGTCCGTGCCGCCGTCCCTGCGCTCCGGATCCGGAGGTCCCGCCGTGCGCCCGAGCCCCTGCCGTCACACATCCCCGAAACCACCCGGTGCCCCCGCACCCGCGCCCGCCCGGGGCCGCGCCGCCTCGTCGCCGTCACCGCCGGCAAGGGGCGCGCTACCGCCGGCAAGGGGTGCGCTCTCCCGCGTCGCCGTCGCCGCCCTGACCGTCTCCGCGCTGGCCGCGTCCCTGGCCGGTTGCCTGAGCGTCAGCGAAGCGGCCCGGCCGAAGCCGTCCGGCAGCGCCGCGCAGCAGGACGGCAAGGAGGCCCGGCCCGCCCCCGGTGTGACCGCGGACGGCCGTGGCGACGGTCGGCGGCGGGCGGTGCGCGATGGTGAGGCGCGGCCGGCCGGCGGCGAGAAGGGGGGCGAGCCGTCCGCGGCGGCGACGCGCACCCCGTCCGCGTCGCCCGGTACGCCGTCCCGGACGGTGAAGCCGTCGGGCCCGGAGCCCGGCGCGAGCGGCGGACACGACGGCTCGGACGGCCAGGGCGACCCGGACGGCCAGAGCGGCTCCGGGACGCCGGAACCCTCGCCGTCCCGCACGCACCGGCCGTCCACCCCGCCCGCCTCGCCCACTCCCGGTACGCCCAGCGCGGAGCCGACCTCGCCGTCGGCCAGCCCCGAACCGCCCCCGCCGAGCGCCCATGCCTCCGGTCCGTCCCCCGTCTCGCCGATGTTTTCCTACGGCGATCAAGGCGATCAAGGCGATCGCGATCACGGCGATCCGAGCGGCGAATTCGGGGCGTGAGGGCTCGCAGGGCCGGTAGCAGAGTCGGTATGGGAGTCTGTACGGGGACTTGTACAGGGGTTGCACGGGGAAACCGTGCGGGGTTGTACGGGCCCGTACGGACCTCGTAGCGGCTCTGTGAGGGCGCTGCCGGAAGGGGAGCGGCAAGGGGCGGCAAGGGCCGCGACAGCGGGGGCGGCGGGCGAGGGCCGGGAGGCCATTTGCCAGCCGGGGGGCTGAGTGCGTATGGTGGTAGATCGTTTGATCCCATTTGCCCGGCGCCATGAAGAAGCGCGCCGCGTGGCGCGTACTCTCCCTTGCCGTGGCCGGACCGCATTGAGGCGGTCGTTGTGAAACACACGGAGTTTGGGCGCGTGCCGAGACTCCGGAAGGTTTCGCATTTCGCATGTCCATTTCCACTGAGCAGTCCGTCGTGCCCGCACTCGACCCGCAGGTCGAGCAGCCGGCCGTCGAGGTGACCGAGGCCGACGACAACACCAGCGTCGAGGCCGAGGCCGAGGCCGCTGCCGACGCCAACGTCGCCGACACCGACACCGACACCGACACCGACGCTGACGCCGAGGCCGAGGCCCCCACCATCACCTTCGCCGACCTGGGACTGCCCGAGGGCGTCGTCCGCAAGCTGGCGCAGAACGGCGTCACCACCCCCTTCCCGATCCAGGCCGCGACCATCCCGGACGCGCTGGCCGGCAAGGACATCCTCGGCCGCGGCCGCACCGGCTCCGGCAAGACCCTCTCCTTCGGTCTGCCGACCCTGGCCCGGCTGGCCGGTGGCCACACCGAGAAGAAGAAGCCGCGCGCCGTCCTGCTCACCCCGACCCGTGAGCTGGCGATGCAGGTCGCGGACTCCCTCCAGCCCTACGGCGACGTCCTCGGCCTGAAGATGAAGGTCGTCTGCGGCGGTACGTCCATGGGCAACCAGATCTACGCCCTGGAGCGTGGCGTCGACATCCTGGTCGCCACCCCGGGCCGCCTGCGCGACATCATCAACCGCGGCGCCTGCTCCCTGGAGGCCGTCGAGGTCGCCGTCCTCGACGAGGCCGACCAGATGTCCGACCTGGGCTTCCTGCCCGAGGTCACCGAGCTGCTCGACCAGGTGCCGGCCGGCGGCCAGCGGATGCTCTTCTCCGCCACGATGGAGAACGAGATCGGCACGCTGGTCAAGCGCTACCTGAGCAACCCGGTCAGCCACGAGGTCGACAGCGCCCAGGGCAACGTCACGACCATGACCCACCACGTCCTCGTCGTGAAGCCGAAGGACAAGGCGCCGGTCACCGCCGCCATCGCCGCCCGCAAGGGCCGCACCATCATCTTCGTCCGCACCCAGCTGGGCGCCGACCGGATCGCCGAGCAGCTCGTCGACGCCGGTGTGAAGGCGGACGCGCTGCACGGCGGTATGACCCAGGGCGCGCGCACCCGCGTCCTCGCCGACTTCAAGGACGGTTACGTCAACGCGCTGGTCGCCACCGACGTCGCCGCCCGCGGCATCCACGTCGACGGCATCGACCTGGTCCTGAACGTCGACCCGGCCGGTGACCACAAGGACTACCTGCACCGCAGCGGCCGTACCGCCCGCGCCGGCCGGTCCGGCACCGTCGTCTCCCTCTCCCTGCCGCACCAGCGCCGTCAGATCTTCCGTCTGATGGAGGATGCCGGTGTGGACGCCTCGCGGCACATCGTCAGCGGCTCCGGCGCCTTCGACGAGGAGCTGGCCCGGATCACCGGCGCCCGCTCGCTCACCGAGGTCCAGGCCGAGTCCGTCAACAACTCCGCCAAGCAGGCCGAGCGTGAGGTGAACCAGCTCACCCGTGAGCTGGAGCGCCTCCAGCGCCGCGCCACCGAGCTGCGCGAGGAGGCGGACCGGCTGACCGCCAGGGCCGCCCGTGAGCGCGGTGAGGACCCGGCCGAGGTGCTCGCCGCGGCCGCCGAGCAGGCCGAGGCCGAGGCCGAAGCCGCCACCGAGACCGCTGTCGAGGCCGCGGTGCCGGCCCAGGCCACGTCCACCGACCGTCGCCGCGATGACCGCCGCGATGATCGTCGTAACGACCGTCGTGACGACCGGGGCAACTTCGACCGCCGCGACCGTCGCGATGACCGTGGTGGCTTCCGTCGTGACGAGCGTCGTGACGACCGTGGTGGCTTCGGCCGCGACGACCGTGGTGACCGTGGTGGCTTCGGCCGTGACCGTCGTGACGACCGTGCCGGTGGCCGTTCCTTCGACCGCGACCGTCGCGATGACCGTGGTGGCTTCCGTCGTGACGAGCGTCGTGACGACCGTGGTGGCTTCGGCCGCGACGACCGTGGTGACCGTGGCGGTTTCGGCCGTGACCGTCGTGACGACCGTGCCGGTGGCCGTTCCTTCGACCGTGACCGCCGCGACGAGCGTGGTGACCGGGGCGACCGCGGTGGCTTCAGCCGTGACCGTCGCGATGACCGTGCCGGTGGCCGTTCCTTCGACCGCGACCGTCGTGACGACCGTGGTGGCTTCCGTCGTGACGAGCGTCGTGACGACCGGGGCGACCGTGGTGGCTTCGGCCGCGACCGGGGCGACCGTCCGAGCCGCCCGTTCGGCCGTGACGACCGTTCCGGCGGCCGGCCCTCCGGCGGCTACCGCCCCAGCGGCGGCGACCGCCCCTTCAACCGTGACGACCGTTCCGGCGGCCGCCCGTCCTCCGGCCACCGCCCGTACGGCCGCCGCGACGACCACCGCGGCGCCCCGGCCGGCTCCTACGGCCGCCGTGACGACAAGCCGCGCTGGAAGCGCAACGGCTGACCGTCGGCGCCGCCGGTCCACCGGCCGCAGCCGAAAGGCCAGTACCGCCGGAGCTGACCTCCGACGGTGACCCAGGGCCCGTACGCACTCAAGTGCCGTACGGGCCCTGTGCGTTGGGGCGACGGCCTGTGGGGCGGGCCCGGCATCCGGTGTACGACGTGCACCTGCTCCGGCCGTCCGGCCGCGACGGCCGTCACGGCGGCCACACGCGATCCGTCCGCCCCCCGCCGAAGCTCCCGAAGCGCCCTTCCGGCTGCCCGGTGCACGCCCTTCCGGCCGCCCGGTGCCGTCCTTCCGGCGGGCCCGTGACACCCGTCCGACCGGTCCATGACACCATTCCGACTAGCCCGACCCCCCATGCCTTCGGGCTGCGGCCGGTCCTCGGGCTATGCTGCTCGGTGCGGGCCATTAGCTCAATTGGCAGAGCAGTGGACTTTTAATCCATTGGTTCAGGGTTCGAGCCCCTGATGGCCCACCACCCGCAGTGCCAGCGGTTCCCCCGCTGACCTGCAACTTAGCGTCCCGTCCGGGCTCCACCGGGCGGGGCGCACTGTCGTTCCCACCCTTCTTTCCGCCCTCATGTGAGCCCGAGGTGAGCCCGGCGGTACGGCTGGTGGTGCGGTTGGCCTGCCGCGGGACGAGCCGTGCGGCTGCCTCGGCGACCTCCATGTCGACCTCGGGGAGCAGGCTCGTGTACGTGTCCGAGGTCAGCGTGATCGTGGAGTGCCGCAACGCCTCCTTGATGGTGCGGAGATCGCCGCCGCCGGCGTGCGTGAGAGTCGCGGCGACGTGTCGCAGGTCTCTCAGATTGATCGGGGGAAGCCCGGCCGCCTTGTGGTGCGCCGGAAGGCCGCTGACACGGTCTCAGGGTGCAGCCAAGCGCCGTCCTCCCGCGTGAAGACCTTCCCCGTGTCCGCCGTCCTCCCGCGTGAAGACCTTGCCCGTGTCCGCCGTCCTCCTGCGTGAAGACCTTGCCCGTGTCCGTCCAGGCCTCGCCCCACTTGAGCCGCGCCTTGTGCTGTCGCGCTCGGTGCGCCCGCAGAACGGCCACGGTGCCGCTGTCGAGGCCGATCGTCGCCGCACTGCCGTCCGTCTTCGGTTCGGACTCGTAGGGCGCCCAGCCGTCCTGCACGATCTCTTTGGAGACCGTCAGCAGACCCGCGTCCAGGTTCACATCGACCCAGTCCTGCCCCACCGCTTCACCCCGCCGCAGGCCGCGGAACGCGACCAGGCGGAAGAACGCGTACAGCCGGTCGCCGGTTGCCTGACCCTGTACGAGGACCCCACCGCCCGAACCATCAGCCGGACACGCATGGCTGACGCGCTCGGCCTGGCCCCGTACTTCATCGCTCACGCCAAAGCCGCCTTCGACCTCATGAGCCGCGACAGTGAGGGCACCCTGCGCCCGCTGCGCGACCTGCTCGCGTGGCTGCGCACTCGTTCCGACCCTGCCGCGGTGTTCACTGCCCGGGAGGCGTGGCAGGCGCTCAAGGGCCGTTCCTGGGCACAGGGTATGGACGCCATGGCCGACGCGTTGACCGCCCTCGAAGACCTCAAAGACCTCGAAGACTACGGATGGATAGCCCTCGTGCCACTGGTCGAGGCGCCCGGCAAGCGTGCGCGCAAACCCTCCCCGCGCTACGAACCGCCCCCATGGATCGGCGCCCCGCCGCAACCCTCAACGTCCGCACGCCCACTGTGCGCCGCCTAAAGCCGAACACCCACCGCGCGCCCACCCTCCGGGGTCACTTCGGAAGGTGGGGGCCTTCACTCCACGAAGCACCTACCTCGAAATGTCGTACCGCGACCAGTCGCGTCTTGCGCGCGCGGGTGCGGGTGCGGGTGCGCGAGTACCAAGCAGTACCGACAGCGGTGCATCGGCTGACCGGCTCGACGCATTGACCGGTCGACACCCCTCCCACGCGCGCGAGGCGAACAACCATCCGCACCCATGTGCTTGGCGTCTCGGCGCGACCTGGGCCAGCTCTGCGACCTGGAGACGGCAGGCGCGGTCCGCCGCCGAGTGCGGTCCGGCGCGGAAGTCGACAGGCGACGCGCTGTGCCATGCGGACGGCTGACAGACAGCGCCCTCCGGCCACGGCTGAGGGCTGACGCGGTCCGGTCTTCCTACATTGACGCCCATGACTAGACGCGCGTTTGTCGGGGGGTACAGGTGGGTGTTCGATCTCCTCGACCTCGCCATGCTGGGAGAGTCCGTGTCGTTGGCGCTCCAGGCAGGGAAGACGGTCGCCGACCAGGTCAGCTATTTCACCTTCCTCAGCAATCTGCTCGCCACGGTCGTCCTGCTGGCCGGGGCCTGGCCGTGGACCGGGCGCGACTCCCGCATCTACGACCTGCTGCGCGTCGCCGCCACCACCTACATGGTCATCACCGGCATCGTCTACAACCTGCTGCTGTCGCACACCCTGCTGGGGATGTCGGCCCTGGTCAACACAGTGCACCACCGGATCATGCCGGTCGTCGTCGTGCTGGACCGGCTCATCGCCCCCGTCAGGCAACGGCCCACACGCCGGGCCCGGCTGCTGGTCCCCCTCCTCCCCCTGCTGTACGTCGTCTACACCGAGGTCCGCGGCCTCGCCGTCGACTGGTACCCGTACTACTTCCTCGACCCCAGGCCGCATGGGTACGGGCGCGTGGCCCTGTACGTGGGAGCCATGATCGTGTCGGGCGCGCTCCTCAAGCTCCTCAAGCTTCTCAAGCCGGGAACGACCTTCGTGGGCCGCGCCGTGGCCAGGAGGCGTCGGGGCAGGGCCGGCCGCCCGGGCCAGCCGCCGGGTCATGATGGTGAGCAGTGACCACGTCAGGTGGGCTTCGGCATGCTCGGGCAGGCGTTCGTAGTCCCGGGCATTGCGGCGGGCTTTCATCAGCCGGCCAAGGGCGCGTTCACTCTTTCGGGTTGCCCGCGCGGCGGTAGCGTCGGTGCCATGATCGTATGGCTCAACGGCACCCACGGCGCAGGCAAGACGACGACCAGTGCACTTGTGCAGCAGCTGATCCCGGATTCACGGGTGTTCGACGCCGAGAAGGTCGGCGAGACACTCATGGACATCACGCCGGGGCTGCCCGACACGGACAACTTCCAGCACTGGCCGCCGTGGCGGCCGCTCGTAGTCGAGACCGCCCGCCGCGTACTCGACTACACCGGCGGCACTCTGGTGATGCCCATGACTGTCCTGATCGAGGAGTACTGGCGCGAGATCAGTACGGGCCTCGCCAACCATGCCATTCCGGTACGGCACTTCGTCCTCCACGCCGACCAGGACACCCTCCGTGAGCGCATCGCGGGCGACACTGTTCTTGGCCCCAACTCCCCGTTCCGTCTCAAATATCTTGAGCCCTATGCCGAGGCGGCCCGCACGTGGCTACACGGTGAGGCCGAGGTCATCGACACCACCCACCTCACGCCCGCACAGGCAGCCCTGCAGATCGCAGAGGCCGTCAAGAATTGAGGGCCGCCCGCCACGCGAAACAGGCCCGGCGAGGATTGGACACGGTTCTGCGGAACGCGTTCGGAGGACACGAGCGCGGAATGTCGAAGCCCTGCAGGTCATGGCGATGCTGTTGGACACCGAAAACACGGAACCTGCACGTACGTCACGCACCTCGGGCTGTTGGCAGCGGGCGCGCTCGTAGTCGCCACTGGGGGATCACCCCCAGGCCCCGGGGCGAGGGACCGCCGGGGAGGGCGCCGGCCGGCCCGTCAGGTTCAACATGTTCAGCCGCCGAGGGCTGCCCTCGCCGACCGCCTGCCCAAGCCGAAGGGCGCCGCACTCCGTGCCCGCCTCGGCCTCGACGAACTCGAACCCGGCCTCCGCGAAACCCTCGCTGGACTGCGCCGTGACGTCGACGGCAACTCCGGTTCCGACAATGGCCTCCGCAGTGCCATCGCGGCCCGCCTCGCCGACCAGCAGGCGGCCCCGTTGCTCAGCACGTAGGCCACCTCGACACCACCCCGCGCCCCGGCACGGCCCCGCCGACCGCGGCGCGGCCGCTACTCGACGATGTCCTGGATAGTAATAATCCCCCGTGCGAGCAGAACCCGTCGGATGCGCTCAGCGATGTTGAGGCTCAGACGGTCATCGAGGGTTTTGTACGTCTCGAGCAGGTAGAGCCCCTCCTCTTTGTTTGTCACCAGAGACTCGGCGCCCGGAAACGTAATGGCCCGGAACTCCTCCTTCAGAGTGGAGAACTTCTTCCACAGGTACGGGGCAACATCCGGGTTTTGCAGGAGGTACTCGTGGATCTGGACACGGTAGAAGCGCTGCAGACGGCGCGGCGTCAGCTCACCGGGATCGATTTTCGACTGTAGACTCAGGTCGTCTCGGACGTCGAACTCCCGGTAGATTTGCTTGACGTTGATCTTCTCGCCGTTCATCTCGAACTCGCCGAATACTTTGTTGCCGGAGCCGACGATGGCGGTCTGGATGGCGCAGAACAAAAGGATCTTCAGGCCGCCCTTGGCCGTAATGGTCTTGAGGATCTCCCCGTCCGAGTAGCTGTCCGTGGAGACGGGCTGGAAGCCTTTGAAGTCCTCGATGGCTACCAGATCCTTGAGCTGCTGGCTGTTCAGGTACGGCTGCTCGGTCATGGCTGGGGCCCCTGTCCTCGGCACGTGCGTGTGTGTGTCGGCCCGTCAGGTGGACCGATCCCTCGCTGACTACCCCGGGCCCAGACGGGGGTATGCGGATAGGACGGACAGTTAAGCCCACGGAGGGACAACGGTTTGATCTTGTGTCTCGTCTGCCTCGGTCGGGCGGCGAGGTGCTTCATGAAATGGTCCCGAGGCTCGCAACTCATCAGCGAGAATTTCCGGCCCGATGGTCGCAAGTGCCCGCAAGGCGCTGGCCTCGCGTGCGGACCGCCAGATGCCGGACAGGGAAAGGAAGTGACCGGGAGCCGGAAGGGGACGACGACAATGCCCAGCGTGGCGAACGGCTCAACGTCGAGGTATCGCATTCCGCCGGTCCCGCACAGGTAGGTATCGCTTCCCGCTGCCGCAGCGAGGTCGGCGAGACGCTCGCCGTGACCGGCCCGCGCGGGCGGGGAGGGTACTGCTTCGCACCATCATGCCTTGCCGGCCCAGCAAGGCGAGCAGAGCATACATAGGCAGACGACTTGGCGATATCGGCCGTGCGATCCGTTGTTCCGAAGCGGTCGAGAACGGGTTCGAGGGCCGTCTGTACGGCTTTCCAGTGGGTGCTGGTGCTGCGGTCCCGTAGTGCTGCCGGACGCGTTCGGCAACCCTGCGGCGGCTCTTGGGCGGCTCGACGAGCCGCCCCTCGTTGATCAGCGTTGGCCGCCCGTTGGGCAGGCGCGGCGCCCGGCGTTCGTCCAGTGCGTGGCGAACGTGACTGGCCTGCGGGCCGTACTGCCCACGCCCAAGTCTGTGCAGGTCGAGGCGCGGCGCCAGATCGAGGCCGACGGGTACGCGTGCGACACCTTGACGCGCGACCTGTTCGCCGACGTCGACCGCGCCGTCCGATACGTCGAGGTGCGCGCCGCCGGCCGCCCGGTCGTGCTGCTCGACGTCGGCGGGTACTTCGCCCCAGCCCTCGACGCGCTGTGCGACCGTTTCTCGAGCCGCATCCTAGGAGTGGACCCCGAGGACTTCCTTGTCGGTCGTTCGGTCGTCCGGTCGTCTTCTCGACCGAGGCCCTGATGCGTAGCCGTGGCGACATCCTGCACGGTCGTACAGCGCTCGTGATCGGCTTCGGCAGGCTGGGGAGCTTTGCCGCGCGTCTGTTGCGTGCCAAGGGCGTACGGGTGACCGTCTACGACATCGACCCGGTGTGCCGTACACAGGCCCTCTCACAGGGGTTCACGGTGGCCTGGCCCGTGACCGCGTGAGCGGCCTTGAGGGCGCCGGGCTCGTGCTGTGCGCGACCGGCTCGCTCTCGCTACGTGGCGAGGACTTCCCCAGGCTGCGCAACGGTGCGTACGTGGCGACCGTGACCAGCAGCGAGGACGAGCTCGAACTCGACGGCCTGCCGGACGTCGTGAGAGGGCATGCGGAGTGAGCCCGACGTGAGCCCGGACGCCTTTGAACGCCCTTCGCCTCTCTCCAGTCTCCAGCGGAAACGGCATCGGTGATCAGGGGGCATCCGGCCGCGTCATGTCCCCCTCGGGACTTTTCATCCATGGGTTCACGGCCCTTCTGTGGGCCGTGTGCGCCCGCGGCGGCCCTCGGGGCCTCGGGCTCACCCGCGTACGCCCCTGTCACGGGTAAGGCACTGAATGCTAACGAACTGGTTAAAAGGCGATCTGACTGTAGGTCAAGTCGATCTAGTCCGGTTTGACTCTTATTCAGCAAAAATTAAGACTTGGTGGCTCTCCGCCTTGTTCGTACGTGGGTGGCCCATACGGGGGCTAGAGGGGTTCTTGAGAACAGCAATGCACAACAGCAGCAGCACCAGCACCAGCACCAGCTCCGGCACCGGCACCAGCTCCGGGTCCGGCTCCGCTCGTACGCGGACGTTCCTCACCCGTGGGATCGTGACCGCTACCGCTCTGGCCGCCATGGGCGGGATCGCCGTGCCGGCGACGACCGCGGTCGCGGCGCCCGCTGGCGAGGTGAGCATGGCCGCGGGCATCGGCACCAGTGAAGAGCAGCGGGTCAACGCGGCGGCGGTGGTCCGCCTCGACGTGATCAACAACCCGGACGTGCTCCTGCTCAGCGACCGTGACTTCGTCTTCGCCCTGTGGGAGAAGGCGAAGGACGCGGGCGAGAGCCGGGAAGCCGTGCGCCTGGCCGCCGAGGAGGCCATGGACCTCGACGCGACCGCTGAGGACCACGTCCGGTTCATCACCACCGGCATCCATGAGGCGAACAAGCTCGACCAGAAGCGGGAGCAGGACCGTGCCGCCATCGAGCGTGAGGCTCGTGAGGCCAAGGCCCGGGCCCTGATCGCGGTGGGCATCCCCAGCAGCCCGGAGCTGCTGGGCCTGAGCGACGACAATTTCATTCGCTCGGTGATGAAGCACTCCGCCGCCGGGCCGGAGGTCAAGGCAGCGGCCGCGGCCGCCCTGGCCAAGGACGACGCGGCCGCATGGCGGGAGTTCATCGACAACGGTGTCCGCGACGCCAAGAAGCGCGACGTGGAAAACGAGCTCAAGGAGCTCGAGAAGAAGAGCCGCGAGGAGGCGCAGCGCCGTAAGGAGCAGGCGGCGCGTGAGAACACCGCCGCGCTGTTCGGCATCACGCCGTCCGAGGCCATGATGCGCCTGAGCGATGACAACTTCATCCGTGAGCTGATCCGCCTCACCCCGGCCGACGCCCAGGGCACGGAGCTGTTCGCGGCGGCGCAGAAGGCGTTGAACAGTTCTGCCGCGGCGGACTGGAGCGAGTTCCTGCACACCGGTGCCGAGCAGGCCTTCAAGCGCGACGACGAGAACCGCCGTAAGAAGATCGCCCAGGCCAACCGCGAGCTGGCCACGCGTATCCAGGCCGCCGCGCAGAAGACCGGCGTGCGTCCGAACCTGGTCGCCGCGGCGAAGAAGGCACTGGCCGGGAGCGACGCGGATGTCGCCGCCTTCCTCCGTGAGGACAGCCTCTACCGGGCCAAGCGGCAGTCCCTGGCGCCGAGCGGCGCCAAGCTGTCGGGCTGGTACGTCCGCCAGTCCAGCGTGGACGGCGGCGAGGCGTTCCTCACCCCCGTCGACGCCAAGGGCAAGCAGGGCGACCGTGAGGACGCCACCTGGGTCGTGGTGGACGGGCTCGCCGCGCAGCCCGGCTGCTACTCCTTCAAGTCCCCCACCAAGCCCGAGCACTACCTGACCCTGAACGGCCTCAAGGTCAAGATGGCCGCCAACGACGGCAGCGCCAAGTTCCGCAAGGACGCCACCTGGTGCGCCCGCAAGGCCCTGGCCGGTTCGGGAACGTCGTTCGAGTCGGCCAGCAACAAGGGCCGCTACCTGCGGCACTTCTGGGGCGACCTCTACGCCGCCAAGAAGGACGACAAGAGCGGCAACCGCTTCGACCGTTCCAAGGACTTCGCCCAGGACGCGACCTGGAAGATCTCCAGCCCGCTCGCGCGCTGACCCGATCCCCGATCAGCCGCCGAGCGCCTGCCCGATCAGCCGCCGAGGGCCTGCCTGATCACCCTCCGATGAGCTCATCCACGTCTGAGCTCGTCGTCCACGTCTGAGCTCGTCGTCCATGCCTGAGCTCGTCGTCTTTGTCTGAGCTCGTCAAACATCTGAGCTCATCCACGTCTTTGACCGAGAAGAACGGAACCCACGATGTCCCGGCCCATCCGAGCCGCGCTGGCCATCGCCGCCAGTGTCACCGCGCTGGTCGGCGCCACCGCGACTGCCACCGCCCACGCCGACCAGGCCACGCTCCGCGCGGCCGCCGCACCTCAGTTCACGAAGCTGCAGCTCGCCAAGAGCGAGAAGTGCCTCACCATCGCCAAGGGCAGCTTCCGTAACGGTGCCAACGCCGAGCAGCAGACCTGCGCCGACGGCCTGGACAACCAGGTCTTCGAGATGATTCCCACCGGTTCGGCAACCTTCGAGCTGCGGGCCAAGCACAGCGGCAAGTGCCTCGAAGTGTCAGGCAGCAGCAAGGAGATCCGCGCCAATGTCCAGCAGTGGTGGTGTGTCGACACCCCGGCTCAGCGCTGGAAGGTCGTCCTGGTCGACACCGCCAAGGAGCTCTACCAGCTGAGCCCCACCCACGCCCTGGACCGGTGCCTGGACATCAGCGGTGGCAGCGTGAAGGACGGCGCGAACGCGAACCAGTGGTACTGCAACGGCAGCGACGCCCAGCGCTGGCGGCTTCTGCCCGTCCAGGCCTGACATTCCCGCCCGCGTCCAGGGCTCCTGAGTTCCTGAGCTTCAGGGCTTCAGGGCTTCAGGGCTCCTGAGCTCCTGGGCGCCAACGATTCTGTGAAGGAAGCGAATTCCACGATGGCACGGATCATCCGAGCCGCGCTGGCTATGGCCGGTAGCGTCGCCGCGCTGGCCGGCGGAACGACCACCGCACACGCGGCAGGACCCGCACCCCTCGCCGCTGCCCCCGCCGCGGAGACGGTCGTGCAGCTGCAGGTGGCAGGCAGCGGCAAATGCCTGGACATCCCCGGGGCCAGTAAGGCCGATGGCAAGCGGGCGCAGCAGTACACCTGCAATGGGACCAATGCCCAGCAGTGGCGCACGGTTCCCGTCGACAAGTCCGCCTTCGAACTGCGCAACGTCGCCAGTGGCAAGTGCCTTGAGGTGAGGCGGGAGAGCAAGGAGGTCCGCGCCGAGGTCGGGCAGTGGGGCTGCAAGGGCCTCAAGCACCAGCGCTGGCAGTTCGTCCTGGTCGACCCCGTCGAGAAGCTCTTCCAGCTGCGTCCGACGCATGTCCAGGACCGTTGCCTGGACATCCCTGGGGGGAAGAAGGACAACGGCGTGCTGGCGCAGCAGTGGTACTGCAACCAGACGCCGGCCCAGCTGTGGCGGCTCACGCCCGTCTCGCCGGCCGCGTGACCGGGTGACCGCGTGACCGGGCGACCGCGTGACCGGGCGACCGGGTGACCGGGCGACCGGGTGACCGAGCGGGTCCGTGCCGTGTGAGGACGGCGGATAGGCGCGCGGTGGAGGGAGGGACAGTGCCGTGCTGACGGCACTGTCCTTCTTGGTCCTTATGGGACTTGGGGCTTGGTACTGGGGCTTGGGACTTGGGGCTCGGGGCCTGCTTGGCCCTGCTTAGCCGTTCTTGGCACTTTTGATCTTTTTGATCCTTTCGTTCCGTTTGTTCCTCTTGTGCATTCCGGCGGACGTGTTGGGGTGCCATGTTGATTCTTTTCTGAGGGGTTTTGTGTGAAGCGTCAGTGGTGGGTTGCGCAGGCGTTGACGGTTGGTGTGCTGGCCGGGGCGAGTGCGGTCGCTGGAACGGTCCCGGCGTGGGCCGAGGCGGGTCAGGATGCGGTCGGCCCGGTCGCTGTCCTGTCTCCTGCCCCGTCCCTGTCCTCCGCCCCGTCCGCGTCGTCGGTCCCCGGGCAGCCGTCCGGTGAGGTTTCGCTGATGAGGACCGCGGCGGCGGACAGTGCGCGCAAGGAGGTCCGTCGGCTGGCTACGGGGCACCCGGCCGCCGAAGTACGCGTCTCGGCGTGGAACGTGCTGCGCAACTCCCGGGGTGACGAGGCGATCGCGGAGTGGTTGGCCCCTGGTGGGGGTTACGACTACGCGCGGGACCGGGCGCGTACTACCCGCTCCCGGAACAAGGCCTTTTGCGAGCGGGTCATCCGTACGCACCCCCAGGAGTTCTCTCCGCAGGTGCGGGCGGCGGCCGAGCGTGCGCTGAAGGGCACGGCCGCTGATCAGGCGGCGTTCGCGAAGACAGGGTATGCCGAGGCCCAGCGGCGTGACCGGGCCGCGCGCGAGGTCGATGACCAGCGCCAGCAGGAAGTCTCCGCCAAGGAGCGGGAGTTCGTGCGGCAGCTGGCTGAGCGTGATCCGGGTGAGCAGGTGCGGGTGGCGGCGCAGTGGGCGCTGCGGGCCGGTGCCACGGACGCGGACGTCGCGGAGTTCTACGGCTATGGGTGGGTGTCCGGTGCCACGCTGGACCTCGAGGCCTACCGGGCGCGGATCGCGGACGCCGAAACAGTTCGCCACCACACCTTGTCGCGCCTGATCGCAGAGGCTGCGGCGGCCGAGGCGGCGGTCAAGGACGCGGCTGATGCGGCGAAGGCCAGGGCCGAGGCCGAACGGGCCTGGCAGGCGGTGGCCGACCACGCCGATGCCGCGCGGAAGGCGTGGCTGGCCGAGCAGGCCGCGGCGGAGACACAGTCGAAGAACTGGCGGTCCATCGCGGAGGCCGCCAAGGGCTCGGCGGACGGGATCTGGAAGAACATCACCGACCCGGCCGAGGCCAACCGGGACACCTGGGCCAAGGAGCAGGCGGACGCGGCCGAGACGGCCGGCTTCTGGCAGAACATGTTCGACCAGGCCCGGGACGGCGAGCAGCGCGTCAAGGGCTGACCGTCCTCGTCTGGTCCGGCCTGTCTGTCTTCTCTGTCTTCTCTATTTTCTCTGTCTTGTCTATCTGGTCTGTCTGGTCTGGATGCCTCCGGCCGGACAGGCCAGACGGCTGCTTTCGCTCTTGCCGGTGCTTTCTTCTCTTCTCTTCTCTTCATTCTCGTCTTCGCTTCATCTCGCTTCTTTTTTCTGCGTTCTTCTTCTCATTCGTCCCTGTCCTGCGCTGGTGCGCGGCGGCAGGGGTCTTTTCCATGTCCTTTCGTTCAAGGGGGATTTCCGTTGATAGGTAGATTCCGGCTTCGGGCCGGACGTTCGCGGGCTGCTGTGGCCGGCACGGCGAGAACGGCTGTGTCGGCTGCGGTGGTGATGGCGTTGCTCAGTGGTACGGCCACCGAAGCAGCCGCCACCGTCACCACCGCCGCTCCGCCGTCCGCCGCCGCCCAGACGGGCTCCTACGCACAGGCGTTGTCGGCGTTCGACCGGCTGGCCGCCTCACTGCCGAAGACGACCACCGCCACACCGGCTGCTGCGCCGCGTTCGGAGCTGGAGCGGATCAGCTCCGAGCGTGACCGGCAACTGGTCGAGGACTTCGCCGAGTTCGACGAGGAGGAGGAGGTCCGCGAGGCCGCGAAGAAGGTGCTGGAGAGCAGCGATCCGAATGCGATTCGGGAGTTCTTGGAGCATGGTGAGGCTGAGGCCCGCCAGCGTGCCAAGGACAAGAAGAACAACACCGACGTTGAGAACGTCAAGAAGATCGAGGCGCTGCGCGGCACGGGTGGGCCGTATTTCAACGCTGAGGTCGAACGTGTCCTGGGTCCGAAGGCCACTGCGCGTGACCGTGCCGATTTCCTCGCTTTTGGTGCGGAGATTGCGCGGGCGCGGGACAAGAAGGACGAGCAGACCGCCAAGGAGCGTGCGGCGGAGCTCCGCAAGCGTGTGGAGATGCTGGTCGGTGTCGGTGGGCCGGAGGTGAAGAAGGCCGCGCAGGCCGCTCTGGACGCCGGGTCGGATAAGGCGATTGAGGAGTTCCTGGAGAAGGGTTACCAGGAGGCCGCGCAGAAGGACGCCGACAATCAGGCCGCGCACGAGAAGGCGCAGAAGGAGGCGCAGGAGGCGGCGGAGAAGCTGCGGGATCTGGCCCAGAAGGCCGCTCGTGCGGCTGAGGCCCGTACCAAGCTGATCGGCTACCACGGGGATGCGGTCAAGGCGCTGAAGGAGGCGGCCAATGCGATGACGTCGGCTGCTTCGGCGGCGCGTGAGGCTGACCGGATGCTGTCGGCGGACCGGGCGGGCAAGCGTCTGTCCGACTACGGCGACGTCAAGGCCGAGGTCGCCCGGCAGGTGGGTTACGCCGGGGATGCGGCCCGTGCGGCCAAGGTCGCGGCCGCGCAGGCGAAGGTGCAGGCCGACGTGCTGGTGGAGACCGGGCTGACGCACGGTGCGCAGTGGTCCGAGGTGGCTTCCGGTATGGCGGCGGCTGCGGAGGCGGCGGTTGCCGCCGGGCAGACCGCGCAGCATGCGGTGGATGCCACTGCCGCCGACGCCGCCGCGCTGAATGGCAAGAACGAGGCGCTGGCGCACGAGCAGCAGGCGAAGCAGTGGCGTGCCAATGCCGAGCAGCAGGCCAAGGCGGCAGCGCAGATGGCCGCGGCCGCGGAGAAGCAGGCGAAGGTCGCTGCGGATGCCGCGGCCCGTGCCAAGCAGGCGCGCCTGGATGCGGAGCAGGCGGAGCGGGAGGCGTGGGAGCACGCCAAGAAGACCCGTCAGGCTCGCCTGGAGGCCGAGCGTCAGGCGAAGATCGCCGCCGAGCAGCGTGCGATCGCCGAGCGTGAGCGTGACCTGGCCGCCCAGGCGCGTGCCCGTGCCGAGCGTGAACGTGACGCGGCTGCTGCGGCCCGTGCCCGCGCCGAGGCCGAAGCCCGTACCGCCTCGGCCCTGCGCGCCCAGGCCCAGGCCGCCGCCGCGCAGGCAGCCTCCGCCCGCGCCGGTGCCGCCGAGAAGGAGGGCATCGCCGCCAAGGCCGACGAACGCGCGCGCACCGAGGAGAGCAACGCCCGCGAGGCGCGCAACAAGGCGTTCCAGGCCGAGCAGAACCACCAGGCCAAGGAAGCCCGGGCCAAGGCGACCGAGGCGATGGCCGCCTCCGGCAAGGGCACCGTTGCCGCCGGTGAGGCACGTGCGGCGGCTGAGGGTGCGCGGGCGGACGCCGACGCTGCCGGTGTGGCGGCCGGTCAGGCCCGTAGTGCTGCTGATGGTGCCAGTGGTGCGGCGGTGCGTGCGCGGTCGGCGGCGACCGAGGCC
Organism: Streptomyces sp. NPDC001339; assembly: GCF_042895955.1. Lineage (NCBI taxonomy): Bacteria > Bacillati > Actinomycetota > Actinomycetes > Kitasatosporales > Streptomycetaceae > Streptomyces > Streptomyces sp. NPDC001339. The sequence continues at coordinate 31,772 of NZ_JBIAWT010000004.1, read as the reverse complement.
GCAGGCCATGCCGCCCGGGCACGCGCCGCAGCCGCTGAGGCCACGGCGCACGCGGCCCGTGCCAACCAGGCTGCGAACAATGCCGAGTACGCCGCCGCCAGGGCGAATGCCGCGGCGAACAAGGCCGAGGCCGAAGCTGCAGCCACCCACGCCGCAGCGCAGCGGGCGAATGCCAAGGCGGCTGAGGCCACGGCGCAGCAGGCCCGGGCCGGTATCGCCGCGCACGAGTCGGCTCGTCTGGCGGGGCTGGCTGCCATGCACGCCAACAACGCGCTGCAGGCGGCCAACCGCACCAAGGACGAAGCCGACGGCGCGGTCCGTGAGGCGGCGATGGCGCGGTTGCAGTCCACCATCGCCGTCCAGGCCTCGGGAGCGGCCCGCACCACGGCGGCCGGGATCGCCGACCCGGCCAACACCGCCATCGACCTGACCGCCCCCTTCACCGGAGCGGACGTCGACGCCGACTTCGCCACGCTGGTCGCCAAGGCGGCCCTGGAGACGGGTAAGGAGCAGGTCGCCTCGGCCGAGGCCAAGGCCGCCGAGGCGCTCAAGGCCGCGCAGGCCGCCGAGGAAGCCGCCAAGCGCGCCAACGCCCAGGTGGCGCCGGCGTTCAAGGCCGCCGCTGATGCAGCTCACTCCTCGGCCAACGCCGCCCGCTCGGCCGCCAACGCCATGAAGTCGGCTGCCCAGGCCGCTGAGGACGGCGCCAAGGCCCGTGCCGCCGCAGCCTCCGCCAACAAGGCCGACGCCCAGGCCCAGGCCGATGCCAAGCTCGCCCGCCAGGCCGCCAACCAGGCCTACGCGGACGCGGCAGCGGCCCGTAAGGCGGCCAACGAGGCCGAGGCCGAAGCAGCGCGCGCCCGCGGCGCCGCCGCCGAAGCCGAACAGCACGCCAACGCCGCCAACAGCGCCGCCAACCTCGCCGAACACGAGGCCACCGTCGCCCAAGGCGCCGCAGCCCAGGCCGAAAAGGACGCCGCCGACGCCAACAAGCTCGCCGACTCCGCCGAAAAGCACGCCAAGTCGGCAGAAGAAGCAGCCAAGAACGCCAACAAATACGCCGAGGAAGCCAAGAAGGCCGCTGAAAAGGCCGAGGAATACGAGCGCGAACAGGAACGCAAACGCCGCGCAGAAGCCGCCAAGGCTGCAGGCGAGTCCGGCCCGGAGCTGACCTGGGAGGAAGAGCAAGCGCTCGAATACAACGACTTGTCGCCCGAGGAGTACGAGCAGGCTCGCAAGGCCGCAGAAAAGGGCATCAAGGAGTTCCTGCTTGAAAATGGCGGCAAGATCCTCGTTGACCTCCTCTTCGAGGACATCAAGCAGTGCTTCGTTGAAGGAAACATCGAAAGCTGCTTCTGGACGGTGATCGGTGCCCTCCCCTGGGGGAAGGCTCTTCAGGTCATCAAGGAGCTCCCGGCGATCACCAAGGCCATCACCCGAATTGTCGGTGGGATCAGCAAGTTCCTTGACGAGTCCGCCAAGGCGAAAAAGGTGATCAATAAGAGTGCGGAGATTCTTGAGAAGCTCCGTAAGACTCCCATTGTGTGTCCAGTGGCACAGAACCTATCCGTACGGGAGGGCAACAGCTTCACACCGGAAACCCCGGTGCTGATGGCCGACGGCACGCGCAAGCCGATCAGGGATGTCCACATCGGGCAGAAGGTTCTGGCCACTGACCCCAGCGCCGGAAAGACTGAGGCGCGGGCGGTAACGGATGTGATCGTCGGTGAGGGGCAGAAGAACCTGGTCCAGATCACCGTCGACACCGACGGCGAAGCCGGCAATGCCACCGGTACGGTGAACGCCACTGACAGGCATCCGTTCTGGGTGGACAACAAGGCCAGTTGGCTGGACGCCAAGGACCTCAAGGCGGGTGATCGCCTCCGTACTTCCCGTGGTGAGCTGAGGAAGGTCGTCAACACCCGTGCCTGGACCGAGCACCGCAAGGTCTACAACCTCACCGTCGAAGGCCTCCACACCTATTACGTCGCCGCAGGGTCCACGACGGTCCTGGTGCACAACGCCAAGAAGGACAAAGACTGCAGCCTTCTGATCAAGCGTGTGGCGGTGTTGGACACGGACTGGGTGACAAAGGGTGCCCACATCAACATGATGGACAAGATGGAGGTGCTGATTCGCCCGGACGGGAAGGGCGGCATTATGGGTTTGCCGTTCCGTTCGTCGAAGGGCTACGCCTCGAAGAAGCAGGTCGACGCTGCAATCGACGCGCTCAAGTCGAACAAGAAGCTGCGTGAGAAAATGATTGAGAGGACGAAGGAGGCAAAGAAGAACTACGAGACCAAGGCGTGGAACTTCAAGGAGGACCGGACGGAAGAGCTGGCGGCCTTGATCGAGGCAATGGAGAAGATGTAGATGCCCGACCTGGACTTCTATGCCCATGTGGCCACGCGCGGTGATGTACTGGGAGCGGGCATAGGCTCCCTGCCTGCCGACTGGGAAGCGAAACTCGGGCCTGCCTACGTCGACAACACGTCGCAAGGTCTCATCGGCCGCGACTACGGACTCGTGGAACTCTCGTTCCAGGAGGACGAGGAAACGGGTACGTGGCCTTGTTTCGGCATCAGCCTGCAGATTCACCGTCTGCTGGGCGGCGGCATCGCCGTACCGCCGTCGATTGAGGAGGCTCACGGCACGTTCGCTCATCGCGTGAAGTTCGATGAGCTGAGCGCCGTGATCTCAAGCCAGGGATACTCCATCGAGCCGGACGATGACCCCTCGGGCACCGACGACATCCGGCGATATCGGGTGTCCGAGTCCGGCGCCAGGATTTTCGTCATCGCCGAAGTCGACCCCTACGGGCTCCGTGACGTCGATCCGGACGACCCCACCGAGGAACAGGTGGGGGACGTGTGGGCCATCAGTGTGTCCCCAGCCTGGTGGTCGGCTCGGAGGTAGCGGAAGTAAGTGAGTGAGTCGGGACTCGTCCTGACGGTGTGAAAACGGTACGGCGGGCGTTCTTGTGGGCGCCCGCCGTATCGCATTTTCCGGGTGCGGGTGCGGATACGGACGGGTGCGGGGACGGATGCGGACGGGGGCGGGGACGCGGACCTGTACGAAGCCGTGCCCTTTCGCGCGCCCAGCCGTGCCCTTGCCCTTCAGCACGTAGAGCCGTGCCCCATGCCACCACTGCCGTCCGGTCCCGTCCGCCCGCGCATGAGCCATGACCCCCGCCCGCGTAGGAGCCATGACCCCGCGTACGACCCATGCCCCGTGCCCCATGCCCCATCCGGACGTCATGCCCCATCCGGACGCCGAGGATTCGCCGGACGCCCTCGCAGCGGAAAGCCTTGGGACGGGCGTCGAGGCGGCCGACACGACGGTGCCCGTACGGACGGGTGGAGCGGGAAGAGACCGGTACGGATGCGGCAGGGCGACAGCCCCTCTACGGGCGACGACGGGGAGTGGGAGCCACGGGCCCGCCGTGCCCGGAGGCGGCTGCGGGGGCAGCACCTGGTGCGCTGGCTGCCCGTCGTTCTGCTCATCGGCGGCCTCGCCTTCGAGGAGGTGACGCCGCTCAGCTACACCGGCTCCCCCTTCTTCGCCGCGGCCCCGCTGGTCGCGGCGCCGCTCTTCTCGCTGGGTGCTACCGCCCTCACCGCGCTGGTCGCCGTCGCAGGCGAGATCTGGGTGGCCGCCTACCGCAGCCCCGCCTCGAACGTCCACGAGGCGGTGGCGGAGGCTGCGACGGTGTTCGTCGTGGCCCTGCTGGCGCTCGGCATCAACCGTGCGCTACGGAAGACCGAGGCCCATCTGGCGTCCGTACGGGACGTCGCGGAGGCCGCCCAGCGGGCCGTTCTGCCGGAGCCGCCGGAGCAGCTCGGCGGACGGCTCGCGGTCGCCGCCCGCTACGTGGGCGCGCGGGCGGACGCGCGGATCGGTGGCGACCTCTACGCCGTGCAGGACACCCCGCACGGCGTACGGCTGCTCGTCGGCGACGTACGCGGCAAGGGGCTGGAGGCGGTGGAGGCCGCGGTGGTCGTCATCGGTGCCTTCCGGGAGGCGGCCGAGCAGGAGGCCACGCTGGAGGCGGTGGCGGGCCGGCTGGAGCGGGCGCTGCGGCGGGAGGCCGAGCGGCGCGCGGGGATCGAGCTGGTCGAGGGGTTCGCCACGGCTGTCCTGGCGGAGGTCCCGGCCGTCGGGGAGCCCGTGCTGCGGATTCTCAATCGCGGCCATCCGGCGCCTCTGATGCTCACCCCGGACGGCGGGCTGCGCGAGCTGACGCCCTCGGCGCCGGCGCTGCCGCTGGGGATGGGCGAGGTGGCGAGCTGGCCGGACCGGGTGGACGAGACGTTCCTCCCGGCCGGTGCACTGCTGCTCTTCTTCACGGACGGCGTCACCGAAGCCCGCGATTCCCACGGCCGCTTCTACGACCCGTCGGCGCGGCTGCGGGGCCGCCACTTCGCCGGACCGGGCAGCCTCCTGGACACCCTCATCGAGGACGTGGCACGGCATACGGGCGGCGAGCAGGCGGACGATATGGCGCTGCTGGCGGTGCAGCGGCCCATGGGGGCGTAGTGAGGCGTGTGAGCTCCCGGTGTTGACGACGTGTCGACGACCGGCGTGTCGACGACGTGTTGATGACCGTGATCCGACGTCGCGCACGTCGTCACTCTAGGTGATGTCCGTGCGCCCCTCCGCATCACAATGGGCACCTGCATCGGATAACAACTGACGCACAATCGCCGAGAGATCGTTTAGCGCTCTGTGGTCAATTCGCCCTATTTGAGTGGGAATGGCGGGAAAGTTCCACGGTGCATCTCATAGGGAGTGGACAAGGATCCCGGGGGAGGCTTGGAAAATGGTCACGGCTTCTATTACTGTCCGATAACGCAGCGCGGTCGTCCCAGCCGCCGCAAGAGGCGGCACCGCGCGCCGACGCCGAATCTCGTACGCGCATTTCACGCACCTTCAACACCTCGAACGGCCCGAACGGTACGAACCGCGCGAGCTGCCCGAACCGCATGAACGGCATGAACTGCACAAGGGAACCGGGGAACCACCACCTTGGGGTGAATCGGACGCCTCAGCCAGAGGGTGCCCGTAGGAGACCTTCCTGCTCCGAACCCGTCAGCTAACCCGGTAGGCGAGAAGGAAGGAAAGGAGTCCGCCCCCGTGGCGTCCAGCAGGCCTGCCCCCGAGGCTCCGTTCGCATCCGCTCCTGCATCCGTATCCGCATCCCCGGCCCCCTTCCCCTCTGTATCTGCATCCGCATCTGCATCCGCAGCCCCCGCTGCTCCGGCCTCCCCGGATGAACTCGATGCCCGAGGCGCCTTCGACGGCCCCGGCTACGCGCGCGGCGGTGCGGACATCGCAGCGGGCCATGACGCCGACCGTGACGGTGAAGGTGACAGCGACGGCGGCAGTGACGGTGACGGCCCGTGGGAGGAGTGGAACCCCACCGAGGAGTCCGTCCGCGCCGTCCGTGGCAAGCACCGGGTGGTCAAGCAGCGCACCGGCGGGCTCGCCCGCGGCGGTACGGTCCTCGGTGTCGGCGTCATCGCGGCGGTCGGCGCGGGGGGTATGGCCACGGCGGAGGACCGCCCGCCGGTCCCGATCTCGATGCCCGACATCGGCGGGCTGGCTCACGAGATAGCCGACAGCCTGCCGGACGCCGAATCCCTCCCTGGCGTGGGCGACCTCATATCCGGCGCTGGTGCCGACGACGGCGCCAACTCCAGCGCCAACTCCGGCTCCGGCTCCGGCTCCGAGGCCAACTCCCCCTCGGCTTCAGGCCCACTCAGCGAGGCCATCGGCGCAGGCAGCGGCACCGGCGCCGGCGAGGCCCTGCGCAGCCGCATCCTCCAGCAGGCCGACGCGCAGCAGGACGCCGCCGAGGCGGAAGCTCGCGAAGCGGCCGAGAACGCCGCCGTCAAGCAGGCCGCGAAGGAAGCGGCCGAAGCCCAGAAGGCAGCCGAGAAGGCCGAGGCCGCCAAGAAAGCCGCGGAGCTGGAGGCCAAGCGTGAGGCTGAGGAGGAGGCCCGCCGTAAGGCGGAGGCCGAACGCCTCGCCCAGTTGGCGAAGAGCTTCACCGCCCCCGTCTCCTCGTACACCCTGACCGCCAGCTTCGGCCAGGCCGGCGACCGCTGGGCCGCGGACCACACCGGGCAGGACTTCGCCGCGCCGACCGGCACGCCCGTCAAGGCGGTTCACTCCGGCACCATCACCCAGGCCGGCTGGGCCGGTGCGTACGGCTACCGCATCGTGCTCACCCTCGACGACGGCACCGAGCTCTGGTTCTGCCATCTGTCCTCGATGGTGAAGACCTCCGGCAAGGTCACTACGGGCGACGTCATCGGCCGCGTCGGCGCGACGGGCAACGTCACCGGCCCACACCTCCACCTGGAGGTACGCCCCGGTGCCGGGGACCCGATAGACCCGGTGCCATGGCTTCGGGAGCACGGAATAGCCATCTGATCAACGTCACCATCTGATCAACGTCGCCATCCGGGCAACGTCACCATCTGGGCAACGGAGAACACGAGGCAACGAGAAACAAAAACAAACGGGGGGGGGAATAAACTCCCTCCCCTCAGCGCTCTCACGCCACATGACCGCGAAACTCAAAACTGTTGGTTCGCTCTCCGTCTCCCCGCTCTCCCTCGGCGGCAACGTCTTCGGCTGGACGGCCGACGAAGCCGAGTCCTTCGCCGTGCTCGACGCGTACACGGCCGCCGGCGGCAACTTCATCGACACCGCCGACGTCTACTCCGCCTGGGTCCCCGGCAACAAGGGCGGTGAGTCCGAGACCGTCATCGGCAACTGGCTGGCGTCCCGCGGTAATCGCTCCGACGTCGTCATCGCCACCAAGGTCGGCGCACACCCCGACCTCAAGGGCCTGACCGCCGCCACGATCAAGACCGCGGTCGACCAGTCCCTCGCTCGCCTCCGTACGGACTACATCGACCTCTACTACACCCACTTCGACGATGAGTCGCTCGAGGTCGGGGAGTTCCTCACCGCTCTCGACGACCTCGTCAAGGCCGGCAAGGTCCGCGAGATCGGCGCGTCCAACATCTCAGCGGCCCGCCTTGCGGAATCCCTGGCCTTCTCCACTCGCGAGGGCCTGGCCCGTTACGTCGCCCTGCAGCCCCATTACAACCTCGTCTCCCGTGACACCTACGAGGGCGAACTGGCTGCCGTGGCCGCCCGCGAGGGCGTCGCCGCGGTCCCCTACTACGCTCTCGCCTCCGGCTTCCTCACCGGCAAGTACCGCCCGGGCACCGCCATCGACAGCGCCCGCTCCGAGAAGGCCGCACAGTATCTGGCCACCGATCGCGGCCTCCGCGTCCTTGAGGCCCTCGATACCGTCGCCGCCGCCCACGGAGCCGAGCCGGCCACCGTGGCCCTCGCCTGGCTCGCCGCCCAGCCGACTGTCGCCGCCCCCATCGCCAGCGCCCGCACGGTCTCCCAGCTCCCACCCCTCCTGGCCGCCGCCGACCTGACCCTCACCGAGCCCGAACTCACCCTCCTCAACGACGCCTCGGCCTGAATGACGGTGCACGGACGCGGCAGGCGCTCGCCGCCCCGCCCGTGCACCGGCCAGCCTCAACCCCGACGGTCGACCACCGCCCACGACGCCAGCGCGACCCCACCCGCCACTGCGAACACCGAAGGCCAGGCCCCAATCTTCTTGGCCAGCACATGTGACCCCGCGAACGCCGCCACGTAGGCGCCACTCAACGCCACCGCAGCCGTCGGCCCGGCCTTCTCCTGCCACTCCTTGGCCGCCACAGCCCCCGCCGCCGCCAGCGCCACCCCACCCAGGGGCCGCTTCTTCGTCCAACGGGCCAGGCCGTAACCACCTACAAGCCCACTCGCCGCCACTACTGCCGCCGGAACACGCGCCATCGCCATAACCTTCCACGTCAGAGCCAACTTCCCTGAGCCTACGCCGGGCCTTGCAGCGGACCGGGGAGGCCCGGAGAGCCAGAGAAAGCAGCAAGCAGGGCAATGATCGTGTGGCCCGGCGGAACCATGGAGGACCGCGATCATGGCTCGATTCCGCCGTCTGCTCGTCTCATCGTCTTCAACAGCAGCCACAAGTGATCGAATCCCGTAACTTTTGGTGCATGGGTATACGTGATCTGCTCCTCGATGTGGCCAACAGGTTCGACACCACGCTCACCACTACGAGCGGGAACCCAGGCCAAGAAGTGCTGAAGGCAGCGGGCGACCGCCTCGCGACGGCCCTGCCCTACGGCATGAAGGCGAGAGGCCACGGCGGAAAAGGCGGAGCCGCGGCAACACCATGGATTCAGATCTATGAATCGACTACGGGAGGGAGCGGAACTGACGGGCTCTACCTCGCTTATATCTTCGCGGCGGATCTCAAGTCAGTCGCTCTGACGCTTCAGCAGGGCGTAACGGTGTTCAGCAACCAACTGGAGACGACCGGCAAGAAGCTCCGCACTCACTTGACCGTAAGGGCACAGTCCTTGCTGGCTGAGCTTCCTCGCGAACTCGTCGCTGACTGGTCCGATCAGCCGGAGTTCAAACACACCGGGTGGCGGGCACGGGCGTACGAGGCCAGTAGCGTAGCCGCTCGCTGCTATGAGATCGATCAACTTCCTGCTGAGGAAGACCTCTGTGCAGACCTCGGCAACATGGCCACGATCCTCAAGGCGACACTCGCTGTTGAGCCGCACATTGAGGTCATGAACGAGCCTGAGGGACCCATCGTTGAGTACCGCACCAGCGGACATGTCACCTACGAGGGCCTGGAGGGATTTCAGCCCAAAACGAGCGATGACTATTACGTGCAGCTTGCGGCGGCCGAGCAACGCAGGACGCGGGCACACGAGGGGCTCATTCGGCGTTTTGGGCCCTACATCCTGAGGCGGGGGTTTACGCCGATTACACATCGTGTGCATCCTCGGGACCTGGTGCTCCAGGCGAATGGCGACGAATGGCTGGTGGAAGCCAAAGCGGTGAAGAAGGGCAACCCCACGCAGGCAGTGCGCGAGGCCGTAGGGCAGCTGCTGGAGTATCGCTATTTCTGGTACGCGCTGAGGGGAGAGCCCAAGCCGCACCTCCTGGGACTATTCTCCGAGGATATTGGCGTCTACACCAACTACCTTGAGGAACATGGCATCGGGGCCATCTGGCGCACACCTGATGGATGGGCGGGCTCTTCCACAGCGATCTCGTGGGGTATGGCTGACGTGGTCTCACAGTCTCTGACTTGAGCCATGCGCTTCGGGAGGTTGTGCGCCTGATTTCCGCCGGCCATACTCCCCGTAAGCTTCCACAACTATCTGCAAACGCCTGCGCGGCTGGCGCGTTCCGCTATGCCTCGATGTCGTATTCCAGCACGTATGCGGACGAGTCCAGGATCATCTCGTTGACTTCCACAGGGCGGCCGCCATCCGTGAAAGCGGTGCGGAAGATGATGATCACGGGTGTGCCCATGGTGAGGCTGAGTCGGTTTTCCTCATCCCGAGACGGCATCCGGCAGCGGATCTCTTCCGGGAAGTGCACGGGCTCGTGGCCCAGTTCAGCCAGGCGCGCGTAGGTGCCGCCAGGCCCGGTGTCCTCTTGGATAATCAGGGAGCCAGCCACCAGGTCAGTGGGAAGGAAACTCGTGGCCAGCAGTATCGGCTTGCCTTCGAGGATGAAGCGGCGCGAACAAAGACACCCGCGCCACGCCCCGTGCCCGTAGGGCAGCCGGGGCTGTTGCGTGGCGAGGCTCGGCCCTGGTCCGCCCGTACGTGCTCACGCCCGAAGAACTGCACCAGCGACGGTTGCGGCGCGGGCGGCGACGGTCATTGTGGCTGGCTGTGCACGGAATCGATGCGGGGCCGCGCTGGATTCACGGCGTGGAGGTGGTGAGCTGATGGCCCGCATGTGCCGCCCCGTTCGCCTGGGGGGAACTGGTCCCGGAGCCAAAGCCGGTTGCCGGGTGCGATGTGTGCGCCGCACTGGCACAACAGCGCGCGGAAGCCTACGCCGTGGGAGACACGTCGAAGGCGACGGATCGCAATGTCGAGATGCGCCGCCACCCCCATCCCAAGACGGTGCGCTGATGACGAGCTCCGGGCGCACTGGCTACGAGCTGTCCGCGTTCCAGTACTTCAACGCCGCCATGACCGACCCGATGGCGGGCGGTGCGCCGCCTGCTGCGTAGAGCAGGACGGGGTCCCCTCGGTACGGCTCTGGCTACCCCGCCTGCACAGCCTTGCCCGACCGGACTTCTTTGAGTGAGTCTCGCCGGAGCCGCTGGGTTCGCCCTCTTCCTGGTCTGCCAGGCAGCCACCCTGCCGGGTCACAGCCTCCAGCGCATCCGTAAGCGCCCGCTGTCCCCACGGCTGATAGTGCCGCAAGCGCTGGAGGAGGAGGTGTTCCCGGGTGGTGAAGTCGGGGGTGGGGCCGGTGAGGTGGGCGCGGCGGCGGTGGAAGGAGAGGGTGGTGGCGAGGGCGGTGTATTCGGTGACGGCGCGGGCGGCGGCGGGGCCCTGGGTGCGGTGGGCGATGTCGCGGGCCAGGGTGCGGGTCTTGAGGGAGGAGAGGGCGGTGGGTTCGGTGGGGGCGAGCCAGCCGGCGGTGATGTAGGGGGCGAGGTAGCGGCGGAGGGAGAGGAGCTCCTGGTTGCGGGCCCAGGTGGCGAGGGCGGTCAGGGTGAGCAGGACCGGGACCATGAAGAGGCCGTAGACGAGGAGGAAGCCGGGGGTGTTGAGGGTGGCGGAGGCGTTCCAGACGGCGTGGAGGAGGACCGAGGTTGCCAGACCCAGGGCGGCCACGGCTGTGCGGGCGGTGCGGCGGCGGGGGTAGCGGGTGGCGGCGATGCCGAACGCGAGGCCGGTGGGGATGGTGAAGAGGGGGTGGGCGAAGGGGGAGACGATGATCCGGATGAAGAAGGTACCGGCGGTGAGGGAGTCCAGGCCCGAGTGGCCCAGGGACTGGTCCTCGCCGAAGGCGTTGCCGAGATAGAGGATGTTCTCGGTGAAGGCGAAGCCGGTGGCGGTGATGCCGGCGATGACGATGCCGTCCGTGATGCCGTCGAAGTCGCGCCGGCGGAAGCGGTAGAGGAAGAGGACGGCGGCGGCCTTGACCGTTTCCTCGACGAACGGGGCGATGGCTGCGGCGCCCCAGACCTCGGCCCCGGAGGGCGAGGTGGGGGCGATATTGGCGGCCAGCCAGTCGGTGGCGAAGCCGTTGGCCAGCAGGGCGACCAGGGTGGCGGCGCAGGCGCCCCAGGCGAAGGCGAAGGCGAGGTTGCGCCAGGGCTCGGGTTCCAGGCGGTCGAGCCAGCAGAACGCTGCGATGAGGAGCGGTACGGGGAAGACGGCCAGGCCCAGGCCGACGAGGAAGCCTTCGGTGCCGGTCTCGCGGCGGACCAGCGCGATGATCAGGACACCGGAGAGCGCCAGGAGGGATATCAGGGCCGTCGCGCGGACGGTTCTGCTCTGCCACGGGGGTGTGCGGTGCGGGTGCGGGTGCGGGTGCGCGGTGGGGGCGTGCGCGGTGCAGGGGGTGTGTGCCGGGGGTGCGTACGGGGGCGGAGGTGGTGCGCAGGGGGGTGGGGGCGGATGGGGGGAGGACGGGGACACCTGTCGACTCTAACGAGGAGGTTTGCGGCGTAGGGAGGGGCCATTCCTGGTGGGGCGCCTACTGGCTAGTGGTGCCCAGTGGGGTGCCTGGTGGTGCCCAGTGGGTGCCTGAGGGAAGCCTCTGCCGCGCCTGCACGAAGGTCACGAGGTCACGAGGTCACGAAGGCCACGAAGGTCTTCGTGCAGGCGGGTGCCGGAGGTGCGGAGCCCTTGTTGGTGGAGGAGGCTGTGGATACCCGCGCCGTTACCGGCTACCGGCTACCGGCTATCGGCTTACGCGCTGCGGCGGCGGAAGAGCAGGTCGTGGACGATATGCCCCTTGTCCAGGCCCTGGCCCTCGAACCTGGTCAGCGGGCGGAAGTCCGGCCGGGGGGCGTAGCCGGGGTGGAGGTTCTCCAGCGTCGGCTCGGCGGAGAGGACTTCCAGCATCTGCTCGGCGTACGGCTCCCAGTCGGTCGCACAGTGGACCAGGGCGCCGGGCGCGAGCCGGGAGCAGGCCAGCGCGACGAATTCCGGCTGGATCAGGCGGCGCTTGTGGTGGCGCTTCTTGGGCCAGGGGTCGGGGAAGAAGACGCGCAGGCCGGCGAGGGAGCCGGGGGCGAGCATCTCGCGGAGGAGGATGATCGCGTCGCCGTTCGCCACGCGGATGTTGGACAGGCCGTTCTGCTCTGCGAGGCGGAGCAGATTGCCCTGGCCCGGCGTGTGCACGTCACAGGCGAGGATTCCGGTCGACGGGTCGGCGGCGGCCATCTGTGCCGTGGCCTCGCCCATCCCGAAGCCGATCTCCAGGACGACCGGCAGGCCGTCGAAGAAGGTGTCGAGGTCGATTCGGGACAGGCCATCGATGTCCAGGCCCCACTTGGGCCACATGCGACGCAGTGCATCGGCCTGACCGGGGGAGACACGGCTGCGGCGCGGCTGGAAGGAGCGGATCCGTCGCTCGTGGTGCGAGCCCGCCGGGTCGGCCGCGGGGCCGGTGCCGTCGGGGAACATGGGCGCGCCGCGACGGGGGGTGGCGGCTGAGACGGCCGTGGAGCCGAGGCCGCGGGCTTCCTGCGGGGTGGCTTCCTGTGGAGTGGCTTCCTGCGCGGCGGTGGCCCGTGCGGCGGCGGCAGCGGCTGCCGGAGCGCCGGCTTCCGACGGGTTGGCTTCCGACCGGTTGGCTTCAGGGGTGGCGGGGTTCTCGGACACAGTGTGTCGATTCTACGGGGGCGGAGGACGGGCCTGCGGGGATGGAGGGCTGGGGGGCTGGGGGGGAGGGCGGTTGTACGGGTGGAGGGCAGGGTGGGCGTGAGGCCGGTGGCGATATCGGAAGTACCAGGTGATGGCGGGGCGGACGGGGTGAAACCCCTGGTCGGAGGCGTTGGCTCGGTGAGTGGCGGCGTGCATACGATGCGGGGCCGACGTGGCATAACCAAGCCAGCAAGCCAGCAAGCCAGCAAGCCAGCAAGCAAGCCAGCAAGCCAGCAAGTAAGTAAGCAAGCGAGCAAGTAAGCAAGTAAGCCAGGGGGTCTGTTCATCGTGTCGCAGGGTGGCCAGGGAAGCGCCGAGAATCCGCAAGGGGCGAAGCCGGACGGCCAGGGGAGTCCGGGAGCGTCGGCCAGTGGTCCGCCCGTGCCGGGCCAGGCCGCTCCGTCCGCCGCGGGGCAGGCTGCTCCGTCGCCCGTTCCGCCGCAGGGCCAGCCCATGGGCGCGGCCGGTTATCCGCCCGCGGGACAGCCCGTCGCCCCGCCCCCTGCTGCCCCCAACCCCTATGCCGCTCAGCCTGGTCAGCCCATTTCGCCTGGTCAGTCCGGTCAGTCCGGTCAGCCCGGCCCGGGTGCGGCGCAGCCGCCCATGGGCCAGCCTCAGGGGTCACCTCAGCAGGGCTATGGCTACCCCTCCTCCGCGCCGCATGGGTCCGTACCGCATGGATCCGTCCCGCACGGAGGCCAGCAGCCGCCCCCGCCCCCGCCCTCGCCGTACGCCCAGCAGCAAGCTCCCGTGCCCGGACATGTTCCCGTGCCAGGGCAGGCTCCTATGCCCGGGCAGGCTCCTGTGCCCGGGCAGCCGCCGTTCCCCGGTGGGCCCACGGCGGCAGCGCCGTTCCCGGGGGCACCGTTCCCGGGAGGACCGGGGCAGCTCGCCGCCCCGTCCCGTAGCGGGGCTCCCGTGCCGCTCATCCTGGCGATCGTGATGGTCGTCCTGATCGCCGGCGGTGTCGGCGGGTACTTCCTCCTCACGGGGAACGACTCCGCCGGCTCGGCCGCCGACCGGCCGGCGAACGCCTTGCCGCGGCTGTGGGAGATGCCCTCGTCCGCGTCCGCGCGCGAACGGCAGGACGAGAACGGTCTGCGCTCGATGTGGTTCAACAGTGACGACGTCATCTACGGCGATGGCGAGGGCGTGCGGGCGTACAACCGCAAGACCGGCAAGAAGTCGTGGACGGTGGAGACGCCGAAGGGCGCGGGCGAGGTCTGCGCGATGTCCAAGGACTCCAGCTACGAAGGCGTGGGCGTGGTCGTCTTCGACGCGGGCGGCGACGACTGTTCCTACGTCTCCGTCGTCGACACCGACACCGGCCGCACGCTGTGGTCGAAGAACCTCCAGGACACGAGCGGCGCGGAACACCGGCCGCGGGTCGTGGTGAACAAGAAGGTCGTCGCGGTCACGATCGGGCGGACCTACGCCGGCTTCTCGGTGTCCGGCGCGGACAAGGTCTGGGAGCTGACCTCGCGGGGGCGCCAGTGCACCAACTCCGTGGGTCTGAGCCCGCAGTATCTGGCCTGGGTCAGCAACTGCCCCGATGAGAAGCCGCAGGCGCAGCTGTCGCTCCAGGACCTGGAGTACCCCAGCATCCATTCGAAGATCGACGGCGAGAAGCGGCCGATCGAGCAGATCCTCTCGGACCGGCCCCTGACGCTCCTCATGCTCGACGGCAGCTCCGCCGATCCCGACCGCTTCATCCAGACGTATACGAAGGAAGGGCAGCCGGATCACTCGTTCAAGCTCGAAGGAGAGCTGAAGGACCTGGCCTTCGATTCGCGCAGCACCTATGTCGACGATGACGAGCAGGTGCTGGTGGCGCAGTACGGCGCCGGCAAGGGGCTCGCGGCCATGGACCTGAAGACCGGAAAGCTGCTGTGGAAGAAGCGCGGCTCGGCGGCGACCGCGGGCGTGGACGACGCGGGGGTGATCGCGGTCACCACGTCACCCGACAGCGGCGCGAGCGCCCGCGATCCGCTGCTGGTCTCGATCGGCCTGCGTGACGGCAAGGAGAAGGTGATGGGCGCGGTCTACGACCCGGAGCATTCGCTGCCCTCTCCTGACTCCATGTCACTCGCCTGGAACGGCATCGACAAAACGCTGTTCGTGCAGGGCGAGCGGCTCAGTGACAACCGGCCGAGCGTCCAGGCGTTCAAGGTTCCTCCGGGCAGGTGAACCGCCGGGCCGGTGCCGCTTCTGTTCTGTCATATGCGGCCCGGCCCCAGCACCCCCCCCAGCACCCCCATCACCCTGTCACCCGCATCCCCCCTCACCCCCTCACCCCCTCACCGCCCCACCACCCCCAGCACCCGCCGTGCCACCTCCCGGCCGATGGGCAGTGACGCCGTGGCTGCCGGGGACGGGGCGTTGAGGACGTGGATCATGCCGGGGGTCTCGGCGAAGAGGAAGTCGTCGACGAGGGTGCCGTCGGGCAGGACGGCCTGGGCCCGGACGCCGGCCGGGGAGGGGATCAGGTCCTCCTCGCGGGCGGCCGGGAGGAGGCGGCGGACCGCGTCGGTGAAGGCGCGCCGGGACAGGGAGCGGTGGAGTTCGCCGGCGCCGTAGCGCCAGTGGCGGCGGGCTATCCGCCAGGAGCCGGGGAAGGCGAGGGTGCCGGCGAGCTCGGTGGGGCGGATCGTGCGCCAGTCGTAGCCCTCGCGGGCCAGGGCGGGGACGGCGTTGGGGCCGATGTGGACGGCGCCGTCGATACCGCGGGTCAGATGGACGCCCAGGAAGGGGAAGGCCGGGTCGGGGACGGGGTAGACCAGGCCGCGGACGAGGGCGGCGCGCTCCGGAGCGAGGGTGTAGTACTCGCCGCGGAACGGGACGATCCGCATGCCCGGGTTGTCGCCGGCCAGCCGGGCGATCCGGTCGCAGTGCAGACCGGCGCAGTTGACCAGGGCGCGGGCGCGGTGGACCGTGCCGTCGGCCGTACGGACCGCGACCCGGCCGGGGCGGCGGCCGATCACCGTCACCTCGGCGCCGTAGACGATCCGGGCGCCGGCGTCCTGTGCCAGCCGGCCGTACCGGCGGGCGACCGCGGCGAAGTCGCAGATGCCGGTGGTGCCGACGTGGATGGCGGCCAGGCCGCGCACCTCGGGTTCGTACTCGGCTATCTGGGCGGGGCCCAGCTCACGCACCGGAAGGCCATGCTCCCGGCCGCGCTGGATCAGACCGTGCAGCCGGGGGAGTTCGCTGCGGTCGGTGGCGACGATCAGCTTGCCGGTGACCTCGTGCGGGATGTCGTGCTCGGCGCAGAACTTCACCATTTCCGCCGAGCCCTGGAGAGCGAAGCGGGCCTTGAGCGAGCCGGGTGGGTAGTAGATGCCGCTGTGGATCACCCCGCTGTTCCGCCCGGTCTGATGGCGGGCCGGACCGGGCTCCTTCTCCAGGACCACCACGCGCGTGCCCGGCGCGGCCCGCGTGATCGCATGGGCCGTGGAGAGCCCGATGATGCCGGCACCGATCACCAGCACATCGCAGTCGTACGCCGCCACTGCACCTCCCAACCGCATAGCCGCAGGTCCGCCCCTCGCCGCGGATCCGCGCACCCTCACCGACGACGTACCCCATCATGACGGGCACCACTGACAGTGCAGTGCGGCGAGGGCCGACCGGGGCGAGGGCCGGCCGGGGCGAGGGCCAGCCGGGGTGGGGGGCCACCCGCTGGGGACGCGAACGCCCCGCCCGCCCTTCGGAACCCGCACCCGCCCTTCGGAACCCGCACCCGCCCTTCGGAACCCGCACCCGCCCTTCGGAACCCGCGCACCCGCCTTTCGAAACCGATGCCTGCCCTAGCCGGCGCCCGCCCGTCTACGCCGGCGCCCGCCCGGCACCCGTCCGTCTACGCCGGCGCCGCCAGCAGCGGTCTCGCCCGTTCCCGCAGCTCCACCACCCGGGGCTCATCGCCATAGGGCTCCAGGCGGTGCAGCAGATCGCGGACGTACTCCGTCGTACGGGCCGAGGAGATCCGCCCCGCCACCTCGACCGCCCGGGTGCCCGCCGCGCAGGCCGCGTCCAGGTTGCCGGACTCCAGTTCGGCCACCGCGGACACCACCAGGCGCAGCCCGTGGGAGCGTACGAACTCCTCCGTGGGGCGGGAGAGCGCCTGCTCGGTGAAGCGGCGCACCTGACGCGGCAGCCGCAGGTCCCGGTAGCACTCGGCGGCGTCGGCGGCGAAGCGTTCGTACGAGTAGAAGTCCAGCCACGACGGGTCGGGGTCGCCGCTGCGGGAGCGCTCCAGCCAGCCCTCGGAGGCCTTCAGCGCCACCTCGCAGGCGCGCGCCTCCCCGGCCTTGGCCTGCGCCCGCGCCTCCACCAGGCGGAAGAAGCTCATGGTGCGGGCGGTGGCCAGACCGCGGTTGCGTTCCAGGGCCGCCTGCGCGAGATCGACGCCCTCGTCGGCGAAGCCGCGGTAGGTCGCCTGGAGGGACATCGACGCCAGGACGTACCCGCCCAGGGGGACGTCGGCGGCCGCCCGGGCGAGCCGCAGCGCCTGGATGTAGTAGCGCTGTGCCGCCTCCTGCTGGCCGGTGTCGAAGGCCATCCACCCCGCGAGCCGGGTGAGTTCGGAGGTCGCCCCGAAGAGCGCCCGGCCTACCTCGTCGCTGTACGAGGCGAGCAGCAGCGGCGCCGCGTCCACCCGGAGGCACTCCGGCACCATGGACGAACGCCAGTCCCCGCCACCGTACTTGGAGTCCCAGCGACGCGCGTCCTCGGCGGCCTCGCGCAGCTTGCTGACGTCGCTGTGGCCCACGTGCTGCGGACTCCCGGCGTCACCGGCCGCCGCGGCGTCCTTCTCCCGCGCCTCTGGCGCCTCCCGTGCCACCGAACTGTCGGCCGGGGATATCAGCCAGCGCGAGGCGGGAGTGGCGTAGGCGGTGACGGCGAAGGATCCGGCCAGGCTCTGCCAGATGCCGCCGCTGCCGGCCCGCCGCCCGGCCAGATCGAGACGGTAGAGCTCGGTCGCCGAGCGCACCGCCGCGCCCACATCGCGGGGGAAGGCCAGGCCGACCTCGGGAGCCGGGTCCACGTCGGCCAGCCCGATCTCGTGCAGCGGCACCGGTCGGCCCAGCTTGCTGCCGATTGCGGACGCGATCAGATGGGGCGCGGCGCCCTGGGGCACCATGCCCTTCGAGACCCATCGCGCCACCGATGTCTTGTCATAGCGAAGTGTCAGTCCGCGCTGCGCACCGAGGTCGTTGACCCGGCGTGCCAGTCCGGCATTGCTGATACCCGCGAGGGCGAGAACCGTGCCGAGCTTCTCGTTCGGCCCGCGTATATCCCTGGACATGCGCACCCCTCGAACCAGCGATAGCCGCCCCGCTACCCCGGGGCATGCGTCCACCCAGAGTAGTTCGCCGGATCCCGACCGTTAAGGGCCGGTGTCCCGGATGGCGAGATTCATGTTCAAACAGGGGTGCGGGAGTTGGCATGTGCTCCGGGTACGTGTGCCCGTGCGCCCTTCCGTGCGCGCTGGCCGCCCGCCACCCCGAGCGCTTCCATGGCTGTTGCGTGGGTCGGCCCGCTGCACTGGATCCAGTGGGCTGGGGGACACCGTCACCTCATTCCCCGCGGGTGGCGGTCCGGTCCGGGGGGCGCAGCCCGCTTCCCGGACCGTCGCGCGCGTCGACCGGTGCCGGTCGCGCCATTGGTGGACGTGGTGTACGGATGTGTCAACTGTGAGGTGCAGAAGGCACTTTGGCCGAAAAACGGTGGGTGCTGCAATCGCGCCGCGGTCATTGCTCGCGGCTATTGTCCGCGGTCATCCCTCGTAGCCATCTCTCGTAGCCATCCTTCGTAGCCATCCTTCGTAGCCATCGTCCGGAGCCGTCGCCCGCGGTCGTCGCCTGCAGCCTTCCCGGGGGCCACACGGGGGGCCACACGGGGGGCCACACGGGGCCGAGGGGCCGGCGCATCGGCATCGCGTTGCCCCTCCGCCTTCTGCGTTTCCCTCTCCCTTGCCTCTCCCTTCCCTCTCCTTCTCCCTGCTCCTTCTCCCTGCCCCTTGTCCACGGTCACACCGTGAACTGCCCGTATTACGGGCCCGCTCCAGCACTTCCCCCGCGCCGTCGGCATGGCAGCATGGGCGTCGCAAGAGCTTGACGACAGCGTGGCGACAGCATGGCGACAGCTTGGTAATCCGTTGCACGGGGCGGCCGTTGGCCCCGATGAACGGGCGCGGGGAATCGGGTGGAGGCGGCAATGCGCTGGTTGGTGGGGTGGAGCAGTGCCGCCACGGGGGCGCCCGCCGCCATGGGTGCGCCCTCCGCGGGACCGGTAGGCGCGGAGGCGCGCACCGTGCTCCCCGTAGGCGCCCAACTCCTCTGGGACGGCCCGGATCCGCTGTGGGCGGTCGGCGACTGGCGGCCGGACGAGGTCCGTGTCGTCCAGGCCGATCCCGAGACCCGGCTCGCCGTGTTCGGCGTCTGCGGGGCCACCGACGACCAACTGCGGGTGGGCCTGCTCGCGGCCCGTGGAGGCGCGCTGCGTCACCTCACCGCCTGGCCCGGCGGCTACACCGCCGTCGTCCAGGTAGGACGGCGGATCACCGTCACCGGAGACCTGGCCGGCGCCCGCCCCGTCTTCCACACCCCCTGGGCCGGCGGCACCGCTTACGCCACCGCGGCCCTCCCGCTCGCCGACCTGACCGAGGCCGGCCTCGACATCGGCCACCTGGCCGCGCTGCTGGCCTGCCCGGACGCCCCCGAGGCCCTCGGCGACGGCACACCGTACGAAGGCGTCCGCCGCATTCCGCCCGGCCACGCCCTGGTGCTGCGCGGCGGCGCCCGCGACATCACCTCCTACGAGCCCACCGCGTCGCTCGCCGTCGCCGCGCCCCAACTCGCCCCGGAACAGGCGGTGGACGGCGTCCGCGATGCGCTGCTCGACGCCGTACGGGCCCGGCTGGCCGCCCCGCGGCACGCCGTCGACCCGGACGGCCTCGACGGGCTCGACCCCGGCCCGGTGCCCGGAATGGGCCCCGCCGAGCGGCGCGCCGCACGCGGCGGACCGGCCTCCGGTATCGGTGCCGACCTCTCCGGGGGCAGCGCCTCGGGAACCCTCGCCCTTCTGGCCGCCGGCCTCCCCGGCCGCCCCGGAAGGCTGGGCGGCCACGGTGAGCGCCTCCTGGCCGTCACCTTCAACGACCGTGCCACCCAAGGAGGTCAGGCCCACCGGGACGCCGAACTGGAGCGCGCCCGCAGCATCGCCGACAACCCGCGGCTGCACCACATCGTCGTCGCGGCCGGCGAGGAGGCCCTCCCGTACGCGGACCTCGAAAGCGGCCCGCTCACGGACGAGCCGGGGCCCGCCCTCGTCACCGCGAGCCGCCACCGCCGCAGGCTGCTGGCCGGCAGTGCGGACCACCTCGTCGGGCACGGTGCCCGCCAGGTCCTCGACGCCCACCCGGCCCGGCTCGCCGACCTCCTCATGGACCGTCGCCGACGCCATCTGCTGCGCCCGGTCACCGCGTTGGCCAAGGCCGACGGCCCCTCCGCCCACTCGGTCCTGGTGCCCTTCACCGTGTACCGCGCGGCCCGCAGGCTCGCCCGTACGCCGTACCCGGACGGTATCGCCGACGCGGCACGCCGCCTGCTGGAGCGGGAGTTCGCCGACGAGCCGGTGGCGGGCGGGGCCGTGGACGCCTCGCTGGCCGCGCTCGCCTGGTGCCGGCCGGGGCCCGCGGCCCGCTGGCTCACGGGCGAGGCGCTCGCCGAAGTATCGGTTCGGCTCAGCGAGGCGGCGACCCGCTCGCCCGCCGCCGGCCGCCCGGGGGAGCGGCGGGCCCGCGCGGCACTGGCCCGCCAGGCCGCCGACCACCGCGTCTTCGAGCAGGCCGCCGAGGTGCGCAACCAGCGGCTGCACGCCCCGTTCCTCGACAACCAGGTGGTGCTCGCCTGCCGAGCCCTGCCGGACACCCTCCGGGTGCAGCCCGGGGCGCGGGCCGCCGTGCTGCGCTCCGTACTGGCCGGCGCGGGCGTACGGGACCTCCCGCCCGGATGGGGCGCCACCTCGCATCACCCCCAGGCCGCGGCGGTACGCACCGGGCTGCGCAGCGCCATCGGCGACCTGGTGCGGCTCTTCGACGCGCCGCTGCTGGCCGACGCCGGGCTGATCGAGGCACGGGTGGTCCGTACGGCGCTGCGGGCCGCGGCGGAGGGGGCCGGGCTGCCGCTGGACGGGCTGGCGGAGCTGGTCTCCACGGAACTGTGGCTGCGGCGGCTGGTGGCGCGACGGGGGACGTGCTGGACGGGGGCGGAGGCGCCGCGGCAGCGGGCGGTCGCCGGGGGAGTGGTGCCGCGTGCGCGGTTGTCGTGAGGGGCCGGCCGTGCTCCTCCCGGGCTTTGCCCGAGGCCAGGATTCCGGCCTGCTGTTCAGCTCGTCGCACAGCTCGTCGCACGGCCGCCGTGCTGTGCGACGAGCTGAACAGCGCGTGCGACGGCGCACATGAGGCACTGCACGCCGAGGACACACGCCGCCTGCTCGCCGAGGCCATCGAGATACGCGCACCGCGCCCCCGAGCGCCGGTCCTGAACGAGCCTCGGTCCCACCCCGGCCCCTGCCCCGGTCCTGGCCCCTGCCCGGTCTCGGCCCTGCCCCTGCCCGGCCTCGGGCCGGCCCTGGCGTCGGCTCCGCCCGCCGATCTTGTCAGCGACAGCTGATCTGTGCCCGCGCCCAGTCGCCGACGGCCACCACATCGAGGGGCGACACCGGCTCGACGACGAGCCGCAGCGTCTTACGGCCCGTCAGCGGGACATGCACCGGAACCCCCTGCTCCGCGCCGCGCACCACCTTCGAGTGCCACAGCCGCTCCCCGTCCCCGTAGACGGCGAAGCGCAGCGCCCCCAGCCCCAGGCTGAGATCGTCGACGCCCACGACGGCGTCGTACGCGGTGCACTGGCGGTTGAGGTCGATGGTCACCGAGGACGGCGCATGCATGCTCACGCTGTTCGGATACGTCGTGCCGGCGATCTCGGCCGACGGCCGTCGCCACAGCCATCCGCTGCCGAGGGTACGCACCTCGGGCTTGCTGCCGTCGCCCCAGACGTCATGGGCGAGCGCATTGACCTGATACGGCGTCGGCGCGGGCAGCGGTGGCTTCGGGGAGGGCCCGGGCGGCGTGGGCGTGGGCGTCGAGGTGGGTGTGGGCGTGGGAGCGGGGGTGGGTGTGGGTGATGTCGGTGGCGTTGCGGGCGCTGACGCGGGTGGCGTCGGGGCCAGGGTGAGCGGCGGCTTCGGCGAGGCCGGCGCGGGCATGGGCATCGGCGTCGGCATCGACTCGGGGGGCTGCGCGGGACCCGTCCGCTGTGCCGGGGCCGGTGCGGCGCCGGACGCCGGCGGCAGTGGCTTTGCCGGCCCCGGGGACGGCTTCCGCGGTACGGCCGGGGCCGGCCGGGGCGGCTCGGCCTGAGCCTTCGGCGCGGGCGCCGGGCTGCCGGTGAGCGCCAGCGCCAGCGCCGTTCCCGCCACCACCGCGGCCCCTACCCCGATGCCGACCTTCACCGCCGTGCCGAGGCCTTGGCTCACCGCGGTACCACCGGCTCCGCCCGCCGCCCCGGAGCCACCGCCCGCTCCAGCTCCAGCTCCAGCGGTCGTAGCCGTAGCGGAAGCCGAAGCCGAAGCCGAAGCCGAGGCCGAGGCCGAGGCCGAAGCGGAAGCCGCACCAGCCGCGGCGCCCGCGCCCGCGGCACCCGCCACCGCCGCCTTGACGGCGTACCCGGCGGCGAGCCAGCCGACGACCGCGACCGGCAGCAGCGCGCCGATCCGCTGATTGACGTCCTCGACCTCCAGCGCGGCCAGTCGGCACCGGGCGCACCGCTCCAGATGCTTGCGCAGCCCCCGCTCGGCCCGGATCCGCAGCCCGCCACGGGTGTACGCGCCGAGCCGGTCGGCGTATCGGGCGCAGTCCCCGCCGGCGGTCAGCGACTGGCTGACATGGGCCTGCAGATACGCCTGCCGCAGGCCCTCCCGGGCACGGTGCGCCAGCACCGCGGTGGCGTTCGCGGTCAGCCCGAGCAGCGGGGCGACCTCGCTCGGCGACTCCTCCTCGACCGTCGTGTGCCACAGCACCGTCTGATAGCGCTCCGGCAGGCTGCGGAACGCCTGCACGGCCATCGACTGCTCGGCGTCGTGCATGGCGCGTACGTCAGCGCCCGGATCCTGCGTGTCGTCGTCCCTCGCCGCACCGGCCGCGGATACCGCGAACACCGCGAAATCCTCGACCAACTGCTCCCGCCGCGCGGTCTTCGCCCAGGACGCGGCGACCCGGCGGACGGCCGTCAGCAGATAGGCGCGGACGGCCGTGTCCGGGCCCGCGCCGCCGCGCACCGCCTGCAGCGTACGGGCGAAGACCTCACCGGTCAGGTCCTCCGCTGTGTGCACGTCCCGGCAGCAGTTACGGGCATGGCGCCGGACCGCCGCGGCGTGCCTGCGGTACAGCTCCTCGTACGCGCTGTCGTCTCCGGCCCGCATGGCGGCGATCAACTCGGCGTCAGAGGGCGGGAGTTCCCTCAGCTCCCCCTCGCTGGCATCGACTGCCGGGGCCGGCCCGCGGCCGCGCTCACGCTGCGGCGGCACACTCGGGGCATCGCCCGCCGGGGCACCGGCCCGGTCGCCCCCCGGACCGCCTGCCTGGTCGCCCCCCGAGGCAGGCCCGCCTGCCTGGCCGTCCCCTGAGGCGGGCACGCCTGCCTGGTCGTCTCCCGAGGCCGGCCCGCCGGACGCGGGGCCCGCACTCCGGGCAGCCGACGGATCTTCCGACGCGGGCCCCTGCGGCCCGGCTTGGCCCGGCCCCTGCGGCCCGGCCTGGCCCGGCGCTTGTGGCCCGGCTTGGTCAGGTACCTGCCGGTGCGCTGCGGTCTCGCCCCTGCCCCGGCGCGGTGCGGTCTCGCTCCCGCCCACCCCGGCGCCGGTACCGCGTCGCTCGTCCCGCCCGTCACCACTCATCGCCGAGGCCCCCGAAACCGCCGTCACACCGGAACACCGCGCCAGCGTGCCACATCGGATCCCGGCGCTTCAGCGTCCGGTGGGGCAACCACTCATCCGGGGCGGGTACGCGCACGGCCGCGCGGGCATTCACCCGTACGGGCCATACAGCACAAACAGGCCATACCTCATGCGGTATCCGTACGGGCCGCATCGCTTTGGGATCCGCGACGTCCCTCCCCACGACACCCCTCCTCCCTCCTCCCTCCCCGAGGAGCACCGGAACCGTACGCGCCGCCCACCCATCCCCACCCCGCAGGCCACACCCCGTCGGACAACGCCCCGCAGGCCACACCCCACCGGGCCGCCCCACCCCACCGGGCCGCCCTGCCCGGCGGCGGACCCGGCGGCCGGAGCGGACCCGGCGGCCGGATCCGCCCGGACCGAGCCGGCCGGCGGATGTCACCGCACGGGGCGCGAACGCAGCCCGCGACCTGCCAGCCGCCGCCCCGGAGCCGGAACGTCACCGCACGGGGCGCGAGCGCAGCCCCTCCAGAAGGATCTCCAGCAGCCGCGCGGACGCCGCCTGCTGCTGCGCGGCGTCGGGCAGCGCGGGCGCACCCGTGGCGATCACCAACAGCACGTCGGAGACCGTCACATCGGCGCGCAGCTCACCGGCCGCCCTGGCCCGGTCCACCAGCCGTCCCACGACCTCCAGCAGTGCCCCGGCGCCGGGTGCCTCCTCGGCCCCGCCCGATGTCCCCTCGGCGGCCGCCGGCCCGTCACGCCGAACCGCCGGGCGCGGATCGGTGAGCGTCCCCGCCGCGCCGGGCGCCATCCGCTGCTGCGGCACCCGCGCCTCGCCCAGGCCGTCCGGTATCCGCGACCCGTCCGCGGCCTCCGCCGTTGCCGGCCCGGGCCGGCCGGTGTCCGCACTCACCCGCAGGATGCCCGGTGGCAGCAGCCGGCCGGCACCCGAGGCGACCGACGTCCGCAGGAAGCACGAGAGCGCCGACCACGGGTCGTCCTCCTGGCCCAGCGCCGTACGCGCCTGGTCCGTCAGCCGTGCGGTCTCCTCCTCGGCTATCCGCCGGACCAGGACGTCCTTGCTCGGGAACCGGCGGTAGACCGTGCCGACACCGACCCGGGCCCGCCGCGCCACGTCCTCCATCGGTGCGCCGTACCCCAGCTCGCCGAACACCTCGCGAGCGGCCCGCAGCACGTGCTCCAGATTGCGCTGGGCATCCACCCGGAGCGGAGTGCTCCGGCCGCCCGAGGCCAGGTCGGCGCTGGTGCCGCCGCCCGCGTCGGTGCGGCCGTTCCCGCTCCCGCTGCCGTTCCCGCTGGTGCCCTTGCCGTCGTCGGCGACGTGAGCTGCCACAGCCACGGCCGTCGGCCATTGAGAGCCCTGCATATGCATATAGATCCCCCGGTAAATGACGTCTCCCCCCGGAGACTCCCCGCCCTGACAGTCGGGGCGTACCGCCGAAAGGAGGTGCACCTCGACGACATACGAACATAGTTGAGCCCACGTCAAGATTGAAGGGGGCCGTCCGCGGACCGCACCCCCCGATCGGCCCAATGGCCTGATCCGGCCACATCAGGCGCATTCCCGCCACTGTCCACACACCCTCTGACCAGCGCACCTGTCCCCGAACGCGCGGAATTCGCCGCTCTGTCCCCAGGGCGGCGCCTGGTCATACATTTCGATGGGCCTGTGGACAAAGGAGCCACGGCGGTGCGTCATGGAACAGTGCTGTGCTTTCCCGGGGCGCAGTGCCCGAGGCCGGTGCCGCGCCGCCGGCCGGTCACCGGATCGCTGCCGCCCGGGCCTGGTCGACACCGCGAGGAGAACCTCTGTGAAGGCTGTGTCTTCGAAGTCGTCGAAGACTTCGCCACCGTCGCCGCCACCGCCACCGCCACCGCCACCGTCGCCAACGCCGTCTTCGTCGTCGTCCTCGACATCGGACGAACCGGACCACGTGGCGAGCATCCTCATCGTCGGCGGCGGCTACGTGGGGATGAACACCGCCCTGCGCCTCCAGCAGAAGCTGAAGAAGGAGCTACGGCAGGGCACCGCCCAGGTCATCGTGGTCGACCCCGATCCGTACATGACGTACCAGCCGTTCCTGCCCGAGGCCGCGGCCGGCTCCATCTCCCCGCGCCACGTCGTCGTACCGCTGCGCCGGGTCCTGACGGAGTGCACCGTCGTCGTCGGCGAGGTCACCGCCGTCGACCACGCCGCCCGCCGGGCGACGATCGCCACTCTGGCCGCGGAGGAGGCCGGCGAGGGCGCCCTCGAGGTGGCCTACGACGAGATCGTCCTGGCCCCGGGCTCGGTCTCGCGCACCCTGCCCGTGCCCGGCCTGGCCGACGTCGGCATCGGCTTCAAGACCGTCGAAGAGGCCATCGGACTGCGCAACCACGTCCTCGGACAGCTCGACATCGCCTCCTCCACCCGCGACCCGGAAATCCGCGACGCCGCGCTGACCTTCGTCTTCGTCGGCGGCGGCTACGCGGGCGTGGAAGCACTGGCCGAACTGGAGGACATGGCTCGCTACGCCGTGCGCTACTACCACAACATCACGCCCGAGGACATGAAGTGGATCCTGGTCGAGGCCACCGACCGGATCCTGCCCGAAGTGGGCCCCGAGATGGGGCGCTACGCCATCCGGGAGCTGCGCGGCCGCAATATCGACGTACGCCTGGAGACCCGCCTGGAGTCCTGCGAGAACCGCATCGCGGTGCTGAGCGACGGCTCCCGCTTCCCCACCAGGACCCTGGTGTGGACCGCCGGCGTCAAACCCCACCCCGTCCTGGCCGCCACCAAGTTGCCGCTGAACGGCCGTGGCCGCCTCAAGTGTGCCGCCACGCTCCAGGTGGACGGCGTCGAACACGCCTGGTCCGCGGGCGACGCGGCGGCCGTACCCGACCTGACGGCCGAGCCGCCCGCCACACCCGACGAGCCCCACCCGACCTGCGCGCCCAACGCACAGCACGCCCTGCGCCAGGCCAGAGTGCTCGCCGAGAACGTCGCGGCGGCGGTTCGCGGTGGCCCGATCGTGGACTACGCGTACAAATACGCCGGTTCGGTGGCCTCCCTCGGCCTGCACAAGGGCGTCGCCCATGTCTACGGGCGCAAGCTGCGGGGCTACCCGGCCTGGCTGATGCACCGCGTGTACCACCTGGGCCGGCTGCCGACCTTCAACCGCAAGGCCCGGGTGCTGGCCGAGTGGACCCTCGCGGGCCTGTTCAAACGTGAGATCGTCTCGCTCGGCTCACTGGAGAACCCACGCGCCGAGTTCGAACTCGCCGCGGACACCGGCCGGCACTACGAGTCCACCTGACGCGCCCCGCTCACCAGGGGAGTTGACGTGCCGTCGGCCCGGTGGCGGCCGGAGGGAGCGGCCCGTGGAACCCCGCACCGGCCACCGGCCGACTGACGGATGTCCCTCCGGTCGGCCACACTGGACGTGTGACCATGGGTGGGCTCGTATCTGCAAAGAGTGACAATCACGAGGATTCTGGACGTTTGCTGCATTCCGCAAAAGGGCGCCGACAGCGCCCCCAGCCGACCCTTCCCCGGCCCCTGGCCGGGAGGTCCCGCCATGCCGACGGCCCGATCCCGCGCGACGACGCGAAGTAAGAGGTACCCCTCCGTGATCTTCACGCGCTGGAGCGCCAAGTTCCCCGGCACACAGCGGCGCGCCGCCGCACGGTCCGACCGCGCCGCCGCCCGCCCCGCCCCCGGCTCGTCGGCCACCCCGCCCGACGAGCCCCCGGCGCCCGGCGGCACACCCGCCGCGGCGGACGACACGCCGACCGCCCCGACGGACGCCACCACCGGCTCCGTCCCCGCCGCCCGCGCCGAGCACACCGAGGCGGCCCCCTCCCAGGGCCCCACCCCCGAGGCGCTGCCGCCCACCGTCGACGCCCTCTCCGTCCACGACATCCTCGGCACCATCCCCGCCCTCGTGGCCGTCCTCTACGGTCCCGAACACCGCCTCGCCTACGTCAACGGCGCCTACGCCGCGGTCTTCGGCCCCCGCCCGGCCGGCCAGACCGCCCGCGAAGCCCTCCCCGAACTCGACACCCTCGGCCTGCTTCCCCTGATGGACCAGGTCCTGCGCAGCGGTAGGCCCCGCACCGTCAAGTCCCGCAAGGTCCCCGGCGGCGCGGGCGGCGACCGCTCCCGCGACGGTTACTACACCTTCACCTGCACCCCCATCGCGGTCGCCGCCAGCGGGCCGGCGCCCGACCCCGAAGTCGCCTGCGTCGCACCGCACCGGGGCGTCCTCGTCTTCGGCGCCGACGTCACCGACCAGATCGAGTCCGCCGAACGGTTGCGCGCCAGCGAGGCCCGCCAGCGCGAGGCCGCGGTCACCCTCCAGCGCTCCCTGCTGCCCCAGGAACTGGAGCAGCCCGACGACCTCCGCGTCGCCGCCACCTACCAGCCCGGTGGCACGGACGCCGCGGTCGGCGGCGACTGGTACGACGTCATCACCCTCGGCGCCGGCCGTACCGCCCTGGTCATCGGCGACGTCATGGGCCGCGGCGTGCGCGCCGCCGCCGTCATGGGCCAGCTGCGCACCGCCGTCCGGGCCTACGCCCGCCTCGACCTCCCGCCCCACGAGGTCCTCCAGCTGCTGGACGGCCTGGCCGCCGAGATCGACGCCAACCAGATCGCCACCTGCGTCTACGCCGTCCACGACCCCAACGAGGGCCGCCTGGTCTACGCCTCGGCCGGCCATCTTCCCATCCTCGTACGGGACCCGGACGGCACCGTCCACCGCGCCGAGGAACCCACCGGACCACCCCTGGGGACGGGCGGCTGGCTGCACACCTCGGGCTCCGTCCCGCTGGGCCCCGGCAGCAGCGCCGTCCTCTACACCGACGGCCTCGTCGAGCGGCGCGACAAGGACATCGACGAGGGCGTCGAGGCCCTGGAACGCGCCTTCGCCGGCGCGGCCGGCGCCCCCGAGATCGTCTGCGACCGCCTGCTGCGTTCCCTCGGAATCACGGCGACGCACGACGACGACGTCGCCATCCTCGTCCTCCAGCACCCCGAGCGCACCGGCCACGACGCGGAGCTCTTCCACAACGCCGCCCTCGAACTCCACGGCGGCATCGAAGCGGCCCCACGCGCCCGCGCCTTCGCCTCGGGCGTCCTCGCCTCCTGGCGCTTCTCACCCGAGCTGTACGACCTCGGTGTGCTGGCCGCCAGCGAACTGGTCGCCAACTCCCTGCAACACGGTCATCCGCCCATGCGGCTCCGTCTGCGCCGCACCGACCGCCGCCTGATCATCGAGGTCACCGACGGCGACGAGCACCTTCCGCGGCGCCGCCGCGCCGAACCGGCCGACGAGGCCGGCCGCGGTATCTCCATCGTCGCCACCATCGCCTCCTCCTGGGGCTCCCGCCGGACCCCGGGCGGCGGCAAGGCGGTGTGGTGCGAATTCGCACTGCCACGCGGATAGCCGGGGGATAGCGCATAGCCGGGGGGTACGGGTCGGCCTGGGCGGCCTGGGTACGGGACAGCCTGGGTACGGGACGGCCTGAACAGCCGAGCGGCCGGGCCGGCGGCCAACGCCACCCACCCGGCCGCTACCTCTGGCCCTGGCCGACCGGTCCTGACAGCCGGCTCAGACCGAGCAGCCGGCTCAGACCGAGCAGGCCACGGCCTCCGCCGCCGTTTCCGCCGAAGCCCGCCCCGCGGGCACCGCGGCGGCCGCCCGATGCGGATTGTCCTGCGCGGGCCGCAGCATCCGCCCCAGCCGGAGCGACAGCACGCTGATCCCCACCGCGCACACCACCAGCAGCCCGATGTACGCCGCGTACATCCCATGGCCGACCATCAAGGCCCCCACTGCCGGCCCCACCGCCAGCGCCAGCTGTTTGACCAGCGCGAACGCCGAGTTGTACTGACCGATCAGCGAGGACGGTGCCAGATCCGCCACCAACGGGGCCACCGTCGGCGACAGCAGGGACTCACCGATCCCGAACAACGCGTACGTCGAGATCAGCAGCGTCGTCGCCACCGCCTGGGCACCGTGCACCAGCCCGGACAGCCCGGCCGCCAGCCACGCCACCGTCCATATGAGCCCGACCAGCGCCATCACCCGGCTGCGGCGCCGCCGCTCCACCAGCCTGAGCACCACGAACTGCGCCGCCACGATCGCCGCCGTATTGGCCGCCAGCGCCATACCCAGGTGCGACGGCGGTATCCGTGTCACCTCGGTCGCGTACGCCGCCAGCCCCGACTCGAACTGCCCGTAGCAGGCGAAGAACAGCACGAACCCCAGCACGCACAGCCACATCATGCGCCGGTCCGCGAACAGCGTCCGCCAGCCGCCGACGACAGGCTCCTCGCCCGGCACTCGGTCCTCGACCTTGGGTACCCGCGGCAGCCGTACGGTCGCCACCGTCACACCGAGCACCAGGAACATCGCGGCCTCGATGGCGAACAGCCGTACAAAGCTCGATGCGTCCGACGCGTCGACCAGTTGTCCGCCCGCCAGACCGCCGACGCCCAGGCCCAGGTTGTTCAGGAAGAACTGGGTGGCGAAGGCCCGCGACCGGGTCACCGTCGTCGAGCACCACACGATCATCGTCGCCAGCGCCGGCTGGATCACCGCTATACCGGCACCGAGCGCCGCGGCAGCGGCGATGACCAGCGGCTCACTGGCGGACAGCCCGATCCCGAGCGAACCCACAGCGGCGAGGACCGAACCGACGATGGCCACCGGCAGGGGACCGCGTCGGTCGATGGCCCGACCGGTCAGCGGCAGGACGGCGAGCGCGGATACGGCCAGCATCGCCAACACGGCACCGGCCGTACTCGCGCCAAGATCCCGCACCTTCGCCACATAGACGTACAGATACGGAACCGTGAAGCCGTTGCCGAACGCGCTCAGCGCGTTCCCCAGCTGGATCCGGCGCAGCGCGGCGCCCATCGCGGTGGTCACACTCACCTACCTAGGTCAGGTCGTCAGCCGATCAAGAACGAGCAAGCCGGATGACAAGAACGAAGAAGAGGACAAACGAAGGGACAAGCAAGAAGGACGAGCAAGAAGGACAAGCAAGCAAGAAGGGCAGACGAGGAAGACGAACCGCCGCGCTGCCCAGGCATCAGAGCCAGGCATCAGGGCGAGAACCGCGCGACGGCCGCCTGCGGCAGGCGGCACCGGGCCGGACAGTCTCACCCTCAAGACTTCAACACTAAACTTCGAAACTAAAGACTACACGCAGAAGAACTTCAACGCCAATCGTTTCCGTGCCATACTGCGCCGCATGCCTGAGCCCTCCGATGCGGCCACCGCGCCCGCCGAGCCGAGCCTCGAGGAACAGATCGCGGCGTACCAGCGCGAGTTCCAGGACCTCGACCCCCAGGTGGAGCAGGTCGTCTCCGCACTTCAGCGCCTCAACCGGCGGATGAACGTCGCCTACGGGCGGCAGACCGCCACCCTCGGCCTGAGCAACGCCGAATGGGAGGTCCTCAAGGCCCTGGTCGTCTCCGGAGCCCCCTACCAAATGGGCCCCGGCGAACTCGCCAAGCGCCTCGGCCTCACTCCGGCCGCCATGACCCACCGCATCGACCGCATGGCGAGCGAGGGCTTGGTCACGCGCGAGCGCGACGAGGCCAACCGCGTCCGCGTCATCGTCGAGCTCACCCATGAGGGCCGCGAGAAGTGGCTGGAGGCGATGCGCATGGCATCGGTCTTCGAGGAGGATCTCCTCCAGGACCTCTCCGACGACGAGCGTCATCTCCTCGGTCAGGTGCTGTCCCGTCTGCTGCGACGAGTCGAGGAGACCCAGCCGGACGCCGGCGGACGTCTGAGCGACCTTGACTGACGGAAGCGGCCTTGACTGACGGGAGTTGACACGCTCCCGCCCGGTCTGTAGTGTCCTCCGAGTTGCCACAGCGCCGGAACGGTTCTGCGGCAGCCATCCCGCCGCATCGCGGCACACCACTACTGCACGACTCCTCAACGGGAACGATTTCGGCATGCCGGAATTCGGACCGAGGCTCGATTA
>NZ_JBIAWT010000003.1:0-722958 GCF_042895955.1 Streptomyces sp. NPDC001339 | reverse complement strand
CGCGCGGTCTGCTCCGCAGACACGACGCGCCGTCGCTACGCGACGGAAGAGCGTCGCGCTCCGCGCGACTAGCCGGTCACTCCGTGACCGGCGCGGCCAACTCCGTTGGCCGCGGCTCGGATCGCTCCGCGATCCGGCCTGACGGGGTCCGCTCCGCGGACCCTAAAGACGCGGCTGCAGGCCGAGGGTTGACGTTGTGTCAGTTCTCACTGAACCGTTTGCGGGGGCTGGCTTCCGGTTCTGTTGCTGGTGAGCTTGTCTTGTGGCGGGCCGTCTTCTCGGCGGGTGGGTTGGTCCCGCTGTGTCGCCAGCTTAACGGTTGGAGTCCTTCGCGGCCCCGTTTGGAAGCAGAAAAACTATAGAGTTTCCGGGGGCTCACCGGGCTCCTCTTCCGGAGTGCGGTGAGGTTCCGGCCAGTCTTCCCGGAGGATCTCCTGCATCAGTTTCCCTTGTGCTTGCGGGAGTTGACCGGACTTGTGCCGCGTACGCGCCTTACACAGCCACGGGCCGATCATGACGCGCTCGCCGTCGGCCTCGATCCACTCCCGGGCGCCGGGCGGACGGTCATGACGTTCCACGAAGGCGCGCAGCAGTGTGGCGTTGTGTTCGAAAGAGCGGCGGCGCCTGGGACCGGCGGGGATAGTGGGTGTTGTCCGTGCGGGGAGTGGGGCTTGATCGGGGGTCAGGCCGAGGCATGCGAGGAGGGTGCGCTGGCCGTCCTCGAGCTGGTCCCAGGTGGTGAACTGACGGTGCAACCAGGCGCCGGCCTTCACGCCGTCGATCACTGTGTCCCGGCGCAGCGTGGTGGGGTCGTGGCCGAGTTCGACGTGGTGGCGCAGCAGGTGGTATTTGCGGTGCCAGTCGGGGCCGTAGGGGAGCTGCCAGGTGGGGTCGAGGGTGGTGAGCTGGGCTTCGCGGTCGGGGTGGAGGAGGTTTTTGCGGGCGAGGGCGCGTTGGTTGGCGAGGAAGGGGCCGCCGGGGGTGGTGGTGGGGATGGCGAGGTGGCCGTGGGTGGTGTGGAAGGCCTCGATGGTGGCCATGTGGCTTTGCCAGGCGGCCTCGTGGGCGTCCCAGATCATGCCGAGGTCTTCGAGTTCGGTGGTCCAGTCTTCGGTGAGGGCGTTCTGGTGGTAGGCGGTGCGCTGGCTGTCGATGAACTGGCCGAGTCGGTAGCCGTAGGCGTCGGTGTAGTCGATGGGGATGCGCAGGTGGCCGTGTTCGGCGTGGTAGCGGACAGCGGCCGCGAGTCCTGCGCGGCGCGGTTTGGAGAGGATCGCGCCTACTGAGGGCCAGGCGATCAGGTCCATCGCGCGGGCGATGTGGTTCGGGTTGAGGGTGAAGTCGAAGCGGAAGCGGCGCGCGAGTAGTTGGTGGGTGTCCCGGTCCAGGCGGTGCTTGGTGTTCTTGCGTGGGGCGCGGGCGGCGATGGACTGGTCGTGGTGGCGCAGCGCGGTGGTGACGAGCCAGAGGGCCTCGTAGGGGGTGTCGAGGAGGTCGGTGGGGTCGGCGCCTGGCGGGGTGTAGGCGGGGATGACCAGGCTCGCGGTTTTCTGGTTGGTGGTGGGGGGTTTGCGTAGGGCGCGGCCGAGGGCCTGGACGATGCGGCGCACGCTCGCGGTGCGGTCCGCGAATACGACCGCGTCCACGGCCGGCAGATCTACGCCCTCACCTAGGACCTGCGCGTTGGTCAGGATGGCGCGGCTGGCGGTGATGAAGCGGTTTTGGATCTTGTGGCGCTGGTCGGGGGTGTGGTTGCCGTTGATCGACTGCACGCTCAATTCGGCGGCCCAGGAGGGGTGTTGGTCTGCAGGGAGGGTGCGCAGGGTGTGGGGGAACTGGCGGGCGAAGTCGGCGGCGTCCGCGACCTGTTGGAAGTACACGATCACGTGGTGGAGGTCGTGCTCGCGCATAGCCTTGAGGACGGCTAGGTGCAGCGCAGTCGTCCGGCGGGCCGTTGGGCCGAGGCCAGTGTGCGTGTCGGTGTCGGTCAGGGTGCTGCGCAGGTCGGTGTCGGTGATCGTGGGGACGAGGAGCTGGTAGTCGGCCAGGACACCGTCGGCAATCGCGTCCGCGTGGGAGTACGTGTGCAGGCGGGGGCCGAACACCTTGGGGTCGTCCATCGATGCGATCAGGGACGGGGCTTCCCAGGCGGGGGCCGTGGCTGCGGTGCGCTTGGGTAGCGGGCGCGTATCTGGGACCTCGGCCAGACGCGGGGCTTCCCACTCGTATGGCGTCGCGGTCAGGTAGAGACGCCTGTCGGCGCGGATGCGCGTGTTGTTGTGGATCATCGTCCACTGCTTGTCCCAGCTGCCCGCCGTGCGGTGCGCCTCGTCCACCACCAGCAGGTCGAAGACGGGGACCGGGAAGATCGTGTGTTGGGTCTCCTCGATCCTGGCCAGGGAATCGAGCGTGACGAACACGGTCGCCCGCTCGCCCCGTTTCCTGCGCTGGGCCAGCCAGTACGCCAGGTACTCCCCCGAGTTGGTGCTCACCGCGCCCGCGTCGGCGAGCAGCGGATGTTTGCCGGCGTCGAGTGAGGACACGGCGATCAGTGCCTCGCGGCGGCCGTCGTTGCGGGCGGCCTGGGCCCACTGGGCGATCAGGTCCCAGCTCGGCAC
Source organism: Streptomyces sp. NPDC001339 (assembly GCF_042895955.1). NCBI lineage: Bacteria > Bacillati > Actinomycetota > Actinomycetes > Kitasatosporales > Streptomycetaceae > Streptomyces > Streptomyces sp. NPDC001339. The sequence goes on along the minus strand of NZ_JBIAWT010000003.1, from coordinate 720,340 downwards.
CGCGATCAGCAGGTGGTGGGTGTCGAGTGCCTCGGCGGTTCTGAGCGCGATCAGCGTCTTGCCTGTCCCGCACGCGGAGACGATGTGGCCGCGTGAGCGGGTGTGCTTCAGGTGCCGGACTGCCTTGTCGATGGCCGCGTTCTGATCCGGGCGCGGCACACGGCGAGCGGGGGTGGTTGTCGTACTGGTGGACGGGGTGGGGGTGGGCATCGCAGCAGAGGTTCCTTGTCGAGCGGTACGGACTACAAGGTCCTTCATCCTCCCGCAGCTGGGCCCGGCCGTGCGGGTTGAATCGGATCTGGCGGGTTGGGTGGGTGGGGGCGCTGCTCTCGCCGTCCGCATGCCGGGTGTGGTCAGGGCGTGGGCAGTGGCAGGTCGGGGATCTGCGGGTGTCGTAGGTGCTGTCCGCCGTCGTACGCGTGCGTGCAGCGTGAGTGTCTCCGGCCTTGGGGCGCCGGCCGTGTCGTAGGCGTCCAGGGCGCGCTCGATCTGCTCCCGCAGGTTCACCGGCCCGCCTCGCGCATGGCCCAGTCGTCCTTTTCGGGGGTGAGGGGGGCGGCGGAGCCGGTGTGGACGTCGACCGGGTGCACCGCCTCCCCGGCTTCTGTCGTCTGCGCGTCGGGCGCGACGCTTTGGATGAGGAAGCGCAGGTGGAACGCTTCCTCGGTCGCAGTGGTGGTCCGCTCAGGGCTGTGCTGTGCCATGCGGCCGTTCTCCGGCAGGCCCGCGGCCCAATGGGGGCCACGCCGCGGGCATCGAAATCCCCGGCGACGAGCACGGCTGCCGCTGGGGTCCGTCCTGGCCCAGCCTCTTTGTGGGGCCTTGGCCCCGCTCTGGGGCCAGGGCCCGCCAGCCCTGTGTTACGGGCTTGTCCGGTAGTCCGTTACAGGCGCGGGGTGCGCGCCTCGATCCGGTAGTCGAAGGCGGCACCGCTGACGCTGGCTGTGGTCACCCCGCCGTCGACGGTGAGGACGGCCCCGTTGACGTAGGACGCGGCGGGCGACAGCAGCCAGTCGATCGCCTCGGCGACCTCCTCCGGATCACCCGGCCGCCGGGCGGGAGACAGCCGGTTCGCCTCCTCGTATGCCGCCTCGGCGCCGCCCGCCAGCCCCGCCTCCGCCGCGAACCGCGCCATCCGCCGGTCGGCCATCTCCGTACGCACCCAACCCGGGCATACCGTGTTCGCCCGCAGCCCCTGCGGCCCGTAGTCGACGGCGAGGGAGCGGCAGAGGTGGAGCAGACCCGCCTTGGACGTCGCATAGGCGGCGTTGCCGACGCTGTTGCGGAGCGCGGCGACCGAGGCGACCGCGACCACCGCCCCGTGGGCCGCCAGCAGATGCGGCAGCGCTGCACGCAGCAGCAGGAACGGGCCGGTGAGGTTGGTTCGTATCAGCTCTTCCCAGTCCTCGACCGTGGTGTCGCCGACCGCGCCGGCCCGCCCGATTCCGGCGTTGAGCACCACACCGTCGAGTCTCCCGTAGGTCGTCACCGTCGTCTCGACGAGCTCGCGCACGGCCTCGGGGTCGGCGGCGTCAGAAGGGTGGGCCAGCGCTCCGGTCTCCTCGGCCACCCGGCGCAGTGGCTCGGGCCGCCGCCCGGAGATCACCACCTGGTGCCCGGCGGTGCGCAGCAGCCGGGCGGTGGCGGCCCCGATTCCCGTTCCCCCGCCCGTCACCAGGACAACACGCTGTTCCGACATGGTCGTTTGCCTCCGAAGGTGGTCGGCTTCCGGTTCCCCGCACTGCGAGCATATGAAGCGCCGGCATCGCCGGGCCGAGCGGGTGCCGCTGCCGTCGGCACCGCGGCTGGGTGCGGGGCGAGGAACGGCTGCGGCGAAGGGCAGCGGCGTTCAAAGCGGTGAGTAATCGGTGGAACGGTGCGACGGTGTGACGGTGTGACGGCGGAGGCTTGCGGCAGAAGCACGCCGCATCGGGACGGTCCTGCTCCTGAACCTGGCACTCAGCAGCACTGGTGAGCGGCAGGCCGACCAGTCCGTGCCGACCACTCCAGCTCAGCTCGTGCTGCTTCTGGTGCTTCTTCACCCATCCCCGTTCACTTGTACGAGGAAGACGCTCGTCGTCGATCTATGCGGCCGGTGCGAAGTTCGACGGGAAGCGCATGGTCTTCGGGTGGACGGCTGTTGTACGCCGGCACCGGGCGTCAAAGGTTCGGGGCAGGTGGGTTGGCCGCAAGGGTTCCGTCGGGGTGTTGGTCGATCCAGGCGAGGCCGCCGATGTCGAGGCGGTTGCGGGTCCGGGTGACGGCGACGTAGGCGAGCCGGGCTTCGGCGTCGTCGATCGGGCCGGGAATGGGCTGTCCGGAGTCGTCCTGTTGGTCGCTGTCTCGGGGTGGTGGGAAGCCGCTTGCGATCCGCGCACTGGGCCATTCGCGTCCTTTGGCCTTGTGTGCGGTGGAGACGGTGACCTGGGCTTGATCTTCGTGGGTGAGGTGGTTGACCGCGGCGAGGGTGGCGTCGGTGCCGTGTGTCGACGAGGTCCGCAGCCGGCCGCGCCCGGGAGGCCCTCGCCCAGCGCGCTGCTGCCGGTGATCTGGCTGCATCCCCTGCCGCTGAACGTCGAGGGCCCAAAGGCCTTCCGGGAGGTGCTGATGGGCTTCGAGGCGGATCTGAGCTTGTACCGGCTGGAGGAACACGCGCTGAGCAAACACGCCGTCGGACTGCACCGGCGCACCGGCTGCTGCTTCAAGGCCCTCGCCTACGTCGTCTCCACCGCCGCCGTCATCGTGATCCGAACCGGCAGCGGAAACATCACCCTCAAAGAGATCGACGCCGCAACAGCCGACCTCAGCAGCTGAAACACATGGCAGGCCTCTGGCACCGGGGCACTCGCGCGGTTGCAGAATTCCGGGGCTCATGCCCTACGACGCGGACGTGCCTGCGGTTTTTGCGGCGTCTGACACACGGGGCCGTCTGGGGCATCGATGGTGTGGGGCGGGGCTGACCTCGCGGGCGGGAGGAGCCGACGGCCTCTTGGTATTCCGCATCCTTGTGTAAAATCTCGTGTTTCGCTTCGTACGGCTCCGCTGTGACCTGTTGATTCTCCGGCTGTCTCAGGGCGCTTCGCCGAAATCTGTCTCGACTCCGGCTGTACTTCCTCGCGGTGAGCTGAGATGACGTCCGGTCGGCAGGCCGCTGACCTGCGGTGCCTCACGGCCGCTTCATAAGTGCAGCCGGTATGAGGCGGAGCGTGAGGCTGTGCAGTGAAATCTGAAGACCCTGCAGGGCGTCAGGCGGCGAAGCCGATGTTGGTCACGTACTCGTACTCGCCCCACTGGGAGCCGAGGTCGACGACCGCGTCGTTGACCCAGGCGTCGTCCAGGGCCCGGTCGTCGGCGGCCGCCCACGCCTCGATGATGCGGTCCCAGTGGCGGACGTTGAGGGTGCGGTAGTCAATGACGCGCTGGCGGGGGCGTGGCACCTGGGACTGGTTGAGTGGGTGGAACTCGACCCTGGTGCCGCGGCCCTGGCGGTTGAGGCGGGCGAGGAGGTGTCGGGCGACGTTGGCGCGGCGGACCGTGCGGTACGCGGTATCGATGTGTTGCAGGTTCTTCTTCGTCGGCGAGCGTCTGCCTTCCAGCCAGGCCTTCAGGGTGCGGTCAGTGACGGTCAGGCCTGCCTGGCGTGCTGCCGCCTTCGCGTGCTCGGTGCGGGTGAGGTAGTGCAGGCGCGCCATCAGGCCGCGCCGCTGGGTGACGGGGGTGGCGATGAAGCCGGCGAGCCGGTCCAGCTGCCGGGCGACGGCCTCGTGGCCCTTGACGCCCTGGGCGCCGTACATTCCGAACTCTTTGTTCCGCTCTGCCACTTACTCGCCCTCCTCTGGTTCCGCAGGCCCCTCGTCGACCGTGCTCCCGGCAGCGTAGACGTCCTTCACCTTGACCTCGCTCATGCCGCGCCCTTCGGGGAAGACGCGGCGCCAGTCGCCGATGAGGTGGAGCTCGTCGGTGCCCATCGCGCGCACGACCGTGAGGCCTTCCTCGTGGGCCTTGAGGGCCTTCATCCAGAGGTTGGCGAAGGCCTGGGAGCGGATGAGGTGCATCCAGTCGGGGCGGTACAGCTCCCGGTTGTAGTTGGACTCCCCCATCGTCGAGACGAACTTGGAGTACATCGCCTTCACGTACTCGAGCGTCACCTCGTCGTCGGCGGCGAGCGCCGTGTCGCGGGCGTTCTTGAGGGCGACGCGGAATTTCTCCAGGAGGCCTTCCGTGGCGCCCGAGGTGTACGACTCGTGGATCTCGGGCGGCTCGCACAGGCCGTACTTGGGGCCCGACAGGCGCAGGAGCAGGCGCAGGGTCGGTTCGGTGACCCACAGCGGGCCCGGTTCGTCGCGCTGCCCGATCGGGTTGGGCAGGACGCCCGTGTGGTCCCAGTGCGGCGGGGTGATCAGGTGGACGCCGGCGCGGCGCCGGTCGTGGTCGAAGCCGCTGCCTGTCGTGTGCTCCAACTGGCCGATGGGCAGGTGGGTCTTGAGCGCCGAGAGGTACGCGCCGTTGATGTCAAGCGCCGTCACCTCGTGTTCGCCGAGCGGGAGTTCGTGCCTGGTCCACTTGGGGCGGGCCTCCCAGATCTGGTCGGCGCCGCGTGCGGACTGCTTGTGGAAGATGTCCGGCATCCGCGGGTGCGCGATGACGTCGTAGCGGCCGCCCTTGCGGGTCTCGTCGAGCAGCGCCATCGCGTCCGGGATCGCCTTGCGCACGAGGGCAGCCGTGGCCGCTTCGGCGTCTCCCTCGTGGGCAGCGAGCGCGGACCGGACGGCCTGGCCGATGAGGTCGGCGGGGCCGGAGGCGGGCTGGAAGGCGCGGCGGGTGGGGGGCATGGCGGGCCTGGCGCGGTCACCGCGCGGGCGTGAGTTTTCGGTGCGCGGGGGTGCGGCGGGGTCGGGGCGGGGCGGGGCGGGGGCTGTCGCCGACCGGCAGTCGGCGGGGTCCAGGTGCTGCGGGAATCCGGCGACCCGCTGCCCGGCCGGGCCGCCGCACAGGACGCACGGCTCGGGTGATGTGAGAGCTTCGACGTCGTCGTCGGTGTCGGAGAAAGCGGCGGGGTCGGTGGCCGGTTCGCCCGGCACTTCCGGGGAGCCGGGCTCGTCCGTGGCAGCGGGCTCGTCCATGGCGGCGGGCTCCTGGGGAGCCAGCTTGGCGGCCAGGCCGTCCAGGAAGTACGCGTACTTCTCCCTGACCTCCCCCACCGGGTTCCGCCCGGCCTCCCACGCGGCCAGCGTGGACGGGCTCACCCGCAGGGCACGCGCCACCTGCGCCTTGGACAGCCGGGCCTGCTCCCGCAGCTCGCGCCGCACGTCAGGAACGGGCAGCGGCGCCTCGGGGGTGACGGAGGAGAGCAGCGAGTCGATCGCGTCGAAGTCGCTCACAAGGCCGCCTCCTTCAGATGTAGGTCACTGGGTTGCGGGACAGGTGCGGGCTCGAGGTGGGGTGGCCGATGCGGGGGTCGCCGCGCAGGAGTTCGCCTTCGAGGGCGTAGCGGTCGCCGTGCTTGGAGATCCCGGTGATCTTCGCGACTGCGAGGACCGTGCCTTCGGTGTTGATGATCTGCACCTCGTCCTGGGCCAGGGCGCGGTCGGCTTTGAACTTCCAGATGCCGCGGCCGGCCACCCAGGCATCGTCCTCGCTCATGCCGGGGCGCCAGCCGAGGGTGGTGCGGCCCAGGCGGTCGTCCGGGTCCGCGGCACGCTCGGCACCGATCTGGATCTGCAGCATCCGGCCACCCCTCCGACGAAAAACTCTTCAACTTGTTGCAAAGTTACCATCCCCAGGCTTAACTCATCAACAAGTCAGACAGTGCCAAACCCGCCCAGGGCCCGGGCGAGTTCACATGCCAGCCCACGTAAATACGGAGGACACACACGGCCAAGGAGTACGGCGAGCCGCTGCGCGGCACACGCAACGGCACGTGCCCCGCATGCGGGACGACCGGCACGGAACTCGTCCACACCCGGTTCCACAGCGACACCGACATACGCCGCTGTGCCGAGTGCAGCACCCAAAGCACCCTCGAGAAACTGGTCGTCGCCCGCCCGAGCGAGGTCACCCACCCCGGAGCCGACTGACACACCCGCCCGCCGACCCGCACCCAGGCACAGGCCAGCGGGTTCTCACACCGTTCAGCGCGGCTCGGCCACACGCCGGAACTGAACCGCCCGCGGGCTCGCGAACGGGCGCTCCACCTCGCCCGCCACAAGAGACACAAGCCCCCGGCACAGACAAAACCAAATCCCGCGCCGATCACTGCAATCCGAAACGATCACTACACCCCCCACCCAAAAGCTCACACACCCAGCGATCACACCCAGATTTAGCAGAGGTCGGCCAGCGGGGCCTCGGCCAGGGTCCGGGCCCTGGGAAACAGATGGGTGACCGCTCCGCTCGGGGACGGCAGGAGGTCGCCGAAGCGACGCGTCAGTGCGGCTGCAGCCGTCAGGCCCCCAGCCCCGGGCAGCACCTGGCGAAGGACGGTGCACAGCAGCAGTTCCTCGGGATCGGCCGCGCCGGGCACACGCAGACCCGGCCGGGCGGTGACCAGAGAAGCCATCAAGGGTTCGCCGGTGAGGAGATCTGTGACAGCCAGCGGATCAGCATCCAGGTCCAGCAGGCGCCGACAGCGGTGGATGGCAGTGGCCAGATCTCTTATGTCTTCCAGACGGAACTGTGCTTCGACATGGCCGGAGTGCGGAGTCAGACCGACCGCGCCGGCTCCGTGAGGCAGCCGCAGGCTCCTGCGGTACGTGCCGCTGTCGACCTCCTCGACGCCCACCACCGCACGGGCACCGAAGAACCGCAGCAGGGCCGGTCCGTCGAAGGGTTCACGGACCGACAGGCGTACCGTGAAGGTACCGGCAGCCTGGTCGGCAGGCGAGGCCGCCGCCTCCCGCAGGGCAGTAGGGGTGCGGTCGAAGACGGCCGCCATCGTGTCGTTGAACTGGCGGACGCTGGAGAAGCCTGCAGCCATGGCCACTTCGGTGATCCGCAGGCCGGTCGTCTCCAGCAGGATACGAGCGGTCTGAGCCCGCTGGGCACGAGCCAAAGCCTGCGGGCCGACACCGACCTCGGCGGTCAGCAGACGGTGCAAGTGACTGTGGTATAGCCCAGTTGCATGGCCAGACCCGCGACGCCGTCACGGTCACAGACGCCATCGGCGATAAGGCGCATGGCTCGCCCCACGACGTCGGCCCGCAGATTCCACTCCGGTGACCCAGGACTGGCATCGGGGTTGCACCGCTTGCACGCACGAAAGCCGGCCTCCTGCGCCGCCGCGCTCCGATAAAAGCGGACATTCTTGCGCCTGGGACAGCCAGGACAGCTTGGACAGCAGTAGATGCCAGTGGTCACCACCGCGGAATAAAACAGCCCGTCAAAACGAGTGTCCCGACTCAGTGTGGCCCGCCAGCAACGTTCGAAGTCAAACACGTTTCAACCTTTCCAGCAGAGAGAGCAGGGCACTGGCGGCCATCGGACATGCAGGCTCTGCCTACCGCAGCCGCAGCCGTGGTCGTCCCATACACCCAGCTGAAGCCGTACCTGCCGAAGAACACGGGCAAAGCCAGGGCCGGATGCCACCCCCGGCGAAGCAGCGGGATACCTTTCCCCGGCAGAAGCCACCGCAGGACACGCTGTCCGACCCGCATACGTACCACCGCCCTTCACAGGCCCGAAACAGCCTTGACGCCACACGGCAAGACCAGTCTCGAACAGGTACTGCACGACGCACCGCCGGAACTGCTCAGCACCAGCATCCACAGCCACGCGAACACCGGACCAGTGACATGCCAACACCATGAGCAGACTCCAGACCGGATGACATACCGACACCATGAGCAGACTCTCGCCCCGTACACCAACACGGCCTCGGCCTCATCACTCCAGGCGAGCATCGACAGTCCCGAGCAACGGCAGTCGTTCACAAGTGCCGAACGACGGTAGTCGTTCACAGCAGTCTCGGCAGTCAGCCGAGCCAGGAGCACCAGAGTGCCCTCGGTCACGCCTTCTATACGTGCCCGGGCACACACTGCCTCCACCCCGGCGCAGACGACCTGCCCAGCGTGGCGCCTGCGTGCCGCAGCGGTCCCGATCCAACTGCGCCTGTACCGACAGGTGATCAAAATCAGAGACACCATGATCGCACTGCGCAGCTACATCCCGGAAGCCACCACCGAACAGGCCCACCAGCACATCACCAACCACGCCGCCCCCAACACCTCACAGACGCACACATCACCACCTGCCGGCACACCACAGCCCTACACACCCAGCACACCAGCCAGCCCCCAAAACCCAGTCACTAAACCTCACCAGAGACAGCACACACAACCTCACCGACAAGACCGACTACCTACCCAGGATCACCACCACCCACCAGCCACCAGCCAACAATGGTCCACCACCACCAAAACCCGCTCACCAACCCAAACCACTAGACGAGTCAAGGCGATGCCATCAGTGGTCCTTACGCTGGTCATCGGTCTGGTCCAGCCATTCGCAGGGTTGAGGCATCCAAGGGTGCAAGGTGAGGCTTTTAGCGGGACTCCCAACGAAATAATCTTCAAGATGGTTGGATCACGTGGAAGGTAAATCCGTTCGACAGCGCCCGCGGCACCCGGCAAAGTAGCCGTCCGTGACGAGCAGTGAGCTATGGACACGTGCGACCGCCGACCGCTACGACGCCGAGGAGACCGAGATGTCCTCGGCCGCCGTTCTCGGACCGACTCTCACCTTCCTCGCCGAGCTCGCCGGAGACGGCCGGGCACTGGAGTTCGCCATCGGAACCGGACGGGTGGGCGTCCCGCTCCGGGAACGCGGCGTGCCGGTAGTGGGCGTCGAACTGTCCGAGCACATGGCAGCGGTGCTGCGGCGCAAGACCGACGAGGACACACTCCCGGTAGCCATCGGGGACATGGCCACCACCGTCGTCCCCGGCGAGTTCACCCTGGTCTATCTCGTCTACAACACCATCACGAACCTGCTCACGCAGGACGAGCAGGTCGAGTGCTTCCGCAACGCCGCACGTCATCTTGAGCCCGGCGGCCGATTCGTCATCGAGCTGGGCGTGCCACCGCTGAGGTTCCTGCCGCCCGGCCAGGTCGCGGTGCCGTTCGACGTCTCCGAGCGGCATCTCGGCTTCGACACCTTCGACCTGGTCGAGCAGATTCTCGTCTCGCACCACTTCACCCGTGACAGCGAAGACGGCCGCTACCGCCGCGACAACTCCCGGCACCGGTACGCCTGGCCGGCAGAACTCGACCTGATGGCACGAATCGCTGGGCTCGAACTGGAACGTCGCGTCGCGGACTGGGACGGGGCGCCGTTCACCCAGGACTCCGCGAAGCACATCTCCGTGTGGCGCAAGCCAACCTGAGGTCGGCCACCGCGGGCCGTCAACGTAAGCCGTGCCTGTCTTGAAACTCCACTCGGGAGTTCAAGCGTCGCCAGCAGACCAGTGCGCATCCGAGGGTGAGAAGGCTTCGTGGATGTCGTCGCGTATCTCCCAGCGGATCCGCAGGCGGCGGAACCAGTGCAGGTGGGCGAATGCTCGCTCAACAACCCAGCGTTGGCGCCGAGTCCGGAGCCATGCTCGGTGCCCCGGCGGGCGATAAGCGGCTTCACGCCGAGATCCCAGACGAGGCGGCGGCACTTGTCATGATCGTAGCCGCGGTCACCCAACACCACGTCCGGGCGGCGCCGGGGCCGGCCTCGCTTGCCCCGCACCGGCGGTACCGCCTGAAACAGCGGGACCAGCTGGGTGACGGCGCTTGCGGTTGCCGCCGGTCAAGGTGGCGGCGAGCGGGATACCGGTGACATCGGTGATCAGGTGGTGCTTGCTGCCCGTCCTGCCCCGGCCAACGGGGCGTCGCCCCGCCTTGGATCCCCCTTCAACGCCCGTATGCGGGAGCCGTCGACGACCGCCCGGGAGAAGCCCAGGGCGTCCGCCCTGCGAAGCCTGGCCAGGAGGAGTCCGTGCAGCCGGGGCCAGACTCCAGCCTCGGTCCACCCGGCCAAGGGACGCATCGAACGCCTCGGCGGCGGCGTTATCCGCCGAGGCCGGTCTCCCGACCGACCCGCATGTGCAGTGGCACCTCCCGGCGGGGAGCCGCCTGCTCGACCAGCTCCTGGACGGTGCAGGGGTGGGCGACAGCCCGGACTTCGTTGGGTAGCGCGGAGGCAGGGACCTGCGTGGTGGAGTCGAGGTGTCGGACGAGTGGCGAGGTCTCGCCGTGGTCGGCGACCGCTGCGACAGTGCCGCCCCCCCAGAGCCGCACACGCGCAAATCCCAGCTCAGGACACCGGTATTCCCACAGCGTCCGCGAACGTCTGGGGCAGCAGCTGAATAGTCACTCCAACTTGTATGCCTTTAGTGGCTCGTTGGGTATTCAATGATGGGTTGTGGAATCACCAGCCGAAGGGAGGGCCGGCAGTGCCCACAGTGCGCGAGGTGGTGGCCGTGGCGGCTCCGAGCGAAGTACCGCTGCTCGACGGCCTGGCCTCCCTTGATGACGAGAGCCTGGGCCGACTGCTCGGCCGTCGCAGAGGCCTAAAGGAACCGCTCGGGTCCGGGCCTGCCGAAGTGGCCGGACTGGCCGCTCCCGTGGTGTGGCCGGTCGTGGACGAGGTGGCCCGCCAGGCTGTGCGCGCCACCGTCGATACGGCCGCCCGCAGGATTCGCAGGGCGGTCAGGGGATTGCTGCGCCGCCCGCCCAGGTCTGCGCGCACGGTGCCGTCGCTGACGTCCGGACAGCTGGAGACCGTACACCGCAAGGTACGGGAGCGGGCCGGAGAAGCAGGCATCGAACGGGCTGCCGCCGCGGCCCTGGCCGATGCGGTCGTCTCCCGCCTGGCCCGCGAGTCGGCATCCGACGCACCTGAGGCACCCGAGCTGCACCGGTCGGGAGAGGCAACCGCCTGAATGCCCGGGGAAGGAGGAACGCTGACTGCACTGCCCAGGGTCGACCAGCGGGTCCTGGCCGCGGGCACGACGATACGGTTCGTGCTGCTGCTGGCGATGCTGCCGGTGGCCTGCTTGTGGATGCTGCGCCAGTTTCTCTCCCCGGGTGCCTTGGTCGAGGGGCCGACAGAGGCCACAACAGCATGCTTGGTCAACGTCTCCACGGACCCCAGCGGGGCCCACGTTCCCCGCGTCCTCATGCGCATGATGGGCAACGCCCCGAACCCCCTGGCGCAGTGCCCCTCCAGCGTGGATACGGCACGCTTCTGGCTGGCGGCCGGCGGGACCGTCCTCGTCCTTGTCGCTGCCTTCGCGCTCTACTGGTGGCTGCCCGCCTGGAAAGCCCGCCAAGCCCGCCTGGTACCGGTCGCAAGCGCCGACCCCAGCGGTGAACTCGCCGAGTCACTGGCGGCGTTGACTCAACGAGCTGGGCTGTCCCGCGCACCGCAATTCATGGTGAACCGACGGGCGCTGAGCGCCAGTGCCGTGGTGTTCGGACGGCGCGGCTCCTACGTCGTCTGCCTGCACGCCGGTCTGATCGCGCGCCGAATCACCGAGCCGCAGATGTTCACCGCGGTGGTCCTGCACGAGCTGGCTCATATCCGCAACCGCGACGTGGATGTCACCTACGGCACAGTCGCGCTGTGGCGGGTCTTTCTCCTCGCGGTCCTGCTGCCCTACGCCATCCAGCAATGCCTGGTCTTCGGCACGGTCCAACTGGCCGGCAGCGGCTCGCCTTTCGTCCTCCAAGCCGCACCGGCAATCGCCCGGAACGTGCTGCTGTCTGCGTTTCTCGTGGCGCTGGTCCATCTCGCGCGCGCGGACATCCTGCGGAGCCGAGAGCTGTACGCCGACCTGGATGCGGTGGGGTGGGGCGCGTCACCGGCGATTTGGAGAGAGGAAGGAAGGACGCCCGGCACGGGTGGCCGGCTCACGGTCATGACAAGAGCGTTCACCAAGCTCTGGCACACCCACCCCGGCTGGGCGGAAAGGCGCCGGGCGCTGGATGACCCCTCAGCACTCTTCACCTTCAGCGCGCTTCAGATGTTTCTGGTCGGAGCGGCCGCCATGGTCCTGGCGGATCTGCTGCCGATGGGCATGTTCGGGCTCCACGGACGTACCGCGGACGCGGCCGCCGGGTGGCTGACCGCGGCTCTGGTGACAGCGGTCACCGGTATCGCGCTGTGGCGGGGTGCCGTACATGCCGTGGCCACCGGCCGTCGTGCCCCCTCTGGACTGCGCGCCGGCTCCTGGCTCGGACTCGGCATGGTCGTGGGCGAGGTCATGCTGTACCGCACCGGCGTCCATCACTGGGTGGCTCCCTACCCCGAACTTCTGCTGGTGCTCGCATTCGGCGCAGCGGTGACGACGTGCTGGACGGCACAGGGGGCGCTGCTCCTGCTGACAGCATGGCGCGGCCGCACCGCAAGGAGTGCTCTGCTCTGCGGCCTGCCGGTGACCTGGTGCGCGTTCGCCGTGTGGTTGGTGTGGTGGAACACCAACGGGCACTTCTTCGCCGCCAACCTGCCCCTCTACCCGCTGGAGTGGCTGAAAGCCGATTTGCTGCGGCAGGTACCGGACGGCCCCTTGGCCGACCACACCGGCCTGGCCGGCGCGCTCGCCGCGGGATACCCGTTGATCGACGCGCTGCGCACCCACACCACCCTCGTGGCCATGGGCACAGCGATGTGGCTCCTCCCTCTGATCGCCTGGACTCGCCGGCACCGGCCCGGTGCACCCAGATGGATGCAGGCCGCGCTGCCGGCCGATATGCACCCGCGCGCTCCGGACGCACAGATGCCTCCTGCGCTGCGCACCATCGGCCGGGCGGCGTTGCTGGGCACGCTGACGAGTTGCGCCGCGCTGCTGGCGGCCATGGGCTGTCTGCACGGTTCACGCCCCCCTGCAGCGGAGCGGGGCGGTACGTATGCGCTCAGTTATGTGTTCTTGTGGGCGCTCGCGCTGGCCACTGGAATGATCGTCGCGGCAGTGGTCGCAGCAGCGCAGCAGCACCACTTCCGCCTGCTTGCCGCCCTGTCCGGAGCAGGGACCGCATTGCTGCCGGCGGTGGCCGGCCAGTTCCTGCTGGTATCCGCCGACGGGTGCCTGGCGCCGACAGCCGTGATGGCGCAGTCGTGTCAGTGGAGCACACACCGGGCATGGGTGCTCGTCGAACTGTGGTCCCCGTTGATGCTGGGTGCCGGTGTGTATCTGGCAGGTGCCGGCGCGCTGATCGCCGTCGCAGCAGCCGAACTGGCGGGAAGAATTCCCTTCCGGCGGCAGCGCGCGGGCGTACCTGTCCGCGCGGTCTCACTGCCGTCGACGGAAGGCGGTCATCCGGTACGACGACGTGTCACCGTGACAGTGGTGTGCGGTGCCGCGGTAGGGCTGGCGCTCTTGTCACAGCACACAGCCGCGAGCGGACCGTGGTCCGGACTCCTGCGCGGCCCGCACCTCGCACGACTGGCCGGGCCGGCGCTGCACAGCATCACCTCGAACGTGACCAGCCTGCGGCTCAAACGCTGGGACGGGCGCCCCGTCCTTTCCAGGATTGCCCTCCACACCGCGGCCTACCACAAGGCATGGGCGGCGGCCGAGCACAGCGGCAGCCACAGATCCATCGCGGTCGGCCTGAAGACCGGATGCCGGAAACTGGCGGGCGACGCGGAATCCGGTGCCAGAGCCCACCCCTACCCCTTGCCCGACGGACGACGACTGTGGTCGCTGATGCTCGACGAGACGCGCAAAGGCAGCACGATGTGTCTGAAATCCGGCAAGGGAGACGAGGACAGCGGATTCTTCGGAGCCAACCGGCACTTCGCAGCGGCGCAGTCGGCGCAGCGGCAATTGACGACGCTGATGCAGACGTACGAAGCGCGGCACGCCCCGATGAGGTTGCAGCATCCCGGCGGTCAGCAGCCCCCGAAGTTCACGCCTGTGAAGCCCTGACTGGCTGAGCTTCCAGGGTTGTGTGTTGGGGGGATGGTCAGGGCGGATTGAGGTCGAGTCTGCGGCGGACACGGCGCCGTTCGGCGCGGACCGGGTAGTTTGCGCCGTCTGATGGGCCCGTCCTACCACACCGGCACGCCCCGCCCCGCGGTGTCACAACTCCGCGTCGAGCGGGAGGCGGTGGACGCCCGGAAGGTACTCGTCCAGTTCGCCGGGGGTGAAGCGGGCCATGCCGACGACGTGCCAGAACTCGCCGACCACCTCGCCCTCGTACTTGTAGCCGCCCTCGGGGGTCAGCGCCGCCCAGCCGCCGGGGACGCCGATGAGCGTGGCGTGCGGGGTGGGCGCACCGTCGGGCGCGGGGATGCGCCACAGGCGGACCGTGCCGTCCTCGCCACCGCTGGCCAGGAGGGTGCCGTCCGGACTGAAGGCGAGGGAGAAGATACGCCCGGTGTGGCCCGTGAGGCGGGCGGTGCGGATGCCGGTACGGACGTCCCAGAGGCAGATGACGCGGTCGTCACCGGCAGTGGCGAGCAACGGCAGCCGGGGGTGGGCGACAGCCGCCCAGAGCCGTCCGTGGTGTCCGGTCAGGACGTGGCGGGGGGCGCCGTCACGCCAGACGATGGCGGTGCCGTCCCACGAGGCGCTGGCCAGCCAGTCGCCGCCGGAGCCGAAGGCGACGGCGTAGACGCGGTCGCTGTGGCCGTCGAGTTCACCCTCCAGGCGGCCGCTCTCCTGGTGCCAGAGGCGGACCCGGCCGTCGTCGCAGCCGGTGGCGAGGGCGGTGCCGTCGCCGCGGAAGGCGATGGACCGCACCCGGCCCCGGTGGTCGGCGAGGGTGGCGACACGGGCGCCGGTGGAGCGCCACCACAGGCGGACGGAGTCGTCGTCGTTGGCGGTGGCGAGCAGCGTGCCGTCGGCGCTGAACGCCTCCGCCCACGTGTGGTCGGTCTCCACGTCGACCTCGCGGAGGTACTCGCCGGTCGCGGCGTTCCACAGGTAGACGTCGCCGTCGTTGCTGGCGGTCCCGAGGATCGGACCGACCGGGCTGAAGACCGCGGAGACCAACCGGTCACCGCGGCCGGTGAGTTCAGTGGTACGGCGGCCGGTGCGGGCGTCCCAGAGGCGGACGATGCCGTCGTTGCCGCTGGTGGCGAGGCGGGCGCCGTCGGCACTGAAGGCGACGGTGTTGACCCGGCGGCCGTGGCCGCGCAGGATGCGCTGGCCCTGGCCGGTGTCGGCGTTCCAGATCTGGGCGCCCCCGTCGTTGCCGACGGTGACGAGCTGACTGTCCTGCGGACGGAAGCGGCAGGCCCAGGCCGAGCCGCGGTGCTCGACGGGCTGCTGACGCAGCAGGCTGACGGCGCGGTGACCGCCGGAGAGTGCAACGCGCCACAGGCGGACGGTGCCGTCGCTGTCGCAGGCAGCGAGGAGCCGCCCGCCGTTGCCGAACATCACCTGGTAGACAGCGCCGGTGCACCGCTCCAGGACTCCCGCGGGGGCGCCGACGACCGGGTCCCACAGCCGGACCTGGCCGTCGGTGTCGCCGCTGACGAGGAGAGTTCCCTCGGGGTGGAAGTCGAGGGTGTAGACACGGCCGGTGTGGCCGGTGAAGGCGTGCAGCAGGCGGCGCTCGGCGAGATGCCATACGCGGACCGTGCCATGGCCGTCGGCGCCGTGGTCGCCGGTGGCCAGGAGGGTGCCGTCGGGGCTGAACCGGGCGCGGAACACGGCGCCTTCGTGGCCGTCGAGACTGCCGGTGCACTCTCCCGTACGGGTGTCCCAGATACGGAGGTTGGCGGCGGCGTCACCGGTGACGAGGGTGCGCCCGTCGGCGCTGAACACCGCGGTGTAGACGGGGGCGGTGTGGCCGGGGAGCCGGTGCAGCGGTTCGCCGGTGGCGGTGTCCCAGAGGGTGACCAGGCCGTCGGCGTCGCCGGTGGCGACGACGGTCCCGGCGTCGTCGAGGGAGACCGGCCAGACGCCACCGGGGTGGACGTCCAGGCGGTGCAGCCGGCGTCCGGAGACCGGGTCCCACAGGCGTACGGTGCCGTCGGAGCTGCCGGTGGCCAGGACCCGGGAGCGGAACTTCACCGCGTAGACGCGGCCCTCGTGGCCGTGCAGGGTGCGCATCGCGCGACCGGTGTCGGCGGCGCAGACGAGCACGCCGCCGTCCTCGCTGCCCACGGCGAGGAGTTCGCCCGCGGGGCTGTACGAGAGAGGTTCGGGCAGCCGGCTGGTGCGCATGTCGAAGCCGTACGGGACGCCGACGGCGGCGGGGCGGAAGCCGACCTCGACGGGCATGCCGGGGGCGAGGGCGGCGGTACGCAGTTCGGGGGCGGCGCGGACCTGCGGATCGGTGAGCGGGTCGATGAGCGCGGCACGGTGCCAGCGGCTGCGGGCCAGGCGGGCACCACGCAGGTCGGCGCGGGTCAGGCGAGCGCCGCGCAGGTCGGCGCCGGAGAGGTCGGCGCCGGAGAGGTCGGCGTGGTCGAGGCGGGCGCCGCTGAGGCGGGCGTCGCGCAGCACGGCGCCGGAGAGGTTGGCGCCGATGAGCCGGGTGTCGGAGAGGTCGGCGCCGGTGAGGTCGACGCCGGAGAAGTCGCGGCCGGAGAGGTCCTCGCCGGAGAGGCGGGCGGCGCGCAGGTCGGCGCCGGCGGGAACGCGGAGCCGGTCGATGACGCGGACGGCGTTGGCGCGGGCCGCGTCACTGACGCCGGGCCCGGGGGCGTTGAGGACGGTGCGGACCCAGGTGGTGCTCAGGTCGTGGTGGGCGAGGTCGCAGAAGAACTCGACGGCGAGGGCGCTCAGCGGCCGGGCGGCGAGCAGGGTGCTGTCCCCGTCGGCGAGACGGTCGGCGGCCTCGCGGGCGATGAGCCATTCGACGACGGAGCCGTGGATGAACTGGAACATGCCGTCGTCGGTGCGGATCAGCAGACTTCCGGCTCCGACGGCCTGGGCACTCTCCTGGGTGGTGAGGGTGGTGCCGGCGAGCCCTGCGAGAGCGGCGGCGACGGTGTCGGTCAGTTCGTCGAGGTGCAGGGCGTTGCGGCCGGTCTCCCACAGGCGGCGGGCGAGGGCGGTGACGGCGGCCCAGAGATGGTCGAGGGTGAGGCCGGGGGCGGCGCCGGGGCCGCCCTGACCGCGGCGTTCCTCGTGGGCGAGCCAGGCGGTGAACACGTCCTCGTAGAGCCGGGCGGGGCTCAGGGCGCGCCCGGCGCCCGCGACGGCGCGCAGCTGGTCGGGGTCGAGGTCGGCGACGAAGCTGAGCAGCCGGGGGTTGGCGCACAGGGCGAGCAGGTCGGGGATGTTGCCGAGGAGTTCGAAGCGGCGGTCGGCGGTCTCCTCGTCGCCGTAGCGGTTGACGAGGTAGGCGCGGATCTGTTCGGGGACGAAGCCCTCGACGGCGAGGATGCGGCGCTGCGGGAGCAGGCCGACGCGTTCGCCGAGGGCGGTGAGGATCTGGTCCTGCGACTTGAAGTGCTGGGTGCGGCTGCTGACCACGATCTTGGCGTTGTCGACGGCGGCGTTGAGGAGGACCTGGAGGTGGTCGGCGGCACGGTCGTAGCTGACGCGGTTGACGAGTTCGTCGAAGCCGTCGAAGAGGAGGACGACGCGGCCCTGGCCGAGCATGTAGCGCAGGGCCCGCAGGTCGATGGTGTCGACGTCGTGGCCGGCGAGGTGGGCGGCGACGAGCCCTTCGAGGCTGTGGGCGCGGTCGAGGGTGTGCAGCGGGATGAGCAGCGGGGTGAGGTGCGGGAGGTGTTCGGGTATGCGGCGGGCCAGCTCGCGCAGGGCGAAGGTCTTGCCGTGTCCGAAGTCGCCGAGGAGCAGCATGAAGCGGCCGTGGTCGGTCTCCAGGAGCTGGAGCATGGCCTCGACGAGGTGCTCGCGCTCGTCGGTGTCGGGGCGTTCGGCGTCGCGGTAGCGCTGCGGGAGGTAGAGGTCGGGGGCGTAGCGGTCGTCGTTGCTCAGCCGGGTGGTCTGGGCGGTGACGTAGGCGCGCAGGTCGAGGAGGCCCTGGAACTCCAGGAAGCTGCGGACGCGGACGCCGCGGCGCCCGGCCCGTTCGCGCAGGGACTGCTCGGGGGGCGGGCCGTCGTGGACCAGCTCGGCCTCGGAACCGGTGTCGGTGGCGTGGGCCTGGGCGAGGAAGCGGTCGAGGTCGGCGTCGGTGGGGGTGCCGGGGTGGACGGCGATGCGCTGCTGGCGGACGACGCCCTCGTCGCTCCAGGTGACCATGATCTGGGCGAGGTCGTCGGGGGCCGCGCGGGGGACGTCGCGGAGGCGGACGCCTTCCTGGCGGGCGCGGCAGACTTCCTTGACGCGTTCGGCGAGGGAGTCGGCGGGCTCGTCGACGGCGCGGTTGTCGGCGGGCGGGACGGTGGCGGGCGGGGCCGCGGGCTCACCGGGCGGGGTGAAGATCCGTCCGGCGCCGTGCCAGGTGACGGGGAAGACAGCCGGTTCGGTGCCCCCGTCGCCGGTCCAGCGCGTGACACCGTCGGCGGTGACGCGCAGCAGCTCGAATCCGGCGGGGGCGGCCGAACCGTACAGCGGCAGGCTGCTGTTCTGGAGCGGGAGGTGGTCGTGGGACGGCTCGCCGCCGGTGGTGCGGGGGCCGCCGCTGGGGCCGTGCAGGACGAAGTGGAGGCGGGGCGCGGCGAGACGGATGAAGGTGTCGACGTCGCGGAGCGTGCCGGGGCCGCCGGGGGCGTCCTGGGGGCGGCGGCGGCCGGTGAGCGGGTGGCGGAGCGCGCCGATGCGCAGCCAGCCCTCCTCCTCGTAGCCGCGCAGTGCCTCGGCGAACCAGGCGGCCTGGTCACGGCCGAGGAAGCCGTACTGGTCGTCGGGGCGGTGGCTGGCGGCGATGGAGGAGTTGAACCCGGCGACGACGGTGTGGAGTTCGGGCACCGGGAAGAGGGTCCAGGGCTGGCCGCTGTCGAAGACGGTGTCGAGGCCCTCGTAGAGGCCGCGGAAGAGGCGGGTGTAGTGGCGCCACTTGGGCCAGTACGGGGGCTGCGGCGGGATCTCGTCGGCCTCGCAGGTGTGGAAGTAGCCGCGGCAGGCGGCCTGGCTGACGTCCTGGTTGCCGGGGACGACGATGACGCGCTGCGGCGGCAGGTCGAGTTGGGAGCGCAGCCCGGTGAGGAAGCTGAGGGCCTGGTCGCATTCGCGGGGGCTGCCGGAGGCGGTGAGGTCTCCGGTGACGACGAGGAGGTCGGGCGCGGGGGCGCCGGCGTCCTTCAGCTCGACGAGGTCGCCGCGGATCTCCCGGCGCAGCGCGTCCGGTTCGCGGCCGCGGCCGAAGTCCGGGCCGGCGAGGTGCAGGACCGTCAGGGCACTCTGATCACGGGCCGCGCCGGGGGCCTGCGGATACTGCGGCGCGCGGGCGGGGCGGCGGCGGCCGGACCATCCGGTGCGGCCGAGCGGACGCTGCCGGTCGTCGGCGGCGGTGGCGGGGCCGGGCAGTTGGACGGAGCCGTCGGCGGTGACGGAGCCGGGGTAGCCGGGACGGCGGCCGGGGCGGGCGTGGCCCTCGACGGCCTGGCCGACACGGGTGAGCAGCATGCTGCGGGCGGTCGCGGCGTCTGCGACGCCGACGAGGTCGACGTAGGTGATGGTGGCGAGGAGCCCCTCGATGGGGATGTCCTCGACGCGGACGGTGAGCAGCTTGCGCTCGGGCTCCTCCGGTTCGGCGCGGAGCGCGGCCTGCCATTCCATGCGGCCGTAGGTGGAGCGGCCGTAGTGGCCGGAGAGGACGGCTATGACGGCGACGGATTCGCTGACACCGCGGTCCATGAAGTCGATGAAGTTGGTGCCGGCGACGAAGTCCCACGCCTGGATGACGGTGCGGTACCCGGCCTCCTCCAGGGTCCACGCGATCCAGGACGCCCATTGTTCGTCGGCGGGCGAGTAGCTGATGAAGAAGTCCACGTCACGTGTCCGGCCGAGCAGTTCCCCGTCAGTCACCATGTCCCCATCGTAGGAGGTCGGGAGGTGGCGGGGCAGGCGGTTGAAGGGATCACTCGAGGGGTTTCGGTCAACCGGTGTGGGAGCCATGCGGTTTGGGGACCACATGGACGGATTGGGGGACCACATGGACGGGTTCGGTCTTCACGGACGGCGGGCGTCGGCCGCCGGAACCGTCCGCCGCCGGTCCCGGTCTCCCCTTCTCCCCCGCCGCGTCCGGCCGCGTGTGCGACGCTGTCGGGCGTGCGATTCCTCAAGCGTCTGCATCCCCTGGACTGGCTCGCCGCCGGGCTGTTCGCCTGCGGCCTGATGTGTGTGGCCACGGGACTCCTGCCACCCGCGCCCGCCGAGGACGCGATGACGCGTATCGGGCCGCTGCTGGCCTTCCTGGCGACGGTCATCGTGATGGCCGAACTGACCGGCCGGGCGGAGGTGTTCGACGCGGTGGCGTCCTGGGTGGCGCGGACCGGGCAGGGCAGCTACCCGCGGTTGTTCGGGCTGTGTGTGCTCTTCGCGTCGGTCACCACCATCGTGCTGAATCTGGACACCACGGCGGTGCTGCTGACGCCGGTGATGCTGGCGCTGGCCGGGCGGGTGGGCATCGCGCCGGTGCCGCTGGCGATGACGACGGTCTGGCTCGCCAACACCGCGAGCCTGCTGCTGCCGGTGTCGAACCTGACGAACCTGCTGGCGGCGAACCGGGTCGGGCTCTCCCCCACCGAGATGGCCGCCACGATGGGCCTGCCCCAACTGGCCGCCGTCGCCGTGACGATGGCGTGCCTGTGGGGCTTCTACTGGCGGCGCGGACGGCGGGGCTCCGAAGGGTACGTACCGCCCGAGCGGCGGGCGCCGGCCGATCCGGTGCTGTTCCGGGTGTGTGCGCTGGCCTGTGCCGGATTCCTGCTGGCGATCCTCGTCGCGGACGTGCCGCTGTGGTCGGCGTCGCTGACCACGATGCTGATCGTGGTCGTCGCGTTCGCGGTGCGGCGCCCCGCCGAGCTGCGGTTGTCGCTGGTGCCGTGGCGGCTGCTGGTGCTGGTGCCGGGGATGTTCCTGGTCGTCGAGACGGTGAACGCGCACGGGCTGGACACGCTGCTGACGGCGGCGGTCGGGCCGGACGGTGGCCTCGGCGGCATGCTCCGTGCGGCGGGCGTGGGCGCGGGCCTGTCCAATGTCCTCAACAACCTGCCGGTCTACATGGCGGGCGAGGCGGCGGTGCCGGTCGGCAACCACCACCAGTTGCTGGCGCTGCTCATCGGCACCAACGTCGGCCCGCTGATCACGCCGTGGGCGTCGCTGGCGTCGCTGCTGTGGTTCGAACGGTGCCGCGGACAGGGCACGGTCATCCCGTTGCGGCGCTTCATGGGGACGGGGTTCGTCCTGGCGGTGACGGCGACCCTGGCGGCGACGGTGGCACTGGTGGCGGGCTGAAGGCCGGGGACCGGGCGCCGGAAGGCCCCGGGCCCCGCTCAGGCCGCCCGCGCGCCTGCGACCACGTCCAGGAGGTACGTCAGGGTGTCGTCGCGGGCGGCGACGAAGCTGCGGTCGGTGTCCGGGCCGGCGGAGCCCACCGTGAAGGGGCCACCGGTCAGGGTGCGGAACTCCACGCCCGCCTCGGCGGCCAGCAGGGCACCCGCGGGGAAGTCGATGCCCTCCGCGCGGTAGCCGACGAAGCCGTCGATCGCGCCGCGTGCCAGCATGCTCCAGCCCAGCAGCGGCGCCCACAGCTGGAGCATCCGCCGGGTGCGGCGCTCCAGTTGGCCCCGCAGCCCCGCGGCCACCGGGTCGGCCCGGTCCACGGCGTGGCCCTGGGTCCAGGCCACCACCGGCCCGCTGCGCGGCACCGCGCCGGACGGCCCCGGCAGCCGGCCGAGGCCGCAGGACGCGCCCTGACCACGGACGGCCCGCCAGGTGGAGCCGGTGACCGGTTCGTGCACCACGCCGACGACCGGCGCGCCGTCCACGCACAGCCCGATGCCGACGGCGTAGGCGGTCAGGCCGATCGCGACGTTGTTGCTGCCGTCGAGCGGATCCACCAGCCAGGTGCGACGGCCGACGGCGTCGAGGAGGCCCGCCTCCTCGGACAGGATCCGGTCGTGCGGGAAGTGCTTCTGGAGGCGGGCGAGGATGAGTTTCTCCGCGGCCAGGTCGAGGTCGGTGACGACATCGCCCCCGGCGTCCTTGACACCCACCGCGCGCGCCACGCCGAAGCGGCCGCGCAGCAGGACCCCCGCCTCCTCGGCCGCGGCGACGGCCACCCGCGCCTCGCTCGCGTACGGTGCGACGTCCCGGTCACTCGTGCTGCTCGGCATGGATCCTCCTGAGTGCTGTGCGGACGGTCCGTTCGGTCTGCTCCGCGCCGCACAGCCGGCGCACCGTACGGTGGCCGCGGCCGTGCAGGGGGCCCAGGGAGAGGTCGGTGTGGCCGGGCAGCGACCGGCCGAGCACCAAGGTGGCGGCGGGCTGTCCGCGCGTGACGACGGTGGCGTGGAACTCGCCGGCCGGCAGGCTGTACGTCTCGCCGCTGCCGCTGGAGACGGTGGGGCCCGGTTCGCAGTGCACCAGGCGGGAGGTGGGCCGCAGTTCGTCGACGCCCGAGGGGGCGCTGAAGACCTCGAAGATCCGATGCGTGGGGGTGCGCGCCTCGTCCCTGACGGTGACCGGGAGGTTGCCGACCCGGCCGTACAGGACGTAGCTGCGCAGCTCCCAGCTGTGGGCGTGCATGGGGGCGGCGGTGGGGTCTGCGGGGGTGCCGGTGCCGAAGAGGTGGACGCAGACGCCGCGGGCGCCGTCGCGGACGAGCGGCAGGCACAGGAAGCCGAGCGGGTGGCGGACCACGCGTAACTCCCTTTTGCCGCGGGCGATCTCCTCCAGAACGTCGGTGACGCCGGCGCGGGGTGCCTCCCGCGGGGTGCCGGGCCGGAGCAGCCGGTCGAGCGTGTCGTAGTCCATGAGCCGCGCCCGAGGCGTCTCACCTCCGGTAGGGGTCCTCAGCGTGCAGGGCTTTCTCGATGATCTCCGCGACGTCGGCGTCGCTGAACACCGAGGGAAGGGGGAGGCTGACGTCGTCGAAGACCGCGCGGACCTCGTCGACGGTCGGCTCGTCACCCAGGGGGGCGATGCCCCGCAGGTCGAGGCGGACGGCTTGTTCGCGACTCTGGTGCAGCTCGGTGACGTAGTAGTCGTAGAGCGGCTGGTCGCGGGCGACCAGGAGGTTGACGCGGTTCGGGTCGTCCTGGGTGATGATCAGGCAGGACTCGGAGAGGTCGAAGCGGAGAGTGGGGACACCCGAGGAGAGGTGGACGCTGATCTCCAGGGTGTCGAGCCGCTGGCGGAACCAGCAGGCGGCCAGGACCGTGGCGTACGCCTCCTTGCGGGTACGGTCGGCGGTCCAGGCGTGCGCCGCGTCGTCGTTGCGGCGGCGGGCGAAGGTCTGGCGGAAGCGGGCGTAGGCGGCGCAGGTCTGCTCCTCCGCCGGGTTGATGATGTCGATCTTGATGCTGAGCTGGGATCGCTGGCGGGTGGCGGTCTCGACGCACCGGGGCAGCGTGACGGCGCGCAGGTAGGTGCCGGTGCCGCCCTTGAAGTACCAGCGGTTGGTCTGTGCGCGGGCCTGTTCCAACGCGTCGCCGACCTGATCCCCCGAGAGGGAACGGACCATGGCGAGGTCCTCCAGGGCGCGGCGGGTTTTCGCGGACGCCTCCTGGATGTCGGACTTGCGGCGCAGCCGCTCCGTCATCGTCCCGACCGCGACCGCGCCGAGCACCAGCAGCGTCGCGCCGGACGACACCTTGTCGCTGACGACATCGCCGAAGACGTCCATCAGGCCGATGGTCAGGCCGAGCCCCACGGCGACGAGCCCGTCCAGGTTCCTGATCGCCCAGGCGACGACGAACTCCACCCGCCCCACACGCTGCACCACGTCGAGTCCCCTCCCCGTTCCCTGGCATCGTAGGAGCAACGGGACGGCTCTGGCCAGAGCTGCCGACGATCACAAGGCTCTATCGTGGAAGGGAAGTTGGCCGGTGGAGCACGCCGGCCGCGAAGCAGCCCCTGGCGCATGCCAGGGGCTGCCGGCGGGGCTCAGCCTCAGCGGTGCAGGATCAGCCACCCCACCCCGCTGCCGCCGACACTCGCGACAAGAGTGCCGAGCCAGATGGTGGCCCTGCGGGAGAGACGCAGGGCGACCGTGAAGGTGAGGTCGATGTGGTCGGACACCTGGACGTCGATCCGTATGAGCTTCCTGCCCTTGTCGGGCAGAGAGGTCTTAGGACCGGTCTCTGCGGCCCATCACTCCTCCTCGGCTCGGTCGTCTGCGCGAACACCACCACCGTGTCACCCGTGCGCAGTGCCTGGCGCGGTACGTTGGGCCGGACGGGTGATGACCGGGTCGCCCGGAGGGTCGCGCCTCCGGGCGACCGACCGGCAGCGACGTGGAGTACCGGGACGGCGGCCAGACCGGCTTTTTTCAGCGGCGCTGGGGCTTGCTGCCGCCGGACTGGTCCCTGCCATTCGGCGGTGTGTCGTCCTGCGGAGTGCGCGGCCGGGGGATCTGTATCGCCCCCTTGCCGTGTGCGAGTTGCACCTCGCGCTGCACCTTGGGCATCGGCAGGCGCACCGCGAGCGCCTGTACTCCGCCGATCTTCAGATAGGGCATGGCCCATCCCTCCAGGTCGACTCCCGCGAACAGCTTCCAGTCGGCGTCGGCCGCGGCCTTGCCCTGGGTCGAACCGCCGGCCCCGCCCTTGACCTCGGTGCGCACGTACGGCGCGGCGACGTCGCCCTTCACGCCCACGCTGCCGTAGAGACCGAGGTTCGCCTCGGCGCCGAACCGGACCTTCGCGTTGACCGCGGCCGAGGCGCTCGCCTTCAGCGTCGCGGGGGTGAATCCCACCTTGGCCTCCGGCTGCCAGCCCTCGCGCAGACCGAACGCGGAGCCGAGGGCGAAGTCCCCCTTCACCGGGTCCTGTTGGACGTCCAGGCTCGCCTTGCCGTCGGCATCGATCAGGACGTAGCAGGTGAGGTCGATGTTGACGGTGACCGGAAGTTCACCGATGTAGAAGGTCGGGTTGGCGTGCAGGACGGCGAACGGCACCCGCACCGGCTTGCCGTTGGTCGTGGGGGCCGTCCGCCCCTTGAAGTGGAACCCCGAGGACCAGTCACCGCTCAGCCGCAGGCCGGCCCCCGACGGGCCGTCGCCGGAACCGCGGCCGTAGTAGGTGAAGTCGACCTCGGGCGCGAGCTGGACGAAGCCCTTGAGCGACGTCTTGGTGGGGCTTTCCACCCCTTCCCCCTTCGCGTCCTTCTCCGTGTCGATCGAGGTGTCGACATCGACGCGCAGGCTGCCGAAGGGAAGTTTGAGGCCCTCGGGTCCGGCGTGGACGTTGCCGCGCTTGGCCCAGGAGAACTTCACCCCCGGGACGAGCGAATCGACCTTGAAGCCGGACGGGTCGACGGGCAGCTTGTTCTTGACCTCGGCGCCGCCCAGCACCGTGGAGAGATCGACCGGGGCGGTACGGACCTCGGTTCCCTTGGAGGTCTTCTTCTCCACCTTCGTCACCTTGGCCAGGACGCCCTGGGGCGCGCCGGGCACGGGCTTGCTGGCGACGATGTCGCCCACGGCGACGGGCTTCTTCGCCGCAGGCGTCGCCGACGGCCCCGGCGTACCGGACGCGCTCGGGGTGGCCTGCGCGACGGTGTGGGAGATGACGGCGCGCCCGCTGTTGCGGTCGATGGAGTCGACCTTCACCGCCGACTTCTGCGTCTTGATGCCGCCGCCCGCCGGGATGGCCACCGCGCTGGGCTCGGCTCCCCCGGGAGAGGGTTCGTCGAGGTTGAAGCCGACGTTGGGGGGAGTGAAGGTTTCTCTGGTGTTCGCCGCCTCGTCCGAGGCGTTGGTGGGGCCGCTTCCCGATGACGAGCAGCTGGCCAGGGCGAGGGAGAGGGAGGTGAGCAGCACTGGCGCCAGTGCCGCTCTTCTGCGGAGGTTGCGCATGGGGGATCCTCGTGGATGGTGGATGGTGGATGGGTGTGAGGGGTCTGATGCCTGCGAGGGGAATGGCGCGGGCATGTCAGGGCATGGGCGGAACCTCTCGTTCGGCAGGACCTGTGGGCCGGCGGGTCACTTCGCCCCCGCCGCCAGGGCTTCGAGATGCACGGCCGCGGCCGCGGCGCCCCCCGCGGCACGGAACGACGCGCGCACCCTCCCGGCCGCCTCGCGGCAGTCGGGCTCGTGGAGGACGGTGTCCAGCGCCGCGCCCAGCACCTCGGCGGTCGCCCGGTTGAACCGGACCCGTACGCCCGCCCCGGCGTCCGTCACCTGGGCGGCAACGGCAGGCTGGTCGTCCCGGATGGGCGCGACAACCAGCGGGAGGCCGTTCCACAGCGCCTCGCACACGGTGTTGTGCCCGCCGTGGCAGATCACCGCGTCGCACCGTTCCAGCAAGGCCAGTTGGGGAGCGCGCGGCCGGACCAGCACCCGGTCGGCGAACTCCGGCACCGTGCCCGTCGGGTCGACGATCACCGCCTGCGCCCGGTCCGGCCGTTCGCGCACCGCCTCGGCGCACGCGGCGAGGAAGCGGGGCGCCACCTCGGCGTTGGCCGTGCCGAGGGTGATCAGCACGGTGGGTGTCCGGGGGTCGAGCCGGTGCCAGGGGAAGTCGTCCGCGGCCGGCCGGGCGGCGAGCGACGGTCCGACGAACCGGACCTGTTCGCCGGCGGACGGGACCGGCCCGGCCAGGGCCTCGGTGCTGAAGGCCAGCACCAGGCGATCGGACAGCCGAGGGTCCACAGTGCTCCAGGGGTCGCCGATCCGGCGCCGTAGCTCCCCGATCAGCCCGGCGATCCAGGAGTCGACCTTCGGCAGGCCGGACAGCGAGGTGAAGCCCGCCGTGGTGGTGGCCGAGGTGGCCCACACCAGCCCCAGCCGCTCGGCCACGAGGCCGCCGGCGACGGCCTGCTGGTCGGCCACCAGGACGTCCGGCCGGAACTCGCCTACGGCCGCCCGTACTCCGGGCGCCATGTGCTCGGCGAGCGGCCCCAGGAACCGCTCCCACAGGAACTTCAGCGCCGCCGGACCGCGGAGCGAGGGCGGCCGCAGCAGGGCGGGGTCGGCCAGGTCCGGGGAGGAGCACCGGAACACGGTCGCGCCGTCGCCCACCAGCGGTCCCACGACCTCCGGCAGACCCGCCCAGGCCACCTGATGTCCGCGCCGGGCCAGTTCGGCGGCGACACCGACCGTGGGGTTCACGTGCCCGGCCAGGGGTGGCACCACGAAGAGGAAGCGGCTCACCGTGTCACGTCCCCGGCCGCCGGTACGGGCGTGTGCGCGCGGATCCACTCCAGGATCAGGTCGCCGGTCAGCTCCGTGGCTCCGACCAGGAGCCAGTGCTCCTGGTCCGGCACCACTACGGTGCGGCACTGCGGCAGCAGTGACCGCAACCAGTCCGCCTGTGCGGCGAGTTCGGACTCGGCCCCGTACAGGGCCAGCACCGGGCAGTGCACCGCGCGGACGGCGTCCTCGTCGAGGACCCGGCTGGCGGGGACGTCCCGCGCCGTGGTGGTGGAGTGCAGGAGCCGGGCGGCCGACCGGATGCGTTTGGTCACGTGCTTGCCGTGCTTCTCGGTGAGTTCCTCGAAGAGGCCGTCACGGGCGAGTTCCTCCGCCCCGCGCGCGAGGTTGGCCGCCATCTTGCGGGACCAGGCGCCGGTGGCCGGCTCCGACTCGATCATCGAGACGCTGGCCACCCGGCCGGGGTGCCGCGCCGCGTGGCCGAACGCGATGGTGCCGCCGTAGGAGTTGCCCACCAGGTGCACGGGGCCCGCCGGGTCCAGCCGGTCGAGCAGGGCCTGAAGGTCGTCGAGGTGGTCCTCCAGCCGGTAGCCGGCCGGCGGCTGCTCACTGAGGCCCTGCCCCCGCAGGTCGTACATGATCACGTCGAGCCCGGCGGCGGCAAACCTGGGCGCCAGGGTGAAGTAGTAGCTGATGAGGCTGTCGATGAGCATCCCGTGGATGAGCACCACGGTGGGCGGCGGGGCCGTGCCGGTCGTCGTCCGCGCGGGCATCCGTTCCACGTGCACCGTAAGGCCGCCTGCGTCGATCATGGCCATGGGTCACCGCTCCCCTTCGGCCCGCAGGCAGTCGGCGATGTGCTCGACGAGCTGTCCGACCGTCAGGCCGATGATCTCCTCCAGCCCGAGCCCGGCCAGGTACTCGGCGAAGTTCACCCGCTCCCCGTACCGCCCCTGGAGGTGGCCGCCGAGGGTGACCAGGTCGATGCTCTCCAGGTCCAGGTCGTCGTGGAAGCGGGTGTCCATGGTGATCCCGGCGTCGTCCACTCCCCCGTACTCGCCGAGGACGGCGTGGAGCATGCCGCCCACCTCCTCGAACACAGCCTCCTCGAACACGGTCTGCTGAGCCCGGGCATCCGGTGCTGCGGCCTGACTGCGCTTCACTGCTGCTTCTCCTGTCGTTCGTCGTGCGGGTGGGCTCCCCCGGTGGCCGGCCCGGTGGTCCAGGCGACCACGTACTCCCGCCCGGGCAGGCCCCGCGGGTTGGTGACGGTGCGGCAGCGCACCGGGTACCGGCGGCCGTCCACGGCCACCACCACCTCGTCCGTCCGGGCCTCGAGGACGGCGAAGTCCTTCGGACGTCCCCGCAGCCCGGTGCCCTCGGCCTTGGCCACCGCCTCCTTCGCCGCCCAGAACCGGGTGAACCACAGCGGCTGTGGTTCACCGGTCCGGAAGCACAGCGCGACGAGGAGTTCGCGCTCGGCGGGACCGAGGGCGGCGTCCAAGGACCCCGGCGGCCGGTGGGTGACCTCCTCGACGTCGATGCCGACCGGCGCCGGGCGCCCGTCCGTGCCGCGCGGCCGGACCAGGGCGACCGCGGCCTCGGCCCGGTGCGCCAGCGAGACGTCGAGGGCGGGCAGGACCCGGCCGTGCGCACCGGTCACCCGCGGCCGGCCGGACGCTCCGTTGTCCACCCGGATCTCGGCGGGGAAGACCGGCCCTTCGCCGTGCTCCCACAGCCACCGGCGGACCGCGTCCTTGGCCGCGATGCGGCCGAGCAGCCACTGCCGGCGGCCGGACGGCGAACGCCGCTCGTACTCCTCGCGCTCGGCGGTGCCGAGGTGCCGCCGCATCACGAGGTCGCGGGACGCGAGGTCGTGGCACCCGTCGAACAGGAGCACCCAGCCGCCCGGTTGGACCGCGGAGAGAGTGTGCTGCCCGGGGAACCGTTCCTGCGCCTTGGTGTCCGTGCGGCTGTCGAACCGGTGGTCCTGCCAGCCCCGGATCTCCGCCCAGACGCGGCCGTCCACGAGCAGCTGCACGTCCGCCTCCACCGCGGCGTCGGTGACCGAGACGATCCTGATGAGGCACTCGACCCGGGTGCCGGGCGGCGGGTGCGGGCCGAAGAACCGGATGTGCCGCACGCGGACGGGGAACACCAGGGTCCGCTCGGTCAGGGTGGTGAGGATCCAGTAGCCGAGCAGCTGCCCCACGTTGTCGAGCAGGGCACCCGGCGCGGACGGGGCGGTGAGTACGCCGCGCACATGCCCGTCCCCGACCGCCGTCAGCTCGGTGACGCCCTGGAACGCCGGGCCGTGGAACATCCAGCGATCCCGGTACAGTTGCCCGGCCGTGATCCCGGGGGCCCGTTCCTCCTCGGGCGCCCACCGCCAGGGCCGGGGCGCGCCGCCGGGGTACCGTTCCGCGAGTTCCACCTCGCCGTGCGCGTACCCGCCGAACGTCACACCGGCCCGGCCTCTCCCGCGCGCCTCGACGGTCACGGGCACGTCGACGGCGGGGGCCGCGGCCACCCAGCGGTTCAGCCGCACCTCGTGCACCGCCACCGCGGTCGTCCCGGGCCGGGCCCGTCCGGCATGCTCCATCATGTGGTGCACCACCGTCGTGGCCGGGACCACCGGCCACCGGTCGGCCTCGTCCGGCCAGCCGGGGCGCTGCGCGAAGAAGCAGTGGTCGCGCAGGTACGGCATAGCATCCGTGGACACCCGCAGCACGGTGCGGACCGTGGGCGCCGCCGCGGCGCGGGCCACCGCGACGGCCGTGTCGGCGGTGTCCTTCAACAGGGCCCGCAGCTCGGCGTCCAGCGGGGAGCCGTCCGGGGCGGGCAGCGCCGCACCGGGGCCCGCTCCCTGCCGGACGGCGAGCTCCGAGCGCACCGCGGCCACCGTCTCCCGGTCCAGGGACACCAGTCTGCCGCCCAGGTCCAGCCGCACCGGCGGCATCCGGCGGGCACCGGCAGCGGCCGGGCCCTCCAGGTCCGGATCGCCGCCGGCCGTCCACAGCGCCGTGGCGACCCGGAGCAGCTGCGCCATCCCGTCCCGGTGCGGGGAGTTGGCCGCCACCACCAGGTGCGGGAGGCCGCGCAGGGTGCTCTCGACGAGCGAGCCCACCTGGCCCGTACCGGCCTGGACGAAGACCCGGAAACCGGCCGCGTACATGGCCTCGATCAGCGGGCGGAAGCGCACGGGCTCCAGCAGGTGGCGTACGAAGAGCTCCCGCACCTCGGCCTCGCTGCCGGGGTACTCCGCGGCGGTGGTCGCCGACCAGACGGGCACGGTCGGCCGGTGCAGCTCGAACAGGCCCGCGTAGTGCCGGATCTGGTCGAGGTAGGGGGCCAGCATGGGTGTGTGGAATCCCGAACGGAACGGCAGGACCTGCCCGATGACGCCGCGTTCCCGGAAATGACGTACCAGGCCCTCTACTTGGTCGGGTGGGCCGCAGACCATCGACTGCTCCGGAGCGTTGTCGTGCGACAGCACCACCCCGGGATGGGCGGCGAGCCCGGCGGTGACCTTCTCGGCCGGTGCGCCCAGCGCGGCGAAGGACAGCCCGGCCACCTGCACCTGGTCCGGCTCGAAGGAGCGGGTGAACTCGTCGACCGCGTCCCCGGCGTACAGCCCGGCGGTGGCCATGGCCGTCCACTCGCCGATGCTGTGGCCCGCGACGGCGTCGGGCACGATGCCCATCCGGCGCAGCGCGGCGTCCAGCACCCGCCCCACGGCGATGACTCCGGCCCCGTGCCGTCCGACGTCCGCCACATCGGCCCCGGCCCCGCCGAACCCGGTGGGCAGCAGCGCCCGGAGGCCGAACCGTTCGACGACGTCGCCGATCCGGGGTCTGAACTCGGCCTCCAGGCCGGGGAAGACGAAGGCCAGCCGCCCGCCGGCGGGTCCGCCGAGCAGTGGCTCCGGGGAGAACCACACGTCGCCGCGTCCGCGCCAGGGGGAGCCCTTGGCCACCGCCTTGCGGGCCAGGGCGAGGCGCCCGGCGGTCGGGGCGACGACGCCCAGCCGGGTGCGTCCGTCGTGCGCGGGCCGTCGTGCGCGGACGACGGCGTCCTCGGCGTCCAGGAGCGCGGCGAGCTCCTTGGGGGTGTCGGCGGCCAGCCGCAGCACCTGTTCCGGCTCCCGGACCATTGCCGGTGACCGGTCCGGGCGGCATTGCGGACCGGGGGCGGCTTCCAGCACCACATGGGCGTTGATGCCGCCGAAGCCGAACGCGTTGACGCCCGCCCGCCGGGGCCGCCCGTCGCCGGTCTCCCAGTCCCGTGCCGCGGCGATCGTCCGGAAGCGAGTGCCGGCCAGGGCCGGGTGGGGCTCCTCGCAGTGCAGGGTCGGTGGCAGTACGCCGTGGTGCACCGCGAGCGCCGCCTTGACCAGACCGGCCACGCCTGCGGCCGGCATGGTGTGCCCGATCATCGATTTCACGGATCCGAGCACCGGCTGCTCCCCTTCGCCGCCCGGGCCGAACACCTCGGCCAGGGTGGCCAGTTCGGCCGCGTCCCCCGAGGGGGTGGCGGTTCCGTGCGCCTCCAGCAGCCCGACCGATCCCGGTGCGGCCGGGTCCAGCCCCGCCTCGCGCCAGGCCGCCCGTACCGCCTTCACCTGGCCCGAGGGGTCGGGGTTGACCAGGCTGCCGCTGCGGCCGTCACTGGCCACCCCGGTGCCGCGGACGACGGCGTAGACCCGGTCGCCGTCGCGCTGTGCGTCGGCGAGGCGCTTGAGCGCCACCACACCGGTGCCCTCGCCGATCAGCAGCCCGTCCGCGTCCCGGTGAAACGGGCGGATCCGCTGGCTCGGCGACATCGCGCGCAGCCGGGAGAACAGGGACCACAGCGTGATGTCGTGACAGTGGTGGACCCCACCCGCCAGCACCAGATCGCAGCGGCCCGCGGCCAGTGCGCCGACCGCCTGGTCGACCGCGACCAGCGAGGACGCGCAGGCGGCGTCCACCGTGTACGCCGGGCCGCGCAGGTCGAGCCGGTTGGCCACCCGGGAAGCGGTCAGGTTGGGCACCAGGTTGATCGCCTGCTCGGGCTCGTCCGGTCCCAGCTGTTCCGTGTACGCCCGCCGGACCCGCTCCAGCAGTCCGGCGTCCAGCTCGGGCAGCACCTGCGCGAGGGTCCGCACGAGTTGGTTGGACGTCTGGACGGACTGGGTGCCCCGCGCCATCCCGGGGGACAGATAGCCGCCCCGGCCCAGGACCACCCCGATCCGGTCCCGGTCCGGCAGCCGTGCCTCGCCGCCCGCGTCCGCGATCGCCTCGGCGGCCACGTGCAGCGCGATGAGCTGCTCCGGTTCGGTGCCCGGCACCGAGTGGGGCATGATCCCGAACCGGGTCGCCTCCACCTCGGCCAGTTCGTCGACGAATCCGCCGCGGCGGCAGTACACCCGGTCCGCGCGGCCGCCGGCGGCCGCCGGATCGTAGAAGGAGGGGTCCCAGCGCCCGGACGGGACCTCGGTGATCGCGTCGAGGCCCGCCGTCAGGTTGCGCCAGTACGTCGCGAGGTCCGGCGCGCCGGGGAAGAGGACCGCCATGCCGACGATGGCGACGGGGGGCCGGCCGGCCGGTGTGTGATTCGTGCTCATCTCACCAGCCCGATGCGGTGTAGACCACGGCGTCGGCCGATTCCTCGCCCCAGGCGAGCTCGCGCAGCAGGCACAGCGCCCCCTCCTCGGGGTCGATGAGTCCGATGCCGCGCCGCGCGTACTCCCGGGCGAGCTCGGGGGTCACCATGCCCGCATGCTCCCCGTCCGGCGCCCAGGGCCCCCAATGCACCGTCAGCGTGCGGCACTTGGATGTCTCCGCCCACCGGCCGCCGAGGGACTGCAGGGCGTCGTTGGCGGCCGCGTAGTCCGCCTGGCCGCGGTTGCCGAGGACGGCCGCGATGCTGCCGAAGAACACGGCGAACCGGGGGGCCCGCGGCAGACCGTCCAGCGCCGCCAGCAGGGCGTGCGCGCCGTCGACCTTGGTGGTGTAGACCCGGCGGAAGGAGTCGGGGTCCTTCTCGGCCAGGACCCGGTCCTCGATGATCCCGGCCGCGTACAGCACGCCGTCCAGCCGGCCGTGTTCGGCGTGGACCTCCGCCACCAGGCGTCGCACCGCCTCGGGGTCCCGGACGTCCACCGTGTGGTAGCGCACCGGGCTGCCCAGGTCCCTCAGCGTGCCGAGGGTGCGGCGGACCTCCCGCCGGGCCAGGATCTCCGAGACCGCCCGTTCGATCCCGGCCGGGGAGCGTTCTCCCTGTTCCGAGCGGACGCCGTCGGCCAGGGCGGCTCGCAGCGCGGCCCGGTCCGGCGCCTGCCGGACGGCTGCGTCTTCGAGGTCCTCGGGCTCGTCCGGCAGCGTGGTCCGGCCGGCCAGCTCGATCCGGCAGCGGGAGGCCGCCGCGAGCGTCGCGGCGATCCGCGCGGAGATGCCCCGGGCCCCGCCGATCAGCAGCACCACCGCGTCCCGGTCCAGGCCGATGGCGGCCGCCTCGGCCGTACCGTCCCCGGCCGGGCCCGCGCCGCGGTCGCCCAGGGCGCCCAGGCCGGCGGCCGCGGTTTCGAGGCCGGACCGGACGCCGTCCGGCGACCGCAGCACCACCGGGGCCGGATCCCGGGCCGTCAACTCGCCCACCAGCGCGTCCGCCACCTCGTCGGCGGTCAGCCGCGGAGCCAGCTCGACGAACCGGGCGAGAGTGTCCGGATACTCCCGCGCGATGGTCCGGAACATGCCCCGCAGCCCGTCCGCCCGTCCGTCGAGCGCAGCGGGGACGTCCGCGCCCGCGGCGGGCGCGGCCGAGAGCAGCCAGCGCGGCCCGCGCCGCAGCGCGGCCCGGAACACCGGGAAGGACGCGGGCAGGAGCGGCCCGCCGCCGTCCTGCGACAGCGCCTCCAGGTGGAACACCCCGTCCAGCGGGCCGTCCTCGTCCGTGAGCACATGGTCCGGCGGCAGGATGACCGCCTCCGCGCCGTGGGTGCCCAGCCGGGCGGCCAGCGCGTCCGGCACCGGTCCGGCACCGGCCAGCAGGGCGAACCGGGTCCCCTCCAGTACCGCGACATCCCCGTCGGGGGACGGGAGAGGGACGCTGCGCAGGACGAGCCTGACGGGCGCCTCGCCGGTGACGGCCGGACCGGGGTCCTCCGCCGTGGCGGGAACCGGCCGCGCGGAGGCCGTTTCCCCGCCGGGCAGCCGCTCCTGGAGCAGTTCGGCGATGCCGGACGCGGTGCGGGCCTTGGAGACCGCCTCCAGCTCCGCGTCGTCGAGCCGGGGCAGCTCCGTCCCGCCGGCGCCGAAGCCCAGCCGTGCGGCCAGCTCGCCGACGATCTCGACCCGCTTGATCGAGTCGATGCTCAGGTCGGCCTCCAGGTCGAGACCGGGCTCGATCATGTCGAGGGGATAGCCGGTGCGTTCGCTGATGATGTCCAGGACCGTCGCCAGCACGTCCGCCGGTGCCGCGGGTGGCGCCGCCGGGGACTCCGCGGAAACGGCACCGGGAGCGGTACCGGGGACGGCGACGGGAGCGGGCTCCGGCACGGCCGGTGGGAGCACGCCCGGCCGGGGCGCGGCCGGCCGGAGCGCGGCCGGCACCGGCGCCGGCGCGGCCGGCGGCACGTCCGCCGCCCCGCCGAGGTACGTCAGCAGCACGTCGCGCTGTGCCGCGACCAGCTCCCTGCTGGTGCGCAGGAATTCATGGACCATCCGGTCACGGTCGTCCGCCGCGCCACCATCCTGGTCTCGGATCACTGTCATCTCCTCCATCGGAATGCGTCGGGCGGGTGCGAGCGAGCCGGGCAGCAGCGCACCGTCGCGGGTGCGTGTCAGCTGCCCGTTGACGATCCAGCCCGGTGCCGCGGGGCAGGTCCCGGGGACGGCTTCGACGCTGCCGCGCCCCTGGTGCGTCCAGCCGGTACGGACGGGGACACCGGCGACGGCGAGCCGCGCGAGCAGGCCCAGGAATCCGCGCAGTCCGGGGCCTTCGGGACCCTCGCACGCCACCGCGGTGTGCGGACGGTCGCCGAGGATCCGGCCCACCAAACCCGTCAGCACCGAACCCGGCCCGGCCTCCACGAAAACCCGGACGCCGGCCTCGTACATCCGCTCGATCTGCTGCGCGAAGCGCACGGGGGAACCGATCTGGGCCGCCAACTCGGCCCGTATGGCGTCTGGTCGGCCGGAATGGACGGCAGCCGTCCGGTTCGCCCACACCGGTATCTCCGGTGCGGCCACGTGCCGGGCGGCGAGAACCTCGGCGAACCGCTCGCCGGCCGGGGCCACCAGGGGACTGTGGAAGGCGCACGCCACCGGCACGGTCTTGGCGCCCAGGCCCCGCTCGCGCAGCCGGCGCACCGCCGCCCCCACCTCCTCGACGGGACCGGAAATCACGGTCTGCCGCGGTGCGTTGTGGTTCGCGACCACCACCCGGCCGGCCAGCCCGGCCGCCCGCAGTTCCTCGGCCACGTCCTGGTGCCCGGCCGCCACGGCGGCCATGGTCCCCGGCTCCTCGCCGGCGGCGGCCAGGATCGCCTCCGCGCGCGCCGTGCTCAGCTCCAGCAGCGCCTCCGGGCCGAACGCCCCGGCCGCGCACAGCGCGACCAGTTCGCCGTAACTGTGCCCGGCCACCGCCGCGGGCCGGACGCCGGCCCGGCCCAGCAGCTCGGACACGGTCAGCCCCATGATGCCCAGCGCGGGCTGGGCGGTCCTGGTGTCGGTGACCCGGGCGCGCCGTGCCTCCTCGGCGGCGGGGTCGAAGGCGGTCGGCGGGAAGATGATGTCCGCCCACTCGTCGCCGGTCCGCAGATACCGCTGGACCTCGGGGAAGGCGATGAACAACTCGGCGAGCATGTCCGGCCGTTGGCTGCCCTGGCCGGGGAAGAGGAACGCGACCTCGCCGTCCGGCCCGTCCGACCTTTCCGACTCGTACGACCCGTCCGTCCTGTCCGCCCCGTCCGGTGAGTCCGATCCATCCGGTGAGTCCGATCCATCCGGCCCCGCACCGAAGACCCCCGTCCGGGGATCGTGCTCGCCCTCCCGGGCCCGTCCCAGCAACCCGGGCAGCTCGTCCAGGTCACGGGCCACGACCGCCGCCCAGGCCGGTTTCCCGGACGCGTCGGCGCGCCGGGCGGCGCTCAGCGCCAGGTCGCGCAGCCGCCAGGAACGGCCCTGCCGGTCGTTCTCCGCGACCAGCTCCAGCAGCCGGCCGATCTCCCGGGCGGCCTCCGCCCGGTCGGCGCCGCGGAAGACGAACAGCTCCGCCGGCCAGGCGTCGAGCCCGTGCCGGGGCGGAGCCCCTGCCTCGTGCCCGCGCAGCACCACGTGGAAATTGGTGCCGCCGAAGCCGAACGCGGAGACCCCGGCGACCCGTTCAGCGGGCGCGGCCGCCCATGGGCGTGCGACGGTGTGGAAGGCGAACGGGCTGCTCTCCGCCTCCCAAGCCGGGTTGGGCCGGGTCAGCTGCGCCGTGGGCGGCCTGACCCCGGTGTGCAACGCCAGGGCCGTCTTGATCAGGCCGGCCAGTCCGGCCGCGCACTTGGTGTGCCCGATCTGGGACTTCACCGAGCCGAGCGCGCATCCGCCCGGCGCCGCCCCCGCCTCGGTGAACACCTCGGTGAGCGTGGTGAGTTCGGTGCGGTCACCGACCACCGTCCCGGTGCCGTGTGCCTCCAGCAGACCCACCTCGGCCGGCGAGATCCCGGCATGGCGGTAGGCCCGTTCCAGCGCCGCCCGCTGCCCCTCCGGGCGGGGTGCCGTCAGCCCCAGGGACCTGCCGTCGCTCGAACTGCCGACGCCCTTGACGACCGCGTAGACGCGGTCGCCGTCCCGCTCGGCGTCCGCCAGCCGCTTGAGGACGACGCAGGCGACGCCCTCGCCGAGCGCGATACCGTCCGCCGCGCTGTCGAAGGTGCGGGAGCGGCCGGTCGGGGACAGCGCGTGCACGGAGGAGAACAGCAGAAAGTCGTTGATCCCGTTGTGCAGGTCCGCGCCTCCGCACAGGACGAGGTCGCTGGTGCCGGCCGACAGTTCCTTGCACGCCACGTCCACCGCGGCCAGCGAGGAGGCGCAGGCCGCGTCCACGGTGAAGTTCGCGCCGCCGAGGTCGAGCCGGTTGGCGATCCGCCCGGCGATGACGTTGGCCAGCATGCCGGGGAACGAGTCCTCGGTCAGGTTCGGGAGTTGTTCGTCGAGCCCGGGCGGCAGTTCCCCTACGTAGGCGGGGAGCACCGTGCGCACGGTGGTGGCGTTCGACAGGTCGCTGCCCGCCTCGGCCCCGAACACGACCGAGGCCCTGGAGCGGTCGAAGGGGCGCTCCTCGTAGCCGGCGTCGTACAGCGCCCGCCGCGCGGCCTCCAGCGCGAGCAGCTGCACCGGCTCGATGCTGCCGAGCGAGGACGGCGGGATGCCGTAGCGCAGCGGGTCGAAGGGGATGTCCGGCAGGAAGCCGCCCCACTTCGACTCCGTGCGGGCGCCGTCCGCATCGGGCGCGTAGTGCAGCTCCGGGTCCCAGCGCTCCGGTGGTACCTCGCCGACCGCGTCGGTGCCCGCGACCACGTTCGCCCAGTAGGCAGCCAGGTCCGGCGCGCCGGGGAACATGCAGGCCATGCCGACCACGGCGATGTCGAACGGTGCCGGGATGGGCTCCGGGGCTTCCGGCCGGAACCCCTCGCGCAGCCGCCGGGCGCGCGCGGCGAAGAAACCGGCGGCCTCCGCGCTGACGGCGGTGTGCAGTTCGGGGACGGTGGTGACCGCGGACCGCAGCACGGCCACCTGGCCGGCCATGAACATGCCCTCGGCCAGCTGCCGGGACTCGTCCACCTCCGTGAGCGACTCACCGGTCCGCTCCACGCCCTTGCTGGCGATCCTCAGCCGCCCGACGTTGAGCTGTTCCAGCCGCTCCCACGCCTGCCGCTCCGGGACGCCCCGCTCCCGCAACTCCTCCTTGGTGCCGCGGAATTCGTCCGTGAACGGGCTGCTCACGCAGCGCGTGGCGTGCCCGGGCGCGGTCTCCAGCAGCTCGGTCCGCTGGGCCGCCAGGACCTGCCGCTGGAACGACGGCCGCACGGCACCCCGGTCCACCGCCTCCTCGGTGAACAGATACGCGGTGCCCATGAGCAGTCCGACGGCCACTCCGCGGGCGGTCAGCGGCGCGGCGAGCGCGGCCACCATCGCGGCCGACCGTTTGTCGTGCACGCCGCCGGCGAAGAACACCCTCAGCTCCGCGGGGTCCGCGCCCTCGACCGTGTCCAGGAACTCCTCCAGCACCTCGGCCTGCGCCTCCCACAGTGCGAAGCTGCTCCGCGGTCCGACGTGGCCGCCGCACTCCGAGCCCTCGAAGACGAACTTGCGCGCGCCCATGTCCAGGAACTGCCGGAGCAGCCCGGGCGAGGGCACGTGCAGGAAGGCATCGATGCCTGCCGCCTCCAGCTCGGCCGCCTGCGAGGGCCGGCCGCCGGCGATGATGGCGCAGGAGGGCCGGATCTCCCTGACGATGTCCAGCTGCACGGCCTTGATGTGCGCGGGCGCGAAGCCGAGGATGCCCACGCCCCAAGGGCGTTCGCCCAGTTCGTCGCGGGTCTGCTCAAGCAGGATCCGCGCCTCCAGCGGCCCGGCGAGGGCCAGCGCGAGGAAGGGCATCCCGCCGTGGCCGGCGACGGTGGCCGCGAACCCCGCCTGGTCGCTGACCCTGGTCATGGGCCCCTGGGCGACGGGCAGCACAGTGCCCAGCGCCCGGCTCATCGGGGAGCCGCGGAGCAGCGCGTCCGCGGCGGCGTCGTCGCGCACGGCCTCCCGGATGGCGGCGGTGACACCGCGGACGGCCGTGCCCACATCGCCCCAGCGCCGCGCGAACGAGGAGGCCAGGAAGCCGTCCTGGCCCACGGGGAGCAGACGGGTCCGGGGATCGTCCGCGCCCAGCAGCAGGGCGACTTCGTCCGGTTCGTCCGGCAGGGGCGGTGCGTCCGGTCCCCGGCGGCGCAGCACCCGCTGGCCGGCGGCCACCACGGTCTCCGAGCCGTCCATGGTCCGGACGGCAGCCGCCGCTTCCTCCGGGACGCCGGATTCGTCGAGCAGCGCCAGCTGGGTGTCCAGGACGACCCCTGCCGCACCGCCGACGACGACAGCCGCGGCGGTGTGCGGCCCGATGCCCCCGCAGGCCCAGACCGGCAGGCCGAGTTCCGGGTCCGCCACCAGCTGCTGGAGGAGGACGAAGGTGCTCAGCTCGCCGACCCGTCCGCCGGCCTCGTTCCCCCGGGCTACGAGACCGTGCGCCCCGGCGCGCGCGGCCGCCAGGGCCGCCTCATAGTCGGTGACCTCGACCAGGACGCGGTGCCGGCCGGCAGCGAGGTCGCCCGGGGTCAACCCGGCGTCCACGCCGAGCAGTACGGTGTGCACTCCCCCGTCGGCCGCCAGATCGTCCGGCCCGAGCGCGCATCCCGCCCCGACACGCACCCCGAAGGGGCCCGGCACCCATTGCCGCACCAGCTGGAGGGCCTCGCGGGCCGCGCGGCGCCGGCCCCTTCCGAGGTCGAGAACGCCCAGACCGCCGGCGCGGCAGACCGCCGCCACCAGGCGCGGATCGGGTTCGCCGAACGGGCTGACGCCCAGGATTGTTTCTGTGGACATGGGCACTCCGGGAGGCAAGAGGGTCGTTCGGGAGCACCGGGAACGCGCGGGAGCGTCGGACGCCCCACGCCGGAGGGA
The DNA here is from genome assembly GCF_042895955.1 of Streptomyces sp. NPDC001339. Taxonomy (NCBI): domain Bacteria; kingdom Bacillati; phylum Actinomycetota; class Actinomycetes; order Kitasatosporales; family Streptomycetaceae; genus Streptomyces; species Streptomyces sp. NPDC001339. The sequence continues at coordinate 680,469 of NZ_JBIAWT010000003.1, read as the reverse complement.
CGCCGCAATCGGTGCCGGTGAGATGAGTCGAGAGGTGCACGGCGGTCAACAGCCCAGCGGAGGTGCCCGTTGGAGCAGGGGACCGATCCGTCGAAGTCGTCACGGAAAGAACACGGAAAGAACACGGAGAGAACACGGAGAGAACGCGGCCCACTTCCCCGGTGGACCTGGCTGGATCATTACACGGCGGGGTGCGAATGGAATACCCCGTTCAGCATTGTTCCGCGAATGGCTTGCATCACATTCGCAATGTGATCAATACCGGTTGCGGGAAACCCGCAAGGGAATTGCGGTAAGCCCGCAGCGGGTGCGGAACTACCGCACAATTAGTCCGTACCAGCTGCGACGACAGACTCAACACGGCAGGAAGTATTAAGTAATTGACAGACCGTTAGGTCTTGGTTGAATTCCGTCCGGAAATTTTTCCCGCTCCGGGGTTGTCATTCCGGATCTTTGTGTGAGGATTCCTGCTGTCCGGCTCGAAAAGGGCCGGGTGGAGAAAGGAGCCCTGTGAAATCATTGACGCTCAGATCTGCTGCCGGGGCGGTTGCCTCCCTGGCGGTGTCGGCCGCGCTGGTGCCGGCGTCCACCGCGGGGGCGGAGGCCCGGCCCGGGGGCGTGGACAAGACGACGGCCGAATCCTTCGGCCGTATCGCGGGTGTCGTGATCACCGACCGGACGGCGGCGATCGTCGACGGCAAGGTGAAGGGGCACGCCACTGCACCGTCCACGAAGAAGGCACACCTCTCGTCCGCGATGGCGCGTTCGGAGAAGTCCGTCGTGGCCTCGCTGAGCCGGCGCAAGACGCAGCTCAAGGCCCTGGGCGAGGCGTACTCCGCCGGCGACACCCGGGTCGCGGTGGACCGGACCAGCGTCGACGGCACGAAGGCCACGGTGCGGGTGACCGAGAGCACGCAGCTGACCTACCAGAAGATCCGCGGTGACGAGCCGGGCACCACCGGCTTCCAGGCCCACCACGAGCTGAGCTTCGCCGCCGCCGGCAACGGGGCGTGGGAGCTGACCGGCATCAGGAATCTGGACGAGGTACCACAGATCAACGCACCCGCACCGACGGCGCCCAAGGTGGAGGCGGCAGCGGGCACGGGCGACATGCCGAACGCCCCCGAGGCGAGTGTCTGGCCGTTCCCCAAGCGGCTGCCGAAGGACACGAAAACCGGCCTCGACTACCAGGCGATGGCCGACTACGCCGAGAAGCACTGGAAGAACTACAACCCGGCCTACCGGGCGTACCCGCTGGGGACCGGCGGCGACTGCACGAACTTCGTCAGCCAGGCGTTGAAGGCGGGCGGCTGGAAGCACGCTCCCGGCAGAGCCGGTGACTACACCAAGTGGTGGTACGGGTCCGACACCCAGTCGGACTCCTGGACCGGTGTCAACGAGTGGTCTTGGTTCGCGCTGAACTCGCATCGGGTGAAGCCGCTGAAGTACGCCTACCAGATGGAGGTCGGGGACGTCCTCCAGGCGGACTTCAACCGTGACGGTTCCAAGGACCACACCATGCTGGTGACCTACCGCGACCGTCTCGGCACCCCGTATCTGACGTACCACTCCTTCGACACCTATCGGCGGTCGATGCTGAGCCTCTCGGTGATGCTGCCGTTCACCAAGTGGTACGCGTACCGCACCTGATGCGTACGGCGCGCGGCGCGGTGGTGCTGGTGACCGGGACCGCCCTCATGCTCGGGCTGCTGTCGGGCTGCGGTTCCGGTGGGGACGGGGCCGCGAAGAGGGCCGCAACCTCTCCCTCCGCCCCTCCCCCGTCCGCTCCTCCGTCCGTTTCACCGACCCCCACCCCGTCCGGGTCGAAGACGGTGAACCCGAAGGAGAAGTGGGACGGAAAGGTACGGATCCTGGGCGACGGTTCGACGTCCTACACCGGCCCGCAGCCGCACCAGCCCAAGCCGGTGAAGCTCGAACCGGGCGAGGAACCGCCGCAGTTCGTGGTGTTCTCCTGGGACGGTGCCCTCCAGGGCGACGACAAGCAGTTCTCGCACTTCCGTGAGGTCGCCAAGGAGAACAACGCGCAGATGACGTTCTTCCTCACCGGGACCTATCTGCTGCCCAAGTCGAAAGCGCCGAAATACCAGCCGCCTCAGCACAAACGCGGCGACATGGCGATCTCGTACGCCACCGACCAGCACATCAGGGACACCCTGGAACAACTGCGCGGCGCCTGGCTGGAGGGCAATGAGATAGGCACGCACTTCAACGGGCACTTCTGCGGTGCCAAGGGCGGCGGCGACTGGAGCGTCGCCGAGTGGAAGAGCGAGATCGAGCAGTCCTACTCCTTCGTCGAGAACTGGAAGACCAATACCGGATACCAGGGCCTTCCCCCACTGCCCTTCGACTACCGGAAGGAGCTGGCCGGCGGCCGGGCTCCCTGCCTGGAGGGCCAGAAGAACCTGCTGAAGGCCGCCACGTCATTCGGCTGGCGCTACGACGCCAGTTCGCCGGGCGACTTCCAGATGTGGCCGTCCAAAGTCGATGGCATCTGGAACTTCCCACTGCAGCTCGTGCCTTACCCCGGGACCGAGCAACAGGTCCTCTCCATGGACTTCAACTTCCTCTACAACCAGTCCGGTGACAGCACCCAGGGCGATCCGGCCAAGTACGAGCAGTGGCGCAAGCTGGCCAGGGACAGCTATCTCAACGGCTTCGAGCGCGTCTACCACGGCAGTCGCGCGCCACTGTTCATCGGCAACCACTTCGAGGACTGGAACGGCGGCATCTATATGAAGGCCGTCGAGGACGTCGTGAAGTCGGTGTGCAAACGCGACGGTGTGCGCTGCGTGACCTTCAAGCAGCTCGCCGATTGGCTGGACGTCCAGGATCCCCAAGTCCTCCAGAAGATGCGCCAGTTGGACCCGGCGCAATCCCCGGACTGGAAGTCCCTGGTCAAGTAACTCCCCTCCCTCTGCCCAACCCCCACCACCCTGTGAGGTACCCCCATGCCCCCGCACAAGAGATCGTTCCGCACCCTCGCCTGCACCGCCTCGGCCCTGGCCCTGGCACTGGCCGTGACGGCAGGCACCGCCTCCGCAGCCGCGGCCCCGGCCGACACGAAGACCGAAAAGACCGGAAAGACCGGCAAAACCGTCACCAGCGGCTGGAACAACTGGTCCTGCAAGCCGTCCGCCGCCCATCCCAACCCTGTGGTCCTCCTCCACGGCACCTGGGCCAACCAGCTGGACACCTGGTTCCTCCTGGCTCCCGAACTGGCCGCCAAGGGTTACTGCGTCTACTCCCTCGACTACGGCAAGTTGCCCTACATGCCGGGGTTCAACGGCCAGGGGCCGATAGTCAAGTCGGCCGGAGAGGTGTCCGCCTTCGTGGACAAGGTCCTCAAGTCCACTGACACGAAGAAGGTGGACATCGTCGGTCACTCCCAGGGCGGCGGCCCCCTGCCCCGCTACTACTTGGAGTTCATGAACGGCGCCGCCAAGGTCGACAAGCTCATCGGCCTGGCCCCGAGCAACCACGGCTCGACAGCCTCCGGGCTGGGCACCCTCGCGCGCAAGGTTCCCGGCGTGAGCAAGGTGCTGTCCCTTGCCGTCCCCGGCGTGGAGGACCAGATCGTCGGCTCCGAGTTCCTGAAGAAGCTGAACTCCAAGCCGGACACCGTGCCCGGAGTGACGTACACCGTCATCTCTACCAAGTACGACGAGATCGCCACGCCCTACACATCGCAGCAGCTCTCGGGCCCGAACGTCCGCAACGTCGTCGTCCAGGACCTGTGCAAGCTCGACGTCTCCGAGCACATCGCGCTGGGCCTGGTCGACCGCATCGCCTTCCACGAGGTGAAGAACGCTCTCGACCCGGCGCACGCGACCCCCACCACCTGCGCCTCCGCCGTCAGCTGACCTCGTCGGCCGACACCAAGTCGGTTCCCTCCCCCCTCATGCAAGGAAGCTCCATGTCTGTACACACAAGAACGCTCCGAGTCCTCGCCGGTGCCGTCTCGGCGCTGGCGCTGACCCTGTCCTTCGGCTCATCCTCCGCGTCCGCGGCTCCGGCCGATGCGAAGACGGGCAAGGCCGAGAAGACCGTCACCAGCGGCTGGAACAACTGGTCCTGCAAGCCGTCCGCCGCCCATCCCCAGCCCGTCGTCCTGATGCACGGCACCTTCGGCAACTCCTGGGACAACTGGCTCGTGCTGGCGCCGTACCTGGTCAAGCGAGGCTACTGCGTCTATTCGCTGGACTACGGGCAGAAGGCCGGGGTGCCGCTCTTCAACGGCATCGGACCGATCGAGAAGTCGGCCCAGCAGTTGTCCGCGTTCGTGGACAAGGTCCGGAAGTCGACCGGTGCCGAGAAGGTGGACCTGGTCGGCCACTCCCAGGGCGGCGGCCCCCTACCGCGCTACTACCTTGACTTCCTGGACGGCGCCGCCAAGGTCGGCAAACTCGTGGGCATCGCCCCCGACAACCACGGCACCACCGTCATGGGGATGACCCGCCTCGTGGACGCCGTCCCCGGCGCGCACAAGGTCCTCTCCCTCACCCTGCCCGGGGTGGAGGACCAGCTGGTGGGTTCGGAGTTCCTGAAGAAGCTGAACTCCAAGCCGGACACCGTGCCCGGAGTGACGTACACCGTCATCTCTACCAAGTACGACGAGATCGCCACGCCCTACACATCGCAGCAGCTCTCGGGCCCGAACGTCCGCAACGTCGTCGTCCAGGACCTGTGCAAGCTCGACGTCTCCGAGCACGCCGCGATCGGCACGATCGACCGCGTCGCCTTCCACGAGGTGGCCAACGCCCTCGACCCGGCGCACGCGACCCCCACCACCTGCGCCTCCGCCGCCAGCTGACACACCCCCGTACCGGCCCGGCCGCCTCTCCACAACGGCCGGGCCCCTGCCCTGTTGCCGGACGGTCCAGTGATCATTCGCCCCCGCCTGTACGAACTCCAGCCCCGGACGCGGGAAGTCCCACCCGTCGGTTCACGATTCCGCCCCGCCTATCCCCGCCCGGGCCGGACCGGATTCAGGCGCTGGGTACCGTCGTGGCGCCAGACGCTGGGGCTGCTCGGCTCCGCCGTCACCCTCGTGACCGGCCTGTTGACCATCATGTACGTACGCACCGGGATACCTGCCGACCTCAACGCCTTCGTCACCCAGCAGGCCAACGTCTACTACTGGTCCGACGGCAGTGAGATGGCCCGCACCGGCGAGGTCGACCGGCAGGACACGCCGCTGGACCAGGTGCCCGAAAAGGTCTGCTGGGCGACGCTGGCCGCGGAGAACGAGACGTTCTACTCCGACAGCGGGGTCTCCCCCAGCGGCATGGTCCGCGCGGTCTCCAGGATGGTCACCGGGGGCGACACCCAGGGCGGCTCGACCATCACCCAGCAGTACGTGAAGAACGCCTACCTCAACCAGGAACAGACCTTCACACGCAAGCTCACCGAGATGATCATCGCGATCAAGCTCGACAACGAGATGAGCAAGGACGAGATCCTTGAGCAGTACCTCAACACCAGCTGGTACGGGCGCGGTACCTACGGCATCCAGCGAGCCGCCCACGCCTACTACGGCAAGGACGTCTCGCAGCTGAACGTGAGCGAGGGCGCCTTCCTGGCATCCCTGCTCAAGGGGGCCGCGCTCTACGACCCGGCGGCCGGCGCCGAGAACCACAAGCGGGCGGTGCAGCGCTGGAGTTGGGTCCTGGACCGGATGGTGGCCATCGGCAAGCTCTCCCAGCAGGAGCGCGCGCAGTACACGCACTTCCCCGAGCCGATCGCCCCGCCCAAGGTCACCGGGTTGACCGGCCAGACCGGCTACCTCGTCGAGACGGCCCGCGCCTATCTGCTGGCCCACTCCCACATCTCCGAGCGGGAATTCGCGCTCGGCGGCTACCAGGTCCGCACCACCTTCGAGAAGAAGCGGATGGCAGCGCTCACCCGGGCGGTCGAGCAGGCGCGAGACGGTCTGGCTCCGGACCGGCGCGCGGCCGACCGCGATGTGCGCATCGGGGCCGCGTCGGTGGCCACCGACGGGCGCATCGTCGCCCTGTCCGGCGGGCCGGGCTACCTCCAGCAGGGCTTCAACGACGCCAATTCGTCCGTCGTACCGGCGGGCAGCGCCTTCACCCCCTTCGTCTACGCGGCGGCCTTGCGCGACGGGGTGCAGCGCGAGCGCGGCACGTCCCGCACACCCGTGACCCCGGCGACGCTCTACGACGGCGACAACAAGGTCTCGCTGCACACCCCGGAGGGCCCCTACTGGGACCGGTCGGGGAAGATCGTCAGGGCGGTCAACGACCGCGACGAGTCCTGGGGAAAGATCTCACTCAAGGACGCGGTCACACGGTCGGTCAACACCCCCATGATGCAGCTGGGCATGGACGTGGGGCTGGACCAGGTCGGCAAGGTGGGCGTGCAGGCGGGCCTGTTGGAGAGCAGCCTCGGAGAAAAACTGCCGTCGTTCTCGCTCGGCACCTCCACGCCCAGCGCCATCCGCATGGCCGACGCCTACGCCACGTTCGCCGCCAAGGGCCGGCACACCGAGCCGTACTCGGTCGCCGGAATCCGGCGCAACGGCGCCGACGTGCCCGTGGAGCGGCCGGAGACCGAGCAGGCCCTGCCGCCGCACGTGGCAGGGGCCGTGGACGACGCGCTGCGCGAGGCGGTCCGCAAGGGCACGGCGCAGCCGGCGCGGGCCGCCGGGCCCGGCACGGCCGGCAAGACCGGCACCGCGCAGGACAACAAGTCCGCTTGGTACGTCGGTTACCGCGGCTCCCTGTCGACCGCCGTCTCGCTCGCCCGTATCGACCCCAAGACGCAGGAGCTGCTCCCGCTGGACGGCATCGGCGGAACACCCGAGGGCGCGGTGGGCAGTTCACTGCCGATCGAGCTGTGGACGCGCTACATGACGCTACATGACGGCCGAGCAGTAGTCCCGGTGAAGTGAGCGGAAAGTACGCGTTCATTGTGGGGGGGGGAGAGGGAAGGAGGGAGGGAGCTCCCCAACGTCCCTCATTTATTGCGGGTTTACCGCGTCATTTGCTGCGGGTTTACCACGTCCTTTATTGCGGGTTTACCGCAAAACCGCATGTGACACCGCGTCTACTCGCCTTTCAATGCCGCGTTGTTGCATTGCGAAAGTGACATTCGAAATCCATGTGACATAAAGTCCCGGTGAGTTGCTGCTCAAGGCACTGCATGCAGTTCACGAGTGCTTGATGATCGCGGCAACGCCCATCCCCCTCGGTTCGAATCGGCGTGCACCGGACCCGTCGTGCACGCCGCAGAAAGGCATGCCCATGTTCCGAATACGGTTGCCGAAACCCGCTGCACTGGTCGCGGCGGGCGGCATAGGCGCCTGTATCGCCACCGCCGCCGTACCGCCCGCCTACGCGGTCACCCCTGCCCCTGCAGACACCTGCACTGTCCGCCCCGCGGACAACAACTCCGAAGCGCCGCTGAGCTGTCTCGGCGTCACCGCCTCCCTCGACCGCCTTCCCGCCATCGGCGAGCGGACCACCCTCACCGTGGCCGTCACGGCGCAGACCGACGTCAAGCGCGCCGGCCTCTCCCTCCAACTGCCGCCCGCCCTCCGGGTCGCCGACCGGAACCCGGCCCTCGCCGCGCCCACGACGGACCCCTTCGGCCAGCGCACCAGCCGGACGCTGACCCTCACCCCCGGCACCCGCACCATCAAGCTCAAGGTCAAGGCCGTCGCCGCGGGCCCCGCCCAGATCCAGGCGGACATCAGTGACATCGACCGCCCCGACCCGCGCCGCGCCGGTCACGCCTCGGTGGAACTGACCATCGGCAAGGCCAAGGGCTCCACCACCAAGGGCATGTCCGTCACCAAGGCCGACGCGACCCCGGTCGGCGGCCCCACCACGCACGACCGCCCGGCACGCCCAGGCGCCGCCGCCCCGGCCGCACCGAGCACACCCCCACAGGCCGCCGCCCCCGGCAGGCGCTACGCCCCGGTCTGTGTCAACGGCACTCTGCGCAACCGCTTCCAGTCCTCCGAGGGCGGCAGTTGGAACCGCAAGGCCGACCGGGACCTGCCGGTCAGCAACGCCAACGTCACCCTCTGGGGCAGGGCGGCCGCAGGCGGCGGTACGCAGAAGCTCGCCACGGGTCTGACCGGCAACGGAGACGGCGCGTTCAAGCTCTGCTACACGCCGACCACATCCGTCACCTCCCGGGTCTGGGCGGAGTTCCAGACCCAGGCCGGCACCATGTGGTCGGTCGTCGACGGATACAACCGCCGCTACTCGACCACCTCGAACGCCCTGAGCAACGTCTCGGGCAGCAAGAGCCTGGGCACCGTCTACGCCAACAGCGGCCAGAGCCGCGCCTGGCACGCCTTCGACACCCTCAACAAGCTCTGGTGGGAACGGGGTTCGACCAGCACCTGCTGGACGAGCAACCAGAGGGACGGCCGCTGCACCCCGATCACCGTCCAGTGGTATCCGGGCTCCCGGGACGGTACGTACTGGACGAACCGCGACGACAAGGTCCACCTCGCGGACAGCGACCCCGACTCCGGCCACACCACCATCCACGAGGCCGGGCACTCCCTCATGGGCAAGCTCTACAACGGTTGGTGGCCGTACGTCACCAACTGTTCGCCGCACTACGTCAACCGCAACTCCTCCACCACCTGTGGCTGGACCGAGGGCTTCGCCGACGCCGTGGCGTTCCACACCTTCAAGGACACCGTCATGACGTGGGGCAACGGCAGCTCCATGAACCTCGGCAACGACCGCACCACACGCGGCATGGACTGGGGCGACGCCTGCGAGGCCCGGGTCGCCACCGCGCTGGTCGACCTGTGGTCCCAGGTCGACGGCGGCTGGACGAAGAGCAACAGCATGATGTCCCGCGAGCGCCAGTCCACCTTCCGTGAGTACTTCCTCACCGATCGGCCCGCGTACGGCCTGGACAGCGGATCGAAGGCCCGCAACATCCTCTACCGCCACACCATCCAGTACTGATCCGCCGGCCTCGGCCCATCCGCCCCACCGATCAGCAAAAGCAGGAACCCTCAGAAGGACCCCCATGCACGGATTCCATAGATCAACACGCACATCAACGCGCATAGCAACGCACATACCAACGCGTACCCCCGCCACCCCCGGCACCCCTGCTGCGCCATGGCGCCGCAAGGCACTCCTGTCCACGATGGTCGCCGTCCTGTCCGGCGGACTCCTGCTGGGCATCTCCCCCCAGGCCCAGGCCACCGTCACCGGCACGGTCACCAGCGGGCGAGGCAATTACAGCACGGTCAACCAGCGGTCCCAGCCGTCCCTTTCGGCCGGCGTCACCGGAAAGTCGCGGGTCGGTGACCGCATCCCGATGTCCTGCCGTACCACCGGCGACGTCGTCGAGAACAACTCCCGCTGGATCTGGTCCGGCACGTACTACATGGCCGACGCGTTCATCCGGGAGGACACCGGGAAGCTGCCGGTCTGCGCCTCCACCCAGCCCACCGGCCGAAAGGCCCTCGACATCGGCATGCAGAAGCAGGTCAAGACCCAATGGTGCTGGGACGCCACCGGCCTGACCATAGCCAACTACTGGGGCTACACCCGCTACAACCAGTACGACTTCTGCCGCCTGGCCGCCCAGGGCAACCGACTGGACTGCAACAACCGCCCCGCCACCCTCGGCGACATGGCCAATGGCCTCCGCAACATGGGCTTCCGCAGCAGCGGCACCGACCTGTACCGCAACGCTTCCTTCGGCGAGACCCGGTCCGAGATCGCGAACGGGCGCCCGTTCGCCGTCCGTATCGGCTGGAACTCCGGCGGCGGCCACATGAACGTCATCTACGGCTATGACAGCACCAGCAACATGATCGCGGTCGGCGACCCCTGGCCCACCACAAAGACCTACACCTGGTGGAACTACTCCGCCTACTCCGGAAACAACTCATTCCGGTGGACCCACACACGCATCGGCATGCAGGGCTAGAGGAGACGACCCATCATGCACCGTACGACCAGACGCGCCGCCGCCCTGTTTGCGGCCACTGCCGTCGCCGCCCTCTGCGGAATCGGTTCCGCACAAGCCGCCGACGGACCCACCGCCCCTGCGGCGACCGACTACGCCGCCGCTCAGCAGGTGCTGCGCTCCGGCGAGGTCTACGACACCGTCGCCCGCTTCCTGACGGCTGTCGAGGGTCGCACCCCGGCCGACGGCGCGGACGGCGGCACGGCCGGCGCCCCGCGCAGCCTCGCGCAGGCACCTGCCGCCGCAACCGGCTTCGACCTCAAGAAGCCGGTTCCCCTCTACGAGCTCTCCCCCGAGTTCGTCACCGGCAAGGCCAGGCCCACCGCCGGCTCGGCCCTGCGACTGTCCTACCTCGCCTCCCGCGTCTCGGCCGCCAACGGCCGTCAGGCCGCCGTCCTGCTCGCTCCGGAACAAGGCGGCCGTGCCTGGCAACTGGCCGGCATCCGCGACGGCGACGCGGACATCAGCGCCGCCGAACGCGGCACGGGCCAGGCGCAGACCTTCATGGAGCCGCAGATCCACGGCTGGTACCGGCTGACCGGCAGCGGCTCCGTCGAGCCGCTCAACAAGGAGGCCCGGACAGCCCTCCAAGGCAAGCCCCGCGTCTCACTCGCGGCGTACCAGCAACTCGTCGCCAAGCGTTACGGCGACAAGCTTCCCGGCTCGGCCTACGACCGCAAGGGTCTCGCGGGCGGCTACGCCCTCGCCGAGGACCAAGCCTCCACCGCCTCTTCCTTCCCCTGGCTCCCGGCCGCCTCCGGCGCGGCAGCCCTGGCGGTGTCGGGCGCGGCGGTCCTCCACCTGCGCCGCCGACGCCGCTCGGCCTGATCCCGTCCACCGGCCGCCGCCTGCCGTCTGCCGGCCGCCGTGACGGCGCCCCGGCAAACCACCGGAGTCCGGGCCCCGCCCGAGGATCCCGCTCCATGCCGTCTGTCGCGGCCGACAGCCCCGACCGATCTCGACCACGGTGCACCGCTCAGCCGGCCCGCTGCCGCGACTGTGGCAACCGCATCGACTGGTGTCGGCGGGGTGAACCAGGGTTCGGCCGTCGTCGAGACAGTGAGTCTTTCCGTTCGGCCACTGATCGGGTGATGGGTGGGCTGCCGTAACGGGCGAGGCTCCCGGGCTGTTGAGCGAGAGATCTCACCTCTCAACTCGTCAGCCAGGGAGCCTCGTTGGCTTCCTACCCTGCCGCACTGGACCTGCCACACGCGCTCGTGGAGACCGCTCGTGGAGACCGCTCGTGGAGACGCTGACGATGCTCATCTTCCTCCGGGAGGGTGACCGCCGGTGCAAGCTGCGGCCGTCCGCGCTTGGGGAGCAGACAGGGCAACACCGGCACACCAGTGGCTGAGACCGGAGAACTTCACCGGAAAGCGTGACAGTTCCGTGAACGCCTCTCGCCCCGGCGTCCTGCTGCCACAGGCTCACCCTACGGCCTTCATGGTGGTCATGGACGCGGATCGGATGCGGGCAAAGGCCGGCTCTGCGTCCGGCGGGCACCGGCGACGAGCAATCGGGCTCGACGCGCTGTGCCTGCCGATGCGCTGTGCCAGCCCGGATGTTCGACGACAGGCAGATGGTGACGATGGCGTGAAGTGGGGGTGTCTGTGCCGCGGTGGACCCCAGGATGGACGAAGACCGTGTGGAGTGCCGCCCTGGCGGGCACGGCTCTGGTCTTCGTACTGATCAAGAATCTCGACGAGGTCGTCAAGTGGACCAGTGTCCTGGGCTTCTTCGTCGCTCTCATCAGCCTGCTCCTCAGCCTCACGCCCCGTGCCCAACGGCCCACCCCGGGCCTCACACAGCAGTTGGACCAGGCAGCGGAGGACCTGGCGATGTCCGTACGAGGCCAGTGGCGCGAGGAGGAGAGACTGCGCCGACTGCACGATCCGTTCCCGCTCACCGTCCGCTGGACCGCCACGCAGGAGGCGGTCGCCGACCACTGGGCCAGCCCCAGCGGGCACTCCGCCACCGCAGCCGCGGTGAACACCGACGGCCAGCTGGAGCAGGTGGCCGACGTCTTCAGGCGGATTCCGTCGGGACGGTTGGTGGTGCTCGGCAAGCCCGGCGCGGGCAAGACGGTGCTGACGCTGCGCCTCACGCTGGACCTGCTCAGAAGCCGGCAGCCGCAGGACCCGGTTCCGGTGATTTTCCCGCTGCTCTCCTGGCATCCGGGACAGCGGAGCCTGCATACGTGGATGTCCGAACGACTCGCCGCCGACTACCCTGCCCTCGGCGCCCCCGCCCCGTCCGGCTCCACATGGGCCTGGGAACTGGTGCGCGCGGGACGCCTGCTACCCGTACTCGACGGACTCGACGAGATATCCGAACCGCTGCGTGCCGACGCGATGCGACGCCTCAACGCCGCCCTCGACCGCGACACCCCCGTGGTGCTGACCTGCCGCACGGACGAGTACCGGGACACCGTGGAGGCGGCTGGCGTGTTCACCGCCGCGGCGGTGGTCGAGTTGCAGGGGCTGAGTCTGGAAGAACTGGAGGCATATCTGCCCCGCACTGCTCGCCAGATGCCCCGTCAGGGCACGGGCGCGCCGACAACCAAGTGGGAACCGGTGCTTGAGTACCTGCGGGAGAACCCGGACCGACCCGCCGCGCGCACTGCGATGACGGTGCTCTCCACCCCCCTGATGACCTCGTTGGCCCGCACTGCCTACAGCGACACCAGTGCCGATCCCCTTGACCTCCTCGACGGCAGGTTCGCCGACCCGGCCGCCCTGGAAGAGCATCTGCTCGACGCGTTCGTCCCCGCCGCCTACGCCTGCCAACCGGCCTCTTCCGACTCCTCGCCGGGCCCGGCCCGGATCCGCTGCACGCCGGAACAAGCCCAGGCCTGGCTGGGGTGGCTCGCCCGCCACCTGATCCGGCTCGACACCCATGACCTGGCCTGGTGGCAGATACCGCAGGGCGTTCCCCGGCTGACGCGGGGACTGTGGGCCGGATGCCTGGCCGGGCTCGTCTGCGGGCTCGTGGGGCACCTCGCGGCCGGCCCCGCCGCCGGGCTCGCCTATGGCATCGCATACGGGATCACCATCGCCATCGCCTACGGCCTGGGACGGCAGCGAGGGCCGGCACATGTCGAGCTGCGGTTCCGAGGGACCGCGATGCCCTTCTTGCGCCGGTTCACCACCGGCCTCGCGACCGGACTGGTACTGAGCCTCGGATTCGGCTTCCAGGGCGGCGCGACGATCGTGGGTGAGCTCGCCTTCGGGCTCGCGTTCGGACTGCACGTATGGCTGAACACGCCGGCCGACGCCACCCGGGTGTCCAGCCCCTCTGCCGCACTGCGGCAGGACCGTACCGCGACACTCGTCTTTGGGCTGTCGTACGCAATCTCCCTGGGGTTCGCGTACGGGGCCTCCTTCTTCGCGGACGACCTCGCGGCCGGGTTCTCTACGCCACTGGTCCTCGGTCTCTCCTTCTCGCCCACGTACGGCATCGCAGGCGCGGCCGCGGGCGCCGTGGCGGGCGGGATCGCCTATGGGCGTGTGGGCGTACTGGCTTACCTCCTCGGGGGCACCGTATCGGGCGGCCTTCTGCTTCCGCCCATGCACGACCTTGCGTTCGGAGTCGCGCTGGGGCTCCTGTTCGGGCTCTCGGTGGGACAGCAGAGCATGTTGTCCCGGGCATGGGGCTCGTCGTTGTTCAGCCGGATGTGGCTGGCCCTGCACGGTCATCAGCCGTGGCGGCTGATGAGGTTCCTCGCCGACGCCCACCGACGCGGCGTGCTCCGCCAGGCCGGTGGGGTGTACCAGTTCCGCCACGCCCGCCTGCGGGACCATCTGGCCCGGTCCACCGGGCCGCACCAGGCCCGCCTGAACACCCATACACAGTAAATTCCCGCTCACTCGCTGCAGCCCGGCACCTCCGTCTGGTCCGCCCTCGGCGCCACCGCCCCGAGCATCGCTGATCTTTCCGAGTACGACGAAAGCGACCACTTCTGATGGCCACCCCTCTTCGCACCGTTCCCGGCGCCCCATCACGCTCACGTCACAGTCGCTCAGGGTGATTCGTTCAGGTTCACCGAGGCCACCACCGGAAAGGGGGTGAAGCCCTTCAGCTGATCCACACGGCGGCGGTCAGCGTGAGCACTGGGGGGCGCTGGACAGGAGGCTGGGGTGAGGGCCGGGCAGCCAGGATCGGAGTCGTCTCCTGACGCATGCTGCTGGACGGCGTCCGGTAGTCACCGCGGACACGTCACTCAGCACGGGAAGCCCGCCACCTGCCATGTGACCGCGAATAGCGCACCGGAGAGGCCCTGCTGACGCGGAGGTCTCCGCCCGGCGCGCGCCGCGCACGTCCTGGGCACCCGGGTGCCCAGGACACGTCAGCGAGGGCCCACTTCCCCGGTCAGCAGCCCGGCGCCACCTGGTCGATGCGGCTGCCGAACTTGCCGTCCGCCTTGTAAGCGTTGGAGTAGTCACCGGCAACGACGGCGCGCTTCTCGGCCGGGTCGGTGTCGATGAAGCAGCCGGCCACGTTGGCCTGGAACGAGCCGACGTTGTCGTGCAGCTCGGGCGGCAGGTTCAGGGTGCCGCTCCCCGGCGACCAACGCCAGGTGGGCGCGCCCGGCATGTCGTTGTCCACCCAGAAGCAGATCTCGTTGGGCGCGCAGTCGGCGGCGCCCTTCGGCTTGGCGTCGGTGTCGGCCGCGAGGGCCGTACCGGCACTGAAGAGCGAGCCGGTGAGCATCAGCACCGACAGTGCGCCGACGATCCGGACGCGGGTCTTGGCCATCTCGTTCTCCCGTTCGTGGTGAGGTCAGGTCTGTGCTGCCTGTTCTGTGTCCGGCCGGACACTTCCCATACGGATGGCGGGTGCCGGTTGTATGACACCGGGCCAGGATTCTTTTCCGAAGGCCCAGATGCCCACCGGGCCGGGACGCTCCCGGGGTCCCCGGTGATACGGCGGCAAGTCCACCGGTCTCGGCGAGGTGGTTGAGGCCGCCGAACTGTTCACCCGCTCCGGCATGCCCGACGCCGCTCCCCCATGCCCAGGTGCGCGTTCCCCCCCGATCCCGAACGCATCGAGGCAGGCCGTTGCGCGCACGAGGGGCCGGCCGATGTCGGGGAACACGAAACGCGCGATGCCGCCGATGTCCATGCCCGCATCGCCCAGGGCTTGCCCGACCACGTTCTCAAGCCCGCAGGCGCAGCGCGCGGTGAGCTGTGAGGGTGTTTTTCTTCCTCCCTGCTACGACCGGTGGGACACAGTCGACGAATCAGCTTCCTGGTGGCAGGTGCGTTGTGCGTCGGTCATGTTCCTCACTGGCTTCTGGTGCACTACTGGCTTCTGGTGCGCTGTAGGAGAACTTGTACCCGGTGAAGTCGGCGACGTGGACGTATCCGATGCGCTGGTAGAGGGTGTTGCTGATGGGGTTGGCCGGGTCCGTGAACAGGACGACGTCCGTCGCGCCTGCGGCCAGCGCGGCACGGCTCACCTCGACTGTCACGGCGCCCGCGTAACCGCGGCCCCGGAGGTGAGCTGGGGTGTAGACGGGGTCCACTCGGATCATGCCGCCGACGATCGAGGTCGTGGCCGCCATGGAGACGGGAGTGCCGTCCGGGGTCTCCCAGAGTGTGAAGTGTCTGTCGCCGAAGCGCGAGTCCGCCCAGGAGCCGGCGTCGATCAAGTCGATGGAGAAGTGCTCCCCGACATCGACACAGAACTCACGGCACCAGCGCACGACTTGCTCGTGGTCCTTGTCACCTGTGACGCGTCCCCGGCCCTCTGGGTGCGGTTGCGGTGGGGTGAGCGTGCCGAGACGGTAAAGATGAGTCCGCCAGAAGGGGGCGGGCGCCGCGTCCGTGTGCCGTTGCCATGCATCCGCGAAAGCGGTGGCGGTGACGTGGTCCGCGAGGACACCGGAAGGGGAGTGGCCGAGGTCGGCCAGGTGAGCAGCGAGGGTGCCGGTCTGCTCGGAGGAGAGGGGGGTGACCCACAGGTGTCCGCGCGGAGTGCGATGAAAGACGGCGCGGACCTTGCCTCGTGACTCCAGCCGGCCGAAGACGCTGGGTTCGGCACTGTGCGCATCCGCCCCGCGTGTTCGCAGTTTTTCGATGGCTGTCAATGGCATGTTGTGCAGGGCGGGCCGGGAGTACAGGAAGTCTCCGGCTCGGGCGAGGAAGTCGTCGACGTCGTCGGTGAGTTGCCAGTCATCCGGGCGCATGCTTCATGATCCCGGATGCGCTCTGCTCGGGGAAGCGTTCTGCTCGGAGATGGACCGTCGCCACGACAGGTCCCCGTCCAGCTCTAGAAACAGGGCGGCGACGAAAGAGTACGGCCAGAGAGTACGGCCAGCCCGGGATGAGCTGCGAGGCGCGCTCTTCGCCCGGCCGTAGACGTGGCAGAACAGTCTCTCCGCCGAGCACGACGCGTCCGAGCGCAGCCACGGGGAAGCATCCACCGCCGGCACCAGCCGACCGTCGAGGAACCGGGGCAGGGGCAAGTCAGCCGGCAGAGTCTGTAGCCGCCCGGTGTCGATCCGGCCCTGGTTGAGCCCGCGAAGGTGATCAAGTTCGAGGCGTCGTTCGGCATGCCCGATCATGCCTGATAGGGAAGGGCTGACTCAGCAGACGCAGAACTCGTGCCCCTCGGGATCGGCCATCACGACATGGTGATCCGGGACTTCCTCCAGCACTGTGGCTCCGGCCCCGGTCAGTCTCCGGACTGCTTCGGCGATCGTGGCCCATCTCTCAGCGGCGGTGTCCTGGTCGGCAACCCGGACGTCCATGTGGAGCCGGTTCTTCACCACTTTCGGCTCCCGCACCTGCTGAAGGAACAGTCTGGGCCCCACCCCGGCCGGGTCGCAGAGCCAGGCGCCGTCCTCCGCATCGTCCTTGGAGAGGTCGAACTGCTGAAGCCACTCCTCTCTCGTGGCGAACGGAGCCGGCGGCGGCTCATCCACATACCCCAGCGCCAGCTTCCAGAACTCTGCGAGCCTCGTCGGGTCCGCGCAGTCGAGCGTCAAGTCAATCCTGAATGCCACTCCAGCTCTCCCTCCTCGATACACGCGACGACCGTAGCGAGGGGGTACGACAACCGGTGGGCCAACCAGCACTCATCAACGCCGGAAGGTGAAGAACAAGCTCAGCAGACTTACGCCGCGGCGACGGTGCGAATGCGCCGGCCTCAGCAGGTCTGCGCTGCCGACGGACCGGATCGGATCGGATCGGGCCCGGGACGAGGCCTTCCTCATCCGCGTGCGCCGCGGCTCGGCTCAGCTCCCGCCGCCACCCTGGTGTCGCAGACGACGCCCGGCCCCTGGTCCTCACCCTCCGGCCGGGTCGTCGGCCCGGGGCGCCGGGCCCCGCTCAGCAGCGTGACGGCCACCCCGCCGACCAGGAGGGCCGCCGCGCACCAGCGCAGGGCGCTGATGTCTTCGCCGAGCAGCAACGCCGCCGAGGACATCCCGAAGACGGGCACCAGGAGGGAGTACGGAGCGACCGCCGAGGCATGGTACGTACGCAGCAGGCGGCTCCAGACCACGAAGCCGAAGACGGTCGAACCCCAGGCCACATACAGGAGCGCTCCGGCTCCGCTGAAGTCCAGGGCGCGCAGCGCGGCCATGTCGGCGGCGGGGCCCTCGAAGAGCAGCGAGAGAACCGTCAGCGGCAGCACCGGCACCACACACGACCACACCATGAAGTTCAGGGCCCGCGGCGGGGAGGCCTTGCGGGTGGCCACGTTGGCCACCCCCCAGAAGACGGCGGCCGCCACGACCAGCACGAAGCCGAGCAGTGGCCCGGAAGCGCCCTCGTCGACCGCGGCCAGGGCGATGCCGGCCAGGGCGACGACCATGCCCAGCACGCGCGTACGCCCGGGGCGTTCACGCAGTACGGCGCTCGCGATCGCGGCCGTGAACACCGACTGCACCTGAAGGACGAGCGAGGACAGGCCCGCCGGCATCCCTTCGTGCATACCGATGAACAGCAGGCCGAACTTGCCGACGCCGAGCGCCAGCCCGACGGTGAGGATCCACCGCCAGGGAACGCAGGGGCGGCCGACGAAGAAGACAGCTGGCAGCGCGGCGACCAGGAAGCGCAGGGCGGAGAAGAGCAGTGGAGGGAAGTGGCCGAGGCCGACCTCGATGACGACGAAGTTGACGCCCCAGACGGCGGCGACGGCAACGGCGAGAGCTATGTGCACAGGACGCATACGCCGAGCATCCCGGGAACCGACTGTGAAGACCAGCACAGATCACTTCATGATTGGATGCAGCAACACTGAATTGTTCTCGTGTCGTCGAGGGAGGTCGAGGGAGTCCGATGCTGGATCTGGCCCGGCTGCGGGCACTGCACGCGGTGGCGGTGCACGGCTCGGTGGGAGCCGCCGCCACGGCGCTCGGATACACGCCGTCCGCGGTATCGCAGCAGATCGCCAAGCTGGAGCGGGAGACCCGTACGACGCTGCTCGAGCGGCACGGCCGCGGCGTGGTCCTCACCGACGCGGCACGGCAACTGGCCGGTACGGCAGAGCAGTTGCTCGCCCTCGTGGAGCAGGCCGAGACGACATTGGAGGAGCGGCGCGGGCGGCCCTCGGGGCGGCTGCTGGTAGCCGCCTTCGCCTCGGCCGCCCGCGGTCTGCTGCCGCCGGTCCTCGCCGAGCTCGCCGCACGGCACCAAGACCTCGACACCCGGCTCGTCGAAGTGGACCCGCACCAGTCGGTGGACCTGGTCGCACGCGGCGTGATCGACCTGGCCGTCACCCACGACTGGGACATCGCACCGCTGCCCGCCCCCGACGGCATCGAACGGACACCGATCGGCGACGACCCCTCGGAGATCGCCGTGACAGCCGGCCACCCCCTGACCGCGCGTGCCGCGCAGAGGCCGGGCGGCGCGCTGGACCGCGCGGACCTGGCAGGCGAACGCTGGATCTGCCAACCCCCTGGCTCGGTGTGCCACGACTGGCTGATCCGGACGCTGCGTGCCTCCGGCCACGAGCCCGACCTCGCCTACCAGGTGGCGGAGTACCAGACGCAGCTGGCCCTGGTCGCCGCCGGACTCGGCATCGCCCTCGTACCCCGGCTGGGCCGTGGCCCCCTGCCGGACAACGTGGTAATGCTGCCGCTCGAGCCCGTACCGGTACGACGGTTGTACGCAGTCTGGCGCCCCACAACAGCCCGCCGCCCAGCAATCACCGAAACCGTACGCGCACTACGCACCCACGCCACCTCACTCACAACCCCGCTGCCAACCCCACCGCCAACCCCACCGCCAGCCCCGTGACACCCGAGGCCCTACCCGAGGTCCTGCCCATCGACCCGACACCCAGCCCCTCCAGCAGCCGCGGGCCACAGGTACTGGCCACCTGCCGCCACAGCCAGCCAGCTGGCTGGCTGGCTGGCTGGCTGGCTGGCCGAGCCCGGCACCACAATCGGGCTGTAGGCGCACCGCACCGGCCATTCCCCGCCGCTTTCTCCGCACGCCCCTGTCCGTCAGGGGCGATTTCGGGGATCGGGCCCAGGGGGCCGAGTACTTCCTTACCGTGGATGGCATGACACGTCGAACTCCCGCGCGGGTTCGGTGAGTGTGGCTGGCTGCGCGGGGGGCTCCTGGTGTGCGCCGGGAGCAGTTTGTGCCGGACCGGGTGTGGTGGCCGACGCCGGGCGAGGATGGCCTGCACCGCCTGTACGACCGGGCGGTGGAGCCGCGGGCCTGGCTGAGGGTGGTCCACGCGCCCGGGGTCCCGCTGATCACGCAGATCAGCGACGGAACGGTGCCCACCGCCGGCCGGGCCAAGGGTGCCTTCACCTCCAGCTTTTCCGCTGCCGGGTGATCACCGGAGCCCCCCCCCGTGGCAGCACGAGTAACTACTTCCCCGACCTTCGCCACGGCATCGTCGGGCACCAGATGCTCCTGGCCGGCCTACAGGTACGCGCGACCGGCTCTACGAGGTCAGCCTCCTCGACGGCGCCGACGTCGGCCCTGCCGACATCCCGCGCCGCGAACGCTGCCCGGCACGCATCGACTTCGGGCAGTGGCCCACCCCTATCGCCCCAGCCATGGTTACCGGGCGGCTACGGCGCCGGCTCGTCGACCTCTACGGCCCGTTGTGCGGGGGGGATGCCGCAACGCCTGGGGCATCTACATCGACCACAATCACTTCACCGGACTCGCCCGCGGCCTGCCGTGCCGCAACTGCGACACCCACATCGAAAGCCGCCCCCACCTGTCCGGCCCGCAGGAAGGAGCTTCCCGAGGCTTCTTTCACGTTCGGAGTCAGGCTGGGAGCGCGACGAGGGCGGCTGCCACGTGCAGGCGTCGAGGTCTCGTGGCGCGGGCGGTGCGCCCTCTCCGAGCAGCACGGCGACTACAGGTACCGGAGTGGAGGCGTGGTCAGGAGACGGCAGAGAAGCCGCGGACGGTCACGACGCTGTCCGTTCCGTGACATCGCTCGAGGACCAAGCCGGCCAAGGCGATGTCCAGGGAGCCGAGGCCGAACGGCGCGTAGATGGCGGTCCTTTCGCGGTCGGGTTCGGCTGCGCCGCGCAGATAGTCGCCAATGGGGGTGATGTCGCGGCGGTCCACCGTGCCCTGCTCGACGGCGAGGGCCAGGGAGGTCTTCTCTCGAAGGGAGTGTGCTACGTCGTCGACGACGTGTACTGCCTCCGCCATGGCCTCGGGCAGCAGGTCGCGCAACGACATGTGCAGAATGACGGCGCCGGGTTTGAACCAGCCCGGTTCGCCGACGTGCGGGACGACCGCGGTGGTGGCGAAAAGCACGACATCTGCCCCGGTCACCGCCTCGCGCACGGTATCCGTCGTCGTCACGGTGGAGGTGAGGCCCGCGGCGTACTCGCCGATACCGGCCCCGAAGGAGCGGGCCCGCTCCTCGTCGAGGTCGTGGACCACGAGCTCCTGGCAGGTCCAGCCCAGCCCGGCGAGGACGCTCAGCGTGGTGCGGGAGATGTATCCGGTACCGATCACGGCCAGCTTGCCTATAGCACGGTCGCCTGTGCGCAGCGCGTCTGCGCCGACGGCCGCGGACAGGGCCGTGCGGTGGCCGCTGATCTGGGCTCCTTCGAGTACGGCCGTGGGGAATCCGGTGCGCAGATCGTTCAGAGCGATCAGGGCTGAGGCCCTGGGGAGGCCGAGTGCCAGGTTTTCGGGGAAGCTCGAGATCCACTTCAGACCCATGGCGGGGGACTGGCCAGCGACATACGCGGGCAGCGCGATGATGCGCTCTCGGCGCTCCTGGTCGGGGCGCAGGAACAAGCTGTCCGGGTTGACCAGCTTGCCCTCAGCCGCTTGGACGTAGACCTCCTCGACCACCTCCTTGGAGCGCTTGCCCAATGACTCAAGTGCCGCCTTCACCGCGGCTGCGGGAACGATGACGAGGTTCTGGTCCTGGGAGGGTGGGGCGGTGCTCATGTGGTGCCTCTCTCGTAGGGCCGGGTGGCAAGGCGCGGATGGTGCCGCGGTGGATCTGGGTGTGCTGTGGATGGTGTGTCAGCGCAGCAGTGAGAATTTCTTGGTCAGTGGGTCGACCTCGGTGCACGGTCCGAAGACGGCGACGCCGTAGAAGTCGAGTTCGGCCTCGGCGGTCCTGCTCATCCGCTCGAGCTGGTCGGTGTAACTGCCGCCGGTCATCTGGGCTGTGAAGTCGGTGCACAGCAGCCCGGCGGACGAGGACTCGTGCCGCAGTCGACGCAGCCAGGCCGGGCGGCCCTCAAGTACGACCAGGGACAGGCCCGACACCGGCGCGTGTGCCCCGCCATCGGCGTCTGGGAAGTTCAGGAAGGACATGTGGGGCAGTAGCTCCGGACGCTCGGCCGCGGCCTTTGCGACCAGGCCGAGACTCAGGTGGGAGGCCGCGTTCGCCGCGACTCCCTGGTCGAGCTTGGCCTTCAACGCCACTACGAATTTGTATTCGATGTCGACCTGTTCGGGCTCAACAAGAATGTGTACTGCTGCAGGCATGGATGTACCTCGGTAGTTTTTTCTTGGAGATTTTCGCAGGAGTTCGGAGTGCGCAAATATGCCACTTATCGGGAACCCGGAAGAGGATCCCGACTCAGCTGGATTCGGTCGAGTATTCGACGAACCGGTAAATATTCTGCGGGTTCAGCCGATAACCGGGACGGCCTTGGATGATGGCATCCTGGATGATGTCCCAGTTCGTGGTCTCGTGGAACCTTTCCTGGCAAGCACCGCGAAATCTGCGCACTGTCTGGGCCAGGGCTGCGGAAGTCCGATTCGTGCGTTGCGAGAGCTCGGCTGCCGACAGGAGAGGAACATCCAACCCCTCTGCACGGCTCTGTGTGAATTCTCGGCCCAGCACTCGGAGAATGTCAATGAGTGGCTTTGGCGTGATTTCGTGGACGGTAATTCCTTCCACTGAGAGCAGTGGGCCGTAAAGCGTCACCTCGAGCCGGTTCGGTTCGGGAAGTTGCTCATCGCCGAGGTCGAGGGAGAGGAATTCGGGTGCGAGGTGGTCGGCACGGAGTCCGATGTACCGGCTGAGCAGCCGACGGCGCTCCGTGCTCTGCGGTGCTTGCAGGTAGTCGACGACTGCGCCCAGGGTTTCCGGCACGGTCGGTCGCAGGTCCCGCAGGTAGCGTGTGATCCAGTCCACCGCGTCGCTCCTGCCGTGCAGCCGGGCGTGAAGAACGGCGGTGTCCAGCAGGATGAGGGAGGCGCAAGCTTCCAGACCGGCGTAGCCGAGCCGGTCATGAAGCGTCGCCGCCGTGTCGATCAGGACATGCGGCTTCACCCGGACCCGGTAGCTGCACAGCATCCGGTGCCAGCGTTCGTATGCCGTGAGATGGACGTTCCAGCTCTCGGAGCTTTGCAGGTAACGGTCGGCCAGGTGCTGGAACATTCTCGGATAGGGCGACTGCTGGTATGTGGCCCAGCCGAAGGAGAAGACATCGAGTGCCGCATCGAAGTCGCGCCGTGCGCCGTACCGGCAGGCGGAGATGAGGAATTCGCTGGTGTGGACGTAGCGCATGAGCAGTTCGCGGTCGCGTTCGGTCAGCTCGGTCGGACGCAGCGCGGACGATTCGACGAAAGTGCTGTATGTGCCGCTCTGCACGTCTCCCAAGTGGAAGGCGAAGCGCCGTCCCGCATCAGAGGCGGTCGGCGGATGCGCCGCGAGCACTTCCTCCACGTAGTCCCGCTGGGCTTCGAGTACAGCCGACGCCTCTCCCTTGTTTCCCGCGAGCAGTTGGGTGATGACGAGATCCGTGTGGAGCCAGGACGCATCGGCGTAATAGCGATACCTGCGGTAGCGCTCGAGGGAATCCCGGAAGAGCGGCAGTGCCCGCTCGGGGGCGTTCGCGGCAGCGGCCTTGAGCCCCTCATTCCACAACACGAAGGAGACCCGGGAGAACAACTCCGGCTTCGCCTTGAGCCCTGACGCGTCGGCCAGCCGCATGAACGCCGTCGGAAACACGGAATCGGCGTACCCCGCCCACCCCTGGCTCAGGTGGTCTGCCACCTCCGTGAGCAGGTCGAGGGAGCGCTCGCGCACGGCGCGGCCGAGGAGTTCGATCAGTTCCCTGGTCCGCGGCAGGATCCGGCCGGTATAGAAGAAGGAGGTGTTGACGTACCGTTCAGCGGTCTCCAGCAGCGTGGGGGCGGCGGTCGTCCCGTCGGCCATGCGTGCGCACAACTCGCCCAGGAGCAGCAGAACGGCGACATCGTGCTCATCGGCCTGCCGCAGATCGGCAGCCGGCACGTCCACCAGGTCCGCCACCGCGACCCGCCGGTCACCCGCGATGTACTCCTCGAGTGCCCGATAGCGCTCGATTACGCTGCTCATCTCCACTGTCCTGCCTATCCTTCGTATCGCCCACTCGCGGGAGATCCGGGCCCGGCTATCCGGCTACCGGGGCCTTCGTCGCCGCATCCGGCCCGCGGCGGTCGTCTTCTGCGGCGGTATCTGCACCGATTCTCTCCAGCCATGCGTCGTTGTAGACGGTGCTTTCGTACTTCTCGCCGCCGTCCGCACATATGCACAGCACGTCGCTGATATCGGGGTTCTCCTCCAGGTAGCGCACGCAGGCGGCGACGACCGCTCCGGAGGATGCCCCCAGGTGGATGCCTGCGTCCTTGAGGACTCTCCTGCAGTAGTACGCCGCCTCCGCGGTGCCAACGTACATGTAGTGGTCGATCAGCCAGTCCTCGAGGAATGAGGAGGGCCGGCTGGCGCCGATGCCGGAGAGATACCGCCGGCCGGGCCTGCCGCCATAGGCGACGGAGCCCGTGACATCGACAGCCACCATGCGCGTGCTGAGACCGTTCTCCTTGAAGTAACGGCTTACACCGGCGAACGTCCCGCCGGTGGAGACGGCCGCGAAGAGCGCGTCAGGCGGGGTAGGCATCTGATCCAGAATCTCGGGGCCGGTCATCCGACGATGGATCTCCGGGTTCTGCTGGCTTCCGTACTGGTTGACCCACACATACTTGTCGTCGGAAGCCAGTATCTCGCGCACCTTCGCGAGCCGTGACAGCAAGTACCCGCCCGCCTCGTCGGCCTCGTCGACCATGACGATGCCCGCCCCGAGATCCTCAAGGCGACTGCGGCACTCCACAGTGCTCATCGGGTCGAGCACCGCCGTAAAACCGACTCCCAGATAGCGAGCCATGCTCGCGAGCGCAAGGCCGAGGTTCCCGGACGTGGACTCGATCAGCTCCACGCCGGGCCGCACCTTGCCCTCGTCGACCAGACCCCGTACCAAGCCGTACGCGGTACGGGCTTTGATCGACCCAGTGATGTTGTGGCCTTCGAGCTTGAGCTGGATCGTGCGCTGCCGCCCCTGCACGTCAAGCGTGATCGGCTTCACCGGAGTGAGCCCGAGCAAGGTCTCGAAGCGGTCCAGATAGTGCTGCATGACCCCTCACACGTTGCCTCTGCCGACGGCTCTCCGCCGCCCCTCCCGGCTTGTCATCTAGAAGGTTTTAGATGACAAGATAGCGTCAGCCTACGTAGCATTGTTGACACATGAAAGGGCTGTCTCAGGATCTGAGCCACCCATCCCGACGAGTCGCGGAGAGGCGACAACTTGACCGAGAAAACACAGCACCACATGACGGCGGAAGAGAGGTCAGGGCTCCTGCGGGACGCGCTGGGCGTCGGCCTCGCGGTCGGGGCATACGGTCTGTCCTACGGAGCGCTGGCGGTCTCCAGCGGCCTCACGGTCGGCCAGACCCAGTTCCTCTCCGCACTGTTGTACGGCGGCTCGTCCCAGCTCGCTCTTGTAGGCGCCCTGGCAGCGGGCGGCGGCGCCGCAGCGGCCAGCGCAACGGCCGCTCTACTGGGCGTGCGCAACCTCTTCTACGGCGTCAGCCTGCGGCCCGCTCTCGGGCTGCGCGGCAGGCAACTGCTACCGGCTGCCCATCTGCTGAGCGACGAAAGTGCGGCGATGGCCATCGGCAAGAACGGTCCGGCAGCCGGACGCCTCGCGTACTGGGCCACCGGCATCGTGGTGTTCCTCTGCTGGAATGCCGCGACCCTGATCGGCTCGCTGGCCGGCTCCCTCCTCACGGACCCGAAGGCCCTGGGACTCGACGCTGCGTCGTCCGCCGCGTTCCTCGCGCTGGTCGCGCCCCGGTTGCGGGAACGTGCCAACCAGTTGGTCTTCGTCCTGGCCTGCGCGGTGGCGGTATGCTCCGCCCCGCTGCTCGGTGCCGGTCTGCCGGTGGTACTCGCCGGGCTCACGGCACTCAGCGTGCTGCTGCTTCCCACGCCGGTGTCCCGGCCGGCCGAGCCTGCCACCGACGGTGGCCGACGTGAACCGAAGACGGAGGGGGCGTCATGAGCTGGTCCTGGATCCTCGCCGCTACCGCGGCGTGCTTCGCACTCAAGCTGGCCGGACTTCTGGTCCCCGAGAACGTGCTGCGCCACCCTGCCATCGCCCGGACGGCCGGTGCCGTACCGATCGCCCTGCTGGCAGCCTTGATCGCCACCCAAACCCTCATCGACCAGCAGCAGATCGCGCTGGACGCCCGGGCTGCCGGGATTGCAGTCGCGGCAGTGGCCGTGTGGCGGCGCGCCCCGTTCCTGGTCGTGGTGGTCTCCGCGGCGGCGACAACCGCACTGCTGCGGTGGCTCCCGACGCTGGTCTAAGACACGGCAGTGCGGTGTCGCCTTGGAAGATGTTTATGCAGGTTCGGCCTTATATGCGGCTATGGCAGCCGCGACATCCAGGGAGCAGTTCCGGGCACACCTGAGTGCCCGGCCGGCAGGTGAACCCCGCGCCGGCCGGGCACTCACGCAGCCCAGCGCCTTTCTCAGCCCTGAGGAGAGGCGTACACAACCCAGTTGTCGTGCGTGTGGGGGGAGGGACGGAAGTCGCCATGCGGCGGGTCATCCCAGGAGATACGGCGGATCTCGTGAATGGTCCACTCGGAGAACAGCTCCCGCATCTCGCCCTCTTCATAGAAGCGGAAGAGCGTGTCCTTGTACGCGAAGGTGTGCCGCGCTATCTCCTCGCCCTCACCGTAGGTCTCGTCCTTGAGCGTGAAGGCGTTGGTGACGAACAGACCGCCGGGCGCAACGATGCGGCGGGCCTCCCTGATGAGATGGCTCGGGTCCTGGATTTGACCGAAGACGTCGAAGCAGGTCACCGCGTCCACGGAACCATCAATCAGCGGAAGGTCCGTGGCGTCAGCCCGGAGCAGGAACGAGCGCTGCTTGATCACACGGCGGGCGTGCGCGAGCCCGGTCGGCGCGATGTCCACCCCGAGCGCCGTGAAGCCTGCCTCCGCGAGCGCCGCGAGGTTGCGCCCGTCACCGCACCCGAGGTCGACGACCGTGCGCACATTGCGCTCCTTGAGCACCTCGACCGCCTGCGGGATCACCGGAATCGGGTCCTCCTGCCACAGCGGCCCAGCGTCCTGGTCCTGGTAGGCCTTCTCCCAGCCGTACTGAAGCTCCGCATACTCCAACTGGCTTGTCATTTTGCCTCCTCAAGATGACTAATATGGATCATCTTATGGAGCTGGATTGACACGTAAAGAGGCGTCTCAAGATCCGGGCGCGGCCGATTACAGATGGTGCTGTCCACGGCAGCAAGGGCCGTTGAGCAGACGCCCGCGAACAAGGTGCGCTTCGTGCTGCCTGCTGGGGAGTTGCTCCGGCCAGGCATCCACCGGCGTTGCAGCATTCCCCCGCACAACGGGCTCGCCCGCCTCGCCGGGCTCCGTGCAGGCGATGAGCCGCCTGGGGCATCTACATCGACCACAATCACTTCACCGGACTCGCCCGCGGCCTGCCGTGCCGCAACTGCGACACCCGCATCGAAAGCCGCCCCCACCTGTCCGGCCCTCAGGAAGGAGCTTCCCGAGGCTTCTTTCACGTTCGGAGTCAGGCTGGGAGCGCGCCGAGGCACTCCAGGAACTCATCGGCGAAGCATTACCCTTCGCACGTGGCCGTCCGGCCACCCCTCGACACGGAACGGACCTACCATCCGATCCGATTCACGACGCACATGCGCACTGCCGCAACCGCCGCCACACCCGCTCCGTCACGCTCTATCCGCACTGCCAACTCCTCGACCAGTAGCCTTGCTTCCAGCCTGGCGATGTCGAACATGCGGGGTGACAGTAACGCTTGGCGAACGTACTCATGGGCGATACCGAGACGCACATCAGGGTGCCCACCGCTTGCAGCCCTACGAGGCCCCGGAGTCCGAACCCCTCACAAGACCAACGATGCCAGGCGCCATCGCCTGGGCCAGAACAACGCCTTCGATCCGGGAAGACACAGCCCGCTCAACCCCTCCTCCCCCAGCACGCCCCGTGGGTCATAGCCAGCCGGGATGCGGCCCGCTCGGGTGAGTTCACCGAGGCCTGAACGGGCCGGAGGAATCTGGTGGCCCTGGTGGGATCTGAAGGTTCCGGCCGGGATCAGTGGACGGAGAAACCGCCGTCGACGAAGAGCGACTGACCGGTGACATAGGCAGCGGCGCGGCTTGCCAGGAACACCGCGGCTCCCGCGAAGTCCTCGGCCAGGCCGTTGCGTCCGACCATCGTGCGCGAGGCCAGGGCAGCCACCTTCTCGGGATCGGAGGACAGACGGGCATTGAGCGGCGTCATCACGAAACCCGGCACCAGGGTGTTGCACGTGACACCGTGCGGCGACCAGGCCTCGGCCTGGGAGCGGGCCAGCGATTCCAACGCCCCCTTGGAAACGCCGTAGGCGCCGCTCTGGACGAACGCCCGGTGCGCCTGCTGGGAGGAGATGTGGATGATCCGCCCGAAGCCCCGTTCGGCCATGCCGGGCCCGAATCGCCGTCCCAGCAGGTACGGAGCCTCCAGGTTCACCGCCATGGTGGTGTCCCACACCTCTTCGCCCAGTTCGTCCATGGGCGGCCGCAGGTTGATTCCGGCCGAGTTGACGAGGATGTCAGGCTCCCCGAATACCTGGGTCGCATCCTTCGCCGCCCCGCGCACCCCCTCACGGGTACTCAGGTCGGCACTCACCCAGGCCGCCCGGCAGCCGTGAGCGGTCAGCTCACCGGCCGTGGCGGCAAGCTCCGCCTCCCTGCGCGCCACGACCACAACGCTCGCCCCCGCGCGTCCCAGAGCCCGGGCGATGGCCCGGCCGATGCCGGAACTGCCGCCGGTCACCACGGCGACCAGCCCGTCCAGTGAGAACAGTTCGGAGAGGTAGGCCTGTGAGCTCATCCTCGCACCCTAATAGGGCAACGGTGTTTGCCGTGCCTGCTGCCGCCCGCCCGATCGATCGGTCAGATCATGCCGCTTCAAACGACCTTCACCCACAAGATGATCTACATCAACCCGCCCAAAGACCACGGGCACTCTCTAGTGGAGGCGCGCCAGCACGTGGGCATCGAGGAAGCCCCGCTCAGACGCCGGATCGTGGATCAGCCGCGCGAACGGGACGAGCCCGGCCCCGGCCAGCAGCTCGGCGAACCGGTCCACCGGCCAGCTATACGCGGGCGTCACCTTGTGGTCGAAGCGAACCGGCTCGGGCGCGTCGGTCGCGAAGAACGAGACCAGGAGCAGGCCCCCTGGTGCCAGGACACGCACCTGCTCGGCGAGCAGCGCGGGGAGTTCCCCAGGAGGGGTGTGGATCATCGAGTAGTGGGCCAGCACGCCGCCGAGCGCGCCGTCCTCGACCGGCAGGGCCTCCATCCGCGCCTCGTCGAACCGCAGCGCCGGATGGGCCCGCCGGGCGTGGTCGACCATGGCCGGGGAGAGGTCGAGCCCGAAGGCGTCCAGCCCCAGGTCGTGCAACATGGCCGTCAGATGTCCGGGCCCGCACCCGACGTCGGCCGCCCGCGGGTTCCCCGTCCCCCGCACCAGCTCGGCGAAGGTGCCGATCATGGCCCGGGCGAACGGCTGCGTCTCCAGTCGATCAGCGAACATCGACGCATACAACTCGACGACCCCGTCGTAGGCCGCCCTGGTCTCGTCCTGGTACTCCACCACGGAAAAGAAGCTAACACCCACACGTTCGCAACCGTTCCGGACGCCCTCACGCACGCCCAGCGACACCAGAGCACCGAGGCGAGTACATCACTGCCTTCGACGAGGAAGGCCGGGAGTTCGACAGCGCCTTCGCCACCCAGAACTGGCGCAAGGCCATGGTGGACAGGAACCGCACCGGGCAGTTCACCCGCAAACACTTCGGGCCGATGGCCTTCACCCACCTCGCCGAGAAACTGCACTACGGCGATGAGGGAGGCCGGGGGCCTCCTTCGGTGTTGGCTGCGGCTCGCTGTCAACCGGCCCAGGAAGCGACCGAAGAATCCCAGCGACGACCCGGCACACCCGTGAACGGCGATTGAGACCACCGGTGGCCCCGCTCAGACCACCGGTGGCCCCGCCTCGATGCGGCGCAATACCGGGGGCAGTCGGTCCAGGTCTGGGCCGGTTTGGAGCTGTCGCTCGTCCCACCACGTGGCGCCGGCATCGTGCAGCGGACCGATCACGTCCTTGGCCTTGGCCATGTCCGGGGACGTGGCACCGCCGAGCACGAACTCGAAGGGGCGCTCGGCGCCGACCGTACGGTGTTTGCGTACATAGCCGACAAGATCCCGCACCTCCGCCACATCCGGCACATGGCCATGCCGGGCCGTCTCGAACAGCGGCACCGCGCCGTCCCACCGCGCTGCCCGCCGCATGGGCGGACGACGCGGCCAGAACCCGCCGATCCACACCGGCGGCCCGGGCCGCTGCACAGTGGCAGGCAGTAGCGTCACGTCCCGAACCTCGTAGTGCCGGCCATGGTGATTCACCGGCTCACCGGACCAGAAGCGCCCCAACAGCTCCAGTCCCTCGTCCAGCCGCTCGGCGAGGAGGTGCGGCTCTGCGGCGTCGCCGAAGCTGCGATATTCGTCCTCGATCGGACCACCCAGGCCGGCGGCGAAAATCACCCGGCCACCGCTGAGGTGGTCCAGGGTGGCCACTTGGCGGGCGAGTTGCTGCGGACGGTAGCGGGGAACCGGCGTCAGAAGGGTGCCCAGTCGGAGCCGGGAGGTCGCCAGCGCGGCCGCGGTCAGCAGCATCCAGGGGTCTCCGAAGGGACGCCCCTGGTGCTGCCGGTGCAGCACGTGGTCCCAGACGAAGAGCCCGTCCCAGCCGGCCTCTTCGGCGGCAGCCGCCACGGTCGCAACCGTACAAGGATCGGCGAAATCACCGAAGTTGGGGATGTTGATGGAGAAGCGCATCCCAGCAGCATGCGCCGCCGGCCGCAAACGGGCAATCGAATTCGGAGCCAGACGGCTTCACGGCAAGCTGCCGACAGACGCAGGACCATGCGCAATCCATCGGGACCCTGAACCGCAGCTGGACTGGCAGGACTGGCAGGACAACGTCCGGACCTGGGGTGACAGCTCGACGTCCGCTCAAGGGCAATGACATCGAGCGGCCCCTGCTGCTGTTGCTTCCGCTGTGCCCCTGCTGCTGTTGCCGCTGCGCGTACCGCTGTTACTGCTGTGCGCGCCAGAGATCGGGGCCGAACACTTCGTAGTGGATCTTCTGTGCGGGTATGCCGCGGCGCAGCAGGTCGCCGCGGACGGAGCGCATGAAGGGCAGCGGGCCGCAGAGGAAGGCGGTGAGGGTGAGGGGAAGTTCCAGGCCGCTGAGGTCGGCCCGGCCGGTCGATGCCCCGGGTGCGGAGTCATCGGGCTGCTCGTACCAGAGGTGGAGGCGGGCGTCGGGCAGGGCCTGCACCAGGGTGAGCAGTTCGTCGCGGTGTGCGTGGTCGGCGGGTGAGCGGTCGGCGTGGACCACGGTCACCGGTCGGCCGGAGCCGGTGGCGGCGAGGTGGCCGAGCATGGCCAGCGTGGGCGTGACGCCGATGCCGGCGGTTGCCAGCAGCAACGGGCCGTCGCCGTCCGGCAGTACCAGGTCGCCGAACGGGGCGGACACGGTGACGGTACCTCCCACGCGGGCGTGTGCGTGGAGCCAGGAGGAGACCTCGCCGTCAGGCTGCCCGTCGCCCCGGACCCGTTTGACGGTGATCCGCCAGGTGTCGCTTCCCGGGGCGGCGGACAGGCTGTACTGCCGGATCTGCCGTGCGCCATCGGGCAGTTCGGTCCGGACGCTCACGTATTGGCCCGGACGGAACGGCTCGGCGGGCCGGCCGTCGGCGCGCCGGAGCAGGAAGGAGACCGCCTGCGGGGTCTCCTGACGCCGTTCGACGATCTCCATGCGGTGCCAGACGTCGCCCTCCGCGACGCCGGCCTCCTGGTAGAGGCGGGCCTCGTGGGCCATCAGCGCGTTGGCCATCAGCCAGTAGACCTCGTCCCAGGCGGCGGCTACGCGGGGGGTGACGGCGTCGCCGAGCACTTCGGCGATCGCCGCGAAGAGGTGACGGTGGACGATCTTGTACTGGTCGGAGGTGATACCCAGGGACGCGTGCTTGTGCGCGATCCGGGCGAGCATCGCCTCGGGGCTCGCCCCGGGGCCGTCCAGGAGCATGCCGGCGAACGCCGCGATGGATCCCGCCAGCGCGCGCTGTTGCTGTCCGCCGGCCTGGTTTCCCCGGTTGAACAGGTCCCGCAGCAGCTCGGGGTGGGCGTCGAACAGCCTGCGGTAGAACGCCTCGGTGATGTCCCCCATGGCGGCACCGACCACCGGGAGGGTGGCCCGGACGACGGGTGTGGACTGTTCGGACAGCACAGCGCCTCCTGAGATTGCTAATGAGATTGCTGAATTGGTTAATGATCTTCGTGTTTGGAGGAGTGGGAATCACGCCCCGCCCACCGCGACTCGCTCCGGCTACGGGGCCGCGCGGCCCGTCAGGGAGACCAGGACGGGACCGGTGGGCGAGGCCACCAGGTCGGCCACGGTCAGCGGGTCGAGCGTGGCGTAGAACGCGTTCTGGGCCTCGCGCAGCGCCTGTCGCAGCCGGCAGGCCGCCCGGAGCGGGCATGGCGGGTCGCCCTCACAGGCAACGACCTCGCCGTCACCTTCGAGCTCCCGCACCAGCCAGCCCACGGAGGCGCGACGCCCGAGATCGGTCAGCACCAGCCCACCACCGCGGCCCCGACGGGCCTCCACCACGCCCAGGTGCTGCAAGCGCGTGATCGCCTTCGCCGCGTGGGTGTACGGCACCCCCATGGCCTCCGCCACCATCCGCGTGGTCAGCGCCTCATCGGTGTCCCGGGAAACCGCCAGGCGCATCACGGAACGCAGCGCCAGGTCGGTGAACTTTGTCAGCCGCACAGCCCGGACACTAGCAAAGACGCATTTCAGATTCATATTTTTGGGGCGCGGGTGACAGTGTGTGGCAGTGTGGGGTGCGTCACGGACGGGTAGTCGCGACGGGGCAGGCGTCCGGCTGGGCGGTCCGCAGCGCGCAGGCGGTGAGGGTCGCGGCCGGGAGCCACCACGTGATCAGGTAGCTGCCGCTGCTGTCGTGCAGGAGCCCGAGGAGCGGCGGGGCGGCGACGATCGCTACCTGATTGGCGCCCATCGCCGCGCCCATCGCCCGGCCCACGCTGTCGTCCGGGGCCGCGTCGGCGATGTGCGCGACCCAGGGGCCGTACCAGCCGATGACGAAGAAGCCGAGCGCGGCGGTGACGGCTGCCAGCACGCCGAACGGCGTCCGGGCGGGCAGCACGGGCAGCAGCGCCAGGAAGAGGGCCGAGCACAGCATGCTGATGCGCACGGCCGACAGCCGCGAACCGCGGGTGTGGTCGCTGAGGTAGGCGAGCAGCACCCGGCCCGTCACCCCGCCTGCCTGCAGCAGTGCCAGCAGGACGGCGCCCTGGGACAGGGGGCGGTGGAAGTGGTCGCGGGTGAAGAGCATCAGGTGGGCGGTGAGGCAGAACTGGGCGCCGACCAGGGGTACTCCGGACCACAGGACCGGACGGAGCCATGGCCGCCGCAGTGTGCGGGCCAGGCCGGGCAGCAGCCGGGCGTCGTCCGGCTGCTCACGCCGCGTTCGCCGGACGTGGTCCCGCGGTTCTGGCTGCTTTCGCCGGACGCGGTGCCTCGGTTCTCGCCGCGTTTGCCGGACGTGGTCCCCCGGCTCTGGCCGCGTTCGCCGGGCGGTGTCGGGTGGCGGGCGGTAGGCCAGGGTGAACACCACTCCCCCGGCCAGCGCGACAGCGGCGGCCACGGCGAACGCGGCCTGCCAGCCGAGCGCATGCGCGGCTCCCGGGAGGACGGCCGCGGCCGCGGCTCCGCCGATGGGCAGGCCCGCCTGGCGCACCCCCATCGCCACACCGCGCCGGCCGGCGGGGAACCAGGAGGTGACCGACTTGCCGCCGCCGGGCTGCACGGTGCTGTACCCGACGCCCGCGAAGAACAACGAGGCCAGCACCACCGCGTAGCCCGGCGCCATGGACGTGGCGGCCAGTCCGGCCGTCATCACGAGCGATCCGATGGCCACCACCCATCGCTCCCCATGGCGGTCCACCAGATGCCCCACCACGAACAGGGAGAAGACAGGAGCCAGACCGACCGCGGTGACCATCAGGCCGACCTCGGCGCCGGACAGCGCGAACGCGTCGTGGACCGCGCCCGAGAGTGCCCCGAGCCCTTGGGTGGCGAAGGACGCGGTCACCTGCGCCAGCGTCACCACCGCGAGCATCCGCCACCTCATGCCCCCTGCCTGACGTGCGGGCCGCTCGCGGGCTCGGCAGCGGCGAGCATACGGCCCACCTCACCCGGACCAGGGGCAGGGGCAGGGGCAGGGGCAGGTTGGACGAGGTGCGGGTGCGAGCGGTGTGCGCGGATCGCGTCGAAGACGTCCACCATCCACTCCCCGGAAGTCTGCGGAAGTCTGCGGACAGGGCAGCGCGGTCCTGATGTGCCATCAGGCGTGCACCAGGGCCACGTCACGGGAATCAGGAGGAGGCGCGGCTCCTGGACTCGGTCACTGCGGCGTAGACGTCGTCCCAGAAGGTGATGTGCTCCTGGATCTCCTGCCGGGCGGCATCGATCAGGGTGCTCTCGTTCGCCTGATAACCCTTGACCAGGGCTTCCCACAGCGATGCGAAGTGCTCGACTTCCAGTTCTTCGTGCAAGCCGAAGAACTCCAGGCCCTCGTTTACGCCGTAGTGCCCGGGCAGAGCCTCGATGGTCAGGCGATTCCTTTCCGGCGCGACGATCTCACGGCCGGCGAGGGCCGCCAGCGTCTCCTCCCCGGTCCGCTGGGGACCGAGATACCGGTGCAGGAAGGAGTCGGAGTACGCCGAGGTCACCGGCAACGGGGTGAGCAACTGCGGTTCCGCGACGCCCAGTGCGCGCAGGAACGTGACCGCCATTCCGTGGTGGTCACCGTTGATCTCCTCGTCGATGTGCTCGGTCAGCTCCGACAGGACGAAGGAGGTGTCGAAAGCGGTACCGAACGCGGGACTCTTGACGATGCACACGCCGAACCAGCGGTGGAACTGATTGCGCCACAGGTAGTACTGGGCGAACACATCCCGGACGACGTCGATTTCGGCCTCACCTTTGCGGAAGGCCGAGAAGAAGGAACTCGTGTGGAGAGTGTCGTGGACGTGCGAGACGAGATTGGCCGAGACGGTTGCGCTGTCTAACGAACCCATACCGCTCCCCATTTCATCGTGGGCAGTTGAGCTGCGCAGCAAGGCCAAGTTAGGCGATCGAATGCATATACGTAAAGCCTATGCCTCCCCCGAAATCCGGACCTTCGTCATGTTCTCCGGTCTCGCCGCAGGCAGGACTTCGATATTCAACTTTCCGGAGCGATCGGCACCGCGAAATGTTGTCCTGATCCGCCCCTTGCCGGCCGGATCCCCGCTCGCGCCCGCGCAGGGCCGACGGCGGCGGGCCCGGCGAGCACGCCCGACTTCGCCGCGCCGGTCCGCCCTGCTCGTACGGGGGAGCTCGTACGGGAGAGCTCGCACAGCAGAGAGCTCGTACGGGAGCGAGGGTGCTGCCCTACTTGCTGATGGCGAAGCGCATCAGGGCGTGTTCGTCGCCCTGCTTGATCTTCCCGGTCTCGTTGATGACCTGCAGCTTCCAGCCCGCGCCGACCCGGATCGCCTTCGCCACGGCGCAGCCGTTGTCGTTGGTGAGCAGGGACGGCCAGATGTCGGCGACCTGCTGGCTGCTGCCGCCCGTCGCGTCGTACACCTTGAAGCTGATGTTGCGCGCGTCCTGGAAGGAGCTGCCCTTCTTGTAGGCGGCGGCGACGAAGACGAGGGAGGTGATGTTCGGCGGGATCTTGGCGAACTCGACGGTCACCGTCTCGTCGTCGCCGTCGCCGTGCCCCGTCTGGTTGTCACCGCTGTGCAGCAGCGAGCCGTTGCCCATCGGGTCCAGGGAGTCGAGACCCGCGAGGCGGACCGGGTCCTCCCCCTGCAGCGCGATCGCGATCAGATCCAGGTCGGTGCCGGTCTTCCGCTTGAGCTTGCCTATCAGGCCGCCCTTGCTGCCCGCGGTGGGATCCCAGGAGACCCCGATGGACATATGGGTCACCCCGTCCAGGTCCGCCGGGCCGTCTTCCTTGGTGAGCGTAATCATGTACAAGCCTCATGAAAGGTGGAATATCTGCATCTGCACATGAAGTGTGCCTGAGACCCGATCACTTCTGCGCGCCGGGGGTGAGGCGAGCGCCGGTGTGCGACCTGCCGGTGATCGTCCCGTCGGCGCGCCAGCCCCGAAATCCCGTGATATCGCACCATAGTGGGGCGCCATGAGCACGGAGCCCACGTACCCGACCGCCCCCGGACAGAAGCCGCATGAGGAGCCCCCGGACCCGACGATCGTGACCATCGGTGTGGTGGTGGTGGTACTGCTGGTCGTGGGGTGGGCGTCCCTCGGGAAGGACAACTTCGCCGGTGTGTCGGACACCGCTCTGCACTGGGTGCTGAGCAATTTCAGCTGGCTTTTCGTCGTGGCCGCCGATTTCTTCCTGGTGCTGTGCGTGGTACTCGCGTTCAGCCGTTTCGGAATGATCCGCCTCGGCCGGGACGACGCGGAACCGGAATTCACCAATATCGCGTGGATCGCCATGATGTTCAGCGCCGGAATGGGCATCGGCCTGATGTTCTACGGCGTGGGCGAACCGCTGCAGCATTACGTGTCGCCGCCGCCCGGTTCGGGGGTGCGGCCGCAGACCGCGGGCGCGGCCCGTACAGCCCTGGAGTACTCCTTCTTCCACTGGACCCTCACCCCATGGGCCATCTACGGCATCGCCGGGCTCGCCCTGGCGTACGCGGGCTTCCGCAAGGCTCGCGGCAACCGGCTGAGCTCGGCCTTCGTACCGCTCATCGGCGAGCGGCGGGCCAACGGCGGGCCGGGCAAGGCGATCGATCTGCTGGCGGTCTTCGCGACCGTCTTCGGCACTGCCACCAGCCTCGGCCTCGGCACGCTCCAGGTCGCCCGGGGCCTCGAACTCACGGCGGAGACGCCGCAGTCCCGGACGCTGGAGATGATCATCATCATCTCCCTGTCGGCGGCCTTCGTGGCCTCGGCCTTCTCCGGGCTGCACCGGGGCGTGAAGTGGCTGAGCACGATCAACATCCTGCTGGCGGCGGTGCTGATGCTGTTCGTCTTCGTGGCCGGCCCGACCGTGTACCTGCTGGAGACGATCCCGGCCGGCCTGGGCCGCTACCTCAGCCAGCTGCTGCCGATGGCCTCCCAGACCGGCGCCTTCACCGACCCCGTGTGGCTGGGCAAGTGGACGATCTTCTACTGGGCATGGTGGCTGTCCTGGGCACCGTTCGTCGGCACGTTCCTCGCCCGCATCTCGCACGGCCGGACCATCCGCGAGTTCCTCATCGGTGTGCTGCTGGTCCCCAGCGGCGCCACCATGGTCTGGTTCGCCGTCATGGGCGGCAGCGCGATCCGCAGGGACGCCACCGGGCAGGCGAACCTCGCGGGGACGGTCGCCAAGGGTCCGGAGGCGTCGCTCTTCGCGCTGCTGGACAGCCTGCCGCTGGGCACGCTCACCTCGTGGGTGGCGATGGCGCTGGTGATGACGTACTTCGTGACGAGCGCCGACTCGGCCTCCCTCGTCATGGGCTCGCTGACCAGCCGGGGCGCGCTGCACCCCCGCACCTGGCTGGTCGTCGTGTGGGGTGTGCTGATGGCCGCGGTCGCGGCCGTACTGCTGATCGCGGGCGGGCTCACTTCACTGCAGACGGCGACGATCCTGGTGGCGCTGCCCTTCGCGCTGGTGATGCTGGCGCTGTGCTGGTCGCTGCTCACCGAGCTGCGCGAGGACCCGGGCGCCGGTCCCCCACGGCACGCCCTGCACGGACTGCGGGACGCCGTGACGGCCATGGTCGGCGAAGCGGTCACCGAACACGGCCGCCCCCGGCACCCCCGTCTGCTGCGGCTCCGCCGCGCGGCCGGAACGCGCCGCGGGGAGAGCGACCACGGCGACGGCGACACCCCGGGACGGTGAACTTCCCCGGCCCGGGCCGGGGAAGAGCTCGTGGTCAACCAGGGAAGAGCTCGTGGTCAAGCGGGAGATCCGTTCGTGCGGCGGGAGATCCGTCGTGCGGCGGGAGATCAGAGGTCCGGTGGGAGGTCAAAGGTCCGGTGGGAGGTCAGAAGTCGACGCTGGTGCGATGGTCGACGCGGGCCACGGATTCCTGGCCGAAGCGCTGTGTGTAGGCAGAGCGGATTTCCTCGATCTTGCGGCCGCTGGGCCCTTTCCGGCTCACGGGATACAACAGGATCAGCTCGTAGGAGCGCTCACGCTCGATGGTCCCGTGCGCGTCCCGGTACTGGCCTTGCCCCTGCTGGACGGTCAGCCCCTCCGGAAAGCGGGGCGTGACGAAGGCATCCACGAATCCCCGGAACTGCCGGTCGGTGACAGGAGGGGAACCGTCGGGATGGGCGGTGCCGAAGATGAGGCTGGTCTCCACGTACGGATCACCGAGTACGGCCGACGGCGGCTGGGAGACGGACACGGACGCGGGGGCCGACGCAGGGGTGACGGCGGGTGCCGGCGCGGTCGCGGCGGCGCCGAGCAGGGCGGTGGACACCGCCATGACTGCAAGACGCAGACGGGGGTGGTGCGGTCGGTGCGGGGACGTGGCTACCAACGGGCTTCCTCTCGTGGGGATTCGGCGGACGCAGGGAGATGAGGCGGCGGACGCAGGGGGATGACGCGGCGGACGCAGGGAGTTGAGATGGCGGACGCAAGGGGATGAGGCGGTCGGCTGCGGTGCCGCAGCGGAGGGCAGAGGCTGCCCAGGCGTCCTACCCGGAAAGTGGTGCGGTGCATGCCTCGGGGCGGGTGACCAGTTCGGCGACGGCGTGCAGTAAGTGGGCCGGCAGGCGGGCCGGCAGGCGCGGGCCCCAGACGCCCCACGGCTGTCGCCCCGGTCCAGGAGGCCCTCCTCTCCGGTGAAGTGGGAGCGCGCGCCCCGGAGAGCACCCTGTCGACCCCTCGGTGGTGCGGTGGAGCCGAGGACATCCTTCTCCGCGAGGAGCAGTCGGCTCCGCTTGTCCGTACTATCTCTACGCCAAGGCCTGAGCAGGTGCGGCAAGCTGCCACGCCGCAGCATCCGCCCAGGGCACGGTGGCACGGCACTCCACGGCCGCCACAAGCCCCTCGCCACGGCCACGAACCGAGGAAAGGTCAATGTCATGCCCGACACCACAGTCCCCGCCACCGAACTGACATCGCAGTACATCACCCAGGTGACCGGCGACCTCGAACGCAATATCAAGGAACAGGAGCGCATCAGCGCGGAAATCACCGCGCTGCAGGAGCAGTTGGCCATGCTCCGACACGACCACACCGTCCTGGTGAACATGCAGCAGGCGCTGGCGGCTGCGGCCTCCACCGCTGAGTCTGCGGACACGGGCGTCAGCGCCACTGTGCCCGCTCCCCGGAAGAGGCCGGCTGCCGAGACCGGCACACGCAAGGGGACGCGGGCGAGGACGACCACGGGAGCACAGGACCGCCCGGCCGCAGGGAAGCGGTCCGCCAAGAAGCCTCCCGCGGCCACAGCAGGCACGAAGACGGCTCAGCCCACCCTGATCGAACTGATCCGCCGTAGCCTGGCCGAACACAGCGAACCGCGGTCCGCGGCAGACATCGCCGTCGCCCTCGGCAAGGCGCACCCCGACCGCCGCGTCAAGACCACCGTCGTGCGCACCACGATCGAAAACCTCGTCGCCAGGAACCAGGCGCAGCGCACCAAGCAGGGCGCCTCGGTCTTCTACACCGCCCCCACCCCGCCCGAGCCCGCCACCACGTCCCAGACCGGCACCCAGCCCGACGCCGCCGAATAACCGCGCCGCGCGGGCCCGCTGTCTCCTTCGCCCCGAGGAAGACGTGCGGCCTGCGTCACGTCCCGCCCGGTGTACCCGGCAGGTCAGGCCAGTTCCTCGCCGAGCAGGTCCATGAGCAGTCCGTCCTGCCAGGTACCCGTCCGCTGATCGCGGCAGTAGGCCCGCATGATGCCTACGGGCCGGAACCCGACCTTGCGATAGCTGCGGATCGCGGCGGTGTTGGCCGCGGCGGGATCGATGGTCAGCCGGTGATGACCACGTTCCTGCACCAGCCACCGGGCCAGGGTGCGTACGGCGTCAGTGCCGAGTCCCTTCCCGTGCCGGCGTGCCGTCAGGAAGATGTCGATGCCGGCGCGGCGGAACTCGGGGTCGGTCTCCTCCTCGAACTGGACCGCTCCGATGACCTCGCCCCCGAGGACGACGGCGAGCATGCCATCGAAGCCATCCGGGGGCGACCACCACGCCGCGACCTCCGGTTCTCGCACGATCCTGTCAAGGACCTCCCCGTCACCGGCTACCACCGGCCGCAGCACGACCTTCTCCCCACGCAGCTCCATGCCCCCAGTATCGCTGCGAGGAGGTGAGAGCACGCTCAGGGCTGGACGCCGGTCGGCTTCTCGGCGCGCAGGTCACTGACGAAGCCGTTCTTGCAGGCCGGCGTCTCCAGCGCCCCCCTCCTACACGGCGCGGCGGCCGCTGTCGAGAACACGTATTCCGGCCAAGAATTCGACGATGGCTATCCGCCGACCGTCTCGACTCCTAGCGTGCCCACGTCACGCCTTGGCGAGGTGAGGAGGACCCAGGACATGCTTGAGCTGCCCACGTTCTACATGCCTTTCCGAGACCAAGGTCTCAACCCAGCTGCCGGTGAGGCCGAGGCGGCGATGTGGGCATGGCTGGAGTCGAACGGGTTACTGCCTACACCAGCGGACCGACACCGGGTTGAGCGGACCCGCCCCGCTTCGATGTACGCGCGGTGGTGTCCGCAGGCCGCGCCGGAAGTGTTGTCCCTGCTGACTCAGTACCTGGCGTGGGCCTTCATCGTCGACGACCAATTCGACATCCACGCCCCCGACCCGCACCGTTGCCGGGACGTCATCACCGCGCTGGACGCTGTGTTCGACGGGCCAGGTCACATATCCGGTCAGCCTTCCGGTCCACTGGTGGAAGCTTTCGCCGACCTGTGGCAGCGGCTGTCGGCCGGTCGTTCGGCCGGGTGGTGCCAAGCGTTCCGTGCCGACGTCCGGGCCTGGTGGTGCACCTACTACCGGGAGGCCGTTGGATCGAGCACCGGGCAGCTGCCGCAACTGGAGGAGTATCGGGCGCACCGGCGGGAGGGGGTGGGGCTGTACATGTTCATGGACATCAGTGAGATCGCGTCCGGCCTTGACCTTGCGCCGGAGGTTCGGCACCTGCCCGCCGTGCGCGACCTACGCGATGCCGCTGAGGAGCATATGGGGCTCTACAACGACATCTACTCTCTTCCCAGCGATGAGGCCGTCGGCTACCTCTACAACGCGGTCCTGCTCCTCGAACATCACCATCAGCACCCGCGCCGGCAAGCGATGCGCATCGTCAACGACATGCTCACCGCCTGCATCCACCGCATGTGCGCGGCCCAACAGCGGCTGCCGGCCGAGCTGGACGCCGCCCGGATCACCGGGCAAGCCCGCGCCGATGCGCTGCGCACCACCGATGACTATCTCCGCTACGTCCGAGCAAACTTCGACTATCACCACCAAACGCCTCGCTACACCAACCCGCCCGAACGGGCCCTCGAACACGGTGGTGTTTTCACGGTCTGACGGGGTGTCCGGACGCCTGGTCGACGCGGCTGTCGCCATCGAGGTGCGCCTGCTGCGGTTCCAGCGCCGCATGTGACGAGGCTCGGATCGAGAACCCGCGCCGCACGTGCCAGGATTCTTCCTCACGGTCGGCGTCCTGGGCGCGGCGCGGGCGCCTGCCGAGCGGTCAGCGACGGCGGAACAGGCGGCCCAGCCACGGCCACAGATTCCGGAGACCGGCAGGTGACTGGGAACGGGATGCCGCTGGAACACCGTCCGGAGAGTGCGACGTGACGGGGGGCTGCTCCGGACCGGGCCCGGGATGCCCGGCGGGAGTGCCGCCGCCGGGGCGCTGGGGGGTGAAGGTCACCGGGAGTTCCTCGAGGTGCTGGGACATCAGGGTGCCCCGGCGCTTGAGCGCGGAGTCGTCGACGGACAGCTCGATATCCGGCAGACGGGACAGCAGCGCCTCGATGCCGGTGTCGGCGATGGCACGGCCGATGTCCTGGCCCGGGCACTCGTGCGGCCCGGCACTGAACGCCAGATGCGAGCGGTTGCCGTGGACCGGCTGGGCCAGGTCCGGCCGGATCTCCGGGTCGACATTGCCCGCGGCCAGGCCGAGCAGCAGCATGTCGCCGCCCTTGATCTGCTGACCGCCCAGCACCGTGTCGGCCGTCGCCCAGCGGCCGAGGATCGTGTTGAGGGGCGGCTGATCCCACAGGACCTGTTCCAGTGCGTCGGGCAGCGTCATACGGCCACCCGAGAGACTCGCGCGGAACCGGTCGTCGGTGAGCACCATCCGCAGCGTGTTCGCGATCAGGTTGGCAGTGGTCTCATAGGCCGCGACCAGGACGACCCGGATATGCGCCAGGACCTCGACGTCCGTCAGGTCGGCATGGTGGTCGAGCAGCCAGGACGTCAGGTCATGGCCACGAGCGGCCTTCTTGTTCTCCACGAGCTGGTACAGCGTGGTGGTGACGTACTCGTCGCTGGCGAGCGCGCTCTCCGTGCCCTGCAGCATGTCACGGACCGCCTGGACGAGCTTGGGACCGTGCTCCTCCGGTGCCCCGACAAGCTGGGTCGCCACCAGCATCGGCAACTGACTGGAGAATTCCGCTACGAGATCGGCTCGACCGTGCGCCACGAAGTCGTCGATCAGCTGGTGGGCGAAGCGCGTGACGTAGCGGCGTACCCCGCGCCGGTCGAAGCGCTGCAGGGAGTCCAGCACCGCGCCGCGCAGTCGCTCGAAGACCGGCCCGTCGTTGAAGTTGATCACAGGCCACCAGGTCACCATCGGTCCCAGCGGATGGTCGGCGGGGATGACCGTCCCCTCCTGCGCGGCACGCCACG
This sequence comes from Streptomyces sp. NPDC001339, assembly GCF_042895955.1. Taxonomy (NCBI): domain Bacteria; kingdom Bacillati; phylum Actinomycetota; class Actinomycetes; order Kitasatosporales; family Streptomycetaceae; genus Streptomyces; species Streptomyces sp. NPDC001339. The sequence continues at coordinate 637,673 of NZ_JBIAWT010000003.1, read as the reverse complement.
TGCGGGGGTCGCGGGCGAAGCGTCCGGGGTTACGGGCCACCTCCAGGTTCTCGTTGTGGCCGAGGACCAGCCAGGCCGGCAGATCTCCGTGCACGAGCACGGGGGCCACCGCGCCGTGTTCCGCGCGCAGTTTCTCGTACAGGGCCATGGGGTCGCGCTGGGCGTCCGGGCCGTGGAGGCGCTGCAGGCTGTCGGGGCCCAGGCCGTGGGCCGGGCACTGCGGTGGCGGGGAAGGCATGTTCATGAGGTCTCCGTAACAACGAGCGAGTGCAGATAGTGCATGAGGGTCATCAGGACGTCACGGCTGGAATCACGGCGCCGGGCGTCGCAGGACAGCAGGGGCACCGCCTTGGGAAGGTCGAGAGCGGTACGCAGTTCCTGCAGCGCGTACACCGGCGCCCCCGGGAAGGCGTTGACCGCGACGACGAAGGGGACACCACGTTCCTCGAGACGGCCCATCACATCGAAACTGACCTCCAGGCGACGGGTGTCCACCAGCACCACGGCGCCCAGAGCGCCTTCGAACAGCCCGTTCCACAGGAACCAGAACCGCTGCTGGCCGGGGGTGCCGAACAGGTACAGGACCAGCTCGTCGCTGATGCTGATCCGGCCGAAGTCCATCGCGACCGTGGTCGCCGTCTTGCGCTCCACCCACGCGCGGTCGTCGACGCCGACCCCGGCCTGCGTCATCGTCTCCTCGGTGGTGAGCGGGCGGATCTCACTCACCGAGCCGACCAGGGTGGTCTTGCCGACCCCGAAGCCGCCCACCACCACGATCTTGACCGCGGCGGAAGCCGTATGCGGCAGCCGTTCCTCGCTGAGCGGCTCCATGAGGGCGGGCTCACAGTCTTTGAAGTCCATCGATCACTGCCTCGATAAGTGCGCGGTCGGGGAGCTCGGCGGCCGGCACCGGTGCGCGGGTGAGCACCCGCTGCTCGTCCAGGAGATCGCTGATCAGTACGCTGACCACGCTCACCGGCAGACCGGTGTAAGCGGATATCTCCGCCACCGAGAGAGGCGATTGGCATAACTGCAGGATCGCCGCGTGTTCGGGCGGCATCCCGGCGGTGGGGCCGTTCCTGGCCACGATCAGCGTGACCAGGTCAAGGGTGTTGGAGGCGGAGGAGCGACCACCCGTGATGACGTAGAGACGCTCCGGGCCGTCCTCCGTTCCCTCCTGGTCCGCGTCGTTCACCTCTCCTGCCCGTCGCTGCGGGGCGGACTCGTGATGTGGTCCCCGAGCCGGATGATGAGGTCCCGCATGCTCTGTCCCATCAAGCCGGCGTCCACGCCGTCATCCGCGAGTACCGCGAGGTACGCCCCCGAACCGGCCGCCATCAGATAGAAGAATCCGCCTTCCATTTCGATGACCACCACCCTCATTCCGCCTGCCTGATGCGGGAGTTCGGACCCGACCGCGGCCGCGAGGCTCTGCAGTCCCGAACAGGCCGCGGCCAGCCGGTCGGCCGTGTCGGTGTCCCCTCCGTGCTGGCCCATACGCAGTCCGTCCGCGGACAACACCACGACATGGCGGGTCTGCGGCACGCTCTCCGCCAGATCCTTGAGCATCCAGTCCATGCTGGCCCGCTGCTGAATCACTGTTCTCCTCTCGACGCGGCGGCATCGTCGCCCTCGCCGTTGCCGCCGCCGGTCAGACCGTCCTTGAACGCGACCAGCCATTCCCCCGGAGTGCGTTGCGCTCCGGGCTCCCCGTGGCGTGGGCGGCCGACGGGGGCGTCGTCGGCGTTGGCCGCGCGGATCCTGCGGCGTCGCTGCGGCAGACCGTTCGCCGTGCGCCCCACCGGCCGGTCGTCGGCGTCGTACGGTGCGGCCTGCGGCGCCGAGGCCTGGCGGGGGATGACCGGCCGCGATTCGGCGGCCACCCGGGGGCCCGAGAAGGTGCCGATTCCGTGCGCCACACCGGACGCCTCCGCCGCGGTGGTGATCAACTGCTGGGGGACGACGAGCACGGCCCGCACGCCGCCGTAGGCCGACTTGCGGAGCGACACCTGGAAGCCGTAGGCCTGGGCGAGCCGGCCCACCACCGCCAGCCCGAGCCGAGGGGACTCGCCCAGGTCACCCAGGTCGATACCGTGCTGCGCCTGCTCCAGCATCCGTTCGGCGCGCCGGCGGGCCGGCTCGCTCATCCCCACACCGCCGTCTTCGATCTCCACCGCGATACCCGACTGCACCTCCGCCGCGGTCAGATGGACGCGGGTGTGCGGCGGCGAATAGCGGGTGGCGTTGTCCAGCAGCTCCGCCACCGCGTGGATGAGCGGTTCGACCCCGGGGCCGACGACGGCGACATCCATGGCGGCACTCAGGTCGACCCGCTCGTAGCCGACGATCCGGGACATCGCGCCACGCAGCACGCTGTACAGCGGCACCGGCCGGTTCCACTGGCGGCCGGGCCGGGCACCACCGAGGACGGCGATGGAGTCGGCGAGTCTGCCGATGAGCGCGGTGTTGTGGTCGATCCGCAGCAAGTCACCGAACACTGCGGGGAACTGACCGTGGCGGTCTTCCATCTCCCGGAGTTCCTGGGCCTGTTGATGCACGATCGCCTGCACGCGCCGGGACAGGTTCACCAGAGACCGCTGAGCGGAATCCCTCAGCGCCTCCTCCGCGTCCACGGCATCGATCACTGTCCGCAGGACCGACCAGTGGGCCGCCTGGAACTCCGGAGGCAGACCCCGGTAGGAGTCCGCCCACCGCGCCGTCAGCCAGTTGAGGACCTCCTCGGGAGCGCTGTCCAGGCGCAGCCGCGTCAGCATGTCCGGTACCAGCTTGTCGGCCAGCCGCGCGGTCGCGTCCTGCTGTCGCGCCACCGTGCTCGTCTGCGCCGCGGCGGCCTCCTGCGACGCCACGGCCCGCCGGCTCCCCCGCGCGGCCACCCTTGCCGTGACGACAACGGCGACCACGGCCGTCCCCCCGATCCAGACGGCCGCGGCGGGACCGGAAGGGGAAACCAGACCTACCACCACCGCGGATGCCACCACGGGTATGAGCCACGCGTATACCGCTGTAGAAGGCAGCCTGGGCAGCGCTCTCTTCCGGACCATGCGCATCCTCAACCAGGGAATAGAAGATCGTATGACTACTGACTACCTGCGGGAGGGTATCGGCATGTGCACATGGGAGTTGCCACTCCGCAAGGTTGTCACTGAGACGGGCAGACCTTCGCCATACCGCTGCCGGACGGGTCAGTACGTGGGATAATTTCGCCGGGCACACTGTGAAGTGTGCGCAGGGCCCTGTTGATTGACGGGCCATCAGCGATGACACCCGCTCGCCGCGATCACGCGGACCACAGCGGCCATGGTGTCGACGAGGTACGACGATGCCCATGGCGTCACGGCCCGTGGCGTCACGATTTCGCTCGTCGGGGTGGTTTCGGCCCGGCCCTGGTGCGCGGCCGGTGGTCTTCGCCGTTCACTTCGGGAGGCCGCGCATTGTGCGTACGAGCAGGCCATCCGCCGATACCCCCGGAGGGGCACCATGGCAGACGGGACAGTTCTGTTCGCGGTACCGGAGTTCCCGGAGAGCGGAGGGGCCGGGTCCGAGCAACTGCGCAGAATCGGCAAGGAGTTGGAGACCCTCGGTTTCGAGGTGCGCTGGGCGCCCACGTGCGAGGACGCGCAGGCGGTACTGCGTACCGAGGCGGGCCTGGCCGCCGCGGTGGTGGACTGGGGTCTCCCGGAGGGCGGCAAGGCCGTCGGCGAACCCGGCGGCGCCCAGGTGCTGCGCCAGGTCGGCCGGCGCTTCCAGAACCTCCCGGTCTTCCTGGTCACGGCCGGCGAGGACCTCGAACACCTGCCGCTGTGGGTGGCGGAGTCCGTCGTCGGCTACATCTGGCCGCTGGAGGACACCGCGGGCTTCATCGCCGGACGGATCGCCAGTGCCGCCCGTGGCTACCAGGAAGAGCTGCTGCCGCCGTTCTTCGCGGCACTGCGCCGCTTCGACGACGCGCACGAGTACTCCTGGCACACCCCTGCCCACTCCGGTGGTGTCGCCTTCCTCAAGTCCCCCGTCGGCCGGGCCTTCCACGACTACTTCGGGGAACGGCTGCTCCGCAGCGACCTGTCCATCTCGGTCGAGGAGCTCGGCTCGCTGTTCGAGCACACCGGCCCCGTCGGCGCGGCGGAGCGCAATGCGGCCCGTATCTTCGGCGCCGACCGCACCTACTTCGTCCTCCACGGCGACTCGACCTGCGACCGTATGGTCGGTCACTTCAGCGTCACCCATGACGAGATCGCACTGGTGGACCGCAACTGCCACAAGTCGGTCCTGCACGGTCTGGTCCTCTCCGGAGCGCGGCCGGTCTATCTGGTTCCCACCCGCAACGGCTACGGACTGGCGGGCCCCCTGCCGCCCTCCGAGATCCAGGCGCAGTCGGTCGCCGCCAGGATCGACCGTCACCCGCTCGCCCAGGGCGCCGTCTCTCCCGAGGCGCAGTACGCGGTCCTCACCAACTCCACCTATGACGGCCTGTGTTACGACGCCCTCCAGGTCGCCCGGGCCCTCGCCCCCAGCACACCGCGGCTGCACTTCGACGAGGCCTGGTTCGCGTACGCCCGCTTCCACCCCCTCTATGCCGGGCGCTACGGCATGGCGGTGGGCCCCGACACCTTCCCCGGCCCCGACCGCCCGACCGTCTTCTCCACCCAGTCGACCCACAAGCTGCTGGCCGCGCTGTCGCAGAGCGCCATGGTGCACGTCAAGCCCGCGCCCCGGGCACCGGTGGAGCACGACCGGTTCAACGAGGCATTCATGATGCACGGCACCACCTCACCGCTGTACCCGATGATCGCCTCCCTGGACGTGGCCGCCGGGATGATGGACGGGCCCCAGGGACGCTGGCTGATCGACGAGGCGGTGGCCGAGGCGATCCGCTTCCGCCAGACCGTCGTACGCATCGGGCGGCGCGTCGCGGACGCCGGCGACCGGCCCGGCTGGTTCTTCGGCGTCTGGCAGCCGGAGACCGTGATCGACCCCGCCTCCGGCGAGCGGCTGCCCTTCGCCGACGCCCCGGCCGAGCTGCTGCGCACCGAACCGTCCTGCTGGCAGCTGGAGCCGGGAGCCGACTGGCACGGCTTCACCGGCCTGGCCGAGGGCTACTGCCTGCTGGACCCCATCAAGGTCACCCTCACCTGCCCCGGCATCGACGCGAGCGGGCGGATGGCCGACTGGGGGATCCCCGCACGCGTCCTCACCGCCTATCTGGCCACCAGGAACATCGTGGTGGAGAAGACCGACAGCTACACCACACTCATCCTGTTCTCCATGGGGATCACCAAGGGCAAGTGGGGAACCCTCATGGACGCCCTGATGGACTTCAAGGCGCTCTACGACCAGGACGCGCCGCTGGAGCAGCTGCTGCCCGATCTGGTCGCCGCCCATCCCCAGCGCTATACCGGCCGGACCCTGCGTGGGCTGTGCCAGGAGATGCACGACCACCTGCGCGAGGCCCGTCTCGTCGAGCTGCTCGACACCGCCTTCCAGGACCTGCCCGAACCGGTGACCCCGCCCCAGCACTGCTACCAGCGCCTCATCCGCGGCGGCACCGAACGGGTTCGGCTGGCCGACGCGGCCGACCGGGTGGCCGCCGCCATGGTCACCGTCACCCCGCCCGGCATCCCCGTCCTGATGCCCGGCGAGAACACCGGCGCCCCCGACGGTCCGCTGCTGCGCTATCTGACCGCCCTGGAATCCTTCGACCGGCGCTTTCCCGGCTTCCACAGCGAGACCCACGGCGTCACCCTCGACCCGGACACCGGCGACTACCTCGTCGAATGCGTCCACCGGGGCCCGGACCGGCTCTCCGGCACCGCCACCTCCCACGCCGCCGCCACCGGAGAGCGCCGGGCCGTGCCGGCGCCGGCCTCGCCCGGCTCCCGGCCGTCCGTGGGCAGCCGACCCGCCGGGAGGTGATCGGGTTCGGATCCGGGACGGAACCGGACGCGGGCGCACATGTCGGCCCCTCTGCGGAGGGGCCGGCTCATCGGTCAGCCGCGGCCCTCGCATGCGAGGGCCAGCGGGGTCGCGGTGAACAGGGAGGAGTACGTGCCGACGGTGATGCCGACGAGGAGGGCCAGGGCGAAGTCGGTGAGGGTGTCACCGCCCAGGGCGGCCAGCGCGGTCAGGATGAAGGCGGCGCCGAGTCCGGTGTTGAGGGTGCGGGGGACGGTCTGGAGCAGGGCGGTGTTGGCGATCGCCGGGAAAGCGGTGCGGCGGCCGGCAGTGGTCCGCAGTTCGCGGACGCGGTCGAAGACGACGACGCAGTCGTTGACGGAGTAGCCGATCACGGTGAGGAGCGCGGCGAGGAAGATGCCGTCGATGGGTTTCCCGAGCCAGGCGAAGACGCCCGTGAGGACGAGGACATCGTGGGCCAGGGCGGCGACCGCGGCAAAGGCGAAGGTCCAGCGGAAGCGGAGGGAAAGATAGGCCAGTTGGGCGGCGAGGGCCACGGCGAGGGCGATCAGGGCGCCGCGGCGGAGTTCGGCGCCGAGAGTCGGGCCGATGTGCTCGTCGCGTTGCTTCTCCGCCCCGTGGCCGAGGCGTTCGACGAGCGTGGTCACGGTGGCGGCCCGGGCCGGGGAGAGCTGGGGCGTGCGGAGGGTCAGTTCGCTTGTGCCGGAGGTGTTTACCTGGGTGCCGGGCAGGCCGACGTCCCGCAGGGCGGTACGTACGCGGTCGGGGTCGACGGGGGTGCGGGTGGTGTACTCGATGAGACGGCCGCCGGTGAATTCGATGCCGTAGTCGAGGCCGCGTACGGCGATACCGGACACGGCGAGGACCAGGGCCGCGGCGGAGAGCGCCAGCCAGCGCCGTCGGTGGCGCATCAGATCCGGGCGGCGGCCCATCAGCCAGGTACGGACACGGCCCGCGCCGGCCAGGCCGGTGAGGCGGGGGCGGCGCTGGACGGCCTTCCGGGAGAAGGCGAATTCGGCGAGGACTCTGGTGATGAGGAGCGCGCTGATCATCGATGCCAGGACGCCGACGGCCAGGGTGACGCCGAAACCGCGTACCGGGCCCGAGGCGAAGAAGAACAGCAGGGCGGCGGCGAGGAGGGTGGTGACGTTGGAGTCCGCGACAGCGCTGAAGGCACGGCGGAAACCGCCGGCCAGGGCGGTACGGAGGGTCCGGGGGCGGCCGCCGGTGGGGCGTGGGGCGTGGTACTCCTCACGCGCGCGTTCGAAGACCAGGACGTTGGCGTCGACAGCCATACCGATGGCGAGGACGAAGCCGGCCAGGCCGGGGAGGGTGAGGGTGGCGCCGAGGGCGAGCAGGGCGGCGTAGGAGATGAGGGCGTAGCAGGCCAGGGCGAGGGTGGCGAGCGCGCCGAGCAGGCGGTAGACGACGGTGATGAAGACAGCCGTCAGCGCGAGGCCGACGAGTGCCGCCTGGGCACTGGCGGTGATGGCGGCCGCCCCCAGGGCCGGGCCGACGGTGCGCTGTTCGACGGTCTCCACCGGTACGGGCAGTGCGCCGCCGTTGACGAGCAGGGCCAGCTCGCGCGCCTCCTCGTGGCTGAAGGCACCGGTGATACGGGTCGAACCGCCGGTGATGCCGGTGCCGCACGGCACGGACGTATCGACCTGGGGTGAGGAGATGATCCTGCCGTCGAGGACAATGGCCGCCCGGCGAGCCGGATCACCGGGCTGGGCACACGCCGCCTCGCCGGTCAGCGCGGCCCAGGCCCGCTCGCCACGGCCGTGCAGGTCGAGCGCGACGAACCAGCCGGTACCGTCCTGCCCGTCGAACTGGGCCTCGGCACGGGCCACTTCGGCACCGGTGAGGGAGGGCGGACCGAGGGGCAGCGGCGTGCCCGAGGCATCGGGAAGGGTCGTGTGGGTGGCATCGGCCGGGCCGGGAAGAACCGGGTGGATGGTCAGCTGGGCGGTGCGGCCCAGTACCTTGGCGGCTTCCTCCGGGGCTTGCAGGCCAGGGAGTTCCACGACGATGCGATGCTCCCCGGAGCGGGCGATGCCCGGCTCGGCGACACCCAGCGCGTCCACCCGGCGGCGCAGCACCTCCAACGTACGGTCGGTGGCGTCCCGGTCGGCCTTCGTGGTCGGTGAATCCCGGGTCTCGAGGACGATCTGGGTACCGCCGCGCAGATCGAGACCGAGCCGTAGGGGCTGGGTCAGCGCGAGGTAGGCGGACAGGGCGAGGACGGCGAGCGCGAGCAGCGCCCGCACTCTGGCAGCACGGGTCAAGGGGTTTCCCACAGGTATACGCGGGCCGCGCGAAGCGGCCGCGGCGGACGGTGACGGTCGGCGTCGATCGGTCGATTACCTGAGGGAGTACGGCGGCGCACGGTCCAGACAGCGCCCCGGATACGCAAGGCTGTCGGTGGGCGGGACGCGCGGGAGCGGGCGGAGCCCGGGGTCCAGGCGTACCTCACCCGGTCGGCCGGACAGGTCCGCGGGCGGGAGGAGCGGCGGGAGAGGCAGGTTCCTGAGCTGCTGGGCGGCGGCGCGGAGCGGGTGGGCAGTGGCGTGGTGCGAGTCCGGATCCGAGTGCGAGCCCGGATCCGAGTGCGGGTCCGAATCCGAGTGCGGGTCCGAATCCGAGTGCGGGTCCGAATCCGAGTGCGGGTCCGAATCCGAGTGCGGGTCCGAATCCGAGTGCGGGTCCGCGTGCGAGCCGGGAGGGATCGGCGCGGTGGCCCGGCCCGTGCAGGCGGCTCCGTACGCGTGGACGGGGGCGGAGACCGACGCGGTCGGCAACAGGCCCGCGACAGCGAGGGCACTGACGGACAGGAGGGCCAGGACAATCAGGAGGACCCGCGGCGGCAGCCCCCGCCCGCCCCGGACCCCGTGGCCACCCGACCTCACGGTTCGATCAGGCCCACCCGGATCGCGTAACGCGTCAGCTCCAGCCGGTCGCGCATCCCGAGCTTGTGCAGCAGGTTCGCCCGGTGCCGCTCCACCGTCTTCACACTGATCACCAGGATCTCCGCGATCGCCTTCGACGAATGGCCCTCCGCGATCAGCTTGAGGACCTCTTCCTCACGGGAGGTCAGCAGCCGGTCGGAGACCGCGTCTCCGTGCCGGACGCGGTCGAGGTAGTGCCGGATCAACGCGGTCACCGCACCCGGGTAGAGGAACGGCTCGCCGCGCATCGCGGCCCGGCACGCCTCGACCAGATCCCGGTCGGCGACCGACTTCAGTACATAACCGCAGGCGCCGGCCTTGAGCGCTTCGAAGAAGTACTGCTCGTTGTCGTACATGGTCAGGATCAGGATGCGCAGTCCGGGGTGGCGGGCGGAGAGTTCGCGGGCCGCCTGCAGGCCGGTCATCCGCGGCATCGCCACGTCGAGGATCGCCAGCCCGGGCTCGCAGGTACGGGCCAGCTCGAGCGCCTCGGCGCCGTCCCCGGCCTCGGCCACGACCTTCAGGCCCGGTTCGGCGTCGAGGATCAGCCGGACCCCGCGCCGTACGAGGGCGTGGTCGTCGGCGAGGAGAATACGGGTCGTCATGCCGCGTCTCCGTCCCGCGGCACGGTCAGGCGTATCCGGGCGCCGCCGGACGGGCCCGGGCCGATGTCCAGGGCGGCGCCGATGAGCACGGCGCGCTCCCGCATACCGCGGATCCCGGCGCCTTCGTGAGCGTGGCCGATACCGTGCCCGTCGTCCGAGACCTCCAGCACGACCGTCGCCGGGGTATGGCGCAGCGTCAGGCGAACGCTCCGGGCCTCGGCGTGCCGGGCCGCGTTCGTCAGCCCTTCCTGGGCGACGCGGTAGAGCACCAGCTCCGTCTCCGGTTCCAGGGCCGGCAGACCCGGGTCGAAGCGGCGCCGGACCGTGAGGTCGGTGTGGGTGGTGAAGTCGTTGGCCAGTGAGGTCAAGGCGCTGATGAGGCCCAGGTCGTCCAGGACGCCGGGGCGCAGGCGGCGGGCGAGCCTGCGCACCTCGCCCAGGCTCTCGCGGGTGGTCTCCTGCGCCTGCTGGAGATCCGTGCGCAGTGGCTCGGGGGCCCGGTCCGCAGCCCGCTTCAGCTCCAGCAGTACCGCGGTCATGCTCTGCCCCACCTCGTCGTGCAGCTCCTGGGCGATCCGGCGGCGCTCCGACTCCTGCGCGGACAGCGCCCGGGCGCTGCTGCTCGCGCGCTCGGCCTCCAGCCGGCCGAGCATCTCGTTGAAGGTGCGCAGCAGTTCTGCCACGCCGCCGTGGCCGCCGACCGGCAGCCGCCGGCCCGGTTGGAGCAGGTCGACCGTGGTCATCCGCTGGGTCAGCCGGTCCAGCGGGGCCAGGCCGACGCGCAGCAGTGCGGCGTTGGCGATGAGCATGACCACCAGGCCGCCCACCAGGACGACGGCCTCGGTCAGGACCACGGGTACGGAAACGGTCACCGGGGCCCAGAGCAGGAGCGCCGTGGCCGCGCAGAGCACCACCGCATTGAGCCCGAAAATCCGCCAGAACAAAGACACAGTTCGCAAATCCTCCTTGGCTTCACTCTCCCATCCGCACGGGATGCGTTGCCGGGCAGGTCCGGAACCGGATCCGACCGCGGGTGCGGGTGCGGATGCGGGTCCGGTCCGAGAGGGGGAATCCCAGCCTCTTCGACATCCACCGGCACGTCGATCGGGGGCGCACCCCATCCTCTCCGCGGCACCGGCCCACCCCCACGGGAGAGTTACAGCATCGACGGCCCGGAAATGGGTGTCAGCCCCCATGGCCGACGCATCGGCGAGGGGCCATGGTGGGAGCGAGTGACGCAATGTGCCGGCCAGTGGCGCCGGCAGAGCCGCATCGCGGCCGACTCGCGCCCCCTGGGCGTACGGAAAGGAACCTGCTCCCCCATGCCGTCCGACATGCTCCGCCCCGCCTCCCACCACCTCCGGCCCCTCGCACACGAGGTCCATCAGCGTCTGCAGCACGAGCGCACCTCGCGCCTCGCGCAGCTCGCCGCGCTCAAGGACAGCGCACCGACCGGCACCGACACCCAGCTCGCCGTCCAGATGAACGCGATACGCCGGGTACTGGCCGAGATCGAGGCCGCGCAGTCCCGGCTTGCCTCCGACGCGTACGGAACGTGCCAGGCGTGCGGCAGGCCGATCCCCACCGAGCGCCTGGAGATCCTGCCGTACGCCCGTTGCTGCGTCGACTGCCAGGAGCGCACCGGCTGACGACGCGCTCCGCAGCTCCCCTCCGACAGCCGTGCCCTGCCCGGCCCGGCCCCGTACCTGACGCGTGGCCAGGTCGGAAGAGCCGCCGTCAGGCCGGACGGACCGGGCTGTTGTGGTAGGCCGCGATGTACCAGCCGCCGGCCTGCTCCGTGAGGACCCACGTTGCCCGGATCTCCCGCTCGGGCGCGACCGTGGACTCGCCGGGCGCGAGGACACCGCCCTGAGTGACCAGCACTGCCGTGCCGGCGCCGAGGAACCTGACGTCGAGGGGCGTGCCGAACACCGAAGTGCCCTTGAACGGCCCGGCATAGCCCTGTGCCATGAACTCCTCGATGTCCCCACGGCCCTTCTTGAAGATGTCGCCGGGCAGGACCATGGTCCCGTCCTCGGTGAACAGGCCTGCGAGGGCGGACGCGTCATGGGCGGCCCAGGCCGCCATCATGCGCTGGGGGACGTCGGCCACGGCCGACTTGTCCTGGTCGGGTGTCCCGGATATCGAGGCTGAGAAGGCGGCGGTCATGATTTCTCCGTTCTCCGGAAGTACTCGGGAAGTTCTCGGGAGGTTTTCTGGAAGTCCTCGGGAATTCGCTGTGGGTCTCTTCGCATCGTCGCTCCACAGGCCGTCACCAGGCATCTCCTGGGGTGCGGTGCCCGGTCGCGGTGCTGCGCGGAGCCGGTCGCGGGCAGGGCACCGCGGCGGTCAGGCCCGGGCCAGCTCGATGATCGACATATAGCCGAACGGAGACACCGAACGCACCGCGAGCCTCGCCCGCGCCGCGAGTTCACGCATCTCGGTGAGCCCACGCTCCCTGCCACCGCAGTAGGTGAGCATGCGCAGGTCCATCGCGGTGCTCGGCGATTCGCCGTCGGCCCCGACCGCCTCGATGACCAGGACAACACCCGTGTCGCCGGCGGCCTCCGCGCATCTGCGCAGAATGGCGACGGCGGGCTCGTCACTCCAGTCGTGGAGGACCGCGGACAGTACATAGCCGCCCGCTCCGCCCGGCAGCGGGTCGAAGAAGCTGCCCGTCACGGCTTCCGCGCGGTCGGACAGTCCCTTGTCGCGCAGCATCCGACGGGCTGCCGCTGCCGGGCCTGCCAGGTCGACGAGGGTTCCCCGCAGTCCCCGGTGTGCCGTCAGCACCATGCCGAGCAGGCCGCCGCTGCCACCACCGACGTCGACGACATGCCCGAGAGCGGCCCAGTCGTAGGCATCGGCGACAGCGGAGGCGTCGAGCTCGATGTGGTGTCCCATCAGCGTGTCGAAGGACGCCGAGAGCGCGGGATCGGCGCCGAGGTCGGCCCAGAACGACGTGCCGTAGCGCACCGGGTAGGCCGGTTCTCCGGTCCGTATGGTGTGGGCGAGCTCGACGAAGCCGAGGTCTCCCCTGCCGACCGCGCCGTTGATGTCAAGCCACTTCCGCTTGCCCGCCGGGTGGTCGTCGCGCAGTTCTTCGCCGGCTTCCGTCATGGTGTAGGTGCCGGCGGCGTCGCGGGTCAGCAGGCCGACGGTGACCAGGTGGCGCAGCAGGCGGTCCAGCGCCTGTGCGTGCGCACCGGCGGCGTCGGCGATCTCCTCGGCGCTGCGTCGCCCGGCGGCGATGTGGTCGGCCACCCGCAGGGTGGCCGCCACACGCACCGCCATCGGTGTCGCCAGATCCGCCAAGGCCCTCAGCCTGGCGGGCGTTGCCCCGTCCTGCCCCACGGTCACGCCCGCAGGTGCGCGAACTGGCCCGGTGCGCGGCCCGGTCCGGCGGGGCCGCGGTAGGCCTGGGCGATGTCCAGCCAGTGGTCGGCCTGCCTTCCGGTGGCGGTGAGGGCCAGGTCGTCGCGGTGCCGGCGGCGGGTGACGAGCAGGCAGAGGTCATGGGCGGGGCCGGTGATCTTCTGTGTGGCGTCGAGCGGGCCGTGGGTCCACAACTCGCCTGATGGTGCGTCGAGTTCCCAGCGGAACGGCTCGACGGGCTGGGTCAGGCCCCGCGACTGGTAGCCGAAGTCCCGGGTGAGGTAGGCGAATCCGACGAGGTGGCGCAGCCACTCGGTGGGCTCCCGGCGGATGCCCAGGGCGTCGGCGATGTCCTGGCCGTGGGCGAAGGTCTCCATGATCCCGGCACTGGCGAGCACGGCGGGCGGAAGCGGGTTGACCAGCCAGGGCACCAACTGGCCCGCGGGGACGGCGGCGAGCGCTTCGATCGCCGCCGCGCGTTCGGCTCGCCACCGCTCCAGTACGGTCTGCGGCGGGGCGGGCAGGTAGTCGGCGAGGGCGGCGTTGACGGCGCCGTCGAAGTCGCCCTTGGCGTGTTCGGTCATGGCCCGGAAGGCCGCCGGATCGGCGGCGGCCGTACCGGCGAGCCGGAAGATGAAGGAGATATGGGCGACTTGATGGGTGATGGTCCAGCCGGGCGCGGGGGTGGGCCGGGCCCACTGGTCGTCGGAGAGACCGGTCAGCATGCGGTCGGTCTCATCGGCGGACGTCGCCAGGTCTTTGAGTACGTTCTGCGATGCGGACATGCGCTCGCTCTCGTCTGTGTGGGGAAGTTGTCTGTTTCCCTGTTGGCGCTCAACCGCTGGATCCCGGAGTCCCCCAGCTTCCTGGCCGCCCGCGGGAACACGGCCGAAGCGCACCGTATGACGCTGCTGTTCGGCCTGGCCGACACCCCCGCGGAGCCCCGGAGCGGGCGTGGCGCACGTGCTCTGTTCGGCACGGTCCACCGCCGCCAGACGCTGATCATCTGCGGCTTCGGCCTGGCCTGGGGCATCATCTACTGGGGCTTCGTCACCTTCCTGCCGACCGTCCTCGGCCGGGCCGGCCTGGGGACGTCCCCCGCACAACTCCTGTTCGCCGCCTCCCTCATGTCGGTGCCCGGCACCGCTGTCGGAGCGTGGCTCTACAGCCGTTGGTCCTCGCGGAAGACGATGGCCCTCTACGGTGCGGTCACGGCCGTGTCACTGGCCGCACTCGCCGTGGTGCCCCTGCACCGCGCCGTCTTTCTCGTACCGGCGCTGATCGGTCTGCTCACCGGTGCCAGCGGCGTGGTCGCGGTGCTCGGCCCGTACACCGCACAGGTCTATCCGACCGCCTTCCGCGGCCTGGGCAGCGGGCTCTCCGCCGCCTGCAGCAAATCCGGCGGCATCGTCGGACCGCCCGTGGTGGGCTGGCTGACGGCCACGATGCCGATCGGCCGAGTGGCGGCCCTGGTCGCGGTCCCCATGGCCCTCGCCACAGCCGCGATCGCACGCTACGGCAAGGAGACCGCACGAGCAGCGGCCACCGCCCCCGCCGACTCCCCCTCCCCCTCCCCCACCGCATCCGCCCACGAACCCGACGATCTCGCCCACACCTGACACCCCCGGCCGCACCCTCCGGGCCGCGTCAGATCCCTCGGGCACGTGGGTGGGACCGGCAGCCTGTGGCGCGGCTCTGCCTGACAACAGCTCCCTGCCCCCGGGACGGCTCAGGTCGATCCGTCCGGCCCGTGCGAAGAGGAAGTCGGCCGGTACGAGCCGGGCGGCCGCTGCCAGGGAGCCCGGCAGGTCGGAAACGAGCACCGGTGCGTTCGGCACGCCGTAGCGCGTGTAGCGGTCGTCGTACTCCTCGTCCCATGTGAACAGGTAGGGCCCCCGGTTCAGCTCGACAGGGCAGTGCGTCCCGGGGCATTCGCCGTCACCGCAGTGCTGTGTACCGAACCACTCGGGGTGCCGTTCCCTGGCCTGTGCTGTCGCCTCGTCCATGACCTCCACGTGGGCATCGGCCGCGGCGGGGACAGGTCCGAAGGCCGAGTGGAAGAGTCCGACACGACCCGCCGGGTCCACGGCCCACCAATGGAACCGAAGACCCCACCGTGGATGCACGAAGGTGTTCGGTGCCGTCATGGCCTCAGCATAGAAGGGTGCCCGATAGAAGGGTGCCCGCGGCTCGATGGGCGGTCGTACGCCGTCGCCCGCCGGCACGTGACCGAAAGGACGAGAGGCCGGCCGCAAGGCCGAAGGGCGGATGTCCGGTAGGCGCCTCTCCGCCTTTCGGCCGAGGCGTTTCGTGCCAGTTCCGGGACCAAAGTCCCGCAGGGGGCCGCAGTTGCGTCACCGTGCTCGTGTCTCCGGCTTGCTGTTACAAAGCCGAAGAATTGCCGTGATGTGTGATGAATAACTTCCCTGGTGTCGCCGCCGAACGGAGCGGTTGACGACGTTCGACTCGGACTCGCAAAGGAACTCTCCATGGCTTCCTCCCGCCGCACGGCCACCCGCCGCAACCTCGTCCGTACGTCCGCGATCGCCGCCGTCGCCGGCTCGGCGCTGCTGCTGCCGGCCGCCGCCGCGTTCGCCGACAGCCCGGCCCCCTCCTCCGACTCGGCGAGCCCGACCGCCGAGCAGGACAAGAAGCAGGACGGCAACCAGGGCCAGGACCAGCAGAAGAGCGACCAGGACAAGAACAACCAGCAGAAGGACAGCCAGGAGAAGGGCAACCAGAAGAAGGAAGACGACCAGAAGCAGAGCAAGGACAAGAAGGACGGCAGCGGGGAGCGCAAGTTCATCCGCAGCCAGAGCCTGGCCGGTGGCTTCACCGCCAAGGTCTACAAGCTCGGCCAGAACCACTACCAGGCCGACATGTACGCCAAGGCCCCCGACACCGGCAAGCTCGTCAAGTACGACACACTGGAGACCAAGGGCGGCAAGCCCGCCTACGGCCAGCACAACGGCGCCCACTTCGTCCTGCAGCCCGACGGCACCATGTCCTCCTGGACAGAGGGCGGCGACAAGAAGTCCCACTCCAAGGACAGCAAGGACAACAAGAACAAGAAGCAGGACCAGCACAAGGCCGTGCCCGGCGACGGCACCAAGGGGCAGGGCAAGGTCACCCCCAAGGGCGGCGTCAAGGCCGGCGCTGAAGGCGTCGAGACGAGCGGCGACAACACCATGCTGCTCGCCGGCGGTGGTGCCGCCACCGCCGCCGCGGGTCTCGGCTTCACCGTGCTGCGCCGCCGCAGGGCCGGCGACTCCGGCGACAACGCCTGATCCCCCTTGTGACACCCAGGAGTTGAGGCGGTCCGCTCATCCCTCACCGGAGCGGACCGCCCCACTTCGGCCCCCGCCCCCGCCCTGGCCCCGGCCCCGGCCCTCGTGCGTACGTACCGGTGCCCCGGCCGGCCCGTCGCCCCTGCTCTCTTCCCTGCCACCGCTACCCGCCACGCACCTGGAGTCGCCGTGATCACCACCCGCACGCCCCGTCTCGGCCGTCTCGCGACCTGTGCCGCGCTCGCCCTCGCTGTCGCCGGCGGGCTGACGGCCTGCGGCAGCGGCGACACTCCCGGCCCCGACGTCGACATCAAGAACGCGGCGACCGCCCCGGCCAAGGAGACCGCGCCGCCCATGACGGCCTCCCAGCCCAAGCGTCTGCAGATCCCCTCCGCGGACGTGGACGCCGGCCCGTTCGTGCCGCTGGAGGTGGACAGCGGCGGAGAACTCGGCGTGCCGCCGGTGAGCAAGGCCGAACAGCCCGGCTGGTGGACCAAGAGCCCCACCCCCGGTGAGAAGGGCGCCTCGATCATCGTCGCCCACTACGACACCAAGAACGGCCCGGCCCTGATGAAGAACGTCAAGAACATCAAGGTCGGCGATGTGATCAAGGTGCTGCGTGAGGACGGCTCCACCGCGACCTTCAAGATCCGCGAACGCCAACAGGTCGAGAAGGACGCCTTCCCCACCCAGAAGGTCTACGGCGACACCGACCGCCCGGAACTGCGCCTGCTCACCTGCGGCGGCGAGATCGTCGACGGCCACCGCTCGGCCAACATCATCTTCTACGCCGACCTCGTGAAGTGACCCCCGGCGCGCACACCGGCCCGGCCCGATCCGGCCCGATCCGGCACCGCACGTGCACAGGGCCCGCCGGCGCTGTCCCTGGCCTTCTTCGTCGTGTACTTGGCGATCTCGGCCGGAAGTCCGGTGGAGCTGAGCCATTCGTCAAGTGAAGTGCTCAGCTACAGCGGACGTCAGATTCACTCTTGCGTGTGGCTGCACGATAATTCGAACACGTGATGCAATACCTGCGTGATGCCTTACGCCTTCCCCGACGACCTCCTGCAGGCCCAGCGCGACTGGTACACCGCGTACCAGCAGCTCGCGCTGACCGAGAATCCCGCCCAGACCACGGTTCTGCGGCGCACGCTGCAACGGCTATCCGTACGGATCACCACACACCCCTACTGGGCAAGCATCCCGGGCCGGGCACCGGCTGCCCGTATGGCGCTGAAGCAGCTGGCATGGGAGCCGGAAGAGGCCGGATCATGACCGCCGCCCACAAGACCGGCCCCGAGCACGGACCACGCGATCCACCCGTCAGCCCCGCCGCACCCTCCGCTCAGCCGCCTTCGGCCCGCCGAGGAAGCGCTCAGGGGGGCGCCCGACGCAGCCAGTCCACGGC
Source organism: Streptomyces sp. NPDC001339 (assembly GCF_042895955.1). Taxonomy (NCBI): domain Bacteria; kingdom Bacillati; phylum Actinomycetota; class Actinomycetes; order Kitasatosporales; family Streptomycetaceae; genus Streptomyces; species Streptomyces sp. NPDC001339. Next base: position 620,119 of record NZ_JBIAWT010000003.1, on the reverse strand, counting down.
ATGCCGTACCGCTGTGTCACGGTCTCCAGGGTGGGCGGCCGCCGGCGATCCATCGGCCGAGGGCGCGGCCGTCGACCAGGCGGAGGGGGTGGTCGAGTTCGGCGTTGGCGCGTTGCGCGTCCGGGGTGAAAGTGCTGGTGGTGACGATGACAGCCTGGTCGCAACGGTGGTAGGCACGATAGGTGCCGTTGACGGCATAGATGACCGGAGCCCCGACCCGGTTCGATGGCGCGTAGCGCTTGCACTGGATGGCGATGCGGCGGCCGTCGATGAGATGGAGCAGGACGTCGAGGGCGCGGTCGTTGGCACCGCCGGAGACGGTGGCAGCGCGGACGGCGGGGTCGCGGCGCGCGAGGTCGGCGATGGCGTGCTCGAACTGGGTGCCCGTCATGTGCTGGTAGGCGGCGATGCTGTGGGTGAAGTCCGCCTGGGCAGCGGTGCGGAGCCCGGGCAGGTGGAGGCGACCGGTGCGGATGACGAGAAGGAGCACGGCCGCGGCCACGGCGAGGGTGGCCAGCACGCTGCTGGTGACGGGGTATTCCTGGAAGACCGCGACGACAGTTACCAGGATGATGGCTGCGGCGACGAGGCGGCCGGTGGCGGACCGATGTGTACGGCGCCGGACGGTGCGGGGCCGGGGCCTCCTGGCGGGGTGGCGGGTACGGGGCCTCCTGGCGGAGTGGCGGGTACGGGCGGATCGGCGTCGGCGTTGCGGTGCGGCGGCCATACGTCTCCCGGATGAGGTGGTGCCTTCTGGTTTCCGGCAAGTGGTGAGGGCGGCCCTGGAGCCGGGGTACGGCTACCGGTCAGCCGCGGCTGTTACGCGCCACTCGGCGGTTGCGGCGGCGCGCAGTGGTGACGGCGGTTGCGCCGGCGGTGCGTTCGCCGAGCGGGGGCACGGGCCGGTGTTCGCGTGACGGCACTCACCGGTCCGCCCATGACACTCACCGGCCGGCCCATGACACTCACTGGCCGGCTCGTGAGATGCCGTTCACGAGTTGGGTCAGGAAGTCCAGGATCGCGTGCCCCACCGGTGTCGGAGCGATCAACACCCCGAGTGCCAGCACGATGAGCACGGTCAGCTTCTCGTCGAACCGGCTCCTGGCCTCCGTTCGGCGGCGTAGCCGCAGGACGACGATGACAGCGAGCCCTACCGCAACATTGATCGTCAGCAATCGCCCAGCCCTCCCCCGAGTGTGGCCCTCCTCGCCACGAGGAAAGCCAACGTCCCTGCCGGCCCTCATGTGTAGCCCGAGCCCGGCAGCGCTGCCTCCCAGTTGCCCGCGATTGACGATAAAGCGCTTTCTTGGCTGGATTCCGCAGGTGAGCGGCCTACGACGCCAGTCGAGGCAGCCGGCGGGGCAGCGGGGGGACAGCGAGGGGGGCAGCGAGGGGGGACGGCTACGAGTCGTTCTTCTCCTCGCCGCGCGGCCACACCGCGATCGCAACCAGCACGGCCGCCCAGATCCCGAGCGGCGGCAAGGGCCAGAAGTACGTCAACTCGTGCTTGCGGAAGCAGTTCACGCCCCAGATCGCCGACATGACCACCGCACCGCCGAGCCAGTAGCGCCACTCCTCCAGCCAGTCCCGCAGGTCCTTGCGGTCCCGTTCCCGCGCGGACAGCTCCGGTGCGGGCAAGTCCGCCGTCAGTGCGGCGAGTTCTGCACCCGTACGCGCCTGGAGCGCCTGCCGCGCACGCTGCTCGTGCTCGTGCGCGTCCAGCCGCCCCTCGGCGAGCGCGGCGGCCAGCCGGTCGAGCACGTCGTCACGCTCGCGGTCCGCGATCCGTATGGCGGGCTCATGTCGATCATCCATCGGTGTCCCCATCGTCTTGTACCTCTCGCCACCTGACTCGGCTTTCACCCTTCGCCCTTCACTGTTCGCCGTTCACTGTTCGCCGTTCGACTGGGCCGGTGTCGGCACGGCCGAGTTTCAAGATACGACTGTATCCCTAAAAGGATACGGGCGTATCCTGACGGGGCAGCGGGGAACCGGGCAACGGGGAGAACGGGGAACAGGGAAACCGCAGGGCGGAAGTGGAAACACAGAAGTGGAAACGAGGAGCCGCGCAGCGTGCCGAAGACCGTGGACCGCGACGAACAGCGGCGGCAGATCGGCGCCGCCGTGCTGCGCCTCGCCTCCGAGCTGGGACTGGACGAGGTCAGTGTGCGCACGGTGGCCGCCGCCAGCGGCCGCTCCCCGGGGGCCGTCCAGAAGTACTTCCGCACCAAGGACGAGATGCTAGCCTTCGCCGCCGAGCTGGCCGGCGAGCGCATCGAGGAGCGGATGGCCGCCGTCGACTCCGGCCTCCCACCACGTGAGGCGCTCCGCGCCCTCGTCCTCACCACCCTCCCCCTGGACGCGGAACGCCGAGCCGAGGCCGCCGCTCAACTGGCCTTCGCCACCCGCGCGGCCCATCACCCCGGACTCGGCGCAATTCGCCGGCAGATCGACGAGGACGTCCGCACGGCCCTCGGCGGCTGGCTGGCAGCCATCGGGCACGGCAGCGGCCCGGACGCGGCCGCCGGCCGACTGGCCCTCGCCGATGCCGTGATCGCACTCTCCGACGGGCTGGCCCTGCGACTGCTGTACGCACCCGACGACCGGGACGCGCTGCTGCGCGCCCTCGACCACGCGCTGGACGCACTGATTCCGGCGCCCTTGCAGGCGGGAGAGACCCTCAGCCGCAGTCGGGGGTGATCGAGGCCACCGGAGCTCCGGTCAGCTCCGCTTCACCGAAGCCGTCTATCTCCTGTTCGCTCCCGGCGAAATGCGGCCTGTCGTTGAGCCTCACGATGCAGCCGAAGTCATCGGGTATCGGATTGCGTGCCGACAACGGGGCCACCGGAAGGGCCAGTTCGTCGACTTCCGGGAAGGTGAAGCCGCTCCGGGTCACCTTCACGGGGAGGCGGTAGAGCACCTCACCGGTCTGGTGATGGCCGCTGAACAGACAGAAGTCGCTCTTACGACAGGTCACGGACGCAGCCTGAGCGGGGAGGGCGGAGGTTGCCGCGATCCCCAGTGCCGCCAGGGCGACGAGGCCGGTCCGGATGGTGCGCTGCAACAATGTGGCTCCTTATGCCGAGTTATATCCAGTTATGCCGAGTTAGGCCGATCTGGACAGAGCTATGGCGAGTTATGGCGAGAAGCAGAGGATCATCACCCGCATCCATGATGAAAGATCATCCTGTGCGGTTCGTCACGGGTACGTGTACAGATCCGGCCGGTGTCCGGTCACGCGCCTCTGCACACCGGAGTGGGGCAAGGCCAGGTCCAGTTCGTCCAACTACCCTGCGCAGCCGCCCTGTTGACTCCGATCCACGCCTGAGCCGACCACCGGTCGGACCGGGACCGCAGCGGGCCCGGTCCCGCCCGCACACCGGGAACTTGGCCGGGATGCTGCGGGGCGGGGTGAGGTGGGGCGGGGCGGAGTGCGGCTACCGAGCTACCGAGCTACCGAGCCCGCAGGGGCGGTGCCGTGGACCAGGATGTTGAGCCGGGGGAGAGCCTCTTCGTCATGAGGTGTTCTCTCCGTCCATCGGGCAGCACCTCACCCAGGGGCCCGGCGTCCTCGAATCCATGGCGCCGGTACAGCGCCATCGCGTGTGCGTTGCCGGGCGTGACGAAGAGCTCCAGGACCTCCGCCCGCCCCTGCACGGCCCACTGCCCCACCGCCTGAACCAGGCGATCCCCGACGCCCCTCCCCCGAGCCTCTGCGCCGACCCACAGGGAAATCAGTTCCACGACGCCCTTCCGCGAGCCCGGAATGCCGCCGGCCATCCCGGCCGGCTTCCCGTCGAGTGCGGCGACGATATTCCACGAGCCGGGGATGCTCAGCCGGGAACGCCATCGCTCCTCCCGGTCGCCCTCCCCTTGCCAGTCCGCGAGCCTGGAGCCGAAGGCATAGGGCGCCTCGGCGAGCGCGGCCAGCCGCAGCTCGCGCCACCTGGGCCAGTCGTCCGCCGTCAGTACCTGTAGCTCGATCATGCGAGCAGACTGCCCCAGGTCGGGATCAGCGGGCGAGGATTTTTTCACGGCAAGGATTCCACGGCACAGGAAGGGAGTGGGGTGGCGCAGGCCGGGCCTCGCCTTTCGGGCATACGGCAGCCTTGCCGCCCAGAACTCTGCCGCACCCCGCACAAGCACGTGCAAACCGGGCGGTGGCAGGATTTCCGGCATGACCGATATCCGGGAAGTGACCTGCCGGCCCCTCCTGAAGCGCGCCCTGTGGTGCTTCGTCGGAGCCGGGGTGGCCGGGGCGGTCCTGGCCGCGGTGCGCATGGCGTACCGGGGCACGCTTCTGGATGTGTGGCTGGGCACCGGCCTGCTGCTCGCCCTGGTGGGCATCGCGTCGCTCCGCGCGGTCACCACCCGGGTGCGCGCCGACGCATACGGCCTGCACTGGCGGACGCTGCTGCGCCGCCGGAGCGTGCCCTGGCGCGACGTCGCCGACCTGCGTGTACGCCTGAAGTACGCGAACACCCCACGGGTCGAGGAGACCCGTCGCGTCATCCTGGTACGGCACGACGGGCGCAAGCGGATCCTGCCCCTGCCGCACAGCTGGTCCCCCGCCGACCCGGACTTCGACGCGAAGCTGGACGCGCTTCGCGCGCTGCACCGCCGTTACGGAGCCCCGGAGTCGGGCCACGTGCCCGTCATCTCGTACCGCACCGGCGGGCGTGGCTGGGCCGGGCCGCTGGGGCTGTGCGCGCTGCTGCTCGGGGGCGCGATCGCAGTCGCGTGGTTCGTGCCGTACGCGGCCGCGGAGGAGCGGGCGTGGCAGTCGGCCCGTCCGTGCACCGCCGCGACGCCCGCCACGGAGCGCGGGAGCTGCCTGACCACCCTGCCGGCCGTGATCAAGGACACCGAGGTCAACCGGCCCAAACAGCGCAGCTGGCTGTACTTCGCCGGGGGCCGGCCGCTGGACCGGCTCGCGGTCTCGCAAGAGACCGCCGAGGGGTTCCGGCCCGGCGACAGCGTCGAACTGACCTACTGGCGGGGCGCGGTGATGAAGGTCACCGGCGAGCACCAGGAGTGGCGTGAGCACTTCGCCGGTGGCGGGGACCTGGCCGCCGTCGCGGCCGCGCTCGCCCTCGCCGCGGGCTACCCCGGCGCGCAGACGCTGCTCCGCCTGCGCGGGCGCCGGCTGCCCGACGACGAGGTCCTCCCCTCGGCTCTGCCGTTCGCGGGTGCGCTCGTCGGTACGGCCCTGTGGCTGCTGCCGCTCTGCTGTCTCCACCCCACGCCCACGACCCTGCTCTCCTCTCCCGTGGCGGTCACATGGGCGGCCGCGGGCTCGTCGGCCACGCTGGGCCTGTTCCTCTGGGCCTGGCGCGCCACCCGCATCCGTACGCCCGGGGAAGCCGAAGAGGCTGAAGCGACGGAAGAAGCCGGAGCAGCGGCCGACGGTTCCGCCGAGCGGGAGAAGGAGGTGTTCCTGGCCGCCCGCTTCCTGGAGCACACCGACTACAACCCGTACGGCTTCGGCACCCACATCGTCCTGGGAGACGGCCCGCCCGCGGTGACGCCGCACCCCGGCCCGGGCCGGTTCGCGGCGAAGGACATCCCGGTGGAGCGGCTCACCGTCAAGGAGGTGCGGCGCGCCCGGGGCAGCGACGGCGACACGGTGCCCAGAAGCTGGCACATCGCCGAACTCGACGACGCGGGCGCGCCGGTCCGCCTCGCGGCCGCCCCGGCCGACCTGGCCCGTATCGTCCGAGGGCTAGGTGTGCGTACCCCCACGAGCGGCGCACACCCCGAGCCGTGACCGCCTCCGGCGGCCCACGCCCGCGGACAGCCGGGTGCGTCCGAACTCCGCTTCACGCCAGGGTCAGCCGATCGGGACGACGTTGGTGGCGGCCACCGCTGGGCGCAGGGCCCGGGCGAGCGCGACGCCGTCACCGACGGCCCAGAAGTGGACGAAGAACAGGCGGGGTTCGTCCGTCAGGCCGTGGTTGTGCAGCTCGACGAGTTCCACCCCGGCACGGCGCAAGGCCACCAGGACGTCGTGGACCTCGTCGGCGATCATGGCGCAGTCTCCGCTGAGCGCGGCGAAACCGCCGCCCAGCGGCTGGAAGTTGAACGCGCTGGTCGATCCCAGGCCTGGTGGCAGCACCCGGTCGCCGTCGGTGACGGTCTCGCGGCGGACGAAGACGCATTTGTGGATGCCTTCGTCATAAGAGCCTTCGGCGCCCATCGCGGCGTCGATACCGGCGGTGTCCAGGTCGAGTGGCTGCGGCGGGGCCGGCGGCAGCGGGGGCGGGGTGTTCGTACGGTCGAACCCCGCACGCAGGCCGCGGGCCATGGCCAGGGTGTCGTGGCCGTGTGCGTGGATGTGGACCCACCAGATGTCCGGGGTCTGCGACAGGAGGTGCTTGTGGATCGCGGTCAGCCCGATCCCGTACGCGTGCAGGGCATCCACGAACGGCTGCAGTTCGCGCTCGGCGACCACCACATCGCCCATCACCAGCGTGGTCTCGTCGGCGTAGCGGACGAAGGACACATGCGAGCCGAGCGCCAGCGCCGGTTTCACGAGGACGTTGCGGGAGCGCACGAGGAGGTCCCGGCGCGGCAGAGCCGTGTGGTACATCAGGTTTCGCTTCATGTCGCCCGGCCGGCCCAGCGTGTGGGCCACGCCCTCCCAGCCCGCCAGGGTGGTGGGAACCGGCTCGACCGGCCTGGGGTTCTTCGCCCCGGCCCGTCCCGCGGCCAAAGCCCGGGCGGGGGGCGACGCCCCGGCCAGCATCGGGGCCAGCGCGGCCGCGGCCAGCAGGCGGCGTCGCGGCGCACCCGCGTGGGGTCGGACGACCTGCTGGACGTCCTGCTGTGGGTCTCCAGCCATCACCTGAGCACCTCCATGACGAGATGGAAGCACGGCAGAACGGAATCAAGGTCATATCACTGCCATAACAGCCACAACTGGGAGCCAAGTGGACTAAGCGGTCACCTCCTGGCCTGGTGAGGCATGAGACGGCGAACTGGGTGTATAGGCCACGATGTCGGGCTATGGAGGGATTCAGCCAGCCGGTTGCCTGTCGTCGGCCCGCCGGATCACGCCACAGCCCGGGGCGAGCGGTGGCGCGCGCACGCGCTCAGGCCCGTGAGGCGACGTTGGGGGGTGTGCCGCCGCGGGGGCTCCTTGGTCTTCTCGCACCGTCCGCAGCCCCGACCCCTTTATCCGCGCCCGGCCGGGTGCGGATACTGACCTCCGGGTAGTGGCCGGAAATTCCTGAGGTTCGGCCGAACCACCCCTCATCTCTCATGGCCGGCCCGCGAATGGCCCGAATTCCCACTTGCCCGGAAGCGATCTCTGCGGGAATGCAAAGAAATTGACGGCGCAATCATCACGTCGCCTTGACGTCCGGAACATACCTTCCGGAAAAAGCCCGGCCAACCGTATGTTCCTTTCCGGGGCACATGCCCCAGGAACGTGCACACTCAACCTTTTCAGGTGACCTGCGAACGTCGACTTCATACCCGACGCGCAGAAGTCACAGGCCAGGAGGAGATCGTGGCAAGTCGCAAGGCCATCGCCGCCGTTCTGTCCGCATCGGCCCTGCTCAGCACGGGTCTGCTGACTGCCGGCAGCGCGCAAGCGGCGACCGTTTCCACGGTTCAGCCGGACGTTCGGTACACACTCCAGAACGTCGACAGCGACCGTAACCTCGACGCCTTCGGAAACGATACCGTGAAGGCCTGGTCCCCGGACACCTCCGGAACTCAGGACTTCTATCTGAAGCCCGGACGGTTCCAGGGTTACCAACTGGAGAGCGCACACCACCCCGGCCGGTGCATCACGGCCAAGGGCATAGGGCAGCAGATTGCGCTGGCGGACTGCAATTCCGGCATTCAGGCCCAGTATTGGGACTACGCGAACAGAGAAGCGGGCTCCGCCCTGATCAGCCGGAAGTTCGCCCAGGGCTGCATCACCGACTCCGGAAACCGCAACTCGGTGGCCCTCGCCCGGTGCACGGGAGCCGCTGATCAGAGGTGGATCCCGCTGATCGGCTGAGTCTTCCGGGCCCACAGGAAGAGGCTCGACCCTGGTGGGGCGGCAGTCCCCGGCCATCCCCGGCCGTCCTCGCCGCCCCACCAGGCGCACTCCGGATCGCCGCTCCGGATCACCACAGAGAACCGCATAGAATCTTCCTTCGGCCTGCCCCCCTGCACCTCAGAAGGACCCATGAAGAAGAGCGCGATAGCCGGCCTCTGCGGCCTCGGCCTCGGCCTCCTCGTGGCCATCGGCGCCTACGAGGGCTTCGCCGCCGCCGGCGATCCGCTGACCTTCGCCGAGTACCAGCAGATCAAGGCCGGCAGCGACGAGAAGACCCTGTTCCGCTACGCCAGTACGTGCCAGCAGGAACATGAGGCGTCACCCGCCGACGGCTACCCCGTGACGTGGACGTGCTACGGCGCCGACGGGACGAGCAACGCGGTGTTCTTCTACTCCGACGGTGTGCTGTTCAGCAAGGCGGAGACCGGGCTCCGATAACCCCCGGCCCCCGGCCCCGGCGAGCCGCCACCACACGGCGATCAGCCGCCCGGAGTCTCCGCCAGCCGGAACGGCCCGGCGGCGCCCGGGCCGAACATCACCGGCAAGCTGCGGCCGAGCGGCACCACGACGAGCGGCTCGTCGCGGTACTCCCGCAGAAATTTCTCCAGTGGCTCCCAAATGAGACTCCGGTAACCGGCTTCGGTCCGCTGATGTTCGAAAGAGAGCGTCAGTGCGGAATCGCCCACGGTGACGCTCACCGCGTCCACCTCCAGCCACTCCCCACCGATCCAGGCCTCGAGCCTTACCTGCGACATGCCCGCAAGGGTGCCCTGACCAGCACGGCAGCCGCAACCTGCCGCAGGTGGCGGGTGAGCACCGCGCGCAGCAAGGCGCAGGAAGACACGGAGGAGACCGATAAGCCATCCTTTAAGAAATGCAAAGCAGTGTTATGAGAGTAAATCTGGTCGGATACCTGGGTGCGGAAAGGTACGGGGCGGAGCGTCCGGATGCCCCTGAAGCTCCTGCTCCCGGGATTCCCGTACGTGGTAGCGGCGTTGTCACCACGAGTAGTCGCACATTTTTGCGGAACCGGTCCTTCAGTTCAGCGAGCATTTCCGGCCTCACACCGGCGGACGGTCGGTTGCGAGGCTGCGGACTCCGACAACACGATCGGATCGTTCCCGCGTGTCGTTCGGCCGTGCGCCGGCCGATCGGCGTGCCTTGCGATGAGGAGGGGTCCCGTGAACGACCAGTTGAGCCTCAGCCCGGATGCGGCACGGCAGCTTGCGACCACCACCAAGACCAGCCCGCAGATGCGCGGCATCACCCCGCGATATCTGCTGCGCGCCCTGCCGTGGGTGGACGTGGAAGCGGGCGTCTTCCGCGTCAACCGCCGTCGTACGTACGTCCTCGGGGACGACCGCATCAGCACCCACAGCGACGGCGGCTCGCCCCAGGTCGTCCCCGGCGACCTGCGGGAACTGCCGTATCTCCGGAAGGCGGACGATGCCCTCCTCGCCGAACTCGCCGGCGCTTTCACCGAGGTGCGCTTCGAGGCGGGGCAGATGCTCGCGCAGGAAGGCGACGCGCACCAGCAGCTGTGGGTGATCGTCCAGGGCCGCGCCGAGAAGCGGGTGAGCGGCCGCTACGGCGAGGACGGCGTGCTGGAGGTCATCGGCGACGGCCAGTTCTTCGACCTCGACGCCTGGACCCGCTCGGAGCCGCTGCCCTATCGCGTCCGGGCGCTCACCCCCGGTGTGGCGCTGCGCGTCGAACGCGGCGTGCTCGACGGACTGTGCGACCGCGACGCGGCGTTGCGGGGCGCGATGGACGCCTACCTCGCGGGCGACGTCCCCCTGCCGGGTTCGGAGTCCCCGGTCGACCTCGCGACCGGGCACGTCGGTGAACCGGACCTTCCGGGAACGTTCGTCGACTACGAGGCTGCGCCCCGCGAGTACCACATGAACCTCGCCCAGACGGTGCTGCGGGTGCACACGAGGGTCTCCGACCTCTACAACGGCCCCATCGACCAGGTCCGCGCCCAGGCCACGCTCACGGCGCAGGCGCTGCGCGAGCGGCAGGAGGCCTCGCTGCTCAACCACCCGGAGTTCGGGCTCTTCAACAATGTGGCGCCGGGGCAGCGGGTCCAGGCCCGTACCGGATCACCGACGCCGGACGACCTGGACGAGCTGCTGACCCGGGTGTGGAAGCAGCCCGGCTTCTTCCTCGCGCACCCCAGGACGATCGCCGCGTTCGGGCGGGAATGTACGCGCCGGGGTGTCCCCCCGGTCATCGACAACCGGTTCGGCAGCCCGCTGCTGTCCTGGCGCGGAGTGCCGCTGCTCCCCTCCGACAAGGTGCGGTTCTCCGAAGGCGCGGGGGTCGGCACCTCCGAGATCCTGCTGATGCGCGTCGGTGAGGCCGAACAGGGCGTGGTGGGTCTGCGGCCCGCGAAGATCGAGGACGAGATGGAACCCGGCCTGTCGATGCGGAACATGGGCATGGACCAGAAGGGCATCACCTCGTTCCTGATGACGGCGTACTTCAATGCCGCGGTGCTGGTGGAAGACGCGGTGGCCGTGCTCCAGAACGTCGAGGTCAACAACTACCATGACTACTCCTGACGTCACGCGGACTCTTGACGCCACGCGGACTCCCGATGTCACGCAGGGGCTGGGACTGAATCCGCCGGCGGCGTCCGGTGCGGTTCCGGCACCCTCGTCGATCCCGGCCTCCCCATCGACCGCCGGTGTGCCCGGAGCGCCGGCCACCGCGATCCCGGTCGCGGATCCCTCCGCAGCCTGGGACCCAGGCCTGTCCGCCGCCACCGCCCAGCCCGCCGCCGACCAGACCGTACCGCCGGCCGGACTCCCCGGCCAGACCACCGGACTGCCGGGCCAGACCACTGGATATCTCGGTCAACCGGCCGCGTTCTCCCCCGAGTTGGCGCGCCGGGACGTCCCGATCCTGCATCGGATGGTCAACGGTCACCCACTGGTCTGGCTGGACAACGGGGCCACCACCCAGAAGCCGCGACAGGTCATCGAGGCGCTGGCCGGCTTCTACGGATCCGCCAACTCCAACATCCATCGCGGCGCGCACACCATGGCCCGGGAGGCCACCGAGGCGTACGAAGCGGGCCGGGCCGCGGTCGCCCGGTTCCTGGGCGCACCGTCCCCGGACACCATCGCCTTCGTACGCGGCACCACCGAAGCCATCAACCTCGTGGCGCAGACCTGGGGGCGGGCCAACCTCGGTCCGGGTGACGACATCCTCGTACCGGTGCTGGAGCACCACTCGAACATCGTCCCCTGGCAGATGATTGCCAAGGAGACCCGGGCACGGGTAGTACCCGTACCACTGCAACCGGACGGGCAGATCGACCTCAACGCGTTCGACGACCTGCTCTCCATGCGCACCCAGCTGGTGGCGATCAGTCATGCGTCGAATGTGCTGGGCACCGTTCCGCCGGTGCGCGAGATGACCGCGCTCGCGCACCGTTACGGGGCCAAGGTCCTGGTCGACGGGGCGCAGGCGGTGGCGCACTTCCCGGTCGACGTACAGGACCTGGACGCCGACTTCTATGTGTTCTCCGGCCACAAGCTGTTCGCCCCGACGGGCATCGGCGCCCTGTACGCCAAGCCGGAGGTCCTGCAGAAGATGGCGCCGTGGCAGGGCGGCGGCAACATGATCGAGTCGGTCGACTTCGGCCGTACCACCTATGCCCCGGTGCCTCATCTCCTGGAGGCGGGCACCGGGCACATCTCCGGCGTCGTCGGCCTGCTGGCCGCACTGAACTGGCTGACGTCCTTCGACCAGGACGCCATCGCCGCCTACGAGACCTCGTTGATGGCGTACGCCCAGCAGGCCCTCGCGACCGTGCCCGGATTCGAGCTGCTGGGCTCGGCGCCCGACAGGATCGGCGTGCTCACCTTCACCCTCGCGGGCCGTACCCCGGTGGAGATCGCCGACTGGCTGGACAGCGACGGCATCGCCATCCGGGCCGGTCACCACTGCGCCCAGCCGGCGCTGGCCCACTACGGACTCGAGAGCGCGGCCCGTGCCTCACTCGCGCTGTACAACACACATGAGGAGGTGGACAAGCTGGTGGCGTCGCTCCAGGCTCTGCAGCAGAGCGAGTGACGTCACGCTACGGAAAGCGGCGCCCGGTCCCCTTGTGACATCCGCCATAGGGGGACCGGGCGTCAACTATGGCGGTTAGTAGAAAGCCTCCTCGGCGACAATAGGGGATTTGTCCGCCTTGATCGAGGAATAGCCCGCAGACAGCCGTCCGCTGTTCGCCCGAGCCATTACCCGTGCCCGCTCATTCACCACTGAAAGGATTCTGACGGGGCGCCAGCCATTCACTCAAGATCCCTGTCTCCGGCAGCACGTCGATACGCCCCTGACAAGAAGCACCCGTTTCTACGAAAGTGGCTAGTAGAAGCGTTCCCTTGCCCTCTCCCCAAGCCGTCCCAAGAATGACGACCCCACGGCATATCCCCAGCTCAGTGAGGTCGTCGATGACGAAGCACCGCAGAAAGCGGCATTACCGGAAGATAGCGATCGCCGCCGTCGCCATCAGCGCGGTGGCCGTACCCTCCGCCGCGATGGCTTGTCTGGACGGGGAGGGGAACACGGACGGCCGAGGCCCTGGCCGGTGGCAGAGCCCGGCATCGACGCAGACGACGAAGATATCGAAGGCCGCCGCTCCGTCCCCGAATACCTCGGAATCCGCCGCTCCGGCGTCCAAGGCCACGGCTCGCGTTCTGGAACTCGTCAACAGTGAACGCGGCAAGGCCGGATGCGCACCGCTGAAGCTGAATACGAAGCTGACCAAGGCCGCGCAGGATCACAGCGAAGACATGGCGGAACACCGCGATATGTCCCACACGGGCTCCGACGGTTCGGCGCCGGAAGAGCGGATCACACGGGCCGGCTACCAGTGGAGTTCCTACGGCGAGAATGTCGCTTACGGCTACTCCACTCCCGAGAGCGTGATGGAAGGCTGGATGACCAGCCCGGGCCACAAGCGCAATATCCTCGACTGCTCTTTCAAGGAAATCGGAGTGGGTCTCGCGCAGCCCGGCGACTACTGGACACAGGACTTCGGGACGGCGGGATAGGGATACGGAATAGAGATACGGGACAGCGAGAGGACCATGGCTCGGACCGGGTGCGGGCGTTCACCGCACCGACGCGGCCGGCGGGCGTTCCCGTACGGCGCCGTAGGCGAGGAAGTACGCCGGCACCCGGTTCAGCCAGCGTGAGGTGGTGACCCACTCGGCCATCCGCCGGGCCCGCCGGGGGTTGCCGAAGGGCGCCTCCCCCGCCAGCACCGGTCCGATGACCCGGGCATGGGCGACCCGCTGAAGCGCCTGCGTCAGCGCGGTCGTCGGCCACCGGCGGCGCTGGACGGCGCGTACGTCGCGCAGGCCGACCGTCCCCGCGCGCAGCGGCTCGACGAGGTACCGGGCGGCGGCCACCGCGTCCTCGACGGCGAGGTTGATGCCGATGCCGAAGACCGGCGACATCGCGTGCGCGGCGTCGCCGATGCACAGCAGCCCCGGGCGGTGCCAGCGCCGGAGGCGGTCGAGCCGTACGTCGAGCAGCTTCACCTCGTCCCAGGAGCCGAGCGCGTGGACGCGGTCGGCGAGCCAGGGGGCGGCTACCGCGTAGTCGGCCATGAACGGCGCGAGGCCGGCGGCGCGGCGCTCGGCGTCGGTGCCCTTGGGGATCAGCACGGCGCACTGCCAGTACTCCCCGCGGTCGATCATGGCCGCGAGCAGCCGGTCGCCGACGCCTCCCACCAGTCCGTGCGGGTCGTCCTCGCGCCGTGGCAGCCGGAACCACCAGGCGTCCATGGGGCAGGTGAACCGCCGCAGGCCCAGTTCGGGCAGGGAGCGGGCCAGTGAGCCCCGGCCGTCGCAGGCCACGGTGAGGGTGGCCCGCAGCTCACCGGTACGGCCGTCGGCGGTGCGGTACCGCACACCGGTGACCCGGCCCCGTTCCGTCAGGAAGGAGGTCGCCTCGGTGCTCATCCGCACCGAGAAGGACGGCTCCCGCCCCGCCTCGTCCGCCAGCAGGTCGAGGAGGTCCCACTGGGGCACCATGGCGATGTAGTTGAACCTGCCGCGCAGCGCGCCGATGTCCCCGACGGTGACCAGCGAACCGTCCGAGCCGAGCGGCAGCTGAACCCTCGTCACCCGCCGCTGCGGCAGCCGGGCGAACCGCTCGCCCAGCCCCAGGTCGTCCAGCAGCGCCAGGGTGGACGGGTGGACGGTGTCGCCGCGGAAGTCGCGGAGGAAGTCGCCGTGTTTCTCCAGGACCGTGACCGCCACACCGGCCCGGGCCAGCAGCAGCCCCAGCACCATTCCGGCGGGACCGCCGCCCACCACACAGCATGTGGTCCGCTCCATCGCCACCACTCCCTTCCGCCACTCCGGGGCATCCGTCGCGGCCGCGAGGGCACCTATACCCACGGACTCCGTACAACGGCACCGTGCCGCACCCGGATTCCGTGCGCTCCCGTCCCGGCGGGGCGGGTTCAGGGGTCGACCGTGACCTCGAACTCCTCCGGGGCGGCGCCTTCGGCGGTCACCGTGAACAGGGCCGTGCCGGCCGCGTCGCCCGCCACGAGCGGCGGGGTCTCGGCGTAGCCGCCGGCGTCGGTGCGTACGGTGACGGCGATCTCGTCGCCCTCGAAGAGGGCCTGCTGGCTGGTGGACGTCCAGCAGAACGTCACCTCGGCACCGGGCACCGGGCGGAGCGAGTTGCTGTCGACGAGCCGGGCCTTCAGCGGGTCGGCGAAGGCTTCCAGGCGGCCGGCGTGCTGCCCGGCTCCCCCGGCCGGCTGGATGGTCAGCGCCTGAACCGAGCCCGCTCTGGCGTTCATACGGCCTCTCCCGACTCGATGATCGTGCTGGTGGCAGGGTGCCCGGACGGGTGTCCGGGGTTGCGGTGATGGTAAGCAGGGCGCCGTCTCCGGCCCGGGTGCGACCGGCTGGTTCGTGGAGAGTTCCTGCGGTGGGGTGACACCGGGGCGGCGTCCGGCGCCGGGCCGGAGCCCTGGCGCCGTACCTCACCGTTGGCGGCTGTAGGGCGCTGGACGCCCCGGGCGCGGCGCGCGACGATCTGTACAGCGGCGGGCGGGCGGCAGGCCGTCCGGGCGCGGGGTGCCCGCCGGCTGTGTGGTCTGTTCCGGAAGAGCTGTGCCCTGTTCCTGACGAGCTGTGCGGTCTGTTCCGGACGAGCTTTGTGGTCTGGGTCCGGACGAGACGACGAGAAGACGGGAAGGCCTGGGATGGCTCTCACCGCGGCTGCCGCCGCCCTCCCCGAGGCCGCCGACGTGGTGATCGTCGGCGGCGGTGTCATCGGGGCGAGCATCGCGTTCCACCTGGCCGAGGCCGGTGCCGGGAAGGTGCTCCTGCTGGAGCGTGACCGGCCGGGATCCGGTTCGTCCGGCAAGCCGATCGGAGGGGTGCGGGCCCAGTTCTCCGATCCGGTCAACATCCGGCTCGGCCGGCGCAGTCTGGAGGCCTGGCGCGACTTCGCCCGTCGGCCCGGTGCCGATATCGGACTGGAGAGCGCCGGGTACCTGTTCCTGCACGGTGACGCCGAGCAGGCGGCCGTCTTCGAGCGGAGCATCGCCGTACAGCGCGAGCTGGGCGTGCCGAGCCGCCTCGTCACTCCGCGCGAGGCATATGGTCTGTGCCCCCTCATCGACCCCGGCGGAATCGTCGCCGGCGCGTACTCGCCCGGTGACGGCTGGGCGCTGCCCGCGGCGGCGGTGGCCGGCTATCTGGGAGCGGCCCGCCGGTACGGGGCGACCGTGCGCGGCGACTGCCCCGTCACCGCGGTCGACACCACCGACGGGACGGTCCGGGCGGTGCGCACACCGCACGGCGCGGTACGCACCCGGACCGTGATCTGCTGTGCGGGAGCCTGGTCCGCCGCCGTCGGGGCGATGGCCGGCGTGAGCCTGCCGGTCACTCCGCTGCGGCGGCAGGTCGCCTTCACGGGGCCGCTGTGGCCGGCTCCCCCGCGGATCCCGTTCACCCTCGATCCGGACTCCACGTTCTACTTCCACAACGACGGCGCGGGCGGACTCCTGCTGGGCATGTCGGACCCCCGTCAGGAACCGGGTTTCGGCCGTGAGTTCACCCGGGAATGGCTGGAGCCGTTCCGGGCGGCCGCCCGGCGCCGCGCGCCCGCGCTGAGCGAGCTGCCCGTCACCGGCGGCTGGGCCGGCCTGTACGAGATGACCCCGGACCACAACGCGCTGATCGGTGAGGCGGACGGGATCAGCCGGTTCCTGTACGCCACCGGCTTCTCCGGCCATGGGTTCCTCCAGGCGCCCGCGGTCGGGGAGACCGTCCGCGATCTGTACCTCGGCACCACTCCGGCGGTCGATGTCGCACCGCTCACCGCGGCCCGGTTCGCCGGGCACCGGAGCCGGCCCGAAACCCACGTCATCTGACAGCGGTCCGGCCCCGGGACCGCGGCCGCGGTCAGCTCAAGTCAGGTCAGATCAGGTCACCAGGTGTGCGCCACGTCCACGATCAGCCGGTCACCGGACTGCGTCACCCGGAACGGCAGCCTGGCGCGTACCCCCAGGCCGATCTGGGTCTGCCCCTCGAAGCTCGCGCCGAACCTGGTGTCCCTGAACGTCCGGTAGCCGCTGAGGTCCACGCCCGGCAGCGGCTTGCCGGCCTCGCCCGCGTAGGACTGCTCCCCCGTCGAGGGGTCGTAGCTCGGCGCCGTCACGTAGATCTGCAGAATGGCCCCGCCGCCGACCGGGATCCGCTCGCCGGACCCGTCCTGGTGGAACGCGTCGACGTAGCCGACGTGGTAGCCGACCCTGCCGTCCTGCGCGCCGCCGATGTCGAAGACCATCCGGTCGTAACACGCGTTCCGCCCGGTCCTGATGTTCCGCAACGGCTCGGCGTACGCGCCCGTCACCGTCTTGTTCGTACTGCCCCAGCTCGTCGAACAGGCCTGGCCCGGCCCGGCCGGGCCGGCCGCACCCGTCGGTGCGGTCGCACTCGTCGGTACGGTCGCGGCGCCGGCCGCTCCGGCCGTGCCCAGCAGGCCCGCTCCCGTCAGCAACAGCACCGCGGCCGTCGTCCCCAGCCGTCGCATCGTCATCGTCCACCCCCAGAGAAGAAGGGAATAAAGGTATCCGGCGTGTGTGCCCTAGGACGGCCGGTCCGCCGTCGTACGTTGCCTTCCGGGCGACTTCCGGCCAACCGGCGGGCCAAGTTGTCGCGATCGGATCGGCGGGCCGGTCATCGCACATCATGGGGCCGGAACTGGATGCTGATCCGCGGTCCCGCCGCATGCGTCGTCTTGGGGATCGCGTGCTCCCAGGTCCGCTGGCAGGAGCCGCCCATCACGATCAGGTCACCGTGTCCCAGTGGCCGCCGTACGGTGCCGTGGCCGTGCCGCGGCCGGAGCATCAGGTCGCGTGGTGCTCCCACTGAGAGGATGGCGACCATCGTGTCCGCCCGGGCGCCGCGGCCGATCCGGTCACCGTGCCAGGCCACGCTGTCGCGGCCGTCCCGGTAGTAGCACAGACCGGCCGTGGTGAACGGTTCGCCCAGCTCATCGGCGTAGTGAGCGGAGAGTGCGTCCCGCGCCCGCGTCAGCACCGGGTGCGGCAGCGGGTCGCCGGCGTGGTAGAAGGCGAGCAGCCGCGGTACGTCCACCACGTGCTCGTACATATGCCGTCGCTCGGCCTGCCAGGGAACCTCGGAGACGAGCCACAGGAACAGGGCGTCCGCCCCGCTCAGCCACCCGGGCAGCAGATCGATCCAGGCCCCGTCGCCGAGCTCGGTCCGGCGCAGCCCGTGCAGCGGACCGAGGCGGATCTCGTCGGCCTGGTCGAAGAGCGAGCCCTGAAGATGCATGCCCATGGTTCCAGCGTAACCACAGATTCGAATACATGTTCTGTCGCGTGTTCTGCGATGCCGTGTGGTCTGCGACCGTGCGCGCCGCCACGGGTGGTCTTCCCGGGCCGCGCCCCATGCTGCCGTCCCTGCCGCGCCCCATCACGACGCCATCAGTCGATCAGTCGATGCGGATGTGCTTCGCCCCCGTCCAGGCCCGGCGGAGGCGCCCCTGGAGGGCTCCGTCCGTGTTCGGCGAGAGGGTCAGCCCGGCCGAGGCGGCGATGTGATCGGCGACCTGCGGAACGGTGATCCGGTCGGTCCGGATGTGCTCCGCGAACTCGGGCGCGCGGAGGCGCTCCAGGCAGAGGTCGAGCTTCGACACCGCGAAGCTCTCCCGCCGCAACGCCGTCCGCTCGCCCGCGAGGGCACGTACGAGCCGGCCGACGCCCCGTTCCCGCAGGCGCCTCAGAACGGTTTCCCGGTCGGCCAGCAGCGCGAAGTGCCGGACGTCGTGGCCGTGCTCCCGGAGCCGTCCCACAGTCTCCCGGAAGTAGACCGGCTCCACCACGGTCATCGGCACGATGACCGTGCCGTCGTACCGGGTCAGCGCCAGGTCGAGCACCTCGAAGACGCCCTGCCGCCAGGCCCGGAGGTCCTGGAAGTCGCGGCGCAAGGACGCGGGCAGCATCCGCAGCGTCCGGTGGAGGCCGAAGCCGACATGCTCGGGGTCGCAGACGACACCGCCCGGAAGCCGTCGCTGGATCTCGTACGCGGTCTGCGTCTTTCCACCGCCGAAGGGGCCGTTGATCCATAGAAGCATGCACAGACGGTACGCGCGGAGCCGAGTCGCGGACGTTACAGCGGCGTTCGAGGATGCTCCCGCCGGAAGCAGCCTGGACCCGTGGCGGAAACGCGCGCCGGGGCGCACTCGCACCGCCCCCTCGCCTTCACCACAACCCTCGCTTCACCACAGCCCTCGCCTCACCACAGCGCTCGCTTCACCACAACCGGACCTCCGCGCCCGCCGACCGCTCACGGGCCGCCGCCACGACGAGCGCCGCGGCCGCGGCGTCCTGCACCGCCACTCCGACGGATTTGTAGAGGGTGAGCTGGTCCTCCGAGGACCGGCCCGGCTTGCGGCCGGTGAGGAGTTCGCCGAGCTCGGCGTGGACATGATGTTCCGTGATGACGCCCGCGCGGATCGGGCCGAGCAGGTCCTCGCTGCCCGCGGGGAAGGGCGCCAGTGCCGCCTGCCGCGATTCCACGCAGACGAGCGCCTCGGCGACGGTGGCATCGTCGATCTCCCGGCCGGCCGGGTTGAAGCCCACCGAGGTCACATGCACGCCGGGTGCCAGCCAGGGTCGGCGGACCACCGGGTCGACGGTGTGGGTGGCCGCGGCCGCGATGTCCGCACCGTCGAGCGCCTCGGCGTATGTCGCCACCGCCTCGACGGGAAGCCGGAGTTCGGCCGAGAGCGCGCGGGCCAGGGCAGCGGCCTTGGCACGGTCCCGGCCCGCCACCCGGACCCGCCGGATCGGGCGGACCCGGCACATCGCCCCGGCGTGGGCCCTGGCCTGGACGCCCGTACCCAGGATCGCCAGGACGGAGGCGTCCTCGCGGGCCAGCAGCCGCGCCGAGAGCGCCGAGCAGGCGGCGGTGCGTGCCGTGGTGATCGCCGTACCGTCCAGCAGCGCCGTGGGCTCGCCGGTGTCCGGGTCGAAGACGGCGATCAGCGCCTGGTGGGTCGGCAGCGGTGTGCCGGCGTTGCGCGGGAAGACGGAGACCAGCTTGCTGGTCAGCGCCCCGGCGGACGGGACGAACCCCGGCATGGCCGCCAGGAAGCCGTCGCGTCCGGGAACCGGCGCGGCGACCCGGTCCGGGGCGGCGGCCCGTCCCGCACTGAGGTCCGTCATCGCCGACGCCAGCGCGTCGATCAGCGCGTCCATGTCGAGCAGCGCCTCGACCTCCGCGCGCGCCAGAACCAGCATCCGCCTCGCCTCCTCTCACTCCCCCGCTCACTCACCGTCAGCTCACCCCCTGTCAGCTCACTCCCCCCGTCAGCTCACTCCCCTTCCCCGCCGCTCCCTGCCCTACCCCGCCTTCCTGACTCCAGCCGTACGGCCGCCCCGGGCGCGGCACACGCGTGGCGAGCGGAAGCACCGTCACACTTACCCCATATATCGCGAATGTCATGACCGAAGGACATGCATGACGAAGACGTGCATGACGAAGACGTGCCTAGCGGAAGACCGCGCATGACGACAGACGTGCCTGGCGGAAGACCGCGCTTGACGGAAGACATGCATAACGGAAGGACGTGATCCGACGATGCCCGCCACCGCTGCCGCGCCCGGACCGCTGCGCGTACTCGTCCTCGGCGCCGCGCTCCGGACGGAGTCGACCAACGCGCGACTGGCCGCGCTCGCCGCCCGTATGCTCTCCCGCTCCGGCGCCGATGTGGACCTCGCCGCGATGCGGGAGTTCGACATGCCGCTGTACGACGGTGACATGGAGGCGGAACAGGGGCTGCCGGACGGCGCGCTGGCGCTGCGCGACCGGCTGGAGCGGTGCGACGCGTTCGTCCTCGCCTCACCCGAGTACAACGCCTCCGTACCGGGCGTAGTGAAGAACGCCATCGACTGGGTCTCGCGGGTCCGGCCGCAGCCGTTCAAGACCAAGCACGCGCTTCTGCTGTCCGCCTCCCCGTCGCTGGTCGGCGGCAACCGGGGGTTGTGGGCCCTGCGGGTTCCGCTGGAGCACCTGGGTACCCGGGTCTACCCGGACATGTTCAGCCTCGCCGCGGCCCACCAGGGCTTCACCGACGACGGCCAGCTGACCGATCCCGGGCTCCAGGAACGGCTCGGCGAAACCGTCACCTCGTTCCTCGGCCTCGTCGAGGCGGATGCCCGGTACGTGTGCCTGCGCCGCCGGTGGTACGAGTTCCTGGGCGACCGTACCGAAGCACCCGTCACACAGCGGGCGGAGGACTGACCGAGCCGACCGTGCCCGGGTCGGCCCACCACCCTCGGAAAGCCGGGCCGGCTCAGCGCACACCGCCCCCGTAACGCCCTTCGGCAGGGGTGCCCGCGCCCCGTCTCCCCAGCCCCTGACCGATCCCCTTCCCGTCCCTGGCCGAGCCCCTCCCGCGGTCCGTAGGAGCGTGCGGGCATAGCTGCTGACCTGGGCTTTCATCCCGTCCGGCCCTACCATCGGCGGATCGGGAAAGGAGTCCGGATGGACCGGAACATCCGCACGGTCGACGATGTACTCAGGCTCCTGGACGGCCTGTTCGCGCAGGAGGCCGACCGGTGGACCAGTGATGCCGCCGCTTGGTGGGACGGTTTCTACGCCGACCGCTCCAGGCCGGTGCCGTTCTTCGTGGCGAAGCCGGACGAGAACCTGGTCTCGTACCTCGACCGCGGTCTGATCGCCCCGGGCCGTGCCCTCGACGTGGGGTGCGGCCCGGGCCGCAACGCGCTCCATCTCGCGTCGCTGGGCTTCGAGGTGGACGCCGTCGATCTCTCACCGGCGGCGATCGCCTGGGCGGAGGACCGCGCCCGTGCGGCAGGGGTCGGGGCCAGGTTCCGGTGCGGTGACGCGTTCACCCTCGTCGGCACCGAACTCGGCGGCCCGTACGACCTCGTCTACGACTCCGGCTGCTTCCATCACCTGCCACCGCACCGCCGGATCAGCTACCTCGCCCTCCTCGAGCGGCACCTCGCCCCGCGCGGGCACTTCGCCCTCACCTGCTTCGCGCCCGGTGAAACGGGCTGCGAACTCGATGACGCCGACCTCTACCGCCAGGCCCGCCTCCATGGCGGCCTCGCCTACACCGCGGAGTCCCTGCGCGGGATCTTCTCCGGCCTGACGGAGGTCGAACTGCGCCGGATGCGCCACCAGCCGCCGGGATCCCCGCACTTCGGCGAATCCTTCCTCTGGACGGCTCTGTTCCGTCGCGCACGCCCTGAGCGCGGCTGACCGTCCTGCACGGCCGGCCGTCGTCACGCTCCCGCCTGGGCGGCGGCCCGGGCGCGGGCGGCTGCCGCGCGGGCCGGGGCGCCCAGTTGTTCTTCCAGGCGGGCCTTGGCCGACCAGTTGTACGGGCAGATCGGGCGCAACTGGATACGTTCGCTGAGGAGGGTGCGGGCGAGTGCGGCGCGGCCCGCGCGGAGGGCGGCTTCGACGAGGGTCCGCTGGATCGCGTCGCGCTGGGCGTGGCTGCCGCCGAAGTCGTTCAGACGGTGGCGGACCGGCAGCAGCAGATCCGCTGCCCGGGCGTGATCCTGCTGTCCGTACGCGATCAGTGCGCGGCAGACCGGCAGGCCGATGTCCGCGGTCATCGCGCGGTTGGTCACGCCGGGCGCCGACGCCAGCCAGCGTTCCCGGTCCTGGACGAGGCGCTCGGCCTGGGCGATACGGCCCGCTCCGACGTAGGCCATCACCGCGTGGGCGTCGTTGAAGGCGTAGTACGGACCGTCCTGGCGGCTCTCCCAGGCGTCGGCGAGCCTGGCCCACCGGGCGCCCGGCACCTCCTCGGCCTCGGCCAGGTACAGGCGCCACAACAGCGCGGCGGCGTCGAGCAGTTCCATCGCCGCACCGGTCGACTCGTCGTGCTGGAGGGCGGAGTCGTAGATCTCCAGGACCCGGGAGATGTCGCCGGTCTCCAGGGCGTAGAGGGCGTAGTGCCACCAGTTGTGGACGGTGAGCAGAGAGCCGCTCGCCCAGTCGTCGGTACGGGCGTCGAGGAAGCGGATACCGTCGGCGAACCGTCCGCGCATCTCGTAGGTGTGGACCACGCTGTGGATGCCCCAGACGTCGCCGGGGTGCTGGGCGAGGGCCGCCAGGCCCACCTGTTCGGCGTGTTCGTAGTGGCCCGACTCCTCCAGGCCGAAGGCGTACATGCCGAGCAGGGGACCGTGGTGGGGGTCGTCCTGGTCCCAGGCGTCGAGTGCGGCGCCGACTCGGTCGCGCAGGCGCTGGGCATCGCCGGTGAGGAAGTCGTGCTGATGCCCGGCGAAGAGCGCCAGCGCATCACGGGGGAAGGCGATGGAGAGGTCGCCGAGGATGCGGCCGGCGCCGTGGACATCGCCGTCCAGCCATGCCGTGGCCGCGGCGGTATGCCCGCGCTCGCGGGGCGTCAGCCGCGTGGAGTCGAGGCCTGAGCGGAAGCGGAGGAAGGCCTCACGGGCGGCGGCCGCGTCCTTCTCCTCGGTCCCCAGGACGCCCAGGTAGGCGACGAGGACCTGGCCCATCACCGAACGCGGCGAGGCGGCGAGCACCGACCGCGCGGTGTCCAGGACCTCGGGGCGGAAGAAGAGGAGGTCGTCCAGCGCCTGTTCGTACCGGGCAACGGCTTCGGTACCCGTATCGGTCATGACGTGTCCGTGGCGGTCCGCTGTGGTCATCACGCCATGGTCGCCGTGCCGGGGGAGGTGTGCCAGGCGCTTTCACGCAACTGGCCGAACCCTGCTGTGTCTTGCTGTGTCTTGCTGTGTCTTGAAGTTTCCTGCCGTTTTCAGCTATTTCCGCTGTTTCCGTTGTTTCCTGCCGTCCTCTGTGGGTTTTCTGCGGATTGCCTGCCGTTCTCTGAAGTTCGCCGCCCTCGCCACGGACGTTCGGGGGCGAGCGTGCGTCACCGGTAGCGGGCACGCCCGACGGCGGCCGCGAGGGTCAGCGGAATCGTCAGCAGGGCGGCGGCGAGGAAGATGCCGCCGTAGGCATGGTGTCCCGCCGCGTCGGCCGTCAGGCCGCCCGCGAGCGCGCTGCCGCCGTAGAGGCTGACACCGAACATCGCGACACCGGTGGCCCGCGCCTCCGGGGTCACGGCAGTGGCCCACGTCTGGATCGTGGTGTGCAGGAACGACCAGCCGCTGCCGAGCAGCAACGCGGTGACCGCCAGGACCGGTACGGACCGGCTCACCGCGGCGAGCGCATAGGCCGCACCCGCCTGTGCGCCGCCCGCCACGATCAGCACGGCGGGGCTCCACCGGTCCACCAGCTTCTTCACCAGCTGTGCGCACGCCATGGCGCCCACACCGTAGAGCGCCGACACCGCCCCGGCCACCGAGGCCGGCACGCCCCGGGCCTCCAACGCCGGCGCCAGATACGTCAAGAAGCCCAGCAGTACGGCGCCTTCGAGCAGGGCGACGGCCATGACGTACCACATCCACGGTGATCCGAGCACGACCCGGAACGGCGCCAGGAGGGGCGAGCCGGAGGGCCGGCGGGCCGGTTCGGGGAGGTGGCGCAGGGCGTGCCAGAGGTACCCGGCGAGCAGGGCCGGCAGTGCGAAGACCAGCCGCCAGCCGGCGTAGTGCGCCAGCACGCCGGCCGTGACCGTGCCCAGCGCCGTGCCCAGGGAGAACGCGGTCATGAGGTCGGTGAGCGGGCGTTGCCGCCGCTCGGCGGGGACGACGTCGCCGACATGACTGAGGGTGGCCGGGATACAGGCCGCGAAGCAGGCTCCGGAGAGGGCGCGGGCCACGATCAGCAGGGTGGCGTTCGGCGCGAGCGCGGAGAGCGCCGCGGCGAGGGAGCCGGCCGCGAGGGAGAGCCGCAGGACGCGGATCCGTCCCATCCGGTCGCTGGCGAGGCCCCACACCGGTTGCATCAGCCCGTAGGCGAGGTAGTAGACGCCGGCGGCCAGCGCCATGGTCGACAGATCGGTGCCGAGCGGGCCTGCGATGAGCACCAGCATGGGAGCGATGCAGAACCGGTCGAAGTTGCTGACCAGGCCCGCGGCCCGCAGCAGACGGAGTGCGCGGGTGGACGGGGCGGTCGATGTGGCCGGCGGCAGCGGCGGCGCGGTCGGGGCAGACGGGTCGGACGGCGCAGACGGCGCGGACG
This sequence comes from Streptomyces sp. NPDC001339, assembly GCF_042895955.1. Lineage (NCBI taxonomy): Bacteria > Bacillati > Actinomycetota > Actinomycetes > Kitasatosporales > Streptomycetaceae > Streptomyces > Streptomyces sp. NPDC001339. The sequence goes on along the minus strand of NZ_JBIAWT010000003.1, from coordinate 595,390 downwards.
GGGCCGGTCCACCGGATCTGGTGGAGGGAGTGGAGGGAGCGGACGGCATGGGTGGAGTGGGTGGAACGGACGGTATGGACACGGAGGAGTTGCTCCCTTCTGCCCGGCCCAGCGGTCTCCGGGCCCGGTTCCCCTCCAGCCCACCACTCACCGCGTCCGGTCCCGCTCGTCAAACGGTGACGATCACTCATACGTTGAGCGGGCCGCCGTACGAGCACGCGGGACATACTGTGCGGACGAGGTAGACGACGTGACAGACGCTCTCGGCACACTCAGGGACAGCAGCCCAGGGACGGCAGCCCAGGGGAGGCGACCCAGAGGCGGCACACCCCGCACCACACCGCGGTAAGAGAGGGAGACGACGACGCGATGAGGGTCACAGAACCGCCGGCCGACGGCGAGGCGAGCACCATCCCCACCCTCGGCGGAGACCCCACCACCCCTGCCTTCCGCAGAGAACCCACCACCCCCACCCGCCGCGGGGAGCTCGGCGCCTTCCTCCGCTCACGCCGGGAACGGCTGTCCCCGGCCGCGCTGGGCCTGCCGGTGGCCCCGCGCCGTCGCGCCCGCGGGCTGCGGCGCGACGAGGTGGCCGAACGGGCCGGCATCAGCAGCTCCTGGTACGCATGGCTGGAGCAGGGGCGCGTCCGTACGTCGGAGCAGGTACTGCGCGCGGTGGCACGGGCGCTGTGCCTGGACGGGGCGGAGACCGCGCACGTCCTCTCCTTCGTCGAGGACACCGCCGGTGCGGCCGCCCGCCCGCCCGGCTGGGTCTCCCGGAACCTGTTGTCCCTGGTGGAGTCGGTGGCGCCGAACCCGGCCGTGGTCATCGACCCGCACTGGGACCTGCTTGCCTGGAACGCGGGCTACGCCGCGCTGCTGACCGATCCCGCACGTCTCCCTCCGAAGCGGCGCAATCTGCCGTGGCTGGTGTTCCGTTGGGCGCCGGCCCGCACTCTGCTCGTCGACTGGGAATCCGAAGCGCGCGGTCTGCTGGGCCAGTTCCGCGCCAACGCCGCCCGCCACCCCGAGGACCGGAGGTACGCGGAGATCGCTGACGAGATCACCCGGGACCCGGATGCCGCCCGCTGGTACGAGCAGCGGGAGACCGCGGTCTACCAGCCCGCAGTGCGGCACTTCCGGCACCCGAAGGCGGGCGAACTGCGCCTTCGCTATGTGAAGCTGGCTGCCCTGGACGAGCCGGGACACCACTTCCTGTGCTACCTGCCCGACGACGCGGAGGCAGAGACCGGGGTGCGCCGGCTCGTCGAGGACATCTGAGACATCTCGATGTCCGAGCTCCGCCGGACTTCTCAGACCTCGGCCGGCTCCGCTCCGGAGCGGCACGCCGGGTGCCCCCAGCCGTCCGGGTTCTTGGCGATCGGCTCACCTGCCGCGTACGACCGGCCGCAGCGGCAGCGACCGGGGAACTTGGCGTTGAGGGTCCGCGACGACGTCCTCGCCGCCTTCGGGCTCGCCGCCTTCGTCCTCGCCCCCGGACCCGAGGTGCGACGGCGCGTACCACCCGCTCCCTGGACGGCGTCCGCCGAGGCCGGCGGCTCCGGCGAACCGAGCTCGCTGCCGGCCGCCTCCTGGACGACCGCGGCCTGGCTCGCGGCCCGGTCGGCGAAGTCGTTCAGCCGGTCACCGTCCACCTGGTGTGCGGGCACGTACCGGAACTCCACGGTGCGGCCCGCCAGCAGTTCGTCGATGCGTACGACGAGCTCCTGGTTGGCGACAGGCTTGCCCGCGGCGGTCTTCCACCCCTTGCGCTTCCAGCCGGGCAGCCAGGTCGTGACGGCCTTCATCGCGTACTGGGAGTCCATCCGGATCTCGATCGGCACGGCCGGGTCGGTGGCTGCCAGCAGGCGCTCCAGGGCGGTGAGCTCCGCCACGTTGTTCGTCGCGGCACCCAGGGGACCGGCCTCCCAGCGGATGACGGTCTCCTGGGCGTCGGCGACGACCCAGGCCCAGCCCGCGGGCCCGGGGTTTCCTTTCGATGCGCCGTCACAAGCGGCAATCACGCGTTCAGCCATGAGCGGGATCATGCCAGGCGGTGGCTCGGAGGGCGAAGTCGAGCGCGGTCGCGCACCGGACGTGACCAGACGGCGCATCGGATGTGATCAGACGGACAGTGCGGTGGTCTCGCGTGGCAGTGGTCTCGCGTACCGAACGGTAGGCGTGCGCGCCCGGACCCCGAAGGGGCGGGCGATTCCGCCCGGCCCCTAGGCAGACGGCTTCTCCCGTAGCACGATCAGTGGTGAGGGTCCCCACGAGCGCACCGGCGCCGGTGTACGACACCGTGGTCCCACGGCGGCCGGGCCGGTGCGGGAAGCGACACCGTCATGAAACTGCTCGCCGAGCGGCCACCGGGCGGAAGCGCCCGGTCCCGCACCTCCCGTTCTCGCTCTCTCGGCGCCGATCTCGGCCTGCTCCTCCTTCGCCTGTCGACAGGGCTGATCATGGCCGGCCACGGCGCCCAGAAGCTCTTCGGCCTCTTCGGCGGCCCGGGGCTCACCGGGTCCGGCAAGGTCTTCACGCAGTACGGCTACCACCCGGGCGAGCTCTTCGCCGGGATCGCCGGAGCCTCGGAGCTCCTCGGCGGCCTCGGCCTCGCGGTCGGGCTGTTCACCCCGCTCGCGGCCGCCGCCGTGCTCGGCGTAATGATCAACGCCATGGCCCTCGCCGCGCCGTACGGCCTCTGGGTGAACGAGGGCGGGATGGAGCTTCCCCTGATCATCGGGGCCGCCACGCTCACGGTCGCCGCCGTCGGCCCCGGCCGCTTCGCCCTCGACAGGCCCTTCCGGTGGCGGGAGGGCGGACTGGCGAGCGCGGCCTTCGCCCTGGGGCTGGGCGGCCTGGGCGCCGCGATCGTGATGGTCGTGTGAGCGCCGTCATCCGGCGGAAGAGCGACGGCCTCCCGTCCCGTGACGGCCTTTCCCGTGACGGCCTTTCCGTTACGGGCGGATGCGGCGATCAGCCCGCCTCACCCCCACCCCTGCCCCCCGCCCCTACCCCTGCCCCGGGCCCGGCGCCGCGACGGCCGCGGCGTCGAGGACCTGGCGGGCGACCACCGCCGGATCGGCGAGGCTGGTGAGGTGTCCGCGGCCCGGCAGGAGGACGAGGCGTCCCTGACGGCAGGAGCGCACGAAGTGGCGTTCGTGGCGGCGGAAGTGGTCGCGTTCGCCGTTCACCAGCCACACGGGACCCGGATACGCCGCGAGAGAGGCCAACGGGTCCTGCCCGGCAACGGAGTTGACGATGTCCGGCATGGTCTCGCTGCTCAGACCGCCCGCGACCATGGCTTCGGCCAGTGGACGGGGAAGCCCGCGCCGGAGCGCGAAGGCACTGAGACGGTTGACCGCTTCCGGGTACCGGCCGCCCGCACGTGCCATTCCCCGGTAGGCGACGGCCACAGGGCCGCGGGGCAGAGTCGTACAGCCCATCGCCACCAGGCCGCGGACACGTTCCGGATGAGCTGCGGCCGTGGCCAGCGCGACGTAGCCGCCCAGGGAGAGTCCCACGACCAGTGCCCGGCCGCCGAGTTCGTCCACCGCTTCGGCGACCGCCGCCACGGCACCGGGCATGGTGAACGGCTCGCCGCGCCGGGTGCCATGGCCCGGCAGGTCGGGTGCCGCCGTGGGGTGCCGGGTTCCGATGGCCCGGATCACGGCCCGCCACATCGTGCCGCTCACACGCATGCCGTGCACGAAGACGATGGGCAGCGCCTGTTCGTTCGCATCCATGCCCGGCACGCTACCGCAAATACAACGCAACGTTGCGTTGCATTTCACTGCTACCCTCCCTTCACATGAGCGAGAAGCGTCAGCAGCGGGACGGAAAGCAGGACGGAACCGGCGGAACAGGGCGCGGCGGCGGCCCACGCAAGGCGCAGGAGATCTTCGACGCCACGCTGGACCTGCTCGCGGAGAAGGGCTACGCAGGGCTGACGATCGAGGGGGTCGCCCAGCGGTCCGGCGTCAACAAGACCACGCTCTACCGCTGGTGGCCGTCCAAGGGCGCCCTCCTGGGGGCCGCGCTCATCGGAGGGCGACAGCTCGACCTCACCCTCCCCGACACGGGCAGCCTCCAGGGAGACCTGGAGGCCCTGCTGCGGACAGCGGTGGAACTCCTCAGCACTCCGCCGGCCTGCGACATCGCCATCTCAGCCCTCGGCGCCGTCACCCACAGTCCGGAACTCGCCGGTGTGCTGCGCGACTTCTTCGCCGACCGCATCTCCCGCGAGCAGCCGGTCTTCACTCGCGCGGTCGCCCGTGGCGAACTCCCGGCGGACGCCGATCCGATGCTGCTGGTGGACCTGCTGGCCGGGGCCGCCTGGCTGCGCATCGTCCTCCGCCAGGCCCCCGTCGACGAGGACTTCGTGTCCCGGGCCGTCCATACGGTCCTCAACGGGGCTTGCACCGCCACCTGACGGAGCCTCCGCTTCCGCACAGGAGACGCACCGTTTCACCATCAACTACAACTTTACCAATCCTTGGTGTAGTTGACTCGGTTTTTGCAGCAGCCTCGAACGCAACAGCGACGGGCGGAATCTGGACTTCCACACACCGGAACCGTCGCTTCCATGTGGCCGTGCGAACTGCCGAAAGGCACGAGAGGCAACAGCAAGATGACGCACAGGAACAGCAGAACGATCCGCTACGGAAGCCGCCTGATGGCGCTCTCCACAGCCTCGCTGGGGCTGGTCGCGGCGATGGCGATACCCGCGGCCGCCGCGGATGACGGCCCGGCCCGTCAGCAGCTCATGGCCGACTGCGCCTCCGGCGAGGGGAAGTGCAGTTTCAACGAGCCCGTCCTCGGCAAGGCGTACCTCGGCGATTTCCGCCAGGTCTCCAACTCCCTCTACAACTGCAGCACTTCGGATGCCACACAGTCGATGACCTGGTCGGACACCGTGGGCTCGACGGACACCGCGGGTGTCTCGGTCACCGCCGGCGGCAAGATCGCCGGTCTGATCGACCTGAGCGTGACCGCGACGTACAGCCACACCTGGTCGAGCTCGCACACCGAAGGCAGCTCCCTCAACATGACGGTGAAGCCCGGCGAAGTGGGCTGGATCTCGCGGGCACAGGTCATGCAGACCGTGTCGGGCACCTGGCAGACGCACTACGACAGCCCGAAGTGGGGGCACTACTACTGGTACGTGCCGGACACCGTCACCGGTCCCGCGCCCAACGGCACGGACGGGCAGAGCAATGCGGTGACGGTCAAGACCCGCAAGATGACCGACGCGGAGAAGGCCTCCTGCTCTTCCGGGGCGCAGCACGGCCGGGCCTTCGTCAAGAAGCGCTGATGGCCTGAGGGTTGACATCAGCATGATGGCCGGCGGCGGATGGACGCCGGCCATCACCGGCAGTCGGACGGCCTCGACGGCTGCCGGGGCCGAGGGCCGGGGATCCGGTCCGCCAACGAGACCGCCGAGGACGCGGTGCGCGCGGCCGGACAGCGGGTATCACCCCGGGGAACCCCTCTTCGCGCTCCCGGGAGCCGCTCATGAGGCATACCCCTCCCCTGCCCGGCGACATCGGACTCACTCAGATATCCGGCACCACCGGCCGCCTGATCCGCTTCGGACAGTGGATCATCGGCGATGGCTCCGCCGACTACGAACACGCCTTCCTCGTCCTGCCCGGCGACCGGCTGCTGGAAGCCCAGCCGGGCGGCTCCCGCATCCGTTCTCTGCCGCGGTACGCCGACGGCGAGGTGCTCTACGTCTGCCCCGCGGGGCTCACCGAGCAGCGGCGCGCCGGTATCTGCGCGGCGGCCACCCGCTACATCGGGGTGCCGTACAGCTTCCTCGACTACCTCGCGATCGCCGCTCACCGCTTCCATGTCCCCGTGCCGGGGCTGCGACGCTACATCGCCAGCACCCGGCACATGATCTGCTCCCAACTCGTGGACCAGTGCTATCTGGACGCCGGGGTCCATCTGTTCGCCGATGGCCGCTGGCCCGGCTATGTGACGCCGATGTCGCTGTACCAGTTGCTGGCCACCGACTGACGCCACACAGCCGCGGCACGGGCCGGGGCCGCCGGCCCGTGCCGCCGGGTCAGGTGCCCGGCTTCCGGCCGTAGACGTAGACGTCGTCGCCGGTCCGGAGCAGGGACCAATACGTCCTGGCGTCACCGCTCCGCATGTTGACACAGCCGTGGGAACCGGGTGCGGACCAGACGCTGCCGCTGATGGCGTGGAAGGCCTGTCCGCCGTCGAAGAACTGGCTGTACGGCATGGCCACGTGGTACAGGGTCGACACATGGTGCAGATGGCGCCAGTAGACCTTCGTGGCGCCGGTACGGGTCTCGTGGCCGTCCCGGCCGGTGCGGACCGGCACCGGTCCGAACACCAGCCGCCGTCCGTCCTGGATCCAGCTGAGCTGCCGGGTCAGGTCGACGCAGGCGATGCGCCCCCTGTCGGTGGGGCACTTGCGGTCCTTGCCGGGGTTCTTCCCGGCGGCCCGCTGCTGTGCGACGAGGTTCATCACACCCCAGGTGACGGGCCCGGCGTAGCCGATGTTCGGGGTGATGCCGTGGCTGGTCTGGAAGGCACGGATGGCCCGGCAGTCGGACGCCGATTGCCGGCCGTCGACCGTGAGCCCGAGGAACTTCTCGGCCTGCTTCTGGTAGGGGCCGCGGACCGCGATGCAGGCGGACGCGGTGGCGGCCTGGGCGGTGGAGCCCAATGCCACGGTCAGCGGAACGGTCAGCGCCGTGAGGGCGAGCGCCGCGCCCGCCCGGCGGCCGACGCCGGACCGCCGCCGTATGCACAGGTTCAGTCGTCGTCTCATGACCGGTATGACCAACGACCCGCCCCCTCGGTTGCGGGCGTGACCGACCCGGCATACGGACTCGGCCAGATGTGTCGGCCTCCCACGATTCGCCGCCCCGGCTTGCGACCATGGGCGCGCCGCCGGACCGATACCCGCGTGGCCTGCCGGGCCCGCCCCCGACCCCCGACCGCCACCGCCACCGCCACCGCAAAGGAGCCTCCATGACCACCAGCACGGATCTGCTCGTCGATGCCTTCGGCCGTATCCGGGAAGTCGTCGAGGAGGTGGTCACCGGACTCGGCCCCGAGGAGCTCGCCGCCCGTCCCGATGACAGCGCCAACTCGATCGGCTGGCTGGTCTGGCACCTCACCAGGGTCCAGGACGATCACGTCGCCGATGCGGCCGGCACCGAGCAGGTCTGGACCGCCGACGACTGGTACGGGCGCTTTGCGCTGCCGTTCGCCGCCGAGGACACCGGCTACGGCCACTCCCGCATGAATGTGGCGAAGGTACGCGGTCTGACCGCCGAACTGCTGACGGGTTATCACCAAGCCGTTCACGACAGCACGGTGCGCTATGTCGCCGGTATCCCGGACAAGGAATTCACCCGCGTCGTCGACCGCTCCTGGTCGCCGCCCGTCACCTTGGGCGTCCGGCTCATCAGCGTCATCGCCGATGGGCTGCAGCATGCGGGCCAGGCGGCTTATGTGCGTGGGCTTTCCGCTGCGCTTGGCTAACCGCTGCGCTTGGCTTGCCTCCCACGTTTTTGGCTTTCCCGCCGTGTCGCCTGGCAGCGGGCCGTTACCGCTGCGCGGGGCTGTACGTCACGGGTGCGCCCCTCCGAACTTCGTTCTGCGGTCCGCCCCCTCCCGTGGGTGGGTGGAAGAAGACCGGTGGGGGTGTACGTAAGCGATCGTCTGCTGACAGTGGACCGCTTGCGTACACCCCCACTCAGCGTTTTTTCTCCCACTCCCGGGAGGGGCCGCTCCGCAGGACGAAGTCCGGAGGAGCGGACCCGCACCCGACAAACCCACGCCCGCCGCAGGCGTCACGGCGAGAAACACCCGCGGCGGGACGGCCGACAACGTGGGAAGTCAGCCCAGCGCCAGCTCCCGCGGCAGGTGGTTCTGCCGAAGAAACGTCTGCAGGCTCCCGTCCCACGTGCGCGCGAATCCCTGGGCCGGTTCCGAGGTTCCTCTGACCGGGACGGGAAGGTGGCGGTCGGGGGCGAATCCCATCATCCGGGCGATCGCCCGCCAGAGCCGGGCGTCGGTGGTGCGGCCGACGGCGGCGTGATGCACGGCGAGCAGGTGGGCGGCGAGCTCGTCGCCGGCGCCGGCCGCGAAGCGCCACCAGTACAGGGCGCTGTCCCACTTGTCGAGGGTGTAGAGGAGGCAGGCGAAGGTGCGTGCGCCGGCCGCGTCGTAGTCGGCGGCGAACGCCCCGAGGGTGTCGATGTCCTTGGAGCGGAGCACGACGTGGCACAGCCGCCGGGCCTCCGCGAGGACGGCCCCGGGGGCGGTCGCCTGGTCGAGGATGGGGGTGGGCCGGCGGCGCCGGCGGGCGCGGGAGGGCGCCGGGCGCACCGGTGTGGGGCGGATGCCGCCGATCGTTCCGCGGGTGACGGGGTCGCGGTCGCGTCCGATGCCGTCGGCGATCCGGGCGGCCAGCAGCTCGGTGAAGGCCACCGGGTCGTGGTCGGCGAACTCCCTGCCGAAGGCCTCGGCTTGGCGTCGTAGCAGGTCTTCGAGCATCACTTGTCCTCTCCGGTCCCGCGGGAACCGTGCGTCATGATCTCCTTGAGCCGCTGCAGCCCGATGCTGGTGCTGACCTTCACGGCACCGGGGGTGGTACCCAGGCGCTCGGCGATCTGGTCGTACGACAGGCCCGCGAGGTGGCGCAGGCGTACGGAGTTGGCCTGGAGCGGCGCGGCGGACTCCAGTTCGTCCAGTGCGCGGTCGAGCGGTTCGTAGCTGCGCAGTTCCTGGAGGTAGGCGGTGTCGGGCGGGTCGGCGTACGGCTGGACGCGGCTGTTGCGGATCTCGCGGCGGTAGAAGTCGGCGATGACGCCGTTGAGGATGGTGTACGCGAGAGCCTTCGGATTGTCGTGCGCGAGGATGCGCTCCCATTTGGTGTACATCCGGCAGCCGGCCTCCAGGGTGGCTTCCTCCGCGTCCCGGCGGTCCCGGAGGCGGGAGGCGGCGAGGGCGAGGAGGGCCTTCTGTTCACGCTGGAAGAAGACCTCGAAGTCCAGCGGCAGGTCGGTCGGGCTGGCCAGGGGAGAGTGCTCGTTCACCGGGTCTCCTCACAGCGGTGGTCCGCCTGTGGTCGCGGCGGGGGCGGGACGGTGGCCTCCGGTGGGGCGCCGTGCCACGGGCGGTCCGGGGTGAGGGTGCCGCACCACGGGGATGCAACGGTGGTACGGGTGGTGACGGTGGCGTGGTGGTGCTCCGCTCGGGTCTGCGAGGCGGTGCGCACCACGCGCCGGACAAGGGCGTCGAGTCCTGTGGCGGTCAACCGGTAGACGCCGAGCAGTCCCAGCGCGTACCAGGGCCATGAGTGCCCCAAGTGCTCCACGAGCCCTCCCTTCATGTGAGTTGCTGCCACCCGCGTCGTTACGGGTGGGGCGGAACAGGAGTCGCGTTCCTTGCCCCTCTCACCGACGGGAAGGGCCCCCAGGGTTAATCAGGGTTCGTACATAAGCAGCACAAAGTGATCGATCAAGTGCAGACTGTGCGCCCACCTGCGCTTTCCCTCTTCAGGGGTGATCAACGCCACACTCTCAGGAGGTTTAACGGCCAGTAACTCCCGTTCGAAAAGCGGGGGTTCGCATACGCAACGGAGGAGACGGGGTGTCAGCAGGCCTTAGCGATCTGCCCGGAAGGCGCGGTTTCCACTCGATCACCTGCATCGCCCGTTTCGCCCCTGTGAAGGCGGTTCCGAACTTGCCCGGATGGATGGGTTGTTGCACCCGCACCCCCGGGGCGGGACCGGACGGTGCACTCCCCAAAGGTCTGTGCGCGGTGTGTGCGGTACTGCGCAGCGCGTGCACCGAACGCGGTGGATGCGCTGGGCGGACACCCCCGGACCGCACCGGTGATCGTCCGGCCGAGGAGCACCGTGCGCAGACGAGGCGCCCGATGCGCCCCTGCCGGTCGGAGCGGGCGCGCCGTGGGCAGGCATGCCCGTACTCCGGAGACAAGGGAGCAGGCCGAGCCGGGACGGCGCTACCGCGCGCTCTGCCGATGCGAACTCGGTGCGTGGTTGTCTCATCCCCGTCGAATTCACGGCGCCGCACGGAAATCGCATTTCGGGCCCCGCTCGAAATCGATGACCGTAAGGCGTCGGGTTTCCTCAACAGCCGCCGGGAAACCGCGCGGCGGACGACGGGAGCACACACATGGAATTTCCTCAGGAATCGGAGTCGACCGCCCGGAGTGAATTCCGGGGGTACGGGGTGCGCGGTATCACGGCGGCGGCCGTACTGCTGGCGGCCGGCACGCTGAACGTCGCGGCCGAGCAGCCGGCCGAGGCCGCGCCGAGCGGCACATGGGACCGCCTGGCCGGGTGCGAGAGCGGCGGGAACTGGCGCATCGACACCGGCAACGGCTTCTCCGGCGGGCTGCAGCTCGCCCACTCGACCTGGCGGTCCTACGGCGGCCGGGCGTACGGATCCCGGGCGGCACAGGCCAGCCGGACACAGCAGATCCACGTGGCGGAACGGGTGCTGGCCCGGCAGGGTTGGGGTGCCTGGCCGGCCTGCTCGGCGCGGCTCGGCCTCAACTCGGCCACACCGCACCGCGCTCCGCGTGTCTCACCCCCGCGCCGCGCGCCGCAACGGGAGGCCCATGCGGCCCGGGAACGCGTCCGGCACCCGCAGGCCCCCGTGAAGCGGTACAAGGTGCAGCATCCCCCGCTCTCCGGCAGCTCGGTCGTCGTCAACTCCGGGGATACGCTGAGCGGAATCGCCTGTGTACGCGGATTCCGCTGGCAGGAATTCTATCTGGTGAACCGCGCGACGATCGGCCTGGATCCGGACCTCATTTTCCCCGGTATGCGGCTGGCCGTACCGAAATCCCACCACAACGGAACACCGAACTGAACACCCTCGACTGAGAACACACAACTCGGCACGAAAAGCGGACCGATTGAGCAGCGACTGAAGCGACCGAATCCCGGCCAGGCGCCGGAGAAGCGCAGGCGGAATACCCGGGTATTCCCAGGCGTGGGGTAGCAGGCCGTCCGTGGCGCCGCGGACGGCCCGCCCGCAGGTGCGGGTGGGGCCACGGCGCCAGAGGCGGTGCCGTCGTGCGAGGAGGTCCGCCCCGGGGAACAGGCGACAAGGCCTGCCCGGGGGAACGGACCTAGGCGGTCGCGTAGACGCCGGTGGCGAACTCCGCGATCTGCTTGTCGTTGAGGTTCTTGGCGACGTTGGCCTCGGTGATCATGCCGACCAGCTGGTGGCCGCCCTTGACGTCGATCACCGGGAGCCGCTTGACGTGGTTGTTCTCCATGATCTCCAGCGCCTTGGTGGCCTCCGCGTCGGCGTCGATCCAGTACAGGTCGCCGCTGAGCGTGCCGGCCTGTACGGTCGCCGGGTCGATCCCGTCGGCACAGCAGGTGACGACGATGTCCCGGTCGGTGATCACGCCCGTGAGCCGGTTGTTGTCGCCGCAGATGGGCAGACAACCGACGTCGAGGTCACGCATCATCCTGGCCGCGTCGTAGAGCGACTCATGCGCGCCCACGCAGCGCACACCGCCGGTCATGATGTCTCGCGCGGTGAGTTTGCCGGCCATGGTTCCTCCCGTCTCAGGAGCGTTGCTTGCCTCGCTTTCGATGACACCACGGATGACCCGGCGCCGCTCCCCGGGACCGGGCCGCGGCGCGCGCCCACGCGCGGCCGTCCGACGTCGGTCGGAACGGCCCCGGTGGAGCACCGCCTTTCGGCCGTCTTCGGCGACCGCCGGACCCGGTCCCGCCCCCGGGCGTAGGGTCGGCGTCCGTGACGGTGAACCCCTTCTTCGAGCCGAGTGAGCTGCCCTACGGGCTGCCGCCCTTCGCCCGGATCCGGCACGAGCACTATCTGCCGGCCTTCGAGCGCGGGATGGCGGAGCAGCTGCGGGAGGTGGCGGCGATCGGCGCCCTCGCCGCACCGCCGACGTTCGAGAACACGGTGGAGGCACTGGAGCGGAGCGGCGCGGTGCTGAGCCGGGTACGCCCGGTGTTCCTCAACCAGGCGGCCGCCGACACCGATGACGAGGTCCAGGCGCTGGAGGCGGAGCTCGCTCCCCGGCTGGCCGCGCACGAGGACGCGCTGCTGCTCGACCCCGCGCTCTTCGCCCGGCTGGACGAGCTGTACCGGACGCGTGACCAACTCGGGCTGGACGGCGAGCAGTTGCGCGTACTGGAGCAGCATCACACCCGCCGCGTACGGGCGGGGGTGCGGCTCGGTCCGGAGCGGCAGCGGCGGCTGCGCGAGCTGAACACCGAGATCGCCGCGCGGCGCGCCGAGTTCCGGCGGAACCTGCGCGCGGCCACCGCCGGGGCGGCCCTGGTGCTGGACCGGGCCGAGGAGCTGGCCGGACTGCCCGAGGACGAGATCGCGGCCGCCGCCGAAGCCGCCGGGGCACTCGGGCAGGACGGCAGGTTCGTCCTCGGCATGAAGAACTTCACCCAGCAGACCCAGCTCGGTGCCCTCGACGACCCGGGGTTGCGCGAGCGGCTGCTGACCGCCTCGCTCGACCGGGGCGCCGACCGTAACGGGCCGGTGGCCGTCGCCCTGGCCGGTCTGCGGGCCGAGCGCGCCGCCCTGCTCGGCCACGTCCGTTCGGAAAGCATCTGGTACGCTCGCCGCATTGCCGGGGGCGATAACCAAGTCCCCAACAACCCGAGCGAGTCACGTACTTGCTCCGGCGGCCGGGAGGGTCGTCGCCGGACAGGCATGGCCTGTCAAACTCCCCGGAGCGATCCAGGGGCGAATCTCCCGGATTCACCCGGGAGAGAACTTCAAGGGATCACCTTCACCGAGCGCCCCGACCTGGTCGGGGCCCCCGGACCTGCGGGTCTTCGAAGTGCACGACGCCGACGGCGGCCCGCTCGGCCTGTACATCGGCGACTTCCACGCCCGGGCGTCCAAGCGCGGCGGTGCCTGGGAGAGCGAGCTGGTGACCCAGTCGCACCTGCTGGGGCGGCGGCCGGTGGTGGTCAACAACCTGAACATCGGCAGGCCGCCGGCGGGTGAGCCGGTGCTGCTGACCTGGCGCGAGGTCACCACGCTCTTCCACGAGTTCGGGCACGCCCTGCACGGACTCTTCTCCGACGTCCGCTATCCGCTGCTGGCCGGTGCCCAGGTGCCACGCGACGTCGTCGAGTTCCCCTCTCAGGTCAACGAGGTGTGGGCGGAGTGGCCCGAGGTGCTGGCCCACTACGCCCGGCACCATGTCACCGGTGAGCCGATGCCGCCGGAGCTGCCGGCCCGGCTGCGCGAGGCGGAGGACTTCGGGGCCGGCTTCCGGATGGTGGAGCACCTGGCCGCGGCGATGCTCGACTGGTCCTGGCACACCCTGCCCGCCGGCGGGCCGCCGGGCGCGGACGGCGCGGAGGCGTTCGAGGCCGCCGCGCTGGAGCGCTGGGGCCTCGCCCTGGCCGCGATCCCGCCGCGCTACCGCACCGGCTACTTCGCCCATGCCTTCAGCGGCAGTTACGCGGCCGGCTACTACGGCTACCGCTGGGCCGAGGTGCTGGACGCCGATGCCGTGCGGTGGTTCCGCGAGAACGGGCGGACGATCCGTGAGAGCGGGGAGATCTTCCGCAGGGAACTCCTCGCCAAGGGCGGCACCGTCGGCCCCCTCGCAGCGTTCCGCGCGGTCGTCGGGCGCGATCCGGACGTCGGGCCGCTGCTCGCCCGCCATGGGCTGGCGGCGGGCCCGGGCTGAATGCCGGTCGCGCCGGGGTACGCGTGTCCGGCGGTCACCAGGCCATCGGGGCGTAGTCCTTCAGGAAGCAGCCATGGAGATCCTCACCGCTCTCGCCCCGGACGATCGGGTCGTAGACCCGCGCCGCGCCGTCGACCAGGTCGAGCGGGGCGTGGAAGCCCTCGGCCGCCAGCCGCATCTTCTCGGGGTGCGGCCGCTCGTCGGTGATCCAGCCGGTGTCCACGGCGGTCATCAGAATGCCGTCGGTCTCCAGCATCTCGCGGGCGCTGGTGCGGGTGAGCATGTTCAGCGCGGCCTTGGCCATGTTCGTGTGGGGGTGACCGGGGCCCTTGTAGCCGCGGCTGAACTGGCCCTCCATCGCCGAGACGTTGACGATGTACTTGCGGCGGGCCGGCGAGGCGGCCATCGCCGGGCGGAGCTTGCTGACCAGCAGGAACGGCGCGGTCATATTGCACAGCTGGACTTCGAGCAGCTCCACCGGGTCGACCTCGTCCACCTTCTGGATCCAGCTGTTGGTGGCGTGCAGGTCCGGCACCAGGCCGCCCGCGTCGATGGCGGTGCCCGCCTCGATCCGGGCGGGCGAGGCGGAGCCGGTGGTCAGGGCGAGCGCGGTCACCTCGCCGGCGCTCAGCGCGCCGGACCCGGTCGCCGAGGACGCCGGCAGAGCCGTGGGGGTGCCGCTGCCGAAGTGCCCGAGGACGAGGGAGGCGGGCAGCTCACCGGCGGGCAGCGGGGCGGACTCGGCGGCGACCAGCTGGGCGTACGCCTCCGGCGAGCGGCGGACGGTCTGCGCGGCGTTGTTGATCAGGATGTCGAGCGGGCCTTCCGCGCTCACCGCGTCGGTGAGGGCCAGGACCTGGGCCGGGTCGCGCAGGTCGATCCCGACGATCTTCAGCCGGTGCAGCCACTCCGCGCTGTCCGGCATCGCCGTGAAGCGGCGGACGGCGTCGTTCGGGAAGCGGGTGGTGATCGTCGTGTGGGCGCCGTCGCGCAGCAGCCGCAGCGCGATGTACATGCCGATCTTCGCCCGGCCGCCGGTGAGCAGCGCACGCCGGCCGGTGAGGTCGGTGCGCGCGTCGCGGCGGGCCCGGTTCTCCTCGGCACAGGAGCGGCACAGCTGGTGGTAGAACGCGTCGACCTCGGTATAGCGGTCCTTGCAGACGTAGCAGCACCGGGGGCGCTCGAGGATTCCGGCGATCTCCGTGGTCACCGAGGTGGTGAGGGCCAGGCCCTGGGTCTCGTCGTCGATCCGGTCGGGTGCGCCGGTGGCGGTGGCCGCGGTCACGGCGCGGTCGTTGGCGGTCTTCGCCGCCCGGCGCTCCTGCCGCCGGCGCTGCTTGACCGTGCGGTAGATGCCGGCGGTGGCGCGCCGTATGGTGATCGCGTCGGGGTGGTCGACGGGCAGCGCGTCCAGCTCCTCGAGCACGCTGAGGCAGACCGCCATCCGCTCCGCGTCGATACCCGCGCCATCGGCCCGGCCTGCTTCGGTCACCGTCATCGCCGCTGCCGCTTTCCTGGGGTCGTACGTCCTGGTCACGAAGCCTGTACAAGAAGTTGTCCGTGCAAGCTTCGGCGGAACTGTACGTAGCCGGGGGCGGCTCCGCCAAACCGGTACGGGTCCGGCGCCCTTACCCGGCCGCGCCGTACGCGGTGATCTTCCGGTCGTAGATCTCCCGCTCGTACACGGTGATCTCCCGCGGCGTTCGTCGTGCCGCGGTGCTCACCCGGTGCCGGTGCCGCACCGTTCGCTGTGCTTGACGACGGTGAGCGTGACCCTCCGGCCGTCCAGCGGGGTACCCGGCCGCGGGCTCTGGCCGCAGACCTTCCAGGACCCCGGCCAGAGCACCAGGCGGCGGGCACCGCGCCCGTCCGCGAACCGGACCGTGGTGTCGTAGTCGAGGGCCTGGTACGCGGCGACCAGGGGCCTTCCGGTCACATCGGGCATGGTGCCGCCATCGGCGTAGGCGGGTCCGGCCGGTGCCAGGACGGACAGGGTCACGGCGGACAGGGCCAGGGCGGACGAGGTCAGCGCGGTGGCCGTGGCGGTCTTCATGGTGAGATCGGTGTTCACGGCCTGGGAACGATCACTGGCGCGGCCGGTCACCCGCGGGCTCGGCCGTCCGGCCCTGTGCGGTGCCCGCCAGGTCCTGGGCGAGGGCGACACGGGAGAGCCGTACGGCACCCCACAGGACCAGGGCGATGCCCAGCGTCTCGGGGACCAGCCACCAGCCGGCCCGGACCCGTTCGTCGAAGAGGGTGACGCCCAGCGACAGACTCACCAGCGCGTCGCCGAGGGTGAGGACGGGCTGAGAGGCGGTCAGCGGACCGGACTGCATGGCGTTCTCGAAGAGGAAGAGGGCCAGCACCCCGAGGAGCGCGAAGCCGTACGTCTGCCACGAGGCGAAGAACCGGGCGGGTCCGCCGGCCTGCCAGAGGTAGGTGGCGTCCTTCAGCAGGGCCGCGGTGAGGGCGTAGGCGACGGCCGCGGACGCGGCGAAGCAGGCCGCCCGGACGCTGCCCGCTCGGCGGCGCAGTCCGGCCCACGCCGTGGTGACGATCACCCCGCCGCAGACCGCGAGGGCGGGGACCCAACGCTCGAACGGGGCGTGGTCGGTACCGATGGTGGGCGCGGCGGCGGCGAGGGCGGAGCCGAGGCCGACGACCAGCAGCGCCACGCCGCGCCGGCCGCCGCGCGGGATCCGTCCGCCGAGCAGCAGCCGGCCGATGAGCAGGGCCATCGGAAGTTCGAGGACGAAGAGGGGCTGGACGATCGACAGTGCGCCGCGCGAGAGCGCCAGTGCCTGGAAGCAGGCGGCGGCGAGCACCCCGAGCATCCCGCCGAGCCAGGCGGCGCGGTGCAGCAGATCGACGAAGAGGCCGAGGCGCAGCCGGCGGGACAGCGGGACGGTGCGCGCCGCGCGCCGTTGCAGCACGGTGGCCAGCGCATTGCTGACCGCCGCGAGCAGGGCGAAGAGCACGGTGGACCAGGTGGCCATGGCCCGCCTCCCGCGCTCTCGCCGGCTTCCGTCGCTTCGGTGCGCCGACGACGCTATCGGGAGGACGGTGCGGAGCGGCCGACGACACGGGCGCTCGCTCCGCGCACAGGGCTCTGCGGCACCGCTCCGCACCGTTCCGCCCCGTTCCGCGCGGCTGCGCCCGGCGACGCAGGCCCTGGCGTGACGGCGTTGCCCGGTGGGCAGGCCCAGTAGCCCGGAATCCGCCCAAACAGCAGCCCCAAATCCGCCCAAAACAGGGGAAACGCCGGGGTTTTCGCCGTGTGTTACCGGCTGTGTCCGGTGCCGGATGAGAAGATCGAGCCCAGCATCAGCATCCGCACCGAGCGATTTCTCGCTCCCGCGCAGTTGGGAGTTGATGTGTCCGACAACAGATCAGCACTGAACGACAAAGCGGCTCTGCTGAGTCAGCGCGCCGCCGTCATCCTGCTGCTGGGCGTCCTCACGGCCCTCGGCGCCGGTGTCCTCACCTGGTGCAACGGCGGCACCCTGGCCTCCGCGGCCCTTGTGGGCGGCGCGGCCTTCGGCGCCGGGGTCACGTTCTTCCACTCCGTCATCGACTGAACTCCGCCATCCCCCGACCCGACCCTGTCGTCATTCCCGCCGCGGCCGCTGTCGCCGGCGCTGTCACCGGCCCCGTCGCCTGAACTCCCCGCCGCGTGTTCCGCCGTTCAGGATCACCCCGGGCACGGCGTCGCCCAAGTCCCGTAGCCGGCACGGGACTTCGGCGAGCCGGCGGACCCGCGCGGCCAGGTCGTCGACGTCGGCCGGCCCGGCGCCGGCGCCCGCCCCGCGGTCGTGATCGATCAGGCGGTGGATGCCAGTACGGACGGTGACGCCGGGGCCTGTGCGGGCGGGACGGGCACCGGCTGGTTCGTTGAAGAAGAAATGACCCGCGGCCCACGCCGTGTGTCCGGAATTCATGGCTCCGCATACGGTGCGCCGGCACACCGCAAGTGCCAGACTTGAGGCACCGCGCCCGGCCGCCGGCCGGGGCCCTTGTCGCCGAGGGGAACATCATGACCTGGGCATCCTGGACCACCGTCGGAATCCACGCGCTTCCCGATACGGTGCGCACCGAGGAGATCGGCGTACTCAACGGCGACCTGACCATCCACACGACCTGGTCGGAGGACCTGGCGCATGTGGCTGTGCAGCACACCGGTTCCTCGGACTGGTACACCATGGCCGGCAGCCCCGTCCCCTGCCCCACCGAAGAGGCCAGCCGCAGCTTCCACCAGGCCGTCGTCGAAGCCGTACGAGGCGGGGAGCGCGCCGACGCGTCCCTGGAGGAGCTCTTCGGCCCGCAGGGCGCGGCGACCGCCGCGGCGGACCCGCAGAGCCGGCAGCGCGAAGACTCCTAGCCTCCGGCAATCCGGGCGCCCTGGCCTCCGGTGAACCGGGCGCCCTTCCCTCGATGACCTCCCGCTCAGCGCATCGCGCGCACCGCGCGGGCGTTCCGGCCTGCGCTCAAGCAGCTTGAGCAACCCTTTCGCGTCACCGCGGGTCTTCCGAGGCAGAGCACAGTTGGTCACCTCTCCTTCACTCATAGGTGATCAATTGTCAAATTTAGACTACGGATCTTTAATTCTGATCATTTCTCTTTACATGCCCATGCCAGGGCATGGAGGGTTTGCGCGGGGCCGCACGGCAGCCCCCGTGGTGCACAACGGCACCACGCGTACGGGCGGTTGGGCAGCCGGCCGCCCCCGCAGCGCTAAGGACCCTCAGCAGTGCGTAGACCCCACATACGCAAGCACCGTCTGGCCGTCGCCCTCGCGGTGACCACGGCCGCCACCCTCACCGCCGGTGCGGCCGCCACCGCGTCCGCGTCCCCCGCCACCCCGCCGGCCGATGCCTCCGCCCCCTCCGCCGCTCCCGCCCTCTCCGCCCTCGTCGGCAAGGCCCGCGCCGCGGCGTTCGCCCACGCCTCGGCCACCGGGGTCGGCACACGGGACACCCTCGAAGCCGTCGACACGATGGTCGACCCGGACGGACGGCAGCACGTCCGGTTCGTCCGCACCCATCGCGGACTCCCGGTCCTCGGCGGCGACCTCGTCGTCCACCTCACGGCCGCGTCCGCGTACGAGGGGGTGACCCGGGCCTTCCGCCACCAGGTCGATCTGCCCACCACGAAACCGGAACTGTCGGCCGGTCAGGCCCGGGCCAAGGCCGCCCGCGTGGCCAGGGGCGACGCCGACGAGGCCGAACTGGTCGTGGACGCCCGCGACGGCCGGACGACGCTGGCCTACCAGGTGCGCGTCGCCGGCAGCCGTACCACCGAGGGCGGCGGCGCCCGTACGGTCGTCCTCGACGCGGCCTCCGGCGAGGTGCTCGGCAACACCCCGGCCAACGACTCGTTCCTGTCACCGGCCGTCCAGGCCAAGCTGCGCGAGCGCGGCGAACGGCTCGCCCCCGCCACCGGGCCGGCCGCGGCCGCCCCGTCCGCCGCCGGCCGGGCCCCGGCCGCGGCCGAGGGCACCGGTTCCTCCTTCTTCGTCGGCAGTGTGCCGCTGCCCACCACCCGGACCGCGCAGAAGTCCTTCGTCCTCAAGGACCCCACCCGCGGGAACACCGAGACCCGGGACGCCGGCGGCAAGGAGCTGGAGAAGTTCACCAGCGGCACGGCGTTCACCAGCACCACCAACCGCTGGGGCGACGGCACCACGAACAGCCGGGAAACCGCCGCCGTGGACGCGCAGTACGGCATATCCCGCACCCTGGACTTCTACCGGAAGACGTTCGGCCGCAACGGCATCAAGAATGACGGCGCCGGGGCGCGCGCCCTGGTGCACTTCGGCAACAAGGTCGGCAACGCCTACTGGTCGTCGGAGTGCGGCTGCATGCTCTACGGCGACGGTGACGGCAAGACCTTCACCAAACCCCTGGTCGTCCTGGACGTCACCGGCCATGAGCTGTCCCATGGCGTCGTCGACGCGACCGCCGGCCTCCGGCCCACCCGCGTCGACGCCGAGGGAAACCAGTTCGGCGAACCCGGCGCGCTCAACGAGTCGCTGGCGGACATCTTCGGCAGCGCGGTGGAGTTCGCCACCGACAACCCGAAGAACCCGCCGAACTACCTGATGGGCGAGAAGCTCGGCCTGCGGCAGAAGTTCCTGCGCCGCCTGGACAAGCCGTCCCTCGACAAGCTCGAAGGCGCCGTCGACTACTGGTCGCAGAAGTCCTACGACACCGAGGTGCACGCCGGTTCCGGTGTCTCCTCGCACGCCTACTACCTGCTCGCCGAGGGCAGCGGAGCGAAGACCATCGGCGGCGTCGCCTACGACTCCCCCACCCACGACGGCTCCAAGGTGACCGGTATCGGCCGGGACAAGGCGACGGCGATCTTCTACCGGGCGCTCACCCGGTACATGGTCTCCACGACCGACTTCCATGACGCCCGGACCGCGACGCTGCACGCGGCGAAGGACCTCCACGGCGCCGGAAGCACCGAGTACAAGGCGGTCGACAAGGCCTGGGCCGCGGTGAACGTGACGGCGGCCAACCAGCCGCCGGCCCGGCCCGCCGAGCACTGAGCACCGGCCCCGGGGGCCGCACGCGCCCGGCGTCGTGCGGCCCCGCGCTCAGACGGGCTGCTCCGTCCAGATGACCTTGCCGCCGCTCGTGTAGCGGGTCCCCCAGCGCTCCGCCAGCTGCGCGATCAGGAACAGGCCGCGGCCGCCCTCGTCCGTGGTGGCGGCCTGGCGCAGATGCGGCGAGGTGCTGCTGCGGTCGGAGACCTCGCAGATCAGCGAGGTGTCGCGGATCAGCCGTACGTGGATGGGGCCGGAGGCGTAGCGGATGGAGTTGGTGACCAGCTCGCTGAGGATCAGTTCGGTGGTGAACGCCTCGTCCGCCAGTCCCCACTCGGTCAGCTTGCGGACGGCCATGGCCCGTACCCCAGCCACGGCGGAGGGGTCGGGCGGCACGTCCCAGTCGGCGACCTGGGTGGCGTCCAGGACCCGGGTGCGGGCGACGAGCAGCGCGATGTCATCGCTGGGACGCTCCGGCAGCAGCGCGCCGAGCGCCGCCTCGCAGGTCTCGTCCGGGGTCCGTTCGGGGTGGCCGGCGAGGGTGCGGGTCAGCAGCGCCATGCCGGCGTCGAAATCGCGGTCGCGGTCCTCGACGAGCCCGTCGGTGAAGAGGATCAGCCGGCTGTCCTCCGGCAGCCGCAGCTGCCAGGTCTCGAAGGGCAGACCGCCGAGGCCGAGCGGCGGGCCGCCGGGCACCTCGGCGACCTCGGCGGTGCCGTCCGGCCGCAGGACCAGGGGCTGGACATGGCCGGCGCGCGCCATCGTGCAGGTGCCGGACGCCGGGTCGTAGATGGCGTAGAGGCAGGTGGCGCCGGTGACGGTGGCCTCCGCGCCGCCGGACCCCTCGTCCTGGTCGATCCGGGTGACGAGTTCGTCGAGGTGCCAGAGGATCTCGTCGGGAGGCAGGTCCAGGTTGGCGAAGTTGTGGACGGCGGTGCGCAGCCGGCCCATGGTGGCGGCGGCGTGCAGGCCGTGCCCGACGACATCGCCGACGACCAGCGCCACCCGGGCGCCGGGCAGCGGGATGATGTCGAACCAGTCGCCGCCGACGCCGCCCAGTCCGCCGCGCCCGGCCTGGGCGGGCAGATAGCGGTAGGCGGCCTCGACGGCGTTCTGCTCGGGCAGGGCGCGCGGCAGCAGGCTGCGCTGCAGGGTGACCGCCATGGTGTGCTCGCGGGTGTAGCGGCGGGCGTTGTCGATGCTCACGGCGGCGCGGGCGGCCAGTTCCTCGGCGAGCGAGAGGTCCTCCTCCTCGAACGGCGCGGGATCCCGGGAGCGCCAGAAGATGACCACGCCGAGGAGGGTGCCGCGGGCCCGCAGCGGGACGGCGATCATCGAGTGGATACCGTGCGCGACGATCTTCCGGGCGCGGTCGGGGTTCTGCCGCTGCCAGCCGCGGTAGGTGGACAGGTCCGTTTCGAGGACCGGCCGGCCGCTGGTGATCCCGGCGCCGAGCTCGGTGGCCGGGTCGAAGCGGACCGGCTTGCCGACCGGATACAGGCCGCTGTCCGGGGGCAGGCCGACGGCCGCGGTGCGCCGCATCTCGACGCCGGTGGCGAGGGCGGGCGCCGGCTCCGCGCCGGTCGGTACCTCCTCGGCCAGGTCGACGGTGACGATGTCGGCGAACCGGGCCGCGGCGAACTCCGCGAGTTCCTCGCAGGTGCGGACCACGTCGAGGGTGGTGCCGATCTCCGTGCCGGCGTCGTAGAGGAGTTTCAGGCGTCCACGGGCGACATCGGCCCGGCCGGTGACCGCTCTGAGCTCGGTGGTGTCCCGGAGCGTGGTGACACTCCCGGGCGGGCCGCCGGCCTGGTCGGTCGAGCGCTGGTTGACGGCCAGCAGCCGTTCGCCGACCGGATGGACCTCATCGGTGACGGCGCGGCCGGAGGCCAGCAGCCGGGCGGTCCCGGGGTCGAGGCCGAGGTCGGCGACCTGGCGTCCCTCGACGTCCTCCGGCAGGCCGAGCAGCCGGCGGGCCTCGTCGTTGGCGAGCAGCACCCGGCCGTCACCGGCGACGATGATCACGCCTTCCCGTACGGCGTGCAGCACCGCGTCGTGGTGCTCGTACATGCGGGTCATCTCGGCGGGCCCGAGGCCATGGGTCTGGCGGCGCAGGCGCCGGCTGACCAGCGCCGCACCGCCGGTGGCGAGGAGAAGGACGCCGGCCGCGGCGCCGAACAGCAGCGGGAACTGCTGGTCGGCGACGCCGCTGACCTTCTCGATGGTGATCCCTGCGGAGACCAGCCCGACGATCTTGCCGTCCTTGCCGAGGACCGGGACCACGGCCTGGACGAGGGGCCCGATGGTGCCGGTGATCTTCTCGGTGACCACACCGCCGTGCTGCGCCGGCCGCAGCGTGCCGACGAAGCGCTTGCCGATCCGGTCCGGGAGCGGGTGGGTGTAGCGGATCCCCTGGGTGTTCATCACGACGATGAAGTCGACGCCGGAGAGCTTGCGGGCGGTCTCGGCTCGCGGTTGCAGCGCGGCGGTCGGGTCGGAGCTCCGCAGCGCCGCTTCGAGGCCGGGTGCGGCGGCGAAGGACTGGGCGACGGCGACCGATCTGTGGCGGGCCTCGCGCTCCGAGTCGGACCGGGACTGCAGCACGAGCGCCGCCATGGCTGCGGCTACGAGCATGACCACGATCGCGACCTGCAGGAGAAAGACCTGGCCTGCGACAGTTCGCATCCTCGGAACCGAACGCGGGCGGCCGTAGCGTCCGGCCATGTCCTCTTTCTACACCTCCCGCTTACGGTGGGCGAGCCACGCACTGCGGAGCGCAGCAGCAGCTCAGACCCGTGCCGGGGCCTCACGGACTGTTCGAGGATGGTCCCGTGATCCGGGTCCCGGCGCCAGAGGGCGGGACGTCCCGGCGGTGGGTTGTGCCGCCGCCCGCGGACCGCGCGGTGCCCGGGTTCTGGACCGGCCGTGTAACTCTCCCCACAGGTTTGGTTTCGCGTCCGGCGGTTTCAGGCCAGCCGAGCGATCCGGCGCCCTGCACAACACGCCTGGTCAGACGGGGTCACCGGACGCGGGGAGCCGGGACGCGGGTGCGGTCAGGAGCGTGACGGCGGCCATATGGCCCGCGGTGGCGGTGTGAGACGTTCTTGGGCATGCATGTTCCCGAGGAGATCCGTGCCGACGCGGCGGCGCTCATCGACAGCCACGCGCGGGGGCAGTGGAAGCCCGGCGACGCCGACCGGCGGGTCGCCCTGGCGCTGTTCCGCTTCCTCGAGACCGGCGCACCGCTGACCGGCGAGCAGGTCCGGTCCGTCCTGGTGCACGCCGAACCGTCGGACGGCCCAGGCGAGCCGCTGCCGGTGCTGCTGCGGAGGACGGCCGGGCTGCTCGACGACGCGGAGACGGCCGAGGGCCCGGCCGGCCGCGATGCCGTCGACCATGTGTGCCTGCTCCTGGACGCGTTGGCGCTGTCGCAGCCGGCGGACCGGTAGGCCGGTAGCAGCCCGCGGACCGGCAGGCGGGGCTTCCGCCGCCCCACCCCCGCACGCCGCTCCGGGAGAGAGTCCGCCCCGGAAGAGCATCCGCTTCGGCCGCCTCACACGGGCGCGGACGCCGATGCCTCCGCGGACTGCCCGGCGGACGTCCCGGCCGGGGCCTGCCCGTCCTCGGGGACCGCGATGACCCAGTGCGTGTCCTGGCGCGGACGCAGATAGCACGCCCAGTACAGCGCGGCGACGGCGACGACGGCACCGGTGATGACCAGGCTCCTTGTGCTCTGCCGGCCCAGGACCCAGACCAGGACCGCGATCAGCAGCACCGGGACCGCCGGCCACAGCGGCATCCGCCAGGCCATCCGGTGCCTGAGCGCGCCCCGGCGGGCGACCAGGGCGCCCACGGCGACGAAGGCGTACATCGCGGCGACGGCCACGCCGGTGACCTCGCTGAGCGTGTCGAGGTGGACGAAGCACAGGGCCGCCCCGGGAACACCGACCGCGAGGGTGGCCGCCCAGGGGGAGCCGAAGCGCCCTCCGACATGGGAGAAGACCCGGTTGACCGCGGCCGGCCAGGCCGCGTCGCGGGCCGAGGCGAAGACCACCCGGGAGTTCTGAATCACCATCACGATCGCGGCGTTGATGATCGCCAGGGCGATGCAGAGGCTCACGAAGACACCGGTGCCGGAGTTGCTCCACCCCCGCACCATGCCCGCGACGTCACCGGCGCCGAGGGTCTTCAGGTCGGGGGCGCCCAGGGTGATCGCGACGACGGGGACCAGGACGACGGCCGCTCCGATGGCGAGGGTCCACAGCACCGTGCGGGAGACGTTGCGGCGCGGGTTCTCCATCTCCTCGGCGAGGTACACCGCGGTGGAGAAGCCCTGGAGGATGAAGAGCGCGGTGGCGAGCCCGGTGACGATGAGGCCGGCGGTCACGGCCGTGCTCTGTCCGTTGCCGGCGTCGACGACGGGCTGGACGAGGACGGACGCGGAGCGCCGGGTGTGGCTGAAGCCGAGGAAGGCGACGACCGCGCAGGCCACGATCTCCAGGACGAGGAAGACACCGGTGATCCAGGCGTTGGCGCGCAGGTCGAGCAGGCCCATGACGGTGGCCAGCAGCATCACGCCGGCGGCGGTGTACTGCGGATCCAGTGGGACGAGCGGCGCCAGATAGTCGGCGGTGCCCAGGGCGATGATGGGCGGCACGATCATGACGACGATCAGCGAGAGGACGAAAACCAGCCACCCCGCCAGGCGGCCCATGAGGGTGCCGACCATGGCGTACTCCCCGCCGGAGCTGGGGATCAGCGTGCCGAGTTCGGAGTAGGCGAAGGCCACCCCGACACAGAGCAGGCCCGCGACGGCGATGGTCAGCGCGGTGCCCGTACCCAGACCGGCGAACGAGTCCGGCACGATCACGAAGAGCGAGGACGCCGGGGTCAGACAGGACAACGTGAGCAGCGTGCCGCCGACCACACCGATCGACCGGGTCAGCTGGGGGGTGTCGGTCATCCGTATCCCATCGATCCTGGCGGCGGAGGGGACCGCGCTGAGGGACGTGCGCCGCGAAACGGGAGGAACCCGGCTCACCACAGGCGCCACTTGGTGACCGAATACAACCCCTGCCGTCGACTGCCGTCAAGACCCTGTTAAGAGTGCGAGACAACGAAATCCGCAGCAGAAAGTGCCGTCACGAACCCGTATCCACACTCAATACGCGCCATCGAAGCGGATTTCGCGGCGAAGTAGATCGACTACGGATTCCGCCGGCTACTCCCGCGTAGCGTGCTCATCTCCCCTTCGCGGGAACCTGGTTCGCCCGGACCCGGGCGATGAGCAGCGCGACATCGTCGTGGCCATGCGCGTCGCGCAGCTCGCCCAGGAGCCGGTCGCAGAGGCCTTCCAGGTCGTGCTCGGGCCCGGGCACGGCGAGCAGGGCGAGCAGCGTGTCCAGGCGGGTGTCGAGGGCCTGTTCGCGGGTCTCGATCAGGCCGTCGGTGTAGAGGACCAGCCGGTCGCCGTCGCGCAGCGGAATCGTGGTCTGCTCGAAGGGCACACCGCCGACGCCGAGCGGGGCGCCGGTGGGCAGGTCGAGCAGTTCCGGCGGTTGTCCGGCGCGCACCAGGACGGGCGGCAGATGCCCGGCGACGGCGATCCGGCACAGGCTGCGGTGCGGGTCGTAGACCGCGTACAGACAGGTCGCGAAGGCCGGGTCGAGGCCGGTGGCGATGTGGTCGAGGTGTCGGAGCACCTCGGCGGGGTCGAGGTCGAGGTCGGCCAGCGCGCGGGCGGTGGTACGCAACTGGCCCATGGTGGCTGCGGCGTTGATGCCGCTGCCCATGACGTCACCGACGACCAGGGCCGTCTTGTCACCGGCCACCGGGATGGCGTCGAACCAGTCCCCGCCGACCTCGCTGGCCGCCTGGGCCGGCTGGTAGCGGTAGGCGATCTCCATGGCCGTGGGCTGCGGCGGCCGGTGGTTCATCAGGTGGCGCTGGAGGGTGAGCGCGGTGCGGCGTTCGCTCTGGTAGGAGCGGGCGTTGTCGATGCACACCGCCGCCCGGGCGGCCAGCTCGACGGCGAGCACCGCATCGTCCTCGTCGAACGGCACCGGATTGCGGGTGCGGTGCAGCGAGAGCGCCCCGAGCACCTCGCCGCGGGCGATCAGCGGCACGGCCAGAGAGGAGTGCACTCCGGCCTGTCCGAGGCGGGCGGCGCCGTCCTGGTCCGCGGCCATGCGCACCAGGTCCTTCTCGGTCACCTGGGCGACGAGCACCGGCCGGGCCTCGGTCACGCAGCGGGTGATGAGCCGGTCGGCTTCGTAGGAGACGAGCCCGCCCGTGGGGTCGGCGGCGCGGAGGGCGTCCGCCGGGTGGGCGGCGGACGCCGCGAGGGCGCGGAAGCGGACGGATCCGCCGCCGGACGGCGCGGCGGTGCGCCGGCCGTCCAGGGCGGAGTCGAGGACATCGACCGCGGCCAGGTCCGCCAGTTCGGGCACGATGACCTCGGCCAGTTCGCGTGCGGTCCGGTCGACGTCGAGGGTGGTGCCCACGGTCGCGGAGGCGTCGGCGATGACGGCCAGCCGGCGGCGGGCGCGGGCCGCCTCGGCGGCGGCCCGGTGCTGTTCGGTGATGTCCACGACGGACGTGGCCAGCCCCAGGACCCGGCCGTGGGGGTCCTCCAGCCGGTAGTACGACACCGACCAGGCCTGGTCGGCGGTGGGGTCGGCGGCGGTACCGCCGGCGGTGAACTGGTCGAGCAGCGGCCGGCCGGTCCGGAGGACCTCCCGCATCCGGGACACGACGGCCTCGGTGTCCAGGAAGGACAGCGCCTCACTGACGTGACGGCCGATGTGGCTGTCGGCGGGGAGGCCGTTGATGCGCTCCAGCGCCGGGTTGACCATGACGTAGCGGAGCCCGGTGTCCAGGACCGCCAGGCCGATCGGCGACTGGGCCACCAGGCGTACCGACAGCGCCAGATCCCGCTCCACCCGCCGCAGTACGGCCTGGTCGGTGGCGATACCCAGGGCGTAGGACTCGCCGTGCTCGTCGAGCAGCCGCATATTGCGGAATTCGACGAGCCGGGTGCTGCCGTCCTTGTGCCGTACCGGGAAGACCCCGGCCCAGCTCTCGCCGCCGGCCATGACCTGCGAGAACAGCCGCAGTACCAGCTCGACGTGTTCGGGTGCGACCAGGAGCCGGGCGGCCGGCCGGCCCAGCGCCTCCCGCGCGGTCCAGCCGAAGAGCTTCTCGGCCTGGGGGCTCCACAGGGCGATCCGCCCGTCCGCGTCCAGCATCACGGCGGCGACGCCCAGGACGTCCAGCAGACCGCCGGGCCGCCCCGGCGTCGCCCCGACCGAGGCAGCGCCGTCGGGGATCGCGTCGGTCGCACCCATCCCGGCACTCCTTCCGCCGGTCACCGCGGACCGACAGCCATGGCGCTCTCCGTACATCGGCATCCCTGTATCGGCCTCCGCACATCGGCCGATTCTCGCCGTACTCGCCGCTGCCCCCCATCATCCCTCCACACGGGACGGCCCCGCAGGGAGAGCGAGAGCCGCAGGGCAGGGGCGCCCCCTGCGCGAGGGAGCATTATCCGCCACCCTCCGCGCACCGGCGACCGAGTTGGCGATATCGGGGGACGGGGGATCCGGCCGGATCGGGGGACCGGGGATGCGGCCGGATCCGGGACGGCGGATCCGGCCGACGTTCGGTCTTCGGTACGCGTCGCCCGATCGCGGCCGGCCGCAGAAACCACGCGCGTACGCAGCCACACCCATACGCGGCCACACGGATGCACAGCTTCACAGATGCGGAGCCACACGGATGCGGAGCCGCACGAATGCACAGCTTCACGGATGCAGAGCTTCACGGATGCACAGCTTCACGGATGCAGAGCTTCACGGATGCAGCGCCGCACGAATCCGCAGCCGATCCCGGGAATACCCGCCCGCCCCCTGCCCGTTGTGGCCCCACAGGGGGCGCTCGCATCCCTTAGGGGATCCGTTCGACCGCCCCCTAAGGGACGCGCGCACCCGCCACGACGGAATACGTGGAGCGCCGCAAGCGGGACTCGCACCGAAGGGGGGCAGCGGGGGGACAGCCGGCGGCTCCCGGTCCGCGAAATCCGACTTGGGATGTCGATCTCGAGCGACTATCCTACCTTTGTTGCCTCCAGCAACTAAATATCGTAGCGCGCCCCGGCGGCAGCGACCTCGGCCGCCGGCGTCAGGAGGAAGCCCACCATCATGTCCATAGACGACCGGACGTTCCGTACCTACATGGAGGAGAACCTCGATGTACTTAGCGCAGACCCTGCACATGAAGCCGTGGTCCACCAAGGACGCCGGGTAACGGCGGGCGAATTCCGTTCGCTGGTGTACCGGATGGCGCGGGCGCTGCGCGCCCAGGGCGTCGGCCGGGAAGCCACCGTCACCCTGCTCAGCGGCAACCTCCCGGAGGCCCTCGCCGCCCGTTACGCGGCCAACCTGGTCGGCGCCCGGGTCAATCACCTCTACAACAAGCTGTCCGCCGACTCCCAGGCCGCCATCGTCCGCGACGTCGAGACCCGCGCCCTGATCGTCGACCCGCGCTACGCGGAACGGGCCGCCGAGGTCACCGAGTTGGCGCCGGGTCCGGATGTCCTGATGCTCGGCCCCGCGAAGCTGGGCACGGACCTGCTCGAGCTGGCCGCCGGACAGTCCGACGCGCCGTTCGACAGCCTCGCCGGGCCGGAGGACATCTGCACCATCCGCCACACGGGAGGCACCACCGGCCACCCCAAGGGCATCTGCACGACCTTCGAGCAGTCCCAGTGGTTCAGCGGAGTGCTGTCGGACGAGGACGGTGCCGAGCGCCGGCAGCTGGTCTGCACGACCCTCGCGCACGCCGCCGGACTGTTGGCCGACAACACGCTGTCCGCGGGCGGCACGGTCGTCCTGCTCGACGACTTCGACCCCGCGGAGGTGCTCGCCGCCATCGAACGCGAGCGCATCACCGACATGTTCCTGCTGCCGCCGCTGCTCTACCAGCTGATGGACCATCCGGACGCCCAGCACACCGACACCTCCAGCCTGCGGACGGTGACCTACGGCGGCTGCCAGGCGTCGCCGGCCCGGATCGCCGACGCGGTACGGAGGTTCGGGCCGGTGCTGCTGCAGGGGTACGGACAGAACGAGGCGGGCGGCATCAGCGTGCTGCGCCCGGAGGACCACGACCTGTCCCGCCCCGACCGGCTGCGCTCCGCGGGCAAGGTGATGGACGACGTCGAGGTGGTGATCCGCGACGAGTCGGGCCGGGATCTGCCGGCCGGCGAGCACGGCGAGGTCTGCGTCCGGTCCAAGATGATCATGAAGGGGTACTGGAAGCAGCCCGAGCTGACCGCCGAGGTCCTGAGGGACGGCTGGCTGCACACCGGAGACATCGGATTCCTCGACGCCGAGGGCTACTTGACGATCGTCGACCGGATCAAGGACATGATCGTCGTCGTCGGCGGCCATGTGTACACCACCGAGCTGGAGGACCTGCTGAACTCGCACCCGCAGGTACTGCAGAGCGCGGTGTTCGGCGTCCGTGACGCCGACCGGATGGAACGGGTCCACGCCGTGGTGGTGCGGACACCCGACGGCACGGTCGACGAGCGGCAGCTGTGCGCGATGGTGTCCGCCGAGCGCGGAGCGATGTACGAACCGGCCCGGATCACCTTCGTCGAGGCACTTCCGCTGACCGACGCCGGAAAGCCGGACAAGAAGGAGCTGCGCCGGCGGGCCGAGCAGGAGACCGCCGCCGCCGGATGACACACCGGGCCGCCGCGGCGCAGTGCCGCGGCGGCCCGCCCGTGTACGGCCGTTCAGATCCCCAGGAGGCTGTTGAGGCCGCCTCGGAGACCATCGAGGGCGTCGATACCGGACTCGCCGACGCTTTGCTCACCGATGTCGTCGCGCTGGCTGACCGGCTTCTCGGGGGCGGCCGAGGCCACACCGGCGAGCGGGACGACGATGGCGGAGGCAAGCGCCGCGACCGCGACGGAACGTCCTATGAACTTGCGCATGACCTCTCCCATTTGACAGGAAATCTGACAATCGGATGGGTACCGCGTGGTGCCGTACCACCCACGGCCCCCGCATACAGCCACTCCGACGGCCCCGGCGATTGCTCCGTTCGTACGGGGGGCCGGTCCAGTCCGGTCCGGTTCAGCGCTTACGGGCCCGGCTCGGCTGGACCCGGGCCGGCTCCCCCGGCATCTTCGGATGGTCGGGGGGATAGGGCAGATCGCCCAGTCCTTCGTCCGCCTCCTGCCGGTCCGCGAGCTCCAGGACCGACTCCAGGCCGAAGGCATGGTCCGTCATGTCGGCGTGCACATCGCCGAGTTCCGCGAAGCGCGGCGGGACCGTCCGCAGATCGAAGTCCTCGGGCTCGGCGTCCGGCAGCTCCTCCCAGCGGAGCGGGGTGGAGACGGTCGCCCTCGGCCGGGCGCGCAGCGAGTACGCCGAGGCGATGGTCCGGTCCCTGGCCATCTGGTTGTAGTCGACGAAGACCTTCGCGCCGCGCTCCTCCTTCCACCACGCCGAGGTCACCAGGTCCGGCATCCGGCGCTCCAGCGCCCGGGCCAGGGTGATCGCGGCCCGTCTGACGGCGGTGAACGTCCAGTGGGGCCGGATCGGTACGTAGACGTGCACCCCGCGGCCGCCGGAGGTCTTGGGCCAGCCGCGCAGGCCGTGTTCGGCGAGCAGACCGCGCAGTTCACGGGCGACGCGGACGGCGTCCGCGAAGTCCGTGCCGGGCTGCGGGTCGAGGTCGATCCGCAGTTCGTCGGGGTGATCGGTGTCGGCGCGGCGTACGGGCCACGGGTGGAAGGTCAGACAGCCCAGGTTGGCGGCCCACAGGACGGCGGCGGGCTCGGTGGGGCAGATCTCGTCGGCGAACCGGCCGCTGGGGAAGGTGATACGGGCGGTGGGCAGCCAGTCCGGGAGGCCCTTGGGGGCCCGCTTCTGGTAGAAGGATTCGCCGTCGACGCCGTCCGGGAAGCGCTGCAGGGTGGTGGGCCGGTCGCGCAGGGCCCGCAGCACCCCGTCCGCGACGGCCTGGTAGTACTGCGCGACGTCGAGCTTGGTGAAGCCGCGCTCCGGATAGTAGACCTTGCCGGGGTTCGACAGGCGCACCGTACGCCCCGCGACGTCCAGCTCGACAGCTCCGCCTCCGGCCATGCCTCCACGCTAGGTTCCGGCCGGCTCCGGCGCGCGCCGGGACGCCGTCCCGGACGGGAGGGCGGAGGGCCGGGCCCGGACGGGCTCCCGGCGCGCGGGAAGGGCGCCCGGCCCTGAGGATCGATGCCATGGATCTGCCTGTGATGCCCCCGGTCTCCCCGATGCTGGCGAAGCCGGTGGCGGACCTCCCCGCCGGTATGCAGTACGAGGCCAAGTGGGACGGCTTCCGGGTCATCGTCTTCCGGGACGGCGACGAGGTCGAGATCGCCAGCCGTACGACGAAGCCGCTCACCCGCTACTTCCCCGAGGTGGCCGGCGCCGTACGGGCACAGCTGCCGCGGCGCTGTGTCGTCGACGGCGAGATCGTCATCGCCCATGACGGCCGGCTGCACTTCGAGGAGCTGCTGGAGCGCATCCACCCGGCGGACTCCCGGGTCCGTACGCTCGCCGAGCGGACTCCCGCCTCCCTCGTCGCCTTCGATCTGCTGGCTCTCGGTCCGGACGCGCTGCTGGGCGCGCCGCAGACGGTGCGCCGGGAGGCGCTGGTCGGGGCGCTGCGCCCGGCCCGGGCGCCGGTGTACACCGCGCCCGCGACGACGGACCAGGAGCTGGCCCGGCGCTGGTTCACCCAGTTCGAGGGGGCGGGGCTGGACGGGGTGGTCGCCAAGCCGCTCGATCTGCCGTACCGGCCGGGTGAGCGCGTGATGTTCAAGATCAAGCATGCCCGGACGGCCGACTGCGTCGTCGCGGGCTACCGGCTGCACAAGAGCGGTCCGGTGGTCGGCTCCCTGCTGCTGGGCCTCCATGACGACACCGGGCAGCTGCAGCACGTCGGGGTGTGCGCCTCGTTCCCGATGGCCCGTCGGCGCGCGCTGGTCGAGGAGCTGGCGCCGCTCCGGACGGACGAGGCCACGGACCACCCGTGGGGGGCCTGGACGGACGAGGCGGCCCATGCGTCCCGGCGGATGCCGGGCGGGCCGAGCCGCTGGAGCGGCGGCAAGGACCTGTCGTGGGTGCCGCTGCGCCCGGAGCGGGTGTGCGAGGTCGCCTACGACCATATGGAGGGCAGCCGGTTCCGGCACACCGTCCGGTTCCGCCGCTGGCGCCCCGACCGTACGCCGGAGAGCTGCACCTATGCCCAGTTGGAGGAGCCGGTGAGCTACGACCTGGGGGAGCTGCTGCGGGGCTGACGACAGGGCCCGGCGGGCCCGGGACACGGTGTCAGGAGCGCGGGACGTCAGGGGGTGTCGCCCTCCCGGGGCCAGCGGCGCCGGCTCTCCCCCGGCGCCAGGCGGTCCACCACCTCGGCGAGTTCGCGGCAGGCCTGCTCGACCTTGTGCCGGATGGCGTTCTGCTCGGTGACGAGCGCCGAGAGCAGCAGCGCGGTGAGCGCCGCGGACGCGTTGAGCGCCTGCAGATTGATCATCGCTTCCAGCAGGCTGTGGCCCTTGAACGGCCCGGTGCGGGTGGTCGCCGACGAGATCGCCAGTACGGACACCAGCAGCACACAGGGCGCCGCGCCGGCCAGCTGGAAGCGCAGTGCCGCCCAGACGATCAGCGGGAAGACGAGGAAGAGCAGCGACAGCTCACTGTGCACGGACGTGAGCGCGACCAGGAGCGAGGCGAGCAGCAGCGCCGACGCCTCGGCCCACCGGATCATGGGGACGTCCCAGGGACTGCGCAGGGAACGGAGGGCGAGCAGCAGCGGGGTGACGACGAGGACGCCCATCGCGTCGCCCACCCACCAGGCCGCCCAGGTCGGCCAGAAGACGCCGGCCGGCAGGTCGCCGGAGAGCAGCAGCGTCCCGCTGCCCACCGTGGCGCTGATCAGCATCCCGACGAAGGCGCCGAGGACGACCAGCGCCACCCCGTCGCGCAGCCGGTCGAGTTCGGGCCGGAACCCCACGCGGCGGAGCATCAGCGAGGCGCACACGGGGGCGAGGGTGTTGCCCGTCATGGTGCCCAGGACCCCGGCGTCGAGCGGGACGAGCGAGGCGACGACGAGCAGCGTGCCGAGGGCGATGCCCGGCCAGGTCCACATGCCCGCCAGGAGCAGAAAGCTCAGGGAGATGCCGGTGGGCGGCCATAACGGGGTGACCCTGGCGCCCGCGATGACCACCTGCTCCAGCAGCCCGATCCGGGCGGACACGTAGTAGACGGCGGCGAGGACGCAGATCGTCAGGGCTGCCGGTGCGAGTCGGCGGAGTTCCTCGGTGCGCACCACTCAGCCATCACACAACGGCGGCCGCTGGTCGGCGGCCACGACACGCGCTCCCGTCGCGCGCTTCACCCGGTGCTCTCCCCCCTCGCCCTCGAAGCACAGCACGATCACCGCGGAGTCGTCGACGTGCCCGGTCAGTTCGGCCACGCTCATCACCGCGGCGGCCACCGCGGCCGGGTCACCGCCGGCGTTGGCGCCGGCCAGCCGGGTCACCTGCTCCAGTCCGTCCTCTATCGGGAACGACGGCCCTTCGATGACCCCGTCGGTGAGCAGCACCAGCGTCCCGCTCACGGTGAGCCGGCGCCGGGTGACGGGGTACCGCTCGCCGGGCACGATGCCCAGCGGCACGCCTCCGGGTTCGTCGGCGAGCCGGCAGCGGCCGTCGACGGTGGCCCAGACGCCCGGTACGTGCCCGGCCCGGGCCAGGGAGATCTCCCAGCCGACCGGGTCGAAGCGGACGAAGGTGCAGGTCGCGAAGAGCCCGCAGTCCACCGAGAGGAGCAGGTCGTTGGCGCGGCTCAGTACTTCCCCGGGGTCGGCGGCGTGCGCGGCGACGGCCCGCAGACCGAGGCGGATCTGGCCCATGAAGGCGGCCGCCTCCACGTCATGGCCCTGGACGTCACCGATGCAGAAGGCGAGCGACCCGTCGGGCAGCGGGAAGCCGTCGTACCAGTCGCCGCCGATGTCGAGGCCGTGCCGGGCCGGCGCGTAGGTGGCGGCGGTGCGCAGCCCGGGCACTTCGGGCAGCCGGGCGGGCAGCATCTCGCGCTGCAGCGCCTCGGCCAGTTCCACCCGGGCCCGCTGTTTCTCGGCGCCTTCCCGGGCCTGGGCGGTCAGCCGTCCGAGCGTGGCCAGCAGGTCGTCGGCGCTCGCCGACCGCGGGGGACGACGCCGCGGCATGAATCGCTCCCAGGTGCGTCGGTGCATGGGCCACCGCGGGGCGCGCTCCCTGCGGCGGGTTCCCGCGTGGGCCTTCTGACCTGGCCTGATGGGGCTCGTGGAGGGAGCCCGTCTTTCCCGCTTCATCATATTTGCGCGGTGTGACTTCCGCTTGACGATCTGCTGACGGGCGGGCCGACGGACCCACGGTCACGTGACGGGCTGACGGGCCCCCGTGTTCACACCGGCGCCTCGCCCTCCGCGGTCATCCCACGTCCCGGGCGGCCGTCCCTCCCCGGCGCCGCGTCAGCTGCACGTCCAGCAGCCCGACCAGCAGGCGGAGCGGCCGGCCCGGTGCCCCCTGGGGCGCCGCCGGTCGGCCGGGCGCTCCTCGGCCTGGTGCTCGTCGGCGAGTACCCGCAGGGCGGCGAGCTGGGCGCAGAGGACGAGGGTGAGCGCGGCGAGCTCCTCGGGTTCGGCGTGTCCCCTGTCGATCCGGAGTGCGGGCCCGGCCGGTTCGGCGCCACCCGGGCTCTCCTCGGCGGATATCTCCCCGTCGGCGGACGGCGCGTGCCCGTCGCGCTCCGTGCCCCGGTCGCCCGTGGTGGTATCGGCGGGCCCGGGGCCCTCGGCGGTGGCTCCGCTCTCATCGGTGAATGCGTTCATGTGCGGGGTCCATGGGCTCGCGGGCGGTGCCTGTCGTGCCTGGTGGACGGCGAGCCGGCCCGGCGCTGCACCGTGCCCTGGCCGGGGTCGTGTTCGTGCAGGTCACAGGGCCGACGCTAGGAGCCCGGCGGGGCGCTGTCGCGCGGGGAGCCGGTCCGCTGGGCCATTCGGGCGACCGGCCGGTCTGCGCGCGTGATATCCGGCGCCGAGGCCGTGTTGCTCCCGTCCCTCCCGTTCCGAGCGGCGAGCATGGCGCGCAGGTATGTGCCGGCACGCGGGTGCCGGAGGACGCACTCAGGGCGGTCAGGATGGCGGGACGATGAGACGTGATCGGGGCGGCGACGGGTGTGTCCCCGTGCGGGACGACGGACGCCGGGATTTCCTCAGGTGCGCGGCGGGGTTCGCGGGGGTGGCGGCCACGGGCATGGCGGCCGCCACCGGCCCGCACGGGGAGGCCGCCGCGGCGGAGCGTCCGGCGGGCCCGCCGGACGATGACGGCAGGCGGCAGCCGCCGGAGAGGATCTCCTTCCACGGCCGCCATCAGGCCGGCATCGTGACCCCTCAGCAGCTGTTCGCCGGATTCGCCGGGTTCGATGTGCTGGCCGAGAACCGCGAGGGCCTGGTGGAGCTGTTCCAAGTGCTCACCCACCGGGCCCGGGCGCTGACGGCCGGGGTGAAGCCCAAGGACGAACTGGTCGCCACCCAGCCGCAGACCCCCGACTCGCTCACCGTCACGATCGGGGTGGGGGCTTCGCTCTTCGACGACCGGTACGGGCTCTCCGGGCACAAGCCCCGGCATCTGAAGGCGATGCCGGCGTTCCCCAACGACCGGCTGGTGCCGGCGCGTTGCCATGGCGATCTGTCGGTGCAGGTCTGTGCGGAGCACCCGGACGCCATCGTGCATGTCCTGCGCGATCTGGCGCGGGAGACCGACGGGCTGCTCCGGCCCCGCTGGCGGGCGGACGCCTTCCTCAATCCGTCCCGGCCTTCCGGGGCGCGGCGCAACTTCCTCGGTTTCAAGGACGGGATCGTCAATCCGGACACCGACTCGGTCCGGGAGATGAGACGGCTGATGTGGGTGACCCCGCCGTGCGGGGAGCCGGAGTGGGCGCTGGACGGCTGCTATCAGGTGATCCGGCTGATCCGCTTCCACGTCGAGAAGTGGGACAAGGTGCCGGTGGAGCACCAGGAGAGGATGTTCGGGCGGCGCAAGGCGAGCGGCGCGCCCCTGGACGGCACCCGGGAGACGGACGCGCCGGACTACCGGAGCGACCCGGACGGCCGGAAGATCGCGCTCGACTCGCACATCCGGCTGGCGAACCCGCGGACGCCGCAGACCGACAACTCACGTTTCCTGCGGCGGAGTTACAACTACAACGACGGCTTCGACCCCAACGGAAGGATGAACCTCGGCCTGGTCTTCTGCGGCTACCAGCAGGACCCGGAGCGGCAGTTCGCGACCGTACAGCGACGTCTGGAGAACGAGCCGCTGGCCCGTTTCATCACTCCGACCGGCGGCGGCTACTTCTTCGCCCTGCCCGGCGTACGGCACCCCCGCGACTGGTTCGGGTCCGAGCTGCTGAAGAAGGTCTGAGCGGGAGACGTTCCGGGCCGGGCATACGTGGCGAGGCGTACGTGGCGGGCCGGGCGCCCGCCCCGTACGCCCGTGCCCGCCGGCCTGTCGGTACCTGCCGGTGCCTGTGGGCTCAGCCGCAGTTCCCGCCGTCGGGCCGGTCCGCGAAACGGCCGGCGAGCCATTCGGCGGCCGGTACGGAGCCCACGATCGCCCCGAGGACATGCTCGCCGAGCGGGATCGGGGCCCAGCGGACGGTGGCGCCCTTGGCACACCAGTCGGCCCGCAGCCGCTTGCCGACCCCGTAGGGGATCAGTTCGTCGACGGTCCCGTGGTAGAGGAACACCGGGGCATCCGGCTTCTGCGTGCCCAGGCGGGACTCCTCCAGCCGGCGCTGCCAGTCGGGTGCGTCCAGCGGATTCTCGACGGTGACGTCGGAGATCCTCTTGAAGAGCCCGGCGACGGTGTTGACGGCCACGCAGTTCTTCTTCATGAAGTCGACGTAGTGGCGGCCCTTGGCGTTGAGGTACTTGTCCAGCCGCAGTTCGGGGAAGGCGGCGTTCTGTCCGGTGGCGGCCATCAGGATCAGCCCGGCGCCGATGTTGCCGTCGTTGGCGTCGGCGACCGTGCGCAGATCGGCCGGGACGCCACCGGTCGCGGTCCCCTTGACGTCGAGCTCGGGGGCGTACGAGCGGTGCAGTTCGGCCGCCCAGCTGGTCGCCTGGCCGCCCTGGGAGTAGCCCATGATGCCGACCGGGGAGACCTCGGTGACACCGGCCGCGCGTGCCCCGGGCAGCCGCTGCGCGGCACGGGCGGCGTCGAGGACGGCCTGTCCCTCGGCGCGTCCGACGGTGTAGGTGTGGTCGCCGGGGGTGCCGAGGCCCTCGTAGTCGGTGACCGCGACCGCCCAGCCGCGGGCGGTGAGCTGCTGGATGAGGTTGGCCTCCATGGTGGTGCCCTTGGGGAAGCCGGCCGAGGGCGCGCAGGAGTCGGCGAGACCGACGGTCCCGACGGCGTAGGTGATGAGCGGACGGGGGCCCTTCTTGCCGTCGTGGGGGACGATGACCGTCCCGGAGACAGTGTTGGGGGTGCCTTCGGCGGTGGTGGAGCGGTAGGTGAGGTGCCAGGCGCGGGTGCCGGTCGGCTGACCGGGCAGGGGGTGGAAGGAGGTCGGGGCGGCGGTCACGATGTCGCCCGGGCGGACCTTCGCGGGCGCGTCGGACTGCCCGGACGCGGGGGCGGCGCCGGCGAGGCCGAGGGTGAGCGACAGGACGGCGGCGGTGGCGAGTGCGGTGGCGCGTGGGTGCATACGGCTCTCCCAACTGACGGCTGACACGAGTGCCGGTGGCACGAATGCCGGTGGCACGCATAACGGGTGGCACGCATGTAACGGGTGGCACGCATGCCGGGTGGTCGAGGAGACCGTAGTGACTCGCGGGTAAGGAGGAACTGACCAGGACGCTCAGCTTTGTTGACCCCGGGTCTCACCCGGGTCTCAGGTGTGCGGGCCCGGTGACACCGGCCTGCCGGCCCTGTGACGTATGACGGGTGTCCGCAGGTCCACGCCCGCCCCCGCCCGTCCGTCCGCCGCGCGGGGCCGGTAGGCGCCGGGCGTGGTCCCGGTCCACCGGCGGAAGGCGCGGTGGAAGGCGGTGTCCTCCGAGAAGCCGATCCGCGCCGCCAGTTCGGCGACCGGCTCCCGCCCCGCCGCGAGCGAGGCGATCGCCGCGTCCCGGCGCACCGCGTCCTTCAGCCGCTGGTACGACGTGCCCTCGGCCTGCAGTCTCCGCCGTAGCGTCGCCGGACTGACGGCCAGCCGGGCGGCGACCTCACCGGCCTCGGGCAGCCGCGCCGGAGCGCCTGCCCGGAGCGCCTGGACGAGGGTACGGCGTACCTGTTCGGCGACGGTCGTCCCGTAGTCGCGGCGGCTGAGCAGGTCCGCCGGGGCCCGCCGCAGCAGCGCGGCCAGCGCGGCCTCGTCCCGTACGACGGGCGCCGCCAGCCAGTGGGCGTCCCAGCCGGCCGCGGTGCGCCCGGCGCCGAAGTGCACCGGGCAGCCGAACAGCGTGTCGTACTCGTGGGCATGGGGCGGCGCGGGATAGGCGAACGTCGCCCAGCGCAACGGGATGCGGCGGCCGACCAGCCAGCTGGAGAGCCGGTGCCAGATGACCAGGATGCACTCGGAGAGGAAGTTGCCCTCGTCGTAGGGGCGCAGGTCGGTGCGGACGGCGAAGACCGCCGCCGCACCGGCGCCGCCCGGGCCGGGGAGGGTCTCCACGGCCAT
Source organism: Streptomyces sp. NPDC001339 (assembly GCF_042895955.1). NCBI lineage: Bacteria > Bacillati > Actinomycetota > Actinomycetes > Kitasatosporales > Streptomycetaceae > Streptomyces > Streptomyces sp. NPDC001339. The sequence continues at coordinate 556,339 of NZ_JBIAWT010000003.1, read as the reverse complement.
CTCGGGGCCGCCGGGGAAGAGCCGGTAGAAGCGGGCCGCGCGGTCCAGGGCGGAGCCGAGGTCGGGGCAGCCGAGGCAGGCGTGGCACATCATGGCGAAGGTGCCGCGGCGGCTGGGCTCCGGCCCCAGGCCCAGGAACTCGTCGCCGGTGGCCCGGTGCAGGGCCCGGACCAGGCGGGCGAACTGTTCCGGCGTGACCCGCGCCCGGTCGTCGGCGAGGAGCAGCGGCGGGATGCGGGCGGTCTGGAGCAGCGGCACGGTGTCGATGCCGAGCCGCCCCGCGCCGCTCAGCGCGGCCCGCACGTGGTGCATCGCGATCGTCAACCGGCCCATGCCGCAACCCCGCTTCGCTCGGCCTCGCATCCGCTCGGCGCGCTCCGTCACCGGCCCTCCTCCCGGGGGCGCCTTCCCGCATCGGCTGGGGACTCCGGCCAGGACCGCGTGGCCGAAGTGGCGGCGCCGGCCCCACGGCGGACACCGTAGCCGTCGTGAGCGAAGAGGTCAGCGGGCGTGACGGTTCTGGTCATCCCGGGCGGCCGGCGCTCTCCCTAGCGTCGGACGCGCCCTTGGGCCCTGGTGGTGTGCGGGCCCGCTCGCCGGCTCTACGGGAGGCGCGATGCAGCACAGACCCGGCACCCTCGCCGTGTTCACCGAGTGGACCGCGCGGCGGTTCTCCGGTCTTCCGGCGCTGCGCTTCCGTACCGGCTCGGGGTGGTGCGAGCGCTCGTACCACGAACTCCGGGACGCGGTACGGGCGGTGGGCCGCGGCCTGATCGGCGGTCTGGGGGTGTGCCCGGGCGACAGGGTGGCGATCCTCTCCGAGACCCGGCCGGAGTGGACGTACGCGCACTTCGGGGCCCTGGCCGCGGGAGCGGTGGTGGTGCCGGTCTATCCGACGGCCGGGGAGGAGGAACTCGCCTGGGTACTGGGCGACTCCGGTGCGGTGGTGGCGTTCTGCGAGAACCCCGCGCAGGCCGACCGGGTCCGCCGGCTCCGGTCCACGCTGCCCGCCCTGCGCCATATCGTCCTGCTCTCCGGGGCCGGGGCCGAGGTCGGGGCCGGAGCCGAGGCCGGAGCCGGAGCCGGAGCCGGTGATCCGGTGCTCGGCGCCCTCCCCTCCCCCGCTCCGCTCGGTGACCTCCAGGCCCGCGCCGCCACCGTCACCGGCCGCGACCTGGCGGCCATCGTCTACACCTCGGGCACCACCGGCCCGCCCAAGGGCTGCCGCCTGACCCATGGCAATTTCACCGCCGTCCTGGACAGCACGGCTCCCCTCCTCGACGGCGGCCCCGGCGACACCACCTACCTCTACCTCCCGCTGGCCCACCTCCTGGCCCAACTGATCGAGTTGGTGTCCCTGCTGCTCGGCGGCGCGCTCTGCTACTTCGGCGGCTCGGTCGAGGACATCGTGCCCGAGCTCGCCGAGGTCCGCCCCACCCATCTGCCCTCCGTCCCGCGGCTCTTCGAGAAGGTGCACGCCACGGTCCGCTCGCTGGCCGAGTCCCAGGAGGGCGGACCGGACCGCTTCGACGCGGCGGTCCGGACGGGAGTGGAGGTGGCCGGGATGCTGGCCCGTGGCGAGGAACCGGACGGCACGCTGCTGGACCGCTGGCGCGCCGCGGACCGGGCGCTGTTCTCCCTCGTCCGGGCCGCGTTCGGGGGCCGGCTGCGCTGGGCGCTGACCGGCGCCGCGCCGATCGCCCCGCAGACCCTGGACTTCCTGCGGGCCTGCGGTATCGCCGTGTACGAGGGGTACGGGATGACGGAGTCGGCGGGCGTCCTCACGCTCAACCACCCCGGGGCGGTGCGGTACGGGACGGTGGGCCGGCCGGTGGCGGGGTGCGAGGTGCGGATCGCCGGGGACGGTGAGGTGCTGGCCCGCGGCCCGCAGGTGTTCGCCGGCTATCACGGCGGCCCGTCGGACGGTGCCGGGACCCTGGACCCGGACGGCTGGCTGCACACCGGCGATCTCGGCGCCCTGGACGGGGACGGCTTCCTCTCCCTCACTGGCCGCAAGAAGGACCTGATCATCACCTCCGGCGGCAAGAACCTCGCCCCGCAGGCCGTCGAATCGGCTCTGACGCAGTCGCGTTACCTCTCCCGCGCGGTGATGATCGGCGACCGCCGCCCGTACCCCGTCGCGCTGCTCACCCTCGATCCCGAGGAGATCGCCCGCTGGGCCGCCCGTACGTCCATCGACCTCGGCGACGCCCCGGCCCGCCATCCGGCCGTACGGGCACTCGTCCAGGAGGCGGTCGACTCCGCCAACTCCCGCGCGGCCCGCCCGGCCCGGATCCGCGCCTTCGCGATCCTGGACCGGGACCTCACGGTGGAATCCGGGGAGCTCACCCCGACGCTGAAGGTGCGCCGGGCGGCGGTGGCGGACCGCTACGCGAAGGAGATCGAGGCACTGTACGGGCTTTCCTAGGTGTTCTGTCCGGGGAGGTTGTGGACTCCGTCACCGCATCCGGCGCACACAGCGGGCGCCCGTTCCCATGGACGGGCGCCCGCAGGGGTGCTGACCGGCTGTCAGCCCGGCGACGATCCGGGCATCACAGCGGTCACGCCGAACCGTCCGCCGCAGACCCGCAGCCCGTGGCTGCCGGTGGTCATCGACTCCTTGGAGCCGGGCGGGTAGACGAAGACGAGCTGCGATTCGGCCCAGCACGGGGTGTCCGAGACCCCGTCGTTGAGGGTGTGCAGCACGGAGTACGCGCTCTGCCCCGGCCGCAGCCGGACGGCTTCGCCGCGGCCGCCCTCGCGGCTGGCGGGCTCGCCGACGGACGAGCCGTCCCGCTTGATCAGCGAGACCCCCGGGAAGCCACGCAGCGTACAGGCCTTCTTGCCCCTGTTCGTGAAGACGAGGGGGTAGCGGATGTTGCCCGCGCCGATGTCGGCGTCGCCGAGGCGCAGCGACATGTCGGCGGCGGTGCAGCGGTCCGATGCCGTCATGGACGAGGCCTGTGACTCGGTGGCGTTCGGGGTGCCGCTCGAGGTGCTGCCGCCGGAGGCCGCGGCGTTCGCGGACGGCCGCTCAGCGGTGGCCGAGGACGAGGAGGACCGGTCCTTCGCGCCGGACGGCTCGGTGCCGCCCCGCACACCGTTCTGTGCGCCGCCCTGTGCGCCGTTCTGCGCCCCGTTCTGGGAGGTGGCGGGGGCGGCGGCCGACGAGGGGCGGGACGCGGCGCCGGTGGTCCCGTCCTGGCAGGCGGTGAGCGTGAGCGCCGCGACGGCGATCAGCGATCCGGCGGCGACACGGCGACCGCGGCCTGGTGTCTTGATGGTGAGCGACATGAGTGTCCCCCTCGTCCGGTGGATGCGAGCTCTCGTATGGGTGCGTACGGTCCGTTCGTTTGTACTTCCAGAGTGGCCCCGCGCACTGCCGGACCGCTAACGAGGCACTAACACACCACTAACGAGTGGGCGCGCCCGGCACGCCGGTGCCCCCGGCACCTCCTTGACCAGCCGGGACTGCACGTGCGCCGCTCAGACTCGCAGAAAACCTCCGTGGCGCGGACGCGGCACCACCGGCTTCGGCCCACTTACCGCTCCCCTGGCCCGGGCCGTCGTCCGTCTGCCCGGCGACGGGCCCCTCGAAAACGACCGGAACGACGCTGTACGGCGAGGAGGTGGTGCGGTCGCCGCCCCTGGCGTGGTAACTGCCGGATCGTCTCGGCGAGTTCGGCCGCCCCACCGGAAGCGGCGGCGGTCCGGCCCGGGAGCCGCAGTCGGCGCCACACCGCATGTGCGGTCTGTTTCACCGTCCGGAACGGCTGATTTCCGCCTACGGAACGGCCGAATGGCCTCCAGGAAGCGCCCTGGACGGGATCAGCTCGCCACCGCTCCGACCTCGGCGTCGGACTCCGCCTGCGCGGCCGCCCGCTCCTGCAGCACGGCGTCCAGCCACTTCCCGCGCCCCGGGTCCAGCTTGAGCTTGGCGAGGATGGCCGGCACCGCGATGCTGGGCAGGGTGTGCTCGTAGAACACGGCCAGCCGACGGCCGAGGTCCTCCCGGTTGGACAGCGTGTGCGACATCATCTGCACCCCGGCGAACGCACCGACGAACAGCTCCGCGGTGTCGCGCACATCGATGCTCTCCAGGATTTCGCCGCGGCCCCGCGCCTCGATCAGCAGCCCCTCGATGAACGCGGCCCACGAGAGCATCGACTGCTTGCGGTCCAGGTGGTTGGAGCCCTGCTCGACGGCGAGCCGGGCCGCTCCGCGCTGGATCGGATCATTGCGCAGCCGGTACGCCAGCACCTGCCCCACATCGATGAATTCCTGGAGTTTGACCTGCTGCGGCTCCACCGCGATGTCCAGCACATGCTCCCCCAGCACCGCGAGCGCGAGCTGCTCCTTGGAAGCGAAGTGGAAATACAGGGCGCCCTTCGTCACACCGGCGCGTTCAAGAACTTCGGCGATGGTGGCGCGGTCATACCCGCGGTCGTCGAAGACTGACGCCGCCGCCTCCAGGATCAGTCGCCGGGTCCGGATCGCGCGGTCCTGCTGTGCCACAGGACGCCTCCTGTCTCTCGAAATCGTCAAGTTCCGCAACTGCTCAGTAGAGTTCAAGTCACCGCCCGGTCAGCTTATTTCCTCTTTCCATCAGCGCAGCATTGAAAATAAAACCGGATAGTACGTATCTTATCAGCGCAAGACCTCGACCGTAGATCCAAAGATCCATAGAGACGCCTGGGGGCAGTCATGAGCGACACGATGCACGTCAGCGGCACGGTTCAGCCCAGGTCCCCACATCAATTGTGCCTGGACGAGAACGAGCGGGCCGCTCAGGGGACGCGCGCCGACGCCCGCGTTCCCAGCGAATTCGTGCACCGTCCCGTCGCCGACGACATTCTGGTCACCTCCTGGCGCCGGGTGGACGACCGCCATTTCTCACTCACCGCCCGGTGGCCCCACGACCACGGCTACTTCGCCCCCGACCACGGCCGGCACCCGCTCATCCTCACCGCCGAGACCATCCGTCAGGCCGGGCTGCTCCTCTCGCACGCCGAACTCGGCGTACCGGTGGGCCATCACTTCATCCTCGGGGACCTCGTCTTCACCACGCACCCCGAGCTGCTCGCCAACGACGGCGGTCCCACCTCGCTGACGATCGACGTCATCTGCAGCAATCTGCGGATGCGCGCCGGCACGCTGATCGACGGGCGCTTCGATATGACGGTGCGCTCGGCAGGCCGGATCGTCGCGACCGGGCACTCCCATGTCACCGTCACCTCCCCCGCCGTCTACCGCCGGATCCGCGGTGAGCGGCTGACCGCCCGGCACAGCGCCGACCCGGTTGCCCCCTCCGTACCGCCCCGGCTGACGGGCAGCGCCACCGAGGACGAGGTCCTGCTCTCCCCCACCGACCGGCCCGATCGCTGGCTGCTGCGCATAGCCCCCGGCCATGCCGCGGTCGTGAACCCGGCGAACGACCACGTCCCGGGTATGGCGCTGATCGATGCCGCGCAGCAGGCCGCGTACGCCCTGACCGCGCCCGACAGCTTCGTCCCGTACGCCCTGGCCACCAAGTTCCACCGCTACGCCGAGCACGGCGCCCCCTGCGTCATCGAGGCCCGCCGCCTCTCGTCCGAGCTGCCCGGCACCACGACGGTGGAGGTGACCGGCCTTCAGGACGGTGAGCCGGTGTTCGTGTCCACCCTCACGGCGCTGGACGGACGCGGCTGAACGCCCGCCGCACACACCGCAGTACCTTCTTCTCCGCGGCACCCGGCCGCGAGCCGGCCCGTCCCGCTTTCACCGCAGACCACACGCCGCACACCGCACACCGCACACCGCACACCGCAATCAGAACCGAACCGGATCGACAGTGACCGGCGGCAGCACGCCCGCCGGAGGCAACGAAAGGCCGACGCACCATCATGGGTGACCTCAACGGAAAGACCGCACTGGTAACGGGATCCAGCCGGGGCATCGGCCGGGCCATCGCCCAGCGCCTCGCCCAGGACGGTGCGCTCGTCGCCATTCACTACAACAACAGCGACACCGAGGCCGAGGAAACGCTCGCGAGCATCAAAGCCGCCGGCGGGCGGGCATTCACCGTAAGGGCGGAACTGGGGGTTCCCGGCGACGCCGAAGCGCTGTTCACCGCCTTTGACGCCGAACTCGCGGCGTACGGCGCCGAACCCGGTCTCGACATACTCGTGAACAACGCGGCGACCAGGTTTTCCGGGCGCATCGGCGAGGCCACGGAGGAGGAGTTCGACCGCACCATAGCGATCAACACCAAGGCGCCGTTCTTCATCATCCAGCACGGTCTGCGCCGGATGCGGGACGGCGGACGCATCATCAACATCTCGTCGGCGGTGACGAGTATGGCGCACCCGTCGTCCATCGCCTACAGCGTCTCCAAGGGCGGAATGGACACCCTCACACTCACTCTCGCCAAGGATCTCGGCGAGCGCGGGATCACGGTGAACACCCTCGCCCCCGGCTGGGTCGAGACCCATGTGACCGAGTCCCACAGGGCGACGCCCGAGGGGCGGGCGGCGCTGGCGGCCGCTTCGGTCTTCAACCGCATCGGCCGGCCCGCCGATATCGCCGATGCCGCCGCCTTCCTCGCCTCCGACGACTCCCGCTGGATCACCGGCCAGCGCATCGACGTCACCGGCGGTTCGGTGCTCTGAGCCCGCCGGGCGTGCCGGCGGCCGCGGCGGCCTCGAGATCGAGCAGCCGCCGTTTGCGCTCCGGCCCGCCCGCGTAGCCGGACAGCGACCCGTCCGCGGCGATCACCCGGTGGCAGGGCCGGACCACCAGCAGTGGATTCGCGCCGATCGCCGTGCCGACGGCACGCACCGCGCCGCGCCCCGCTCCGATGCCGGCGGCGATCCGCCCGTACGTGGTCGTCGTCCCGTACGGAATCGACTCCAGCGCCCGCCATACACGCCGCTGGAAGTCGGTGCCCCGAGTGGCCGCCTGCTGCGCGTACTCGATGCGGAAGCGCGTCAGCGTCCCGTCGAAGTACGCGCCCAGCTGGCGTGCGATCTCGGTGAATGCGGCCGGGTCGTACCGCCGGCCGTCCAGGACGGCCGTGCCGCCCTTCTGGTCCGGCAGGGACAGTGCGGCGAGCGCGGTGCCGCCCGGCGCGGTGGCCGACTCCTCGCCCACCAGCAGGAGTTCACCCAGCGGGCTGTCGAGTGTGGTGCAGAGCATCGTGGACATCATGGCCGTTCGCTTTCCGTGGTCCGGTGGGAGGAGGTTTCCGTGGTCCGGTGGGAAGAGGTTTCCGTGGTCCGGTGGGAAGAGGTTTCGGTGGTACGGCGGGAAGGGGGAAGGCCGGTGGGAACGGTCTGCTCCGGCGCGGCGGCCGCGTGCCAGAAGTGGTGCGTCGCGTACGAGCGCCAGGGCCGCCAGGCCCGCTCGCATCCGCGCGGGTCCGCCGCCGGGACCCCGGCCCGGCGCATCCCGGCCCGTACGGCGGCGTCGCCGGACAGCAACACATCGGGGTCGCCCAGCGCCCGCATCCGGACGTAACCGGCGGTCCGGGGACCGATGCCGCGCAGGCCCAGGAGCCGGTGTGCGGCCTCGTCGCGGTCGGCTCCGGCGTCCAGGGTGACGGTGCCGTCGGCGAGTGCGGCGCACAGGGTGCGCAGGGCGGTGCGGCGCGGCTCAGGCGTGCCGAGCTCCGCGAGCGCGGCCTCCGCCAGGGCGCCGGCCTGCGGGAAGAGGTGGGTGAGCGCACCGGACGGCTCCGGCAGCGCCTCTCCCTGGGCGGCGACCAGCGCTCCGCCGAGCCTGCGGCCGGCGGCGTCCGGCAGTCCCCGGCCGAGGACGGCACGGACGGCGAGCTCATGCGGGTCGGGAGTGCCCGGCGAGCGCAGCCCGGGGCACCGGGCCACCAGCCGCGCCAGGAACGGGTCCGCGCCGAGCCGCTCCGCCACCGCGCAGGGATCGGCGTCCAGGTCGAAGAGGCGGCGTACGCGCTGGCTCGCGGTGGTGAGGTCACGCAGCTCGGTGAGGTGCAGCCGGCACTCCAGCCACCTCTCCCCGGGGCACTCGTCGACCTCGATGACGCCGGGCCCGTGCGGCAGCCGCAGAGTCCGCCGGTACGTACGGGCGCCCCGGTCCCCGGTCATCTCCTCGACTCCGGGGACAGCCTGCCGCTGGAGGTGATCGAAGATCTCCGTGCGCGCGTACGGACCCCGGTAGGCCAGCCGGAGCGGCAGGGCACCCGTGGTGGTGTGCGGGGCCGACGGACCGTAGCTGGACCCCTCGCCGGGGCGGCCGGCGCGCAGCGCGCTCGGGGTGAGTGCGTAGATCTCCCTGATGGTGTCGTTGAACTGGCGCACGCTGGCGAAGCCGGCCGCGAAGGCGACCTCGGACACCGGCAGGAGGGTGGTCTGGAGCAGGATCCGGGCGGTGTGGGCGCGCTGGGCCCGCGCCAGCGCCACGGGCCCGGCGCCGAGCTCGGCGTTGAGCTGCCGCTGCACCTGCCGGGTGCTGTAGCCGAGCCGGGCTGCCAGCCCGGCGACTCCTTCGCGGTCGACCACACCATCCCCGATCAGGCGCATCGCCCGCCCGACGGCATCCGCCCGGGCGTTCCACTCGGCCGAGCCGGGCACCGCGTCGGGCCGGCAGCGCCGGCAGGCCCGGAAACCGGAGCCCTGTGCGGCCGCCGCGGTCGGGAAGAAGGTGACGTTCCGCCGCCGTGGGGTGGTGGCGGGGCAGCTCGGCCGGCAGTAGATCCCGGTCGTGGACACCGCGAAGAAGAACGCCCCGTCGAACCGGGCGTCCCTGCTGCGCACCGCCTCGTACCTGCTGTCCTCGTCCCTCACGGACTCCACTGTGCAGCAGGCCGACCGGTGCCGCTGGCGGAAATCGGACACGGCGTTCCGCACCGCGCCCGCCGTGCCGGGGCACCTTCCCGGGCGCGGCCCTCCACCTGGGCGGGTGTGCGCGCCCGGCTCCCGGGCAACTCCCGCTCCTGGAGAGCGGGTTCGGGCATCCGCGGAGATCCGTCGGAAGCGCCCGGGACAGATAGACCTAGGGCATCGGCCAGTCGTCCAGCGAGCCGCCCCGCCATTCGACGAGGGCTGGGTCGTCGAGCCGGATGTCCTCGGCCGGCTCGGCGAATCCCGCGCGGCGGAGGAATTCGGCGACATCGCCACGGCCGTGGGCCAGGCCGACGATCTGCCCGTGCACGGTCACCCGGCGGCCGCCGGACGGCGCCGGGGGGTGCACGATGACAGGCGGATGCGCGGTCATGCCTCCAGCGTGCGCCGGGCTCCGCCCTCGCGCACGTCGGCGGCCGCCGCGGGCGTCGGTCCCCGCACGGTCGCGCGGGGACGCGTGGTGCGCCCGCGATCCGCACCGGACCCGGTGTCAGGACTTGAGCGGCAGGATCGCGGTGGGCGCGTGGCCCGGTTCGGTCGCGAGCTCCTCCCACTCGTTCACCTTGTCGATCTCCGCGGCGGCCATCGAGATATTGGTGATCCGCTCCAGGACGGCCTCGACGACAACCGGGACGCGATGCTCGGCGGCCAGCTTCTTGGCCTCCTCGAAGGCGGCGCCCAGCTCGTTCGGGTCGGTGACCCGGATGGCCTTGCAGCCCAGGCCCTCGGCGACCTTGACGTGGTCCACGCCGTAGACGCCGATCTCCGGCGAGTTGATGTTCTCGAATTCCAGGTTGACCTGGAAGTCGAGGTCGAGGTTGCGCTGCGCCTGGCGGATCAGGCCCAAGTACGCGTTGTTCACCAGGACATGGACGTAGGGGATCTTGTGCTGGGCTCCGACGGCCAGTTCCTCGATCATGAACTGGAAGTCGTAGTCGCCGGAGAGGGCGACGACCGGCGTCTCCGGGTCGGCGGTGGCGACACCCAGCGCGGCCGGAACGGTCCAGCCGAGCGGGCCGGCCTGCCCGCAGTTGATCCAGTGGCGCGGCCGGTAGACGTGCAGCATCTGCGCGCCGGCGATCTGGGAGAGGCCGATGGTGGTGACGTACCGGGTCGCCGGGCCGAAGGCCTTGTTCATCTCCTCGTAGACGCGCTGCGGTTTCATCGGGATGTCGTCGAAGTGCGTACGGCGCTGCAGCCGGGCCTTGCGCTCCTGGGTGGACGCGGCCCACTCGGCACGGTCGGGCAGCTTCCCGGCGGCACGCAGTTCCCGGGCCGCCTCGACGAACAGCTCCAGTGCGGCCTTGGCGTCCGAGGCGATGCCGTAGTCCGGGGCGAAGATCCTGCCGATCTGGGTCGGTTCGATGTCGACGTGGACGAACTTCCGGCCCCTGGTGTAGAGGTCCAGCTTGCCGGTGTGGCGGTTGGCCCAGCGGTTGCCGATGCCCAGGACGAAGTCGGACTCCAGGAAGTTCGCGTTGCCGTAGCGGTGCGAGGTCTGCAAGCCGGCCATGCCGGCGTTCAGCTCGTGATCGTCGGGGATGACACCCCAGCCCATCAGGGTGGGGACGACCGGGGTTCCGGTGAGCTCGGCGAACTCGACCAGCAGCTCCGAGGCGTCGGCGTTGATGATGCCGCCGCCGGCGACGATCAGCGGACGCTCGGACTCCAGCAGGAGCCGGACCGCCGTGTCGATCTGGGCCCTGGTCGCGGCCGGCTTGAAGGCCGGCAGCGGCTGGTAGGTGCCGGGGTCGAACTCGATCTCGGTCAGCTGGACGTCGAGCGGGAGGTCGATCAGGACCGGGCCGGGGCGTCCGGACCGCATCAGATGGAAGGCCTGCTGGAAGACGCCGGGGACCTGGGCGGCCTCCATCACCGTGGTCGCCGCCTTGGCGACCGGCCTGGCGATCGAGGCGATGTCGACGGCCTGGAAGTCCTCCTTCTGGATCACCGCGGTCGGCGCCTGGCCGGTGATGCACAGGATCGGGATCGAATCACCGGTCGCGGAGTAGAGGCCGGTGATCATATCCGTGCCGGCCGGACCGGAAGTGCCGATGCAGACGCCGATGTTGCCCGGACGGGTGCGGGTGTAGCCCTCGGCCATGTGCGAGGCGCCCTCGACATGGCGGGCCAGCGTGTGATCGATGCCGCCCGCGGCCTTGAGCGCGGCGTAGAAGGGGTTGATCGCGGCGCCGGGCACTCCGAAGGCGTGGGTCACGCCCTCGCGCTTGAGGATCTCCACCGCGGCACGGGCGGCTGTCATTCGAGGCATCGCGTACTCCTGCGTCGGCCGGTCACGGGCTGGTTCCGGCGAAGAGCCGGCGGCACCGGCTCTCACCCTTCCCCGTAATTCCGCATTACGGAATTAATATTTTGCTTTACGGAAGGAAAGTAGAGCGCGCCCCCTCGCCCGTCAAGGGGTGGCGAGCAGTCAAGGGGCGGCGAGCAGGTGCGGAGTCCACGGGCCCACGCGGACGGGCAGCAGACGGGCAGCAGACGGGCAACGGACGGGCATACGAAAGCCGCGCACCGGGCGAGTGCCCGGTGCGCGGCTCGGTGGGAGTACCTGCGCGGACTGCCTATGCGGCGTTGGCGAACCGCTTGAACGCGGCCTTGGTCCCCGCTCCGGCGATTCCGTCGATCGCGCCCTTGTACCCCCAGCTGTTCTTCAGCAGGCGCTGCAACGCCTTCACCGTCTCGCGCCCGACGACTCCGTCGATCTTGCCCCGGTAGCCCCAGTGCGCCTTGAGGTTGCGCTGGAACGCCTTCCAGCTGTTGGTGCCCAACTGCCCGTCGATCTTGTCTTTGTAGCCCCAGTACTTCTTCAGCCAGCCCTGGACGTTCCTGGCCTGCTTGGCGTTCAGGCCGAGGTTGTTGACCACCGCGAGCGAGTGGGCGGCCTCGGAGCTCACCGCCGGCCGCGAGGCCGACGCGGACTCCGCGAAGGCGGCGCCCGCACTCGCCAGGCTTCCGGCGGCGATCCCGGCCACGGCAGTGACGCTGACGAGTGTCCTCATGACAATGTTCGGTCGCATTCGTCCCCCCTCAGGGTCGTAGGACCATCTGGCGCGGACCGGCGCCCAGATGGCGATCCGAGAGTGCGGGGTGGCCGGCAGCGCCTACCAGGCCCGCCCGGCGAATGGGGAGATGCTGGGACGTCTCACGCTCTGGCCTGCGGGGACATGGTTCCGAATGGCGTTCCCGCGGGACGCGGACGCGGCAACACCTACCGGAGCGAATGCTTCTACCGGATCGGCATCCCCGACAGCGCCCGGGCGATCACCAGCCGCTGGATCTCACTCGTGCCTTCGAAGATCGTGTAGATGGCGGCGTCGCGGTGCATCCGCTCGACCGGGTACTCGCGGGTGAAGCCGTTGCCGCCGAGGATCTGAACGGCCTGCGCGGTGACCTTCTTGGCGACCTCGCTGGCGAAGAGCTTGGACATCGAGCCCTCGGCGCTCTCGAACCTCTTGCCCGTGGTGGCCATCCAGGAGGCGCGCCACACCAGCAGCCGCGCCGCGTCGATCTGCGTCCGCATGTCCGCGAGCTGGAAGGCGACGCCCTGGTTGTCGATGATCGGGCGGCCGAACTGCTCCCGCGTCCTGGCGTACTCCAGTGCCTCTTCGTACGCCGCGCGCGCCGTGCCGACCGCCATGGCGCCGACGGCCGGGCGGGACGCCTCGAACGTCGCCATCGCGGCGTTCTTCACCCTCTCCTCTCCGGTCCTGGCGTTCTCACGGGCGCGGGCCAGCCGCTCGTCGAGCTTCTCCTTGCCGCCGAGCAGGCAGTGGCCGGGCACCCGGACGTCCTCCAGGACGACCTCGGCGGTGTGCGAGGCCCGGATGCCGTGCTTCCTGAACTTCTGGCCCTGGGAGAGGCCGGGAGTGCCCGGCGGAACGATGAAGGAGGCATGACCCTTGGATCCAGCCTCCGGATCGACGACCGCGACGACGACGTGGATGTTGGCGATACCGCCGTTGGTCGCCCAGGTCTTGGTGCCGTTCAGCACCCATTCGTCCTTGGCCGCGTCGTGGACGGCACGGGTGCGCATCGCCGCGACGTCCGATCCGGCGTCCGGTTCCGATGAGCAGAAGGCGGCGACCTTGACGTCGTCGGCATCCCCGTACATCTGCGGGACCCACGTGCCGATCTGCTCCTCGGTGCCGTTGGCGAGCACGCCGACGGCGGCCAGGCCGGTGCCGACGATGGACAGCGCGATACCGGCGTCCCCCCAGAAGAGCTCCTCCATGGTCATCGGGATGCCGAGGCCGGTCGGATCGAAGAACTGCTGGGCGTAGAAGTCGAGCGAGTACAGGCCGATCTTGGCGGCTTCCTGGATCACCGGCCAGGGAGTCTCCTCGCGCTCGTCCCACTCCGCGGCGGCGGGGCGCATGACGTCCGCGGCGAAGCCGTGAATCCAGTCGCGGACTTCCTTCTGCTCGTCGTTGAGCGCCATGGTGAACTCGGCCATGTCCCCTCCAGTGCGGCGGCGGTACTGGTGTTACTAGCGGTAACGCGAAGTGTGTTACTCGCCAGTAAGCGATGTCAACTCCCCCTGCGGCGAATTCAGGGGCAAGATCGGGTGTTACGTTGCGCCAGCGCCACGGATTCACAATGGGTGGGGAGCACGACCATGGAGAGCACAGAGCACGACAGCGCCCGGCAATCGGCGGCCGAGCGCAGGCGGCGGGAGCTGCTGGAGGCCGCCGAGCGCATTGTGCTGCGCGACGGCCCGGACGCGTCGATGAACGCCATCGCCGCCGAGGCGGGCATCACCAAGCCGATCCTCTACCGGCACTTCGGCGACAAGGGCGGGCTCTACCGCGCCCTGGCCGTACGGCACACCGACGCCCTGCTGGCCAATCTGCGGACCGCGCTGGACGCGCCGGTCCTGCGCCGGGAGCGGGTCGAGGCCACCCTCGACGCCTATCTGCTCGCCATCGAGACCCGTCCGCAGGTGTACCGCTTCCTGATGCACCCCTCCGAGGAGGACAACCCCTCGGAGTCCGGTTTCGACGTCGGACGGCACTCCGCCCCGCTGCTGCGCCGGCTCGGCGAGGAGCTGGCCGAGGTGATCACCGACCGGCTCGACCTGGGAGCCGGCGCCGAGCTGAGGGCACGCGTCTGGGGGCACGGCATCGTCGGCATGATGCACGGTGCCGGTGACTGGTGGCTGCGCGAACGTCCGTGCGCCCGTAAGGAGTTGGTGGAGCAGCTCACCGATCTGCTGTGGGGGCACCTGGCCGCGGTCGAGGACCGCGCGGGCGGCGCCGGATCCTGAGCAGGGCCGTACGGCGGCACCGGATCCCGGGAGGGGCCGTGAAGGGCCGCACGGCGGCACCGGCCCCCGGGAAGGGCCGGACCGGCCGCTCAGCCGCCGACCGCGGCCGCCGGTCCGGCACCGGCCGCCCACGGGGCCCTGGCCGCCGCGCGCAGCGCCCGGCGGCGGCGCAGGCCGGTGAGCCGGTCGACGTACAGACCACCGTCGAGGTGGTCGCACTCGTGCTGCAGGCAGCGGGCGAAGAAGCCGGTGCCGGTCACCGTCCGCGGCTCGCCGGACGCGCTGAATCCGGTCACCACGGCATGATCGTGACGCGGGGTGCCGGCCTCGATACCGGGCAGCGAGAGGCACCCCTCGGGCCCGCGGACGACCGGGCCGTCGGCCTCGACGAGCCGGGGGTTGACCAGGTGCCCCAGGTGACGGCGGTCCTCGTCGTCAGGGCAGTCGTAGACGAACACCCGCAGCGGGACGCCGATCTGGTTGGCGGCCAGGCCGACACCGCGCGCGGCGTACATCGTCGCGTACATGTCCTCGATCAGCCGGGCCAGCTCACCGTCGAAGGCGGCGACCTCCTGGCAGGAGCCGGTCAGGGCGGGGTCACCGAGGAGGCGCAGGGGGCGGATACGGCCGGAACTGCCGGGAATGGTGCGGGGACGCATGGGCTCCAGCGTACGGTCCCGCACCCGCCGGACGTCGTCGCACGGGTGGCGGGGTTCGGGCCCACGGCCGGATCTCGATAGGCTGATCCCCGACCGATGCCTCCGGCCGGTCACGTCATCGGCTTCGGAGGGGGCGTTCCACCGGCGGCCGCACGACGGACGGGCGCCGGACGCAAGGAGGATCAAGGACGATGGCAGGCAACACGGAGCCGCTGTCGCCGCGGGCCAAGCTGGCCGTGACGGCGGGCAAGGCCGCGGCAGCGGTGTCGCGCGCGGCGGGCCGCGGCAGCGGATCGGTGATCGGTGGCCGGGTGGCGCTGAAGCTCGACCCCGACCTGCTGGCACGGCTGGCACGGCACCTGGACGTCGTCCTGGTGTCGGCGACCAACGGCAAGACGACCACGACCCGGCTGATCGCGGAGGCGCTGCGGGCCAGCGGACCGGTGGTCTCCAACGCGCTCGGCGCCAATATGCCGGCGGGCATCACCTCCGCGCTGGCCGGCGGCTCGGACGCCAAGTACGGCGTCATCGAGGTCGACGAGAAGTACCTCGCGGGTGTGGCGCGCGATGTGACGCCGAAGGCCATAGCGCTGCTGAACCTCTCGCGCGACCAGCTCGACCGTGCCGCCGAGACCCGGATGCTGGCCGAGAAGTGGCGCGAGGGCCTGTCCGGCTCCAAGGCGCTGATCATCGCCAACGCGGACGACCCGCTGATCGTCTGGGCCGCCTCGGGCTCCGCGAACGTGGTGTGGGTGGCGGCCGGGCAGGAGTGGAAGGACGACGCCTGGTCCTGCCCCTCGTGCGGCGGGGTGATGCAGCGGCCGGGCGACGACTGGTTCTGCGGCGAGTGCGGCTTCCGCCGCCCCACGCCCAGCTGGGCGCTCTCCGGCGACCACGTCCTCGACCCGCACGGCAGCGCCTGGCCGATCAAGCTGCAGCTGCCGGGCCGCGCCAACAAGGCCAACGCCACCACCTCCGCCGCGGTGGCCGCCGCCTTCGGGGTGCCGCCGCAGGTCGCCCTGGAGCGGATGTTCTCCGTGCAGGCGGTGGCCGGCCGCTACGACGTGGTCACGTTCCAGCAGCGCGAGCTGCGGCTGCTGCTGGCGAAGAACCCGGCCGGCTGGCTGGAGACGTTCTCGCTGATCGACCCGCCGCCGACCCCGGTGATCATGTCGGTGAACGCGCGCGGCGCGGACGGTACGGACACCTCCTGGCTGTGGGACGTCGACTACACCCGGCTGGCGGGGCACCCGATCTACGTGCTCGGCGACCGCAAGCTGGACCTGGCGGTGCGGCTGGAGGTCGCGGGCCTGGACTTCCGGGTGTGCGACAGCCTCGACGAGGCGGTGCAGCTGGCACCGCCCGGCCGGATCGAGGTCATCGCCAACTACACCGCCTTCCAGGACCTGCGCCGCCGCGTGGGCAACTGACCGGGATCCACCGACCTTCACGGACAAGGACGAGCAAGCATGAGTGACAACAGCCTGCGCCTGGTGTGGATCTACCCGGACCTGCTGAGCACCTACGGCGACCAGGGGAACGCCCTGGTGGTGGAGCGGCGGGCGCGCCAGCGCGGACTGGACGTACAGCGCCTGGACGTACGTTCCGACCAGCAGATCCCCACCTCGGGCGACATCTACCTGATCGGCGGCGGCGAGGACCGGCCGCAGCGGCTGGCCTCCGAGCGGCTGATCCGGGACGGCGGTCTGTCCCGCGCGGTCGCCAACGGCGCGATCGTGTTCTCGGTGTGCGCCGGCTACCAGATCCTGGGCCACGAGTTCATCAACGATCTGGGCGAGCGGCAGCAGGGGCTGGGGCTGCTGGACGTGGTCAGCACCCGTGGTGAGGGCGAGCGCTGCGTCGGCGACGTACTCGCCGATATCGACCCGCAGTTGGGGCTGCCGCCGCTGACCGGCTTCGAGAACCACCAGGGCGTGACGCATCTGGGCAGGACCGCCCGGCCGTTCGCCAAGGTACGGTTCGGCAAGGGGAACGGCGTCGGTGACGGCTACGAGGGCGCGTACAACGACACGGTCTTCGGGACGTACATGCACGGCCCGGTGATGGCCCGCAACCCGCACATCGCCGACCTGCTCATCAAGCTGGCGCTGGACGTCAACGCGCTGCCGCCGGTGGAGGACCACTGGTACGAGGCGCTGCGCCAGGAGCGGATCGCCGCGGCGACCCAGCAGCCCGCCTGACCCCTTCCCGGCGCCCTCCGGCGCCTCTTCTCCGTACGCCCGCGGTCCCGCACCGCGGGCGTACGTGTGCCTGCCCGGCGTCGGGAGGCCGGGGAGGCGGCCCCTGCCGCGTGGCGCGGCCAGGTGCGGTTCTACTCTTGTGGCCGGAGCATCGGTACGAATCGGGAGCGAGCGGATGGATCACAGCGGGCACGGCATGAACATGGATCTGCCGCCGTTCACGCTGACGCGGGGCCTGGAGTTCGGGGGTGATCCGTTCTTCCTCGTCGGCTGCCTGCTGGGGCTCGGACTCTACGGCTGGGCGGTGGTCCGGCTGCGACGGCGCGGGGACACCTGGCCGGTGGGCCGGACCGTGGCCTGGGTGCTGGGCGTGGTGACGGTGGCGCTGGCGATGTGCACCCAGCTCAACGACTACGGCATGGCGATGTTCAGCGTGCACATGGTCCAGCACATGATCGTCAGCATGCTCTCCCCGATCCTGCTGCTGCTCGGGGCTCCGATGACGCTGGCGCTGCGCGCGCTGCCGACCGCCGGGCGCGGCCGCAAGGGCCCGCGCGAGCTGCTGGTGGCGCTGCTGCACAGCCGGTACATGCGGGTGATCACCCACCCCGCGTTCACCATCCCCATGTTCATCGCCAGCCTCTACGCCCTGTACTTCACGCCGCTGTTCGACTTCCTGATGGAGTCCCGGGCCGGGCACATCGGGATGATGGTGCACTTCCTCGCGGTCGGCCTGGTCTTCTTCTGGCCGATCATGGGCGTCGATCCGGGACCGCACCGGCCCGGCTATGTGATGCGCATCCTGGAGCTGTTCGCCGGGATGCCGTTCCACGCCTTCTTCGGTATCGCGCTGATGATGGCGTCGGAGCCGATGGTCGGCACCTTCGTGAACCCGCCGGCCTCGCTCGGGATCGAGGCGCTCGCCGACCAGCAGGCGGCCGGCGGTATCGCCTGGGCGTTCAGCGAGATCCCGTCCGTCGTGGTGCTGATCGCGCTGGTCTACCAGTGGCGCAAGTCCGAGGAGCGGGTGTCCCGGCGCGCCGACCGGGCCGCCGACCGCAACGGCGACCAGGAACTGGCCGAATACAACGCCTACCTCGCCTCTCTCCACGCCCGGGGGCGGTAGCGGCGACAGGGACACCCCTCTGGGGAGACCGTCTGGCGGTACGGGCCGCGGCCGGGGACGATGGTCCCATGGCCGCGGCCCGTGGCATATGCGCCGCGGGCTGCCGTGAGGAGGTTGCGGGTATGCCCGGATCTGCTAGGACGATGGCCGTACTCACGGTGAGCGGGCTGGTGGTGGCCACCGCGTACACCGTGGCGATGGGCTCCAACGGCTGGGTCTGGTTCTCGTGGGTGGTGCTGGCGCTGGTGACACTCGGGGTGGTGGCGGCGAAACCGGTCTGACCGGGACGGTTCCGACCGGGCGGCAGGAGGACGGGGCGGCCGGCCCGCCGGGCTCAGAAGCGGAAGACGGCGCCGGTCGCGGCGTCCATCATGCAGGCGTTGGAGAACTCCTTGCGCCAGTTCACCGGGCCGCCGCGCCAGGTACCGGACGCGCTGACGGTGACCGGGTTGTACTGCTTGGTGCAGGGGTGCGGCTCGCCGGGCAGCGCGTCCATGTCCCCGCGCGCCCAGGTCAGCGCGTTACAGGCGGCCAGGGCGTGCGGATGTCTGCCGTAGCTGTCCGGGCAGCCGAGCCGTACGCCCCGGATCCAGGTGCCGCTGTCCCCGGACACGGTCAGCAGCAGTCCCTGGTCGCTGCCGGGCGGCTGGGGTGCGAGGGCGGCCACGGCCTGTGCCGGAAGTCCCGCCTGTCCCGCGGCGTCCGGCTGCGGAGGCGGGGCGGCGACGGCCGAAGCGGCGCAGAACGTGCCGGTCAGCGCCGCGGACACGGTGACGGACACAGCGGTGGGCACGGCGGCACGGACTGATCGGCGTCGGCGGCTGACGGGCATCGATGTCTCCTTCAGAACGCTCGGTCCTGAGAACGTCGGTCCTGGGAACGCTCGGTCCTGGGACCGCTCGGTGAGTTCAGGCCACCTCGCCCGCTGCCGGGGCACAAGCGGCCACGCCGTGCTGTCGCCCGTACGGACTCGGCCGGGCGAGGGAGCCGGCGGCGCTCCCCGCCGGCGGGCCGCTCCGCTCTTTCGAGCCATGTCATCGCTCCCGTCCCCGGCCCCGGACGCCCTGGCACCCGGCGTCCTCGCCACCTCCACAGGCCCCAACTCAGGCCGCTCCAGGGGCAGTTCAATGCCATCCGGAGATGCCGGAGCGAGCTGCGGCGGCAGCGGAGCACGGTGCCGGAATCCGACCGGAGGTGGTGACCGGCCGCGACGGTTGCCCATAGCCTCACGCCCGTCCCGAGAGCCCTCGTGACCTGGAACGACGTAGCCATCGAACGATCCGACGGAAGAGGGAGTCGCCCCCCGTGTTCTACCAGGCTGTGAAGTTCGTCCTCCTGCCACTACTGCGACTGATATTCCGGCCGCGGATCGAGGGGCTGGAGCATCTGCCGGAGGACGGCGCCGCGATCATCGCGGGCAACCACCTCTCGTTCGCGGATCACTTCGTCCTGGCGGTGATCGTGCCGCGCCGGGTGACGTTCCTCGCCAAATCCGAGTACTTCACCGGGTCCGGGCTGAAAGGGCGGCTGACCGCGGCGTTCTTCCGCGGGCTGGGGCAGATTCCGGTGGACCGTTCCGGCGGCCGCGCCTCGCAGGCAGCGATCTCGTCGGGCCTCTCCGTCCTGCGCGACGGCCAGCTCCTGGGGATCTACCCGGAAGGCACCCGCTCGCACGACGGCCAGCTCTACAAGGGCCGTACCGGGGTCGCGTCGATGGCCATCCAGACGGGGGTGCCGGTCATCCCGTGCGCGATGATCGGCACGTTCGAGGCGCAGCCGACCGGCCGGCTGGTGCCGCGGTTCAAGCGGATCAGCATCCGCTTCGGCGCGCCGCTCGGCTTCTCGCGGTACGAGGGGATGGCGGACGACCGCTTTGTGCTGCGCGCCGCCACGGATGAGATCATGTACGCGATCCTCACCCTGTCCGGCCAGGAGTACGTCGACATGTACGCGGTCGACGCCAGGGCGCAGGCCCAGGCACCGGTGCACGCCGAGGGGCTGACGGCGTGATGCGCGCGCCGGGTACCGGCGGCCTGATGCCCGGCGCCGGGTACTGACGGCAGCACAAGGGGCGGCCGGTGTGCCCGAGGGCACTCCGGCCGCCCCTTCCTGCCTCCTCCGTCCACCCCTCGGTGTCACCGTCGGGTGTGACGGCGGGTCACTTGGCGGCGGCCTTGTCCTTGCCCTTGTCCTTGGACGGTTCCGGCTCCGCGTGCGGAGCGCAGGTCACGTCCGCGGCATCGGTCCTCCCGCCGAGGAAGTAGGCGTCGACCCGGGTGTTGACGCAGGAGTTGGTCTCCCCGGTGACACCGTGCGAGCCGGCGTCCCGCTCGGTGATCAGGCGGGAGCCCTCGAACCGCTTGTGCAGCTCGACGGCACCGTCGTACGGCGTGGCCGCGTCCCGCTCGCTCTGCACGATCAGCACGTTCGGCAGACCCTTGCCGGTCCTGACCTCCACCGGGCGCTGCTGCTTGACCGGCCAGGTGGCGCAGGGCAGGTTCATCCAGGCGTTGGCCCAGGTCATGAACGGTGCCCGCTGGTGGAGGCGGGTGTTGTCGCGGTCCCACTTCCGCCAGCTGGTGGGCCATGCGGTGTCGGTGCACTCGACGGCGGTGTAGACGGCGTTGCCGTTCTCCGCCGCGATGTTGCCGGCGGTGTCCTTGAGGTCCGGTCCGGCGTTCTTCACCAGCGGCTTGCTGTCGCCGGCGCGGTAGGCGCTCCAGGTCTCGGCGACCGGGGCCCAGCTGGAGTCGTAGTACGGCGCGTTCTGGAAGTATCCGGTCAGCTCGGCGGGGCCGACGACGCCGCCGATGGGGTGCTTCTTGGCGGTGGCGCGCAGCTCCTCCCAGGCCGCCTGGACCTTCTCGGGGGTGTCACCGATGTGGTACGTGGCGTCATGCCGGGCGACCCACTTCTTCCAGTCGCCCCAGCGGGTCTCGAAGGCGATGTCCTGGTCGAGGTTGGCCTGGTACCAGACCTTGTGGCGGGCCGGGTTGGTGACGCTGTCGAACAGCATCCGGCGGACGTGGTCCGGGAAGAGCGTGGCGTAGACGGCGCCCAGGTAGGTGCCGTAGGAGACGCCCAGGTAGTTGAGCTTCTTCTCACCCAGCGCGGCGCGGACCACGTCCAGGTCGCGGGCGGTGTTCTCGCTGGTCATGTACGGCAGGAGGTCACCGCTGCGCTCCAGGCAGCCCTGCGCGTACTCCTTGGCGAGCTTGCGCTGGGCGCGCTTGTCGGCCTCGGTGTCCGGCACCGGGTCGGCCTTCGGGGCCTTCACGAACTTCTGCGGATCGACGCAGGAGATCGGCGCGGAGTGGCCCACACCCCGCGGGTCGAAGCCGACGAAGTCGTACGCCTTGGCGATCTTGGCCCAGACCGGGCTCTTGGTGGTGATGCGGTTGGGGAACCTCATGCCCGAACCGCCGGGGCCGCCGGGGTTGTAGAGGAGGGAGCCCTGGCGCTCCTTCTTGCTGCCGGTGCTGACCGCCCGGTCCACGGCGATCTTGATGGTGCGGCCCTCGGGCCGGGCGTAGTCGACCGGGACGGTGACATAGCCGCACTGGACGGGTGACTTGAGGCCCCAGTCGGCGGGGCAGTCCTGCCAGTCGATGCCCTGCTCGGCCGCGCGGGCGGCGGCGGTCTGTACGCCGCGCGCTTCGGCCGTTCCGTTCTTGGGGTGCTGGCCCGCGCTGGCGGGCGGGGCGGCTATCGCTCCGGTGAGGAGCGCGCCGGTCACCAGGGTGCCGGCGGCGCCGAGCGCTGCTGTTCTTCTCACGTGGTGGTTTCCCCCTGCTCGGTGGCCACTTGTGGCTGTGGTGATCACAGGTCTACGGAGGAATCCTGGCCTCCGGCATCCCCTCCTGAACAGGCTCGGACCCCAATTCTTTACCAACCTGTAGGTTTTCGGTTCGCCAGTGGCCCGTGCGGAACGGCCGGAGAGGGTGGGTGAGCCGGCACATTCCAGCCAAGCCGCGCGGGCGGCGGCGCGCGGTTTCGCGCACTCTGCGCCGTAGCGGCGGAACGTTCAACCCACCAGGGATGGCGGTGAGTTGACGAGGGGGGTGAGTACACCGCCGGACCCCGGCGCGCATCGACGGCCGGCCGGCGTACGGGCCGGCGCCCGGTGCGTTGGCCGCCGGAGTGCCGAGGAGGGGCGAGAACACGTCAATTGCACCTGACCTGTCCCGGAGGCATGTGCCTGTCGCACACCTTCAGTAACCTTCCGTGAAGGCTCTCCCACACACCGCCACAGGGAGGGCTTCGGCGTTTTCGCGCCCGTTCAAGCGCCCGTTCAAGCCGTCGCGAAGGAGCTCCGCAGTGCCGGGTATCGATCAGGTGTTGTCCCAGGCGATGCGGATTCCGGGCGTCCTGGGCGCCGGCCTGATCGACTGGACCAGCGGGCTGACGCTCGGCACGGTCGGCCAGGCACCGCACGGCGATCCCGACGCGGCCGCCGCGGACACCGCCGAAGTGGTGCAGGCCGTGGCGCGCAACGCCACGTTCGACACCGCGGGCACCACCGGCCCGGCACTGGAGGACCTCATCATCACGGCCGCCGGCAGCTACCACCTGATCCGTTTCGTGCACACCGCCTTCGACAGCCAGACGTACCTCTACCTCTGGCTGGACCGGGCACAGGCGAATCTCGCCGTCGCCCGGCTGCGGCTGCGTGATCTGGCGGCGGAGCTGGTCACCTCCTGACCGCCGCGCTCCGCCCCCTCGCACCAACGGTTAAGGAACCAGCCATGGGCCTGCCCCCCTCTTCCCGCCCACCCGACCCGGCCTCCTCCCGCCTACCCGACCCGGCCTCCTCCCGCCTACCCGACCCGGCCTTCTCCCGCGAGCCCGCGCCGGCCGGGCTGCTCGACCGGTGCGCCGCCGAGCGCGTCACCGGCGCCCTGCGCGGCCCGCACGGCTGCGTCTACCTCCTCGACGGCGCGGTCACCTACGTCGAGGACACCGCCGCGCCGGGGCTCGGCGTACGGCTCACCGCGGCCGGCAAGGTGCCGCCGCGGGGCTGGCGGTACGCCGCCGAGACCGCGGGCCCGCAGCGGCGCGGCGGCCAGTTCCTGGTCAGCGAGGGCTGGTTGACCCAGGGGGAGCTGGAGATCTGCCATCTCGCGGCGCTGCTCGACGCGGCGTTCTTCGCGCTGCCGCTGCCGCCGGAGGACACCTCGTTCACCCCGGGGACCGGGCACTGGCTGGGCGTCGTCCGCCGGATCAGCGCCGCCGCGCTGCTGCGGGCCACGGCCCGCCGCCGCGCCCTGCTCGACCAGTTGCGTCCCTGGGCGGCGGCCGACACCGCGCCCGTGGTCCCCGTACACCCGGCCGGCAATGTCCTCCCCGCCACGAGCCGGCAGCGGCGGCTGCTGGACCGCGCCGACGGTCGGCACACCCCCTGCGAACTCGCCGGTGCGCTGGGCCAGTCCGCGTTCGTGACGCTGCTGGACGTCCGCCGGCTCGCGGCGGCCGGCCTGGTCCGTATGCCGGCGACGGCGCGGCCGCTCCCCCGGCGGCGGCCCGGCGCGGGGCTGCGGGGACAGCCACCGCCCGCCGACGGTCAGCGCCGTCCTGTGGTCTGGCACCCCGCGGTACCGGACCTGCCGGACCTCGCGCGTATCACCGATCCGGACATCGCCCTCCTCGTCCGACTGCGTACGGCTCTGGAGGAGAACCTGTGAACCCTTGCGACCGAGGACCCCGCACCGCATGAGGCGCGCCCTCGTACGGCGTGCCGTAAGAAGGAGACTGATGACGATCGAGCCCCGGTTACGGGACGAGCTGCTGGCGCTGCGCGAGCAAGTACGGCATTTCCAGGGCGGGATGGTGGCGAGCGCCGACGGCATGGTGATCGCCCACGATCTGGCGGACATCGAACCGGACGGTCTCGCCGCGCTGACCGCCGCGGCCATCGGGGTCGCCAAGCGCCTCACCGAGGCGACCGGGCAGGGTGGCTTCGAGGAGTCCCTGACACGGGGCACCGGTGGCTATGTCGCGGCCTACGCAGCCGGCCGCCGGGCGGTCCTCACGGCCGTCGCCGGCCCGGACACCAACGTGGGACGGCTCCACTTGGAGGCCAGACGGGCGGCCGAACGCATCGGCGCGCTGGTCGACGGCGGGGTACCTCCCGCTCATGGGGGTCCTCCCCCCGCCCGGGAGCAGCCGAGGGCGGGGGAGGCACCGCGCTGACCCGCCGCCCGCCCGCCTCCGGGAGGCACCCGCCGCGCGGCGGCACCCGGCACCACCACAGCGCCGGGCACGACCGCAGCACCGGGCACACCGGAAACCGGAACACCGGAACACCGCCGAAGAACCGAAGAAGAACCGAAAGAAAGGCTGAATCCCCCATGTCTCATATGGAATCCGTGCTCGCCGAGGCGATGTCGACCATCGAGGGCGCGATAGGTGCCGCGCTCGTCGACTACACCAGCGGGATGGCGCTCGCCACCCTCGGCGACAGTCAGGTGATGGACCTCGATGTCGCCGCGGCCGGCAACACCGACGTGATCCGCGCGAAAATGCGCACCATGGAGCTGCTGGGACTCCAGGGCACCATCGAGGACATCCTCATCACCCTGTCCACGCAGTACCACATCATCCGTCCGCTCACCGCCAAGAGCGGCAACGGGCTCTTCCTGTACCTGGTGCTGGACCGCAAGCGCGCCAACCTCGCCATGGCCCGCCACCGCCTGGCCCGGCTCGAACCCGAGCTGGAGGTATAGGGCAACCCGGGCCGGAGGGACCGGACTCAGCCGGCGGTGCCGCTCCGGGCGGCCGCCTCGTCGAGGAGCCGCCGCAGCCACAGCGCGTCGGGGGCCACGGCGGTGGCCAGCGCGGCGGGGCCGGCGAGCGGGGCCAGGACACCCTGGCCCGCACCGCCGCCCTGCCGCCCGTCCGACGCCGCATCGCCCAGCAGCCGCACTTCGGCCGGTCTCTCCGCCGGCTCCGGGTCCACGACCAGGAGCTGGCCGACGGCGCGGTGGCCGCCCAGGACGGCCGAGCTGTCCCAGCCCGGGACACCGGGCCCGTACGCCGTCTCCTGGTCGAGCAGGGTGCGGCCGGCGCGGCGGACGGTGAGCCGGCTGCGCAGCGTTCCGGTCCGCTCGCCGCTGCGGCCCAGGACCTGCTCCTCGCGCAGCACCAGGCGGGCGGTGGGGGCCAGTTCGACGGTGGTGGTCATCCTCAGGTCGCTGCCCGCGGCGGAGATCAGCGGCTCCGGCAGCCAGTCCAGCCGCGCTCCGTCGCCGACCGTCAGCCGCACGTCGTAGGTGGCGGGTGCGGCCGTGCGGCCGGGCAGCGCCACGGTCGCCGCGGCGGACGTGACGCACAGCGCGGCGCCCGCCTCGACGGTGGCCTCGATGGCCAGCCGGTCGCCGCCGAGCGGCGCGCTCATGGCGCCCACCAGGCAGACCCGGGCCTGGCCGGTGCCCGTACGGACGCGGCGCAGGGCGAGCGGACCGTCGCCGTCGAGCACCGGCAGCCGGGTCGTGCCGTCCGTATCGGCCCGGGCGAGGATGCGGGCGGTGGCGCGCAGGCCCGCGACCGGGAGTACGGAGGCGGCGGTCGGCGGCGGCACGGCCGGCGCGGCCGTGGTCCGCGGCGGCGCGGTCTGCTGGGGCGGCGCGGTCTGCTGGAGCGGCGCGGGAGTCACGCCGGGCCCGCGGTCCACTCCGCCAGCCGGGCCCGGACCCAGTCCGCCACCGGCTTGACGCCGTTCTCCGACTTCAACGCGGTGAAGACGACGGGCAGTTCACCGCGCTGCGCCCCGGCGTCCCGGGCCATGACGTCCAGGTCGACGCCGACGTACGGCGCGAGGTCGGTCTTGTTGATGACCAGCAGATCGGAGGTGGTCACGCCGGGGCCGCCCTTGCGCGGGATGTCGTCGCCGCCGGCCACGTCGATGACGAAGATCTGCGCGTCGACCAGGCCCTTGGAGAAGGTGGCGGTGAGGTTGTCGCCGCCCGACTCCACCAGCACCAGGTCCAGCGGGCCGCCGCCCCCCTCGGACGACACCGCGTCCTCCAGGTCCTCCACCGCCTCCAGATTGGCGGAGATGTCGTCGCGGATCGCGGTGTGCGGACAGGCCCCGGTCTCCACCGCCGCGATCCGCTCCGGCGGCAGCACCGCCTCGCGGAGCAGGAATTCGGCGTCCTCGCGGGTGTAGATGTCGTTGGTGACGACGGCGATGGACAGCTCGTCGCGCAGCGCGCGGCAGAGCGCGGCGACGGTGGCGGTCTTGCCGGTGCCGACCGGGCCGCCGAGGCCGATGCGCAGCGCCCGGCGACGCCCGTCCGGCCGTATCGGCCCGGCCGCGCTGTAGGTGTGGCGCTCGGGGAAGGTCTCGTGGTGGTCGAGGTGCATGGTCAACTCCGGTGTGTCGTACGGCCACCCGGGGGGGCGGCCCGGGGTCCGGCGGGGTGCCGGGCGGGGTCAGGAGGCGAAGAGGCGTACCGGCCAGACGGCGTGCGCTTGCGCGCTGATGTCGAGCAGCGGCGCGGAGGCGGCGGGCAGGGCGTCGGTCCCTTCGGTGGCGACGCGTGCCGCGGCCTCGGTGCCTTCCTGTGCGACCTGTTCGAGGTCGGCGGCGAGGCGGGCGAGCACGGCGGTGGCGTCGAAGGGGTCCAGGCCGAGCAGCCGGACGGTCGCGGTGGCCGGGCCGCTGAGGGTCTCGTATGCCACGGCGTACGCGGCGTCGAGCGGCGTCAGGCCCGCGGACCGGGCGGCCAGGCCCAGGACGACGGGCTGGTGCGCCCCGCGGGGGCGGGCGGCGGCGAGCGCGTCGAGGGCGGCGCTGGGCCAGGTGGCGCGGGCCGCCCGCATCATCTGCCGGCCGAGCCGCCGGGCGACCTGACGGAGTGCCGGTACGGGCGTACGGGCGTCGGCGGCGTCGTCCAGCAGGAGCGGGTCGCAGCCGGCCGCGGCCGCGGCGGCGAGCCCGGCGGCGACCAGGCCGGCGGTGTGCAGCCGGCCCCGGCAGAAGGTCTCCAGGGTGGCGGCGTCCGTGATGTGCCCCGCGGCGACGGCCGGTTCGGCGCCGCCCGAGTGGGCGTGCCCTCCGGCGGGGAACCGGCCGTCGGCGAGGACGAGCAGCGCTGCGCGGGTCATCGGTGGTCCGTGGTGTGCGTCGGGGAGTTCAGGGGTTGCGGAGGTTGCAGGTGTTTCAGGGGATTCAGGGGATTCAAGGCTTCTTTCGGGTGTTTCATGGCGGCCGGCCGGTCAGAAGAGGAAGTACCGCTGGGTCATGGGGAGTTCGGCGGCCGGCCGGGGTTCGACCACCTCGCCGTCGATGGTCACCGTGAAGGTGTCGGGGTCGACCTGGACCCGCGGCAGGGCGTCGTTGTTGCGCATATCGGCCTTGGTGACGCCGCGGGTGCTGTGGATCGCCTCGTACGGCTTCGCCAGCGGAAGGCGCTCGGGGAGGCCGTCCGCGAGCGCCTGCGGGGCGACGAAGTTGACGGAGTTGCTGCCCGGTGCCCGGCCGGTGGCGCCGAACATGGGGCGGGGCAGGACCGGCTGCGGGGTGGGGATGGAGGCGTTGGCGTCGCCCATCTGCGCGTAGGCGATCTGGCCGCCCTTGATGACCAGCTGCGGCCGGACGCCGAAGAACGCCGGGTCCCACAGCACCAGATCGGCGAGCTTGCCGTCCTCGACGGAGCCGACGAGGTGGTCGATGCCCTGGGCGACGGCCGCGTTGACGGTGTACTTGGCGACATAGCGGCGGGCGCGGTGGTTGTCCGCGTGGCCGTCGCCGGGCAGGGCACCGCGGCGCCGCTTCATGACGTGCGCGGTCTGCCAGGTGCGCAGGACGACCTCGCCGATCCGGCCCATGGCCTGGGCGTCGGACGCCATGATCGAGATGGCGCCGAGGTCGTGCAGGATGTCCTCGGCGGCGATGGTGGAGGGCCGGATCCGGGACTCGGCGAAGGCCAGGTCCTCGGGGACGGCCGGGTTGAGGTGGTGGCAGACCATCAGCATGTCGAGGTGTTCCTCGACGGTGTTGACGGTGTGCGGCCGGGTCGGGTTGGTGGAGGCGGGCAACACGTTCGGCTGGGAGACCATCGCGATCATGTCGGGCGCATGGCCGCCGCCCGCGCCTTCGACGTGGAAGGCGTGCAGGGAGCGGCCGGCGACGGCGGCGAGGGTGTCGCCGAGGAAACCGGCCTCGTTGAGGGTGTCGGTGTGGATCGCGAGCTGGGCGCCGCTCTCCTCGCAGACGGTCAGGCAGGCGTCGAGGACCGCGGGGGTGGCGCCCCAGTCCTCGTGGATCTTGAAGCCGAGGACGCCGGCCCGCAGTTGGCCGCGCATCGAGGCGAGGGAGGTGGTGTTGCCCTTGCCGAGGAGCCCGACGTTGACCGGCAGGGAGTCCATCGACTCCAGCATCCGGGCGACGTGCCAGGCGCCGGGGGTGATGGTGGTGGCCTTGCTGCCCTCGGCCGGTCCGGTGCCGCCGCCGATCATCGTGGTGACACCGGAGGCCAGCGCCTCGTCCGCCTGCTGGGGGCAGATGAAGTGGACGTGGGTGTCGATGGCCCCGGCGGTGAGGATCTTGCCGTTGCCGGCGATGATCTCGGTCTCCGGGCCGATGACCAGCTCGGGGTGGACGCCGTCCATGGTGTCCGGGTTGCCCGCCTTGCCCAGGGCGGTGATCCGGCCGTCGCGGATGCCGACGTCGGCCTTGACGATGCCCCAGTGGTCGAGCACGACGGCGCCGGTGATCACGGTGTCGGGAGCGCCCTCGGCGCGGGTGGCGCGGGACTGGCCCATCGATTCGCGGATCACCTTGCCGCCGCCGAACACGGCCTCGTCACCGGCTCGGCCGGGCCCGCCCGAACGGTCCTCGGTGATCTCGATGACCAGGTCGGTGTCGGCGAGCCGGATCCGGTCGCCGGCGGTCGGGCCGAAGAGGTCGGCGTACGCCTGGCGGGTCAGCTCAGCCATCGAGGGGGCCTCCGGTCTCACCGCGCAGGCCAGGAACGATCCGCTTGCCCCCGATGGGGACGAGTTCGACCTCGGTGGGAATACCGGGCTCGAAGCGCACGGCGGAGCCGGCCGCGACGTTCAGCCGCTTGCCGTGCGCGGCCGCACGGTCGAAGTCGAGGCCGGGGTTGGCCTCGGCGAAGTGGTAGTGGGAGCCGACCTGGACGGGGCGGTCGGCGGCGTTGAGGACGGTCAGACGCGTACGGGGCAGGCCTTCGTTGAGGCGCACCGGCTCGTCGGCGTGGAAGATCTGTCCCGGGATCATCGTGGGCTCTCCCGCGGTCAGTTGATGGGTTCGTGAACGGTGACGAGCTTGGTGCCGTCGGGGAAGGTGGCCTCGACCTGCACGTCGTGCAGCATTTCCGGGACGCCCTCCATCACCTCGTCGCGGGTGAGGACCTTACGGCCGGAGGACATGAGTTCGGCGACGGTACAGCCGTCGCGGGCGCCTTCGAGGATGTGCACGGTCAACAGGGCGAGGGATTCCGGGTGGTTCAGCTTCAGTCCGCGGGAGCGTCGTTTCTCGGCCACATCCGCCGCCACATGAATCATCAGCCGCTCTTGTTCATGCGGGGTCAGTTGCATACGTTCCACCTCACAGTTTTCCCGCCCGGGACACATCCACCCAGGTCACGGGCGTGAGCACACCCGCAACAATAGGTGTACCACTCAGTAATTAAAGGAGGAGCAAACCGAGTTCCAGCAGTTGGCATCAAAAGCCTCCACCACCCGGAGAGTAGTTCGGCGGGATTTCAGCGGCGTTACGCCGAGAGGCCCTTCGGCACCCCTTCCGGTGCCCCACGTAACACGACGGCGCCACCGCCTGTTACCGCACGGAAATACACGCTCCCCAATCGCCGTAACGGCCGCGCCCACCCCCCGGCCGCACAAGGAAACACCTGGCGCATTCCCACCCCGGCGGTACACCAGGACCGGCGAGAACAGGTGGCACGACCGAGGGGCACATCGCCTCTTTTCGCCGCAATCACGACACACGCCGCTCCGCGAACACGGCTGTCCGATATGCGCTCTTGACGATCTCCCGGGTGATCGCGATCCTCATGGGCGCGTCAAAACGGCGCGTTCATCAGACTCCGCGCCGACCCCCCACACACGTATCGGAGCCTCACCGTGTCCCGTTCCCCCCGCATACGCCGGGCCTCGCTCGCCGCAGGTACGGTCGCCGCCGTGGCCGCCACCCTCCTCACCGCGGCCGGCGCCCACGCCGGCACCGCGCCGGCCGCCGCACCGGACATCGACGTCAAGGCCGTCAAGGCCGACCTGGACCAGCTCCAGTCGATCGCCGACGCCAACGGCGGCAACCGCGCCCATGGACAGCCGGGCCACAAGGCGTCCATCGACTTCATCAAGGGCAAGCTGGACCAGGCCGGATTCACCACCCAGGTCCAGGAGTTCGACAACAACGGCGCCAAGGGCTACAACCTCATCGCCGACTGGAAGGGCGGCGACGAGAGCAAGACCGTGATGGCCGGGGCCCATGTGGACTCGGTCGACGCGGGCCCCGGCATCAACGACAACGGTTCCGGCTCGGCCGGCATCCTGGAGGTCGCCCTCGCGGTCGCCAAGGCGGACCTCAAGCCCGCCAAGCACCTGCGGTTCGCCTGGTTCGGCGACGAGGAGGACGGCATGGTCGGCTCGCAGCACTATGTCTCCGCCCTCGGCGCCGAGAAGTCGAAGATCGACTCGTATCTGAACTTCGACATGATCGGTTCGCCGAACCCGGGTTACTTCGTCTACGACGACGACACCCGCCTGGAGAAGGTCTTCAAGGACTGGTTCGCCGCGAAGAACATCGCCACCGAGATCGAGACCGAGGGCGACGGCCGCTCGGACCACGCGTCCTTCAAGGACGCCGGCATCCCGGTCGGCGGCCTCTTCTCCGGAGCCGACTACACCAAGACCCCGGAGCAGGCGAAGAACTGGGGCGGCGAGGCGGGCAAGCCGTTCGACCCCTGCTACCACCAGTCCTGCGACACCGTGAAGAACATCGACGAGAAGGCGCTGGACACCAACACCGACGCCATCGCCCACGCCGTGTGGGAGCTCAGCTCCTGAGCGGGCCCGCCCGTACGGGCGGCGCGGGCTGACACGCGGTCAGCCCGCGGGCCGAACCGTCACCTCTCCCGACCCGGTCGCCGGTCCCCGGCGGCCGGGTCGCGGTGTTCCGCGGCGATACCGAACCGCCGCCGTTCGCCCGGAGCGGACGACAGCTGCCGCACGGTCGACACCGTGCTGATCACCTGCTCGCCCTCCGCACCCTCCTCGCGCCGCCCCAGCTCCTCAAGAAGCTGCAGGTCAGCGGCGGACACCAGGGCCACCAGCGGCTTGCCGTGCCGGGTGACGACCACCCGCTCACCGCCGTAGACGACGCGGTTGATCAGATCCGCCAGCTCCGCACGGGCTTGCGTCACCGGAATTTCGTAGGCCATGCTCCCATTCTAACGGGATGTACGTCCTGTACATTTTTTACAGAGCAGAACCGAAGAGCAGAACAGAGGAGAGGAGCGGTCATGACGCGACCGACGGCCCGCTATGTCCTTCCGGAGTTCACCGAGCGCACCACTGAGGGCTCGCGCACCATGGACCCGTACTCGAAGCTGCTCAGCGAGCGGATCATCTTCCTGGGCACCCCGATCGACGACACCTCCGCCAACGACGTCATGGCGCAGCTGATCCACCTCGAACACGCCTCGCCCGAGCAGGACATCCAGCTCTACATCAACTCCCCCGGCGGGTCGCTCACGGCGATGTCCGCCATCTACGACACGATGCGCTTCGTGTCGTGCGAGGTGCAGACCGTCTGCCTCGGCCAGGCCGCCTCCGCCGCCGCGGTGCTGCTGGCCGCCGGCACCCCCGGCAAGCGGCTGGCGCTGCCCGGCGCCCGGATCCTGATCCACCAGCCCGCGCTCAGCGAACCGGTCCAGGGCCAGACCAGCGATCTGCAGATCCAGGCACAGGAGATTCTGCGCACCCAGAGCATGCTGGAGGAGATGCTGGCGCGGCACACGGGGCAGCCCCGCGAGCGGATCGCCGCGGACATCGAGCGCGACAAGATCTTCGACGCCCGTGCCGCCCAGGAGTACGGCCTGATCGACGGGCTCACCCAGCAGCGCAAGCAGTCGGCCCTCCGGCCCCTGGCGGGGTGAACCGGATGCCGCAGGCCGGACCGCCGCCGCTGCCCTCGCTGACGCGCGCCGAGGGCCGGCTGATCGACTGCTATCTGGAGGTGGTCGACCTGCTGGGCCGGATCAACCCGGCGCGCGGCGGCCACACCTACAGCGGGCTGCGCGCCGCCCAGGCGCTGGTCGGCAGGGCCACCGCGCTGCGCGACGCCCTGACGCTGATGCATGACCGGGGCGAGAGCGAGTTCCACCGGGAGACGCTGGCGCGGGCGCTGCGGGCGCTGGACGGTGAGCGCCGGGCCGGGCGGGTGACGGTGCCGCCGGGCAAGGAGAGCTGATCCGGCACGCTCGCCTCGGGGCCGCCCGGACGGCGTAGCGTCCGGGTCCGGGGTGAGGGAGCGTCAACTTGCGCGAGCGGGCGGAATTCCCTCGGCCGGTGATGTTTCACCCCAGGTCCGGGGGCCGGCACACCCGGCTCTCGGCCGTCTGGAACAGAAATATCGCCATTTGGGTCAAATGTTACCCATCTCACATACGGCATTTCCCGCTCGGAATTCGGTCCGCGGGTGCGTGACGATCCCTTCGACGACAAGACCCCGCCAGACGGCGGGGCGGTCCGGACGGGCGCCCAATCCCGCCGCCGTACCGGATGCCAGGTCGACGACGTGGACCGGCGGGAGCGGAGGACCCGAGCAGGACGGGGTCCGGGGCCGCACGGCCGACGGACTCCTTGGGGTGAAGCCGTACGCACACGGCCGGGCATCTTCGCCTGCCCGAACCCGACAGGTCTCCCTTCGCAGGCGGCTGACGAAGGGTTTGCGCATGACCGTGCGCACGCATACGCCACACCTGCTGGCGCGCGCCGGCACCGTCTCCGCTCTGACACTGGCCACCCTCGGCGGGACCACTCTCGCCCCGGGAACGGCCCCGGACGCGGAAGCCGCGTCCCTCGCCGTCCGCGCGCTCCGGATCGCGGCCTCCAAGCAGGGCTCCCCCTACGAGTACGGCGCCCAGGGGCCGCACTCGTTCGACTGCTCGGGCCTGACCCTCTACTCGTACAAGCGCGCCGGCCGGGACCTGCCGCGCAGTGCCGCCGCGCAGTACGGCCACACCCGGCATGTCTCCGCCCCCTCCCGGAAGCGTGGCGACCTGGTCTTCTTCTCCTCGGGCAGCGGCATCTACCACGTCGGCATCTACGCCGGCGGGGGCCAGATCTGGCATGCGCCCAAGACCGGTGCCGTGGTGCGGCTGGACAAGATCTGGAGCGGCACCGTCCGGTACGGGCGGGTGCGCTGAGCCGCGGCCGGACCTCGTCCCGGCCGGTTGCCGCTGCCCGCCACAGGGCGACAGCGGCCGTCGCCCGGTGCCCGCCCCGCGTCAGGCGAGGACCACCTCGACGAGCAGGATGCCGCCCAGGGCGGTGAGCAGGAAGCCGGTGGCGGCCTCCAGGGCCCGGGACACCTTCGGGCGGCGCAGCCAGCCGCCCAGCCGGTCCACGAGGAGCGCGACGGCGGGGAACCACACCAGCGCCATCGCCACGATCATGGCGGCGAGCAGCAGCGTACGGGGCAGTGCGGGCCGGTCCGCCGGAACGAACTGCGGCAGCAGGCTGAGGAAGAGCACGGGGGCCTTGGGATTGAGCGCGTTCGTCAGAAAGCCCTGGCGCAGTCCCTGTGCGGCGCCGAGCCGGGCCGCCGGCCCCGCACCGTCGGGGGCGGCGTCCGGGCCGGTCGCGTGCTCCCCACCGGCGGCCACCGGACGGCCGCGGAGAGCGAGCAGCGCGCGCCCGCCCAGGTACAGCAGGTAGGCACCGCCGAGGAGTTGGACGGCGCCGAAGAGCGCGGGCACGGCGACCAGCACCGCCGCCAGCCCGGCCACCGCGAGCGCGGTGTGCACCAGGAGTCCGCCCGCCACCCCGATGGCGGTCGCCACCCCCGCCCGGCGCGAGTCGAGGGCGTTGCGCACCACGACCGCGAAGTCCGCGCCCGGCAGGGCGATCATGCCCGCGGCGACTCCGGTGAAGGCGATCAGCTGTCCGTCCATGACAGCATCATTGCTGGTCAGAGCCTTTAATAGGTATTGACATTCTTCTTCGGGGGGCTAAAGAGGTTGTGATGTACGACCCCACTCGACTGGCCGCTCTGGTGGCGGTGGCGGAGGCCGGTTCCATCACCCGGGCCGCCGCCCGGCTGGGTTACACCCCGCCCGCGCTCTCCCAGCAGCTCGCCAAGCTGGAGCGAGAGGCCGGGGCGGCGCTGCTGGTCCGTCACCACCGCGGGGCGCGGCTGACGGCGGCCGGTGAGCTGCTGCTCGTACGGGCCCGGCGGGTGCTCGACGAACTGGAGCAGGCGCGGCACGAGCTGGCCCGGCTGGCAGGGCTCTCCGGCGGCGTGCTGCGGGTCGGCACGTTCATGACGGCCGGTACGCATCTGCTGCCGCCCGTGCTGAGCGCGTTCCGCCGTGCCCACCCCGATGTGGAGCTGAGCGTGACGGAGTACGTACCGCCGGAGGAGACCGAGGCGATGGCGCTGGGCGAGGTCGATCTGGCCCTGACGCATGAGTATGTGCCCGGTGAGGCGATGACGGTCCCGGACGGGCTGGCTCTGGAGCCCTTGCTGACCGAGGAGTTGGTGCTGGTCACCGCGCCCGGCCATGCCCTGTCGGCGGGGGCCGGACGGCTGCCGCTGACCGAGCTCGCCGGTCACCCGCTGGTCAGCATGGCCCCGGCGAACCCCAACCGGCGTGGGGTGGAGGCGGCGCTGGCCGCCGCGGGGGCGAGCGTGGCGGTGCGCTGTGAGTCGCCCGGCTATGCGGTGGTGTGCGCGCTGGTGAGCGCGGGGATCGGGGTGGCGGTGGTCCCCGAGATGATGGCGGAGGGATCGGTGACCCCGCTGGGGATCCGCCGGCTGGACCCGCCGGAGCTGCTCCGGAGGATCTCGGTGGTCCACCGTCCCGGTGGCGGCAGCCCGGCCGCGGAGACCTTGCGCGCCCTGCTGCGCGGCGCGTTCGCCCGCCACTCCGCCGCGCCGTGACGCGCGCCGGCGGCGGGACACCCCGGAAGATTCCGGTACGGAAGATCCCGGTAGCGAAAGGTTCCTGCACCCGCGACGAGGACTCGGAGGACTCAGGGGACGGTGACCTTCCACGGCATCGTGATCCAGACGGTCTTGCCGCCGACGGCGGTGGGAACGACCGAGAGACGGCCGCCGGCCTCCGCCGCGAGAAACCGGACGATGGTCATCCCCCGGCCGTTGTCCTGCTGCACGGCGGCGGGCAGTCGGCGCGGCCGCCGCGGATGGCTGTCGGTGACCCCGACCCGCAGCACCTCGTCACGCTCGAGCCGCAGCTCGACGGTGAACGTCGGGGACTGACCGAAGGTGTGCTGAACGGCGTTGGTCGCGAGTTCGGAGACGATCAGACGGATGGAGTCGGCGGTTTCGGAGCCGGCCGGCATGCCCCATTCGGCGAGCACCGTCAAGGCGTGTCTGCGGGCGAGGAGTACCGAGGCCGGAGCACTCGGCAGCGTGAGTGAGGATTCCTGGTGGTCTGCCATCGCGAAGCCGTCCCTTTCCCACCGAGGCCCGGCTCCGGTCCTGACCTGGGGAGCCGGGATGCCGCTCGGAATGCCCATTCGGCCTCGGACTTCTGCTGTGCGTCAGACTGCCACCCATGCTGCCGGTGCAATGCCGGATCCACCAACATATACAGATATCTATCGCTCGATGCGGTGAACTCTGCTACGCGAGACCGGATTTGGGACGAACGGGACAAGACTGCGTTCCGGCCGCCGCCCCGGTAGCGCCCCGCCGCGTCAGCCCGTCAGCCCGTCGGCCCGTCAGTCGGCGCGGTGGCCACGATCGTCCCGACCGCCCGGTCGAGCTGGCCTTCCGTCAGATCCGCACGGGCGGTGAGCCGCAGCCGGGAGATCCCGTCGGGCACGGACGGCGGCCGGAAGCAGCCGACCGCGAGCCCCGCGGCACGGCAGTCGGCGGCCCAGCGGACCGCGGCGTCCGGCGACGGAGCGCGTACCGCGACCACCGCGGCGTCCGGCCGGGCCGCCGTCAGGCCCGCCGCGGTGAGCCGGGCGTGCAGCGCGCGGGCGTTCCGTCCGGCACGGGCGGCGCGCCGCGGTTCCCGGCCGAGCAGCCGGAGCGCCGCGAGCGCGCCCCCGGCCGCGGCCGGAGCGAGGCCGGTGTCGAAGATGAACGACCGGGCGGTGTTGACGAGGTGCTCGATGACCCGGGCCGGGCCGAGCACCGCACCGCCCTGGGAACCCAGCGATTTGGAGAGCGTCACGGTGGCCACCACATCGCCGTCACCGGCCAGTCCAGCCGCCCACGGCGCACCCCGGCCCCCGTCGCCCAGGACGCCCAGACCGTGGGCGTCGTCGACGAGCAGCGCGGCGCCCTGTGCCCGGCAGGCCGCGGCCAGGCCGGGCAGCGGCGCCGCGTCACCGTCGACCGAGAACACCGAGTCGGTGACCACGAGCGCCCGGCCCTCGTGACCGGTCAGCGCGGCGCGCACGGCCTCCGGGTCGGCGTGCGGCGCGATCCGGGTCCGGGCCCGGGAGAGCCGGCAGCCGTCGATGAGGGAGGCGTGGTTGCCGGCGTCGGAGACCACCAGGGTGCCGGGTGCGGTGAGCGCGGTGACGGCGGCGAGGTTCGCGGCATAACCGGACGACAGCACCAAAGCGGCCTCGAAGCCGCAGAACGCGGCGAGTTCCTCCTCCAGACGGGCGTGCAGCTCGGTGCTGCCGGTGACCAGGCGGGAGCCGGTGGCACCGGCGCCCCAGCGGTGTGCGGCCTCGGCGGCCCCGTGGGTGACCTCGGGGTGCCGGGCCAGTCCGAGGTAGTCGTTGCCGGCCAGGTCGAGCACCGTCGAGTCGGCGGGCCGCGGACGCAGCGTGCGGACGAGTCCGGCCCGTTGGCGCTCGGCCCGCGCCGTGTCGATCCAGTCGAAGACCGCGCCGTACGGCCGCGGAGCGGGCGGGGCCTCGTACGGCCGGGACGGAAGGGCGCCGTGCGGCCCGGCCGGCGGGGCGTCGTGGAGCAGCGGCGGGGCGGAGTCCTGCGGCATCGGCGTCCTTCGTCGTTCGGCCTCGATTGTGGGCTGTCGATAGACGTTAGCGGTCGTTCCGCACGCTCACGGTGTGGCAATACCCACACACCGGTCTCCGCTCGTTGTGGGATTCCTCCTTGGACACGAGGAGGTGGCGTAGTCCAGGATCATGGCCATGGACCTGCTGAACACGTTGGTGGACAAGGGACTACGGCGCGAGTCGCCGACCCGCGAAGAGGCACTGGCCGTACTGGCGACGTCCGATGACGAGTTGCTCGACGTCGTGGCCGCGGCCGGGAAGGTGCGCCGCCAGTGGTTCGGGCGGCGGGTCAAGCTCAACTACCTGGTCAACCTCAAGTCGGGCCTGTGCCCCGAGGACTGCTCGTACTGCTCCCAGCGGCTGGGCTCGAAGGCCGGGATCCTCAAGTACACCTGGCTGAAGCCCGATGAGGCCTCCAAGGCGGCCGCGGCGGGGGTGGCCGGCGGCGCCAAGCGGGTCTGTCTGGTGGCCAGCGGCCGCGGTCCCACGGACAAGGACGTGGACCGGGTCTCGGAGACCATCTCGGCCATCAAGGAGCAGAACGAGGGCGTCGAGGTGTGCGCCTGCCTGGGACTGCTCTCGGACGGCCAGGCCGAGCGGCTGCGCGCCGCGGGCGCCGACGCCTACAACCACAACCTCAACACCTCGGAAGCCACCTACGGCGACATCTGCACCACGCACGACTTCTCCGACCGGGTCTCCACCGTGCAGCAGGCCCAGGCAGCCGGGATGTCCGCCTGCTCCGGCCTGATCGCCGGGATGGGCGAGAGCGACGCCGACCTCGTCGACGTGGTCTTCGCACTGCGCGAACTGGACCCCGACTCCGTCCCGGTCAACTTCCTGATCCCCTTCGAGGGCACCCCGCTGGCCAAGGAGTGGAACCTCACCCCGCAACGCGCGCTGCGGATCCTGGCGATGGTCCGGTTCGTCTGCCCCGACATCGAGGTACGGCTGGCCGGCGGCCGCGAGGTCCATCTGCGCAGCCTGCAGCCGCTCGCCCTGCACCTGGCCAACTCGATCTTCCTCGGCGACTATCTGACCAGCGAGGGCCAGGCCGGCCAGGACGATCTGGCGATGATCGCGGACGCCGGCTTCGAGGTCGAGGACCCGGGCACCGCGACCCTGCCCGGACACCGCCGCCCCGGCTGCGGCGGAGCCGACGCCGAAGCCGCCAC
Source organism: Streptomyces sp. NPDC001339 (assembly GCF_042895955.1). Lineage (NCBI taxonomy): Bacteria > Bacillati > Actinomycetota > Actinomycetes > Kitasatosporales > Streptomycetaceae > Streptomyces > Streptomyces sp. NPDC001339. The sequence continues at coordinate 517,827 of NZ_JBIAWT010000003.1, read as the reverse complement.
CGACGGACCGGCCGCCACCACCGCACCGGCCGCCACCGCCCCGTCCGGAGAGGCCCACCGCGACCTGGTCGCCGTACGCCGCCGCGGTGCCGGTACCGACCTCCCGCCCAATGCCTGAGCCGCTCGGTCCGGCCCCGACCGCCCGTGAACTGCTGGCGCTCGACCGGCAGCACGTCTGGCATCCGTACGGGCCGATGCCCGGCACGGCCACCCCGCTGCTGGTCGAGTCGGCCTCCGGAGTCCGGCTGCGGCTGGCCGAACCGGCCGAGGGCCGGGACGAGTTGGTGGACGGCATGTCCTCCTGGTGGTCGGCGGTGCACGGCTACAACCACCCGGTGCTCAACGAGGCGGCGCGCGGCCAGCTGGAACGGATGAGCCATGTGATGTTCGGCGGGCTCACCCACGAGCCCGCCGTCCGCCTGGCCAAACAACTCGTCGACCTCACCCCGGAACCGCTCCGGCACGTCTTCCTCGCCGACTCCGGGTCGGTGTCGGTCGAGGTCGCCGTCAAGATGTGCCTGCAGTACTGGCGCTCGCTCGGAAAGCCCGGCAAGCAACGGCTGTTGACCTGGCGGGGCGGCTACCACGGCGACACCTGGCAGCCGATGTCGGTGTGCGACCCGGACGGCGGGATGCACGAGCTGTGGCAGGGCGTGCTGCCCCGGCAGCTCTTCGCGGACGCCCCGCCGCCCGGCTTCGACGCCCCGCCGGACGAGGCGTACGCGGCCCACCTCCGCGAGCTGATCGGCCGGCACGCCGGGGAGCTGGCGGCGGTGATCGTCGAACCCGTGGTGCAGGGCGCCGGCGGTATGTCCTTCCACTCCCCCGCCTACCTCCGGGTGCTGCGGGAGGCCTGCGACGCACACGACGTCCTGCTCGTCTTCGACGAGATCGCCACCGGCTTCGGCCGTACGGGTGCCCTCTTCGCCGCCGAACACGCCGGCGTCGCGCCCGATGTGATGTGCCTCGGCAAGGCACTGACCGGCGGATACCTCACTCTGGCCGCGACGCTGTGCACCTCGGCCGTGGCGGACGGCATCTCCCGCGGCGCGGTGCCGGTGCTGGCGCACGGCCCCACCTTCATGGGCAACCCGCTCGCCGCCGCCGTCGCCAGCGCCTCGATCGAGCTGCTGCTCTCCCGGGACTGGGCGCGGGAGGTCCAGCGGATCGAGACCGGCCTGCGGACGGGGCTGGCGTCGGCCCGGGGCATCCCGGGGGTACGGGACGTGCGGGTGCTCGGGGCGATCGGTGTGGTCCAGCTCGACCATCCGGTGGACATGGCCGCCGCGTCCCGGGCGGCGGTCCGGGAGGGCGTATGGCTGCGCCCGTTCCGCGACCTGATCTACACCATGCCGCCGTACGTCGCCGATGACGACGATCTGGCACGGATCTGCGCCGCGGTGTGCGCAGCGGCACGCGAAGGCTGAAGGAGCACGACACCATGGCAGTGCTGTTCGTGACGGGCACCGGCACGGAGGTCGGCAAGACCGTGACCACGGCCGCGATCGCCGCGGCGGCGCTCGCCCGGGGCCGGTCGGTGGCGGTGCTCAAACCGGCCCAGACCGGCGTCGCCGCGCACGAGCCCGGCGATGTGGCGGAGGTCGAGCGGCTGGCCGGTGCGGTCACCACCGCCGAACTCGCCCGCTACCCCGAGCCGTTGGCCCCCGCGACGGCCGCGCGACGGGCCGGTATGCCGCCGATGGGCCCCCAGGAGATCGTCGAGGCGGCCGCCGAGCTGACCGCCTCGCACGACCTCGTCCTGGTGGAGGGCGCGGGCGGTCTGCTCGTCCGCCTCGACGCGGACGGCCACACCCTCGCGGACGCCGCCAGGCTGGCGGACGCCCCGGTCCTGGTGGTCGCCCGGGCCGGTCTCGGCACCCTCAACGACACCGCGCTCACCGCACTGGCCCTGCGCACCTACGGGCTCTCCTGCCCCGGCGTGGTCATCGGCAGCTGGCCGGCCGCGCCCGACCTGGCGGCCCGCTGCAACCTGGCGGACCTCCCCGACGCGGCCGGCGCCCCCCTCCTCGGCCGGATCCCGGAGGGCGCCGGGGCGCTGCCGCCGGGGGTGTTCCGGGCGGGGGCGGTCCGGTGGCTCTCCGCTGCGCTTGCGCTCCGCTAGGGGCTTCCCACGTTTTTGGCTGCGGGCGCCGTTCCGCTGCGCTTGGCTTGCCTCCCACGTTTTTGGCTGCGGCGCCGTACCTTCCGTTTCGCCGTTGCGCCCGTCGTGGCGCCCCGTTTGTTCTTGGCTTTCCCGCCGTGTCGCCTGGCGGCGGGCTGTTTGCCGCTGCGCGGGGCTGTACGTCACGGGTGCGCCCCTCCGAACTTCGTTCTGCGGTCCGCCCCCTCCCGTGGGTGGGTGGAAGAAGACCGGTGGGGGGTGTAAGTAGCCGATCGCCTGCAGGCAGTGGACCACTCGCGTACACCCCCACTCACCGTTTTCCCTCCCACTCCCGGGAGGGGCCGCTCCGCAGGACGCCAGTCCGGAGGAGCGGACCCGCGCCCGACCCACCCACGCCCGCCGCAGGCGCAACGGCGAAACGGAAGGTACGGCGCCGCAGACGACAACGTGGGAAGCAAGCCAAGCGCAGCGTTTTTGCTTATCCTTTACCATTGGATTTCCCCTCCCCCATTGAAAGGTGTGTGAGCGTCCAGTCATGGGCGACCCTCCCAGTCGTCGAGCGCCCTCGCGACACTGCGCGAACCTTCCGATCCTGGCCGACGATGGGACGGAGGTGACTCGATGACCGAGCTGCTCTTCCTGGGCGTGGCGATCCTGCTGACCCTGGCCTGCGGCGTCTTCGTGGCGGCGGAGTTCTCGCTGACCACCGTCGAGCGCAGTGACCTCGAGCGCGCCGCCGAGCGCGGCGAACGGGGTGCGCAGAGCGCCCTGAAGGCGGTCCGTGGCCTCACCTTCCAGCTCTCCGGTGCCCAGCTCGGTATCACCGTCACCGGCCTGGTCATCGGCATGCTGTCCAAGCCCGCCATCGCCACTCTGCTGACGGGGCCGCTCAACGCGGTGGGGCTGCCGCACGCGGCGGCCGACTCGCTGGCCCTGGTCCTCGGTACCGCGCTGTCCACGGTCGTCCTGATGGTCGTCGGCGAGCTGGTCCCGAAGAACTGGGCCATCTCGAACCCGCTGGTCATCGCCCGGAAGGTGGCGACCGCCCAGCGCGGATTCAGTGCCGCCTTCCGGCCGTTCATCCGGCACCTCAACAACACCGCCAACCGCCTGGTCCGCCGGATGGGGCTGGAGCCCGCCGAGGAGCTGGCCTCGGCCCGCGGCCCGCAGGAGCTGGTGGCGCTGGCCCGGCACTCCGCCAGGGAGGGCGCGCTGGAGGCCGATACCGCCGAACTGTTCGTCCGCACCCTCAACCTCGCCGATCTGACCGCGGCGAACGTCATGACGCCGCGGGTGCAGGTGGTGGCGCTGGACGTGCAGTCCACCGCGGAGGACGTCGCCGACGCCACCCGGGCGACCGGGCTGTCGCGCTTCCCCGTCTACCGCGGCAGCCTGGACCGGGTCGTCGGCATCGCGCACATCAAGGACGTACTGACCGTCCCCGCCGAGCGGCGCCCCCGTCACCCGGTCGCCGAGCTGCTGCGCGAGCCGCTGCTGGTCCCCGCCACGCTGACCGTGGACCGGCTGCTCGACCGGCTTTCGGGCAAGCGGACCATGGCCGTGGTCATCGACGAGTACGGCGGTACGGCCGGCGTCGCCACGCTGGAGGACATCGTCGAGGAGGTGGTCGGCGAGGTCCGCGACGAGCACGATCCGCTGGAGACCCCCAACCTGGCGCCGGCCGGCACCGACGCCGACGGCCGCGGTCTCTACCAGGCCGACGGCGCGGCCCGCGCCGACCAGCTGGCGCGGATCGGCCTCCGGCTGCCGGAGGGCCCGTACGAGACCCTGGCCGGCCTGATCGCCGCCGGACTGGGGCGGATACCGGCCGCCGGCGACCACCTGGAGGTGGCCGGCTGGTCGATGGACGTCCTCGACGCCACCGGCCGCCGCGCGGCGCGGGTGCTGCTGCACGCCCCGCCGCCGGACGGCACCCAGGCGCGGGGTGAGGAGGCCGGCCGATGACCGCACTCCAGCTCTTCGTCGGTCTGCTGACGCTCGTCGTCAACGCCTTCTTCGTCGGCGCCGAGTTCGCCCTGATCTCGGTGCGCCGCAGCCAGATCGAGCCGTACGCGGAGCGCGGGGACCGCCGGGCGGGCCATGTGCTGTGGGGTCTGCGGCACGTCTCGGCCCTGATGGCGGCCGCCCAGCTGGGCATCACACTGTGCACCCTGGTGCTGGGCGCGGTCGCCGAGCCGGCCATCGCGCACCTGCTGGAGCCGGTGTTCCACGCGGTGGGCATCACGGACGCGCTGGTCCACCCTGTCTCGTTCGTGATCGCGCTGACCCTGGCCACGTATCTGCACATGCTCTTCGGTGAGATGGTGCCGAAGAACGTCGCCCTGGCCGAGCCGGTGCGCACCGCGCTGCTGCTCGGGCCGCCGCTGGTCGCGCTGGCCCGGGCGCTGCGCCCGGTGATCTTCGCGATCAACGCGTTCGCCAACGGGCTCCTCAGGCTGCTGCGGGTGGAGACCCGGGACGAGGTGGCGGCGACCTTCTCGGACGACCAGCTGGCGCGGATGGTCGAGGACTCCCGGCAGGCCGGGCTGCTCGACGAACGCGCCCAGGAACGGCTGCGGGACGCTCTGGAACTGGGCCGGCGCCCGGTCCGGGACGTGGTGCTGCCGGTCGGGAAGGTCGTCTCCGCCCGGATGGGGACCACGCCCGACGAGCTGGAGCGCCTCGCCGCCGCGTCCGGCTTCTCCCGCTTCCCCGTGGTCGACGACACCCAGCGCATCCTCGGCTATCTGCACGTCAAGGACGCCTTGGGCGCCATCCCGCGGCAGCTGCCGTTCCCCGTCTCGGCGCTGCGCCCGATCGCCCGGGTCAAGGCCTCGACGCCGCTGGACGACGTCCTGACGGCGATGCGCGGCTCCAGTACCCACCTGGCCGCGGTGATCGGCGACGACGGGCGGCTGGCGGGGCTGGTGACCATGGAGGACGTGCTGAGGCAGCTGGTGCTGTGACGCCTCGGCCCCGCGTTCCGCCCCCTCCCTGGGACGGGGCAGAACGTACGGCCGATAAAATCTCCGCGCTATGGAGACGCATGCCCGATACACCAGTTTCGTCGCGGTCGGCGACAGCTTCACCGAGGGGATGTCGGACGGCCTGCCGGACGGCTCGTACCGCGGCTGGGCCGATCTGCTCGCCGCCCGGCTGGCGGCCCGCACCCCCGGCTTCCGGTACGCCAACCTCGCGGTGCGCGGCAAGCTCATCGGGCAGATCGCGGACGAGCAGTGCGGGCCGGCCGCCTCGATGGGCGCGGACCTGGTGACCCTGGTCGGCGGCCTCAACGACGTCCTGCGGCCCCGGTGCGAGGTGGAGCGGGTGTGCGCCACGCTGGAGACCGCCGCCGACCTGCTGGCGAAGGGCGGCGGGCAGCTGGTGCTGATGCGCAGCCCGGGCCGGCGGGGTCCGGTGCTGGAGCGCTGCCGCCCGCGTATGGAGCGGCTGTTCGCGCGGATCGACGAGGTGGCCGCGCGGCACGGCGCGGTGGTCGTCGACCTGTACGCGTCACAGGCCCTGGCCGATCCCCGGCTGTGGGCGGACGACCGGCTGCATCTGAACGCCGAGGGGCACCGCCGGGTGGCGGAGGCGGTCTGGCAGGCGCTCGGCCTGCCCGCGGAGTCGGACTGGGACGCGCCGCTGCCGGCCGCCGTACCGCCGGCCTGGGGCGCGCGGCGCGCCGCTGACCTGCGCTTCGCCCGGGAGCATCTGGTGCCCTGGATAGGCCGACGGCTGACCGGCCGGTCCTCCGGGGACGGACGTCCGGCCAAGCGCCCCGAACTGGTGCCGTACGAGGCGTGAGCGCCCGGTACGCCGCTTGGAGGAAAGTACGGCCGGGACCGGGGCGCTGGCCTGCGCGAATCGCCAGTAGACTCTGACCACGTGACTGCTGTGTCTGCGAAGCCTCGCATCCCCAATGTTCTGGCCGGCCGCTATGCCTCCACGGAGCTGGCCGTGCTGTGGTCCCCCGAATACAAGGTCAAGCTGGAGCGGAAGCTGTGGCTCGCCGTGCTGCGTGCCCAGAAGGACCTGGGGGTGGAGGTCCCCGAGCAGGCGCCGGCCGACTACGAGCGCGTCCTGGAGACCGTCGACCTGGCGTCGATCGCCGAGCGCGAGAAGGTCACCCGGCACGACGTCAAGGCCCGGATCGAGGAGTTCAACGCCCTGGCCGGCCATGAGCAGGTGCACAAGGGCATGACCTCCCGGGACCTGACGGAGAACGTCGAGCAGCTGCAGGTGCGGCTGTCGCTGGAGCTGATGCGGGACCGCACGGTCGCCGTGCTGGCGCGCCTGGGCTCGCTGGCCGCGCAGCACGCCGAGCTGGTGATGGCCGGCCGCTCGCACAACGTCGCCGCGCAGGCCACGACGCTGGGCAAGCGCTTCGCGACCGCGGCGGACGAGCTGCTGGTGGCGTACGCGCGGCTGGAGGACCTGCTCTCCCGCTACCCGCTGCGCGGCATCAAGGGCCCGGTGGGCACCGCGCAGGACATGCTGGACCTGCTCGGCGGCGACGCGGGCAAGCTCGCCGAGCTGGAGCAGCGGATCGCCGCGCACCTCGGCTTCGGCCGGGCCTTCACCTCCGTCGGCCAGGTGTACCCGCGCTCCCTGGACTACGACGTGGTCACCACGCTGGTGCAGCTCGCCGCAGCCCCCTCGTCGCTCGCCAAGACGGTCCGGCTGATGGCCGGTCACGAGCTGGTGACCGAGGGCTTCAAGCCCGGCCAGGTCGGCTCCTCGGCGATGCCGCACAAGATGAACACCCGCTCCTGCGAGCGCGTCAACGGCCTGATGGTGATCCTGCGCGGCTATGCGTCGATGGCCGGTGAGCTCTCCGGCGACCAGTGGAACGAGGGCGATGTGTCCTGCTCCGTGGTGCGCCGGGTGGCCCTTCCGGACTCCTTCTTCGCACTGGACGGTCTGCTGGAGACCTTCCTCACCGTGCTCGACGAGTTCGGCGCCTTCCCGGCCGTCATCGCCCGTGAGCTGGACCGCTATCTGCCGTTCCTCGCCACGACGAAGGTGCTGATGGGCGCCGTACGCGCCGGTGTCGGCCGCGAGGTGGCGCACGAGGCGATCAAGGAGAACGCGGTCGCCTCGGCGCTGGCGATGCGCGAGCAGGGCGCCGAGCGCAACGAGCTGCTGGACAAGCTGGCCGCCGACGCGCGGATCCCGCTGGACCGGGCTCAGCTGGACGCGCTGATGGCGGACAAGCTCTCCTTCACGGGTGCCGCCGCCGACCAGGTGGCGTCCGTCGTCGCCCGGATCGAGGAGGTCGCCAAGCAGCACCCGGAGGCCGCCGCGTACACCCCGGGCGCGATCCTCTGACATGCGCTTCACACCCGAAGAACTGGAGGCCGCTCGTGACCGCCTCGTCCCGGACGTGGCGGCGAGCGGCCTGCGGGTGCTCTTCTGCGGGATCAACCCGGGGCTGATGACGGCGGCCACCGGCCACCACTTCGCCCGACCCGGCAACCGCTTCTGGCCGGTCCTGCACGCCTCGGGATTCACGCCCCGTCAGTTCAGGCCCGCCGAGCAGGAGGAGTTGCTCGCGCACGGCCTGGGCATCACCAACGTCGTGGCGCGGGCGACCGCCAGGGCCGACGAGCTGACCGCGGCGGAGTACCGCGAGGGCGGCCGGCTGCTGGCCGAGAAGGTGGCCCGGCTCCGCCCCCACTGGCTCGCCGTCGCCGGTGTCACGGCGTACCGCGTCGCCTTCGACGACAAGCGCGCCACGATCGGACCGCAGGAGCGCACCCTGGGCGGCACCCGCATCTGGGCGCTGCCCAACCCGAGCGGCCTGAACGCCCACTGGACCCTGCGGACGATGGCGGAGGAGTACGGACGCCTGCGCGCGGCGGCGTTCCCGGAGCCCGACGCGACGGAGCCCCGGCACGGCTGAGGACGACGCGGCGGACGGCACGAACGCCGGGCCCGCTATCCGGCCCTGTCCACCGCGTCCACCGTGTCCACCACGTCCTCCTCCCCCCGCTATCCGGCCCTGTCCACCGCGTCCACCGTGTCCACCACGTCCTCCTCCCCTACCGCCACCAGCAGCTGAAAGGGCAGCTCGCGGCCGCCCTGCCCCACCCCGACGCCGATCCAGCGGCCCCGTACCCGCCAGCCGTGCATCCGCGGCACATATCCGCAGAGAGTGTCCAGCGGAGGCCGCACCGGCAGGCCCCTCGCCGTCCGCTCCAGACAAGCGGCGAGATCGACGGTTTCGGGTGCGCCCCACCGTAACGACAGCGCCTGGACCAGAGCCGTGAGTCCGGCGTCGAACTCCTCCTCCGCCTCCGCCACCTCGGTGAGGTCCGCGTCCCAGAGCGCGTCGCCGACCCGCAGACCGGCTATGTGGAAGCCCGGCCCGCTCTCGGCCAAGGCGGACCGGCCCCGCTCGGCCGGGAACGGCCGGAGGCACAACAGGTCGATGGCGTTCAACTGCTCGTCCAGTCTCATGCCCTCAGTAAACCTGCCAGGTCTGACAATTGACCCTCCGTTGACCCTCCGTCGGGGGCACGGGGCCCATGACGGGCACCCGGCCCGCGCCCCTCCAGGGCTCGCCGCACACCCCCTGACCGGCTACGATCCGCCCCATACGCCGAGCGAGGGAGACGGACGTTGGGGCGGCTCACCGGTGGGGATCCCTCCCTGCTGCGACGGATCAACTCCGCCGCGGTACTGCACGCGCTGCGTGCCGCGGACGCGTCCACTCTCACCCGCCTCGTCCAGGTGGCGGGGCTGTCCCGGCCCACGGTCGAGGGCGTGGTCGAGGGACTGATGGAGACCGGCCTGGTGGTCGAGGTGCCCGCCGAGGAGGGGGAGACCCGCCGTCAGGGCCGCCCGGCGCGCCGGTTCCGGTTCCGTACCGAGGCCGGCCACCTGCTGGGCATCGAGATCGGGCCGCACCGCGTCACGGCCGTGCTGGCCGATCTGAGCGGCCGCGTGGTGGACACCGGGCAGCGTGCCGTGGAGGAGACCGCCCCGGCCGATGACCGGCTGGAGCGGGTCCGGACAGTGGTGGCCGATCTGCTGCGCCGTACGGGCGTCCCGCGCGGTTCGCTGCGGGCCGTCGGGGTGGCCACCCCCGGCATCGTGGAGGCGGACGGCACCGTACGGCTGGGCACCGCACTGCCCGGCTGGACGGGACTCCCGCTGGGCGACCGGCTGCGGCGGTCGTTCCGCTGCCCGGTGCTGGTCGAGAACGACGCCAACGCGGCGGTGGTGGCCGAGCACTGGCAGGGCGCGGCGGCCGGCTCCGACGACGTGGTGTTCGTCCTGGCCGGGCTGAGCCCCGGAGCCGGCTCGCTGATCGGCGGGCGGCTGCACCGGGGATTCGGCGGAGCGGCGGGCGAGATCGGCGCGCTGCATCTGCTCGGCCGCGAAGCCAGGCCCGAGAAGCTGCTGTCGACGACCGGTCAGCCGCTGCAGCCACTGGACGAGGAGCAGGTCGCCGCGGTGTTCGCGGCGGCGCGGGAAGGTGACGCACGGGCCCGGGAGGCGGTGGACCGCTTCCTCCAGCGGCTGGTGCACGATGTCGCGGCCCTGGTACTGGCGCTCGACCCCGAGCTGGTGGTGATCGGCGGCTGGGCGGCCGGACTGTCCGACGTCCTGACGCCGCTGCGCCGGGAGTTGGCCCGCTACTGCCTGCGCCCCCCACAGGTCATGCTGTCGCAGCTGGGCGAGGCGGCGGTCGCCACCGGCGCCCTGCGCCTGGCCCTGGACCATCTGGAAGGCGAACTCTTCGCAGTGGAGGGCACAGCAACATCCCGCCGCTGAACCACCCACACCCCGGGACTACCCGCCCCACCCCGTTGTGGCCCTGCAGGGGGCGCCATGGCATCCCCTAGATGATCGATTCCAAGGGGTAGTTGCAGCTGGGGGTAGCCGATGAGCCTTGCTGATTCCTGTGACCGGCGATCTCCGTGGTGACAGTCCGGTCCGGTTGACAGCCTTCGTACGAGGACAGCCGACGGGAGTAGATACTGGCCCTGAGTGCAGACACGGATGAGGAGCAAGGCCAGTGACCAGCAACAATCGCTTAGGACCGCCCAGTTCGGGAAGCGAACGCGACATACTGCGGGCCTTCCTCGACTACCACCGCGCGACCCTTGCCATGAAGTGCGAAGGGCTTACCGACGAGGAGCTGCGGCAGCAGTCGATGCCGCCGTCCACGCTGTCGCTGCTCGGTCTGGTGCGGCACATGGCGGAGGTGGAGCGTGCTTGGTTCCGTCGAGTGTTCGAGGACAACGACGCGCCCATGGTCTGGTCCGACAAGATCGACTTTCAGGCAGCGTACGACGCGAGCGCGTCGACCAGGGACGAGGCGTTCACAGCCTGGGAGGCCGAGGTGGAGAACTCGCGCCGTATCGAGCAGGAGGCGGAGTCCCTGGACCGGTCCGGGTATCAGCCAAGGTGGGGCGAAGAGGTGTCGCTGCGGATGGTGATGGTGCACGTGCTCCTGGAGTACGGCCGCCACAACGGGCACGCGGACTTTCTGCGTGAGGGTGTTGACGGGACCGTGGGCGCCTGAGTCCGCAACGACCACCGATCTCCACATGGTGATCTATTTCCGGGAATTGCCCACGCGGCTGGAAGGAGGGAGTCCGAGCTCAGTGTGTAAAGACAGAGTTGGACTCCCTCGCCACGGCACTCTATGTGAAGACCGACGACCTGCTGAAGACATCACCGCATCTGGCGTCTCGGCGTCCGGCGGTCGGGACCGCTCCGCAACTGACCGATGCCGAGCTGGTCACACTCGCGATGATGCAGGCCATGCCGGGCTTCACCTCCGAGGCCAAGTGGCTTCGCTATGCCCGCTCCCATGTGCGGCGTCTCTTCCCCTACCCGGCCAGCAGTGGCAGCGTCGTGCTCTCGCCGAATGTCAGCCGGCAGGTGTCCGCGCGGTACGTCGCCACCGATACGGCGGTGGTACGGCCGCCGGAGACATAGCGGGTCGTCACCAGCAGAACGGGCGCGCCGGGCAGGCGGTCCAGTTGCCTGGCGTCCTCGGCGCGGGCCGAGCCGAGTTCCACCGTGCGGTCCTGTCCGTCCAGCCGCAGGTCCTGGAGCGCGCGCAGTACGGCCCGGGCGCGGGCGGGTGCGGTGAGGGAGGCGGCCGGAACGGCGCATCCGGGGACCGCGGCCGCCGGTACGTACAGCAGCTCGGCGGCGACGGGCCGGCCCTGGCTGACCCTGGTGCGGCGCACGATGTGCACCCGGTCGCCGGGAGCGGTCGCCAGCATGCGGGCCACGTCGGACGGCACCCTGTCGCTCTCGGCGGCGTCGCCCGGCTGCCAGTCGTCACCGGGGGCGCCGGGCCAGGTGTGCCGTGCGAGGCCGACGGCGACGCCGACGCGCGGCGGAGCGACCGTGGTGCCCACGCCGCGGCGGCGCTGCAGCCTGCCTTCCAGCTCCAGCTGTTCGAGTGCCTGTCGCAGCGTGGCCCGGGCGACGCCGAACCGGGCTGCCAGATCGCGTTCGTTGGGCAGAATCTCACCGACCGCGAACTCCGAGTCCAGCGCGTCGCTGAGCACGGTCTTCAGGTGCCAGTACTTCGGCTCCGGTGCCGTTTCGAGCCGCGTGGTCCCCACCCTGTCCTCCGCACTGGCCGCTGCCCCGCCCGGGGCAGTACCCCCATCGAATCCGGACCCGCACGCGAGGCGTCGGCGATGCGGGCCCGCCCGCGCGCCCGGTGATGAACGCTTCTTTATGAAAGGTTGTTGCAGTATCCCGAAGATATGGCCGTCCCCACCCTTGGTCAAGACCAACCCCGCATCCGTTCGCTACCCTCGCGACCATGCTTGCCGTACTCCACACCGCCCCCGTCCATGTCCCCGTCTTCGACGCACTGCGCGACGAGGAAGCCCCTGGCCTGGCGATGCGTCACTTCGTACGCCCGGAACTCCTGGACCGGGCAAGGGCGCAGGGGCCCGAAGCCGCCGGGGAGGAGATCTCCGCAGTGCTCGGGGCGGCCGCGGGCGACGGGGCGCTGACAGCGCTGTGTACCTGCTCGACGATCGGCGGGGTCGCGGAGGCGGCCGGTGCCGCGGCCGGCCTCCCGACCCTGCGGGTGGACCGTCCGATGGCCGCGGCGGCCGTCGCCGCCGGACCGCGCATCGTCGTACTCGCCGCGCTGGAGAGCACCCTCGCACCCACAGAGGCGCTGCTCGCCGAGGAGGCCGGCCGGGCCGGGCGCGAGGTCAGGGTGCGTACGGAGCTGGCCCCGGGCGCCTGGGAGCGTTTCGAGGCCGGTGACACCGCGGGGTATCTGGCGGCGGTCGACGCCGCTGCACGGCGGGTGCGGGACGCCGACGTGCTCGTCCTGGCGCAGGCGTCCATGGCGCCGGTGGCCGACGCTCCGGGCCACCGGGTTCCGGTGCTGTCGAGCCCGCGCCTCGGCCTGCGGGCCGCCGCTCAGCGGGCGGCCAGCGACGCCAGCTTCTCCGGGTTGCGCACCACGTAGACCATCTGGACCCTGCCGTCCCGGATGCCGAGCTGGAGGACGGAGTCCGGTACGCCGCCCCGGTGGGTCAACATGGCGATGCCACCGTTGAGTTCGAGGAACGTGTACTCCGCGGCCGTCTCCGGATTCCTGGCGATGGCGCAGAAGAAGCGGGCGACCTTGTCCGCGGACTCGATGACCCGCAGCGGGGCCTTGGCCTTGCCTCCGCTGTCCCCCACCAGCCGGGCGTCGGCGGCCAGCAGGCTGAGCAGCCCCTCCAGGTCGTCGCCGGCCGCCGCGGCGAGGAACCGCTCGGTCAGGTCGCGCTGCCGGTCCGGATCGACCTCGAAGCGCGGTGTGCCCTCCTGCACATGCCGCCGGGCCCGGCCCGCCAGTTGGCGCACCGCGGCCTCACTGCGTTCCAGGGCGCCGGCGATCTCCGTGTACGGGTAGCCGAACGCCTCGCGGAGCACGAACACGGCGCGCTCCAGAGGGGAGAGCGACTCCATGACGACGAGCATGGCGAGGGTGACGGACTCGGCGAACACCGCCCGATCCGCGGTGTCCGGCGCGGTCCCGGCGGCGTCGGTCGCCAGCGGTTCCGGCAGCCAGGGGCCCACGTAGGACTCGCGCCGCGCCTGCACCTGCCGCAGCCGGTCGATGGCCAGCCGGGTGGTGACGCGTACGAGGTAGGGGCGCGGCTCGCGTACCCCGGTCCGGTCGGCGCCCGCCCAGCGCAGCCAGGCGTCCTGCACCACGTCCTCGGCGTCGGCCACCCGGCCGAGCATGCGGTAGGCGACCCCGAACAGTACGGGCCGGTGTTCCTCGAAGGCTTCGGTCACGGATTCCTGCGGCACTCCCCCATCCCATCCGGCCGTCCCCGCGTTGTCCAGCGGATATGGCGCGATGCGACGTTCACCACCACAGCGCCGCGGACGGGCACGGGTGGCACGGGGTGGCAGGGCGGGCACCACGGCCGGTGACGTCCTGGCGGTCGGCCGGTGGTCTTGCGACCATGGGCCGGGCCGGTGGGGCCCGCGTCCACAGCCCGGCCCGGCGCGTGGCCGAACAGGCCGGAGTTCACCGTCCGTTCGGCCACACGGCACCGGACAGCGATACGAACGGTGGCTGTCGCACTCGCTCACGGCATGGAGGTTTCAGATGGCGCAGGGATCCGGTAGTGGTTCGGCGCAGGGATCCGGTGGCGGTCCGGTGCAGGGATCCGGTGGCGGTTTCGTACGGCGCTCGCTGCTGCGGGGCGCCGCGGCGGGTTCCGCGGCGCTGGCGCTTCCGGCGCTCTCCGGCACGGCGCCGGCCCAGGCCCGCGGCGGGCGGCCGGGCGCCGGATGGGGCGTGCAGGCCGGTGATGTGACGACGTCCTCGGGTCTGGTGTGGGTGCGGTCCGACCGGCCGGCCCGGATGGTGGTACAGACCGCGGCGACCGAGTCGTTCCGTAACGCCAGGACCTGGCGCGGGCCGGTGCTGGGGCCGGACACGGACTTCACCGGTGTCACCTCGCTGCACGGTCTGCCGGCCGGTGAGCAGATCCACTACCGGGTGGTGCTGGCCGATCCGGACGACCCGCGCCGTACCGGCGAGCCGGTTGCGGGCACCTTTCGTACCGCCCCGGAGGGCAGGCACCATCACACTGGCACATGGCGAAGCGATTTCGGCCGGGGTGGTGGCGGGCGACGGGCGGGCATCCGCTTCCACTGGTCGGGCGACCTCGCCGGCCAGGGCTGGGGGATCAATCCGGAGCGCGGCGGCTACCGGGTCTTCGAGGACATGCGGCGCCGCAACCCGGACTTCTTCCTGTGCAGCGGCGACACCATCTACGCGGACGGCCCGATCACCGGCACGGTGACCCTGCCGGACGGCCGGGTCTGGCGGAATGTGACGACCGAGGAGAAGGCGAAGGTCGCCGAGACGCTCGCGGAGTTCCGTGGCGCGTTCCGGTACAACCTGCTGGACGCCAACCTGCGCCGGTTCAACGCCCAGGTGCCCACGATCGTCCAGTGGGACGACCACGAGGTGCACAACAACTGGTATCCGGGACAGCTGCTCGACGACGACCGGTACACGGAGAAGAACGCGGACGTCCTGGCCGCCCGGTCGCTGCGCGCCTTCGGCGAGTACTTCCCCGTCCGTACGCTGCGGCCTGACGGGCGAGGCCGGGTCTACCGGGTGGTGCGCCACGGCCCGCTGCTCGATGTGTTCGTGCTGGACATGCGCCGCTACCGCAACGCCAATTCACCCGGACGGCAGACCGACGACCCGCAGGGCATCCTGGGGGCCGAGCAGCTGCGCTGGCTCAAGCGGGAGCTGTCGCGTTCGCGCGCGGTCTGGAAGGTGATCGCCTCCGATATGCCGCTGGGCCTGGTCGTCCCGGACGGGAAGACGGACTTCGAGGCGGTGGCGCAGGGTGATCCGGGCGCTCCGCTGGGTCGCGAACTGCAGATGGCCGAGCTGCTCCGGCACATCAAACACGCCCGGATCACCGGCACCCTGTGGCTCACGACGGATGTCCACTACACGTCGGCGCAGCACTACGCACCGGAGCGGGCGGCGTTCACGGATTTCGAGCCGTTCTGGGAGTTCGTGTCGGGGCCGCTGAACGCGGGCGGGTTCCAGGCGGTGGCGCTCGACGGAACATTCGGGCCGGCCCAGGCGTTCGTCAGGGCACCGGACCGGGCCAACACCTCCCCGGCGGAGAGTCCGCCGAACTACGGCGAGATCGACATCGACGGGGCGAGCGGGGAGCTGACGGTGCGGCTGCGCCAGGAGGGGGAAAAGGTGCTGTTCAGCAAGGTGCTCCACCCAGGACGGGTAGGGCAGTAAGGGCCCCGGTCGTGCTTTTACCCGTCGGACACACGGTGTTGGTGATCAGGCAACACCTGTCGGCGAGGGTGTGTGCATGACTGAAGCATCCTCTGCCCGTTCGGCGCGCCGTCACCACTGGCGCCGGGAGGTCGTCGAGCTGGCCGCCCTGTTCACCGCGGTGGCGGTGGCCGACGCCGCCGCCAACACCATCGCGCACGGTCCGTCGGGTCCGGCGCTGCTGTGCGCCGCGGCGGTGGCCCTGGTGGCCACGGCGGCGTTCCACGTCTGGTGGTCACGACGCCATGAGAACGCCCCACCGCCGACCCATACCGGCGCCACGGCACCGTCACCCGCCGCCCCGGCCTCCGGGGCGGGCGGCCAGGGGACGGTGCTGTGGCGGATGCGGACCACGGTCCGTGACGAGCCGGGCAGCCTGGCCGCGCTGTGCGCGGCGCTGGCCGCCCAGCACGTGGACATACTGAGCCTGCAGACCCACCCGCTGTCCGAGGGCACGGTCGACGAGTTCCTGCTGCGGGCGCCCGGCTCACTGGCGCCCAGGGAGCTGACCCGTACGGTGGCCGGCGCGGGCGGCACCCACAGCTGGCTGGAGCGGGCCGACACGCACGATCTCGTCGACGCTCCGACCCGGATGCTCGGCCTGGCGACCCGCACGGCCCTGGACTCCGCCGAACTCCCGCTCGTCCTGCGGCAGTTGCTGGGACGCTGCACCATCCACTCGGTGCCCGCCCGCTCGCTGACGGGGCGGCCGCTCGCCGAGGAGGTCCCCGCCGAGGGGGTGCTGGAAGAGCATGCGATGAGGTTCCGCGACCCGTCCGGGGGCTCGCTGACCATCGAACGGCCGCAGTTGCCGTTCACCCCCACCGAGTTCGCCCGGGTCCGGGCGCTGGTCGAACTGGACGCCCGGCTCGGCCGGCGGGTGCCGCCGCGCCGCGATGTGCTGACCCTGCCGGAGGGCGACGAGATCACGGTCCGCCGCGCCGACGCCTCCGACCTGGCCGCGGCCCGCGAGATGCACGACCGCTGCTCGTCGCGGACGCTGGCACTGCGCTACCACGGCCCCGTCGGGGACGCGGACCGCTACCTGGAGCATCTGCTGAGCCCGCGGTTCGGCCGCACCCTGGTGGTGGAGACGTCCGGCCGGCTGGTGGCGCTCGGCCATCTGCTGTGGGACGGCGACGAGACCGAGGTGGCGCTGCTGGTCGAGGACGTCTGGCAGCAGCGCGGCATCGGCGCGGAGCTGCTGCGCCGACTGGTGGAGATGGCGGCGGAGGCCGGCTGCGAGAGCGTCTACGCGATCACTCAGGCGTCCAACACGGGCATGGTGGCGGCGATGCGCGGCCTGGGACTGCCGCTCGACTACCAGATCGAGGAGGGCACCCTGGTGATCACCACCCGTCCGGCGGGCGTCCCGGCCCGGAGCGTCGGCGCCGCCCAGGACGGCACCGGGAGCTCCTGACCCCGCCCCTCCCGCATATCCCCCTATGCCGCCCCACTCCACACCGCGCTACGGCCGGCCCGGCGTTCCGACGCCCGGCCGGCCGCCGCACGAGGCAACCGCACAAGGCAGCCGCACAAAGCAAGAGCACCGTAAAACGACAGGAACGTACGGCCTATTGAGGGTGACGCGGCGGGGGGATCCGTACGAGGATGGCCCGCATGCCCAACATCACTCCTCCCGCGGGCGGCGAGCTGCCCCGCCAGGTCGCCGACGCCCATGTCGACGCCCTCGTCGACCTGGACCCGATCACCGGCACCTTCCTCGGCATCCCCGAGAGCTCGAGCAGACTCCCCGACTTCTCGCCGACGGGCCAGGAAGCGGTGGCCCAACTCGCCCGTACCACACTGGAGAAGCTCACCGCGGCCGAGGCCCGGCCGGGCGCGGACGGCCCCGCCGAGCGGATCTGCGCCCGGCTGCTGCGCGAGCGGCTGACCTCCGAACTGGCCGTGCACGAGGCGGGCGAAGGCCTGCGCACGGTCAGCAACCTCAGCTCACCGCTGCACCACGTCCGGGAGGTCTTCACGCTCACTCCCGCCGCGACCGACGAGGACTGGGCGGCGATCGCCCGGCGGCTCCGTGCCGTACCGGACGCGCTGGAGGGCTACCGCGCCGCACTGGACGCCGGACTCAAGCGGGACCTTCCGGCAGGGCCGCGCCAAGTCGCCACCGTCATCGGCCAGTTGGACGAGTGGATCGGCACCGGCCGCAGCTGGTTCGCCGAGTTCACCGACCCCGGCCCGGACGCGCTGCGCACCGAGCTGACCGAGGCCGCGGCGGTCGCGACCGGCGCCCTGGTGGAGCTGCGCGACTGGTTCCGGGACCGCTACGCACCGGCCGTCGCCGGCGCGCCGGACGTCGTGGGCCGCGACCGCTACACCCGCCTCGCCCGCTACTACAACGGCGCCGACCTCGACCCGGACGAGGCGTACGCCTACGGCTGGTCCGAGTTCCACCGGCTGCTGGCCGAGATGGAGACCGAGGCGCAGAAGGTGCTGCCCGGCGCCAAGACCCCGTGGGAGGCGCTGTCCTGGTGCGACGATCACGGCGAGGCGGTCGAGGGCGCCGAGGAGACCCGGCAGTGGCTGCAGTCGCTGATGGACGAGACCATCGAGGCACTGGACGGCACCCACTTCGACCTGGCTGAGCGGGTCCGCCGGGTCGAGTCGCGGCTCGCCCCGCCCGGCAGCGCCGCCGCCCCGTACTACACCCAGCCGTCGCTGGACTTCTCCCGCCCCGGCCGCACCTGGCTGCCGGTGATGGGCCAGACCCGCTTCCCGGCGTACGACCTGGTCTCGACCTGGTACCACGAAGGCGTGCCGGGCCATCACCTCCAGCTGGCGCAGTGGGTGCACGTCGCCGACCGGCTCTCGCGGTATCAGACGACCGTGGGCATCGTCAGCGCCAACGTCGAGGGCTGGGCGCTGTACGCCGAGCGCCTCATGGACGAACTGGGCTTCCTGACCAGCGCCGAGCGGCGGCTGGGCTACCTCGACGCGCAGATGACGCGCGCCATCCGCGTCATCATCGACATCGGTATGCACCTGGAGCTGGAGATCCCGGCGGACTCCCCGTTCCACCCCGGTGAGCGCTGGACGCCACAGCTGGCGCAGGAGTTCCTGACCCGCCACTGCGGCAGGCCTGCCGACTACGTCGAGAGCGAGATCATCCGCTACCAGGGCATGGCGGGCCAGGCGATCGGCTACAAGCTCGGCGAGCGGGTCTGGCTGCGCGGCCGGGACGCGGCCCGCACCCGGCACGGCGCGGACTTCGACCTCAAGGCCTGGCACATGGCGGCACTGTCTCAGGGGTCGCTGGGCCTGGACGATCTGCTGACGGAGCTGTCCGCCCTCTAGCCCCGTCAGGCCGGTGGGGGTGCCACATCCGCGCGCAGTGCTCCACGCGGGTTCACCCCCACCGGCCTGATTCCCTCCCCCTCACGGGAGGGTCCGCTCCGCAGGACGAAGTCCGGAGGAGCGGACCCGCACCCGACAAACCCACGCCCGCCGCAGGCGTAACGGCGAAACGGAGGTACGGCGGGAAAGCCAAAAACGTGGGAAGCCAGCCAAGCGCAGCGGAGAGTCAGCCAAGCGCAGCGGAAAGCCGGAGCCTCGACCCCGTCCGGTCCTTCACGACCTCCAGCTGCGCCGGGATGCGCCGCCTGAGGTCGGCGACGTGGCTGACGATGCCGACGCTGCGGTCGCGTTCGCGCAGGCCGTCGAGGACGTCCAGGACCTCGTCGAGGGTCTGTTCGTCGAGGCTGCCGAAGCCCTCGTCGATGAAGAGGGTGTCCAGCCGGGTGCCGCCCGCCTCGTCGGTGACGACATCGGCGAGGCCGAGCGCCAGGGCGAGCGAGGCGAAGAAGGTCTCGCCGCCGGAGAGGCCGGCGGTGTCCCGTTCGCGGCCGGTCCAGGCGTCGATGACGTGCAGTCCGAGACCGGAGCGCCGGGCACCGCCGGCCCGTTCGTCGGAGTGGACGAGGGTGTAGCGGCCGGCGGACATCCGGTGCAGCCGGACGCTGGCGGCGGCCGCGACCTGTTCGAGCCGGGCGGCGAGGACGTACGACTCCAGGCGCATCCGCCGCTCGTTCTCGGCGGAGGTGCCGGAGGCCAGTGCGGCGAGCCGGGCGATCCGGTCGTGGGCGGCGCGCAGGGGGGCCAGCCGGCGGGCGTCGTCCTCGGCGCGGGCGGAGAGCCGGTCGAGTTCGGTGACGCGTTCCCGGGCAGTGGCGTGGGCCGTCGCGGCGGCGCGCAGCCGGTCCGCGGCGGCCCGGTGCGCGGTCTGCGCGGCCTCCGGGTCGGTGGGCGGCAGTCCGGCCGCGGCCCGCGCCTCGGGGTCGGCCAGCTCGGCCGTCACCGCGGCCGATTCGGCCTGCCAGTCGTCGAGCCGCTGCTGGAGGGCCTGCCATGCGTCGTCCCGCAGCAGGGCCTCGGCGGCGGCCTGCGGGGTGGCGAATCCGGCCCGGTGGGCGGCGTCGGACGCCCCGTCGCCGGCTTCCTCGAGCCGTCGGCCGCAGGCCATCGCCGTACGGGATGCCTCGGCCGCGGCGGCGAGCTGCGCCACCTGCCGCTCCAGCCGGCCGGCCCGTTCGGCGACGCTCGCGCTGTCGCCCCGCGCCCGGACCAACTCCTCGTCCAGGGCGGCCCGTTCGCGATCGAGTGCCTCACGGCGGGAGGTGCGGGCGGCGGCCCGGCGGTCGGCCTGCCGCTGGTCGCCGAGCCGCCGTTCGTACTCCCGCTCGGCACGGGCGAGCGCCTCGCGGGCGGCGTGCAGGTCCGCGCCGAGCACGTGGTCGCGGTCGTGCGCGGCGCGCAACTCCTCCAGCTGGGCGGCGAGTTCGGCGGTCGGGGTGTCTCCGGCGGCTGCGGCGGCGCCGGCCAGGGTCTCCTTGACCGACTGGTGGTGCGCCTCGGCCCGCTGCCGGGTCTCCTCGGCCCGGCGGTGCGCGGCCAGCGCGGTCTCCTCGGCGGCGCGGTCGACGTGACCGGCGCCCGCCCGGGCCGGGTCGGGGTGTTCGGTGGCACCGCACACCGCGCACGCCCGGCCGTCGCGCAACCCGGCCGCGAGCTCGGCGGCGATGCCGCGCAGCCGGCGGTCCTTGAGGTCGAGCCAGTGCTCGTGTGCCGCCGCGGAGCGTTCCCGGGCGGCGAGCAGGTCGCCATCCGCGGCGCGGAGTTCGCCGTCGAGCCGGTCGCGGCGGCGGGCCGCGGCGAGCCGTTCCCCGGCCGGTTCGATGCGGGCGCCGAGCTGTCCGGCCCGGGCCGCGGCTTCCTGGGCGGTGTCGATGCGCCGCTGGTGGGCGCGGCGGGTGTCGTCCCATCCGGCGAGCCATTCGGCGGCGTCCAGCAGCGCCTGCTCGTCGGAGCGCGCCTCGCGGTCGAGGGCGTCCCGTTCCCGGCCGATGTCGGCGGCCCGCCGTTCGGCCCGCCGGGCCGCCCCGAGCGACCCCAGCTCCTCCCGCAACCGGCGTTCCCCGGCGGCGAGTTGCTCGCTTCCGGCGTCGGCGAGGCCGGACGGCAGCAGGTCGCGGTGCCGGCGTTCGGCGCGCTGCGCGGTGTCCAGTTCGCGCCGGGCGGCGTCCCGCAGGGCGAGCGCGGGGGCGACCTCGGCGGCGGCGCGGGCCCGCGCCAGCCGTTCGCGGGTGCGCTCCCGCTCCTCGGCGTGTGCGTCGAGCCGGGCGGCCCGGCGGCGGGCGTCGGCGTACCGCTGCTGGAGGCGGTGCCGCTCGCGGGCCTCGGCCAGGCGCCCGGCCGCGTCCTGCTCGGCCTCCTCGGCCGCCCGCTCCGCCGCCTGGGCGATCTCCAGCCGCTCCCGTGCGTGCACCCTGGCGATCGCGGCGCCGGCCAGCACCGCCTCGGTGAAGCCCGGCTCGCCGGGGCCCGGTGCCGCCGGTTCTTCGCCGCCGGCCCCGGCCGCCGTGCCTGCTCCGCGCCGGCCGCCGCGCCCCGCGCCGCCGGCCTGTCCCGGTACCGTCGCGGTCACCGTCCCCGCCGCCGTCCCCGTCCGCGTACCCGTCGTGGTCCGGCGGGACGCCGCCGTCCGCTGGCGCCCGCCGGCCGTGCCACCGCCCGCGGCCGGCCCGCCCCGGCCCGGTGCGGGAACCGACGGCCGTGCGGCATCGGCCGGACCGGCCAGGCCCACGGCGGCGGCCAGACCCGCAGCGGACGCCGGGTCGGCGCTGCCGCCGGCCGCCTGCGCCATCCGGTGCGCCAGCGCCAGCAGCCGCTCGTCACCCGCCACCACCTGGTCCGCGGCGGTCCTGCGGCGCGCGTTCAGCCGCTCTTCGAGCGCGGCGAACCGGTGGGTGTCGAAGAGCCGCCCGAGCAGCCGGGCACGGGCCTCCGCGTCGGCCCGCAGAAAGCACGCGAAGTCCCCCTGCGGCAACAGGGCGACCTGGCAGAACTGCTCCTTGCTCATCCCGAGCAGCTGTCCGATCTCCTCGCCGATCTCCTGGTGCGAGCGGCTCAGCGCCTTCCACTCGCCCGTCCCGTCGGCACCGTGCGGCACGAACTCCCGGAGCCGGCTCTGCGCCTTCTCCTTCGTCGTCCCGCTGCCCCGCTTCTTGGGGCGGTGCTGCTCGGGCAGCCGGGTGACCTCCAACCGCCGTTCGGCCACGGTCAGTTCGAGGACGACCTCGGTGAGGGTCAGCGGTTCCGCGAGATCGCTGCGCAGCGCCTGGCCGCTCTGCCGCGTTCCGGGCACCGATCCGTACAGCGCGAAGCACACCGCGTCCAGGACGGAGGTCTTGCCCGCGCCGGTCGGCCCGTGCAGCAGGAACAGCCCGTCGCGGGAGAGCCGGTCGAAGTCGACGGTCTGGGTGGCGGCGAACGGCCCGAACGCGGTCACCGTCAGCCGGTGCAGCCTCATCGCGCGCTCTCCGCCGCCGCCTCGTCGAGGCGTACCTCGTCGAGGGCCGAGCGCAGTTCGGCCCGTTCGTGCGCGTCGGCCGCGCGGCCGGGTCGTACGTGCGCCACGAAGTCCTCGGCGATCTCCTGGTCGCTGCGTCCGCGGAGCCGCTGGGCGTACGAGGCGGTGGAGCGGGCGGGGCCCTCGTCGGGGTCGAAGACGAGGCTGAGGAGGTGGGGGTAGCGCTTGGCGAGCCGGGCCATCGGCTCATGCGGGCGGGCGGCGTCGGTGAGCGTCGCCTCCACCCAGGAGTCCTCGTGCCGGGTCAGCGCCGGGTCGTCCAGCAGGCGTTCCAGGGGTCCCCGGACACGGGCCAGCGGCCGCGGCACCGGACAGTCCACCCGCTCGGCCCGCACGGCGCCGTCCGCGTCGAGGTCGACCACCCAGACTGACTTGCGGTGACCGGCCTCGGAGAAGGAGTACGCGAGCGGCGATCCCGAGTAGCGGATCCGCTCGGTGAGGGTCTGGCAGCCGTGCAGATGACCGAGGGCGGCGTAGTCCACGCCGTCGAAGACGGCCGCGGGGACGGAGGCGACCCCGCCGACGGTGATGTCGCGCTCGCTGTCGCTGACCGTGCCGCCGGTGACGAAGGCGTGCGCCAACACCACCGAGCGCGTCCCCTCCGGACGGTCCGCGAGGTCGGCCCGTACCCGGTCCATGGCCGCGCCCAGTACGGACGCATGGTCGGCCCGTGGCGCGCCGAGGGCGTCCCGCACCATGGCGGGCTCCAGGTACGGCAGTCCGTAGAGCGCCACCGGGCCGTGCGCGTCGGTGAGCAGGACGGGCGTACCGCAGCCGGCCGGGTCGGTGCGCAGGTGGATCCCGGCGCGCTCCATCAGTCCGGAGCCGACGCCGAGGCGGCGGGCGGAGTCGTGGTTGCCGGAGATCATGACGGTGGGTACGCCGAGGCCGGCGAGCCGGTGCAGGGCGTCGTCGAAGAGCTCGACGGCGGCGAGCGGCGGCACGGCCCGGTCGTAGACGTCGCCGGCGACCAGCACCGCGTCGATCTCCCGGGCGCGCACGGTCTCGACGAGGTGGTCGAGGAACGCGCGCTGCGCGGTGAGCAGGTTCACACGGTGGAAGGACCGCCCCAGATGCCAGTCGGAGGTGTGCAGAAATCTCAACTGTCCACTCCGACCTGCACGTTTTCCCCTCCGCAAGCCTACGGGCCGCCGATCTGACATCGCATTCTCGCACCCGTGGCGGGTGGGTCCGTCGGCGGGCACCGTGCCGGGCGCCGGGGCCGGGCGCCGGGGCGACACGGGGCGCGTACGTGCGGCCGCCGCTGTCAGGCCCCCTCCCGCACCGGCCGCACCGGCCGCACCACCGCCCCGGAGTCCTGTCCGGAGAGGGGCTGTTCCGCCCAGATGACCTTTCCGCGGGTGGTGTAGCGGGTCCCCCAGTGGTCGGTGAACTGGGAGATCAGGAAGAGCCCGCGGCCGCCTTCGTCGGTCGTGCGGGAGTGCCGCAGGTACGGCGACGTGCTGCTGCCGTCGGACACCTCGCAGATCAGGTTCTGTGCACGGATCAGGCGGAGCTGGATCGGGCCGGCGGCGTAGCGGATGGCGTTGGTGACCAGTTCGCTGACGACGAGTTCGGTGGTGAAGGCGAGGTCCGCCAGGTCCCAGCGTTCGAGCTGTCCGGTCACGACGGCGCGGGCCTCGGCGACGACCGCCGGGTCGGCGGACAGGTCCCAGGTGGCGTACCGGCCGGTGTCGAGGGCACAGGTCTCGGCGAGCAGGAGGGCGGCGTCGTCCAGGGTCCGGGCGGACACCAGCTCGTCGACGACGTGGGAGCAGAGCGCGTCGAGCGTCAGACCGGGTGCCGCGAGGGCGTCGCGCAGCCGTTCCCGTCCGGCGCGGCCGGGGGCGGCGCCGGTGCCGGACAGCAGGCCGTCGGTGTACAGCGCGAGCACGCTGCCCTCGGCCACCGGCAGCTCGGAGGACTCGAAGGGCAGGCCGCCGACGCCCAGCTGCGGGCCCACCGTCAGGTCGGTGAAGGCGACGGTGCCGTCGGGGGCGATCACGGCGGGCGCGGGGTGTCCCGCGCTGGCCATGGTGCAGGTCCGGCCGATCGGGTCGTAGACGGCGTACAGGCAGCTGCTGCCGAGCGCCACGGCGTCCGTCCGGCGGCCCTTCTCCTCCCGCGCCAGGCGGTCGACCACGTCGTCGAGGTGGGCGAGCACCTCCTCGGGGCGCAGATCGAGTGCGGCGAGGGTCTGCACGGCGGTCCGCAGCCGGCCCATGGTGGCGACGGCGTCGATGCCATGGCCGGTGACCTCGCCGACGACCAGGGCGACCCGTGCGCCGGACAGCGCGATGACGTCGAACCAGTCGCCGCCGATGTCGCCCAGCTCGTTGGCGGGACGGTAGGCGGAGGCGACCCGTACGGCGTCCTGCGCGGGGGAGCTCTGCGGCAGCAGGCTGCGCTGGAGGGCGAGCGCCGCCTGACGTTCCCGGGTGTAGCGGCGGGCGTTGTCCATGCACACCGCCGCCCGGGCGACGAACTCCTCGGCCAGGCGGAGGTCGTCCTCGGTGAACGCGTCGTCGCCCTGGCCGCGGAAGAACGTGGCCACGCCCATGGTGGTGCCGCGGGCGCGGATCGGGACCACCATCGCGGTGTGCAGGCCCAGTTCCCCGAAGTGCGCACGGTGTCCGCCGGGGACCTCGGCCGCCCAGTCGGGGGCGTGCGGATCCAGCCGCTCGGCCCGCCACGATCCGCCGCCGGCCAGTGCGCGGACGGGCGGCGACGAGGCGTGGTAGCCGGCCAGGCCGCCGATCTCGATCGTGGACTCGGGCACACCCTCGCGCAGCGACTGCTGGCCGCCGCGGCGCAGGGGGACGGTGTCCGCGTCGCTGAGCGGACCCGGCAGCGGTTCCTCGCCCCTGACCACGGTGTCCAGCAGGTCCACGACGACGCAGTCGGCGAGCTCGGGCACCGCCACGTCCGCGAGGTCCTGGGCGGTCTGCATCACGTCGAGGGTGCGGCCGATGTATTCGCCGGCCCGGTCCAGCAGGGCCATCTGGCGGCGGGAGCGGTAGTGCTCGGTGACGTCGATGACCGTGTAGCACACCCCGAGCGGCCGGCCGTCGGGGTCGTCCAGGCGGACGAAGGACATCATCTGGGCGCGCTCGTGGTACGGGTCGGAGACCACGCGGCCGGCGTGCTCGTAGCCCGTCACCGGTTCGCCGGTGTGCAGGACGCGGCGCATCTGCGCCTCCAGCGCCGCGGCGTCCAGGCCCGGCTGGATCTCCCCCAGCCGCCGTCCGAGGCGCTGGTCCGCGGGGCCGCCGCCGAACTGTTCCAGCGCGTGGTTGGACCAGACGAACCGCAGGTCGGTGTCGACGACGGCCATGCCCACAGGGGAGGTCGTCACGATCCGTTCCAGCACCGGCCGGCTCGTCTCCCAGCCGTACGCGGAGGGTGCGGCGGGTGCGGGAGCCGTCAGGACCAGCCAGTGCTCCCGGCCCGCGTGGTCGGTCACCGGGACCACCTGCACCTGGATGCCCACCGGTTGGCCGTCGTCGCGCCGCGCCGACAGCGTTCCGTACCAGCCGCCGTGCGCCCGGCACTCCGCGGCGAGAGCGGGCAGCCGGGCCGCGTCGTCGGGGGTCAGCAGGTCGGCGGCGGGACGGCCCACGGTGTCACGGGCGGGATGTCCGAGCAGGCGCTCGGCCGTCCCGGGCCAGCTCTCGACCCGGCCCCGGGCGTCCACGAGCAGCATGGCGGCGTCCGCGACATCGAACGACGCGTGCGCCGGTCTTTCCGCGGGGCTGTCCGCCGGGTCCCCGGCCCTGTCCGCTGCCATGCCCGCTCTTCCGTCCCTGTCGCCGGTCCACGTACCGTTTCCCTACTTTTCCTCCCCTTTATCCCCCTTTTCTGCCCATTTCCGTCATCCACCCACTCCGCTCCGGACGACCACTCCCGCTCGACCGCTCCCGCTCGGCCGTGCCCGCGCGCTCCCGCGGACCGGCAGATCTCGCCGCACACGTCCCCCAGATCTCGCGTCCCCTCAGATCTCGCCGTACGCCTCCCCGCCCTGCTCCAGCCGCGCCGTTCCGGCCGTCGCGTCCGCGAGCCAGGCGCGGAAGGCGTCGAGATCCGCCTCCGGCAGCCCGATCTCGATCCGCACCTCCGCGCCGTACGTCACCTCGCGTACCGACCGCCCCGTCGCCCGCAGGTCGTTCTCGACCCGGCCCGCACGCTGGTGGTCCACGGTGACCGTGACCAGCCGGAAGCGCTGCCGGGTGACCGTCCCCAGTACGTCCAGCGCCTCGCCGACGACCCCGCCGTACGCCCGGATCAGACCACCGGCGCCGAGCTTGACACCGCCGAAGTAGCGGGTGACGACGGCGACCACATAGCGCATCTCACGGCGCACCAGCATCTGCAGCATCGGCACGCCCGCGGTGCCGCCCGGCTCGCCGTCGTCGCTGGCCTTCTGGACCCCGCCGTCCGCCCCGAGGACATACGCCCAGCAGTGGTGCCGGGCGGCGGGGTGCTCCTTGCGGATCCGCGCGATGAAGTCCTGAGCCTCCGCCTCGGTCGCGACCGGCGCGAGCGCACAGATGAAGCGGGACTTGTTGATCTCGATCTCATGGACACCCTCGTGCGCGAGCGTCCGGTACTGATCCTGCATCGCACCAGCCTATGCCGCCCCTGTGACATGCCCTCACCGGCCGGCGGTGGTGCCCGCGCCGCGCTGGGGTGTCCGCCGTGCGGGCGCGGGGGTCCGCCGTACGGGCGCAGTCCGCACGGCCAGGCGGCGTACCCGGCCCGGCCGCTCGGTGCGTCGGGGCGACGTCCGCGCCGCCCGTGGGCACTGTGAGGCCAGTGCGAGTGCCTCGTGTTTCCGGGGCCCCGCTCGGACACGCACCAATGGAACGGCGGGTTGGCGGAGGGCTGCATGGAAGAGAGCACACAGTCGGCGATGACGGCGGGCGAACCCGTGACGGGCGAGGACATGCCCGAGCCCCCGCCCGAGGTCATCGAGGCGGCACGCAATGCGCCCGACCACTGGCTGGCCATGGTGGACCTGACCTGGCAGGGCGAGGGACCGCCGCCGCTCTGGGCGCTGATCGGCCAGTGGCGGTCCGGCCCGACGGGTGAGATCGAGGAGTGGCGGGACAACCCGGAGTACCGTCCGTCGCCGCAGATGCTGGACTGGCCGGAGCCGACCGACGCGGTCGACCGCGCACTGCAGCTCGCCGCGACGGGTTACGGCCCCGGGCGGGACGTCTCCGAAGCGCTGGCGCGCGCCGAGGTCGCGGTGCTGGTCACCGCGACCGGCACCCCGCTGGCCGCCGCGTCGCCCGAGGGCACCCCCGTGATCCCGGTCTACACCTCGCAGAGCCACCTCGAATCCGTGGGCCGGCTCCTCTACGACCGCCGTCCGGTGGCCGAGGTCGTCGGCCAGCTGCCGCCGGGCCATGCGCTGTACCTGAACCCCACCGGCCCGGTGAGCATGCTGGTGGACACCGAGGAGCTGCGCGCCCTGCTGGCCGACACCGCCGAACCCCCGCACGAGACCTCCGCCGAGGCCCCCGCCGGGGCCCATGGCGAGTCCCGGGACACGGCCGCGGCCGGCCCGCTGCGCCCGGGTACCGGGGCCGGGGCCCCCGAACCCGTCGGCTCCAACGGCCGGGCCATCGGCAAACCCGCCCGCGCCGCGAACGGCACCACGGTCGTCGGTGCCGGCCTCGCCGCCACCGGAGCGGCCCGCACCTCCCCCTGACCCCACCACCCCCTCGGACCCGCCCCGCCCGCCTTCCCCTTCGGGCGGGGCGTTCATGTTGCGGGGAGGAGGAAAGGACGAGGAAAAGACAGGGGGAGGGAGGAATCAATGAACCCGACCGCCTGTTGTCCTGAAGCGGGACCACAGACCTCAGGAGGCCCCCATGCACGACGACCAGGCGGCCATCCGCCGGATTCTCACCGAGCTCGGCGACACCTGGGCGGTCGTGGGGCTGTCCTCGAACCGGCGGCGCGCGGCGTACGGCGTCGCCGAGGTGCTGCGGCGCTACGGCAAGCGGATCGTCCCCGTGCACCCGAAGGCCGAGTCCGTGCACGGGGAAGCGGGCTATCCCTCCCTCGGCGCCATCCCCTTCCAGGTGGACGTCGTCGACGTCTTCGTGCGCAGCGAGCTCGCCGGAGCCGCCGCCGACGAGGCCGTCGGCATCGGCGCCGAGGCCGTCTGGTTCCAGCTCGGCGTCAGGGACGACGCCGCCTGCCGGCGCACCCGCGCCGCCGGCCTCACGATGGTCATGGACCGCTGCCCGGCCATCGAGATACCCCGGCTCGGCCCCGCACGATGAGCAAAGTGTCCATGGACCGGGATACCCCGTAGGGACCGTTGGGGCTGAGCGCGAGGTGCGCTAGCGTCCGTACGTGATTCCGTACGTGATCATGACACGGTCCGCCGTTCCCGACGACGCCGCCGAGCTCGTCCGGCTGCGCCGGCTGATGTTCCGCGAGATGAACGGCCAGGATTCTCCGGGGAGTTGGGAAAGGGACGCGGAGGCGATGGCGCGTCGGCTGCTGACCGGTCCGGATCCCCGGCTGGGCGCGTTCGTGGTGACGGGTGACGGGACCGGCACCCCGCATCTCGCGGCCTGCGCCGTCGGTACGGTCGAGGAGCGGCTGCCGGCACCGGGCCACCCCTCGGGCCGTTTCGGGTTCGTCTTCAACGTCTGCACGGACCCGCGCTATCGGGGGCGCGGCTATGCACGGGCCACGACCGAGGCCCTCCTCGGCTGGTTCGCCGAGCGGGGCGTCAGCCGGGTCGATCTGCATGCCTCGGACGGCGCCGAGGCGCTGTACCGCAGCCTGGGCTTCGCCGAGCACTCCCTGCCGCTCTCCATGGACCTGCGCCAGGCAGGCGGACGACGGCACTTCCGGCACAGGCCCTGGCCAGGGCCCTTCTGACGGATCTCCGCGGCGCCAGAAGGGCCCTAGGCGTCCCCGGCGCCCGTCCCGTGCCACTCCCCCAGCGCGCGCAGCTGCGCCGGCGTGACGTCCTCGGGGATCGGCACCGGCGTCGGCGTACGCAGCGGCGGCTGCCAACCGTGCCGGGAATCCCAGCGGCGCACGATCCTGGCGGGTGCGCCGGCCGCCACCGCGTGGTCGGGGACCTCGCCCCGGACCACGGCCCCGGCCGCGACCACCGCGTTCCGGCCCAGCCGCGCACCGGGCAGGATCACCGCCCCGGTGCCGATCCAGCTGCCGGAGCCGATGGCGACCGGTTCACTGCGCGGCCACTGCTTGCCGACCGGCACCTCGGGATCGTCGTAACTGTGATTGGTGGTGGTGAGGTAGACACCGGGACCGAAGAAGCAGTCATCGCCGATCGTCAGCCGGACATCCGCGATCACATGGCTGCCGCGGCCGAGCACCACACCGTTCCCCAGCGTGAGGATCGGCTCCGGTCCCAGGTCGAGGTCCGGCATCATCCCCGCCGTCAGCGTCACGTCCGTGCCGATGACGCAGTGGTCGCCGATCTCGATCCACGGGTCGCCGAAAACGGTGCCCTGCGGAAACGCGAGCCGGGTACCGGTGCCGATCCGGCGGAAGCGGTACGGGCCCGGACGCTCGGCGGTGACGGCCCCGGCCGCTCTCACCCAGCGCGCACCGCGGTGGACGGCCCGCGACACGGCCCGGCGCCGCCAGGCCGCGACGGATGAGAACGCGTTCTGGTCTATCGGCACCCGCACACCGTAATCGGCCCGCCGCCCGCCCGGCCGTGCGACGAACTGTGATCTTCGCCCCACACGGGAGATCCCCGGCCCGGGCTTCCCGACGGCCCGGGCCACAGGCGCCCACACGGGCCACGGGGCATCACGCTGACGGCACGGGGCCCCGCATCTGCTCGCTGATCCAGTGCAGCGAGTCGGCCATCCGCCGCATATAGGTGTGTGCGCTGTGCCCGCCGTCCGGTATCTCGAAGAGCGTGGTGCGGATCGGCCCGCCGGTGTAGTCCCGGATGAATCGCTTCACATCGGGCACCGCCTTTTCCCGGCCGCCGAGTTCGAAGGCCAGATGAACCTGCGGGCCCTGCCGCGCGGCCAGCAGCCGCGCCAGGTGGCGCGGGTCGTTGGCGCGCATCTCGTCCGGGTGCCCCCGCCACATCGGCGAATCCGGCACCGTATCCGGGCCGTTGACGATCGCGGCCTTGAACCTCGTCGGATAGGTGAGCACGGCCTTCAGCGCCGCGAAGCCGCCGGACGAGGACCCCATGAAGGCCCAGCCGTCGCGGCTGCTGTACGTACGGAAGTTGGCGCGCGCGAACTCCGGCACGTCCTCGGTCAGCCAGGTGCCCATCTTCGGCCGCCCCGGGATGTCACTGCCGTCGTGGTACTTCTTGGCAGGGTTGAGCACCGGCATCACCACGATGAACGGCAGCGTCTTGCCCTGCTCCGACCACTCCGCGATGCGCTCCTCCAGCGCGATCTGCGCCCCGGCCCAGTAGTTGGAGGGATAGCCGTAGGAACCGGGCAGGGCGATCAGCACCGGGAAGCCGCTCCTGGCGTACTCCGGCTGGTGGTACTGCGGCGGCACCCAGGCCCATATGTTCCCGGTGAAGCCGGACTTCCGGCCGTGCCACCTCGTCCTGACGACCTGGGTTCCGTCATCGCCGGTCGTACGGTACGGGAGGAAGGTGGAGCGCGGTCCGCGGGGCGGCACCGTCCGCGCTTTGCCGTCGGCCGAGTCGGCGGCGTGCGACGCCCGCAGCCGCGGCACACCCGAGGCGTCGATGACATCCGTGCTTCCGCATCCGGCCAGCAGCCCCAGGGCCACCGCACTCACCGCAGCACCCACGCGCAGGCACTTCATCGGACGTTCTCCTCGGGTCCTTGGGCCGGCCGCGGGCAGGCACCCCGCCACCGCCGGTTCCGGTCGAAAGACATCACTTTAAGATCGGCCGGAACACCGCCGATGCCGACCCCTGCCCCCGTGACCTGCCGGTCAGCCCTCCGGCCACTACGGAGGCGAACCCTACGTCAAGTGCGCAGACCCGGTTTCCCTCGTTCGATACGGACGCCCCCTGTTTGCCCAAGGGCCGGTTCTGGCATGGTTGATTCCCAAATCGGAAGGGCGCGGCGCTATGCCGTGGTTGGGGATGACCGATGACCGCGTGGGCCGATCGCGGGCCACTGCCCGGCGTAGTGGGACGGGCCGTTGAACACGAGCAGGTGTCCGGGCTGCTGAGCGGCGCTGGGCTGGTGACGCTCACCGGAGCCGCCGGAGTGGGCAAGAGCGCGCTGGCCCGTGCCGTCCTGGAGGAGCACACCGCCCGGTACGGCGGCACCGTGCTCCGGGTCGCCTGCTGGGACGGCCTGGCCCAGGGCGGTGTGACCCAGGCTCTGCTCCGGGCGGCGGAGCTGCCGCAGGCCGCCCGCCGGGACGTGGCGCGGGCGCTGGCCCGGCGTACGGCGCACCCCTGCGTCAGCGCACCGGCGCACGGCCGGGCGGGCGGCGCGGGCTCCCCGGCGGGCGCTCCCCGTACGGCAGGTACGTCGGTCACGGCGGTCGACGCACTCACCTCGTACTGCCGGCAGCACCGTGCGACCGTGCTGCTGGACGACTGCGATCCCGTGCTGGACGAATGCGCCCAGTTGGTGCGGCTGCTGCTGGCCGAGCCGGAGATCCGGATCATGGTGACCGCGCGGCGTCCGCTGGGGCTGGCCGAGGAACGGGTCGTCCGGCTCGCGCCGCTCCCGGTGACGCTGGGCGAGGGGATCGCAGGCCCGGCCGTCGAGCTGCTGGCCGCGCGGACCGGGCCCGCCGCGCCGGAACTCCTGGTCGCGGTGTGCCAGGCGCTGGAAGGCTCCCCGCTGGCGATCACGCTGGCCGCGCACCAGCTGGACCGGATGACATTGCCGCAGCTCGCGGCCCGGGTGGGCGCGGACGGTGCACTGTTCTGCTCAGGGCCGGGGGCGAGCGTACGGCACACCTCGCTCTACGCCGCGCACGCCGCGGGCTACGCCCTCTGCTCGCCTGCCGACCGCCGGGTGTGGGCGAGGCTCTCGGTGCTTCCCGGCGATTTCGATCCCTGGCTGGCCGGGTGCGTGTGTGCCGGCGGTGACGTTCCTGCCGCAGTGGTGGACGGCGCGCTGGAGCGGCTGTCCGGCGCCTCGGTCGTCGAACGCGTACGGGACGCGGGCAGCGTGCACCAGGACACCGGGGCCGCCCTGCCCGCACGCTACCGACTGCCCCGTGCCGCCCGCGACTTCGGGCGGACCCAGCTGCGCGACGCCGGCGAGGAGTCCGCGGCGCTCCGGCGGTTCCGGCAGGCCTGCGCGGCGCTCGCGGCCGAGGCACAGATCGCGTGGCAGGGCCCGAACCAGCAGGTCGCCGTGCGCCTGGTGGAGGACGAACAGCACAACCTCGACACGGCGCTGACCCATCCCCCGCAGGATGCCGAGGACGCGCTCAGCGCACTGGAGATCGCGGTCTCGCTGTGGTTCCACTGGGCGGCCTGCGGCTTCCGCCACGAGGGGCGGGCGCATCTGGAACGCCTGCTGATGCTCTCCCGGGAGGACACCGCGCTACGGGCCCGGGCGCTGTGGCTGGCCGGCTATCTGGCGGCCCAGGAACGGGCACCGGACGACGCGGAGAGGCTACTGGGCCAGGCGTGGGCGGCGGCCGTGATGCACGCGGACTCCGACGGGCTGGCCCGTATCGCGCACGCGCACGGCGTGCAGGCACTCTTCCGCGAGGACACCACGGCGGCCGTGGCGTGCCTGGAGGAGGCCGTCCGGCACCGCTCCCGGGATCCCTGGTTCGGTCCGGGGCCCGCGCACAGCTGGGCGCTGCTCGCCGTCGCCCTGGCACCACTCGACGCGGAGCGGGCGACGGCGGCGGCCCGCAACGCCTGGGAGGCCCGGCACTCGGACGGGGATTTCTGGCTGTACTCGACGATCCTGTACGCGCACGCCCTCATCGAACGCGCCCATGGAGAGCCGGCCCGCGCGCTGCAGGCCTGCCGCAAGGCACTGATGGCCAAGGAACTCGTGGGTGACCCGCTGTTCATCACCGGGGCCCGCACCATGCTCGAGGCTCTGCGCCGTCAGGTACGCGGCGGAGCCCCGGTGCCGGACCCCGACGATGACGTCCCCTGGTGGGAGCGAGGCGGCCCCGGTCTCCGGGAACAGTCGTCCTTCTCACGGACGAGGGCCGGCTCGTAGCCGCGTTCCGGTGGGCACGCAGGGTGATACCGCGGCGTCTCTCAGGATGCGCGGCAGGCGGGCCGACTCCATGCTGGGGGCATGAAGCGTGCCCCCGTCATCGTGCATCCGCCGTCCACCGGCGGACGCCGTGTGACGCTCTACGGACAGGATCTGGGCCGGGCACACCGCCCCGGTGAAGTGGCCGCGATCCTGCGCCGGGCCGGCTTCTGCACCACGGAGTTCGTCTGGGACGACACCGGCGTCGTCGAGTGGCGCGACGGCGGACCGGACATCTGGCTGATGCCCTGAGACCGCAGCAGACGATCACGACGACCGGGGACGGCCCACAAAGCCGGGGGCAGGCCACCGAGGCAGACGCACTGATGAACGCGCCGACGGACGCGCCGACGAGCCGATGGGCAACCGGACGCGGTCAGTCGACCGTCGCGCCGACCGGGGCCTGCTTGGCCTCACGTGCGGCTGCCGCCTTCTTCGCCCGGTGCTTCATGATCAGGAACGAGCCGATGCCGAACAGCACGGCGGCGCCCAGACCAAGCCACTGGAAGCGCTTGAGCCAGGCATCGGCAACCAAGCCCACGCTGTAGATCAGCGCGGTCGTACCACCGGCCCAGATGATGCCACCGAGGACGTTCGCGATCAGGAACTTCCAGTACGGCATCTTCAGCACACCCGAGAGCGGTCCGGCGAAGATACGCAGCAGCGCAATGAAGCGTCCGAAGAAGACCGCCCACATTCCCCACTTCTCGAACTTCTCCTCGGCCATGGCGACATGGTCGGGGCCGAAGTGCTTGGGGAACTTCCGGCCGGCCCAGGCCAGCAGGGGCTTGCCGCCCTTGCGGCCGATCAGGTAGCCGATCGAGTCACCGACGATCGCACCGACGGAGGCGCAGGTCCCCAGCACGAACGGGTCGATGTGATCCTGGGTCGCGGCGAGGATCGCCGCACTGACCAGGACGATCTCACCGGGCA
Source organism: Streptomyces sp. NPDC001339 (assembly GCF_042895955.1). NCBI lineage: Bacteria > Bacillati > Actinomycetota > Actinomycetes > Kitasatosporales > Streptomycetaceae > Streptomyces > Streptomyces sp. NPDC001339. The sequence continues at coordinate 483,361 of NZ_JBIAWT010000003.1, read as the reverse complement.
ACGGAATGCCCAGGCTCTCCAGTCCGATGACCACCCCCACCAGGAGGTAGACGCTCACGGCCGGTACGGTCTCGAGCCACTCCTGGATGTGCAACGCCGTTTCCTCCGCTGGTATACGGCCCCCGCGAGCCGCTGCCCGGCGTCCTTGACGCCGGTGCCGTCGATCCCCTTGGCGCACCGCAGCGCGCCCGGGCAGCGTACTCGATGGTCCCGCCCGAGGTCCGAATCCGTGTGCGGTATGCGACATTCCGGCATTCCGCAGGCCGGCAACGGCTCCCACGGACCTCGCCACCCGGCCCGTGGGGCCGGCGATCCCCACGGGCGGCATCGGTCATACGGCGTTATTGCGGCGCAGCATTGGGGCGCAGCGTCCACACGATGCTCATCTCTCCGGTCACCGCGCCGTCCTCGCGGGTGATCACGACATGCACCGGGAATTCCGGCCGCTCACCGGCATCGAGCTCGGCTATCACGTCCGCCACCGGCCGACCCAGCTCCGCAGTGGCCGTGACCGGCCCCATGGCGAGCTTCTTGTAGCCGATCTCGGCGCGCACGGCCAGCGGCACAGCGCGGCCCAGCTGGTTGCCGAAGGCCGTCATCACTATCGCCCCGCTCGCGGACTCGGCGAGCGTGAACATGGCGCCGGCGTGCGGTCCACCGACATGGTTGTGGAAGTCGGACTGGTCGGGCATGCGGACCACGGCGCGCTCGGCGGTGGTCTCGGTGAACTCGAGGTGCAGAGTGCGGACCATCGGCACGGACGCCGACATCATCTCGCCGATCGACGGCAGGGTCTCAGAGGACATGAGGATATGTTACCTAGCAGTAGCTTAGGTGTGAAGAGCCAACCGGCGAGGAGAGCGAGGACCGAGGAGAACGAGGACAGGGAGAGGAGCACGCCCCGCACACAGGACCCCACGCCCCACACCCCCACACCTCCGCAACCCCACAGCCCGAGCCGAAGCGGCACCCCCACTCCCACCCCCACAACCTCCCCGACGCGGCGCTGTCCGCTCCGTACCCCGCATATCGTTGACGCCCATGCAGCCAGGACACCAGCACAACGGGGACAGGCCGACGCGGCACCCGTCGCAGTCACCCCGCGCACACCGCACACGCCGGGTACGCCGGGTACCTGCATGGTGATGGCCCGCCCCAGTTGGGCGGGGCGCAACTATCTGCTGCTCACCGGCGCCACCGTGATCGCCGGCCTGGGCAACTCAGGCGCGTTGATCGCTACCGCCTTCGCGGTCCTCGCCTCCGGTGGCACCGCGACCGATGTCGGACTGGTCGCCGCCGCCCGTACGATCCCGCTCGTCCTGTTCCTCCTCATCGGCGGCACGGTCGCCGACCGGCTCCCCCGACACCGCGTGATGGTCGCCGCGAACGCCCTCAACTGCGCCTCCCAGGGCCTCTTCGCGCTGCTCGTGCTCACCGGCGAGCCGCGACTGTGGCACATGGCGGTGCTCGCCGCGCTCGGCGGCACCGGGCAGGCGTTCTTCGCACCGGCCGCCGAGGGCATGGTGCTCGCCAGCGTCTCCGGCGAGCAGTCGGGCCGCGCCTTCGCGGTGTTCCGTATGGGGATGAACGGCGCGAACATCGGCGGCGCGGCCCTCGGCGGCGCGCTGGTCGCCGCGGCCGGCCCCGGCTGGGTACTCGCCGTCGACGCCGCCTCGTTCGCCCTTGCGGGAGCGCTCCGCGCTTTCCTCGACGTCAGCGAGGTGCCGGCCCGTACACCAGGCGGCGGCCTGCTGCACGACCTGCGTGACGGCTGGCGGGAAGTCGCCTCCCGGACCTGGCTGTGGGCGGTGGTGGTGCAGTTCGCCCTGGTCAACGGGCTGATATCGGCAGCAGAGTCGGTCTACGGACCACTCGTCGCCGAGCAGCATCTGGGCGGCGCCGGGCCATGGGGACTCGCCCTGGCCGCCTTCGGCGCGGGCACGGTGGGCGGCGCCCTGCTGATGACCCGTTACCAGCCCCGGCGCCTCCTGCTGACCGGCGCCCTCTGCGTCTTCCCGCTCGCCCTGCCGTCCGCCGCACTCGCCGTGCCGCTGCCGGCGGCCGGACTCACCGCGATCATGTTCGGCACCGGAATCACCGTCGAGATCTTCTCGGTGACGTGGATGATGGCACTGCACCAGGAGATCCCCGAGGAGAAGTTCTCCCGGGTCTCCTCCTACGACTGGTTCGGCTCCCTGGCCATGGTCCCGGTGGCCACCGCTCTGGCCGGGCCCGTACAGGACCTCATCGGCCGCACCGCCGCCCTGTGGGGCTGCGCGGCGCTGATCACCCTCCTGACCGCGGCAGTCCTCTGCGTGCCCGACATCCGACGCCTCACCCGCCGCACCCCGGACGCGACCACCCCACCCCGGCCCCTCCCCGCACCTCCGGGCGGCACCCCCGCCACCCCTCCGAGTGACACACCGACCGACCCTCTCGAAAAATCACCCACCGTAATAAAGAATGGGGAATGAAAAACTCTCCGTAACCGTTGCCGGGAAACAAAGGAGGCGCGCACGGCCCACACCCAGCCACCCGCACCGAGCCGAACCCACACCCAGCCCACGCCGACAACCCCACGCCTGCCCACGCTGACAACGCCCAGCCCGCGCTTGCCCAGCCCACTGTCTAGCCCACGCTGAACGCACCTTCCGGTGGCTCCGGTGAGGCCACCGCGTCGGCGTCCCGTACGGGCTCCGCGTCCCCGACCAGCCGCCGCAGCGCCGCACCGTGCTCCACCCGCGCCGGGAAGGCATCACCAGCCGCCCGCCGGGCCAGCTCCGCGACGGGGAGTTCGGTGCGCGAGGCGAGCAGCACGGCGTTGCCGAAGCGGCGGCCCCGCAGCACGGAGGGCTCGGCGATCAGCGCGAGATGCTCGAAGACCGTGGCGAAGTTGGCGAGTTGATGACGCAGGAAGCCGAACGGTGCACTGTCCGCCAGGTTCGCCGCATACCATCCGTCCGCGCGCAGCACCCGGGCAGCCGCCCGCGCGTACTCGACCGACGTGAGATGCGCCGGCACCCGCGCGCCGCCGAAGACATCGGCCAGGATGACGTCCACGCTGCCAGCCGGCGCGCCCTCCAGGGCCGTACGAGCGTCCTGCGCACGCACCGTGATGCCGCAGTCGCCAGGAAGCGGGAGCTGCTCCGCCACCAGAGCGAGCAGTCCACGGTCCGCTTCGATGACGGTCTGCCGGGAGCGCGGGCGGGTAGCGGCCAGGTAGCGCGGCAGGGTCAGCGCACCTCCCCCGAGGTGCAGCACGTCGAGCGGCTGATCCGGGGAGGTCATCTCGTCCAGGACGTGGGCGAGGCGTTGCACATACTCGAATTCGAGATGCGTGGGAGCGTCGAGGTCGACATACGACTGGGGTGCGCCGTCCACGGTGAGCAGCCAGGCCCAGCGCCGGTCGAGGTCCGGCAGGAGCTTGGCCGTGCCGCTGTCCACGGCCCGGGTAACGGGGATCGGTTCGGCCCCGGCGCTGCCGCGGTCCCGGTCGCCCACAGCAGCGCCGGCCTCCTCGGGCCCTGCGGCGGGCATCCGGGACGGGGTGACGGGTATCCGGGAGTTGGGTGTGCCGGTGTTGGGGGTCGGATTGGGTGCTTGGTCCACCGTCCCATTGTGCCGGTGAATCCAGCTGCAGGGTGGTCCAGTGCGGGCGCAGGGTCCGGCGCGGGCGCAGGGTCCGGCATGGGTGCAGGGTCCGGCGCGGGCTCAGAGTCCGCTATGGGTGGCAACGTCCGAGATAAGCAGCTATGTCCGGGTTGGGTGGCCACGGATGCGGAGTTGCGCTGCTCACTCGTTCTTCTCGCTCATGCGTCAACGGTGCGTACCGTTCCGACGCCGACGGTGCGGCCGCCCTCGCGGATGGCGAAGCCGAGTCCCGGTTCCAGTGTTATGGCTCGGCCCAGGGCGGCCGAGGCCGTCACCGTCTCGCCGGGGTGGGCGATGCCGTGCTCGCCGAGGTCGAGGTCGCCGGCCACGTCTGCGGTACGGACGTGGAACTGCGGGCGGTAGCCGGTGAACACCGGTGTACGGCGGCCGCCTTCCTCAGCGGAGAGCAGACAGACCTCGGCGGTGAAGCGGCGTCTCGGGGTGACGTGGCCGGGTGCGGCGATCACGTGTCCGCGCCGCACCTGGTCGCGGTGCATGCCGCGCAGCAGCAGCGCGACGCTGTCACCGGCGACGGCGGACTCCATGGGTTTGCCAAAGGTCTCCAGGCCAGTGACCGTGGTCTCGTCACCAGCACCGAGCGCCGCGACCCGGTCGCCGACCCGTACCGTGCCGCGCTCGACGGTGCCGGTGACGACGGTGCCACGCCCGGTGAGGGTCAGCACGTTCTCGACGGGCAGCAGTAAGGGTGCGTCGACGTACCGTTCGGGCGTGGGGACGTAGGTGTCGACGGCGTCGAGCAGCGCCCCGATGGCATCTGTCCAGCGTGGGTCTCCTTCCAGGGCGCGCAGCCCCGAGACCCGTGCGACGGGCACACGCTCCCCGTTGTAGCCGTGTGCGGTGAGCAGTTCGCGTACTTCCCGTTCGACCAGGTCGGTGAGACCCGGGTCACCGGCGTCGGCCTTGTTGAGGGCCACGACGATGTGGCGTACGCCGACGTGTCGGGCGAGCAGTACATGTTCAGCGGTCTGCGGCATGATCCCGTCGAGCGCGGAGAGGACGAGGATCGCGCCGTCGAGTTGTGCGGCGCCGGTCACCATGTTCTTGATGAAGTCGGCGTGGCCTGGCATATCGACGTGGGCGTAGTGGCGGGTGCCGGTCTCGTACTCGACGTGCGAGAGGTGAATGGAGATGCCGCGGGCGGCCTCTTCGGGGGTCCGGTCGATCCGGCTGACGGGCACGAAAGTGCCGGTGCCCCGCTCGTTGAGGACCTTGGTGATGGCGGCGGTCAGGGTGGTCTTGCCGTGGCCGACGTGGCCGATGGTGCCGATGTTCAGGTGTGGCTTGGTACGTACGTATGCCGTCTTGGGCATGGGGCGTTCTTCCTCGCAGGTGTTCTTGCTCGCAACAATGCGGTGAGGACGATGCGGTGAGGACGGCGGCGTGGCGCCGTGAGGACCCCTGGGCCAGGCCGCCCTCCCCCTGCGGGGTCCGCCGGACGATCCGGGGAGGGTCAGCTTCGGGCGCCGTCGGTGGCTGCGGCGATGGCCGCGAGGAAGTCGGCGGCAGCCTTCGGCGCGTCCGCGGCTGCGGACGAAGGCGCGGGGAGGGCTTGCCGGACCATGCGTCCTATGGTGCCGGGTGACTGCTTGAGCGTCGAACGGTTTTCGGGGCGGTGGTGTGGGCGCGTGCGGGTGCGTGCCCGTGGTCTCGTCTCAGCGCGGTGGGGCCACCGGCACCGTCTTGCGGCTTCAGCGAGGGACGACGCTTGTGGTGCCGGATATGGATGTGGTGGGCGGATCGCGGATTCGGTGGCGGATCACTGCCTTGGTCGCTGATCACAGCCTTAGTCGCTGACCTCGTCCTTGCTGGCCGATCGCGGCCTTGGTGACGGATACAGCCCCCGGTGTTCCTGTCGGTTACGCTCCCGGGATGCCCACCCCCGCCACGACGCCCGACGGCCTCGCCGCGCGCTGTCTGCGTGCGCTGTTGTCGCCGTGGTCCCGGCTGGCGCTGCTGCTCGTACTGCTGGCCTGTGGCGTGGTCGCGGTGCTGTGGTGGCAGCCGCAGCGTCTGCTGGCCGGGGGCTGGCCGGTGCAGCTGTCCGGTCCGGTGGCCGTGGTGGTCTTCGCTGTGGCGTACGGCGTGTGCACGACCGTGCCGGTACCGCGTCCGGTCCTCAATCTCGGGGCCGGTGCCCTCTTCGGTGCCGGGGCGGGACTGGTCGCCGCACTGGCCGGGACGGTGCTGGGTGCCGGGCTGGCGTTCGGTCTGGGCAGGCTGCTGGGACGGGATGCGTTGCGGCCGCTGTTGCGCGCCCGGTGGCTGAGGGCGGCGGACCGGCAGTTGAGCGAGCACGGCTTCCGCTCGGTGCTGGCGATCAGGTTGTTCCCCGGCCTGCCGTTCTGCGCCGCGAATTACTGTGCCGCGGTGTCCCGTGTGGGCTGGCTCCCCTTTCTCCTGGCCACGGGGCTCGGCAGTGTCCCGAACACCGCGGCGTACGCCCTCGCGGGCGCCCGGGCCTCGGCGCCCGCCTCGCCTGCGTTTCTGTTCTCCCTGGCGTTCATCGCGCTCAGCGGGGTGGCCGCGCTGGTGGTGGCGTGGTTCGGGCGCAGACGCGGGCGTACGGCGTCGCGCGGAGACTGACCGGGAAGCCGGGCCGGCGGGCTCCGGCCGTGGCCAGACAGCCAGGGAGTGGACCAGGTGGCCAGGGAGTGGACGAGCGTGTGCGGCCTGGGAGTGGGCGGGGTGTGCGGGGACCCGTTGTCATATGGTCACCTCGGGACGCTACGCTGCCGGTCGGCGGTGGGGCGCGCCTGTCGCCGGAGTCCGGTTTCTCCCCGCCCGCGCAGGTAAGCGCTTGATCACCCTTGGATTGCGCCTTTTCCATGACTTGGTTTGAATCTTTCGTCCTCGGACTTGTCCAAGGGTTGACCGAGTTTCTGCCCATCTCGTCCAGTGCACACCTCCGCCTGACCGCGGCGTTCGCCGGCTGGCAGGATCCCGGTGCGGCATTCACGGCCATTACCCAGATCGGCACCGAAGCGGCCGTCATCATCTACTTCCGGAAGGACATCGGCCGGATCATCTCCGCCTGGTTCCGCTCTCTGGCCAACCGGGAGCTACGGCATGATCACGACGCCCGGATGGGCTGGCTGGTGATCGTCGGCTCGATCCCGATCGGTGTGCTGGGCCTCACGCTCAAGGACGCCATCGAGGGCCCGTTCCGCGATCTGCGGCTGACCGCGACCACGCTGATCGTCATGGGCGTGGTGCTCGGTATCGCCGACCGGCTGGCGGCGCGCGACGAGACCGGCGGCCGGCACCGTGCCGTCAAGCAACGCAAGGACCTCACGGACCTGAGCGTCAAGGACGGCCTGCTGTACGGCGTCTGCCAGGCCATGGCGCTGATCCCCGGTGTATCCCGCTCCGGTGCCACGATCAGCGGCGGTCTCCTGATGGGCTATACCCGCGAGTCGGCGGCCCGCTACTCCTTCCTGCTCGCCATCCCGGCCGTACTGGCGTCCGGCGCCTTCGAGCTCAAGGATGCCGTCGGCCAGGGCCATGTCGCCTGGGGGCCCACCGTCTTCGCCACGGTGATCGCCTTTGTCGTCGGCTACGCGGTGATCGCGTGGTTCATGAAGTTCATCTCGAACAAGTCCTTCATGCCCTTCGTCGTCTACCGCATCCTGCTCGGGATCACGCTCTTCGCCCTGGTCGCGGCGGGGGTGCTGGCGCCGACTGCGGGCCAGTCATAAGGCGAGCGGTCCGGACCCCGGCCCCTGGGCCCCGGCCCCGGCAGTCGTGCCGTGGAGAGGTGGCGGACTCGTCGTTGTACGGGGTTCTTCATCATTCAGGGATTCGTATCGTTCGGGAATGAATCAGGCAGGAATGACTCAGGAAGGATGGCTCAGGCAGGCGTCAGGAACTGAGGTGGTATTGGGCCCAGGGCTGCTGTGACGGCGCGGCCTCCTCGCTCGGGGAGCCGATGGTGCCCCAGGGGGCGAGGGCGTTGTCCCATTCGGAAGTCAGGGCGGTCATATCAGGGACGCTTTCCGTTGACGGCATGGTGCCGTTGTGCCAGGCGGACGACATGTGAGGGGCACTGGGTGCGGAGTGCCAGGTGGCGGTCTGTTGTGCGGGGATGGAGTATTCGGCTTCGTGGACGTCGCCGGGGCCACGGCGGTGGCGTCCGGCATGGTTTTCCGCCGGGCCTGGATAGAACCGCCCCTGGGCGGACAGTTGTTGGGCACGGGTAACCAGTCGGGTGAGGTCGAGTCCGAATTCGGTGGCGAGTTCCCGCAAGTCCACTCCGGTCTGCCAACTGCCGATGAGCACCGCGTCCATGGCCGGGGACCAGTTCTGGTCGGATGCCCCGGTGGCTCCGCTGGTGCCCTCTCGGGCGGCGCCGGCGGGGCGAGCTGAGGGCGTCGGGTTCTGGTGGGGATATTCGGCCGGGATATCGGGGCCAGGGGAGGTCTCTTCCGGCTCCCGGGGTGGTGCGGCGGGAGCCGGGACAGAGGAGGTCAGCAATTTCTCGGCGACGGCGCGGGCGTCGTCCTTGCTCACGGTGCGCCTGGCGATCCGGACTTCCCGCTCGTTCAGTCCGAACAGTCCGGCCACCGCGCCGGTACTGCCCACCGTCACCGCAAACGCCGCCAGCACCCGTGACCGGTCGGCCTGTGCCTCGTCGAGTCTGGCCTGCGCTTCCCGTACGCGTTCATCGCCCATACAAAACGCTTCCGCCAGCACAGCGTTGCGGTCCCACAATTCTCTAGGATCCATACCCATTCAACGCCTCTTACCCGGAGGTGTCCCGACCTGCAATGGCAAAGCACCCCAAAGCACCCATCGAACCACCAGATGACAATCACCCCGCGAGGACGGTACGGGACCGTCCCGTGGGCCGTCCGGGGGCATTTGCGCTGGCCACGCGGTCGCACGAATACTCCACGCGGATTGTCGGTGCCGTGGGATACCGTCGTGATCAGTCGGATTGAAGGGTTGGATCTTTTCAGTCCGTGTGGTTGTCAGGGGGGATCGTGTTTCGTCGTCCGGGTGTCTTTCGTGCCCGCCAACCGGCCCATGCACTGGGGGCGTTATTCGGTGGTGTGGCGCTCTGTGGTGGTATCGTGGCGCGTTTGTTTTCCGGCCACGGGAGCAGGGCCTGGTCCGCCGCCGTACCGAGGAGCGTCCGTGCGTTGCCTGGAGGCCGGGCGCGGTGGCGCCGCGCCTCAGGTATGCGCTACGGGTTCATCGAGGTGCGGCAGCCCGATCGGGTTGGGGAAGGGAAGCACATCGGAGGCCAGGACGCGCCGGGCCACGGGCTCCAGCGAGCGCAGCAGCGCTTCGGTCTCCGCTTCGGGCAGCGCGTGCAGCAGCCGGGCGGCCAGCCGGTCGGTGGCGCGCTCGATACGGTCGCGCTCCTGCCGTCCCCGGACGGTCGCGGCGCCCTGTGCGTCGACGAGGCCGCGGGCGCGCAGCCGGTCCGTGGCGGCCGACCACTCCTCCTCGCTCCAGCCGCGGTCCAGCCGGATGGTGTCCCGGGGGACCCGCCCGGCGCCGGCGGCCAGGACGAGCGCCTCGCAGCCGTCGAGCCCCTCCTCGGCGAGCACGCAGAGGTGCGCGTCACCCCTGAACTCGCGCAGGGCGGTGGCCAGTTGCCACAGCCGCTCGACGGGATCGGCGTGGTCGCACAGTGCACGGTTGGCGGCGAAGAGGGGCCGCGCGGTGGCCGGGGCGTCATCGACGATGCCCTGGAGTGGAGGCAGCAGTGCGGCGGCCTTGCGCTCCACGTCGGGGGCGATCCGGCGCAGGGCGTGTGCGGCGCGGGTGCCGCGCTCTTCGAGGACGTGCGCCGGGCCCGCGATGCTCCAGGCCGCGGGCAGCGCGCGGGCCACCATCCCCGGGGCGAACACCCCGAGTACGGCCGTGGCGGCCGCGGGTTCCACGGCGCCGAGTGGCGCGGTGCGAGCAGCGAAGTAGCCCATCCAGAAGCCCTTGAGCCCCAGGGCCCGGCCCAGGTCCCGGCACTCCTCGTCGAAGTAGCAGACCGCGTGCAGCGGCTCGGTCACCAGCCAGAGCGATCGCGCGTGCAGCTCCATGGACCGCACGCTACCGCCGCGGGCCGTCCGGCGCACCGCGCACTCTCGCCTCCGGGCATCCGGTACATCGCTGGACCGCTTCCGGCCCTCTCCCCAACCGACCGAAATCGACGCTCAGCGGCAATGCCGACTCATGCACAGATCATCGACCGGGCCCTGCACCGCATCGTGGCGGGCTACGTCTTCCCCGAGCGCGCGGTGGAGATCGACCGGGCGATCCGGGACCGGCTGGCGGCAGGTGAGTACGACGCGCTGACCGGCGCCGCGTTCTGCGAAGCGGTGACCGCACACCTCCAGGAAGTCTGCCCGGACAGACATCTGCGACTGTTGTGGCAGGACGAGCCCCAGTCGGCGGAGCCGGAGGACGACGACACGGGCCGGGCGGCGTTCCTGGCGCGCCTCCGGGCCGAGAACCAGGGTGTCCGCCTGGTCGAGCATCTTCACGGCAATATCGGCCACCTCGACATACGGCGTATCGCCGACGCCGGGGAAGGCGGCCGGGCGATCGCGGCGGCCATGGAGCTGGTGGCGCACACCCGGGCACTCGTCCTCGACCTGCGGGAGTGCCGGGGTGGCGCGCCCACGGGCGCCGCGATGTGGTGCAGCTACTTCTTCGCCGACGACCAGGTCCACCTCAACGACATATATGAGCGCTCCACGGACTCCACCCGGCAGTACTGGACCGTCTCCCCTCTCCCCGCACCGCGCTATCCCGACCGACCGCTGTACGTCCTCACGAGCGCGGCCACGTTCTCGGGCGGTGAGGATGTGGCGTACACCCTGCAGGCGCTGGGGCGCGCCGTGGTCGTCGGAGAGACGACACGGGGCGGCGCACACCCCACCCGCCGGCATCCGGTGACGGAACACATCACCGTCACCGTGCCGACCGCCCGGACGGTCAACGCCGTGACGGGCACCAACTGGGAAGGCGTCGGGGTACGGCCCGACCTGCCGGTACCGGCCGCCGAGGCGCTGGAGGAGGCGCACGAGGACGCGATACGACGCCTGGGGTAGCCGCCTGAGGCAGGCGGCTACTCGATGACGAGCTCGACCTCGATGTTGCCGCGGGTGGCCTTGGAGTACGGGCAGAACTCATGGGTCGCCTCGACCAGCCGGCGCCCGGTCTCGCCCGCGAGGGCGTCCGGCAGCTCCACCCGCATGACGACGCCGAGGCCGAAGCCGGTGCCGTCCTTGCCCAGGGAGACCTCGGCGGTGACCGAGACGTCCTTCGTGTCGAGCTTCATCCGGCGGCCGACATTGCTCATCGCGCTGGCGAAGCAGGCCGCGTAGCCGGCGGCGAAGAGCTGCTCCGGATTGGTGCCGGCGCCGTTGCCGCCGAGCTCGGGCGGCATGGCCAGGGCGAGGTCGATCCTGCCGTCAGAGCTGACGGCCCGGCCCTCGCGGCCGTTGGCGGTGGCGACAGCGGTGTACAGGGCGTCCATCGCGCTTCTTCCCTTCGATCGGTAGCTGCGGCCGCTCCCCGGCCGCCGCACACCGGAAACAGTGACACATCATTGAGTTGTGCGCAACTTAATTGCGCACAATCTAATTGCTTACGGCGAGCTACTCTGGATCCATGACCTCAGCGACGACCAGACTTCAGGTGCCCGACGCCGAACTGCTCCGCCTCGACCACCAGGTCTGCTTCTCGCTGCACGCCGCGTCACGCGCGTTCGGCAGTGTCTACCGGGACGCCCTCAAGGACCTGGGCCTGACCTATCCGCAGTACCTGGTCATGCTCGTCCTGTGGGAGCACGGCCCACAGCCGGTCAAGGCCATCGGTGAACAGCTGCGGCTGGACTCCGGCACGCTCTCGCCGCTGCTCAAGCGCCTGGAGACGGCCAGGTTGGTCCGCCGCGAACGCAGCGCCGAGGACGAGCGGTCGGTCACCATCCACCTCATGCCCGACGGCGACGATCTGCGCGCGAAGGCGCTGCCGGTCCCCCGCAGAATGCTCGCCGCCACCGGTCTGACCATCGAGGAACTCCGCACGCTTCAGGACCTGTTGGGGCGCGTCACCAGCGCATTGGACGAGGCCTGAAGCCCGCCTTCGCCGACACCGGACCGCCCGACCCCCGCGCCGCGCATCCCCGCACCTCCTCACCTCCGCACCGCGAACCCCCGCACCCGGCACACCCCGCACCCCGCGAGCCGGTGCGGCCGTCACCCCATTGACCTAGAAGGTTGGGGAGTTAACGGGACGAAGACATATAAAGAGTGGCCAAACCAGCCGGGTCGCCGGCGAACACCCGCCCAGGACACGGTTGGCAGCACACCCACAACAAGTGGAGGAGCGCGACGTGAACGCGGCAGAAGTTGTCAACGCCTTGCCGGCCCAACGGTTCGGGGCCCCCTCCGGCGACGTCACCGACGAGACCCCGCTGCGCGGTCCGCGCACCGGCTCCCTGGCCCTGGAAGAACTCCGCGTCCTCATGGAAGACCGAGGGGACATCGACCACGGCCCGGAGGACGTACCGCTTACCGCGGGCGACACCGTGGGCCGGCTCGTGGCGGCCGTCGACGGTCCGGTTCCGGCATGACCGGCGGGCGTCAGCCATTCTCCGCGGCCGTGACAGGAGTGGGCATGGTGACCGCGGCGGGCGTGGGGACGAAGGCGACCTGGCACTCCGTCACCCAGGAAACGCGCCCGAGCGGCGTACGGCCCCTCGCCGAACTCGTCGACCTGTCCTGCGACTTCATGTACACGGTGGATCTGGACACCACCGAGGTCCTCGGCGTGGCCGCCCAGCGACTGATGGACCGCTTCGCCCAGCTCGCGGTGATCGCCGCCCGCGAGGCGGTCGCCGACGCCGGGCTGGAGCCGGAGACCTGGGACAGCGGCCGGGTCGCGGTGGTCATCGGTTCCGCGCACGGCGGGCTCCCCTTCTACGACCAGCAGCATGTCGCGATGTCCGACCGCGGCGCGCGGCGGGTCTCCCCCAAGCTCGCCCCGCTGACCGTGGTCAACGGGGCCGCCAGCAGCGTCTGCATGGACCTCGGCGCGCACGGCCCCAGCCTGGGCGTGGCGACGGCCTGCTCCTCCGGAACCGTCGCCCTGGGAACCGCGCATCAGCTGTTGCGCGCCGGGGTCTGCGACATCGCCATCGCGGGTGGCGCCGAATCCCCCATCTCCCGACTGCTGATCGCCAGCGCCTGCCGGATGAAGGCGGCCTCCACCCGCCGGGAGGATCCGGCCACGGCCTGCCGCCCGTTCGACGTCGCACGGGACGGCTTCGTCGTCGGCGAGGGCGCCGGCCTCCTCGTACTGGAGCGGCCCGAGCACGCGGAGGCGCGCCGGGCGCCGGTCCGCGCGTACGTCCGTGGCTACGGTGCGTCCAGTGATGCCTACGCCCCCGTGGCGCCGGACCCCGATGGCAACGGCATCGAGCGGGCGCTGCGCACCGCACTCGCGGACGCGGAGGTGCGGCCCGGCGAGGTGGGGCATGTGAACGCGCACGGCACCTCGACCGTGGTCAACGACCTCGTCGAGAGCACCGTGCTACGGCGAGTGATCGGCGATCACGCCCTGGTCACCTCCACCAAGGGGATGACCGGGCACACGCTGGGCGCCGCCGGCGGTATCGAGACCGCGCTCACTGTGCTCGCGCTGGAGGGGCAGCTGGTGCCGCCGACCGCGAACCTCGACGTGCCCGACCCCCGGCTGCCCATCGACATCGTGCGCGAGGAAGCCCGTCGGGGGGCCTTCGACTGCGCGGTCAAGACCTCACTCGGCTTCGGCGGCCACAACGCCGCACTGGTCCTGACCCGCTCGCCCTGACCTGCCCGTCCCGGCCTGCTCGTCCCGACCGCTGGGGAGGCGCCGCGGCGCCTCCCCTCCACCCTTGCGCCCGCTTCCCCTTCCCCCTTCTCGCCCTTCCTTCCCGCCCCTGGGGTGTGAGCCAGGCAACTTCACGGGGCCGTGAAGCGCGCCGTGCGGCGCCTGCCAGGTGATGCCCGGCACGAGACGCACGTCACGTACGAACTCCGCTAGTCGACGCCGTTCGGGGCCATGACCGCCGAGCGCGGGCTTTATTGCGGACATTTCGCCCTAACTCACGAAGATAGGTAGTACAAGGCATCATTGCCACTATCCAGGGCGCTCGCTAAACATGTTCCGGGTAGCACCGAGAACGAGCCGGCGATCTCAGCCAGAGCGGCGAACGCGGCAATGACCCTCGGTCCTCACGCGCCAACCGAAGGCCGTTTTCCCGCCATCAAGCCCTGGAAGAGGTCACCCCCGCATGCCCAGTTTCACCCTGCCCCGCGCTGTCCGGAACACCCGCATCACCCGCACCCACAAGGTCGCCGTGGCCGTACTGGCCGCCGCGGGTGCCACGTCGGGCCTCGCGTTCACCGCGGCGCCGAGCAGTGCCGCGGCCCCCGCGGCAAAGGCATCGGCCGTGGTCAAGCCGGTCGGCGCGAACGGTCTGCCGGTGACCGCCAAGGAGCGTGCCGACGACGGCGAGAAGGACCGGCTGACCGCCTCGTCCGTGGCCGACCAGCTCAAGATCACCGCGGTCGAGGAGCAGGGTCACACCGCCAAGGAGGCCGCCAACCGGTCCATGGAGCGTAAGGCGATAGCCGCGCCCAAGGCTGCCCCCAAGTCCGCGCCGAAGGCCGCCCCCAAGCTGTACCCGAACACCCTGGACGGCTGGATCCGCGAGTCCCTGGACATCATGCAGGACAAGGGCATCCCCGGCTCCTACGAAGGCCTGCACCGCAACATCATGCGCGAGTCCAGCGGCAACCCCAACGCCGTCAACGACTGGGACATCAACGCCATCAACGGCATCCCCTCCAAGGGCCTCCTCCAGGTCATCCAGCCCACCTTCGACCGCTACCACGTCCCCGGCACCCCCGACAACCTCGTCGACCCCGTAGCCAACATCACCGCCGCGGCCAACTACGCCGCCGACCGCTACGGCTCCATCGACAACGTCAACTCCGCCTACTGAGCCGGGAGTAGCGCTGCCGGCCGGACGGCTGGACGGCTGGTCGGCTGGAGCAGAACCGGCCGGGCGCCGTGGTGCGGCCCCGGACGTGGCAACAACGGCAACGGCAGTGGCCCTGCCCGCGAGTCGCGGGTGGGGCCACTGCCGTTGCCGTGGGCACCGACGTCAGCGGCGAGAGCCCCGGAAGGGGCCGCCTCCGAAGATCGTGTCGAGAACCTCGCCGGCGATGCGGAGTCCCGCCTCGTCCCTGAGGGTGAGGTAGCGGTCGTCACGACGGTCCTCGTCAGCGGGCGCCGCGGCGGCGGATCCGGCAGCGAGGAAGCCGGTGATGAGCAGGCCGCTGAGCGTGACGGCGGTACGACGGAGCATAAGCACTTCCCTACGATGCGTGTCGGTTGTGTGCGGTGACTTTCGCAGTGACCGTTGTCGCGTGGGCGCGGTGACAGTTGTCGCGATGCGTGCCGACGGTTGTCGCGTTGCGCGCGGTGACGGTCGTGCGCGATGCCACTGTCGGGGAGCGGGAGCCCCGTCGTCATGCGACGGCTCCGGGCGCTGCTGCGAACGGACCAGCAGCACCGCCGAATTGCCGTATCCGACAGCTCACCGACGGCCCAGCCCGGTGCCGGGCTTCCGCCCCCGACAGCGGCATGGGCGCACCAGGCGAATCGGCATACAAGCATCAGGTGAGTCGGCACACTATTTCCGCGGGTTTCCCCTCAGCGGAAGTGCGCCTCGCCACATCAGGAGCGGGAGGAACAAAGGCCGCCGCCCGTAATTCCACTGTGAGCCAGGCAACTTATACGCCCCGCCGGAGCGGGTTTTACGGCCGTTTTCAGGTGACCCGGGGCACGCGATGTACATCACTTACGAGCACGCCTAGTCGCATCTCCGGTGCCCCTTGCGGCTCTCCTGAGCGAGAATCGCCCATTGCTTCAGGTGCCCTGTTTTCCGCTCACGAAGATGGTTAGTACAGGGCACTATTGCCTCAATTCAGGTCCGTGGCCAACATGGATTCCGACGCACCGAGAGCGAGCTCGCGAATTACGCCCCCTGCGGCAAACGCGGCACATACCTCCGGTTCGTAACGCGCCGCCAATGAAGGCCGCCTCCCCGTCCCGTACCTGGAAGAGGTCACTCCGCATGCCCAGCTTCACCCTGCCCCGCGCTGCCCGGATTTCCCGCATCACCCGCACCCACAAGGTCGCCGTGGCCGTTCTCGCCGCCGCGGGTGCCGCCTCCGGTCTGGCCCTCACCTCGGCCCCGGGCACCGCGCAGGCTGCTGAGCACGCCCCGGCCGTGGTCAAGCCGGTCGGCGCGAAGGGCATGCCGGTGACAGCCGACGCCGCCGAGCTCGCCCGCCCGGTGGCCTCCTCGGTCGCCGACCGCGCCAAGGTCACCGGCGGCGAGGACGAGCACACCGCCCAGCAGGCCGCCAGCCGGTCCACCGAGCGCAAGGCCGCCGTCAAGGAGTACCCGAACACCCTGGACGGCTGGATCCGTGAGTCGCTGGACATCATGCAGGACAAGGGCATCCCCGGCTCCTACGAAGGCCTGCACCGCAACATCATGCGCGAGTCCAGCGGCAACCCCAACGCCGTCAACGACTGGGACATCAACGCCATCAACGGCATCCCCTCCAAGGGCCTCCTCCAGGTCATCCAGCCCACCTTCGACCGCTACCACGTCCCCGGCACCCCCGACAACCTCGTCGACCCCGTAGCCAACATCACCGCCGCGGCCAACTACGCCGCCGACCGCTACGGCTCCATCGACAACGTCAACTCCGCCTACTGAGCCGAGGCGGCACAGCTTGCCAGCGGCGACATGGCGCGTTCGCCGTTGCGCACCGGAGCGGGTCCCGGCACTGCCGGGGCCCGCTTCACTCTGTCCGGACCGTTTCCGGCCCTTTCCGCCCGCCAGACGGGTGAGATGCGGAGCCGGTCGGCGGACTGACGGCCTGTTGGGTCATAGAGTCAGGCAGTTCTGCGTATAAGTCTTTTATCGGCAGAACTCTGTTCAAAATCTGCCGACCCTGACTCCACCGAAGGCCTCGGAGGCATGCGATGCCCTTGCGCAGATCCGGTCCGGCCCGCCGCACAGTCCCGCTTGCGGCCGGCACGCTCGTTTCTCTCCTCACCGTGCTCGCTCTGCCCCTCGCGCTGCCCGGCCTCGCCACGGCATCGGATGCCGGCAAGAAACCCGCCCACCCCGAGCAGGACTGGATGGGTTCCACCATCGCCATGCGCGAGGGCGGCAACCGGGCGGGCGGCCCCGAGTTGCAGGCCGCGCACGGCCGGGGCGTGTCCGGGGTCGATGTCTCCAGCCACAACAAGCACGTCAGCTGGTCGTCGTTGCGCAGAGCCGGGGTGCGTTTCGCGTACGTCAAAGCCACCGAGGGGGTCAACTACACCAACCCCTACTTCGCGCACCAGTACCGGGGCTCGTACCACGTCGGCATGATCCATGGCGCGTACCACTTCGCCCTCCCCGACCACTCCAGCGGCAGCACTCAGGCACGGTACTTCCTGGACCACGGCGGCGACTGGTCCAAGGACGGCCGGACCCTGCCCGGTGCACTGGACATGGAGTACAACCCCTACGGCGCGACCTGCTACGGCAAGAGCGACCGGGGCATGGTCCACTGGATCAAGGATTTCGTGGACACCTACCGCGAGGAGACCGGCCGGGACCCGATCATCTACACCTCGACCAACTGGTGGCGGCGGTGCACCGGCAATTCCGGCAAGTTCGGCCGGTCGAACCCGCTGTGGATCCCGCGTTACGGCTCCTCCGTCGGCGCGCTGCCGGCCGGCTGGCGGTACCACAGCATCTGGCAGCACACCTCTTCCGGCCACCCGATCGGCGACCGCAACCGCTTCAACGGGACCTATACCCGGCTGCGGATCCTCGCCAAGGGGAACTGAAAGGGAACTGCCCCACCTCCTGTCCCCCGGCCGGTCCCCGGAGCCGCACCAGGCGCCGGGGACCGGCCGTCGCGCCGCTGAGGAACCGTCACCTCCGTCCGTCGTCTCCGGCTGTCGTCTCCGTCAGTCGTCTCCGGCTGTCGTGCCTCCGGCAGCCTGAGCCCGGTGTGCGGAGACGGCGGGTTTCCCGATCAGCGGGAGGGGCATGGGCCGGTGCTCTCGCGTGCCTCCAGACGCGGCAGTTCGCCCTCCACGGAGCGCGCCGGGCCGCCGTCGAGGACGGTGAGGAGTTCCCGGGCGGCGAGCCGTCCGAAGCCGGGGGTGTCGCGGACGAGTGCGGTCAGCCGGGGATGGGTCACCCGGCACAGCGCCGAGTCGTCCCAGGCCACGACGGACAGCTCTCCCGGTACGGGGATGCCGCGCCCGGCCGCCACGGAGGCACCGGCCACGGCCATCACGTCGTTGTCGTAGATGATCGCCGTGGGCGGTTCGGCGGCGTCGAGGACGCGCCGGGTGGCCTCGGCCCCCTCGGCGTCGGAGTAGTCGGTGGTCACGGAGCGGACCTGGCGTTCGTCGAGGCCCCGGAGGGCCGCTTCGGTACGGAGTGAGCGGATCCGGCGTTCGGTGTGGGCCAGGCCGGGCAGGCCTGCCACATGCACGATGCGGCGATGGCCGAGGCCGTGGAGGTGATCGAGGATCCGGGCCATGGCTCCGGCGTCGTCGGCCCACACCGTGGACAGGGGCGGCCGTGCGGGGATGGCCGGGCCGCCGATGACGACGGCGGGCAGGGCGAGTGCGGTGAGCAGTGCGGGGCGGGGGTCGTCGGTGCGCGGGTCGACCACGAGGACACCGTCCACCCGGCGTTCGGCCCACCAGCGGCGGTAGAGCGCGCACTCGGTGTCGAGGTCCTCGACGACCTGGAAGAGCAGCGCGGTCCGCCGCGTGGAGAGCACTTCCTGGATGCCGGAGACGAGTTGCAGGAAGAAGGACTCCACGCCGAGGGTCCGCGCGGGCCGGGCGAGCACCAGGCCGGTGGCTCCGGCGCGTTCACCGGAAAGCGCACGGGCGGCGCTGTTGGCCTGCCAGCCCAGTTCCTCCGCGACCTGCCGTACCCGGGCCCGGGTGCGCGGGGAGACGCCCGGCCGGTCGTTGAGCGCGAAGGAGACGGCGCTCTCCGATACCCCGGCCCGGCGGGCGATGTCCTTGATCGTCGGCCGGCGCGCCGGCTTCCGGCGGGCCGCCTCACCGGGCGCCGTCATAGCGGGTTCTCCTCGGACCGACCGCGTGAGTTTCAACTGAACCGCATGAGATTCAACTGGACCGCATGAGATTCAACTGGACCGCATTAGTTCCCTCAGTCTGATCAGCGAAGAAGGCCCTGTCAAACGGTGTGCGGATGGCTGTTTTCGCGAACGTCGGGAAGTCATCGGGAAGTCGTTCGAGCCCGGGTATTGACACCCGCTAAAGCGCATTAGTAGCGTCTTCCGCGTCGTCGCCCGAGGCTCGGAGCAGACCTCGGACGAACGTTGGCCGGCCAGGCCGCTCTTCGCGTGCCGCTCGCCTCTTCGCATACCGTTCACTGTTCGCGTGTGTTTCGCTCTTCGTATGCCATACAACGGATTTACGACTGCGCTTCCCGCATTTTTCGGTCAGTTGCCCCGCGACAATTCCACCGCGCGACCCTTCCACTGGTGTCCGGTCCGAGTAAAGGAGCCGCCAGTCATGCGTATGCCCTGTCGAATGTCCCGTCGGATGTCCCGTCGGATGTCCCGTCGGATGTCCCACCGAACAGTCGCCGTGGCTGCGGCACTGGTCACCTCGGCACTCGCCCTGACCGCATGCGGTTCCTCGGGGGGACCCGGCGGGGCGGACGGCACCTCGGGGAAGATCGACGGGAAGATCGAGGGGCAGGTCACCTTCCAGACCTGGAATCTCCGGGCCCATTTCACGGACTATTTCGACGGTGTCATAGCCGCTTTCGAGAAGAAATATCCGGGAACCAAGGTGAAGTGGGTCGATCAGCCGGCCGAGGGTTATCCGGAGAAACTGAGTGCGGACGCGGCCGGCGGCACGCTGCCCGATGTCGTCAATGTGTCGCCGGACCTCGCTTATCCGCTGGCCAGGGCCGGGCTGGCGCTGGATCTGGAGAAGGCCGCCGGGAAATACCGTGGCGAGTATCTGCCGGGAGCGTGGCAGGGCTATCAGATGCCGGGGCTGCCCGGTGTCTATGGCTTCCCCTGGTATCTGAACACCGGGCCCATGTTCTACAACAAGGAGCTGTTCACCAAGGCCGGTCTGGATCCGCGGAAGCCGCCGAAGACCTACGACCAGCTCTTCCGGGACGCACTGACGATGGCGGAGAAGAGCGGACGGAAGATCGCAATGCTGGCCGGCACACCGTCGGTCGAGGACTTCGGCCGCTACGGCGTACGGCTGATGAACGCGAGGGGCACTGAATTCACCTTCAACGAGCCCAAGGGCGTCGAGTTGCTGCGGCACTACAAGGAGTTGTACGCGGCCGGGGCGCTGGACTCACAGGCGCTCACCGCGCAGGCCGAGTCGTCGGGGCGGAAGTTCCAGCAGGGGTCGGTGGCCATGAACCCGGGCAGTGCGCTGGATCTGGAGAAGTTCAAGAAGGAGGCGCCGGCCCTCTACGCCCATATCGGCATCACGGACGCGGTCAACAACACCGGCAAGGCCAATATGTACGTCCAGGGCCTGATGGTAAATGCGCAGAGCGGGGTCAAGTCGGCGGCGGTGGCGTTCGCGCACTTCGTCACCGGCGAGGAGAACCAGATGGCGTTCGCCAGAAAGGTCACGATTTTCCCCAGCACCCGGGGATCGCTGGACGATCCGTACTTCACCAAGGAGGACGGTACGGATACGGCCCGGGTACGGGTGGCGTCCGCCGCATCGTTGAAGACCGCGGTGAATTACACACCGGTGCCGCTCAGCGACCAGATGAAGACGGTGCTGCGCAATGCGGTGGCCCGGGCCGTGCAAGGCAAGAAGTCCCCGGAAGCGGCACTGGACGACGCGGTGGCCGAGTGCAATCGCCTGCTGAAGACCGGCTGAGGACGAGGTACTCCGTGAAGAGGCGCACCGTGAAGAGGCGCTCTGTAAAGAGACGCTCTGTGAAGTCGCATGCACGGGTGAGAACGCATACGCGAGTGAGAACGCATACGCAGGTGAAAACTCAGCGGGTGACAACGCATTCACCGGCCGGTCCCTGGCTGTTCCTGGCTCCCGGGCTGCTCATCGTCGGCGCGTTCAGCCTGTATCCGTTCCTGAGCACGGTGGCGCACTCCTTCACCGATGCCCATACGCTCACCCGGGGCCGTTTCGTCGGCGGCGCCAATTACGGCGACATGCTCCATGACGCGATGTTCTGGACGGGCCTGCGCAACAGCCTGCTCTATGTCCTGGGTGCGGTACCGCTATTGGTGGTCCTGCCGCTGCTGCTGGCCATGCTGGTGCGGCGGCGGATTCCGGGGATCGCCTTCTTCCGTGCCGCGTTCTATACGCCGGTGGTCGCCTCCGTCGTCGTGGTCGGGCTGATCTGGGTGTGGCTGCTGGACGACCGGGGGCTGATCAACGCGCTGCTGGAAGGGCTGGGCTTCGGCAAGGCCGGATTCCTGAGCGATTCCTGGCTGTTGCTACTCAGTGCGATGGCGGTCACGGTCTGGAAGGGCCTCGGCTACTACATGATCATTTATCTGGCGGCGCTGGCCGACGTCCCCGGGGAGCTGCACGAGGCGTGCGCGGTCGACGGTGCCGGGGCGGTACGGCGCTTTCTGACCGTCACGGTGCCCGCGCTGCGCGGCACGATGGTGCTGGTGGCCGCGCTCTCCTCGGTCAACGCCTTCAAGGTGTTCTCCGAGGTCTATCTGATGGCCGGTCCGACCGGCGGCCCGGGCGGGGAGGACACCACGTTGGTGATGCTCGTACAGCAGGTCGGCACCGGCCTCAACGGCCGGGTCGGCTATGCCTCCGCGCTCTCCGTCGTGGTGTTCGTGATCACGCTGGGGCTGATGCTGCTGGTGCTGCGCGCCCACCGCAGGGAGGACGCATGAGTACCGCCGCACCGCGACACCCGGCCGCCACCACGGCGCGGCAGCCACCCGCCACGGCACCGCGCCGACGGAAGGCCGGCACACCGCGGCGACGGCGGGCCGGCCGACGGCCGCAGTGGTGGCGGCTGCTGCTCCGCTATCTGCTGCTGCTCGCCGTACTGGCGCTGACCATCGGCCCGTTCCTCTGGCAGCTGTCCACGTCGCTGAAGGGTCCCGGCGAGGACATCTACCGCTATCCGCCGAGCCTGGTTCCGCACCACGCCACACTGGGCAACTACGCCGACGTCGCGCGGATCATCCCGGTCTGGGACTTCGCGCTGAACTCCCTGAAGGTCGCCCTCGCCAATGTGCTCACCAACTGCGTGGGCGCGGCCCTGGCCGGCTACGCCCTGGCCCGGTTGCGCTTCCGGGGCCGCAGGGCCGCGCTCGTCGTGTTCCTCATGGCGATGCTGGTGCCGGTCGAGAGCATCATGATCGCCCAGTTCGTGACGATGCGGGAGCTGCAGCTCAACAACACCCTGGTCGGTGTGGTGCTGCCCGGCTGTATCGGGGCGATGAACGTCCTGCTGATGCGGAACGCCTTCTCCCGTCTGCCGTACGAGGTCGAGGAGGCGGCGTTCGTCGACGGTGCCAACGCCTGGCAGCGGTTCGTACGGATCGCGCTGCCGTCGGTCAGGGGAACCCTCGCGGTCGTGGCGATCTTCGCGTTCATGGGGGCCTGGGACGACTTCCTGTGGCCGCTGATCGTGCTGAGCGACCAGTCGAAGTTCACCCTGACCATCGGCCTGAACTTCCTGCACGGCACCTTCGCGGACAACCAGCGGCTGGTGGCGGCCGGCACCGTCATCGCCGTGCTTCCGCTGCTGGTGCTCTTCGCCTGCCTGCAGCGCTACTTCTTCCGGGGCGTCGGTGAGGGCGCTGTCAAGGGCTAGGCCGTGTCCGAGCCGTCCGGAGTGCCCGTACTCCCCGCCCCCACCCCCGCCCCCGTACCGTGAGGAGCCCCATGCGATTCGGCGTCAACTACACCCCCACCGAGGGCTGGTTCCACCACTGGCTGGACTTCGACCTGGACTCCGTACGGGCCGACCTGGACTCGATCGCCGCCCTCGGTCTGGACCACATCCGGGTCTTCCCCCTGTGGCCGCTCTTCCAGCCGAACCGCACACTGATCCGGCCACGCGCCGTGGAGCAACTGGTCCGGCTGGCGGACGCGGCGGCCGAGCGCGGCCTGGACGTCGCCGTCGACGGGCTGCAGGGCCATCTGTCGAGCTTCGACTTCCTGCCCGCGTGGACACGGACCTGGCACCGCCGCGGCATCTTCACCGACCCCGAGGTGCTGGCGGGCCAGGAGGAGTACCTGCGGACCCTGGCGGCCGCGCTCGCCGACCGGCCCCACTTCCTCGGGATGACGCTCGGCAACGAGATCAACCAGTTCTCGGACAGCCCGCACCCGGACCCGGACCGGATCACCGAGGCGCAGGCCACGGCCTGGCTGGAGCGGATGCTGGCGGCCTGCGAGCGGGGCGCTCCCGGGCGGACACATCTGCACGCCGCGTACGACGCCGCCTGGTACCGCGACGGCCATCCGTTCACTCCCGCGCAGGCCGCCCGGCTGGGCGCCGTCACGGCAGTGCACTCCTGGGTGTTCAACGGCACGGCTCAGCGGCACGGCCCCCAGGGCGTCGCCACCGAGCAGCACGCCGCCTACCTCATCGAGCTGTCCAAGGCCTGGGCTGGGGATCCGCACCGCCCGGTGTGGCTGCAGGAGACCGGCGCCCCCGCCCCGCACATCCCGGAGGGCCTGGCGGCCCGCTTCGCCGAGGCCACCGTCCGCAACGCCCTGGACTGCCCGGACCTCTGGGGCGTCACCTGGTGGTGTTCGCACGACGTCTCGCGCGGGCTGGCGGACTTCCCGGAGCTGGAGTACGGGCTGGGGCTGCTCGGCAACGACCGTACGGTCAAGCCGGTGGGCCGGGTGATCGCGGCGCTGGCCGAGGAGTGGCGCGGCCGGGAACACCGGCCTCCGGTGCGTACCACCGCTGTGGTCGTCGACACCGGGGGTGCCGAGTCGGCGCCGCGCCGCTCGGTCTGCGCGCCCGGCGGTCCGGTGTTCGAGGCCTGGGCCGAGCTGGCCGCGCGGGGTGCCCGCCCGGCGATGGTACTGGCCGAACTCGCCACGAACCAGGAGCATATGACGTCCCGGGGGATCACCGAGATCCTCACTCCGGACGAGGTCCTCACTCCCGACGAGGTCCTCACTCCCGACGAGGTCCTCACTCCCGACGAGGTCCTCAGTCCCGACGAGGTCCGAAGGAGCGCCCGATGAACCGGCGACCGTCGCCCGTCACCCGCCGCCGGGTGCTGCTGACCGGGGCGGGTACCGCGGCCGCCCTGTTCGGGACGTCCCCGGGGTGCGTCTCGGCGAACCCCGCCGGCCGGCGCCGCTCCCGCGCCACGGGCTCCCTTCAGCCGTACGCGTCGTACTGGTTCCCCGACTCGCTGCCGTCGGGCACCCCGGGCGACGGCATCACCTGGCGGAGCCTGAAGGCCTGGACACCCGAGTCCGACGCGGATCTGGCGTTCAACACGGCGACGGTCCCGCTCGCCGAGCGCTTCACTCCGGTGCCGGCGAACACCACGGCCCGCGGCGGCCAGGCCCGGATCAGCGCCCTGGCGGCCTTCGGCCCCACGGCCGGGAACCCCTCGCAGGGCTCGGCGACCGCGGACCGCTACGCGCCGACCCACTGGGCGTACCTCGACGAGCTGGTCTTCTGGGGCGGCTCCTCCGGCGAGGGCCTGATCCTGGCGCCGAACGCCCCGGTCGTCGATGCCGCGCACCGCAACGGCGTGCCCGTCCTCGGCACCGTCTTCCTGCCGCCGGCCGCCTACGGCGGTCAGCTGCGCTGGACCCGCGACCTGGTGCAGCGGGATGCCGCGGGCCGCTTCCCGCTCGCCGGGAAGCTGGTCGAGGTGGCGACGGCGTACGGTTTCGACGGCTGGTTCATCAATGCGGAGACCGACGGCGGGGACGCCGCGCTCGCGACGGGGATGCGGGCGTTCCTGCGGGCTCTGCGGTCCGCGGGCGCCGGGCACGGGCTGCGGATCACCTGGTACGACGCGATGAACCGCACCGGCCGGGTCGGCTGGCAGGGCGCGCTGAACGACCTCGACCAGCCGTTCTTCCAGGACGGTGCCGAGCCGGTCGCCGACACGCTGTTCGTGGACTTCCGCTGGAGCGCGGCGTCCCTGGCCGACTCGGGCCGGCTGGCGGAGCGACTGGGACGCGACCGCTATGAGCTGTGGGCCGGGGTGGACGTCGAGTCGGCGGGCTGGGACGCCCCGGTGGACTGGGAGGCGATCCTTCCCGCCGGGCGGGACCATGTCGTCTCGTACGGCTTCTACCGGCCCGAGTGGACCCTCCACCACCTCCCGGCGGGGCGTACGCCCGGCGATTTCCACGCCGCGGACGACCGGTTCTGGTCCGGTGCGGCGCTGGATCCGGCCCGCCCCGGGGGCAGTGGCGCCGGCTGGCGGGCGCCGGCCGGCGCGGTCGCGGACCGGTCGACGCTCACCGCGCTGCCGTTCGCCACCAGCTTCAACACCGGCCACGGCCTGCGCTGGTACGAGAACGGCGCGGTCACCTCGGCCTCCCCCTGGAACCATCTCGGGCTGCAGGACCGGCTCCCGCCGAGGCACTGGGCGGTACGGACCGACGGCGAACGCCCGGAGGTGACGCTGGACTTCGCCGATGCCTGGCGGGGCGGCAGCAGCCTCCTGGTACGGGGCGGGCTCGGCGCACCCGCCGTCCTGGAGCTGTTCCCGGCCCGGCTGCCGACCGGTGCCGGTACGGTCGTCGAGCTGACCCATCGGCTCGATCCGTCGTCGGGCCCGGTGACCGTCGAGGTGGCGGTCGCGTCGCGGGAGGCGCCGGGGCCGGGCGAGCCCGCCCCGTACACCTGGCTGCCGGCCGGGGCCCCGGCGCCGGGCGACAGCTGGCGCACCGACGTGGTGCGGCTGGGTGCTGCGCCGGGGCTCGGCGCGCCGGGTACCGGCACCCTGTACTCCCTGGGGGTGCGGCTGACCGGTCGCGGGGGCACCCCCGTGGCCTGGCGGCTGGGGGCGCTGGCGGTGCGCGACACGGCCGGGCGCCCGGCCGCTCCGGCCGGACTGACGATCACCGATACCGCCACCGCCGCGGACGGAACGGTCTCGCTGCGGCTGCGGTGGCGACGCGCCACCGGCCCGGTACGCCACTACGAGCTGCACCGCCTGCTCCCCGGCGGGCGGCGGGAGTTCCTCGGCGGGACCTGCGGCGCGGCGTTCCACATAGCCGGGCTGCGGCGTGCGGGGAACGAGGCGGTGGCCCGGCTGGAGGTACGCGCCGTGCATGAGCTGTTCACCGCCTCGGCCCCCGCTGCCACTCAACTCCCCTGGTAGTCCCCTCGCTTGGGGCTCGCCGTAGCCTCCGCCCACCCCCCACCCCCCACCACCCTTCTCCGCGTAGGGAGCCCCCGCCATGCATGACGATCGCGCACTGGTCGAAGCCCGGCTCAAGCGGGTCCTGGACGAGCGCATCCGGCCCGCCGTGTATCCGGAATCGGTTCCCCTGGAGGTCGCGGCCTGGGTCGCGCCGGGTGAACCCGTACCGGTGGCGGAGGGGCTGGCGGCCTCCCATACACCGGTCGCCGTGGGTGACGCCTGGGGTGCGCCCTGGGGCACGACCTGGTTCAAGGTCTGCGGCGAAGTGCCCACCGAGTGGGCCGGCCGTACCATGGAGGCCATCCTGGATCTGGGATTCGACGAGCGGATGCCGGGATTCCAGTGCGAGGCGCTGGTGTATCTGCCCGACGGCAGCCCGGTCAAGGCGGTCAATCCGCGGAACCAGTGGGTACGGGTGGGCGCTCCGGTCCGCGGCGGTGAGCGCGTCGAGTGGCACCTGGAGGCCGCGTCCAACCCCGTGATCCTCGGCGTCCCGCCGTTCCGACCGACGCACCTGGGCGACCGGGAGACGGCAGGGAACGCACCGCTGTACCGGCTGGCGCGGATGGATCTGGCGGTGTTCGACACCGAGGTGTGGGAGCTGGTCACGGACCTGGAGGTACTGGGCGAGCTGATGCGGGAGCTCCCGGTGGACGGCGCGCGGCGCTGGGAGCTGCTGCGGGCGATCGGCCGGGCGCTGGACGCGGTGGATCTGCAGGACGTCAACGGGACGGCGGCCGCTGCGCGCGCGGAGCTCACCGGGGTGCTGGCGGCGCCCGCGGGGGCGTCGGCACACCGGATCAGCGCGGTGGGGCATGCGCATATCGACTCGGCGTGGCTGTGGCCGCTGCGGGAGACCGTACGGAAGGTGGCGCGTACGGCGTCGAACATGACGGCGCTGCTGGCGGACGAGCCGGAGTTCGTCTACACCATGTCGCAGGCTCAGCAGTACGCCTGGATCAAGGAGCACCGGCCGGAGGTGTACGCCAGGGTCAAACAGGCGGTGGCGGAGGGCCGGTTCGTGCCGGCCGGCGGGATGTGGGTGGAGTCGGACACCAATATGCCCGGGTCGGAGGCGATGGCCCGGCAGTTCGTGCACGGCAAGCGGTTCTTCCTGGAGGAGTTCGGGGTCGAGAACGACGAGGTGTGGCTGCCGGACACCTTCGGCTTCGCCGCGGGGCTGCCACAGATCATCCGGGCGGCGGGCTCGAAGTGGCTGCTGACGCAGAAGATCTCCTGGAGCCGGGTCAATGCCTTCCCGCACCACACCTTCCGCTGGGAAGGCATCGACGGGACCCGGATCTTCACCCACTTCCCGCCGGTGGACACCTACAACTGCCAGCTGTCGGGCGGCGAGATCGCGCATGCGGTACGGAACTTCAAGGACAAGGGCATGGCCCGGCGCTCGCTGGCGCCGACCGGCTGGGGCGACGGCGGCGGGGGGACCACCCGCGAGATGGTCGCCAAGGCGCGCCGGCTGCGTGACCTGGACGGCTCGGCCACGGTGGAGTGGGAGAAGCCCGCGGACTTCTTCGCCAAGGCGGAGGCGGAGTACCCGAACGCACCGGTGTGGTCGGGCGAGTTGTATCTGGAGCTGCACCGGGGGACCCTCACCAGCCAGGCGAGGACCAAGCGCGGCAACCGGCGCAGCGAACAGCTGCTGCGGGAGGCCGAACTCTGGTCGGCCACCGCCGCCGTGCTGGCCGGACACCCTTATCCGTACGCGGAGTTGGACCGGATCTGGAAGACGGTGCTGCTCCACCAGTTCCACGACATCCTGCCGGGGTCCTCCATCGCCTGGGTGCACCGGGAGGCGGCGAGGACCTACGCGGCGGTCGCCGCCGAGCTGGAGGACCTCATCGCGGCCGCGCTGGCGGCGCTGGCCGGCCGCGGGGACCGGGAGCTGGTGGCGAACTCCGCGCCGCATCCGCGCGGCGGGGTGGCGGCCGGGGCGGTGGCGCCCCCGGTGGCCGAGGGCGCCGAGGTGTCCGCCGTCCCCCGCGACGGCGGCGGGTTCACCCTCACCAACGGTCTGCTGCGGATCGGGATCGACGATCGCGGCCTGGTGGTCTCCGCGTACGACCGCACGGCCGAGCGGGAGGCCGTGGCGCCCGGCGAGGCGGCGAATCTGCTACAGATCCATCCGGACTTCCCGAACATGTGGGATGCCTGGGACGTGGACGCGTTCTACCGCAATGTCGTCACCGACCTGACGGACGCGGACGACGTCACGCTGGGCGAGGTCTCCGGCGAGGCGGCGACCGTGCGGGTCACCCGTACGTTCGGGAGCTCCCGGGTGGTGCAGTCGCTGACGCTGGCGCGGGGCCGGCGGTGCCTGGACATCGACACCGAGGTCGACTGGCACGAGACCGAGAAGTTCCTCAAGGCCGCGTTCCCGCTGGACGTCCACACCGAGCGCTATGCCGCGGAGACCCAGTTCGGCCATCTGTACCGGCCCACGCACACCAACACCAGCTGGGAGGCGGCGAAGTTCGAGGCCTGCGCGCACCGGTTCGTGCACGTCGGGGAGCCGGGCTGGGGTGCCGCGCTGGTCAATGACGCCGTCTACGGGCACGACGTCACCCGTACCGTGCGGGAGGACGGCGACCGGGGCACCACCACGACCGTGCGGCTCTCCCTGCTGCGCGCTCCGCGCTTCCCGGACCCCGAGACCGACCAGGGGCCGCACCGGTTCCGCTACGCGCTGGTCCCGGGGGCGGACATCGGTGACGCGGTGCGTGAGGGCCACCGGCTCAACCTTCCCGAGCGCCGGATCACCGGCGCCACGACAGTACCCCCGCTGGTCACGGTCGGTAATGACGCGGTGGTGGTCACCGCGGTCAAGCTCGCCGACGATACGAGCGGTGATGTGATCGTCCGCCTCCATGAGGCGCACGGCGGGCGGGCCGTCACCACCCTCACCACCGCGTTCCCGCCGGTGGACGTGATCACCACGGATCTGCTGGAGCGGCCGGCCGAGGACGGCCCGGTGATCAAGCGGCTGGACGACCGTACGGTCCGGATGCGGCTGCGGCCGTTCCAGATCGTGACGCTGCGGCTGCGCCGGGTGGGCGACCGGTAGGGCGCCTCTGACGGATCTCCGCGGCGTCGCGGCGCCTGGTACCGGGGCCGGTGGCACTGGGTCCGGTGGCGCTGGGGTCCGGTGGTGCTACGTCCTGGGCCTGGGCCCTGGCGCTACGGCCTGGGCCTGGGTCTGCCCGAGCGGGGCCAGGCGTCGCGGCAGGTGTCGCGGTGCGGCTCGTGGCGCCGGTCCCGCCCGGTGCCACGGCCCGTACGCCGGGCGCGGTCGGCGGGGGGCTGGTGGCCCGCACCGGTGCCGTACGCCGCTTCGTGGTCCGGATCACGGCCCGGGTCCAGGTCCAGCATGTCCATCAGCAGCCTCAGATCGTTCGCGTCCCGCGCCCGGCCGGCCAGCGCCTGCCTGGCGAGCCGTCGTTCCTCGGCATACGGCACGGCGCGGGGCGCGGTGCCGTCGGCTCTGCGGTGTTCATCGCTCACCGCTGCATTCTCGGCCGGGCCGCGTCGCGGTGCCCGTCGGGCGGGCCCAGGGGCGTCGGGCGGGCCCAGGGGCGCGGGACGGAAGCCCGCCGGGGCCCGGTGGACCGTACGGGTGAACCGGCCCCGAGCGGATCGGATGCGCGACGAGGGAACCGCGGCCACCCGTTCTCCCTCTCTATGGGCGCTTGTCATTGGATCCCCCCGTCGCGGAGTCACCGTTGAAACACCCCTACGCCGTCGCGCTCGCAGCCACTCTCGCCGCTTCCTGCGCGCTGATCACCGGTTGCTCCAAGTCCGGAGACCCCGTCGACTTCAATGGCGGCGCCAAAAACGACGGCGCCGGGCAGGTCAAGCCTGTCGACAATGACACTCTGATGCCGACCGGCCCCAAGGCCGACCTCCGGAACACCCGGACCCTGGACGACGGCACCCAGATAGCCCGGACGACGCTGAAGGGCGGGAAGTCCGGCGTCACCGGCAGTGTGTGGGTCTGGGCGCCGAAGGAGTACTCCGACCCGAAGTACTCCAAGAGCGGGTTCCCGGTGCTGATGGCCCTGCCGGGCGGGCTGGGCAGCCCGAAGGAGAAGAACGGGGTCACCAACTACTGGGTCGGCGGTGACATCAAGCTGCAGGAGAACATCACCAAGTGGCGGGCCGAGGGCAAGAGCCTGCCGTTCATCGTGGTGATGCCGATGCTCAACCCGGACCTCAAGTACCACGACGGCAGTGACATCCCCGGCCAGGCGAAGATGGGCACCTGGCTGACCGAGGACGTGCCCGACCTGGTCAAGGCCAATTTCCGGACGTTCAAGTCGCGGGACGGCTGGGCCTTCATGGGCTCGTCGTCGGGCGGCTTCGCGGGGCTGAAGTCCGTACTGAAGCACCCGGACAAGTTCAAGGCGGCGATAGCCAGCGGCCCGGACATCGTGCCGGACTCCCCCCTGTGGGCGGGGCACCAGTCGGCGAAGGACGCCAACAACCCGGAGAAGCTCGCCAAGCAGCTGCTCCAGAAGGGCGGCCCGGAGGTCTACCTCGCCTTCCAGGCCGGCGCCAAGGAGGGCGCGGCCGTCATCAACCCGATCGAGAAGTTCCGGCGGACCTACGGCAAGGGCCCGATCCACACCTTCATGCAGATCATCCCCGGGGGCCGGCACAACGCCTGGGACTACCAGAAGGGCATGGAGGCCGGCGCGATCAAGTTCATCAGCGACCAGATGAAGGCTCCCATCGCGAGCGGCTCCTGATCCGTACGGCACCCGGGCCGGGAGCGGGGTGCGGCGCCCCCCGGCCGCGCTCCCGGCCGCGCTCCCGGCCGCAGGATGCAGTTCCCCTGGTCGGGGGCGATGCTGGAGTCGTAGGAACGTGGTGAGGAGGGTGTCTCATGTCCATGTTGGACAAGCTCAAGAGCATGCTGAAGGGCCACGAATCCCAGACCGACAAGGTCATCGAAAAGGCCGGTGACACGGTCGACGAGAAGACCCAGGGAAAGTACCGGAGCCAGGTCGACACCGCCCAGGAGAAGCTCAGGGAGCAGTTCGGCAGCGGCCAGGAGAAGGACCAGCCGCCGCAGACCTGAGCCGTCGGCCCCGCGCAAGCCGGGGCGCCACGGGCCGGGCCCCCGCGCCGGGCGGGCCCCGGCTCTCCGCGCGACGGCGCCCGCTCCCCGGGTGGTCGGGAGCGGGCGCCGCTGCGGAGATCCGTCAGAAGCCGCTAGGCCTGCTGTTCCAGCCGGATCTTCTCCGCCTGGGGGCCCTTGAGCCCCTGGGTGACCTCGAAGGTCACCTTCTGACCCTCGTGCAGCTCGCGGAAGCCGCTGGCGTCGATGTTGGAGTAGTGCGCGAAGACGTCGGCGCCACCACCGTCCTGGGCGATGAAGCCGAAGCCCTTCTCCGAGTTGAACCACTTCACCGTGCCGGTAGCCATGTCCGTCTCCTTCGTTCAAGGGGCTCGAATCGGCTCCCGCGTGAACCCGGGAGCCGGAGGTGATCGCCCTGGTCCGGACACGCACCGCACAGCGGGAACGCCCGTGCGTGTACACGGACACCCGGCACTTCGGAACCACGACAGCTGATCAGGACGCTACACCGCACGACGCCCGCCGCCCGCACGACGTGGCTGACGCGTCGCCCCTTCACCGGGCACGGCCCGTCCGGCGGCGCCGCCACAGACGGATGCCGAGCGCGGCGCCGCCGATGACCACGACGGCCGCGGCGGCGGGCAGGCCCCACCGGTACGGCCAAGGCCTGCCGGTCTCCGTCCGCGCCGTGGCGGACACTCCGCGCAGGGACCTCACCAGCTCGGGGCCGCGGCCGACGCGCCCGGTGGTCGGGTGGATACCCCCCGGAGTCCGGTGGACGCGCCCCGGACTGGAGTGGATGTGCCCTGGGGTGGCGCGGAAGCGCCGCGTATCGGGCGTGCGGCTGCCGGGTGCCATCGTGGGCAGCATCGCGACGGCGGTGGCACGGGGAGCTGCCTCGAACCCCCAGTCCAGCAGCGCACGGGTCTCCTCGTAGACCGCGTTGGAGCCGCCGGAGCGCGGGTGCATGACGGTGACCAGCAGCGTCCGGCCGTCGCGCCGGGCGGCGGCGATCAGGGTGTGGCCGGCGTGCGAGGTGTAGCCGTTCTTCACCCCGATCAGTCCGTCGTACGGGCGCACGCCGTGCGAGCCGACCAGCAGCCGGTTGGTGTTCTGGATGCCGGACGCCTCCGGGTCGCCTTCCGGGAGCTCGGCCTGTCGCGTCGCGGCGAAGCGGGCGAAGTCGGGGTTGCTCAGCCCGGCCTGCCCGAAGAGCGACAGGTCGAAAGCGGACGAGACCTGGCCCGGTGTGTCGAAGCCGTCCGCGGACTCCACCCGGGTGTCGCGCGCGCCGAGCCGGAGGGCCGTCTTCTGCATGTCGTCGATGGTCTTGTCCCAGCCGCCGTTCATCGCGGCCAGGGCGTGGACGGCGTCGCTGCCCGAGCGGAGGAACACGCCGTGCCACAGGTCGGTGACGCGGTACGGCGTGTCCTCGTGGAGTCCGGCCAGCGAGCTGCCGCCCTCGATGCCGGCCAGGTCCTCGGCGGAGACGGTGTGCACCTCGCTCGGGGCGAACCTGGGCAGGACGGTCAGCGCGAACAGCGTCTTGAGCGTGCTGGCGGGCGGCAGCTGCCGATGGGCGTTGCTCGCCGCCAGGATCCTCCCGCCGCCGCGGTCCGTCACCTCCGTCACCATCCACGACAGCGCGGAGACCCGGGGAGGTTCGGGCACGTCGGGCCGGGCCCGGAACTGCACGCCGCGCAGACCGAGCCGGCTCCCCGCGCCCGCGGGGCCGGCCGCCCGCGCGGCCGGGTGGAGGTCGTCGACGCCGTGCGGGCCGTCGGCGCACGCGGATCCGGGCAGCATCAGCAGGCTCGCGGCGCACACGGTCGCCGCGGTCAGCGCTCGGGCCCGGACCCCTCTCACGCTCGGCATGAGGCCACGCTAAGAACGCCCCTGGTCGCGCGCCGGTTGGCCTACTCCATCCGATGTCCGGCCGCCGCCGGGGGGTTACGCCGTCAGGACCGCACCGTACAGACCTCCTTCGCCTCCCGCGCCGGGGTGGCGACCGGCGCCGGGCCGGTGCCGGACACCGGTGCGGTGCCCGACAGCGGTGCGGTGCCGGACAGCGGTGCGGCCGTCCCGGAGCGGCCACGCAGCAGATCGGGGATCAACGTACCGATCCCGAGGACGGCCAGTCCCGCCCCCAGCCACAGCGGCCCCCGCAGTCCGATCGCGTCGATGGCGAGGCCGCCCACCGAGGAACCCACGACGACTCCGAGGGTGATGAAGGAGGCGTGCACGGTGTTCACCAACGGCCGGGCGTTCCCGGTGCGTTGGACACGGGTGGCCATCGCCGGATTCATCGTGACGCCGACCAGTCCGATCCCCAGCATGAGCAGGACGGCGGGCACGGCGAGGTGGGCGAAGACCGCGAGTCCGGCGAGGAAGAGGAAGTTCAGCGTGAGCCCGACGAGTTGCACGGCCACCGTGTGACGGTCCGCCAGCCGTCCCACGACGGTGTTGCCGATCACGGTGGCCGCCCCGTACGCGATGAGCAGCAGCGGCACGGTACCGGCGGCGAATCCCGTGACCTCGGTGAGCAGGGGGTGGAAGTAGCTGAACGCGGAGAACGTGGCGCCGATGATCAGTGTGCTGGTGGAGAGCACCAGCCATAGCCGGGGATTCCTGAAGGCGCCCGCTTCCTCCCGGAAACCGCCGCCGCCCTCGGAGGGCTCCAGTCGGGGCACTCCGGCGAGCGTGGCGCACGCGGCGAGCACGGTGATCCCGGAAATGACCCAGAAGGCCGCCCGCCAGCCGAAGTGTTCACCGACGACGGTCGCCAGCGGAAGCCCCAGCAGGGTGCCGAGCATCAGCCCGTTCATGGCCACCGCGATGGCGCGACCACGGACCTCCGGGCGGGTCAGCTGTACGCACAGCGAGATCGCGACGCCGAAGAACGCCTGGGAGGCGATCCCGGTGACGACACGCGCCGCGAGCATGACCCCGTAATGCGGAGCGAGGGCCGCCAGCACATTGCCCATCAGGAATATCGCGAACAGTGCCATCAGCGCGCGCTTCGGACGGAGCTTCAGCACGGCGACGGTGAGGAACGGCCCGCCGGCCGACATCGCCACCGCGAAGGCGGTGATGAGGTAGCCGATCTGCGAGACTCCCACCCGCAGCCCCTCGGCCATCT
Organism: Streptomyces sp. NPDC001339; assembly: GCF_042895955.1. Taxonomy (NCBI): domain Bacteria; kingdom Bacillati; phylum Actinomycetota; class Actinomycetes; order Kitasatosporales; family Streptomycetaceae; genus Streptomyces; species Streptomyces sp. NPDC001339. Next base: position 448,986 of record NZ_JBIAWT010000003.1, on the reverse strand, counting down.
GCGGCATCAGCCCGGCCACCACGAACTCGCTGGTCACCATGGCGAAGACGCCCACGGCGAGCACATATACGGCGCGCGGCACGGCCGGACGGTCACCCTTTTTGAATCGCTCGTTCCAAAACATGAGGGGACTGTACAGCACACTGGATCGCTCGTTCCAAAACGGGGGCGCGGCAGCGCGGAAACAACAGCGGTGCAGAAACAGCGGTGCAGAAACAGCGGTACGGGAAGGGGCGGTACGGGAAGGTACGGGCGCCGCGGCCGGGATCAGCGCGGGCCGGTCCGCGCCACGCGTGGCAGGGGGCGGGCCCGGCGGGGGTCGCAAAGCGCGGCGTGCAGATCCCCGTGACGTGCCAGGCGAGGGGCGATCCCCTCGAAGCGGAAGGTGAGTTGCTCCGGGTCGGTGCAGTCGGCGATCTCCTCCCAGGTGACCGGGGTGGAGACGGTGGGGATGGCACGGGCGCGGAGGGTGTAGGCGACGGCGGTGGTCTTGGCGGCGGCGTTCTGGGAGAAGTCGATGAAGACCTTGCCGGGGCGCAGCGACTTGGTCATTTTGTGCACCACAAGGCCCTGGAGCGCCCGGGCCGCCTCGACGGCGAGGGTCCTGGCGTACGCGGTGGCCCGTTCGGACGCGGTGGGCTCGATGGGCACGACGAGGTGCAGGCCCTTGGAGCCGCTGGTCTTGGCGTAGGCGTCCAGGCCGTCGTCGGCCAGGCGGTCGCGCAGCCACCGTGCCGCGGTGCAGCACTCGACGATGGTGGCCGGGGCTCCGGGGTCCAGATCGAGGACGAGGCGGTCGGCGATGCCCGGGGCCTGCCGCGTCCACTGCGGAGTGTGCAGCTCGACGACCAGATTGGCGGCCCAGACCAGCGACGGCAGGTCCTGGAGCAGGACCTGCCGGGCGGGGCCGGACGTCGTATGGGGGACCTCGCAGGTCTGCACCCAGGAGGGGGTGCCGGGCGGCACGTTCTTGGTGAAGAAACGCTGGCCGTCCGGCCCGTCGGGGTAGCGCAGGAAGGAGAGCGGCCGGTCGTGGAGGTGTGCGAGCAGCGGTTCCGCGGTGGTGGTCCAGTAGTGCAGCACCTCGCCCTTGGTGGTACCGGTCTCGGGATAGATGACCTTGTCCAGGTTGCTCAGCGAGAGGCGCCGCCCCTCCACGATGGTGATCGGCGACATACGATGAGAATCCCCTACAAGGGATGACATATGCGCTCTATCTGGAATGGATCGATATCGTTCGGGCTGGTCACCATCCCCGTGAAGACCTACAGCGCCACCGACCGCACCTCGTCGGTCTCTTTCGTCCGCATCCACGAGAAGGACGGCGCACCGGTCCAGTACCGGAAGATCTGTGAGCTGGACGGCGAGGAGGTGCCGAACGAAGAGGTCGGCAAGGGCTATCAGCCGCCGGGCGACGAGGTGGTCGTGCCGATCACCGACGACGAGCTGTCGCAACTGCCGGCGCCGACCGCCAAGACCCTGTCGATCCTGTCGTTCGCGGACCCCGGGGAGATCGACCCGCTGCAGATGGACAAGGCCTACTACCTGGGGCCCAACGGGGCGGCCGCGGCCAAGCCGTACGCGGTGCTGCGGGAGGCGCTGGAGCACCACCGCAAGGTCGCGGTCGGCAAGGTGGCGATGCGGGGGCGCGAGTCGCTGGTGATGCTGCGGGCGCACGACGGGGCGATCGTGATGCATCAGCTGCTGTGGCCCGATCAGATCCGGCCCGTCTCCGGTGTCGTCCCGGAGGACGTCAAGATCCGTGAGAACGAGATGACGCTCGCCGAGACCCTGATGGACACCCTGGGCGAGCTGGACCCGGCCGACCTCCACGACGACTACCGGGAGGCGGTCGAGGAACTGGTCGCCGCCAAGCTGGAGGGCGGGCGGCCGGTCGCCCCGGCAGCGCCGTCCGGCGCCCGGGTCATCGATCTGACGGCGGCGCTGGAGAAGAGCGTCCGGGCCGCGCGGTCGGGCCGGCCGGCGGAGGACGCCGAACCGGCGTCGGTGACGCCCCTGCGCGGGCGGAAGACGGCGAAGAAGACCACCGCGAAGAAAAGCACCGCGAAGACCGCTGCAAAGAAGGCCGCAGCCAAGAAGTCCACGCCCAAGAAGTCCGGCTGACGCTCCGCCGCCCGCCGACCCGTGCCGCCCCCTTCCCCCCACCCGCCCCTTCCCCCGTTCTAGAGTCTGGGTATGGCTTCTGACGAGGGGATCACCCGCATCGACAGCTGGATCTGGTCCGTGCGGCTCACCAAGACCCGTTCGCTGGCCGCCGCGGCCTGCCGCGCGGGGCACGTACGGGTCAACGGCGAGCGGGTGAAGCCGGCCCAGGCCGTGCGCCCCGGTGACGAGGTGCGGCTGCGGCACGCCGGGCGGGAGCGGATCGTGGTCGTGTCACGGCTGGTGCGCAAGCGGGTGGGCGCGGCCGTCGCTGCCGAGTGCTTCGTCGACAACAGCCCGCCGCCCCCGCCGCGGTTGGAGGTTCCGGTAATGGGCGTTCGCGACCGCGGCACCGGCCGCCCCACCAAGCGCGACCGCCGCGAGATCGACCAGCTGCGCGGACACTGACGCCCGCTGCGGCACGGGGCCGGGAGCGGGGCGGGGACGGCGCTGAACTCAGGCCTCGGGGAACTCAGACCTCGGAGAACTCAGGCCGCGGGGAACTCAGGCCTGGGCAGGGCGTCCACGTAGAGCCACTCGCCGTCCTCGCGGACGAACCGGCTGTGCTCGTACTGGCTGCCGGCGTGTCCGTGCAGGCTGTAGTGGGCGCGGAACTCCACGGTGCCTTCGTCGTGGAAGGCGGTGCCGCCGGTCGCGCCGAGGATGTCCAGCCCGGTCCAGCGCTGTGCGGATTCGAGGTCGAGGACGGCGGGGCGGGTCGCCGGATGCCAGGTGCGCAGCAGATAGGCGGTGTCGCCGACGGCGAAGGCGCTGTAGCGCGAGCGCATCAGCCGCTCAGCGGTGGGCGCGCTGGTACGCCCTTCATGGCATGCGCCGCAGCAGTCGCGGTAGGTCTCCGCGCGCCCGCAGGGGCAGGGTGCGGTGGGGGCGACGGCCGCCGGACGGCGCGGCGCGCGCACCGTCCCGGCCTGCGACTTCTTCTTCGGCTTCGACTTCGGATTCGACTTCGGCACCCGACGATTGTGCCGGGTGGTGGAGGCGGGGAGCGACACGCCGACGACATACCGAGGTGACACACCCGAAAGCTGCACCCATATAGGGAATTTCAACGATTAATCACCCGTTTGCAGCTTTTTGCGGCTTGATACGTACTGTGAGGCTGGAAGAACTCATGGTGACCGTCCCCACACCCAGGAGAGAACCCCCATGATTCTGTCCATTTCCGGCGTCGTCCTGCTCGGCACCATCGTCTTCCTCTTCTTCCGCAAAGACGGCCTCAAACCGTCCCATGCCCTGGTCTCCGCGCTCTTCGGGTTCTACCTCGCCAGCTCCGCCATCGCCCCCAGCATCAAGGCCGGCGGCGCGAGCCTGGCGAGCCTCCTAGGAGGGATCAAGCTCTAGGAATGCTCCGGGGAGTCCCCCCTGGAGCGGTCCGCCCGGCGTCGCCCCGGCGTCCTCCCCCGGCGCACCGCCACGGGTCCCGCCCGAACGGGCCGCTCCAGGTCCCGTCCGGGCGGCTCCGCTTTCCCGCCCCGCGCGTTCCCGCCCTGCCCCGGCTCGCCGCCCATGCCGAGCCTCCCGACCACCGCACGATGACCAGGAGAAGACGTGGCCCGGCGCCCTCTGCCCCGCATCCTCACCGACAGCACACCGTTCGCCCGTATGGCCGACCGCGCCTCGCTCGCCCGCGGTCGCGATCTCGCGCGTACCGCCCTCGACAGCGCCTCCGACGTGTTCCACCCGCTCCTCACCATCGGCCGGGGGCTGCGCCGGCTGGCGGCGGCCGGCCGGGGGCGGTGGGCCGAGACGCCGAGGGAGAGCCGCGGTCCGCTGCTCTGCTTCCTCGGCGCGTGCGTGCTGGTGGTGGCCCTGGTCCCGTACGGGCCGCTGCTCGCGCTGATCGCGGCGACGGCCGCGGGGGCGTGGGCCGGGCGGGAGCACCCCCCGGCGGAGACCGGCCCGGGCGAGGCGGCGGACGAGCGGCTGCGGTCCCTGTACGAGGCCCTGGTGCCGTACCTGTCCGCCGAGGGCGACCCCGGCCCCCTGTACGCGCACGGCGGTGACTGGGCGCGGGCCTTCGTTGACCACTCCTTCGACGAGCGCGGGCGGCTGGAGCGTCTGCGGCTGAGATACCCGCCGTACTTCACCGACGGGGAGACCCAGGCCCGGGCCCGTATCGAGCAGGTGCTGTACGCCAAGGCCGGACGCGGCCGGGAGTACCACTTCGCCTGGGACGAACTGGCCAATCAGCTCACGGTGACCGTGCTGGCTGCGCTGCCCACCGATATCGCCGCCCAGCGCTTCGTCACCTCGCCCGGCGAGACGGTGCTCGGCTTCACCGACCCGGACGCGGTGCAGCGGACCCTGCCGGTCACGGCCGGGGCGGAGACCCGGGACGTACCGCCGGTGGTCTGGCGTACCGGGCCGCGCTCCACCGAGCCGCACCTGCTGGCCCTGGGACAGCCGGGGACCGGCACCACGACGCTGCTGCGCTCGATCGCCCTGCAGGCGCTGCACCACGGTGAGGTGCTGGTCGTCGACGGCGCGGGCACCGGCGAGTTCGGGTGTCTGGTCGGGCGGCAGGGCGTACTGGCTGTGGAGAGCGGGCTGGCCGGGGCACTGGCGACGCTGGAGTGGGCGTCGCACGAGACCGAGCGGCGGCTGATCGTGGCGAACCGGGCGCGACAGGAGGGCCGGCCCGCGCCGGACGACACCCGCCGGCCGCTGTGGATCATCGTGGACCGGCTGACGGTACTCACCCATGTCGCGGCCGCCGAGGGCCGGGACGATCCACAGCGGTGGCTGCAGGTGCCGCTGCGGCACGGCCGGGCGGCCCATGTCACGGTGGTGGTGGCCGACCAGTTCGACGGCGCCGATCTGCTCAGCGATCCGGTGCGGGCCCACACCAAGGCGCGGGTGGTACTCGGTCCCGCCACCGCGGACGAGGTACGGGCGGTGCTCGGTGCGCCACCGCACACCACGCCGACCGCGCAGGTGCCGCCGGGGCGCGGTTACGCGCGGCTGGGCTCGGCGCCCGTACTGCGACTACAGGTACCGGCCACACCCGACCCGCTCGACGACGCGACGAGCGAGACGCACCGGCAGGCCGTGCTGGCACTGCTGCCGGAGCGTACGGTGCCGGCCGGCACGGCGCACGCGGCGGACGAGTCAGGCACGGCGCACGCGGCGGCGGACGGGACGGCGGACGGCGGGGCCGCAGCCGAGCCGGTGGGCGCGACGACCCATGTGAGGATCGTCAAGGGCGGCGAATCCCGTACCGCCTGAGGAATTTCTGGCGGGTCTTCGCGGAGGAACCACACCTGGAAGGCGACCGGCCCCGTGCCGCGGCTGACGCCCCGTCAGGCAACGAAGGTGTGCCGTACCCCGGTGTCCGGCGAAGCTCCCGTGGCGACCAGGCGTGCGGCGCCGGCCAGCCGGACCGCGGCCTCGTCGGCGACCGCTCCGCTGACCGTGAACGGCAGCCGTACGAAGCCCTCGAAGGCGCCGTCGACGCCGAACCGCGGGCCGGAGGGCACCCGCACCCCGAGCCGCTCCCCCGCCTCGGCGATCCGGGAGCCGGAGAGCCCGCCGGTGCGCACCCAGAGGGTGAGGCCGCCGCGCGGGATGCTGAACTCCCAGTCGGGCAAGTGCCGTTGGAGGGCCTCGACGATCGCGTCGCGGTTCTCCCGGGCCTGGTCGCGGCGGATGCCGACGGCCTGCTCCCAGCCGTCACACGCCAGCAGGGAGGCGATGGCGAGCTGTTCGAGGACCGGTGAGCCCAGGTCGGAGTAGGCACGGGCGGCGACCAGGCTGCGGATGATGTCGGGTGCGGCGCGTACCCAGCCGATCCGCATGCCGGCCCAGAACGCCTTGCTCGCCGAGCCGACGGTGATCACGGCGCTGCCGGCGGGGTCGAACGCGCAGACCGGGCGGGGCGGTTCCGGATCCGGGTCCAGCTGGAGTTCGGCCATGGTCTCGTCGACGACGAGGAGGGTGCCGGCCGACCGCGCGGCGTCGACCATCCGGCGGCGCTGCTCCTCGGTGGCGAGGGTGCCGGTGGGGTTGTGGAAGTCGGCGACGACATACGCCATACGGGGCGCGGCATCGCGCATCACCTGGCGCCAGGCCGGGATGTCCCAGCCGGCCAGCCGCTCCCCCAGGGCGACCGGGACCAGCCGGGCACCGGCGTCCCGCATCAGCTGGAGGATGTTGGCGTACGAGGGCGAGTCGACGGCCACCCGCTCCCCGGGCGAGGTACAGAGGCGGCAGATCGCGGCGACCGCGCCCATCGCACCCGTGGTCACCATGATCTGTTCGGGCATGGTGGGGATGCCTCGGGCGGTGTAGCGGTCGGCGAGGGCCTGTCGCAGCACGGGCAGACCAGCCGGGTAGTCGCCGTGGGTATGGGCGTAGAGCGGCAGGTCGGCCATGGCGCTCTGGACAGCACGGGTGAGCCAGGGCTCAGGGGCCGGGAGAGCGGCGCAGCCGAGGTCGATCATGGAGCCGGCGGCCTCCGGGGGCAGCGGTTCCAGGCCACGGGTGGGCAGCGGGTTGCCGGCCGGGACGGCGGTCCAGCTGCCGGAGCCACGCCGGGACTCCAGGAACCCCTCGGCGCGCAGCGCTTCGTAGGCAGCCGCGACGGTGGTGCGGCTGACGCCGAAGGCCGCGGCCAGCTCGCGCTCGGCGGGCAGCCGGGCGGCGACCGGCACCCGGCCTTCGAGGACGAGGAGGCGGACGCCGTCGGCGAGGCTGCGGTAGGCGGGCAACCGGCGCCCGCCGGCGGCGGGTTGGGCGGCGGGCGCGTCCTGCGACCGGAGCAGCCGGGCGAGTTGCGGCGCCCCTACCGCCGAAGTCCACTGAGCCATGAAGATCAGTCCACCTTCCCCGGATTGGCTCTACATTTCGAGCCCTGGCGTGCCACATGGTGTCACGCGTCGGTCCAATCCTGCCAGGAGGGGGAATTCTGTGTCCACGACGAGGCGAGGCAGCCCACGGCGGAGCCTGCTGGCGCGCCGGCTGTTCCAGCTCTACACGGGCCTGGTGCTGTACGGGGTGAGCATGGGCCTGATGGTCCGCGCCGACCTGGGCCTGGAGCCATGGAGCGTACTGAACCAGGGCATTTCCGAGCACACCGGGCTCTCGATCGGCATGGTCACCATCGTTTCCGGCGCGCTGATCCTCCTCCTGTGGATCCCCCTGCATCAGCGCCCCGGCCTGGGCACGGTCTCCAACGTGGTGATCCTCGGAGTCGTGATGGACGCGACCCTGGCCTGGACGCCCGAGCTGCACGCGCTCGGCGCCCGCATCCCGCTGCTGGTCTGCGCCGTCCTCCTCAACGGCGCCGCGACCGGCCTCTACATCTCCGCCCGCTTCGGCCCGGGTCCGCGCGACGGCCTGATGACCGGGCTGCACCGGCGCACCGGCCGCCCGGTCCGGCTGGTGCGGACCTGCCTCGAGGTGACGGTGCTGGCGGTCGGCTTCCTGCTCGGCGGCTCCGTCGGCGCCGGCACCGTGGTGTACGCCCTGGCCATCGGCCCGCTGGCACAGCTCTTCCTCCGGCTCTGCGCGATCAAGGGGCTCGAGGAGCAGTCCCGGGTGGTGGCCCGCGGCGACGCTTCACCTGAGCGCGCGATACTGCCGGAGTGACCCGAGCGATACGCATCCGCCACCCCTATCTCGACCACCCGGCACCGCTCCCCTTCGCCCACCGGGGAGGGGCTGCGGACGGGCTGGAGAACACCGCCGTCGCCTTCCGCCGCGCGGTCGGCCTCGGTTACCGCTATCTGGAGACCGATGTGCACGCCACCTCGGACGGAAAGCTGGTCGCCTTCCACGACCCGACGCTCGACCGCGTCACCGACAGCAGCGGGACGATCGAACAGCTCCCCTGGCGGGCCGTACGCCGGGCCCGGGTCGCCGGCCGGGAACCGCTGCCGCTCTTCGAGGAGCTGCTGGAGGAGTTCCCGGAGGCGCGCTGGAACGTCGACCTCAAGGCGGAGGCCGCGCTGTCGCCGCTGCTGGACCTGCTGCACCGCACCGGCGCCTGGGACCGGGTGTGTGTCGGCTCGTTCTCCGAGGCCCGGGTGGCCCGGGCGCAGCGGCTGGCCGGCGGCCGGATGGCCAGCTCGCTCGGCGTCCGCGGAGTGGCCGGTCTCCGCCTGCGCTCGTACGGCCGCGGGGTGCTGCCGCTCGACCGCCTTCTGGGCGCGGCGGTACGGCGCAGCGCGGTCTGCGTCCAGGTGCCGGAGCACCAGTACGGCCTCCCCGTCGTCGACCCGCTCTTCCTGCGCGCCGCGCACGCCCTGGGTATGCAGGTCCACGTCTGGACGGTCAATGACGCGGACCGGATGCGGCGCCTCCTGGACCTCGGCGTGGACGGCATCATGACCGATCGCCTCGAGACGCTGCGGACGGTCCTGCGCGAGTGGTCCATGACGCGCACATAAGGGGTCCATGGCGCACGCACTAGGGGTCACGCACCCCCCAACCGTCCTCTTCCCGCCCACCACGGGAGGGGCCGGACCGCAGGATGCCAGTCCGGAGGGGCCGGACCCGCGACGTACAGCCCGCGCAGCGGCAACAGCCTGCGCCGAGCGAGACGGCGAGAAAGCCGGAAAACAACGACCACCAGGCCAAACGGCGAACAGCCACCACGGCGGGTCAGCCGACAACGTGGGAGAGCAGCCCAGCGGAGCGATTTAGCAGGCGACCATGAAGGCCGGTAGTATACGCCTTTGGCTCACCAGGCGGACCGTTACTGCGCGCTCAACCATGGAAGACGTTGGGTGACATCTGCTGCCAGATGTGACAAAACGGGCGCCGGTGGGTACAACAAGGGGCGGCACGACGGGCGACGCACATATTCCGACTTCGGGAATCTTCACCGCCGACCGGACGTTGACCGGATGACGACGACAGCGACACCTGTCCTGTGGGCGACAAGCCCGGGAGGCACGATTCATGAGTGAGCGAGCTCTCCGCGGCACGCGCCTCGTGGTGACCAGCTACGAGACCGACCGCGGCATCGACCTGGCCCCGCGCCAGGCGGTGGAGTACGCATGCCAGAACGGACATCGATTTGAGATGCCGTTCTCGGTCGAGGCCGAGATTCCGCCGGAGTGGGAGTGCAAGGTTTGCGGTGCACCCTCGCTTCTGGTGGATGGCGACGGCCCTGAGGAGAAGAAGGGGAAGCCCGCGCGTACGCACTGGGACATGCTCATGGAGCGGCGCACCCGCGAGGAGCTCGAGGAGGTGCTGGCTGAACGGCTGGCAGTCCTGCGCTCCGGCACCATGAACATCGCCGTGCATCCGCGCGACACCAACCGCAAGTCCGCCTGACGGCGGGATTCCGCGGTACGACAAGGGCCGGGGCCACCGCATCGCGCGGTGGCCCCGGCCCTTGTCGTGTGTGCTCAGGCCCTTGTCGTGCCGGCTCAACCGGTCAGCGGCGGGTCCTGACGGCGCGGGGCCGGCGGATCGTCCTCGCGGATCACCTCGCCCTGGACGACCTTGCCGTCCGGGTGCTGCCAGCCGCCACCGCGGGCCTGCTGGAAGGCGTCACCGAGCGACCCCGGCGCATACGCCGGCCGCCGGCTCAGCGCCTTCTCGGCCCAGCGCCGGATCGGCTTCCCGGTCGGCGGGAAGAGGCAGAGCAGACCGAGGACGTCCGAGAGCAGACCGGGCAGCATCAGCAGCAGCCCGCCGGCCATCTGGAGCGTAGCGCCGTTGCCGGCCGGGCCGGGCGTGGCGGACGCCGTGGCGGCACCGGGCTGGAGGCTCTCGGTGAGGTGCCGCCAGGCGCGGCGGCCGGCCCGCTTGATCACATAGCCGCCCGCGATCACGCCCGCGACCAGCAGCAGAAAGACGGTCAGGCCGGTGGTGGCCCCGGCAACCACGGTCAGCAGCCAGATCTCCAGCACCATCCAGGCGGCGACGCCCAGGGGGATGAACCGGCGGGCGCGCGAGCGCCGGGGCGGGCGGGGACTGAGCGGTGGGGTGGCTCCGAACGTCATGCCTCAAGTGTGCCTGGCACGTCCCGCCGCACCCTCTGCGGGTGACGGAAGGAGATCCATCCGCGGGACGACCCCGGGGAGAACCCACGCCTGGGGCGCTCCTGCCGGATCTTCGCGTCCGAAGCGCACTAGCGGACGCGAAGCTTGTCGCCCTAGCGGCCGCGGAGCTTGTCCACCCGGGAGCCCACGCCCCACGCCGTCACCCGCCACAGCGCCTCCACGACGATGGTGCGGCTCATCTTGCTGTCGCCGTGCTCCCGCTCGACGAAGGTGATCGGGACCTCGACGACGTGGAAGCCGGCCTGCACCGCGCGGCGGGCGAGGTCGACCTGGAAGCAGTAGCCCTGGGACGCCACCTCGTCCAGGCCCAGGCCCTTGAGCGTCTCGGCACGGAAGGCGCGATAGCCGCCGGTGATGTCGCGCAGCGGCAGGTCGAGCGCGAGGCGGGAGTAGAGGCTGCCGCCCCGGGAGATGAACTCGCGGCTCTTCGGCCAGTTCACCACCCGGCCGCCCGGCACCCAGCGGGAGCCCAGGACGAGATCGGCGCCCCTGAGGGCGGTGAGCAGCCGCGGGAGTTCCTCGGGCTGGTGGGAGCCGTCGGCGTCCATCTCCACCAGGACGCCGTAGCCGTGCTCCATCCCCCAGCGGAAGCCCGCCAGGTAGGCGGCGCCGAGGCCCTCCTTGCCCTTGCGGTGCAGGACATGGACGTGCTCGTCGCCGGCGGCCAGCTCGTCGGCGAGCTTGCCGGTGCCGTCGGGACTGTTGTCGTCCGCGACGAGGATGTGTGCCTCGGGGACGGCGGACCGGACCCGCGAGACGATCGGCTGGATGTTCTCCGCTTCGTTGTACGTCGGAATGATCACCAACGTGGTGCCGAGCGGGCCGTACTGCCGCTGACCGTCTGTCACTGCTGTCCCTTCTCGTCCTTCGTACGCCCGCGCCGGCCGGCGACTGCCGCGGCGGCACAGGACAGGAGGCCCACCATAGCGATCACCCACTCAGGGGCCGCACCAAGGCGGTCGGCGAGCGTCATTTCGTCGCGCAGCGGGATGCGCGCGGAGACCACGCCCCGGGTGAACTCGGGAATACGCTGAGTGACCGTGCCGTCCGGGGCGACCACGGCGCTGATCCCGCTGGTGGCCGCGGTGACCACCGCCCGGCCGTGTTCGACGGCGCGCAGCTTGGACATCGCCAGCTGCTGTTCGGGCTGACCGGTCCGGCCGTAGGTGGCGTTGTTGGTCTGGATGACCAGGGCGCGGGCGCCGGCGTCGACGGTCTCGTGGACGATCTCGTCGTAGGCGACCTCGAAGCAGATGACGTCACCGAGCCGGGCGGGGCCGACGTCGAGCACTCCGGTGTGGTCCCCGGGGTAGAAGTTGCGGGGCACCCGCTGGAAGCGCGTGATGATCTTGCTGAGCTGCTCCCGGAACGGTACGTACTCGCCGAAGGGCACCGGATGCTGTTTGGTGTACGAGGCGCCCGGCCCCTTCTTCGGGTCCCAGACGATGCCCTCGTTGTAGACGTAGCCCTCCTTGGTGGTGTGGTCGACCAGGGCACCCACGAGGACCGGCACACCGATGGCCTTCACGGCGCGGTCGATCCGGTCGTAGGCCTGCGGGTACTGGAACGGGTCGAGGTCGGAGGAGTTCTCCGGCCAGATGACCAGGTCCGGCTTCCTGGCCCGGCCGGCCCTGACGTCCGCGGCGAGCTTCTCGGTGGCCTGGGCGTGGTTGTCGAGGATCATCAGAGGGCGGCCCAGGAAGTCCATACCGGGCCGCTGGACGTTGCCCTGGACGACCGCGATGTCGACGGTGTCGTCGGCCTTCGTGGGGACGGGGACCAGCACACCGGCCCCGGCCACCGCGGCGGCCAGGCCGAACGCCTCCAGCGCCGGCACCACCCGGCGCATCGAGCCGCTCCCGCGCCGCCCCCGCAGGGCCGGCGCGCATGCGGCCAGCAGGGCGCCGGACAGCGCCACGGCGAAGGTCACCAGCGGGGCACCGCCGACCGCGGCGAGCGGGGTGAACGGCGAGCCGGCGTTGGCGAACGCCAGCCGGCCCCAGGGGAAGCCGCCGAGGGGCACCCGGTCGCGGGCCCACTCCTGGGCGACCCACAGGCACGCGGCCCACAGCGGCCAGGCCGGCAGCCGGGAGGTGGCGGCGAGGCCGGCGCCCAGCAGCGCCACGAAGAGTGCCTCGGCGATCGACAGGCCGATCACCGCGTCCCAGCCGACCACATGCAGCCACTTCAGCAGGACCAGGAAGAACGGCACCGCGAACGCCAGGCCGGTCCAGGCGCCCTGGCGGGCGGTCCGGCGGCGGGTCAGCAGCGACAGCGCGGCCACCGCCGCCAGGGACAGCGGCCACAGGTCGTACGGCGGGAAGGCGAGGGCCAGCGCGCCACCGGAGACCGCTGCGAGGCCGGTGCGCGGTGCCTCACGGCGGGCCAGCGCGGCAAGCCGCCGGGACCGTCCGGGGCGGGCGGGCCCGGCCGGGGCGGCCGTACCGCCGGACGGCTCCGGCCCGTGCGGCGCGAGGTCGCTGACGGCTTCTGCGGGGTTGTGGGAACCCGAGGGCACTGGTCGCCGGGCCTTCCTGGAGGTCGGATGGGGCTCTCCCCGCTCGTCGGGGCGTCGAGGACGGTGTGAGCTGACCGTACATCGGAAGGCCGGGGGTGCGGATCGGGGCCCGGCGCCCTTCGGGCCGACCTGGGACCCGCTGGCTGCGGGTCGACCGAAAGCCGTTGTCTACTGAGCGTCCGGGCCCCATCCGGGTCGCACCGTCCCCCAGGCTCGTGTCGAGCAGGGAGGGACCCCCATCCGGTCGAGATGTTCCGTCGCCCCGTGCCGCTGGTCCTGGACCTGGCTCCCAGTGGCGGTGTGCCGGTGTGGCGCACCGCCCCATGGCCCAGCTGCGTTCGACGACTGCGCGGAGGTCTCCCGGTCGGACGTCCTGTGGTGGACTCGGCCGAACCTACCGGCCGCCGACCGCCTGCTGTCAACAGGTGCTCCGCCTGCGTCGTTTTCGCGTCGTCCCAGGTCAGCCAGGGGCACCCGGACCAGGGGCGAGTATCTGCGGGCGCGTGTCGCGACGGTACGTGCCCGCCTGATGTCACTCGTTCGGCGGCCCGAAGACCGTCCGGCCGCCGACGACCGTGCTCAGGCACACCGGCAGGTCGCCGCCGGGCGTGAGATCGGGCAGTCCCGGCGTACCGGAACGGGGGTCGGTGGACCACCGCTCCACTCGTTCGTCGGGTGCCTGGACGATCAGCTCGCCGGTGCGCCAGACTGCGTAGTCGGCGGGTGCGCCGGGCACCAGGACGCCCGCGTCGTCCCGGCCGACGGCCCGCCAGCCGCCGCGGGTGTGGGCGGTGAACGCGGCGCGGGCGGAGATGCCGTGGGCGCGGGTGCGGTGGAACACGGCGGCGCGGACGGTGCCCCAGGGGTCGAGCGGGGTGACCGGGCTGTCGGATCCCAGGGCGATCGGCACACCGGCCCTGAGCAGGGCGGCGTACGGGTTTAGGGTGCGGGCCCGCTCGGCGCCCAGGCGGGCGGCGTACATCCCCTCGGTGCCGCCCCAGGCCGCGTCGAAGGCGGGCTGGACGGAAGCGGTCAGGGCCAGCTCGGCGAAGCCGGCGATGGTGGCCTCGGTGAGCATCTCGGCGTGCTCGACACGGTGCCGGGCGGCGCGGACGCGGCCGAGGCCGACGCGTTCGGCGGCCGCCCGGACGCCGTCGACGACGCTGGTGAGGGCGGCGTCCCCGATGGCGTGGAAGCCGGCCTGGAGACCGGCCTCGGTGCAGGCGGCGACATGGGCGGCGATCGCGTCCGCATCGAGGTGGGCGGTGCCGGTGTGGCCGGCATCGGCGTAGGGGGCGTGCAGATGGGCGGTGTGCGATCCGAGGGAGCCGTCGGCGAACAGGTCCCCCGCGGCGCCGATCGCCCCGAGGCCGCGGATCCGCTCCGCGTCCTTCGCGGAGGCGACCGCCTCGGCCCAGTAGCCGACCACCCGCGGACCGTTCGTCTCCCGGGCCAGGGCGAGCAGCCCGGTGAAGTCGTCCTCGCTGGAGATCTCCGGCCCGGCGCACTCGTGGACGGTGCCGATGCCGAGGGAGGCGGCGCGGGCCAGCGCGGCGGCCTGGGCCTCGGCGCGCTGAGCCGGGGTGACGGTGGCGTGGGCGGCCCGGCGGACCGCGTGGTGGGCGTCGCCGGTCAGAGGGGCGTCGGGGTGGTGGCCCGGCTGGTCACGGATGCCGGGGACCAGGTCCAGCAGGGCCGTGGTGACGACCGCGGAGTGCACATCGACGCGGGTGAGGTAGAGCGGGCGGCCGCCGGTGGCCGCGTCCAGCTCGGCCCGGGACGGCGGCCGCCCCTCCGGCCAGGCGCTGGCGTCCCAGCCGTGTCCGAGCAGGATCCGGTCCGCGGGGCGGGCACCGGCGTACGCGCGGATCCGGGCCAGCGCGTCGGCCAGGGTGGCGGCGCCGGCCAGGTCGAGCCCCGTGAGCGCGAGCCCGGTCGCCGTGGTGTGCACATGCGCGTCCGTGAAGGCCGGGGTGACGAGCGCACCGTCGAGCTGGACGACCTCGTCGACGCCGTCGGCGAAGGAGTCGGCCGCGCCCTCCTCACCGACCCAGGCGATGCGGTCGCCCTCCACGACCATGGCGGTGGCGAAGGGGTCCGCGGGGCTGTGCACCTCGCCGCCGCGCAGCAGGACGGTGCGGGTACCGGAGGATGCGGGATCGGGGGTGCGCTCGCTCATAGCGGACAGTCTGGCCCCCGTACGGTGGCGCCCGGTGCGCGGGGGCCGGATACCGCCGGGTCAGATCCGCGGCGGCCGGGCCTCGTAGGGGGTGGAGAGCACCACCGTCGTACGGGTGGAGACCCCGGCCAGGGTGCGGATGCGGGTGAGCAGATGCTCCAGCTCGAGCGGGGTGGCGACCCGGACCTTGAGGATGTAGTTCTCGTCGCCGGCCACGCTGTGGCAGGCCTCCAGCTCGGGGACCTCCGCGAGGCGGTCGGAGATGTCGTCCGGCGCACTGGGGTCGAAGGGTTTGACCGAGATGAAGGCGGTGAGCGGCAGGCCCACGGCTTCGGGGTCCACGATGGCGGCGTAGCCCCGGATGACGCCGCGCTGCTCCAGGCGGCGCACCCGCTGGTGCACCGCCGAGGTGGACAGGCCGGTGGCCTTGCCCAGGTCGGTGTAGCTCATCCGCCCGTCCTTGACGAGCAGATCCACGATTTGTCGGTCCAACTCCTCCACCCGCTCAACCTACTGCGCGCGGGGGCGTATGCGCATCGCGCGCCGGGGCGTGAACACCTTCGCGCCGGGCTGTGTGACCAATGCCACACGGGTGAACCCGTGTCCGCGGGGTGGCCGCGATTATGCGCGGGGCATGGCGGGAATTGCTGCTGGTGGCCAGGACCGCCCGTCACAGGAAGTCAGCGGTCCGAGCGGCCCACCCGAGGGGGATGGACAACAATGCGACGCCTTCAGCAGGACCCCGCAGCCTCGAACATCACCGCCCAGGAGGGCGACAGTCCCGGCCTCTCCGGCGACGACGGTGCACACGACGCGTACGAGACCTTGGAGATCTACCGCGTGACCTGCCCCGACTGCCGACAGCCGATCGCGCTGCTGGCGGACGAGGACAGCCTTCCGGAGCACGCGCGGTGCCCCACCCCGTGGAACCCCTTCGGTCTGACGGTTTGCCAGGGATCCGGCCGTCCGGCGTCCGGCGCCCCGGAGGCGGACGACACCCCCGATGCCGAGGAGCGGGACGCGGCCGTGCTGCTGACGCTCCCCGAGAGCCTGGACTGGCGCCGCCAGCCCTTCTCCCACATCGGCGGCCCGGGCGCCCGGCCGCTCCGGGTACCCCGGATGCGCCGGAGCGCCTGAGCACCTGCCTCGGCACCTGAGTTCCCCTCAACCGCCCGCAGGCGGCAGGCACGTCGGCGCACCGGGCTGTTACGTTCCCCAGGTCGACCATCAACCGGCCTTGGAGCGAAGGTGACCCCACCACCCCTGCAGTGCCTGCGCTGCGACCGTCCCGCGGAGGGCTTCGGCGGCTGCCGGAGCTGCGCCGCCGAAGGCATCGGCGTCACCGCGATGCCGCCGCTCGCGGATCTGACCGGGCTGGACCTCGCGGGATATCGGGGCGGACCGTGGGGGCTGCCGACGGCGCTCCCCGTGCCCGGTCCCCCGGTCACGCTCGGCGAGGGGAACACCCCGAACATCCGGCTGCGGCAGGACCCGAACGGCGGCCGCGGCGGCGACAGCGGCCACAGTGACGACGGCGGCCTAGGTGACCACGGCGACCACCGCGAGCATCCGCCCGGTGAGCTGTGGCTGAAGTACGAGGGCGGCAATCCGACCGGTTCGCACAAGGACCGGGCGATGTCCGTCGGCGTCGCGGCGGCGCTGGCGTCCGGTGCGGACACCGTGGTCGCGGCGTCCTCCGGCAACGCGGGTGCGGCAGCCGCCGCGTACGCGGCACGGGCCGGGGTGCGCTGTGTGGTGTTCACCAACGAGGCGGTACCGGCCGGGCTGCGGGCGCAGATCGACGCCCTGGGGGCGGAGCGGGTGGTGCACCGGGGCACCGTGCCCGAGCGGAACGCGGCGATGGCCCGGGCCGTCGAGGAGCACGGCTGGTACCCGCTGACCAGCTTCTCCGCACCCTCCCCCGGCGGGAATCCGTACGCCAACGAGGGCTACAAGTCGGTCGCGTACGAGCTGGCGCGGGACTTCGCGGGGCGGCGGATCGACACGGTGGTGGTGCCCACCAGCCGGGCGGATCTGCTGGCCGGAATCGGCCGCGGCTTCCGGGAGTTGGCGGCTGCGGGGCTGCTCGCGGGCGAGCCCCGGCTGGTGGCCGCCGAGCCGGCCGCCGCGGCCCCGTACACCGCCGCGCTGCGCCACCCGGAGCGTGCCGGGCAGGAGAGGACACAGGTGGTGAGCCGGCGCACGGTGGCCTTCTCCCTCGGGGAGGAACGGCCTTGCTGGCAGGGGCTCGACGCGCTGTGGCGCAGCGGGGGTACGGCGCGTGCGGTGGACGACGAGGTGATCATGGCGGAGCACAGGCGGCTGGCGGCGGAGGGGCTGCTGCTGGAGCCGTCGTCCGCCGTCGCCACCGCCGTGGCACGGCAACTGCCCGTCGATCCCGGGGCGGTGGTGGTCGCGATCGGCACGGCGACGGGCCTCAAGGGCCTGGACGGCTGAGCCGGGGGCCGGGGGCAAGGGGCGAGGGGCGGGCCGGGGGCACTCCCCCGGGCCCGCCGGGACCGTACCCGTCGTCGTCCCGTACCTGCCGTCGTCCCGTACCTGCCGTCGTTCAGCGCCCGTCGTCGTTCAGCGCGTCTCGGGGCCCGCGAGGTGGCGGGCGATGACCATGCGCTGGATCTGGTTCGTCCCCTCGACGATCTGCAGGACCTTGGCCTCGCGCATATAGCGCTCGGCCGGGAAGTCCATGGTGTAGCCGTAGCCGCCGAGGAGTTGGACGGCGTCGGTGGTGACCCGCATCGCGGCGTCCGTGCAGAAGAGCTTGGCCATCGCCGCTTCCTTGGAGAACGGCAGGCCGGCGTCGCGCAGCCGGGCGGCGCTGAGGTAGAGCGCACGGCCGGCCTCGATCTGGGTGGCCATATCGGCCAGCATGAAGCGCAGGCCCTGGAAGTCGGCGATCGGGCGGCCGAACTGCCGCCGCTCGGCGGTGTAGGCGAGCGCCTCGTCCAGCGCGGCCTGGGCGATGCCGACGGCGCAGGCGGCGATGCCCAGCCGCCCGGAGTCCAGGGCGGACAGGGCGATGGTGAAGCCCTGGCCCTCGTCGCCGAGGCGGCGGGCGTCGGGGATGCGGACGTTGTCGAAGTGCAGCTGGGCGGTGGGCGAGCCCTTCATGCCCATCTTGCGTTCGGGTGCCGCGGCGCTCAGGCCCTCGGCGTCGCCCGGGACCAGGAAGGCGGTGATGCCGTGGGCGCCGCTGCCGCCGGTGCGGGCCAGGACGGTGTAGAAGTCGGCCACCCCACCGTGCGTGGTCCAGGCCTTGGTGCCGTTCAGGGTCCAGTACCCCCCGCTGTCGGCCTCTCCCCCCTCCCCGCCTCGGGTGGCGCGGGTGGTCAGGGAGGCGGCGTCGGAGCCCGAAGCGGGCTCGGACAGGCAGTACGCACCGAGGAGTCCGCCGCCCAGCATGTCGGGGAGGTGTTCGGCGCGCTGCTCCTTCGTGCCGAAGCCGGCCAGGGCGTGGCAGGCGAGGGTGTGGACGCTGATGCCGAGGCCGACGGTCAGCCGGGCGGCGGCGAACTCCTCCAGGACCTGGAGGTAGACCTCGTAGGGCTGGCCTCCGCCGCCGAACTCCTCGTCGTAGGGCAGGGAGAGCAGGCCGGATTCCGAGAGCAGGGCGAAGGTCTCGCGGGGGAAGCGGCCGGCTTCCTCCTCCTCCGCGGCGGTCGGCCTGATTTCCCGCTCGACGAGCTCGCGTACGAGAGCCAGCAGGTCGCGGGCTTCTTCCGTGGGCAGCCTGCGGTCCACCGGCCGGGGGCCGTACTCGGTCATGGCGGCGCTCTCCTCCCTGTCGGGCACTGCGGCGACACACGCGGGGTGGGCGGCGGCGCCGGTTTCCGTGGTGCCAGGCCGATGATCGCGTTCCGGGTCACGGAAGGCGATGACCTGCGACTGTGGCGCTAGGAGTATGCCCGATCGGCGGCCCCGCGTCACGGGTTGATCAACGACGGCCGGGAAGATCCGGCCCCCTGCCGAGGACGGCCGGAAATCCGCTGGCACTCCACCGCGAAATTGGTCCGAACCATTGACGCACTGGTCTAGTCCTTCTACCTTCTGCTGCAACGTTCCGCGCGTTCATGCCAATTCGCCACACCGAACACGGTTCACCACACGAAAAACACAGGTCACAGAACGCAGGTCACTGAACGCAGGTCACTGAACGCAGGTCACGCAACACAGGTCATGGCACAACGGGTTGAGACCACCACCCTCGCCCCCTCCGAGGAGACGACATGCTCAGACCGCACCGGATGCGATCACCGCGCAGAGTGATCGCCGCCGCCACCGCGCTGTGTACGGCCGCACTGGCCGGCACCCTGCTCGCCGGCCCGGCCTCCGCCGGCCCCGCGGACACCTCCCCCACCACCACCGCGGCCGGGAACAAGGTCGTCGGCTACTTCACCAACTGGGGTGTCTACGACCGCAATTACCACGTCAAGAACATCGAGACGTCGGGGTCGGCGGACAAGCTGACCCACATCAACTACGCCTTCGGCAATGTCCAGGGCGGCAAGTGCACGATCGGTGATTCCTACGCCGACTACGACAAGGCGTACACCGCGGACCAGAGCGTCGACGGCAAGGCGGACACCTGGGAGGACGGCGCGCTGCGCGGCAACTTCAACCAGCTCAGAAAGCTCAAGAAGCTGCACCCCGGCCTCAAGGTGATCTGGTCGTTCGGCGGCTGGACCTGGTCCGGCGGCTTCACCGACGCCGCCAGGAACCCCGAGGCGTTCGCCCAGTCCTGCCTCGACCTGGTCGAGGACAAGCGCTGGGCGGATGTCTTCGACGGGATCGACATCGACTGGGAGTACCCCAACGCCTGCGGCCTGACCTGCGACACCAGCGGGAAGGACGCCTTCACCAAGCTGGTGAAGGCGACGCGGGAGAAGTTCGGCAAGGACAATCTCGTGACCGCGGCGATCACCGCGGACGCCTCGGACGGCGGCAAGATCGACGCCGCCGACTACGCGGGCGCGGCCCAGTACGTCGACTGGTACAACCCCATGACGTACGACTACTTCGGCGCCTGGGACGCCAAGGGGCCGACCGCACCGCACTCCCCGCTCACGTCGTACGACGGCATTCCCAAGGCCGGGTTCAACACCACCGACACCACCAAGAAACTGCTCGGCCTCGGCATTCCGGCGGACAAGCTGCTGCTGGGCATCGGCTTCTACGGCCGCGGCTGGTCGGGCGTCACTCAGGACGCGCCGGGCGGTACGGCCACCGGTGCGGCCGCGGGCAAGTACGAGGCGGGCATCGACGACTACAAGGTGCTCAAGGCCCGCTGCCCGGCCACCGGCGAGGTGGGCGGCACCGCCTACGCGAAGTGCGGTGACCAGTGGTGGAGCTACGACACCCCGAAGACCATCGGCACGAAGATGGCTTTCAAGGACGCCCAGGGCCTGGGCGGCACGTTCTTCTGGGAACTGAGCGGTGACACCGCCGACGGCGAGCTGATCAAGGCGATCAAGTAGCCGCGGCGACCGAGCCGGACGGGCGGGAGGTGGCGGCCTCCCGCCCGTTCGCCGTTCCTGGAGCAGTTCCTGGAGCAGTTCCTGGAGCATGCTCTGACGTGGCATCAGGCATATCTCCGAACACGTGCCGGGGTTTACGGGCGCACGCGGTACATGCTTCAACAGGCGGCGGGTGCACAGTTCATGGGGAGGGGTTTACGGGCGCGCCCGGTACGAGCACCATCGGCCGTACGGGGACAGGAGCCGTACCGAAGAGGTGACACGTGGTCAACCCTTGGCTGGCGATGGAGACCGGAGCCGATCCGGTGGAGCGCAACAGGGCGGTGCGCCGGGCCCATACCGCGTTCCTGGCCGACGGCACCGTCACCCCACCGGTCCGCCAGGTCGTCGCCGACTCCTGGCGCCGCTCGGCCGACGCCCGGGCCGCCCCGGACGGCGCCGTCTCCGTCGAGCTGGACGAACCCGCGCTCCATGCCTACCGGGAGGGGCACCCACTGGCCCGCGCGATGCCTGTCTTCCGGGAGCTGCTGGGCGGCTTCGCGGAGGACGGGGCGCACCTGCTGGCGGTCTGCGATCCGCAGGGGCGGCTGCTGTGGGTGGAGGGGCACCGCGGGGTGCGGCGCAGCGCCGAGCGGATGAACTTCGTCGCCGGGGCCCGCTGGGACGAGCGGCACGCCGGCACCAACGCCCCGGGCACCGCGCTCGCCGCCGGCCACGCCGTACAGATCTTCGCGGCCGAGCACTACAACCTGCGGGTGCAGCGCTGGACCTGTGCCGCCGCCCCGCTGCACGACCCGCGGACCGGGCGCTTACTGGGCGCGGTGGACATCACCGGTGGCGACCACCTGGCGAACCCGCACAGTCTGGCGCTGGTCCAGGCCACCGCCCGCGCCGCCGAGGCCCATCTCGCCTCCACCGGGCCGGTTCTGGGTGTCTCCCTCTCCGTGCTCGGCCGGGACGAGGCGCTCCTCGTCGTGGACGGCGAGCGGCTGCGGCTCGGGCGCCGGCACAGCGAAATCATGGTCCTGCTGGCGCGGCACCCGGAAGGTCTGACGGGAGATCAGCTCTCCGTGCTGCTGTACGGGGACCGCGAGGTGCGTCCGGTCACCCTGCGGGCCGAGCTGTCCCGGCTACGACAGCTCGTGGGTGCGCTGCTGCACTCCCGCCCGTACCGGCTGAGCCGCCCCGTCGAGACCGATCTGGGCGCGGTCGAGGAGCGGCTGGCGGCCGGAGATCCCCGCTCCGCGCTGGGCGCCTACCCCGGCCCGCTGCTGCCGCTGTCCGAGGCGCCGGGCGTACGGCGGCTGCGCGCGGCGCTGGCGGACCGGATGCGGTGCGCCCTGCTCACCGCCCGCGACCCCGACCTGCTGCGCGAGTGGTCGCGCACTCCCTGGGGCGAGGACGACCTGGAGGTCTTCGAGACCCTGGTGGACGCCCTGCCGGCCCACTCCCTCACCCGTACCGCGCCCCGTGCCACCGCCGACCGGCTGCGTGCCGCATACGGCCTGGCAGGCGGCGGCAACGGAACACCGGCCGCCGCCGGGCGCGTCGCAACGTCCGCGCAACTCCGGCGCCCCTAGCCTGCGCGACGACGCCCGTCGCACGGGAGCGGCGGGCACCGCGCCGAGAGCGATTGGGAGACCGTCCATGGCCCGTTACGCCAGCCCGGGTTCCGCCGATGCCGTCATGAGCTATCTGCCCCGCTACGACCACTGGATCGGCGGGGAGTTCGTGGCGCCCGCGCTGGGCCGGTACTTCGAGAATCCGACACCGGTCAATGGACAGCCGTTCACCGAGATCGCCCGCGGTACGGCCGAGGACGTGGAGCGCGCGCTGGACGCGGCGCATGCCGCGGCACCGCGCTGGGCCCGTACGTCCGCCGCCGAACGCGCCGCCGTCCTCAACAAGATCGCCGACCGGATGGAGCAGCACCTGGAGGCCCTGGCGGTCGCCGAGAGCTGGGAGAACGGCAAGCCCGTACGGGAGACGCTGGCGGCCGACATCCCGCTCGCCATCGACCACTTCCGCTACTTCGCGGGCGCCATCCGCGCCCAGGAAGGCTCGCTGTCGGAGATCGACCAGGACACCGTCGCCTACCACTTCCACGAGCCGCTCGGGGTGGTCGCTCAGATCATCCCCTGGAACTTCCCGATCCTGATGGCGACCTGGAAGCTCGCCCCGGCCCTGGCCGCCGGCAACACCGTCGTCCTGAAACCGGCCGAGCAGACCCCCGCATCGGTCCACTACTTCATGTCCCTCATCACCGACCTGCTGCCGCCCGGCGTCGTCAACATCGTCAACGGCTTCGGCGTCGAGGCGGGCAAACCGCTGGCCTCCAGCCCGCGGGTGGCCAAGGTCGCCTTCACCGGCGAGACCACCACCGGCCGCCTGATCATGCAGTACGCGTCCGAGAACCTGCGTCCGGTGACCCTCGAACTGGGCGGCAAGAGCCCGAACATCTTCTTCGACGACGTCTCGTCCACGGCCGACGACTTCCAGGACAAGGCGCTGGAAGGCTTCACCATGTTCGCCCTCAACCAGGGCGAGGTGTGCACCTGTCCGTCCCGCGCCCTGATCCAGCGCGGCCACTACCAGGACTTCCTCGCCGCCGGCGTGGCCCGTACGGAGAAGATCGTCCAGGGACACCCGCTGGACACCGACACCATGATCGGCGCCCAGGCCTCCAACGACCAGCTGGAGAAGATCCTCTCCTACCTGGACATCGGCCAGAAGGAGGGCGCCCGCATCCTGACCGGCGGCACCCGGGCCGAGCTGGGCGGCGAGCTGGAAGGCGGCTACTACGTCCGGCCCACGATCTTCGAGGGCAACAACGACATGCGGGTCTTCCAGGAGGAGATCTTCGGCCCGGTGGTGGCTGTCGCCCCGTTCAGCGACTTCGACGACGCGATCGGCATCGCCAACGACACCCTCTACGGCCTCGGCGCGGGCGTCTGGACCCGTGACGGCTCCACCGCCTACCGCGCCGGCCGCGCCATCCAGGCCGGCCGGGTATGGACCAACTGCTACCACGCCTACCCCGCCCACGCGGCGTTCGGCGGCTACAAGCAGTCCGGAATCGGCCGCGAGACGCACAAGATGATGCTGGACCACTACCAGCAGACCAAAAACCTCCTGGTCTCCTACTCCCCGAAGAAGCTCGGCTTCTTCTAAGCCCACGGAAAAAGGCGCCTGACCTGGGCTTTAGCCCGTCAGGCGCCTCTCGCTCGGCCCGCTCAGAACAGGGCCCGGTTTACGTCGTACCTCCCAATCTCCCCCACTGCTATCCCGCTCCTGACCAGCTCTTCCGGTCTATTTCCGGTCCCACTCCCGGCTCACCCCGAAGGCGCTGCGCCCTGGCTGACGCGGTCTCACTCCTTCATCGACTGCTCGATCAGGCGGTTGGCCTGCTCCCGGACGCCGTCCAGGAACTTGAGCATCCCCCACTCGGTCTCGGGCAGGTGGCACTGTTCGAGCCGGAGGTGAATGACCTCCGCTGGCCGCATGGCCGCGTAGTACATGCAGCCGAAGAACGCCTCAAGGCGAGGCCCGCGCCCGCACTGCTGGCCAACCGCCGCGAGCAGTCGGACAGCCTGAGCCCGTTGAGGGGGTTCTCTGCGAAGTACCCTTTTTCAACTGCTGTGTTGAGAACTTCGTTGAATGCGGCCCCTTGCGCCGTGCCGTCTTGGCCGCAGCCGCCTTGCCGTCCCACTTGCAGCACAGAGCATCCAGCGCACGCCGCAGCACATCGGATTCCGCGAGAGCACTGACGGGCAGGGAGTTCCGCTTTATCCAGTCCAGAGCCTTCCGCCACCACCGCTGGCCGAGGTATTCGTGGGCAATGTCGTACCACGTCGTACGCTGCTTGATGGCTCGCAGCTCGGACGCCGGCAGACCCGTGGGCTCATCGAACGGCTCCCCCTCGCGTGCCAACGTCATCAGCTTCGCGTGCCTGCTCTCAGCAAGCCCGACCCCGACGGTGCCGAACGATTCTGAATTTTCAAGCCCGTCGACTGTCCACCGCACCTGGAAACGGCTGCGCCGACCAGGGCGCTCGCGTATTCCCCGGAAGCGGACGCGGTAACTCATCGCCAAGTGTCGGAACCTCTCTCACACACCTCCCACCAGGCGTCCAGGTCAGTCCAAGGCCACGTCTGTGGTGCTGAACCCCGCTGGCAAGGCTCCTCAACCCGAGGTACGCCACCGGCAGCACACGGACAGAAGGACAGAGCCCCGACATGGCCACTGCGGCGAAAGGCCCTGCCAGCTACTTCCCCTCCGTCGAGAAGAAGTACGGCCGCCCGATCACGCAAGGGAACGATCTCACCCGTTCCGCACCCCCGGCCAAGCACATGGAGCTCGTGAGCCGGCTGAAGACCGAACACGGCCTGGGTGGCTTCGTTCATCTTCAGCAACAGCGTTTGTTGACGAGTACTGCTCGACGAAGCCATCCGATCCATCGGGTCGCCACTCGAGGTGATCTGCCAGAGGGCCGAACGGTCCCGGCCCGACCGCCCAGACTGTACGCCCCGGCCCCTCACCGGGACCGTTCGGCCCTCTCCCGGACCTGCCTGGTCTTGAGACCCTCCAAACAGCAGGCGAAGGGGGTACACGATGACTCCTCGGAAGATGCGCCCACCATGGCGGCACGACCTGCTCCGGCGCGGCACGGACGTGGCACAGTCCTGGATGGCCCTGGCCGCCGGGCTGCTCATCGCCGTGGCGGCACCGACCGCCGGGGTGCTGGCCGGCCAGGCGGTGGACACCGCGTCCCAGCAGCAACGCGCCGACTGGCATGCGGTCACCGCCGTGGTGACGAAGGAGCCGCCCGCCCGCGCCGGCCGTGACGCCAGGGACGGCACGGGTGGCCGAGTGCACGCGACAGTGCGCTGGACGGCCTCGGACCATACCGTCCGGACAGGAGAGACAACTGTGGCACCCGGCGCTCATGCCGGAGACCGGACGACCGTGTGGCTGGACGAGCACGGGGCCCTGCTACGGGACCCGAGCACCCCGGCGGACATCCTTGTCCGGAGCGTCGTGGCCGGCACCCTGGCCGCATCCGGTACCGGGCTGCTGGTCTTCGGCACAGACCGGGCCGGCGTCCTCCTGCTGAACCGCAAGCGCTACGCCCAGTGGGAGAAGGAGTGGGCGGAACTCGACGCGCAAGGACGGCACCACCGTCGGTGAACGTGGGTGAACGTGCCAGGGCCCTCGGCAGTCGGGACCGGCGGCCGCCCCTTTCCGACGCTGCCGTAGGCCCCGGATACGCCCCTCGCGCCGGTGGGTGAGCCGGCTGGCGACCGGTCGCGCGCCGACCTGGCCTGCCGGCAGCGTGGTGCGTTGCCCACCCTCGCTCAGTGGTTCCGTCCCCGTACGACTCAGTGGTTCCGTCCCCGTACGACGACGACCGGGCAGGGAGCGTGCTGGGTGCAGTGCCAGCTGACCGAGCCCAGGAGCGCTCCGGTGAACCCACCGTGTCCACGGCTGCCGACGACCAGCAGAGCCGCGTCCTCGGCCGCTTCCAGCAGCACGGCTGCGGGCGTGCCGTAGGCGACAGTAGTGCGGATCCGCGCCGCCTCGGCCGCTCCGACGACCTCTTCGACCGCGCGGTCGAGGCTCTGCCCCGCCCACACCTTCGCGTCCGGCGCGAGCTCCTGCGGGGCGTCGAGCCAGCCGATCGAGCCAAAGAGGGGCGGGTACTCCCAGGCGATCACCGCATGGACGGGGCAGTGGGTCAGCCGCCCCTGGTGCACCGCCCAGCGCAGGGCTTCCTTGGACGACTCCGATCCGTCAACCCCCACGACGATCCAGCCATCGTCCGGTGACCTGCCGCTCTTCGACTGACCAGCTTCCGACCGGCTGGCTTCCGGCTGGCTGGCTTCCGGCCAGCCGACTTCCGATCGGCCGACCGGTTGCCGGCCGCTCTCCGACTGGTTCTTCGTCGACCGGTCGCTCATGGCTACCTCCCAGCGTCCGGCATTCCGGCGTTCCGGCGCCACGCATGCAGAGGCGAGGAGGACCACCCACTTCTCGCGGGCACGGGTTGCGCGGTGCGCAGTTCCTCTCTACTACTCCACTACTCCGCGTCTCGTCGTCTCGTCGTCCTCCTCGTCACTTTCAGCAAAGCTCCCGTCAGCGCTATGGGGAAGACCCGGTCAGGCCCTATCGGGGGGCCGACCGGCCCCGTTCGCCTCGGTGCCGTGGCCTGGTGACCACACGGTGGTCGGGCTCTTCGGCCTATGGAGCTGCCGGCCCGCTGCCGTGACGCTGGAGGGGAGGTTGTTCCCGCAGGCCCGAGTCCGCGGAGGTGTCTGTCATGGGCGGCCCCGTTCTGGTGGGGCTGGACGGAACGGAGAACAGCAGGTCAGCGGTGCGCCGGGGCGCCGCTGAGGTGGCGGCCCAAGGGCTGCCGCTGCACCTGCTGCACTCCTGGGCCTCCCCCCAGCCACTGGGCATCCCCATCGCCCACGAGGCCGCCAGCCGGAGGCGCTACGGGGCCGAGGTGCTCGACAGGGCCAAGACCATGGTGCGTGAGCTACACCCGGGGCTCGCGGTGACGACCGAGCAGGTCTCCGAGGATGCGGTCGACGCACGGGTGGACCGTGGCCGGCAAGCCACGGTGACGGTGCTCGGATCTGTCTGGCATGTAAGGCATATTGCTGATCGCCAGGTCTGCGCATGCCGATCGAGGAGCCAATTGCCCGACACCTTCTCTCGGAGTGGCGTCGCGGAACGCAGTCCGTCCACGCTGCGGCTTGTGCTCAGGCGTGAGGCAGCAGCGAGGCAGCAGCCTAGGCGGCGCTCCCCGGCGGGCGCGCTCGTCGAAGCTTCCGCCCGTGCCGATCTCCTCGTCGTGGGCGCGCACCGCCCGGGCCGCCCGCCAGGTGCCCGCCTGGGCCGGATCACCCACGCAGACTCGCAGCACGCGCACTGCCCGGTGGCCGTCGTCCCGCACCGTTGACGTCGAATCCCAGCACTCTCCGCCCGGGCCACCCACCATGAACCACCGAAAGCGGCAGGCGGGCACCCAGGTGTTGAATCGTTATGGGGTCGTCTGGCAGGAGCCCCCGCCCCTGACGGCCTGGCGCCTGCCCTGGTGCCTGAGGGGCGACGATGGAACAGGGGCTGTCGTACGAGGAGGGCGAGCGTGATGCGGCCGGAAGGCTCCGCGCGGCTCGGCGGACACCGCAGCGTTCCGCACACCGCGGATCTGCGGGTGGAGGCATGGGGCCCGACCCGTGAGGTGTGCCTGGCGCAGGCCGTGCGAGGTGTCTGCGAGTCCTTCCTGGACCTGGCGGGCGCGGTCGGTGTGCGTCGGCGGGATGTCGTGATCCGGGCGGACACGGACGAGGACCTGCTGGTGGCACTGCTGGAAGAGGTCGTGTACTGGCTCGACACCCAGAACGAGGCCCCGGTCGAGGCGGAGCTGACCGCCGTCCGCGGCGGGCTGCGGGCCGGGCTGAGCATGGCGGACGTCGGGGCGCTTCCGGTGACGGGGGCCGCGCCGAAAGCGGTCACCCTGCATGAGCTGACATTCGCTCGCGGGCCGGACGGCTGGCACTGCTCGGTCACGCTCGACGTGTGACCGTTCCTCTCAGGGCCCCTGACGTACGTCTTGTCGGCCGAGCCGGCTCCCCGGGTGCCGGCCGAACCGGTCGCCTTCCGGGCACATCCGCCCGTGCGGCGTGTGCCGGACGGAGACACAGTGGAAGGACAGACCCCTGTACGCCCCGCTGCGCACACTGTGGCGTGTGGCGTGGGGAGAGACAGACCGGATCGAGCCCCCGACCTGCGGGCTCCGTCCGCCGGGGAGTGACGGATGCGTCGATCACGGCACTCTCACGACAGCGCGAGGTGCCTGTGGGCCAGGAAGACTCACCGAGAGCGACGGACACGGACATGGACGTCACGGTGACGGAGGAGAGCCCGTTCCGGTTCCGCATCGACCGGCAGGGTGCCATGCGCGTGCCCGGTGTCGTCTTCGCCAGCCGTGAGCTGCTGCCCCAGGCGGCCGGCGACAGGGCGCTGGAACAGGTGGTGAACGTGGCGACGCTGCCCGGCATCGTCCGCGCCTCCTTCGCCATGCCCGATGTGCACTGGGGGTACGGCTTCCCCATCGGCGGGGTCGCCGCCACGGACATCGACGCGGGCGGCGTCGTCTCGCCGGGCGGCGTCGGCTTCGACATCTCCTGCGGTGTCCGGCTGCTGGCTGCCCGTATGGAGCGGGTCGAACTGGCCCCGCACCTGAAGGAGCTGATGGACGTTCTCGGGGACACCACGCCGCGCGGCGTGGGACGCGGTGGTCTGTGGAGGTTGTCCGGACGCGCACAGATGGAGAAGCTGCTCACCGGCGGCGCCCGGTACGCGGTCGAGTGCGGCCACGGCGTCCCGCGCGATCTGGACCGCTGCGAGGACCACGGGGCGCTGGCAGATGCCGACCCGGAGCAGGTCGGGCAGCGTGCCGTGGAGCGTGGGCTGAACCAGGTGGGCAGCCTCGGCTCGGGCAACCACTTCCTGGAAGTCCAGGCGGTGGACCGGGTGTACGACGAGGGGACCGCGGCCGCCTTCGGCCTGCGGGTCGGCCAGGTCTGCGTGATGATCCACTGCGGCTCCCGCGGCCTCGGACACCAGGTGTGCACCGACCACGTCCGGGTCATGGACCACTCGCTGCGCGCCTACGGCATCGACATCCCGGACCGGCAGCTCGCCTGCGCGCCCGTCGTCTCTCCGCCCGGCCGCGACTACCTCGGGGCGATGGCCGCCGCCGCCAACTACGGCCGCGCCAACCGGCAGCTGCTCACCGAGGCCGCACGCCATGCATTCGCCTGCACCGCCGGTGTGGGTGTAGGCGTGGACCTGGTGTACGACGTCTCCCACAACATGGCCAAGATCGAGACCCACGAGGTGGACGGCGTACCGCGCCGGCTGTGTGTGCACCGCAAGGGCGCCACCCTCGCCCTCCCGCCCGGCCACCCCGGCCTGCCGGAGGACCTCGCCGAGGCCGGCCAGCCGGTCCTCGTTCCCGGAACCATGGGCACCGCCTCGTACGTCATGGTCGGCACGCCCGGCAACGCCGCGTTCTTCTCCACCTGCCATGGCGCGGGACGGGTGTGGAGCCGCCATCACGCACTGCGCCAAGTCCGCGGCGAACAGGTGCGGGACTCGCTGGAGGCCCATGGCATCGCCGTCCGCCCCTCCTCCTGGCGCGGCCTCGCGGAGGAGGCTCCCGCCGCTTACAAGGACGTCGACGCGGTCGCCTCCGCCACCGAAGGTGCCGGGCTGGCGCGGCTGGTCGCCCGGCTGATCCCGCTAGGCGTCGTCAAAGGATGACCTGGGGGCTCCGTCCACGCCTGTTGTGCCGCTGACACGAGTGCCCGTCTCCCGAGCGGTTCTCCGAACGGCTCGCCGGCCCGGTGTCCCACCGGCGTTGCGTCTCTCCCGCCGGTCGGGGTACCTAAAGTCCCTTGTCGGGGTACCTACAGTCCCTTGGAGAGCAGGAGTTCGTGGGCGAGTCGTGCGCCGCATTGTTTCGCCTCGGCCACGTTCATCCGGGGGGGGAGGTCGCTCTCGCGGCTGCCGTGCGCTGGGCCGACCCGCACAGACACCTCCGGCACCTGGCGGCTGCTGGGCAGCCTGCCGCCGACCCACCCTTCGCCGCCGGGCACTGCGCCGTGATAGCCGCTGGCATCTGCCGGTGAGGCGACGAGGTGCGACGGGCTGTCGGAAGGGTTAGCGTCGAAGCCAGGTCGGGGCCAGTGAGACGCATGATCGGCCGTCCGGTTCGTGGCATGTGAGCCGACCGCTATCAGCCGCGGCCGAGGTCCCAGGTGTCGGGCCGCTCCGTCGGCGGTTCGGCCAAGAAAGTGGGGAGCGAACCATGGCCGCCCGGGTTGCGATCAACGGGTTCGGCCGCCTCGGCCCGCTCGGCGCAGACCGAGTATGCGCTCGACGTGACCGGCATCGTCTGGGTGACCGCACGGAAGGCGACCGGCTCCGAGGTCAACGAGATCTTCCGGCATGTGGCCGCTACCAGGACGGGCTGGGTGCCGTAGACAAACCCCTGGAATCCAACGGCATCGGGGCGTGTCCGCGAGCATCCGCCGTCGGGCTCACGCCGAGCGCCGTTGCCGACAACGGCCCGCCGGCGGTCACAGCCGGGTACGACAACGAGCGGGGCCACGTTCAACAGATGGTGCGCCAGGCACTGGCCATACCGGGCGAGGCGGCATCTCCACGATGAGCACAACAGCGCCGGACCCCGCCACGGCCGGGCCGGTTCTCACCCTGACGGTGAACCCGACCGTCGACATCTGCTGGGATGTCGACCACCTTGCCGACATCGGCAAGAACCGCGCCCGGGTCAGGTCCGTGGCCGGCGGGGGCGGGGGCATCAACGTCGCCCGCGGTGTGGCGCGACTCGGAGGACGGGCCACCGCCGTCCACACCGCCGGCCGCGAAGTCGGCTGCCGCCTGAACAGGTTGCTGGACGAAGAGGGCATCGACCACATCGCCGTCGACATCGACGGCGAGACCCGCGAAGCACTCGTGCTGTTCGAGACCGAGTCCCGCCGCAGCCATCACATCGTCCCGCCCGGTCCGCACCTCGACGACCATGAGGGACAACGCTGCCTGGACGTGCTGGGGCAGGCGATCGGCACCAGCAGGTACGTCGTGGCAAGCGGCAGCCTGCCCGGCGGCCTGCTTGACGACTTCTACGCGGCGGTTGCCCGCCGGATCAAGGCGGCTGGATCCCGGCTGGTGCTGGACACCTCAGGCCCGGCGCTGCGGCAGGGGCTCGACGAAGGCGTCTTCCTGCTCAGGTGCAACCGGACAGAGGCCGCCGATCTCCTCGGCCGGACCGTCCGCAGCTTCGACGACGCCCTAGCGGTCAACGAGCATCTGCTCACCACGGGGGCCGCCGAGATCGCGGTCACCACGATCGGTGACCTGGGCGCGCTCTGCTCGACCCGTCACGGCCACACCGAACTGCGTGCACCGCCGCTGCCCGGGGAGCTGCTCAGTGATGCCGGGGCCGGAGACAGCATGGTGGCCGCGCTCACCGTTCGGCTGGCCGCAGGGGACGATCCGGTCAGTGCCTGCGCGTTGGGGGTGGCGGTGGCCGCTGCTTCGGTGCTTACCCCCGGCACCGAGCCCTTCGACCGTGAGGTGGCCGAGTCCCTCTGCTCCGACGTGGGGATCACGTTCCGAACCAGGTCGTGATCGGGAGCGTTGACCGTCGCATCGTTCCCTGCGGAGCCGGGCGACCGTGGGTGTCCGGCCGGGGTGTGGTGGGGGGTCCCCGCGACTCACGCTTCTTCGTAGAGCTCCGAGGACGCCTTTCCGCCGTACGGATCCACCTCCTGCCGCAACACCTCCAGGGCCGCTTCCCGAATGGTCATACCGGTTTCCGGTGTGACCAGCGCATATCGAGGTCCCATCGCTGATCCCACCCCATGGTCGGGTCCGGTTGACGCACGTCTCATCGCAGCAGTCCGGTGCCCGTCTCGAGCTCAACCCTGAAGAGACACCGACGCCACTCGGACGAGTAGTGCTGGACCGCAACCCGGCACTGTCGGTGCTACACCTGCCTCTGTGAACCCGGAATGGAACGGCTCTGTCCTTGCGAGCAAGTCGGCGCATCCGCCGTCTCACGTGTGCGCATGCGAGGCCGTCTCAGGCGGCAGCCGCTTTTGGTGGTTTGCCTTCCGCCGGTGGTGACGGATGGCGTCTGAGCGGTCGTACACCACAGCGGAGAACCAGGCGGACCGTCTGGTTCGGCCGGGCTGGTTGACCTGGTGCGGAGCCGGCCTGCTGCTGGTGGCCGCGGTGTGGGTGGCTGTGTGGCGGCGGCACGAGCTGGCGCAGGCGTTCGACCTCATCTCCCGGGTGCACTTCCCTCAGCTGACGGTTGCTGTGGGAGTCGAGGCATTGTCGGTGGCGTGCTTCGCGGCCGTGCCGCGCTGGCTGCTGCGGGAGGGCGGGGTGCGGTGGAGCCTGCGGCGGATGGTGGCGATCGCCGTAGCGGCCAACGCCGTGGCGGGCGCACTACCCGGTGGGGCGGCCCTTGCCAGCGCCTGGATGTTTCGGCAGCTGAACCGCCGGAGGGTCGAACCTGCCCTGGCGGCCGCCGTACTGGTCTCCGCCGGGGCACTTGCGGTGCTCGGCCTGGCCATCCTGATCGTGGTCGGCTTGTTCACCGTTGGCGCAACCGGGGCCGCCACCGTTCTGCGCCCGGCTGCCGGCCTCCTGGGGCTGGGACTGCTGCTCGGCCTGGCGGTCTTCGGCCTGTCCCGTTTCGCAGGCTTCCGCGCAACAGTGCGACGGTGCTGGGACCGGATCGGGCAGCGGTCCGCACGCGTGCGCAGGGCCCGACAGGCACTGGTACAGGTGGTGGTGCAGATCCGGAGCCTGCAGCCTGGTTTCCGGACGTGGCTGCGCCCGGCCTTGCTCGCGCTGTTGAACTGGACTTTCGATGCGGCGTGTCTGGCCGCCTGCCTGTGGGCACTGGGTATCGGCGTGCCCTGGCACGGGCTGCTGCTCGCCTACGGGCTCACGCAGATCCCCGGCAGCCTGCGCCTGACGCCCGGCAGCCTGGGTGTGGTCGAGGCGAGCCTGTCCGTGCTGCTTGTGCTGTACGGCCTGCCGCCCGGCTCGGCGATCGGCGCGACTCTGCTGTACCGGGCCATCAGCTACTGGGCGTTGCAGCCGATCCGGCTGGGTCTGCTGGATCGGCGTGACGTTCCACGCCGATCAGCCCGAGACTTCCGATCATCCTTCGTCGTCGCACGGGTAGGACCTATCGGCCTTGTCCAACCGGGCCACCACTCAGCCAGAACCTCGCCATGCCCAGAAACATGCCTATTGCCGCATATCTTCAGTCATACCCGAAAAGGAATTTTCTGTAAGAATTGCATCAGTGTCGAACTGGGCCGTGCGTCGGCCTCCGCTCGGACGCCTGCGGCCACCCATACGTCGACCGGGCACGGAGAGGGGAAGGGCATGCTGGAGAGAGCCGAGGACACCCCTGCCGGCGTCGACGCGGTAAAGGCGATCGGGACGGTGTCGAAGAGCGACTACCAGACGGTGGTCGAGCCACTCATCGAGGACGCCCGGAGGGAAGGCCGCCGGATTCGGATCCTGTGCGAGATCGGCCCCGAGTTCACGTCCTTCACTCCCGGAGCGGCCTGGGAGGACCTCAAGGTCGGTATGGGTGCCATGAGGCTTTTCGAGGGGTGTGCGGTCGTCAGTGACGTGCGCTGGATCCGTGAGTCGACCCGGTTGACGAGCTTTCTGATGGCCTGTCCGGTACGCGTCTTCGGAAGCCAGGAGCGTGACGAGGCCCTGCACTGGCTGTCGTCGCTTCCCGAGGGCCCCGGCATTTCCCACCGGCTGACCGAGTCCGACGTGCTCGTGGTCGAGGTCGAACAACCCCTGCGTGCACAGGATTTCGACGCCCTCGCGTCGACCGTGGACAGCTGGCTCAAGACACACGCCGAATTGGCCGGCGTCGTGATCCATGCGCGCGAGTTCCCCGGCTGGGAAAACATGGGCGGCTTGATCCGTCATGTGCGGTTCCTTCGCGACCACCACCGGAAGGTCCGGAAGATCGCGCTGGCGGCTGACAGTAAGGTCGCCGCCCTGGCGCCCCAGCTCGCGAATCACTTCGTTCGGGCTGAGGTTCGGCGGTTCGCATACGACGAACTCGATGACGCCCTCGCGTGGGCGGCCAGCCCTCCGGCTCGCTAAGTCGACCGCATCCGGGCCCCGACGCCAGGTGCGACCGACGTCGCGGACGAGGGCCGGGCCGAGGACGCGGTCCAGGTGGGCGATGACCTCGAACTTGGCGCCGTCTGGGATCTCTCGCAGCGGCCTCCGTAAGCTCCCCGGCGAGGATGTCTCGAGGCCGCCAGCGGCGGACGATCAAGAGGCCGTTGACAGACTGTTGCAGGCAGGTCAGGCGGGTTTGCCGCATGAGAAGGTCCGGTACGGGCTCGTCAGAGGGCGGGCAAGGGTGAATCCGTGTGACGAGTCTTGCTGTGGTCGGTGCACGAGGGTTGTGCTGGTCTGTGTTCAGTCGGTGTCAGCGGGAGTGGGTGTGTCGCTGGCATTGATGCCTGTGAACAGCCATCCGAGGGCTTGTCCGAAGAGTTCTTCCGGCACACTGTCCGGGTCGATGCGCCGCAGGCGTACCAGGCCCTGCCATAGCGCTCCCACCACGGTGGCAACGGCTTGGGGGGAGACGTCGCCGGGTGCGCCCCGCTGGGCCAGCGCGGTGCGCATGACGCCCTCCAATGCCTGGCGTGGCTCGCGCGTGGTAGCGGCCACCGTTTCCAGTACGTGCGGGTTGCGGACTGCGTACAGCCAGAACTCCGCCTGGAGCGAGGCGAAGTCGGTGTCGTTGTCGGCAACATCGACGAGCAGGCGCCCGAGTTCGGCGACGGCTTCTTCGGTGCCCACGTCGTGCAGCGCCTTGGCGGCCTGGGCGACACGGTCGCGGCCACGGTCCGACAGCAGCTCCAGGAAGAGTGCTTCCTTGCCGGAGAAGTTCGAGTAGAGCGCGCCGATGGAGAAGCCCGCCGACTCGGCGATCTCCTCCACCGAGGCACCGGTGAAGCCCTTACGGGCGAAGACGCGGGCAGCCGCATCCAGCAGGAGCGCACGCGTGCGGGCCTTGGCCTCGGCCCGGGTCAACCGCTGACGTCGGGGTTCCTCACTCTCGACATTCATGTCGCTCAAGCTATTCAGATAGTACCCCCTACGTCAAGCCGCCAGATGGGATGTACAGTCCAAATGGCAACCACTATCTGAATTGCAATGGCGATGTGGCGGGCGCCCCGGCGGGCCGGCGCGTGAGGTCGCGCGGATCGCCGGCCGCCGCGCCGACGCCGGTTCATCGCCGCCCGCGACCGCCTTCCAGGCGCCCCTCGCCCTCTTTGCACTTCGTCGCGTCGTAGGGAGTCCCCCTTGTGAACAAACACCGCCTCTCCATGCAAACCAACCGCAGCAGCGCCGCCGTCGGCGTGCTCGCCGCGGCCGGCATCACGGTCTCGCTGATGCAGACCCTCGTCGTACCGCTCATCCCCGCCCTCCCCCACCTCCTGCACACCACCACTGCCAACGCTTCCTGGACCATCACGGCGACTCTGCTCGCGGGCGCGGTGGCCACCCCCGTCTTCGGCCGCCTCGGAGATCTCTACGGCAAGCGGCGCCTGCTGCTCGTCAGCATCGCCCTGCTCGTGCTCGGCTCCCTGGTCTGCGCCGTGAGCACCTCACTCGCCCCCATGGTGGTGGGCCGGGCCCTCCAGGGCATGGGCATGAGCGTGGTTCCGCTGGGCATCAGCCTGATGCGCGACATCCTTCCGCCGGAGCGGCTGGGAAGCGCTCTGGGCCTGATGAGTTCCTCCCTCGGTGTCGGCGCCGCACTCGGCCTGCCTGCCGCGGCGCTCATCGCGCAGCACGCGGACTGGCATGTCCTCTTCTGGGGTGCGGCCGGGTTGAGCGTGATCATGGCGCTCCTCGTACGGTTCCTCGTCCCCGCCTCGCCGGTCACCACAGCCAGGGGCTTCGACGTGATAGGGGCGCTGGGTGTGGCAGCGGGCCTGGTCTGCCTGCTGTTGCCCATCTCCAAGGGGGCCGACTGGGGGTGGACGAGCCCCACCACGCTCGGCTTGTTCGCGGCCGCGATCGTCGTGCTGATCGGCTGGGGCTGGTGGGAACTTCGTACGCCGGCACCACTGGTCGACCTGCGGACCTGCGTCCGGCGGCAGGTGCTGATGACCAACCTCGCCTCGGTCATCGTCGGCTTCTCCATGTATGCCATGTCGCTGATCGCGCCTCAACTGCTCGCACTGCCCAAGGAGACGGGCTACGGGCTCGGTCAGTCCATGACGGCCGCCGGCCTGTGGATGCTGCCCTCCGGCTTGGTCATGATGGCGGTCTCGCCGTATGCCGCCAGACTGTCGGCCGCACGCGGACCGAAGGCGTCGCTGCTCGTGGGGGCCGTGATCATCGCGGCGGGCTACGCCCTCGCCCCGCCCCTGATGGGCCACCTCTGGGGCGTGCTGCTGTTCACCAGCGTCGTCAGCGCGGGCATCGGCCTCGCCTACGCGGCCGTGCCCACGCTGATCATGAGCGCGGTCCCGGTGGACGAGACCGCGGCGGCCAACGGGCTCAACAGCCTGATGCGCTCCATTGGCACCTCGACCTCGAGCGCGGTGGTGGGTCTCGTACTGGCTCATATGGCTACCCGTATGGGGCCGGTCGCGATTCCGAGCGAGTCGGGCTTCCGCACCGGCTTCGTCCTTGGCGCAGCGGGCGCCGTGGCGGCCGCGCTCGTGACCCTGTGCATCCCCGGCCGACGCGGGGCCGCAGCACAGCCCAGCACCGAACCCGAACCGGCGCCGCTGATGCTGGCGCGGTCCGACCGCTAGCCGGGCCGATCCGCAGGACCGGGGAGGGCTGGAGCCGCACAAGCCGCACAAGCCGCACCAGCCCTCCCCGCCCCAGCGTTCAGAGCGCCGTGGCGACGGGCGCCGGGGTGCGCCCCTCACTTCACGCCGCAGCCCTTCCGTCGCTGACGCCGTGGTTCTCCGCTCCCGACATTCACATCGCCGAAGTCATTCAGATAGCAAGCCCTATGCAAAAACCTGGATGGCGTTTACAGTCGAGATAGCAGTCACTATTCAAATGGGACTTGCGATGCGCCATGCGTGTGGCGCACGAGCACACGGGCGACGTACATGCCTCTGCGGAGGCTCGCCCTCCATCAGCGAAGAAAGGGAAAGAGATGATCATGCAGACCCCATCGCGGCCGTTGCGGCTGGTGGTGGACCTGAACCGGTGCCAGAGCTACGGCCAGTGCGTCTTCGCCGCGCCGACGGTCTTCCGGTTCCGCGGCGAGGAGTCGCTGGAGTACGACTACACGCCGGACGACGGCGCGCGCCGCGAGGTGGAGCGGGCCGCGGCGGCCTGCCCCGTCCAGGCGATCACGCTGAGCGGAGCCACCGAGGCTGCGCCCCTGCCCTCGGGGGCGGGCCGATGACCGCCGCAGATGCGACCGGGCGCGGCGGCGCCGGCCGGATCGTCGTGGTCGGCGCCTCGCTGGCCGGGCTGCGTGCCGCCGAGGCCCTGCGGGACGAGGGCTTCACCGGGGAACTCATCCTCATCGGTGAGGAGCCCCACGAGCCGTATGACCGGCCGCCGCTGTCGAAAGCGGTGCTGTCCGGTTGGCTGACCACCGACCACACAACCTTGCCCCGGGTACGGGACATCGGCGCGCGATGGCTGCTGGGCACCGCCGCGACCGGACTCGACGTGCCGGGCCGCCAGGTGGTCCTGGCCGACGGGCGGCGGGTGGGGTACGACCGGCTGCTGATCGCCACCGGCACCCGCGCCCGCCCCTGGCCCGAACGGGCCGGCGGCGAACTGGACGGCGTGCATCTGCTGCGCACACGCGACGATGCCGATCGTCTACGCGCGGCACTTACAGCCGGTCCGTCACGGGTGCTGGTCATCGGCGCCGGCTTCACCGGCGGGGAAGTGGCCTCGGGATGCCGGGAGTTGGGGCATGAGGTGACAGTGACCCAACGCAGCCGGGCACCGCTGGCGAGCGCACTGGGCGGTGTGATCGGCCGCGCCGCCGCCGGCTGGCACCGCGATGCCGGGGTCGACCTGCGGCTGAACACCACCGTCGACGCCCTGGAAGGCGATGCCCACGGCCGACTGCGCCGAGCCCGGCTCTCCGACGGCACCACGGTCGATGCCGAGGTGGCCCTGGTTGCCACCGGCGCGCTCGCCAACACCGAGTGGCTGGCGGACTCCGGCCTGGCCGCCGACCCTCGCGGAGTGGCGTGTGACGGCGCCTGCCGGGCACTGGCCGCCGACGGGACGCCGGCCGGGGACATCTTCGTCGCCGGTGACATCGCCCGCTGGCCGCACCCTCTCTACCCCGGCCAGCTCCTCCGCCTGGACCACTGGGACAACGCGATCGCCCAGGCCCGTACCGCCGCACACAACATGACCCGCCCCGCCCACGACCACCGCGTCCACCGCCCCCTCCCCGCGTTCTGGTCCAACCAGTTCGGCATCAACCTCAAGTCCGTGGGACTGCCGACCGTCGCCGACCAGGTCATGGTCACCCAGGGATCCCTCGACCAGCGCCGCTTCGTCGCCGCATACGGGCTCCAGGGACGCCTGGTCGCCGCCGTCGCGGTGGACTCACCCCGCGTACTGGACGGATACGCCGCCCTCATCGAAGCCAAGGCACCGTTCCCGCCCGTACTCAACGCCTCCGACGGCCCAGCGCACCTCGCCCCGGTCGACGCCGCATTCCCCCGACACCACACGCCCGACAGTGCCGCCGTCGCCGCACCTCCCTCGCCGATTTCCGGTCCGGTCCCGGCCACGCACCCATAAGGAGCACCACCATGACCACGGCAGCACAGCCGTCCGCCACCGATCTCATGACCGCAGCAGCCCGGCAGGACAACCGCGCCAACCCCTACCCGTACTACGCGCAACTGCGCCAACAGCCAGTGGCCCGCGCAGACGACGGAACCTGGCTGGTCAGCGGCTACCAGGAGATCTACCAACTGATGCACGACCCGCGCATCAGCTCCGACCGGCGCAACCCCTACCTTCCCCCGCCGGAGACCAAGAGCCTGCTCGTCCAGGACCCGCCCTGCCACGACCAACTCCGCCGCCAGGTCACCCAGCACTTCATCCCCAGGATCATGGGCATGCGCGACCACCTCCACGAACTGGTCACCGACCTGCTCGACGCCCACATCAGCGAGCAACCAGGTCAACTCGACATCGTGGCCGACCTGGCCTACCCCCTCCCGGTCACCGTGATCTGCGAACTCCTCGGCGTACCACGCCAG
The DNA here is from genome assembly GCF_042895955.1 of Streptomyces sp. NPDC001339. Classification (NCBI taxonomy): domain Bacteria; kingdom Bacillati; phylum Actinomycetota; class Actinomycetes; order Kitasatosporales; family Streptomycetaceae; genus Streptomyces; species Streptomyces sp. NPDC001339. The sequence goes on along the minus strand of NZ_JBIAWT010000003.1, from coordinate 409,720 downwards.
GACGAGCCCCTCTTCGGCAGCCTCTCCCGCGTGCTCACCCGCGGACTGGAACCCATCGACATCCCCACCGAGGAGGAGATCAGCGAACTCGTCGACGCTCACCGCCAGTTGACGGAATACCTTCAGGGCCTCATCGAACACCGGCGCACCCATCCCGGCGACGATCTCATCTCCGACCTGCTGCACAGCAGCACCCCTGAAGGCCCGATGGGGCCGAAGGACCTGCTCACCACCCTCACTCTTCTCCTGGTCGCCGGTCACGAGACCACCGTCAACCTGATCGCCAACGGCACCCTCGCCCTGCTGCGCAACCCCGACGCCCTCGCCCGGCTACGCACCGACCCCGACCTGGCCACCCCGCTGGTGGAGGAAGTCCTGCGCTACGACCCACCCGTGCAGATGACCATCCGCAGCACGCTGGCCGACATCGACCTCGCGGGCACCACCATCCCCAAGGGCTCAAGGGTCCGGCTGATGCTCGCCGCGGGCAATCGCGACGCCAACCGCTTCGACAACCCCGACCAGTTCCTCCCCGACCGCCGTGACAACGCCCACCTCGGCTTCGGCGGCGGCCTGCACTACTGCATCGGCGCCACCCTCGCCCGCGCCGAAGCACACATAGCCCTCACCGCCCTGGCCGGCCGACTGGACTCCCCCCGCCTGGTCGCCGACCCACCGCCGTACCGGGACAACGCCGTGCTCCGCGGCCCGCAGCACCTCCCTGTCTCCTTCAACCGCCTCACCTCCGACACACGCACCGCCTGACCGGCTGTGCAACGAAGGCGTCACCGTTCGCGAAACCCCCGAGACAAGGGATCGAGTAGTCACTCAGTCACTGAAAGGCGAAGCCGGACCGTGCTCGTCCTGATCGCAGCAACGGGAGCATTGCTCCCCATGAGGGGATGATGCACGGTGCTGCCGTCGTGGACTTGGCTCTGATCGGCACGATCACCGCGCCGCTCGGATGGCAGGCCGGCTCCCGATCTCCCAAGCTGGTAGGTGCCGGCTTGGTCAGAGACTCGGGCGGAGGGAGCCACTCGGGGAAGGGAACAGGGATGGCGATGGAGATCAAGTACGCCATGAGTTCACCGCCGGCCAGCGTGCCGCCCGATGCCTCCTTGGAGGAAGCGGCTCGTCACATGGCTGACGCGGGAGTGGGCGCACTGCCCGTGGTACAGGGCGAGGAAGTGATCGGCATGGTCACCGACCGAGATCTGGTCGTCCGGGCAATGGCCCACGGGTTGTCGCCTCAGCTGAAGGTCGAGACGGTCATGTCCGCCGACCCGGTGACCGTCGACGCCGGCACACCCGTCACCGTCGCACTGCACGCCATGCAATCGATCAAGATCCGCCACCTGCCTGTCGTGGACCACAAGCGGCTGGTGGGCATGGTCTCCTTCGACGACCTCTTCTCGTACCTGTCCGTGCAGTTGGGGGCGCTGGCGGACGTGGTCGACGCGTCCCGCAGGGTACCGGGATCGTTCCCCACCCGTTAGGCGGCGCCGGCGGGCTCGTGCCTACGCTCAGGTAGCGGGCCCCGGGGAACAGGGGACGGCGATGACGGGACAGTGTGCGTAGGGGAGCACCCCCTGGCTCACGGAGCCGAGCAGCATGCCCGTGAAGCCTCCGTGCCCCCGGGTTCCCACCACCAGGGCCAGTGCGTGGGCGGAGGCCTTGGTGAGCTCTTCCACGGGGTGGCCGGTGACGACCTCATGGTGCAGCTCCACCTCGGGGTACGTCGCGGTACGGCCGGCCACGGTCTCGGCCAGCAGGCTGCGGCATGCCTGCTCCATGGCCGGCGCGTCCAGCACACCGAACCGGTGCGGCTGCCGCACGTACAGGGTCCGCAGGACAGCACCGCGCAGGGCGGCCTCCTGGAAGGCGAAGTCGACGGCGGCCGCTGAATGCGGACTGCCGTCGACCCCGACAACGACATACGGCGGCTGCTGGGTGACGTGCTCGGCTTCGGGCACCACGACCACCGGGCAGCGGGCGTGCGCCATCACCGGCAGCGCGACCGCGACCGAGCTGAACACCTCCTTGACCCGGCCCAGGTGGTAGGAACCCAGCACTACCACGGCGGCCTCGCCTGCCTCCTCCCGCAGCACCCACGCCGGACTCCCCTCGGCCAGCACTCCGGAGACCTCCACCTGCGGCTGCCGGGCCTCGACAAAAGCCACCGCCTCTTCGAGCACCCGCTCACCGCCCTCGTGCAACGCCTGGCTCCACTCCGCCCAGGACGGCCGCACCGCCGTCTGCCGGTAGACGGTAGGCGCCCCTGCGGCATGGACCAGGCGCAAGGGAACATGGCGGCGGGCCGCTTCGTCCACCGCCCAGGCAACAGCCATCCGCCTGGAGGATTCCGGGGCGACACCGACCACGATCGGCCGGCGCGTTTCCGCTGGAACCATCGTCACCTCCCGGCCGCTCCCGCATGCCTCGCCCTTCCCCTCCCCAGCATGACTCCACCGGCAAAGGGTGTCAGGGACGACCCGGACTTCGCCCGCATCCTGGTAAGCGCCGGCATCGACTCGATCTCCGTCACCCCCGACAGTTCCTGCTCGTGAAGGACAACGTCGTCGCCGCCGAGAGCGATCCGGAGCAGCAGAAACAGCACGGAGCGGACGGCACCGCAGACCCGAGCAGATGAAACATCTCCTTCGGACGGCGGCTGCCGGTGGACGCCGGCAGCAGACGCGGTTGGTCCCCGAACGGCCGGTGACCGGTTAAATCCTGAGGTGATCGGCCACATCCACCACGTCCTCGATCTCCTGGATCGATTCCAGCAACTTCGGTACGAGTTCGCTGTCCAGCGTGCCTCTCACGGTCACCAGGCCGTTCTCGACCGTCACCTCGAAGCCGGCGGGGTCGAGGAGGAATTCCTCCCGGATGATCCGGGACACGATCTCCTCGCGGATGTCGGCGTCGTTGCGGACGAGGGCCCGGAGCAGGTCGATCCGGCTCACGACACCGACCAGCCGGCCGTGGTAGTCGGTGACGGGCAGCCGCTTCAGGCGCGAGCGCGCTGAGGTCCAGGCGGCATCGGCCACCAGATCTCCGGGACGGACCGTGACCGCGGGATAGGTCATAAGGGTGGCCGCGGTCTCTCCCCGGCTCTTCTCGTAGAGGTGATGCTCCCGGAGCCTGCCGAGGGGGCCGGGCGGGTGCGGGGCGGCCATGACAGCGGCCTTTGCCAGCAGGTCGGACTCGGACACCACGCCGAGCACATGGTCCTCGGCATCGACTACGGGAACGGCGCTGACGTGCTCGCGGGCGAGCGTGTGGGCGACGTCGAGGTACGGCATGTCGCCCGGGACCGAGACGGCCGGCACGCTCATGACGTCGCGTACTCGTGGTGGGGCGGGGACGGGGACGGGGGCGGCAGCCTGCTGTTCCGGCCGGGGCGGCGTGGCCGCTTCCGGCTCGGCCTCGGTCGCCGCGGCCCCGCCCGGCCCTGCGGCCCGTTCGGAGGTCCTCGACGACGCGGCGTGTGCCACCGCACCGAGATAGCGCCGCAGCATCTCCTGGCGGCGCTCCTCGTTCGGCGTCCAGGGCCGGGCCGGCATGGCGCGGCGGGCTTCCTTTGCAGCGGCATGGCGTTCGAAGTCGCTCACGGCAACCTCCCGATGAGCAGGCCGGCCACCTACCCGGCCAGTGTCGCACCGATCCCCGGTGCGCGCCGTCGGGCCCCGGATCGGTGCGCAAGGGGGGGTCCAGTGATGCGCAACCGGCGTGGCGCAACTCTGCCCGGCCTCGGTACGGGACGGCCGGTCCAGGGCTGACCGTACGGAGAGCAGCCCTCTCGCAGGGCACGGGCGGTCAGTCCGAGCTGGGCGCCGAGATCGCCGCCTTCCCCGGCACCACTGCGGGTCACCCCGCACCATGCGGATCACCCCGCGTACCTGGCCCTCGATCTTGTGAAGCCGGGCGAGGTGGTCGGCGTATCCGGGTGGTGTTGCGCTCGATGCCGGGTCCGGGGCAGGGACATGTGCGTGGCCGAAAGTGGCCGGAAGTGGCCGTCATCTGTGCTCCCCTCCTCCTTCGGGCGTTCCGCCCACGGCTGGTGTGCGGTAGCGATCGGGGTCGGCGTCGAAGGCTGTGGCGCAGTGCGTGGAGCAGAAGAGGTGGGTGCCGGTGGAGGTGATGCGCCGTTCAGCGGCGGTTGCCGGGTCCAGGCGCATGCCGCAGACCGGGTCTGTCGCCGTCGTCTCGGTGCCCGGCCGATGCTTCCGCCCGGCCGCTGTCCCGGGGTGGGCAGGCGCTCGGCCGGCGGCGGATTCCACTCGGGGTTCGACGGATCGAGACGTGGCGGTCGGCAGTGGTGTCGTGCGCCATCGGCGCAGGCGGGAGGCGTTGGTGACCACGGAGAGGGAACTGAGGGCCATCGCGGCGGCGGCGATGACGGGGCTGAGGCGGATGCCCCACAGCGGGTACAGGGCTCCGGCGGCGAGAGGGACGCCGACGGCGTTGTAGATCAGGGCGAAGAACAGGTTCTGCCGGATGTTGCGCATGGTGGCGCGCGAGAGCCGGATGGCGGTGACCACGCCGCCGAGGGAGCCGGAGATGAGGGTGATGTCGGCGGCTTCGATCGCCACGTCGGTACCGGTGCCGATCGCCAGCCCCACATCGGCGGCGGCGAGGGCGGGGGCGTCGTTGATGCCGTCGCCGACCATGCCCACCGTGCGGCCCCCGCCCTGCAGACGGCGGATCTCGTCCGCCTTGTGCTCGGGCAGCACCTCGGCCAGGACGCGGCCCACGCCCGCCTGGGCGGCGACCGCGGCGGCGGTGCGGGCGTTGTCGCCGGTGATGATGACGGTCTCGATGCCCAGCCGTTGCAGGGCTGCGATGGCCGGGGCGGAGTCGTGCTTGACGGTGTCGGCCACGGCGAGCACTCCGGCCACGTGGCCGTCGACGGCGGCGAGGACGGGGGTCTTGCCCTGGGCGGACAGCTCGGCCGCGATCGGGCTCAGCGTGGTGGTGTCGATGCCGGCGTCGGCCAGCAGGTGCGCGGTACCGACCAGGACGGCGCGGCCGTCGACGGTGGCCCGCACGCCCTTACCGGTGACCGAGCCGAAGTCACTCGCCGCGGGCAGGGTCATGCCGCGGCTGCGGGCGCCGGCGACGATCGCACCCGCCAGCGGGTGCTCGCTGTCGGCCTCGGCCCCCGCGACCAGCGTCAGCAGCCCGGCCTCGTCGAAGCTTCCGCCGGCCGTGCGGATGTCGGTGAGGACGGGTTTGCCCTCGGTGACCGTCCCGGTCTTGTCCAGGACCACGGTGTCGAGCTTGTGGGCGGTCTCCAGGGCTTCGGCGGAGCGGATGAGGATGCCCGCCTGGGCGCCCTTGCCGGTGCCGACCATGACCGACAGCGGGGTGGCGAGCCCGAGCGCGCAGGGGCAGGCGATGATCAGGACCGCGACGGCGGAGACCAGCGCGAGTGTCACGGCCGGGGCCGGGCCGACGGTGAACCAGAGCGCGAAGGTGCCGATCGCGATGGCGATCACGGCGGGCACGAAGTAGGCGGAGACCGCGTCGGCGAGCCGCTGAATGGGGGCCTTGGACGCCTGGGCCTGCTGCACCAGGCGGATGATCTGCGCGAGCACGGTGTCGGCACCGACCTTGCTCGCGCGCACCCGCAACGACCCGGTGGTGTTGACCGTGGCACCGATGACCGTGTCCCCGGCGCGCTTGGTGACGGGCATCGGCTCGCCGGTGACCATCGACTCGTCCACTGCCGAGGAGCCCGTCAGGACCTCCGCGTCGACCGGCACCTTCTCCCCGGGACGGATCACCACCTCGTCACCGACGGCCACTTCCTCCACCGGGATCTCGGTCTCCACCCCGTCGCGGACCACGCGTGCGGTACGGGCCCGCAGACCCAGCAGCGCGCGGATGGCCTCCCCGGTACCGGCCTTGGCCCGTGCCTCCAGCAGCCTGCCGAGCAGGATCAGCGTCAGGATCACCCCGACCGCCTCGAAGTACACCTCCCGCACCTCGCTCGGCAGCAGACCGGGGGCGAGGGTGACCAGCAGGCTGTAGCCGTACGCGGCGCAGGTACCCAAGGTGATCAGTGAGTTCATGTCCGCGCCGCGGTGCTTCAGGATCAGCCAGCCGGTCGAGTGGATCGGCCACCCGGTGTAGAACATCACCGGCGTGATCAGCGCCAGCTGCAGCCAGTGGTTCAGCAGCCAGCCGGGCACCCAGCCCGCGTGGAACAGCGAGTCGGCCATCACCGCGAAGAGCACCGGCAGCGTGAGCACCGTGCCGACGGCGACCCGTCGGGTCAAGTCGGCGATCTCCGCCCGCCGTTCGGCGGACTCCGCCGCCTCCGCCTCGGCCGCCGTGGCCTCACTGCCCGGCACACCGCTCACCGGCCCACCGGCCACCGCGGTGCCCGCCGCCCGGCCCTCACCCCCCGAGGGCGTGCCGCCGTCCGGTTCGACCAGCAGCGTTCCGTGGATCATGTTCATCCCGCACGCAAAACCGAACGCGCCGGCCCGGTCCGGGCTGACGCGCACGGTGGTCCGTGCGTACGCCGGAAGGCCGGCGCTGATCCGCAGGTCGGGGAAGACCACCCGGGAGGTGCACTCCCCGCTCTCCTGCCGGTCGAAGACCAGCTCCACCGGCACCCCCTGACGGACCTTGATGACGTCAGGGCGGTAACCGCCGCGCACCGTCACCTCGACCCGCTGCACCCCACCCTCCAGCCGTGCGGCACGGACCCGACGCGGACCGAAGAAGAACCAGCCCAGCCCGGCGATCAGCACCGCGGCGGAGATCACCACAACCACATCGGCGACACCCATGGCAGACCGCCCTCCCTGCGTGCTCGCTCCCCTCCAGCCTCGCCCGCCGCCACCCCTACCGCGCAGGGGCTGACCGGCCCAACGGCCCAGGACCATCGGCACCTGTGCGCGGGCCGGCGCGGAGGAACGCCGGCAATGACGAGGCACACAAGAACGTCAGCCGCCCGGCCGGACCTGATGCCCGGCTCCCGGCCGACCGTCGGCGCTTGGGGCCTGTGGGGTGCCACCATCACCACCGCAGTCCTGGTCCACGCCGCCGTCGACACCCTCTACGACTCGCCCTACGGACAGCGGGCACCCCGGGCCAGGAGCGGGCCATGAGCGGCCGCGACCCGCAAGAATCGACCCGCAAGAATCACAGGACCAGCCGGCACGCGCGGCGCCGGACCTGCCTGCTGTACGGGCCGACCGGTCGGCGCGCTCCGCCCTGCCGGCGCGCTCCGACTCCCGCGGATCCGGGCTTCGCCTCTGCGGCGCGGCATCGTCCGGAACTGCCCCTCATCACATACAGGTATCTCCTGATCCCCCTCGATCCCAGGAGTTCGCCAACCATGAACAAGACCCGCCGTACCCTGCCCCGTCGGAGCATCCTGGCCGCCGCCGCAGCGATTGCCGCGCTCGTCCTCACCGCCTGTGGCGGGAATGACGACACCGCTCAGGCCGGCACCTCGTCCACCCCTGCCGCGTCCACCCCTGCCGCGTCCGCCTCGGCCCCTGCAGGCGAGCACAACCAGGCAGACGTCACCTTCGCCCAAGGAATGATTCCGCACCACCGCCAAGCCATCGCCATGGCCGACATGGCCCTGTCGCGGGCCTCGTCCAGCGACATCAAGGCCCTCGCCTCCAAGATCCAAAAGGCGCAGGACCCAGAGATCGCGACCATGTCCAATTGGCTGACCGCCTGGGGCGAAAAGGTCCCCCAAGGCATGAACGGGATGGGTCACGGTGACGCCTCGCACATGCCCGGCATGATGGACGACCACGAGATGGACGACATGCGCGGTGCCTCCGGCAAAGCCTTCGACACCATGTTCCTGACCATGATGATCAAGCATCATGAAGGCGCCGTCGAGATGGCCAGGACCGAGAAGAGGCAGGGAACATACGGCCCGGCCAAGAAGCTCGCCGACGACATCATCACTGCCCAGACCGCGGAGATCACCCAGATGCGGAAGATGCTCGGGACGGACTGACCCCGGTGCCGACTGCTGCCCGTGCTCCTGGGCAGGTCGCCGCCGGCTCGGCCCCGAGGCTGCGGGTGAAGGGTACGAGATGCCCTGAGCGGCGAGCGCGCATACCCAATTCGCGTCGCGTGCATCGTAGATGGCGTGGTCAGCACCGCCCCCCCGCAGTGTGGAGGTGGGCCGAGCGCGCGGGATTCAGAGTCCGGGCGCCCGGCCCCGGTCCGCCTGGTCCGCCCGGTCCGCCGAGTGCGGTGGGCCGGGCGGCTCGGCCAGTGCGCACCACGACAGAGGTCCGAGCAGCTCATCGAGGCGTCGTGCCACATCCAGGAGCAGGTCGTCGAGCGCCACCAGTCCGATGAGCCGGCCGCCGTCCACGACGGGCAGTCGGCGCACGCCCGTCCGGCGCATGGTGTGGTACGCCTCGTCCACATCGTCGTCCGCCCGGACGGTGTGGACCGGCGCCGTCATCACGTTGCTGACGGGCGAAGTCGCACTCGCCCCGGCGGCGAGCCCGCGCACCGTCAGGTCCCGGTCGGTGACCACGCCGTGGACCGCCGGACCGGACATCACCACGACGCATCCGACGACGCACTCCCCCATCCGCTGCGCGGTCTCCGCCAGTGTGGTGTCGGGAGCGACCGTGACCACCGGCGTGCGCATCACTTCACGTACCCGCATAGGAGCTTCACTTCCTCGCTGCTTCGCTTCCTCCGAAGCCGAGGCCCACTTTCCTGCTCGGTGCACTCCCGTAGACGGCGCTTCGTATCGGCTGTGGCACGACGGCGACAGGGCACTCCGCGAGGTGCAGAGTGGCGTGCGCCACACGCCCCAGCCGGAACCCCAGGTGCGTCTGACGGCGCCGTGCTCCGATCACCAGCAGATCTGCTGTGGCGGAGCGGCGTGCCAGCACCTCATGGGCCGGACCCTCCACCGTGGCGCGCTGTACCCGTACTGCGGGAAACTCACCGGCTGTCTCCCGCAGTGCCTCGTTCAGCACGTCCGATGCCCGTTCCTCGTGGTCGCGCTCGGGAGCTCCGGCGAGCAGAGGGTGGTCGGCGCTTTCGTGCGCCGGGCAACGCCATGCCCGGACGGCGTCGAGGGTGCAGCCACGAGCCGCCGCTTCCCGGAAAGCGAACCGGACGGCCTCCGAGCCTTGGGGTGAGTCACCGATGCCGAGAAGGATGCGGTCATGTGTCCCTGCGAGGCCCGCCCCGTCTCCACGTACCACGATCACGGGGCACCGGGCCCTGGAGGCGACGGCCCATCCGACCGAGCCGAGCAACAGCGCGGTGAACGCTCCGCGGCCGCGTGACCCCAGGATCAGCGCCGACGCATGGTCGGCTTCACGCAGCAGTACGGTCTCCGGGTCGTCCCCGAGAACCTGCACGGAGAGGTCGACGTCTCCGTTCCGCAGGACGGCCCGTTCGACCGCGGCTCCGACGATGTCGTCGGCCAGGACCTGTTCGGCGGGGCGTTTGAGAATCAGCGAAGGCGCCCTACCCTCATACCGTTCCCATCGGGAGGCATGCACCAGGCGCAGCGGCAGTTCGTGGAGTGCCGCCTCGTCCACCGCCCAGTCGAGCGCCAGGAAGCCGGCATCCGAACCGTCCACACCGACGACCAAGGGGGGCGGCATCGTCCCCACCACCTCTCTCACATCGGGAAGGAGACCGGGGAAGGGAATGTCCCCGGGTACGCATGCGGTACCCCTGGGTACGCATGCGGTACATCGCCCAGCGGCGTTCACGGTGGGGCCGGCATCGTGCTTGCTCCGGGGCCGTACATGTCGAGCAGCCTCAGCCGCGTGGCCTGGAGGCGGTGCGCGACGACGTCGAGGACCCGGCGGGTGACCGCCAGGCCGAGTACCGGATCTTCCTCGCACAGGGTTCGTACCGCCACGGCGTCGAACTCGTCCGCCCGCACAGGGGTGAACGCCTCGGCTCCCATCCGCCAGGAGTGCGGCGGTACCAGCCACGACCACCCGAGCAGATCGCCGTGGCCGAGCATCTCGACGACGGCCGGCCGGTGGCGCGGCACCTGGACGTCGAGGTTGACCGAGCCGGTGCGGATGATCCAGAAGCGGTCGGCGCGGCCGCGTTCTTCGAAGATCCGTGTCCCTGCCGGAAACGACACTGCCTCGGCGAACTGCATCAGGCGAGCGCGCCCCTCCGCGGGGAGTGCATTGAGCAAGGGCAAGGGCGTCGTGGTCATGGCTGTCCCTCCCGGGTCTCCGGTGGTGGGCTGCGGACCGTCGGGGCTGTGGGGTCACCTCCAGAGTGCGCACGCGGACGGTGCTCGGTACAGGGGCTGTTCGGCGCGGTGGGGTGGGCCGAACAGCCTCGGGGAGAGGGCTCACCTGGCCGGTGGCCGCCGCCGGGTCGCTCCGGGCTCAGAGAGCTGGGCTCGGCCCACCGCAGGCAGGCTCCGGGCAGCACCGGTGACCAGCGGGTCGGGGCGGCGAAAGCGAGTGGCTCAACAGCACGACCGCCGCAGGCGAGCGGACTCGGACCGCGCCGCGCCGCCGCATCGCCACCGGATGCCGCCGCATCGCCACCGGATCTGGTCCCCGGCCAGCCGGGCATACGGTCCTGAGCGGCCCCGTTCCGCCGGACCGGTCGGCCCTGCCCGGCGCCCTGGTCGCTGCGTACCGTCGGAGGGACGGGGGACACGAGCCGGCAGGGGCGCGTCCCGACGGTCTGGCCAATCCGTTCCTGCTGGTCGCTGTGGGAGCGGCACTGAGCCTCCAGGCGGCGGGCGTCTGTCTGCCGCCCTTGCAAGCGCTGCTGGGTACGGAGGCGCTGCCGCTCACGGACCTGTTGATCGTGTGCGGGGTGTCCGGCCTCGGGCATGTGGTCATGCGCTCGCAGGCCCGGCTGTGGCCGGAGCGTCCGCCGGACGGACGACCGGCACATGGCCGGCCGGCCGCCGGCTCCGGAGACGGCGCAACCCGGCGCGACAGGGGCACACCCCCTGTGGAGACTTGAATCGGGGGCTGATCCGTGAGGAGAGCTGGTGGCGGGATTCCGGGACTTCCTGATGCGGTTCCGCCTGGCTGGGCCGCCCGGTCGGGCGGCCCCCGGGGGCGTGCCCGCCGACCGGTCTGCTGAGCTCTCGGCCGAACTGGAGCCGCCGCTTTCTCTGCTGGAGCAGGCCGAGGCCGAGGCACGGGCCGTACGGGAGCAGGCCGCGCTCACGGCTGAGGAGAGGCGACGCGGAGCCGAGCGCGAGGCCGAGGAGATCGTGGCGCAGGCGCGGGCTCGTGCCGAGGGCGTACGGGCGGAGAGCGCCGACCGGGTCCGCCGTGCTGCCGAGGCTGAGTCCGCCGAGCTGCTCGCTTCGGCGGAGCGCGAGGTGTGTGCGGTGCGCCGGCAGGCGGAGGCACGGATGCCTGAACTCGTCGATCGCGTGTCCGCGCTGGTGAGGGCGGAACTCGACGATCCGGGCGGCACCGCGCCGGCGGCGCCCGGGGCGTCGGGCGCGGGGAGCCCGTGATGGGTGCCGGATGGGTGGCCGGCGTCACCCGGGCCAGGGCCATGCTGTCCCGGTGCCTGGGCACCGCGGGTGTCCGGGAGGTGGCCGAGGCATCCACCCTCGATGCCGCCCTGCGCCACCTGGGAGCCACGGCCTACCGGCGCGACCTCGAGCCCGATGCCTCGCTGTCCGACGCTCAACGGGCGGTCGCGGCAACCCTGTTGTGGCACCTGCGGGTGCTGGCGGGCTGGCTGCCCCGCGGCGGGGCGAACGTCGTCCGGCTGCTCGCCTCAGGGTTCGAAATCGCCAATGTGGAGGACCACCTTCGTACGGTGTCGGGTACGCCGCTCCCCCAGCCGGTCCGGCCCTATCGGCTCGGCACACTGGCGACCGCCTGGCCACGGCTGGCCCGGACCGGATCGCCGGCCGAGTTGCGGGCCGCGCTGGCCTCTTCCGTCTGGGGTGACCCGGGGGCAGAGTCACCGGCTGCGGTGGCCACCGGTATGCGGATCTCCGCCGCCGTACGGACCGCGTCCGCCGTTCCGGAGGCCGCGCGCTGGGCGGCGGGGCGGCTCGCGCTGCTGGTCGGCCGTGAAGTGTTCGTCGTCGGCCGCCGGTTGGCGGAGCCGTCCGCCCGGCACGCGGGCCGGCTGCTCGGCTCCGGGGCGGTAGGTGCCGCGTCGTTCGCCGACTTCCGGCAGCGTTTGCCGGACACCGCACGCTGGGCCCTCGACGGGGTCGACGACGCGGCGGACCTGTGGCGGGCAGAGGCGCGGTGGTGGGACCAGCTGCGGCGGAACGGGGCGGGGCTGCTGCGCGGATCCCGGATGAGCTCCGCGCCGGTGATCGGCGCCGTCGCGGAGCTGTCCGCGGACGCATGGCGCGTGCGGGGTGCGCTGGAACTGGCCGCGCGGGGCGGCAGACCGGCGGAGGTGTCCGATGGTCCTGGCTGACGCGGCGCGCGGGGCGCGGCGCCGGCTCGCCCGCCCCGTGGCCCCTGGCCGTATGCAGGCCGTGATTCCGGTCCGTATGCAGCGGGTGGCGATCGTCGCCCCGCGCGAGGCGCTGCGGGAAACCCTCGTCCGGATCGCCGAGGCGGGCTGCGTCGAGATCGACCGGATCGACGACGTCGGGCCGGGAGAACCTGGTTCGGCCGCCCGCCGGCTGCGGCGGGCACCCGGTGAGCAGGAGGGCGCGGTCCTCAGCGCCCGCCCGCCCGACCTCGACGCGCTGGAGCGGGCCGGGCGTACGGATCTGCTGGCGGGCGAGGCACAGCTGGAGGAGCGCCTCGCCGGCACGGTCCGGCGCGGGGCCGTCGCCGCACTCGCCGGCTGGTGCCCGGCCGCCGAAGTCCCCGCGACCGCCGAGCGCATCGCCGGTGCGGGAGGTGCGCTGGTACCGCTGCGGACACCTCGTGGCATCGATCCGCCGACCCTGCTGCGCAGCACCGGTGCGGTGCACCGCTCGTTCACGCCCCTGGTCCGGACGTACGGGACCGTGCCCTATGCCGACCTCGATCCCACCCTGCCCGCCGGCATCGTCTACGTGGCGATGTTCGGCGTGATGTTCGGCGACGCCGGGCACGGTGCGCTGCTGCTGCTCGCCGGACTGCTGCTGCGTCTCGGCCGGCCCCGGCGCATGACGTGGCTGCACCCGCTGTGGCCGTTCGTCGCCGGGGCCGGGCTGGCCGCCACGCTTGCCGGTATCGCGTACGGCGAGTTCTTCGGCCCGACCGGGGTGCTGCCCGTGCTCTGGCTGAACCCACTGGAGGAGCCCGTACGGCTGCTGGCCGGTGCCGTCGGTCTCGGCGCGGTGCTGCTCGCGCTGGCGTACGGTGCGGGGACCGTCAACCGCTGGCGGGAGAACGGGGCGGCGAGCGCCCTGTACGCGGCCTCCGGCATCGCGGGGGCGGTGCTCTTCCTCGGGCTCGGCGTGACAGTCGGCGCCGTCGTTCTGGGCCGCACCGGCTTCGCGCTCGCCGGCGCGGCGATCGCTCTCACCGGTCTCGTACTGGCGGGGGCCGGGCTGTACGGGGCCACTGCCGGTGGTCCGGGCGGCGTCGCCCAGACCGGTGTCCAGCTCTACGACGTGGTGGTGCGACTCGGATCGAACGTCCTCTCCTTCACCCGGCTGGCGGCCTTCGGACTCACTCATGCCGCGCTCGGCTCGATCGTGTGGGACGGGACCACGGGACTGGCTCGCATGGGGGCGGTGGCGCTGCCGGCGGCGGTGGCAGTCTTCGTCCTCGGCAACGCCCTCGCGTTCGCGCTGGAGGCGCTGATCGCCGGGGTGCAGGCGCTGCGCCTCGAGTTCTACGAACTGTTCTCCCGCGTCTTCGAGAGCCAGGGCCGTCCGTTCCGCCCCTGGCACCTGCCCGTACAGCACACGGAGGTGGCGCAGTGATCACCTGGCTCATCGCTCTGCCGGTCGTCGCGGTGGTCTTCGCCGTCACCCGGCCGCTGCTGCGCCGGTCCGGGCGAACGGCGCTGCGCTGGGTGGTCGCCGCCGATGCGCTCCTGCTCGTGGGCGCGGCGGCGCTGCTGACCGTGGCGTTCAGTGACGGGTCCGCGCAGGCCGCCACCACCGCGGCGGCCGCGCAGAACTCCGGCTCCGGCTCCGCCGCGCTGATCGGGGCCGCGATCGCGGTGGCCGGAGCGTCGATCGGGGCATCGATCGCCGTCGCCTACACCGGGGCCGCGGCGCTGGCGGCGCTCAGCGAACGACCCGAACTCTTCGGCCGGGCGATGGTCATCGTCGGCCTTGCCGAGGGCATCGCCATCTACGGCCTGGTCGTCGCGATCCTCCTCATCGGCAAGGCGTGACCGTGGGAAGCGTGGCCGCCATCGGCGAGCAGGTGCGGGTGGCGGGGCTGGCGCTGGCCGGGGTCGACGTCATCGTGGCCGAGGAGCCGGACACGGTCCGGGAGGCGTGGCAGGACGTGCGGGGGGCGGAGCTGGTGATCCTTTCTCCGGCGGCGGCCGCCGTCCTGGGCCCGGCGCTGCTCGAACGCGTCCCGCCGCTGACCGTGGTGATGCCGCCGTGAGGACGCCGGCATCCGATCGGACAGCAGCGGCACTGGAGCCGGTGCGCGGCGAGCTGCTCCGTGCCGCCCACGCCGAGGCCGGGGCGCTCCTCGCCCGGGCGGATGAGGAGGCCGCGGCCCTGCTCAAGGAGGCTCGGGCCGAAGCACTGGCGATCGTGGAGAGTGCGCGCCGGCAGGGTGAGGCGGAGGGGGCGGCGGTCGGCCGCTCCGTCCTCGTGCGGGCACGCCGTACGGCCAGAGCGCGCGAGCTGACGGCGCGCCGGGAGGCGTACGAGGAGCTGCGCCTGCGGGCCGTCGACCGGGTCAGGGCACTACGGCACTCGGCCGGATACCCGTCCTTGCTGGACCGCCTGACCTGCCGCGCCCGCCACCTGCTCGGACCGGACGCGCAGGTGACCGAACATCCCGCTGGAGGCGTGGTGGCACACGCCCCGGGATGTCGCGTCGACTGCACGCTGGACGCCCTGGCCGCACGCGCGCTGGACCGGCTCGGCACCGCGGCGGAGGCGCTGTGGGAACGCTAGGGACCGCCGACGACGATGCGACTGAGGGGTCCCGGCCCGGCGAGACGTCCCCGCGGCGGCGGCAACCGGGCCGCTCCTGCCGCGTCCTGCGCGTCGCCGGCCCGCTGGTCGAGATGGAGTACGCCGACGGGACCGCGATGTACGACCTGGTCTCGCTGGGCGAGGCCGGA
This sequence comes from Streptomyces sp. NPDC001339, assembly GCF_042895955.1. Taxonomy (NCBI): domain Bacteria; kingdom Bacillati; phylum Actinomycetota; class Actinomycetes; order Kitasatosporales; family Streptomycetaceae; genus Streptomyces; species Streptomyces sp. NPDC001339. The sequence goes on along the minus strand of NZ_JBIAWT010000003.1, from coordinate 394,525 downwards.
CTGCCCGGCGAGGTGGTAGCGATCAGCGGCGGCGTCGTCACCGTGCAGGCGTACGAGTACACCGGCGGACTCGCTCCCGGGGATACCGCGTGCCCTCGGGGCGGTCCGCTCTCCGCGCGGCTCGGCCCGCACTTGCTCGGCGGGGTCTTCGACGGTCTGTTGCGCCCGCTGTCCGGCGGCGGGGAGTGGCTGCTCCCCGGTGCGGCGCGAGCCGGAGACGGTGCGCGGACGTGGTCGTTCGTGCCGCGTACGGAAACGGGGGCCCGAGTCACGGAGGGCGAGGTGCTGGGCGACCTCCCGGGAGCGGGCCCGGTACCGGTGCGGGTCCTGGTTCCACCGGGCTCCGGCGGTGTGGTGGAGCGGATCGTTCCCGAGGGGCACCTTCCGCAGGACGCGGTGGTGGCCGTCGTCGGCGGCACCGATGTGCGCATCGGCGCCTCATGGCCCGTACGGCGGCCGCGCCCGGTGCGCGAGCGTGGCAGCGAGCCGACGCAACTGAACACCGGGCAGCGGGTGATCGATCTGCTCTTTCCGGTCGCCCGGGGCAGCACGGTCGCCGTGCCGGGCGGTTTCGGCACGGGCAAGACCGTGCTGTTGCAGCAGATCGCGAAGTGGTGCGACGCCGACGTGATCGTCTACGTCGGCTGCGGGGAGCGCGGCAACGAGATGGCCGATGTCATCGCCGAGCTCTCCGCACTGGAGGACCCCCGCACCGGCGGACGGCTGGCGGACCGGACGGTGATCGTCGCCAACACCTCCAACATGCCGATGATGGCGCGCGAGGCCGGCATCTACACGGGTGCCACGGTCGCCGAGTACTTCCGGGACATGGGGCTCGATGTCGTCGTCATCGCCGACTCGACGTCGCGGTGGGCCGAGGCGCTGCGCGAGTTCGCCTCCCGTACCGGCGCGCTGCCCGCGGAGGAGGGGTACCCCGCCGACCTCGCCTCGGCGATCGCGGCGTTCTACGAGCGGGCCGGGGCAGTGGTCACACTGGGCGGCGAGCGGGGGTCGGTCACTGTGATCGGCGCGGTCTCCCCGCCCGGTGGCGACCTGACCGAGCCGGTCACCGCGCACACCGAGCGATGTGTACGCGGTCTGTGGTCGCTGGACCGCGACCTCGCCTACGCCCGCCACTATCCGGCCGTCTCCTGGTCGGGGTCGTTCTCCCGTGACGCGGCGGCGCTGACCGCCCAGCGGACGGCCGCGGGAGATCCGGCCTGGGCCACCCGGCGCGACCGGGTCGCCGCGCTGCTGGGCGAGGCGGACCGGCTGGCCGACCTCGTCGACCTGATCGGCATCACCGCGCTGCCCGCCCAGGAACGGATCACCGTGCTCGCCGGGCGGCTGGTGCGCGAGGCGGTGCTCCAGCAGAGCGCGCTGTCCGCCCAGGACGCGTACTGCGGTGCCGGCAAGACCGCGGCGCTGGTCGATGCCGTGCTCGCCGTCGTCGGCCGCTGCCGGGAGCTGGTCGATGCGGGTGTACCCGCGGCGGCTGTCGAGGAGGTGGACTTCGGGCCGTTGCTCCGCACACGCGAGGAGGTCGGCCCGCATGATGCCGCCGGGGTGGCGGCACGGCGGGACACCATGCTCGCCAGGCTCCGGGAGGTGCGGTGAGCGGGCGCGGCGAAGTCCCCGGCGGCTGTGGGGTGTTCGGCGGGGCGGGAGGGCAACGACAGTGACCGCGTGGGGCGAGATCGAGTACACAGCGGTGCGCGAGCTGCGCGGTCCGCTCGCCGTCGTGGAGGGGGTGTCGGGAGTCGGCTGGGACGAGTTCGTACGGATCACCTTGGACTCGGGCGAGCAGCGGCACGGCCTCGTCCTGGAGGTGGACCGTGAACTCGCCGTCGTGCAGGTACTGGAGGACACCACCGGCATGGACCCGGACCGCATCCGGATGGCCTTCGCCGGGGCACCGCTGCGCGTCCCGGTCGGTCCCGGCTGGCTGGGCCGGGTCTGCAACGGCCGTGGTGAGCCGATCGATGGCGGTCCGCCGGTCTTCGGGGAGGCCGACGCGGCGGTGAGCGGCAACCCGATCAACCCGGTACGGCGGGAACCACCGTCCGAACCGGTGCTCACGGGTGTGGGTGCCGTTGACGCGCTGACCACTCTGGTGCGCGGGCAGAAGCTGCCGGTGTTCTCCGTGGCCGGACTGCCTCATCTCGAGCTGGCTGCCCAGATCGCCGCCCAGGCCGCTGCCGGCGGCGGCGAGGCGTTCAGTGTCGTGTTCGCCGGCATGGGCCTCACCCACCCGGACGCCGCTTTCGTACGGGACGCCCTGGAGGAGCGCTCCGCCGCGGGCGAGCTCGTCCTGCTGCTCAACACCGCCGACGACCCGGTGATCGAACGCATCCTCACCCCGCGCGTCGCGCTGACCGTCGCCGAGCACCTCGCGTTCACCGGCGGCCGCCATGTGCTCGTGGTGCTGACCGACATGACCAGCTACGCCGAGGCGCTGCGCGAGGTCTCCGCCGCCCGCGGCGAGGTCCCGGCCCGCCGGGCCTATCCCGGCTACCTCTACAGCGATCTCGCCTCGCTCTACGAACGCTGCGGAAAGATCCGTGGACGGCCCGGATCCGTCACCGTGCTTCCGGTCCTGACGATGCCCGCGGGCGATATCACCCATCCGGTCCCGGACCTGACCGGCTATATCACCGAAGGCCAGATCGTGCTCTCCCGCGAGACGCACGCCCGGGGCATCTACCCACCCGTGGACGCCCTCTCCTCGCTGTCCCGCCTGATGCGCAAGGGCGCGGGCCCCGGCCGCACCCGCCCCGACCACCTCGACGTCGCGGCACAGCTGATCGCCGCGCTCGCCCGGGCACGGCAGGTCCGAGAACTCGCCGACCTGGTGGGACAGTCGGGGCTCAGCCGGACCGACCGCCGGTACCTCGACTTCGACGAGGCGTTTCTACGGGACTTCGTGAACCAAGGAAGCGACGAACTACGGCCACTGGACGAGACGTTGGAGAGCGCCTGGCAGGTGCTGCTCACGCTGCCCCGCAGCCAGCTCTCCATGCTCCCGACCGAACTGCTCGACACACACGGCGCGAAGGAGACGCTCACGGAGACTCCCCGGCAGGCATCGGCGGAGAACCACGAGCGGAGGGCGGCAGAGTGACCACCGCGCCCCGCACCCCTCCCTCCCGTGCCACCCGTCTGCGTCTGCGGCACGGCCTGGACGTCGCCCTCCGAGGAGCCGACCTCCTCGAACAGAAGTCGCGCATCCTGCGTACGCGCCACCGGCTCCTCCTCCAGGTCGAGGAGACCAGTGCCCAGCGATGGCACGAACAGCTGCGGCAGGCGGAGACCTGGTTGCTCAGGGGCCTTCTCCAGGGCGGTGAGCAGGCCCTCGCCGCGGCAGCGGCGGGCGTCGGCAGGGCAGACGTCACCGTCGATGAGGCGTCAGCCGTGGGAGTGCGGTATCCCTCCGGGACCAGGTGCGTGATTCCGAGCCGAGCCCCCACCTCGGCCTCCCCGGGGAACACAGCCCTGGTGCGAGCCGAGGCCGCCTACCGTGAGGCGGTGCGGGCGGCCGCCGAGTACGCCGCGGCGCGGGCGGCCACCCGGATCGTCGGCGCCGAACTGCTGAGCACCCGTCAGCGGGTCCGCGCCCTGCGACGCCATTGGATCCCCCGCCTGGAACAGGCCCTCGCCCGCGTCGGCCTCGCCCTGGAACAGAGCGAGCACGAGGACGCGGTACGACGCCGGTGGGCGGCGCGGCAGCGGGCCGGAGAGGGCGGCACTCCTCGGGAGTGAAGGCGGCCACCTGCCGGTCGGTCCCTGCGGGGACCGCTCGGTGCGCCTTGGGCAGGTCGTACGCCCTTCATGGGTCATACGGCCCATGCGCGGTGCGTCGCTCCTGCGCGATGGTGAGAGGGACAGACCAGGAGGCTGGACATGAACGCCATCGAACGCCGGAGGTTCCCCTTCAGCCCCTTCTCCCCGGAGGCACACCTCATCCGGATCGAGGAGTCCCAGGAGAGCGGCACATACACCGTGCGCGCGGAACTGCCGGGGGTGGACCCCGACAAGGACGTGGAGATCACCCTCGACCGTACCGGCGTCCTCACCATCCACGCCGAACGCTCCGAGGAGGAGACGACCAAGGAACGCTCGGAATTCCGCTACGGCTCCTTCACGCGGAGTATCAGCCTGCCCGAGGGGGTCAGGGAAGACGACATCTCCGCGAGCTACGACAAGGGCATCCTCACCGTGACGGCCCCGTTGGGTGAGCGCACCACCACTGCCCGCCGTATCGAGGTCGGCAAGCCCAGCTGAACCACGTGCGACGAAAGATCTGCGAGGAGGCTCTCATGGCGACGCGCCCGGTCAGCGGCCTGGCGGACGGTCCCGTGGTCGTGGGCACGGACGGCTCGGCCGGTGCCGCACCGGCGGTGTTGTGGGCCGCCGAGGAGGCCGCCACCCGGAATCAGCCCCTGCACATCGTGCACGGCACCGATATCGACGGCTGGGGAGGCACAGTGGTCCCCGACGCCGTTCGGCGCCTGCTCGACTCGGCCTCAAGCCTTGTGGACGAGGCGGCGAAGCAGGCCACCGACCGCGTGCCGGATCTGGCCGTCACCACCGCGGTCAGCCAGGAAAGCGCCGCGAAGAGCCTGCTGCAAGCCGCGGGAGAGGACGGGACAATCGTCGTCGGCTCCCGGGGGCTCGGCGGATTCGCCGCACTGCTGCTGGGTTCCGTCGGACTCAAGGTGGCAGCCCGTGCGCACGTACCGGTAGTGGTGGTGCGAGGCCCCGAGCAGCCCGCCAAGGGGGTCGTCCTGGTGGGCGTACGGGACGAGGCGGATCTCCCGGCAGTACGCTTCGCGGCGACGATGGCAGGGCGCCGGAAGGCGTCGCTGCGGTTGCTGAGCGCCTGGACGCTCATCCAGTACCTGGAGAGCACCGCGCCCATGATCGAGGCGGTGCGTGAGGTCGCGGAGGCGGCGGCCACCGCGAGTACCCGGATCGTCGGTGCGGTCCGGGAGGAGTTCCCGGGTCTCACGGTCAGCGACGATGTGGTGCAGGTTCCCTCCCCGGCCGGTGCGCTGGTCGAGGCGTCCGCGCACGCCGATCTCCTCGTCATGGGTGCTCGCACACACACGCACGCCCCGGGAGCCCCGCTGGGCCGGGTCACGCACGCCGTGCTGCACCACGCCCACTGCCCGGTGGCTGTCTTCCCGCGATAGTCGTAGTGCCCGCCGCACCGGGGCTGGGCCGCTCGGTCCAGGGGAATGCCCATTGGGCCCTATGCCGAGCCGGGCAAGGCGACCTTTACTGAAAGTGACGAGGAGGACATCGAAGACGCGGAGCAGCGGAGCGAGACCGCGCACCGCGCAATCGGGACCCGCGAGAAGTGGGTAGTCCTCCTCGCCTTTGTGTACGCGGATTTCCTGGATATCCGGCCGAGTCGGGCCGGCTTTGGGGAAGCAGGAGGAGTGGACATGACCACGGCACGAGAGATCATGCACGCCGGCGCCACCTGCGTGCAGGAGAACGAAACCCTGGAGAGCGCTGCGCGACGGATGAGCGAGCTGGGCATCGGCTCCCTCCCGATCTGCGGGCCGGACGACCGGCTGCACGGGATCATCACCGACCGCGACATCGTCGTGAAGTGTGTCGCCAAGGGCAAGGACCCGAAGACCATGACCGCGGGCGTACTCGAACAGGGCAAACCCGTCACCATCGATGCCGAAGCCGACGCGGACCAGGTCCTCCGGGCCATGGAGGAACACCGGATCCGGCGGCTTCCTGTCATCTCCGACCATCGCCTGGTGGGCATGATCAGTGAAGCGGATCTCGCTCGTCACCTGACGGAAGAGCAGGTCGGCCACTTCGTGGAGATCGTCTGCGCCGCCTGACTTCCCGGCCGGAGGTCCGTGAGGAGCCGGCTGTCATTGAAAGGCGGCGTGGATCTCCTGCTCGGTCGCGGTGTGGGAGACGAGGAGAAGTTCGTCGCCGGGCAGGAGCCGCACCTCTGGGGTGGGGACGGTGGGCTGGCCGTCCCGGATGACGGTGGCGATGACCGTGCCGGCAGGGAGCACGATCTCGGCGAGGGCCCGGCCGGCCGCACGGGACCGCGTGGTGATCGCGGTTTCGATGACGTTGACGCCTGCCTTGCTGAGGCGGAGCAGTGCGACGGTGTCGGTGGCGCCGGTGGCCTCCTCGATGAGGGAGATCAGCGGGGTGGCGGCGGGTACGGGAACGTCGACGCCCCAGCGGTGGTCGAACAGCCAGGTGTTCTCCGCGTCGTTGACGCGCGCGGCGACGCGCGGGACGTCGAAGCGGCGCTTGGCGAGCAGGCTGATGACGAGGTTGTCCTCGTCGTTGCCGGTGGCGGCGATGAGGAGGTCGGTGGTGAGGGCACCGGTGTGCTCGAGGAAGGCGGGCTCGCAAGCGTCTCCTGCCGCGAGGCGCACTGCGAGACGTCCTTCGAGTTCGGCGATCCGGTCTTCGTCGTGGTCGACGAGGGTGACGTCGTTCTGGGCGGCGGCGAGCACCTGGGCGATCTGGGTGCCCAGTCGGCCGGCACCGACGATGAGGGATTTCACGTCCCCAGCTCCTTGTCGAGAAAACCGCGCAGGCGGCCGAGGGCGGTGGCGGCGACGGCGAAGGTGACCAGGTCGCCGGGTTCGGCGGGGGTGCTGTGCGCGGGCACGAGTGAGCGGCCCGCGCGAGTGACCTCCACGACGCGGATCTCGCCGTCGACGTCGAACTCGGCCAGCCGCCGACCCGTGAGGTAGGCGGGCAGTTCGGAGCGGATCAGCAGGGTTTCGCCGTTGCCGAAGGAGAGTTCCGGGGTGAGGTGGCGGTGCAGCAGCATCTGGTGGATCTGATGCACCGTCCAGCGGACGCTGGAGATGGCGGGGATGCCGAGTTCGCGGTAGAGGTCGGCGCGGCCGGGATCGTAGACCCGGGCGAGAACGATCGGGACCCGGTACGTCTCCTTGGCGGTCCGCGCACTGACGATGTTGCTGCTGTCGCTGGCGGTAGCGGCGACGAACGCGTCGGCGTGCTGGATGCCGGCGGCCTCAAGTACCGTACGGCTGAAGCCGTTTCCTTCGTGGAACCGGCCGGGAAAACCGACAGGCAACAGCCTGCGGGTCTTGGGCACGCGGTCGACGACACGTACGTCGTGGCCTTCGGTGGCGAGCCGGGCGGCGAGCGTGGATCCCACCCGCCCGCAGCCGACGACGATCACTCTCATCGCTCTCCTTCCCTTCCGCCTCCGAGGCCCTTCCCGCCCACGGGCCGGTGGCGCCGCACCCACCACTTGCGGGTTTCCTCGGCGGCCAGCAGCAGTACGCCGAACGCCGCCAGGACCGCCCAGTCGGAGGCGGCCAGCGGGGCGGTGTGGAAGACGGCTTGCAGCGCGGGCAGATAACTGATCGCCGCCATCAGGCCGATGCCGAAACACCCCGCGGCCAGCAGCCACGGATTGGACAACAGGCCGATCCGGAAGACGCTCTGCCGGTCGGTGCGCACCGCCAGCGCGTTGAAGAACTGGCTGACCACGATCCCGGCCTGGACCATGGTGATCGCCTCCCGGTAGACGGTGTCGTCCTCGGTGAAGTGGGAGTACGGGATCCCGGAGGCATGGATGTGCCAGAAGAAGACGACGCACACACCGAGTGCCTGGATGCCGCCCAGGAACAGGACGCGTCCCATGACGCCGGCCGAGAACAGCGGCTGCCGGCGCGAGCGCGGCGGGCGGTCCATGACGTCGGGTTCGGGCGGCTCGGCGCCCAGTGCGAGGGCGGGCAGGACGTCGGAGCCGAGGTCGATCGCGAGGATCTGTACGGCGGTGATCGGGACGAGCGGGAAGCCGGCGAAGGTCGCGGCCAGGATCGGCACGAGCTCGGCGATGTTGTGGCTGAAGAGGTAGACCAGGAACTTGCGGATGTTCTGGTAGACCGAACGGCCCAGCCGCACGGCGGTGGCGATGGAGGCGAACGAGTCGTCCAACAGGACCATGGTCGCGGCCTCCCGGGCGACATCCGTCCCCGAGGCTCCCATCGCCACGCCGATGTCCGCGTGCTTGAGAGCGGGTGCGTCATTGGCGCCGTCGCCGGTCACCGCGACCACCTCGCCGCGCCGGCGAAGGGCGGTGACCACCCGCATCTTGTGCTCGGGGCTGACCCGGCACAGCAGCAGTTCCGAAGGCTTGGCGAGCAGACCGTCCAGGGCCTCGTCGTCCATGGTGTCGAGACGTGCGCCCGTCACCACGGTGGGGGCGGTCTGCCGCACGATGCCCACGCGGCGGGCGACGGCCTCCGCGGTCAGCGGGTGGTCGCCGGTGACCATGACGATACGGACGCCGGCGTGCCGGCAGGCGTCCACCGCGTCGCTGACCTCGGGCCGGGGCGGATCGAGCATGCCGACCAGACCGAGCAGGGTGAGCCCCGACTCGGTCTCGTCCTGAGCGGTGCGAGGGCCGGTCACCGGTCGCCACGCCGCCGCCAGCACCCGCAGTCCCTGGGAGGCCAGTTGGTCGTTGGTCGCGATGGCTTCGGCTCGCAGCTCGTCCGTCAGTGGCCGCCGCTCGCCGTTCCAGTCGATGTCGGTGCAGCGGGCAAGGATCTCTTGTGGGGCGCCTTTGACGTAGGCACGGTGGGTGTCGCCGTCCGCGGCCCGGTGGACGGTGCTCATCAGCTTGCGGATCGAGTCGAACGGGTACTCCGCCACGCGTGGTGCACGGGCCTCCTCGGCGGCCACGTCGATGCCGGCCTTCGCCGCTGCGACCAGCAGCGCTCCCTCGGTGGTGTCGCCGAGCACCCGCCAGCCGCCGCGTCCGGAGGGAGGGACGAGCCGGGCATTGCAGCACAGCGCCGCTGCCCTGAGCAGCTCGCGCACAGGCGCCGGATCGACGACCTCGCCGACCGGCGCGTACCCCACACCCGAAACCGGATGCAGTGCGCCGCCGGCCCACACCTGCGCGACGGTCATCTCCGCCTGCGTCAATGTTCCGGTCTTGTCCGTGCACACGACTGTGGTGGAACCCAGGGCCTCCACCGCCAGCAGTTGTTTGACGAGCGCGTGCCGGCGGGCCATGCGCCGTACGCCGATCGCCAGCGACACGGACAGCGTCGCCGGCAGCCCCTCCGGCACCAGAGCGACCATCACTCCGAGCGCGAACACGAACGTTTCCACGAACGGCTGCCCGGTGGGCACCCGCACCGCGAACAGGGCCGCGCCGATGGCCAGGGCCACCCCCGCCACCCGGCGGGCCATCGAGGCCACCTGACGCTGCAACGGGGTCTTCTGCCGCGGCGCCGCCGCGGCGAGCCGGAAGATCCGTCCGAACTCGGTGGCCGCGCCGGTGGCGAACACCACGGCCTTCCCGGCCCCGGCGACGGCGTCCGTGCCCATGAACACGCAGTTGCGCGCCTCCAGCAGCGGTCCCGTCGCCACCGCGTCGGCGGTGCTGCCGATCGCGTCGCTCTCCCCCGTCAGCGCGGCGTTGTTCACCGAGACGTCGTGCGCCTCGACCAGACGGCAGTCCGCCGGCACCGCGTCCCCGGCCGCCAGCACCACGACATCGCCCGGTACCAGTTCGCGCACCGGAAGTTCCCGCCGCTCCCCGTCCCGCAGCACCCGGCAGGTGTGCGGCACCATCGCCTGGAGGGACTGCGCGGTCCGCTCGGCGGAGTACTCCTGGGCGAACCCGATGGCCGCGTTCAGCACCACCACGGCGAGGATGGCCACGGCCAGCCGGAACGTGCCCGGGTCGCGGGGCTGTTGCAGGTCGTGGACGAGAAAGGTGATCGCCGAGGCGACGAGGAGGACGATCGCGAACAGGTCCGTGAACTGCGCCGCCAGCTGTCGCCACCAGCCACGGCGGCCGGCCCGCGGCAGCTCGTTGAGGCCGTATCGCGCCCGCCGCGCAACGACGTCCGCCGCGGTGAGCCCCCGCGGAGAGGTGTCCAGCGCGGCGAAGACGTCCCCCGGTGGCACGGCCTGCACCGGCGGGCCGACCACTCCGGCGGCGGCCGCCGGTTTCCGACTGCCGCCGCCGGGTGTCAGCAACTGCGTCATGCCGGGTGCCGGAGTGGGGTCACCCGCACGGCGGTGACCTTGTACTCGGGGCAGGAGGTGACCGTGTCCGCGTGGTCGGAGGTCAGCCGGTTCACTCCGCTCGCCGGGAAGTGGAACGCGCAGAAGACCTGTCCGGGACTCACCGCACGGCTGATCCGGGTGAGGAGCCGGGCCTCGCCGTGGCGGCTCTCGACCGTGACCGGCTCGCCCTCCCGCAGGCCGTACCGGTCCGCGTCGTCGGGGTGGAGGTCCAGCCAGTCGGTGGATTCCAGCAGGAGGTTGGCCGTACGCCGGGTCATGCTGCCGGTGTTGTAGTGGGCCAGCCGGCGCCCGGTGACCATGATCAGGGGGTAGTCGTCGTCGGCCTGCTCACCCGGCGGCAGATAGGGGCAGGACGCGAGGTGGGCGCGCCCGTCAGCGGTGGCGAACCGTCCCGTGTACAGCGTGGCCTCGCCCGGCCGGTCGGCGTCCGGGCACGGCCATGGAATCGCGCCCTCGCGGTCCAGCCTCTCGTGGGAGAGCCCGGCGAAGACGGGGGCGAGCCGTCCGCACTCGTCCAGCGCGGCGGACGGGGTCGGGCATCCGAGGTCGACGCCCATGGCGGCGGCCACCGCGTGTACGGCCTCGAAGTCGGTGCGGGCCTCCCCCGGCGGCGCGACGGCCGCCCGGACCCGCTGGAACCGGCGGTCGAAGTTGACGAAGGTGCCGTCCTTCTCCAGCCAGGAGGCGGCCGGCAGGACGACGTCCGCGTGGCGGGCGGTCTCGGAGAGGAACAGTTCGTTGCAGATGACCAGCGGGCAGGCGCGCAAGGCATCGGCCACCCGGTTCGTGTCGGGGTCGGTTGCGCAGACGTCCTCCCCGATGACCCACAGCGCGCGCAGATCCCCGGCCCGCGCCGCCGCGAACATCTGCGGGATCCGCAGTCCGGGTCCGGCCGGGACCCGTACCTCCCACACCTCCTCGGCCCGCGACCGGGCCACGGGGTCGGTCACCTTCCCGTAGCCGGGCAGGGTGTCGGGCAGCGCGCCCATGTCGGAGGCGCCCTGGACGTTGTTCTGGCCGCGCAGCGGGTTGACGCCGTAACCGCGGCCGGTGCCGACCGCCCCGCGGAGGATCGCCAGGTTGGCCAGGGCCCGTACGCCGTCGGTGCCGTGCAGATGCTCGGTGACGCCGAGGCCGTAGACGATGGCGGGGCGTTCGGCGCGTCCGTAGAGGCGGGCTGCCGCGATCAGGTCCGGGGCGGGGACGCCGGTGAGGTCCGCGACCCGGTCGGGCGGGTAGTCGGCCAGCAGCTCGGTGAGTTCCGGCAGCCCGGCGGCCCGTTCGCGCAGGAAGTCCTCGTCCACCAGTCCTTCGGTGAGCAGGACGTGGGCGAGCCCGTGGAACAGGGCGACATTGGTGCCGGGGCGGGGTCGCAGATGGACGTCGGCGTCCGTGGCCAGACCGACGGTACGGGGGTCCGCGACGAGCAACCGGGCCCCGCGCAGGGTGCGTTGGAGCAGTCGGGCGCCGACGACCGGGTGGGCCTCGACCGGGTTGGCCCCCACCACCAGAAAGCAGTCGGCACGCTCGACGTCGTCGAAGGAATCGGTGCCGCCGGCCAGCCCGAAGGAGGCGGTCAGGCCGGCGGCGGACGGGGCGTGGCACAGCCGCGAGCAGTTGTCGACGTTGTTGGTGCCGATCACGGTCCGCAGGAACTTCTGGACGAGGTAGTTCTCCTCATTGGTCGCGCGGGCCGAGGAGATCGCCGCCACGGCATCGGGCCCGCCGGCGGCGACGGCCTGTCCCAGTCCCTCGGCGATACGGCTCAGCGCCTCGTCCCAGCCGACCGGTTCCAGGCGGCCGTCGCGGCGCAGCAACGGCCGGGTGAGCCGTTCGGGGGAGGTCAGGAAGCCGTGGGCGAAGCGGCCCTTCACGCAGGCGTGCCCGCGGTTGACCGGGCCGTCCCGGGCGGGCAGCACCGCCGTGACGTCGCCGTCCTGGGTGACGACGTCAAGGGAACAGCCGACGGCGCAGTAGCCACAGGTGGTCCGGGTCGTACGGGCCGCCGCCGCGTGGTGCGCGGAGGTGAGCCCGCTCCCCGGGCCCGGCTCGGTGATCGCCCCGGTGGGGCAGGTGTCGACGCAGCCGCCGCAGGCGACGCAGTCGGACTCGGCCCAGGGGCCGCCGGTCCCGGGTGCCACGACGGTGTCGGCGCCCCGGCCGACCAGGGTGAGGGCGAAGGTGCCCTGGACCTCGGAGCACATCCGTACGCAGCGGCCACAGGCGATGCACAGGTCCCGGTCGAGGTGGACGTAGGGGTGGGAGGTGTCCTCGCCCCGGCCGCCGGCGCCTCGGGCCGCCCCGGGGCCGATCCCCAACGACCGGCACACTTCCGCCAGTTCGCTGTCGTCGGCGGCCAGGGCGCGGGGCGGCAGTGCGGAGGCGATGAGCTCCACGGCATCGCGCCGCAGCTCCCGCACATGGTCGGTGGCCGTCTCGATTCTCGCCCCGGCGACGGCCGGGGCGACACAGGCCGCGGCGATGCTCCCGTCGGCCCACACCAGGCAGGCCCGGCACGAGCCCGCCGGCCCGATCCGGTCATCGTGGCAGAGGGTGGGCAGCTCGGCCCCGGCCGCGCGGGCCGCCGTGAGCAACGAGGCCCCCTCCGGCACCTCCACCCCGATGCCGTCCACCTCGACCCTCACCGGTCCCACCCCGCGAGCCGGTCGCCGTACGCACGGGCCAGGCTGCGCACCGCCTCCGGAATCCGCCGTCCGAACGCGCACAGGCTGGCTTCGGACAACACCCGCAGCAACCGCCCGTACTCCTCTCCGGGCTGCCGGCCGGCGCCCACGAGCTCCAGCCCCCGGCGGGAGCCGACGCGGCAGGGCGAGCAGGCGCCGCAGCTCTCCGCGGCGGCGAACTCCCATACATGGCGGAGTACTTCCCGCGGCTCCACACTCCGGTCGAAGGCCACCAGGCCCGCGTGCCCGAGGGCGGCGCCGCCGTGCGCCAGCCCGGCCTGCGTCAGCGGTACGTCCAGCCGTCCGGCGGCGAGGAAACCGCCGAGCGGTCCGCCGACCTGGAGGACCGCCAGATCGGCGCCGCCCCGCAGACCGCCACCCAGCTCCGTGACGATCCGTTCGACCGGCGTACCGAGTTCCACCTCGTAACAGCCCGGACGGGCGAACCGCTCGGACAGACAGACCAGCTTCGTTCCGGTCTCGCCGGGCACCCCGCGCCGGGCATAGGCGGCGCCGCCGTGCGCGATGATCCATGGGACGGCCGCCAGCGTCTCCACGTTGTTGACCACCGTCGGCGCATCCCACAGGCCACGGTCGGTGGGGTACGGAGGGCGTGGACGGGCGCAGCCACGGCCGCCCTCCAGGCCCGCGATCAGCGCCGTCTCCTCGCCCGCGACATACGAACCCGCACCCTCGGCGACCTCGACGTCCAGATGCACCGCGCTGCCGTGCACCGCCGCTCCGAAGTGCCCGTCCTCGTACGCCCGGTCGACCGCGTCCCGCATCCGGACCAGCGCGCGGGGGTACTCCGAACGCACCAGCACCACGGCCCGCCGGGCGCCGCAGGCGAAGCAGGCCAGCGCCAGGCCCTCCAGCACCCGGTCGGGATCGCACTCCATCAGCAGGCGGTCGGCGTACGAGCCCGGATCGCCCTCGTCCCCGTTGGCGACGACCACGGTGTCGGGTGACCGGCCCGTCGCGGACCATTTCGCCGCCACCCGGAAGCCGGCGCCGCCGCGCCCCCGCAGCCCGGATGCCGCGGCCTCTGCCCGCACCTCGTCGGGAGTGCGTGCGGTCACCGTCCGCGGCCACACCTGCCAGGCGGACTCCCCGGCCAGGACACCACCGAGCAGTACGGGGTCACCGGTGCTGTCGAAGGCCGGGATGTCCGGCGCCGTCGGCGCCTCCCGCCCCGCGAGCTGAGCGGTCAGCGTCACTCCGGTGCACGGCGTGTCGCCGTCGAGGGCGGCCGGCCCGGCGTAGCAGTACCCGAGGCAGCGCACGGCCTGCAACGAGACCGACCCGTCGACAGCGGCGCCGCCGACGCCGACACCCAGCTCCCGCTCCACCTGCTCGACATGCCGGCCGGCGCTCGCGGCGAAGCACGCCGTGGCGGCGCACACCCGGACGTGACGGCGGCCGTGCGGGGCGGCGAGGTCCGCGTAGTAACCGGCCGGCCCGAGCGCGGCGGCGGCCGGCAGGCCGACTCCGGCCGCGACAGCCGGCGCCCAGGTCTCGGGGCTGTCCGCCGTGCCTGCCCGGGTCCGGGCCAAGCTCTCCATCAACCGGCCTCCGGGCCTCCCCCGCCGGTCGGCGAGAGCCCGGAAGGCGTCGAAACGGTCGGCGGGAGGGACGGGAGCCATGCCCTCATCGTCACGGCGGCCCCGGGCGGCCGCATCCGGGAACCGGCACCCGCCGCAACGTGTCCCGGCGCGTTCACCCGTGTCCCTTCACTCCGTACGGGCGACGAGGAAGTCGGCGCTGTCCGACAGCGTGGTGAGGTTCGGGGTGTCTTCGTCGTCGATCCGGATCCCGGTGCGTCTGCCGAGGATTTCGATGAAGCTCAGGAAGTCGAGTGAGTCCAGCTCCAGCGCGTCGCGGAACTTGTCGTCGGGGCCCAGTGCGGCGAAGTCGGCATCCGGAACGATCTCGGCCAGCGACTCCTTCACCACGTCCAGTGCTTCGTCGCGCTTCATAGCTCCTCCGGATTCTGCAGGAGACGGTCGACCGCGGTGAGATAGCGGGCCCCGACCGCTCCGTCGGTGGCTCGGTGGTCCGCCGACAGGGTGGCCGTGACCACGGGCCGTACGCCGAGCAGGCCGTCGACCGCCCACGGCCGTTCGACGACCCGGCCGAAACCCACCAAGGCCACCTGCGGCGGGTAGATCACGCCGAACACGGCTTCCACCCCCTGGTCCCCCAGGTTGGTGACCGTGATGGTGGGGTCGGACACCTCGGAGCCGCGCAGCCTGCCCGTACGGGCGCGGGCGACCAGGTCCTTCAGGTCTGCCATCAGCTGCGGGAGTTCGAGAGCGTCGGCGTTCCGCAGCACGGGGGCTACCAGCCCGCCGCCGCGCAGGGACACGGCCACGCCCAGGCGTACCCCGTCGCCGGGGGCGAAATGGCCGTCGGCCCAGTAGCCGTTGAGCTCGGGTACTTCGTGGGCCGCCCGAGCCGCGGCCTTGAGCAACAGTGCCGCGGGGAGCAGCCGTTCGCCGACCGGGCTGCGGCGGTTGCGCTCATGCATCCAGTCCACCGCGGCGGCCATATCGACCGTCGTGGACAGGTAGTAGTGCGGGATCTCCCGGTTGGCGCGTGCCATCAGCCCCGCGATGGCCTCGCGCATGCCCGCCGGTCGGCGGTCCTGGGGAGGACGGACCGGGACCTCGCTGCCGCCCTTCGGCTCGACGGGAACCGTCGGGCCGGGGGCCGCCTCCCGGACGTCCGCGGCACGGACCGAGCCGTCCTTGCCGGTACCTGCTACTCCGGAGAGATCGACGCCCAGTTCGCGGGCGAGCCGTCGGGCGAAGGGAGTGACGCGGGCCGGCGACCGGGGTGCCGCGGCGGCCCGGTCGACATCGGCACGGGTGACACGCCCGCCGTGCCCGGTACCGTGGAGGGTGTCCAGGTCGACTCCGGCCCGCTCCGCGAGATGCCGGATCAGCGGACCTTCGTCGCCGTGTGCACGTTCGTGGACACGTTCGTGGACCGGCCGTGCCGTCTCCGCCTTCCGGCGTTTCTCGGGAGTCACGGACTTCGCCGGCTTCTTCGCCCTCTCCCCCGGTTCCGGCTGCTCGGGCGCTCCGGGCTCCGCCGCCGGCTCGATCACCGCGAGCGGTGTGCCCACCGGCACCGTCGTGCCCGGGTCCACGAGCAGTTGCCCCACCGTGCCCGTCTCGAAGGACTCCACCTCGATGGCGGACTTCGCGGTCTCGACGACCGCGACCGGATCCCCCTTGCGGACCCGGTCACCGGGCCGCACCAGCCACTCCTGGAGCATCCCCTCGTCCATGTCGGAGCCCAGCGACGGCATCGTGAATTCGGCCATGGTCAGTCCACCGCCCGGTGCGCCGCCGCGACGATGCCGGCGGTCTGGGGCAGCGCCGCCTGCTCCAGCAGGCGGGCGTACGGGATGGGGACCTCCGCGCTGCACACCCGCTCGACCGGCGCGTCCAGTTCGTACAGCGAGCGTTCGGCGATCCGCGCCGAGATCTCCGCGGCGATGCTGCCGGTGCGCCACGCTTCGTCGACGACCACCGCGCGGTGCGTACGGGCCACGGAGGCGGCGATGGCCTCGTCGTCGAGGGGCCGCAGCGTACGCAGGTCGACGACTTCGGCGCTGATGCCGTCGGCCGCCAGCTCGTCCGCCGCCGCGAGCGCCTTGGGAAGCGAACCGCCGTAGGTGATCAGGGAGATGTCCGTGCCCGCTTTCCGTACCGCGGCGTGGTCCAGGTCCACCGGAGTGGCGGGTGGCGGCAGTTCACCAGTGGCGTTGTAGAGGCTTCCGTGCTCGAAGATCAGTACCGGGTCGGGGTCGGCGAGTGCCGGGGCCAGCATGTAGCGGGCGTCCTCGATGGTCGCCGGAGCGAGCACCCGGATACCCGGGATGTGTGCGTACCACCCTTCGAGGCTGTGCGAGTGCTGTGCGGCGAGCTGCCGGCCCGCGCCCGTCGTCATCCGGATCACGAGAGGGACGGGCAGTTGGCCGCCCGACATGTGCAGCAGGGTGGCGGCGTTGTTGAGGATCTGATCGAGGGCCAGCAGGCTGAAGTTGACGGTCATGATCTCGACGATCGGCCGCAGCCCGGACAGCGCCGCGCCGATCCCCGCACCCACGAACGCGGACTCCGACAGCGGGGTGTCCCGGATCCGCTCCGGTCCGAACTCCTCCAGCAGGCCGAGACTCACCCCGAAGCAGCCGCCGTACCGACCCACGTCCTCGCCCATGAGAAAGACCCGGTCGTCGGCGCGCAGCGCCTCGCGGAGCGCCTCACGCATCGCATCCCGGTACGTCGTCTTCCGCTCTTCCGGCCGGTCGGCAGCCATCGTCAAGTCACCCCCATGGGAGCGCTGGTGACGTACCGCAGCAGGTTTTCCACCGGCTCCTCGGGGGCCCGCTCGGCCGCCTCGACGGCGGCCTCGATCTCTTCGGCGATCCGGCGTTCGATCGCGGTGAGCTGCTTCTCGACCGGCTCGCCGTCCTCGCGCATTCGCTCCATGAGCCGGGTGATCGGGTCCCGGGCCTTCCACTGCTCGATCTCCGCCTTGTCGCGGTAGCGGTCCGGGTCGTACATCGAGTGGGCGCGGAAGCGGTAGGTGCGCATTTCGAGGAAGTGCGGTCCGCCGCCGCCCCGGATGCTCTCGGCGGCCCGGCGGGCGGCACGCTCCACGGCTTCCACGTCCATGCCGTCCACCGCCCATGCCGCCATGCCGTAGGAGGCGGCGCGCAGCGCCAGGTCGGTCTGCGCCTCGTGCCGTTCGATGGCCGTGCCCATGGCGTACAGGTTGTTCTCGCAGACGAACAGCAGCGGCAGCCCCCACAGGGCGGCCAGATTCGCCGTCTCGTGGAACTCGCCCTCGGCGTAGGCACCGTCACCGAAGAAGCAGCAGGTGACGCGGGATTGCCCGCGCAGACGGTCGGCGAGCGCGAGCCCCGCGGCCAGCGGCAGTCCGCCGGCGACGATCGCGTTGCCACCGTAGAAGCGGCGGCCGGCGTCGAAGAGGTGCATGGATCCGCCGCGGCCCCCGCTGCAGCCGGTCGCCTTGCCGTACATCTCGGCCATCACGGCCTCGGCGGTGATGCCGCGGGCCAGCGCGTGGCCGTGCTCCCGGTACGTGGCGACCACCGCGTCCTCGGCGGTCAGGGCTTCGTTGGCCCCGACGGCGACGGCCTCCTCACCGATGTAGAGGTGAACGAACCCGCGGATCTTCGCGGCGCTGTAGAGTTCCACGCAGCGTTCCTCGAAGCGCCGGATGCGCAGCATGGCGCGCAGCAGCTCGCCGCGGTGACCGTTCCGGGCCGCCTCGTCCGCGCCGGTTGCGGTCCTGCGCTTCCGGGTGCTCCGTGCCGGGCTCATGCGGATCCCTCCAACGTGGACAGGTCGCCGGTGGGCAGGCCGAGTTCACGGGCCCGCAGCAGCCGGCGCATCACCTTGCCGCTGCGGGTCCTGGGCAGGTTCTGGTCGAAGGCGATCTCCCGGGGCGCGACGGCGGAGCCCAGCCGTCGGCGGCCGAAGGCCAGCAGCTCGCGCTCCAGTGCGGCCGTCGGCTCGGCACCGGGCCGCAGCGAGACGAACGCCTTGACGACGTTCCCGGCGACCGGGTCGGGCCGTCCGATCACCCCGGCCTCGGCGACCGCCGGGTGTTCCATCAGCGCGCTCTCCACCTCGAACGGGCCGACCAGGTGGCCCGCCGACTTGATGACGTCGTCGGCCCGCCCGACGAACCAGTACCAGCCGTCCTCGTCCCGCCTGGCCAGGTCTCCGGTCAGGTACCAGCCGCCGGCGAAAGCCGCCTGGTAGCGTTCCTCGTCGTGCAGATAGCCCCGGAACATGGAGGGCCAGCCCGGGCGCAGCGCCAACTCGCCCTCGACGCCCGGGGTTTCCACCTCCGTCACCCGGCCGTCGGTGACCAGCGCCCGGCCGTCCTCTCCGCGTTCGAGCACCGTCGCCTCGACGCCCGGCAGCGGCCGCCCCATCGAGCCGGGCCGGATCTCGCAGGCGGCGAAGTTCGCGATCATGATGCAACCGGTCTCGGTCTGCCACCAGTTGTCGTGGACGGGCAGGCCCAGCACCTCCTGGCCCCACACCACGGCCTCGGGGTTGAGCGGCTCGCCGACCGACGCGACGAAGCGCAGTGCCGACAGGTCGTGCGCTGCGGGCAGGTTGTGGGTCCCGTGCCGCGGGGTGGTACGCATGAGCATGCGCAGCGCCGTCGGCGCGGTGTACCAGACACTGACCCGGTGCTCGGCAAGGATCCGGTACCAGCGCCGGGAGTCGAAGTCCCCCTCGTCGGCCACGAGCGTCACCCCATGGACGAGCGGGGCGATGATGCCGTACGACATGCCGGTGACCCAGCCGGGGTCCGCGGTGCACCAGTACACGTCCTCGGGGTGCAGATCGAGCGCGTAGGCGGCCGTGGCGTAGTGGGCGACGACCGCTTCGTGGACGTGGATCGCGCCCTTGGGGGCACCGGTGGTTCCGCTGGTGAAGTGGAGCAGAGCCCTGTCCTCGGGTGAGGTCGGCGGGACGGTGAACCGGTCGGGGGCGGCGGCCGTCAGCGCATCGAACGAGAGCGTGCCGGGCACTTCCTCCGCACCGGGGCCGACGATGAGGACGTGCGCGAGCCCGGGAAGCGACGCTCTGCGGTCCGCGACCTTGCGCCGATAGAGAGCCTCGGTGGTGACCAGCACGCGGGCGTCACCGAGCCGCAGGCGCTGCTCGACCGAGTCGGGTCCGAACGCGGAGAAGAGCGGGCACAGCACGCTGGTGTTCTTCAGGGTGCCGAGCACGGCCGTGTAGAGCTCGGGGCACCGGCCGAGCAACGTGAACACCACATCGCCACGACCGACACCGAGCGAGCGCAGGGCGTTCGCGAAGCGGTCCGTACGGCGCGCCAGCTCGGCGTAGGTGACCGTCTCGACGGAGTCGTCGCGACCGATGCACCGCAGCGCGACCCTGCCGCCACGGTCCGCTGCCACGTGCCGGTCGACGGCCTCGTACGCCATGTTCAGCCCGCGGTCGCCGGGCAGCCCGTCCAGCTCGTCACGCGCCCGTGACCAGGTGAAATCGGAGCGGGCCCGTGCGTAGTCGACGAGATTCGGCGGCACGTCCGGTGTGTCGTCCTTGCGGATCGTTTCCCACGCCATCGCGACACCTTCCGCCGCCTGATTCTGCTTCCAGGGTCATGGACCCCGTGTCCTGCGCGCATGGGCCGAAGGGGCCTGGGACCGAGGCCGGGCGGGCCGTACCGTCAGCGCGAGCCTTCGTAGTGGCGGCGCGTGTCGTCGGGGCCCCGCGGCCGCTGCCCGGCACTGTCGGCCTGGGTCGCGATGACGGCCGCCTGGATCCGTCGCTCCACCCCGAGCTTGGCCAGCAGGCGCGAGATGTGGTTCTTGACCGTCTTCTCGGAGAGGTAGAGCCGCCGGCCGATCTGACGGTTCGTCAACCCGTCGCCGATCAGCACCAGGATCTCCCGCTCGCGGGGAGTCAGGCCCGACAGCGCCTCCGGCTGCTCTTCCGCCGCTTGCGCGCCGCGCAGCCGGGCCATGAGCATCGTGGTGGCCCCGGGGTCGAGCATCGACTGGCCCGAGGCGACGGTGCGCACGGCCGACACCAGATCCGCTCCCTGGATCTGCTTGAGCACATAACCGGCGGCCCCGGCCAGAATCGAATCCAGCAGCGCGTCCTCGTCGTCGAAGGAGGTGAGCATCAGGCAGGCCAGATCGGGCATGCGGGAGCGCAGCTCACGGCACAGGCTCACACCGTCGCCGTCGGGCAGTCGCACGTCCAGCACCGCGACCCGCGGCCGTAGCGCGGGAATCCGCACGCGGGCCTGCTCGGCCGTGGCCGCTTCACCGACCACGGTGATGTCCGGCTCGTCCTCCAGCAGGTCGTGCACCCCGCGTCGTACGACCTCGTGGTCGTCGAGCAGGAAGACCGTGATCGGCGCCTCCGGGGAGGGCCGCGTAGTGTCGGCCATCAGCCGCTCCTGTCATGTCCCAGGCCATGCCGCCCGTCGGCCGGGAAGCCGGTGCTGCTCAGTGGTTTCGGCTTCCCGAGCCGCAGGACACGGGCCCTTCGGTCCCCGCTTCACAGGGTGCCACCGAGTCCCCCGGTCGGCAGCTTCCGGAGACCACGGCGGATCGCCGCAGCTCATGCCGTCCCTCCAGGGCGGGCGGATACTGAGAAGCACCCGTGGGTGTCCGTCGGCCGCTCCCGCCTGGCGGCCTTGGAGGAGACGACGTTGGCAAGCGCCGAGAGAGACCGTGTGCGGCTGCCCCAGCTGAGGCTCGACGAGCTGCTCGACGAGCTGCAGGCCCGGCTGGACGCGGCACGCGGCACGCGGGACCGGGTGCACAGCCTGCTGGAAGCCGTGCTGTCGGTGGGCCGGGAGCTGGATCTGGAGCAGGTGCTGCGGCGGGTCACCGAGACGGCGGTCGCGCTGGTCGATGCCGAGTACGGCGCCCTGGGCGTCCTCGGCCCGGACGGACGGGTGATCGTGCACTTCCTGCCGGTGGGGATGACCGAGAAGCAGATCACCGCCATCGGGCCGTACCCGTCGGGCCACGGCATCCTGGGCGAGCTGATCCGGCATCCGGAGCCGCTGCGGCTGTCGAAGATCTCCCAGCATCCGTCCTCGTACGGCTTTCCGGCGCACCACCCCCCGATGCACACCTTCCTCGGCGTCCCGATCCGGGTCCGCGACCAGGTCTTCGGCAATCTCTATCTGACGGAGAAGCGCGGCGGCGCCGAGTTCGACGCCGAGGACGAGTCGGTGCTGTCCACCCTGGCCGTGGCGGCCGGTATGGCGATCGACAACGCCCGTCTGTACGAGGAGGCGCGGCGCCGCGAGCGGTGGCAGCGGGCCGGCGGGGCGATCACGGCCAGCCTGCTGTCCGGGAGTCCCCAGAGCGAGGTGATCGGTCTGATCGCCGGGTCGGCCAAGGACATCGCCGACGCCGAGCTGGCGGTGGTGGCCCTGCCGATGCCGGACACGTCCACGCTGGTGGTCGAGCTCGCCCTCGGGGAGGGAGCGGAGGCGCACCGTGGCCTGGTGCTGCCGGTCGAGGGCAGCCTGATCGGCGCGGCCTTCTCGGCCGCCGCCCCGTTGACCAGCACGGATGTCCGCCACGATGTGCGGGAGACGGCCGCCCCGGAGCGCTTCGCCGGGCTGGGGCCCGCGGTGGCGGTGCCCATCGGCACCGGTGCCGGGGTACGCGGCGTGCTGCTGCTGGCCCGGGCATCCGGCGGGACGGGCTTCACCGGGGTGGAGGCCGAGCAGCTGACGGGCTTCGCCGGGCAGGCGGCGGTGGCGATGGAACTGGCGGACCGGCGGCGGGATGCCGAGCAGATCGCGACGCTGGAGGACCACGACCGCATCGCCCGCGACCTTCACGACCTGGCGATTCAGCGGCTCTTCGCCATGGGCATGACGCTGCAGAGCGCGGCCCGGATCATCGAACACCCCGACGCGTCGGAACGGGTACTTCGCACGGTCGGCCAACTGGACGAGACCATCAAGATCATCCGCTCGACGATCTTCGGCCTGCGCCTCCACGAACACGACGAGGGGCACGGCCTGCGGACCCGCGTCGTCCAGACGGCCGGGGAAGCGACCGCGGCGCTCGGCTTCGCTCCCGGCCTGCGGATGGAAGGTCTGCTGGACACCCAGGTGCCCCGGGAGATCGCCGACCATGTGGTGGCGGTGCTGTCGGAGGCGCTGACGAACATCGCCCGGCATGCTGAGGCCACACGTGCGGACGTGGTCCTCAAGACCGCCGGGGAGGATGTCGTGCTGACCGTCAGCGACGACGGAGTGGGCATCCCGCCCGACAGCCGGCGCAGCGGCCTGAGCAACCTCTCCGAACGGGCCGAGCAACTGGGCGGCGCACTGGAGCTGTCCTGCCCACTCACCGGTGGGACGACCCTGACCTGGCACGTTCCCCTCCCCCGCCCCAACCCGGCCGGCCGGGACAGCACGCCTCACTGAACGCCGGCCAGGGGTGGAGTGCCCCGCTCACCTCCGCCTTGCCGGTGTCCCCGCAGGACGCACCCGGTCACCAGCTCCAGAGAGATCCGGATGAAGACGTCTTCCGGCACGGCCGCCCAGGCGCGAAGCCCGGCAGCGTGCAGCTGTTCCTTGTCCCGCGCGTCGGTGACGAGCGTGGCCCGGCCTGTCACGATCACGCTCCAGCCGGTGTGCGCGGCGTCGTCGAACCGGTCCGCCTGGAACGCCACGACGGCGCCGTCGACGGCGTGTGCCATGCGCGAGCCGGCCGAGGTGCGCACGACCACGGAATGGTCACGGTCCAGGAAGAAGTCGACCGGCAGAACGGCGGGCAGGGCGTCGTCCGTGTACACAATGCGCCCAATGGGCACCAGCGACAGCAGGCGGAGGCACTCCTGCCGATCCAGCTCCCGGAAGCCGTCGTATCGGTCCATGCCCTCACCGTGCGCGCGGCGCCTTCCCGGAGGTAGGGCCGGTGGTCCCTGACCGTATGGGCGGTTCGGGCAGTGGTGCGTCACCGCGGGCGGCGGGTCAGCGCACCAGCACGTGCTCTCCGGGACGGGGCACGACCGCGGTCCACCCCAGCGTGTGGTCGATCCGGTCCCTGAGGGCGGCCGACGCCTCGGGCTCCCCGTGCACGAGGTAGGTGACGTGTGGTGCCGGTGCGGCACGCAGCCAGTCCAGGACCTGTGCCTGATCGGCATGCGCGGAGAAGTACGGTATGTCGGCTACCTCGGCCCGCACCGGCACGTACTCACCGAACATCTTGAGAACGCGAGCGCCGTCCACCAGGTCGCGGGCGCGGGTGCCCTGCACGGCGAAGCCCACCACCACGACGGTGTTGCGCGGATCGGGCAGCAGCCTGCGGAGGTGGTGCAGCACGCGTCCGCCGGTGGCCATGCCGGACGCGGAGACGATGACGGCAGGGCCGCGGGTGTGGTTGATGTCGATCGACTCCTGCACCGAACGTGCGGCGAGGAACGGTTCGGGGCTGAGCGCCGCTCCGCCGGCCGTTCGGACTTCGGGCCGCAGCTCGGGCGAGCCCTCCCGGATCGCGTCCGAGTACACGTCCAGCGCGGCCAGCGCCATCGGGCTGTCCACGAACACGGGTACGGCGGCGGGCAGCCGCCCGCTCTCGCGCAGTGCCGCGAGCTCATGGAGGACCACTTCCGTGCGGTCGACCGCGAACGCCGGGATGACCGCGGAACCGCCCCGCTCGATGGTGCGTTCCAGAACGCGGGCGAATGTCTCACGGTCCGCTTCCCCTTGGTGGCGGCGGTTGCCGTATGTGGACTCCATGAGGAGGACGTCCGCACCGGAGAACGGCTGCGGCGGCCTCAGTAGTGCGTGTCCCGGCCGTCCGAGGTCTCCACTGGTGGCGAGGGTATGCCCGTCTTCCAGAGTGAGGTGGGCCCACGCCGATCCGAGAATGTGGCCGGCCCGGTGGAAACTGAGCGTGGTGCCCGCTTCGATCTCGACCTGGTCGTCGAAGGGCACGGGGTCGAACATGCTCACGGCGCGCCCGGCGTCCTCGGTGGTGTAGAGCGGGTGGGCGGGGCGGTGCTTGGACCATCCGTGTTCGTTGGCATGGGCCGCCTGCTCCTCCTGGAGACGCGCGCTGTCGCGCAGCACGATCGCCGCGAGCCGTGCCGTGTTCTCGGTTGTCAGGATCGGGCCGTGGAAGCCGCCCCGGACCAGCCGCGGGAGATAGCCGCAGTGGTCGAGGTGGGCGTGGGTCAGAACCACGGCGTGGACGCTGTCCGCGTCGCACGGCAACCGGCGCCAATTGCGACGCCGCAAGTCGGCAACGCCTTGGAAGAGGCCACAGTCGACCAGCACCCGCGCGTGGTCGCTCTCGATGAGGAACTTGCTGCCGGTGACCGTGCCGACCCCACCGAGGAACGTCAGCAGAGCCGGCCGGGGCCGGGCTCCGTGGGCCACGGAGCGCTGGCCGGAGGTGTTCATGGCAGAGCCTCCTGACATGCTGCCTGGGCCTCTCCTCGTACGGTGACATCCGAGGTGTCCGGGCAGATGGGGCCGATCTGACCCGCGTCGGGACCAAGCGGCCCCTGTGCCGGGCGTTCGCGCCGCACACGGGGCACAAGCCGCATCCGGACCGGTTGTGCTCCAGGGCATCCGGTTCGTGGCCTGCGCATCCGCTGGGAGATACGCGACGACATCCACGAAGCATTCCTCACCCCCGGATGCACACACTTATCTGCTGGTGACGCCTGAATTCATTCCGCTCACAGTTCTTACGCTGACGCCCTTGAAGTCGACGTCGGCCTCCGGCTTCCTCCCGCAGACCCTTCATCCGCCCCTTCATCCGCACGGGGGCAGCCGCTTCGTGCGCGGTATGTCACACCGGCCTACTCGCCAACGGTGTTGTCGAGCAGCTCACGCGCGATGTCGAGGTGCCCGACGTGGCGCGCGTACTCCTGCAGCAGGTGGAACAAGATCCAGATGAGGGTCGGGCGGTCTTCGTCTGCGGGGATACGGCCCCCTAGCGTGGCGGCGCGGTCCTCCGGACGTGCCGCTGCCACGATCTCGCGGGATCGCGCGCACTGCTGCTGGAAGAACGCCGTGACGTTCGCCAGCGTGTCGCTTGCTTCGAGGTGCCAGGGCTCGCCACGAGACTCCTGGTCACCCCATGGCGTTTCGATGTGTTCGCCGGCGAATCCCCACTGAAGCCATCGCAGCTCCACGTAGGCCAGATGCTTAAGGAGAGCCAGAGGCGCCCAGCCCGAAGGGAGTGGGCTGTGCCGCAGCTCTTCCTCGGACAGGCCCGCCAACTTTCGAAGTACGGCGTCTCGGTAGAAGTCGAGGTACTCCGTCAGAAGCTGCATGGGGCTGTTGAGGGTCACCGCTGGTTCCGGTGGGGATTCGATTCTGCGCATCATGCCTCGAGAGGGTAGCTATGACTGCTGACAAATCGTGGTGCTGGACATTCATCGATGGTTGGGCAGTTCCCTGTGGGGGTTCAGTTGCGTCCGGCCATGACGCCTCCGTCGACGTCCCAGATGGCGCCGGTGACCCAGTCCGCTCGGTGGGAGAGGAGGAAGCAGACGGTTTTGGCGACGTCCTCAGGTGTTCCGGTCCGGCCGACGGGGTGGAAGGCGTTGAAGGAGTCCAGGACTTCATCCATCTGGTCCTGGGCGATGAAGGCTTCGTAGATGGGGGTGCGCACCACGGCGGGCGCGACGGCGTTGACGCGGATGGAGGTTCGCGTCTGCGTGCACCGCGCTCAGGTGGCTTTGCAGTTCGCGGACCTCGTCCGGGGAGCCGAGGTCCGCGGTCAGGCACTGCACGGTGCCGAGCTTGCCCAGTTCTTCGGCGACGGCGGCGGCTCGCTCGGGGTTGCGGCCTACGAGTACCGCACTGCCCGCCCGCCTGGAGGACCCGGCGGGCGGTTTTCAGCCCCATGCCGCTGGTGCCGCCGATCACGATCAGTTTCCTGCCGGTGAAGTCCTGACTCGTCATTCCTCTTCCTATCTACCAGTTGATAGGTGACGGGCCTACGACTGGACGGTCCCAGGGGCACAAGGCCCCGCTGCTATGCCCGCAGTCCGTCCAGTACAGCCGCTACGGCCTCGTCGAACATGGCGATGTCGTGGACCGACCGGGCGACGATCAAGGCGCCTTGCAGGCAGGACAGGACCCCGCGCGCCGCTCGATCCGGGTCGGTCCCGGGTCGCAGCTCCCCGCCGGCAGCACCTTGCCTTGGAGGGGAAGTAGTAGTGGATGCTCGCCTTCCTGACCCCGACTGCCGAGGCGAGGTCCGCGTCGGGGAGTCGGCGATGTGTGTTGGCCGGTCAGTATCGTGACCGGCAGCCGATCCATGCTGTCAGCGGGCACCCTCGGCCTGGGGTGCTGAACTCGTGCCGGGCTTGAGTAGCCTGAGCGCACCGCTGCGTCGTCCGAGGATCAGGCAGCTGCCTTGCGCGAGGGCGAGTGCGGCGATGAGGAGGATGACGCTGAGCAGCGGAACGGTGTCGACCGGGAGCGTGTAGGCCATGAGGATGCGGGCACCGGCATCGACGAGGAATGCCGTGCCCCAGGCGAGGCTTGTGGTGCGTATCCATCGGTGGAATACGGCGCTGTGCTGCCACAGGCGGGCAAGGCGGTCCGCCAGCTCCGGCGTGCTGAGCTTGATGGCGATGTCCAGGAGGAAGGGGCGGGATGTGGCCAGCGAGCAGATGATCCAGAGACCGAACAGGCCGGTGATCCAGCTTTCGCGCGCCAGGAGTGTGCGCGGGTCACCGGTCACGAGCGCGATGGCCAGCGACAGTGTCATCGCCGCGATCACGAAGGTCCCCATGGGATCCAACCGGCGCTGATGTACCCAGGTCACGGCGATGGTGGCGGCCGGGGCGAGCGAGGCAAGCAGGAGGGCTAACCACTGGTTCACTCCCACGCCCCGCAGACCGTAGAAGGCCACCAGCGGCATCACCACGTCTCCGGCCAACGCCCAGGCCGTCTTGGGCCAGGACGTCCCTGTGCGCGCAGGCTCCGGCTCGGAGTGAGGTATTCCGGTGCCGTTGGGGAACTGGGTCATGTCGCCTCCTTGGCGTCGAGCCGGCGTGTGGCCATGTCGAAGAGTGCCGCCACTTCATCGGCGTACGCGCCAGGGTCCAGGTCGGGGTGGTGGGCGAAGCAGGCCGGAGCGGCATCGACGGCCGCTCGGATGGACACCGCCATCGGCAGGGTGGCGAAGTCCCTGAACACTCCGTCGCGTTGGCCCTCGCGGAGCATCTGGTCAATGGCGTCGATGTTCGGTTGGTTCGTTGCTTGCCCGAAGACCAGGGCTCCGTCCGGGGTACGCAAGTTCTGGATGACCTCCATGGCGGCGCGAATCCAGCGGGGGTGAGCGGAGGCGAACAGGATGCAGGTGCGGATGTACCGGATGAGCGCCTGCCGCGGCCCGTCCACCGTGGCCATCTCCTTCACGATCTCCTGGGCCGCGAGGGCGTAGAGGTCGTCGACGACGGCATGCAGCAGCTCGTCCTTGTTCTTGAAGTGGTAGAAGAGCGCGCTTTTGGCGATGGAGGTACGGCGGGCCACCTCCGCCGCGGATGCACCGGAGAAGCCGAGCTCGTCGAGCGTTTCGATCGCACTGTCAATGAACTGGCGGCGCCGTGCCGCCTCGATGAAGGTTCGTCCTGCTGCATCGTCAGACCGCATGGTCAGATATTAGACCAGACGGTCTGACGCACGAGCTGCGACTGCGCTCTTGGCAACAGGCCGGCAGGTTCCGATCATGTCGAGCGCACCCATGACTGGCAGAACGCCTTCCACCGGCTCGCCCGCTGCTACGAGCAGCGCACCACCGTCGTCGACGCATTCTTCGACCTCGCCGACACGATCATCCCCGTGCGCAGTCTGATCCGACGGGCATGAACGACTCACCGCTGGGACGAACACCCGAACCCTCGACCATGACCGTCCCTGTCCAGGCCGCTTCTCGAGGTGTTGAGCTGTCGGTAGGCGTGCTGTGGACCCGCTGTCGTGTCGCATGGGCGCCGGGCTCCGCGGCTCCCGAATGGGGTGAGGCGGAGGCAGCGGCGGTGTCCGGTGGTGATGAACTGGACGGCGGCGGAGAACCTCCTGAGCAGATCAGGCGCGTCCCATCGAGGGATGGTGAAGCGCAACTCAGCGCCTGGATACGGGCGTTCCTTGCCCGCGCCTGCTCACCGGAGGCTCTCCGCAGGCCGGGGCGGGACAGGAGCGGACAAGGACACGTGGTCTGTCGCGCACTCGTCGGCGAGTTCGTGGTCGTGGGTGATCAGTACCACGGCTGCGCCCGTGCCGGCGAGTTCCGTCAGCACCTCGGAGACGGACCGCATGGCGCGGTAGTCGAGGCCGGAGGAGGGCTCGTCGAATACGTACACCTCGCGGCCCTCGACGAGCGCCGATGCGATGGCCAGCCGCTGCTGCTGGCCGCCGGAGAGCGAGAGCGGATGCCGGTCGGCGAGATGGCCGATGCCCAGCCGTCGCAGGGCGTCGTCGACGGCGGACGACGGCACGCCCGGACGCCCCAGCGTGAGTTCTTCGCGGACCGACGGGCCGAACAGCTGCCGGTTGACGTCCTGCATGGCCAGGAAGACGCGGCGGGCCCGCTCCCGGCGCGTCAACGGCCGGCCATCGAGTTCCACTTGCGCCGACGACTTCTCAAGGCCGGAGAGGAGGCGCGCGGTGTGCGTCTTTCCGACGCCGTTCGGTCCGACCAGCGCGGTCACCGTCGCGCGGGGGAAGCGTAGTTCGCCGAAGCGCGGGTGGTGGCAGACCAGACCCGGTTGGTTGTCGGCCGCCTGGTGGCTGAGCTCGTCCTCCGGGGGGTGCAGACTGCGCAGGCCCAGTTCGCGGCGTGTCTGCTCGGGCATGCCCCAGAAGTCCTCGGGCCGGTAGGTCTCCGCGATCCGGCCGCCGTCCATCCGCACCACACGGTCGACCAGACCGCGCAGGTAGTGCAGTCGGTGTTCGGCGATGACGAGGGTCGCGCCGGATGCGCGGAGCTGCGTCAGGGATGCTCGGAGTTCCTCCACCGCGCCGTCGTCCAGATTCGAGGTCGGCTCATCGAGGAGGTAGATCTGCGGCTGGTCGCAGACCGCCGACGCCAGCGCCACGCGTTGTCTCTCGCCGCCGGAGAGCCCGAACATGCTGCGGCCGGCGAGGCGGGAGACGCCCATCCGGTCGGCGACCCGCACCACGCGGGCACGGATCTCCTCCGGGTCCACGCCCGCGTTCTCGCTGCCGAAGGCCATCTCGGACAGCGGGTCGGTGCAGAAGAACTGGGTTCTGGGGTTCTGGAAGACGGTCGACACCGCGCTTCCCGTCTCGTGCAGCGGCCGGTCCCCCGGATTGCTCCCGAAGACCTTTACGCCGCCCGAGACTTCGGCCTCGTAGACGTGTGGAATGAGGCCGTTGAGCAGCCGGATCACGGTCGATTTGCCGCAGCCGCTCCCGCCGGTGAGCAGGATGCACTCCCCTTCCGGCACCTCGAACGAGACGTCATGCAGGGCCGGTTCACCGCCCGCCGGGTACCGCACGGTGACCTTGTCGAGGGCGATCGCCTTCACGCCAGCCATTACCGCGTCACTCCGTCTCTCCGTCTCTCCGTATCTCCGTCACTCCGTATCTCCGTCACTCCGTCACTTTCCAGAACGTCGCTAGGGCGGCCAGGGCCAGCACGGTGAGTGCCAGGGCCGCGTCGCGGATACCGAATCCCAGTCGGGCGGTCGTCGTCGGCCGGACCGGGGCGCCGAGCCCGCGGCACATCGCCGAGGCGGCCAGGTCCTCGCCGGAACGTACCGCTGCTGCCAGCAGCGGAACTATCAAGTACTCGACGGTCCGCAGGGGGTGGCGGACCGCGGCCGCGAGGCCGAACAGGCCGCGCAGCCGCATCGCATCGGTGATCGCCGCGGCGTCCTCGCGCACGGTCGCGGTGAACCGCAGCATGACCGCGAGCGGGGTGATCACGAAGCGGGGTACCCGCATACGGTTCAGTCCGCCGGACAGCTCGCTCGGAGTCGTCGAGCGGACGAAGTAGTACCCGTACCCCGCCGCGATGACGTACGGGACCGTGTACAGCAGCGCTGTCGTGATCACCACGCCGCCCGGCACCTGCGGCAGCACCCACCGGCTGAGCGCCATGACGGCTGCCCAGGCCCCGGTGAACCACACGGCGCCGCGTACCGCCCGCTCCGACAGCAGCAGTACGGCCAGCACCAGGAGGGCCGGGACCTGGATGAACCGGGTGCCCGACGACAGCAGGAGCGCGTCGACGGAGATGACGGCGATCAGCCTGGTCCGGACGTCGAACCATCGCCGGCTAGGCAAGACCGGCCTTCACGAAGTGCTTTGCCAGCATCTTGCGGCCGAGCAGCCCGCCGAGCAGGCCCGCGACGAAGTAGCTCGCCACCATCGCGAGGACCACACCCGGCGTCATCAGGCCGGCGTAGGTGTCAGCGTAAGAGCTGCCCATCTGCGCGCGCACCTGAGCGATCGTGTCCTCGCGCAGGAAGAGCAGCGGCAGGACGGCGCCTGCCGACCACAGGCTGAAGAACGCATAGCCGAGCACGTCGGAGACCTTGGATGACGCGCGGTTGGCGGCGATCACGACCTCCGCGGCGACGCCGGCGACGAGGGCGGTCGCCATCGTGACCACGTGGTGGCCGAGCAGCAGTGTGAGGAGGCCGAGCAACAGGGCCATCAGCGCGACCATTCCGGTCGAGCGCACTCGGGACCGGAACAGCATGAAGACGATGCCGCAGATCACGATGGTGAGGAATGAGGTGAGGGGCTGCAGCAGGGGGGTGAGTGAAGCGAGCATGTTGATGGCGAAGTAGAGGACCAGGTATACGGCGCTGAAGACGCCGAGCGACACCAGGTCTTTGGCCTTGAAATTCACGGTTGTCGTTCTCCAGGTTTCCTATTTCTCGTTCCGGCCTCTCCGGGCGCTCTGGGCGCTCCGGGGTCTCCGGGTCTCCGGATGCTCAGGATTCGGCGGCCGGTGTGTGCACGGGTGCGCGCAGTGGGGTTTCGCCCTCGCGTGAACGCCAGAACTGCGCGTACCTGCCGTTCCGTTCGAGGAGGTCCTCGTGCGTGCCGTGTTCGACCACCGCGCCGCCGTCGAGGAAGGCGATCGAGTCGGCTTGCGCCACCGTGGTCAGGCTGTGTGCGATGACCAGGACCGTGGCGCGTCCGGCGAGCAGCCGGATGGATTCGGCCACCACGGCTTCGGTGGTCGGGTCGAGGGCGGCGGTGGCTTCGTCGAACAGCACCACCGGGGCGTTCTTCACCAGGGCCCGTGCGATGGACACCCGCTGCCGCTCGCCGCCGGACAGCGCCCGGCCCCCTTCGCCGACGGTGCTCTGCCAGCCGTCGGGAAGGCGTTCGGCGATCTCGGTCACCGCCGCGAACTCCGCGGCTTGCCGCACCTGTTCCTCGGTTGCTTCGGGATTGCCCAGGCGGATGTTGGCTTCCAGGGTGTCGTCGAAGAGGTAGACATCCTGGAAGACGAGAGACAGCTGAGCCATCAGGTCGTCGGTGGCCAACTCGCGGACATCGGTGCCGCCGAGGGTGACCGCCCCGTCCTGTACGTCCCAGAAGCGGGCGATCAGTCGCGTGAGGGTGGTCTTGCCGCTCCCGGACGGGCCGACCAGCGCCACCATCGAGCCGTGCGGCACGGTCAGCGACAGCCCGCTGAGGACGGGGGCGGCGCCACGCTGCTCGTGCCCGGCCCCAGCACCGGCCCCAGCCCCGTTCCCGTGTCCGTGTCCGTGTCCGTAGCCGAAGGTGACGTCGTGGAACTCGATGTCGTGCCGTGGCGGCACCGGGCTCGGCGTCGCCGGTTCCGGGAGTCCGTCGAGCTCGACGAGGTCGCGGACGGCACCGACCTCCACGGCCGAACGGCGCAGCGCCGTACCGAGTTCGGCCAGGATCTTCAGCGGACCGGTGAACTGTGCGCACAGCCCGATCAGCGCGACCACGTGGACCGGGTCGGCGGCGCCGTGCACCGTCAGATAGACGCCCAGCGCCACGGCGGCGCCGAACGCGGTCTGGACGACGAGGCCCTGCAGGACGAGGCCGAGCACCGAGGACCACAGGGCCCGCCGTCCGGCCCTGCGCTGTTCGTCGATCGCGTCGTCGAGCGGTGTGTACGCGGTTCCTTCGATGCCGGCGGCGCGCAGCGTGAGCTGTTTCTCCGCGAATTCGAGGAGTCGGGTGTTGGTGGCCGCCGCGGCATCGTGGATCCGCCGTTCGGCCGCGCCGTTGCGGCGCCCTGCGATGGTTGCCGACAGCCAGATGACGGGGGCGGCGGCCAGCAGGGCCAGCCCCATCCGCCAGTCGTAGAAGCAGGTCGCGACCGCGACCGTGAGCGGCGTGACGATATGGAGCGTCAGCGGTACCAGGATGTCCATCGCCGTCTGCGCGACGAACATCGTGCCCCGCACCGCGACGTGCGAGGTGCGTCCCGTGGTCGCGGGGGTGAACCAGCCGATCGGCAGCTCGACGAGCCGCTGGCCGATGCGGCGGTGCATGGCGACGATGACGTCCATCGCGAGGTGGAAGCCCCACATCGTCACCCGCGCCAGCAGCGTGCCGCCGGCCGCCGCGAGCAGGCCGAGCACGGCCAGCCAGTACCAGGCCGCCCCGGCATCGTTGCGGTAGAGCGACAGCAGCACCGGCACCAGCGTCGCCAGCGCGATTCCCTGGAGAACCCCGACGAGCGTGGCGAGGGTCAGGAAGCCGCGGAAGGCACGGCGGGTGGTGGTGCCGCCGATGGCTATGAGGGCAGATATCACCGGGTCACCTCGCAGAGATCGTCGTTCCACATGCGGGCGTAGACGCCGCCGTGCTCCAGCAGTTGGGCGTGGGTGCCCTGCTCCGCGACGCGTCCGTGCTCCAGCACCACGGTGTTGTCCGCCTCCTTCGTGCTGTCGAGCCGGTGCGTGATCACGATGACGGTGCGGTCCGCGGTCAGGCGCCGGAGGGCGGCGTGCAGCAGCGCCGCTGCGTCCGGGTCGACCGCGGAGGTCGCCTCGTCGAGCACCAGCACCGGGGTGTCCGCCAGCAGCAGGCGGGCGATGGCGATGCGCTGGGCTTCCCCGCCGGACAGGCGGGCGTCCGTGCCGACCACCGAGTCGTATCCGTTCGGCAGCGTGAGGATCCGGTCGTGGATCAGCGCGTCGCGGGCCGCGCGTTCGATGTCGGCGCGGGTGGCGTCCGGGCGGCCGAGGGCGATGTTGTCGGCCACCGAGACGGCGGGCAGCTGCGGTTGCTGAAGCAGCACCCCGACGGTGCGGTACAGCTGCCGGGTCGGGATGTCGCGGACATCCACTCCGCCGATGCGGATCTGTCCCCGGTCGACATCGTGGAACCGTGCCAGCAGCGCCGTCAGCGTCGACTTTCCCGCGCCGGACGGCCCGACGAGGGCGGTCGTGGTGCGGGCGGGGAAGGTGAGCGTGACGTCGTGCAGTACGGGCTCCTCCGCGCGGTATCCGAAGGCGACGTCGCGCACCTCGACCGTCGCGTCACGCAGCTCCGCCTCCCGGTCGGTGACCGGGAGCTCCGGCTCGTCGAGCAGGCAGACGATACGTCCCGCGGCCTCGGCCGCTTCGGCCCGGGCCTGGGCGCTCGTCGCGACCGTGAGGATGGCCGCCGGGAGCATCATGGCCACGGCCGACACCACGAGCAGCGAAGCGGCCCGCGTCCAGCCCTGCTGCACGCTCCAGATGCCCACTGCGAACACCGAGCAGGCCATCACCGATGCGGTGAGGAACACGCTCGCGACGGCCTGGGCGCGCATCGCGGGCCGGACGAGGCCGGTGAACTCCTCGCGGAACCGCTCGGAGACCGCGGTGAAGCGCCCGTATTTCTCGCCCGCCTTGCCGAACACCTTCAGCACGACGACCCCGCGGAAGTAGTCCGTGATCGCCGCGCTGACGGCCGCGAGTTCGGCGGAGACGCGCGCCATGATGTCCCGGTTTCCGGTCTTGGACAGCGCCGAGAACACGGTGAAGTACAGGACCATCGGAGCGATCACCGCAAGCCCGAGCCGCCAGTCGACGGTGAAGCAGAAGAGCAGTCCGGCGGCCGGGGTGAGCACGCCGGCGACGGACTCGACGAGAGTGTGTGCGACGAGCTGGTGCAGCGAGTCGACGTCGTTCTGCACGATCTGCCGGACCCGCCCCGAGGAGTGCTCTCCGAACCAGCCCAGTGGCAGCCGTCCCAGCTTGGCGCTCAGCGTGCGGCGCAGCGTCGCCTGGAGTTCGACATCGGCGAAGTGCGTGATCAGCAGGGCGAGGAAACCGCACGTCGACTGGATGCCGAGTCCGGCGATGAACCAGAACAGCGGCCCGCTCACGTCCTGATGGCGGGTCAGCCCCTCGGCGAGATCCAGCAGGGCGAAGAACGGGATCACCGAGCACAGCGCCCCGGCGGCCTGTATCGCGACCGCGACCGCGGTCGGGGCGAGCACCGGCCGCAGGATCCGGAACAACGGGCCGCCCGTGATCTTCTCCGACAGCCCCGGCTGCTGCGTGGTGTGCCGGTCGGTCATCGGCGAACACCCCCGTGGGCGGCACAGGCATCGGCACCGGCACAGATGGTCCTGATCAGCTCCGGGAGCTGAGTGTCGGGCGCCTGCGGATAGAAGTGCCCGCCCGCGCACCGGACCGGGGCACGCCGCTCGGCGGAGAAGCTGTTCCACTCGCCGATGCGTACGGGGTCGACCTCGTCGTCGCGGTCACCGAAGACCACATGGATGTCCGGGACCACGGCGCCGGTGCACGCGTACGTCTCCAGCAGCCGGTAGTCCTCCCGTACCACCGGGAGGAACATGTCGCGGAGTTCGGGCACCTGCCACAGGTCCGCGCTCGCCGGATTCTGCCGGACGATGTCGGCGATCAGCGTCTCGTCGGTGTCCCGGTGCAGTGCGGTGCCCACGCCGTGGGACGGCGGGTTCTGTCCCGACACCACGACTCGCATGCCCCGGGCGCCACGGGCCGCCAGCGCCGCCGCGGTCTCGTATGCCACCAGCGCACCCATCGAATGCCCGACGAGCACGGGAGCCGCCTCGGCGAGGCCGGCCGCCGCGAGGTCGTCCGCGACCGAGCGGGCGAGGCCGACGAGGCTGTCGCCGTGCGGGTTGTCGCGGTGCCGCTCGTGCAGGCGCGTGTCCCGTCCGGGATAGGTGACGCCGAACAGCCGGGCCTCCGGTATCACGCCGGTCCAGTGCAGAAAGAAGCGTGGACTCCCCCCGGCGTGCGGGAAGAGGACGACGGGGACGCCGCCTCCCCTGCTCGTCTCGGCATCGCTCAGCGGTGCCACTGCGTTCACGAACACACCTCCAGGTCACGGATGTTGATGAATTTCGGGGGTGAAGAGGGCAGGTCGGCGGGTCTGCCGAGCCGGGCCGACACCGCCTCCCAGTGGCGCAGCACGGCGAGGTCCCGCTGTCCGACCGGCTGCCGCCCGGTGGTCAGTGCCTCGACGAAGCCGCTGACCGCCCGGGTGATTCCCTGCGCCCACAGGCCGGTGAACACGGTGTCTCCGGTCCAGTCGTCCGGTCCGAGGGCGTGGGACAGGCGCTGTTGCGGGTGGCGCAGCCGGCCCGGGGCGTCCTCGTGCAACCGGGGCTCCCACCGGGTCGGGCCGTGGACGTGCGACAGCGACAGTTCGCCGTCCGGTGTGCCGAGGACGAAGCCCATGAGGGGCTGGCAGTCGTCGTCGGGCGTGCGCGCGTCGTAGGCGTTGCGTACCAGTACATCCACCGCGACGTCTGCCCAGTCGGTGCTGACCAGGGACTTGGCCGTCGCGGCTGCCGGGTGCACCGCGATGTCGCCGCCCGGTGGGGCGGTGAGGATCCGGGAGAGCACGCGCAGGCTGGAGTGCAGGACCTGGACGCTGGTGCGGAGTTCGACGCTGGTGATCGGGGAGACGGCGTCCAGGGCTCGTGCCGCGGCGATGAACCGGCGGACCGGTTCCAGGTGCTCGTAGAAGCCGGTCACCGCGAAGGCCGCTCCGGACCGTTTTGCGGCACGGACGGAGCGCACGACGTCCGCGGAGTGCACCGGAAGCTCCTGGAGCACGGAGATGCCGCGCCGCAGCAGGTCACGGCAGATCTCGTCGCCCTGGCCGCCGACGATCGCGGAGCGGACCGCGACGACGGCCAGCTCGGCACCGTCGATCTCGTCCGTCCCGGCCAGGTAGCGCACCCCGAGTTCCGCCGCGAGATCGCGCCCGGTCTGCCCGCCGGTGCCGGCCACGCCGACGAGTTCCACGGGTGAGCGCGGGCCGGCGAGCGCCCGCGCATAGTGCGCGCCGAAGGTCGCGCCGACCACCACCGCGCGTGGCCTGCTGCCCCTGCTCACAGCTCGCCCTCCTCGAACTCACCGGACTCCTCGGCCGGTTCGGAGGTCTCGGGCAGGCCGGTACCGGGGACGGCGTCCAGGACGAGCGATACGCCAGGTACGTCCGTGGCCATGCGGTCCCAGAAGCGCCGGGCATCGACGTACTCCGACATCCAGGCTGCACCGGTCCTGCCGCGCGGGTCTTCGAGGGCGGCGAGCGCGGCCACGGCCCCGGTGAGGGCGTAGCTGTCGGTGCAGTGCAGGACGGTGCGGACGGTGGCCTGTCGCGAGGTGCCGTGTCCCGAGGTGCCCTGCAGGCTGATCCGGAAGTACGGCCGGGCCCCGGAGACCGCGGCGTCGATCGCCCGGAGCGTCTCGGCGTGGGTGCGCTGCTGGCCGAGCGCCCTGGACAGGGCCTGTTCGATCTGCGCCGAGCCGGTGATGTTGCACCACCGCAGGGAGGCGAGGCCCAGCTCCTCGGCCGCGGCCCGGCATTCCTCGTCCAGGCTCACATGGGCGCTCGCGGTGCCGGGGAACGCCGCGGGGACGGCGAGGCCGGTGTCCGGTGGCAGTGTGTGCAGGGCGCCCCGCTGGTAGATCTTTCCGGGATGACCGGTGCGGGCCCGCACGGCGTGCAGGTACTCGTCGAGCCCTGCGCGGCTGAGCGGCTGCACCCCGCCGCAGTGGGCGTCGATCTCCGTCGTCGCGGGATCCCCCAGCCGGGCGGCGACCGCGCGCACGGCCACACCGGCCAGCCCGGGCTGCACGCCCGCGCCGAACACGGCGAGAGCGCCGTGCTTCTCGGCCGCTGCCGCCGTCGCGTCGATCAGGGCCTGGTCGCCGCCGGCGTCGACGTAGTGGGCTCCGTGCCGCAGCACTGCCTGCGCGGTCGGCGCGGAGTAACGGTAGGACGGTCCGGCGCAGTTGACGACGACATCCGCCGGACCGGCCCGCCCCGCCAGGGCGGCGGCCACGGATTCCGGCTCGTCGAGGTCCACCCGGACGGTGTCCGGGCTGCTCATCCCGTACGCCCGCAACTCCCGTTCCAGCCGGGGCAGATCACGCCCCGCGGCAACGACATGGGTGTCCGCCCGGCCGAGCAGGGTGCGCACACAGGCCCGCCCCACCGCGCCGGAGGCGCCCAGCACCAGGTACTTCACGCGTCCCTCCCCCACAGCTGCTGGAGAACGTCCGCCACGGCGGCCGCCGCATCACCGGTGAGACAGTCGAAATGGGTTCCGTCCACGTCGGTCACGGTGAGTTCACCGAGGCAGTACTCCTCCCAGAAGGCCGTCATGTCCTCCTTCAAGGTGGGCAGGAAGTGCAGGTCACCGCGCTGCCGCAGGAAGGTGATGTCGCCGAGGTAGCCGGGGCTCCGGAAGGAGGCGACCGCCTTCAGGCTCGCCGCGTACGACTCGCGGAGCTCGCGCAGCGTCTCCGGTGTCCAGGCTCCGGCCGGGTCGGAGGCGGCGAGCCGGTCCAGCCGGGCCCGTACACTGCCGGGCGCCGCCGCGATCGCATGTCCCAACCTCGGATAATTGCGGGCGAGTTGGGCCACCGCGCCCTCGGGCACGCGGTCGCCGTAGCGGGCGCGCGCCTCGTTCAGCAGGTCGCCGAGTTCGTGCTCGTCGAAGTCGAGACCGGCCTCGGCGGGGTCGCGGTACATCAGCCTGGCGAAGGAGTAGTCGAGCAGCAGCCCGTCCTCGATGACGAACGGGATGCGGTACGAGCTGACCACGGTCAGCGATCCGGCCGGGGTCCCGCGCTCGGCGAGCCGCTCGGCCATGCTCGCGGCGATCAGGCCGCCCATGCAGTAGCCGACCAGATGGATCCGGTCGTGGGTGCGGTCGAGTCCGCTGTCGGTGAGCGCGCGGACATAGCGTTCGGCGAGGGTGCCGAACAACTCCTCCGGCGCGATGTCGATACCGCCGTCGCCGGGGGTGCGCCGCACGCCGAACACGGCCGGCCGCTCGGTCTGCGTCTCCAGCCGGGCCAGGAGATCGCGGTACGGGCCGAGCCCGCCGGAGCCGTCGTGGACGAAGACCACGGCATCGCGCTGCCACCGGCTGCCGCTGCCGTCGAGCACCTGGACCAGCGGCCGTTGCGCCTCAGCGGCCCCCTTGCCGTCGGCGGTTCCCTTCCCGGTCTCCGTCGTCGCGGTGGGGTCCGCCGTGCCGCCGTCGGAGAGCGCCCGTACACACCCGACCACCGTGGGGTCGGCGACGATCTCCCGCAGCAGCCGGTCCCACGGAATCGCCGCGGCCCCGGGGATCTCCCGCCGCAGCCTGCCCACGCAACGGGCGATCAGCAGGGAGTCGCCGCCGAGCTCGAAGAAGTTGTCGCCGGCCGCGATCGGATGGTCCGGGCCGAGGCCCAGCACCTCGCGCCAGATCCCGGCCACCGGCCGGTGCTCGGCGTCCAGCCGGGCCGGTCCGCCTGCGCCGGTCGGGTGCTGCGGGCCGGTGCCCGTCCGCCCGGCCAGCCGCGCGACGGCCGCCCGGTCGACCTTGCCGTTCGCGGTCAGCGGTAGCGAGGGCAGCACCACCACGCGCGACGGCAGCATGTAGCGGGGCAGGCGCCGTGCGCCGGCTTCCAGGACCTGCGCGGGGGTGAGGGGCTCCTCGTCCAGCCGCGCACTGGCGAAGAACACGGACTGCGCTGTCGGGCGCAGCACGCTGTCCTCGGTGGGGAAGTGCACACTCCGCTCGAACGGCGACGCCTCCAGCGCGGCGTTCCACTGCTCCAGGGAGAAGAACGCATCACCGGTCGCCGCCCGTTCGTCGGTGAAACCGGCCAGTCCCTCCTTGAACTCCATCGACACCAGCAGCGGCGCGTTGACCTTCGTGGAGTCGATGGCGGCCAGGGTGCCGCCGGGGGCGAGCAGCCCATGCAGGCGGTCGAGGGCCGCGGGAATGTCCCGGGCGTTGTGGAGCACGTTGGCGCACAGGACGACGTCGAAGGAGCCCGGTGCCATGCCCTGCTCCTGCGGATCCTCGTTGAGGTCGAAGAGCGCGACGTTCACCTCGGGCCACCGCTGAGCCGCTTCGTCGAGAAAGAACCGCGAGACGTCCGTGAACGTGTACTCGGCACGGCACCCTTCGAGGGCGGCGAGCACCGGGGCGGTGGTGCCGCCGACACCGGCGCCGATCTCCAGGATGCGGAGCGGCTGACCTGCGGCGTTGCGCTGCACAGCCCGCTCCCTGATGCCCGCGCGGACCAGGCCGTTGAGGTACCGGCTGGTGAGGTTCTCGGCATAGGCGGCCCGGGCGACATGCGTGCTGCCCTCGGGGAACAGCAGGGCCAGGGGGTCGGCTTCGCCGGACAGCAGGGCGGACAGCCCGGCGAGGCAGCGCTCGACGTAGGCGAGCTGCTCGTCGCCGTAGTCCAGTGCGCGGCCGAGCTCGCGCACCTCGGACCATCGCCGCAGCAGCTCGGTCTCCTCGTGCGGCTCCGGCGCGACGGTCACGTTTCCGTCCTCCGACACCGTGAGCCTGCGCTCGTCCTGCAGCGTACGGATCCAGCGCCGTACCAGCGGCCGATGGGTGCTGCCACCGAGCGCGGCGACGAGGTCGTCGACGCCGGTGATTCCCCGCGCGCACTTCTCGGCGACCTTGCTGCCCATCGCATCGAGGGCCACCGCGTTCATCCGGGAGAGCAGCTCGGTGAAGGCATCGCCGTCCAACTGCGCGACAAACGCGGCGTGTTCGGCCGCGGCGGCCTGCTCGACCCGTTCCGCGGCCCGCACACCCTCGGCGCGCCGGTCCGGCCCGCGCTCGGGGACCACGCCCGCGACGAGCGACTTGCCCCGCCCGGTGTCGGCGGTCGCCGCGACGGCGGCCGCTATCCCGTCCGCGGAGCACAGTGCGGATTCGACCTCGGCGAGCTCGATGCGGTGCCCGCGGATCTTCACCTGGCCGTCGAGGCGTCCGAGGAACTCGATCTCCCCGTTCGGCAGCAACCTGCCGCGGTCGCCGGTGCGGTAGCAGCGCTCACCGTTGGCCGGGTGGCGGTAGAAGGCGGTCGAGGCGGCGGAACCGGTGCTGGTGCTGGTGTCGATGCCGGTGCTGGTGTCGATGCCGGTGCCGAGGTATCCGGCGCCGACGCCGTCGCCGCCGATGTGGATCTCGCCCGGCTGTCCGGTGACGGCGGGCTCTCCGTCGGCGTTGAGCACCCAGATGCCCTGGTTGGGCAGTGCCCTTCCGTACGGAACGGACCGGGTGTCCGGCGGCAGCGGCCCGGTCACCTCGTGCAGGTTGGACCAGATCGCGGCCTCTGTCGCGCCACCCAGC
Source organism: Streptomyces sp. NPDC001339 (assembly GCF_042895955.1). Taxonomy (NCBI): domain Bacteria; kingdom Bacillati; phylum Actinomycetota; class Actinomycetes; order Kitasatosporales; family Streptomycetaceae; genus Streptomyces; species Streptomyces sp. NPDC001339. Next base: position 353,611 of record NZ_JBIAWT010000003.1, on the reverse strand, counting down.
GCGAGGAAGCGGGCGTCGCGCGCATAGCGCCACAGGTGCCCGGGCTGCCGTACCGGGACCCAGTCCCCGGAGACGAGCACCGCGCGGATGCCCGACAGTCGGTCCGCCGGAGCGCCCTCGTCGTCCAAGTGGTCCAGCAGGAGCTGGAGTTGTTCGGGCACCGAGTTCCAGACCGTAACGCCGTGCTCCGTCGCCGCACGGGCCCAGGTCTGCGGGTCGGCGGCGACGCCCGAGGACAGCAGGACCACGCGCCCGCCCGCGGCGAGCATGCCGAAGACGTTGAACACCGACAGGTCGAAGGAGTGCCGTGAGATCGCCAGCACCGCGTCGTCCGCGGTGAGTTGGAGGAGGTCCTCCATCGCGTCGAGCGTGGTCGCGACCTGGTCGTGGGTGAGCGCGACTCCCTTCGGTGCCCCGGTGGAGCCCGACGTGAAGATGACGTACGCGAGCTGTCCGGGATCCACGGTGCCGGTGTCCATGGCCGTGTCCGTATCCGTGGCCGCGTCCCCGGCGGGCAGGAGGACGGTGTCCGGGTCGATCACGAACACACCGGCGTCGGTGCCGCTTTCGGTGCCGTCTTCGCTGAGCGTGGCGATGATGTGCTCCCGGCGGGCGGCGGGCCACTCCGGGTCGACGGGCACGAAGTAGCAGCCCGCGGCGAGCACTCCGATCTCCGCCGCGATCTGGTCCGGCCCCGGTGGCAGCGCCACCACCACCGGACTACCCGGCCGCACTCCGGCGCCGGCGAGCGTCCGGGTGACCGCGGATGCCCGCTCGGCGAGCTCTCCCCGGCTCACCGTGGTGCCGGTGCCGGAGTGTACGACCGCGACGGCGTCGGGGTCGGTGCGGGCGTGCTCCCGTATTCGAGTGTGCAATGCACCCCTGGGAGGCCGCTGCACCCGCGCCACCGCCGGCAGCGCGCGGCGATCGAGGAGGTCGCGGTCCCAGGCCGACTCGTCCGCCGCCAGCAGTTCGACGGCGCCCACGAAATCCCCGAACGCGGCGTCCAGCACGCTCGCGTCGATCCCGCCGTCCCTGCTGTCCCAGACCAGCGAGGCCCCGTCGCCGTGCGGGGCGGCCTGTACGTCGAGCAGAACCTGCGGGGTCTGGCTGAGCCCGGCCGCCACGACGGGCCGAAGCCGGCGGCCGATGCCCGTGCCCGATCCCGTACCGGCGCCCACGGTCGAGGTGAGCACCACCTGCGGGGTACGGCTGTGCCCCGACTGCCGACGTGCCAGCATCCGGCCCACCTCGACACCGCTGACCGCGCCGTGGTCCATCGCCTCGAACAGGGAGTCCTGCGCCCGGCGCGCCAGGTCGGCGAAGGGCACATCGGGCTGTCCGGGTGCCTCGGCCAGAGCGGTCGAGGTGAAGTCCCCGACGATCCGGTCCACGTCCTCAGTGACCGGGCTGCGGTCCAGGACCGTCGCGGTCACCAGGGAACGGTCGGCGTCGGTGTAGCGCCGGGCCACCCGCCCGAGCACCGCGAGCAGCAGCGCGGACGGTGTCACCCCGCGCGACTGTGCCGCGGCGGTCAGGGTCGCCCAGCGCTCCGGCTCGACGAGGTGGCTGCGCCGCGTGTAGCGGACCGGCCCGCGTATCCGGTCCCGGCCCCGGCCCTGGCCCTGGCCCTGGCCCTGGCCCTGGTCCTGGCCCTGGTCCTGGTCCCGGTCCTGGTCCTGGTCCCGGAGGGCGGGCGGGAACTGCATGGCCGGCGGGAGCTGTTCGCTGCGCTCCTGCCAGTACTCCTCGTCACGGGCCCGGGCTGCGCGCGCCCGTGCCGTACCGGCCCTCCTGCGCATCGTCAGGATGTAGTCGCGGAAGGTGAGGGACGGTTTCGCCAGGGGCTTCTCCGGGTCGTCGAGGGCCGTTTCGAAGTCCTGCAGGATCACTTCGAGGCCACGGAAGTCGGTGAGGATCAGATCCACCGACAGGTGCAGCACCGACTCGTCCGGGCCGCGCGTCACCACTGCGTCGATCATGGGGCCGCCGCCGAGCTCGTGACTGCGGTGCTGGAGCTGCGACCGCACGGCCCGGTGGGTCTCGTCGAATGCCTCGGGGGTCGGGCAGTCGTGGACGAGGAGCGGTACGTCCATGCCGGGATCGATCCGCTGCCATCCGTCCGGGGAGACCGTCACGCGCAGCATCTCGTGGCAGTCGACGACCCGCTGCCATGCCTGCCGCAGCCACCCGGCCGGGCCGGTCAGGTCATCGGGGACGAGGAACTCGGCGTAGCCGTGGCAGCCGACGCCGCCGTCCTCGTAGGCGTCCGTCCGGCCGACGAGGTAGGCGGCCTGCACATCGGTGAGCGGAAAGGGCCGGTCGGCGTTGTCCGGGTCCCGCACCGCGGCCTCGCGGGCGGAGAGCACCGCGATGACCTCGTCGCGCCGTGCCGCGACCTGCTCGCGCAGCTCGGGCCCGAAGGCGCCGGTCGGGGCCTTGAAGCGGAGTTTCCCGTCTTCCAGCCACAGATCGACACCCCGCATCTCGATCTGGTCGACCAGCTGCTGGGCGGAGGTCATAGCTCACCTGCTTCGTAGTCGTCGTCGTTGTCGTTGTCGTTGTCGTCTTCCGTGCTGGTCGCGAGCTCCGCCACCGCAGCGGTGAATGCTTCAAGGTCCGGATGGGACAGGAGTGTTCGCAGCGTGATCCGCGGGTCGACCTGCTCCTGGAGGGTGCGGACGCAGCGTGTGGCCCGCAGTGAATCGCCCCCGGCGCGGAAGAAGTTCGCCCCGTCCCGGGGCAGTTCCGTGCCGAGCGCGTGCTCCCACGCCTGCCGGATGAGCGCGTCGAGCCGCCCGGCACCGGACTGCCCGGTATCCGGCTCCTCGGCGTCCTGCCGTGCGCGTACGGCCCCGGAGAAGTCCCGCAGCCGGCGCGCGACCCCGTCCACCACAGCCTGGGCCCCTCGGGAGCCGATGAGCTGTGTGACGTGGTCGGCCGTGATGTGCAGCCCCCGGCGGTCGTCATGGACCTGGAGGTCCAGGACCGTCTGCGGGGTCTGCGAGCAGCTGAACACCAGCTGCCCGAATCCGAAGTCGTCGGAGCTCAGCGCGGGATCCTGCATTCCGAGCCCGCAGGTGAACACCACGGGATACATGCCGCGCACCGGATCCCCCGTCTCCTGAACGAGGTTGCGCTGCTGATCGATGGCGGTGATGGTGCGGTGGTCCCGCGCCGCGGCCAGTTGCAGCTGGGCGCTCCGCCCGATGGGGGCGAGGTCGTCGCCGTCGGCCACGTGCGCGCCGACCAGTGTCAGCGAGGTGAAGTCGCCCACCACGGTCTCGATGCCCGGTACGGCCAGGTCGCGGTCGAAGGTGGTGACGTTGACCCCGAACCGTTCCTGGCCGCTGTGCTCCGCGAGTTCGGCGGAGTACGCGGCGAAGATCAGCGCGGCGGGCGTGAGGCCCGCGTCCGCCGCCGCGGCGCGGACCGCGTTCCACTCCGTGCGGTGCAGGCCGGTACCCACGCGGTCGAAGAGGGGCCGTTCGGTCAGTGCGACGATCTGCGCCGCGCTGACGAGTGCGGGCGCTTCGGGCACGGGGTTGGCGGCCCAGTACGCGGAGTCCCGCTCCGTGGGTGCCGCGGTGTAAAGCCACGGCCGCTGGGAGACGTACTCGGCGAAGGAGGCGTGCAACGGGTCGAGTTCCACCGCCGTTGCCCCGGCGTAGAGCGCGCCGATCTCCCGCAGCACCCGCCACATCGAGGCACCGTCGAGCATCAGGTTGTCCATCCCGATCCCGATTCTGGTCCCGGACGCACCCGGGCCGCCCGGGCGCCCGATGCGCACCGTGAGCGGGCCGCGCCGGGCCGGGTCCGGGATCTCTGCGGCGGTGCGCTCCCGCGGGTCATCGGCGGATTCGATGGGCGGGTGCACCGGCTGGCCCCCGACGCGGCCGGTCATGACCCCGTCCTCGTCGACGATGGCCGTGGTGCGCAGGGCGGGATGGCGGAGCACCACGGCCTCGACGGCGGCGGCGAAGCGCTCGGTGTCGAGCTGCGGCGCGTCGAACTCGAAGTAGCAGTGCGAGGCGACGCCGCCGAGCAGCTGCTGCTCGCTGCGGCCGGTCAGGTATGCCTGCTGCACCTTGGTCAGGGGGAAGGCAAGGGTGTCCGCGGTATGAGTGTCTGCGGTACGGGTGTCAGCGGTACGGGTGTCAGCGGTACGGGTGTCAGCGGTACGGGTGTCAGCGGTACGGGTGTCAGCGGTACGGGTGTCAGCGGTACGGGTGTCAGCGTCGGAGACAACCGCCGCGGACACCGGGGCCGCAGGCTCGTCATCGCGCACCGACCGAGCGATGTGCTGCGCCAGTTCGGCGAGCACCCGCATGTTGAACAGGTCGGCCAGCCGCACGCCGGTGAAACCATGGGTGTGCAGCGCGGCGAGGACCCGGGTGGCCGCGAGCGAGTCGCCGCCCAGCACGAAGAAGTCGTCGTCCAGCCGGGGCGGGCGCGCGGCCTCCGGCAGATACCGCCGCCACAGGTCGGTGAGGAGTTCTTCGATGCCGGTGCGGGGGGCCTCTTCCCGTTCCTTCCGGCGTGCTTCCCGCTCCTTCCGGCCTGCCGGGATGTCCGGCGAAGGCGGAGGCGGAGGCTGGAGCACCGGCGCGGCCGTACGCGCGGGAGCGGGAGCGACAGCGGCAGCGGCAGCGGCAGCGGCAGCGCCATCCCCGTCACCACCCTCATACCGCTCGTACCGTTCATACCGCTCGTACCCTTCATCCTCTTCATACCGGGCCTGTACGAGGGCGAGTTGCCGGGTGGGCACGCTGACCGAGAAGGGACGCCAGCCCCGTTCCGCCAGCCAGTTCCACCAGGTGGGCACCGGCCACAGCGGCGTGGTCGCCGGGTCGGTGATGCGGGGGTCGAGCAGCGCGGTCACCAGGGAGGCCGGGCCGGGCTCGGTCACCTCGGTCAGCAGGAACACGGCTCCGGGTGTGACGGGGAGGTCGGTGAGCATGGCGGCCAGGCCGGTGTCCCGGTGCAGGGCGCCCAGCGCGAGGACGACGTCCACTGGTGTGTCCGGCAGCGCGGCGAGGGACTCCAGGCCCCGGTCCTCACCGAGGTCGCGCAGCAGCGGAGAGCACTCGATCGGGACCCACTGGATGTCCGTCCCCTCTGTCCCCTCCGTCCCCGCCAGGTGTCCGGCGAGCACGCTGTGCAGCAGCCCGGTCCCGGCACCGAGGTGGGCCACCCGCAGTCTGCGGCCCGCGGCCTCCGCCGCACGACGCAGCTCACCGCACACCTGCGTCAGCAGGCCGCCACTCTCCAGGGATTGGGTCAACAGCGCTTCCGGCGCGAGGCGTTCGTGCTCCAGCAGCCGCGTGACCCGCACCTCACCGGTGAGGCACCGCGCGAGGAACTCGGCGTCGGCGGCATGCGGTTCGCCCGCCGCCTCCAGGTCGGCGAGCGCGGTGCGCCACCGGTCGAACACGGGCGCCAGCGCGGGCCTGACCTGCTGCGGGTCCACGCGCTGTACACAGCGGCGCAGCGTCGCCGCCAGCTCGTCGTGGTCCGGCGCACACACCGCCGCACACACCGCCGCGGACGGAGCCGCAGGGCCGGCAGCAGCCGGTGCTTCCCCGCTCCCGGTGAGGCGCCGGACCCGGCCGACGAAACGGGAGAACGCCCGCTCCAGGAAGCCCGGTTCGAAGACGTCGTCCGGACAGTCCCAGCGCAGTTCGATCTCCTCGTCGCGCGGCACCACCTGGCAGTCGATCAGTACGCCGGGAGTCCTGGTGTGCGACCAGACCGCCTTGACCTCGCCGCGGAACAGGCGCTGCGCCGACGACAGACCGAGGGTGCTGGTGAAGACGACGGGGAAGGCCGCACGGCCCGCCCGTGCGATATCCCGCACGCCGGGCGCGTACCCGGCAACGGCCCGCCCCAGCGCGCGGTGCACCTCCGGGGCGCCGATTTCCGGACCGCAGCGGCACAGCGCGAGTTCGGTGAAATTGCCCAGCACCTCCGAGGAGACGTCCGTGGGCCGGCGGGACATCGGCACGCTGATATCCACGGCGTCCGCGCCGAGGGTCTCCGCGAGGGACTGCCCGAACTCGGCCAGGAGCAGTGACGATGTGGTGACCTGCCGATCCCTGGCGATGCGGGTCAGTGCGCCGGTCTCGTCGGCACCGAGGCGCACCCCGCACGAGTGGACGGCGACCGGCTCACCGGGAATCCGCCGTACCGGCAGCTCCGGTGGCCGCAGTCCGCCCGCCGTGTCATCGGAGGCGCCGGCCCGGAAGCGTGCTTCCTCCGCCTCCTCCGCCTCCTCTGCTTCCTCGGACTCCCTGACTTCCCTGGCTTCCCTGGCTTCCCCGGCGGCGACCCGTGCCGCATACCGGCCGAACTCCGCCAGGGAAGCGGCGATCGGTTCCGCCGGCTCGGTCCCGCACGCCTCGGATATCAGCGTGTTGAGTACGGCCATGAGGCTGCGGGCGTCGAGGCCGAGGTAGTTGAGGCTGAGCCCGATCTCCCGTTCGTGCCCCCGTACCGCCACAGCGGTCAGCACGGCCGACGGTTCGGTCTCGTCGTCCAGCGCAGCCAGGCAGGCGCGCAAGCGGTCCGCTGCCCGGGCGGGGTCGCCTGCGTCGAGCCAGGTGAGCGGAGGGTGTTCGGGGAGTTCATGGGGCGGCAGTACACGCTGTGCCGCGTCCCCGTGGCGTATGCACCGCAGTCCGTCGAGGCGGGCGCACACGGCGTCGATCGCCTTCGACCAGGCGTCGAAGTCGACCGGCCCGGCGGAGCTGATCACGACCGAGTACCGCGGTGCCGTACGGACGACCCCGCTGATCCCGTCCGCGCCGAGCGCGTACGCACGCTGCAGCGGGGTCAGCGGGAATTCCCGCGCGGCCTTCTCGGCGGCCGCGTCCCGGAGGACCGGCGCATCCGGCTCGCCCGGCAGACCCGGCAGGCCCGGTGCCGACGTCGTCCGCGCGGCGGCGCAGACCGCTGCGAACGCCCGCAGCGTCGGGTTGGCGAACAGCTGGTCCACCCCGGCCTCGATGCCCCGCTCCCGCAGCCCCGCACAGACCCGGGTCGCGGCGAGGCTGTCCCCGCCGAGGGCGAAGAAGTTGTCGTCGGGGGCGAGTCGCTCCACACCGAGCACGCGTCGCCACTCCGCGGCGACCTCTCCGTCACTGTCCGCGCCGCCGGGCCCCGGGGACGCCTCGGACCCGTCCGACTCCAGCCGTGCGGCAGCCCACTTCCGGTCCACCTTGCCGTTCGCGGTGAACCGCAGCTCCGCGGCCTCGACGATCACCGTTGGCACCATGTAGTGCGGCAGTTCGCGGGCGAGCCGTTCACGGAGCGCCCCGGCGTCAAAGGCCACCGGCGCGGATGCGTCCGGTGCATCCGGTGCATCCGCTGCATCCAGTGCATCCGGTGCGTCCGCTGCATCCGGTGTGTCCGGGACGACAAGCGCATCCGGGACGACAAGCGCATCCGGGACGACAAGCGCATCCGGGACAACCAGCGCACCCAGCGCCGTCCGGTTCCGGATCGGCGTCACCACGGCCGCCGAAACGTACCCGGTTCGCCGGATCGCGTGCTCGATCTCGCCGCATTCGACGCGATGGCCCCGGACCTTCACCTGCGTGTCCAGCCTGCCGAGGATGAACAGCAGCGGCCCTTCCCGCCAGAACCCGAGGTCGCCCGTGCGGTACCACCTCTCCCCCTGCCCGTCGGTGACGAACCGCTGGGCGGTGAGCTCCGGCGCACGGTGGTACCCGGCGGCCACCCCCGCGCCGCCGATCCACAGTTCGCCGGCGACCCCATTGGGACAGTCCCGTCCCGCATCGTCGACGACGCGGTACTTCTGCCCGGACAGCGGCACGCCGTACGGAATCGCTCGCCACTCCGGGGCGATGTCGTCCTGCGAACGGATCACGTACTCGTTGGACCAGATGGACGCCTCGGTGGCGCCCCCCATCGCCACCAGCACCGCCTTCGGCGCGGCCGCCCGCAGCCTGCGGAACAGCCCCGGGTCGATCCAGTCCCCGGAGCACATCACCGTACGCAGGGTGTGCAGCGTGTCCAGTTCGTCGTTGGCGGCGAGCAGCATCTCGACCAGGCCGGGAACGGTGTTCCACACGGTCACCCCGAAGCGGCGGACCAGCTCGCCCCATACGAAGGCGTCCCGCCGGGAATCCTCGGGGATGGTGACGACCGCCCCGCCGCAGGACAGCGGACCGAAGATGTCGTACACGCTCAGATCGAAGTCCAGCGCGGACACCGCTAGCACCCGGTCGTCGCGGCCGACCGAGTTCCGGGCGTTGACGTCGGCCACCGTGTTCAGCGCCGCACCGTGGGCGATCGCCACACCCTTGGGTGCGCCGGTCGAGCCGGAGGTGTAGATGATGTACGCGAGCCCGTCGGCCGCCGCCGGCACCGGCTCGGGCAGCGGATCGTGACCGGCGGCACCGGCGGCGAGGTCGTCCGCGGTGAGCATCAGTCCTGCCCCGGCCGCCCCGGCGATGGCCTCCGCACGCGAGTCCGGCATATCGACGCCGATCGGCAGATACGTGCATCCCGCGTACAGCACCCCGAGCACCGCCACGACCTGTGACGGCCCCTTCGGCAGCCGGATCGCGACGACCGTGCCGGGGGCGACCCGCGCGTTGATCGCGGCAGCCAGCCGCAGTGCCCTGTCGTCCAGTTCGGCATAGCTCAGCCGCCCGGAATCCCCACTCCCGACAGGGTCACCGCTCTCGCGGTACTGCCGCGGGTCCCAGAGCACGGCCTCGGCGTGCGGCTGCTCGCTCACCCGCCGGCGGAAGTCCTCGTACAGCAGGCCGGCCGTGCGGGCGGGCGCGGTCGAATTGACCGCGAGCCGCTCATCGACCGTGCGACGGCACAGCTCCAACTGCGGAGCACCGTGTCCGATGACCTCGCGAAGCGATTGCACGAACAGCTCGTACATCTCGCGCGCCATCCCGTCGGGCAGCACACCGCGGCGCACGTCGAACGCGACCTCCACACCCGCGCTCGTCAGCCGGAAGACCCGGCAGTCGATGATCACTTGAGGTGTCGTCGAAAAGAACTCGGGCTCTCCGAGCACGGCCACCGCATCGTCGCCGAAGACCGGCCGCTTCGCCGCAAAGGTGAACACGTAAGGAGACAGGCCGGGATGCCCGCTTCCGGCCTTGAGCGCCTCGCGCAGCTCCGTTGTCGCCTCGACACCGCGCGAGATCCGGAACCTGAGCTCGTCACCGGCCTCGCGCACGGCCTCGGCGAACGTGTCCATGGCATCGGGACGTGCGCGGTGCGCATAGGTGACCGTGCGGTCCACCACCTCGTTCTCGGTGCCGGTGGTGTCGACCCCGGTCACCGTCACCAGGAACTCAGCGCTGGACGAGAACCGGCGCAGCGCCCGCTCGTAGAGCGCGAGCACCAACGCCGCCGTCGTGCAGCCCAGTTCCCGCGCCCGCTCCTCCAGCCGACTCCAGTCGGCGTTACCGAACCGGGTGGTCAGCCGCTCCACGAGCGGATGGGCAGCCAGGTCCGCCTCCGCCCCGCCATCAGGCCCGTCGGCCTGTCCGGCCGCAGCGGTACGCCGCGGCAGCTGAGGCGGCGCGAACAGCTCAACCGGCCGGGCGTCGACGACTTCCTGCGCCACCGCCGGCCGTGGCCGCTGCGCCCGGCGCATCCGCTCCCGTATATCCCCCAACTCCTGGTACTCCGGGAGGACGTCCCTACCCAGTGCCGCGGCCAGCTGCGCGGCCAGCACACCGATCGCGGCGATGTCCGCGATCGCCAGGGAGATCGCCAGATGCACCGTGGACGTCCCGTCGGGCAACAGGCTGACCTCTACGGCCCACGTCCGCCCCTCGACCGGATCCACCGACTCCGTCAGCATCCGGCGCCGCGTCCCTGCCAGCGCCTGCGCCACGCCCCCGGCCGCCGGCTCCCGCAGGTCGTGCCGGTGCAGCCGCGGCGGCACGACCTCCGCCTCTTCCAAGGTCTCCGCGTCGGCGAACCGCAGCCGAAGATACGGATTGGCCGTCAGAGCGGCGACGGCATCACCGAGCCGCCCGACGTCGATGACCCTGCCGCTGAACTCCAGGTACGCGACACAGTCGAGGCCCCCCAGCGGCAGCCCCGGATCACGCCCGGCGATATATGCACTCTGCACCGCCGTCGCCGGCAGTTGCCCCCCGCTGTCGCCTCTCATCATGTTGAAAACGATATTCATTTTTAAAACCTGATGCAACTCGCCCACATCGCTTCGAGAGGAGCCGATCGGTGACGGGCGCCCGACTCCGGCGGACGCACCTTCCACGGCACCCGGCGCTGCCAAGCTGCGGGTGCCGCTGATGAGCGCCGACACGCTCGACGAATGCCCGGAGTACGTCCGCGCGGGCGTGGACCACAAGCGGATCGACGTACGTATCGCCGACGACGTCCGGCAGCGCGCCGACGCCTGCCGGTCCGCCGGGCAGGGGCCGCCGCATTCCCTGCCCCCGGTCGTCGAGCAGCTACTCACCGCTGCGTAGCCGGCAGACGGCCGGCGCCGCCCCATGCCGGGGCCTGGTCGCCCCCATCGCCTCTGGGAGAGTCACCAACAGCGTGAGGATGAGGCCGGCCTTGATGTCGGCCTTCTTCGATCAGCGGACGAAGCACTCGTTCAGTGTCCGCGTCCGTGGACGCCGGACGATCCGCCGCGCGTTCACCGAGGCGCGGGGCTGATGGCGTCGGCCCGGCAGGCTCCACAGACCTGGGCGGGGCCGCCTTCCGTACGCACCAGGGCAGCGGCGGCGACGACGAAGGCGCGGATCCGGGCGTTGTCCGCCGCTGTCCGCCATACCGCACCGAACTCGGCGGGTGGCGCGTCCGGATAGGGGACGAAGGCGATCGTCGGGCGGGTCTGGTACACCGCTGTCTGGCTCGGGACGGGATGGACGCCATGGCCTGCGCCGACCCGGGCCAGCGTCTCCTGGAGCGAGCCGGCCGGCAGCACACTCTCGCCGGCGAGGTCGCCTTCGCCGACCGCGTCGCGGCCGGCCAGCCGGTGACGGACGGGAACGGCGAGCATCACGGCGTCGGATATCAGCACCGGCCCGGCCGTCAAATCCGGTTCGCTGACGGGGAATCGGACGATCGCCAGGTCGGCCTCGCCGGACCGGAGCGGCCCGTACGGATCCCCTTCGGGGACCTCATGGAGTCGCACCTCGCACTCGGGGTGGCCGGCGCGCAAGGCGGCCTGGACGGAGAGCACCAAGTCACCCTGAAGCGCCCCGGAGAAGCCCACATGCAGCGGTCCGGCAACACCCCGGCCGGCCTCGGTCGCACGCGCGATGCCTTCCTGGATACGCAGGAACGCCGGGCCGATGTCGTCCCGTAGGCGGCGGCCCACCGGGGTGAGGGCGACCCGCCGACTGGTCCGCTCGAACAGCGCGGTGCCGAACCGGCGCTCCAGCTTCTTGATGGTCTGGCTGACCCGGGCCTGCGAGACGAGCAACCGCTCGGCGGTGCGCGCGAAGTGCAGTTCCTCGGCGAGCGTCAGGAAGATCTCGATCTCACGGCTTTCCATAACCCTCAGGTTATCGATCGTTGCGGGGTTCGGCATTGTTCGGGAGTCGCCGCACGAGCAGGGTTGATGACGTCACCTCCGCAGGTCCCGCCCGGAGGCGGTATCCAGAAGTCATGAGGAATGGAGCACGCCATGGCACAGCCGCTCATCGTCATCACCGGCGCCGGTTCAGGGATCGGTGCGGCCACCGCACGCGCCTTCGCCGACCGCGGTCACCCGCTCCTGCTGCTCGGCCGTCGCCTCGACCGGCTCACCGGCCTGGGCCTGCCCCGCGCGCTGGCGCGGGCGGTGGACGTCACCGACCGCTCCGCGGTGGCCGCCGCGGTCGCCGAGGCCGAGGCCGCCTTCGGTCCCGCCGACGCGCTCGTGAACAACGCCGGGACGATGCTGCTCGGCGAGGTCGCCGCCCAACCAGCCGAACAGTGGGACCAGATGGTGGACGTGAACGTGCGCGGCCTGCTCAACGGCGTCGCCGCGGTACTGCCCGGCATGGTCGACCGCGGAACCGGCACAGTGATCAACATCGGCTCGGTGGCAGGTCTCAAGAGCTACCCGAAGCACACCGTCTACAGCGGCACCAAAGCCGCGGTGCACGCGATCTCGGAGAGCCTGCGCGAGGAGGTCGCCGCGCACGGAGTGCGGGTGGTGACCATCGCCCCGGGCGCGGTCCGTACGGACCTGCTGTCGCACACCACCGACGAAGCCGCCAAGGCCGATTACCAGGCATTCAAGGATGCGGTGGAACTGCCGACGGCCGACGAGATCGCGGAGGCGGTCCGTTGGGTCTACGAGCAACCGCAGCGGATCACCGTCCGCGAACTGGTACTGGCCGCGACCGGCCAGGCCGCGTGACAGGCCAGGAGGGGGAACCGCCGAGCGTGCGGAACCAGGCTGCTGCGGTTGGCGGCCTGGTCCCTCTTCTCCGTCCCTCTTCTCCGGGATGACTGCCTTGATGCGACGTTTCCGCAGGTGGGCGATTGCGGCGGGATGAATACGCCTTGTCCCCGGCGACGGCGCCCGGTCGGTGCGGGGGCGGCCGGCGGGTCGTGGACGGTCGACCAGCCACCGAACTCCCCCGGCAACTCCCGCCACCGCCCACCCGTCCGGAACTGCCGGATCACGCCCTCGAACTGCTGCCGCAGCCGCTCGGGGTACGGGCCGTACTCGCCGATCGGCAGGTACGGCTCGATGAACTCCCACTCCTGGTCCAGCAGTTGCCCTCGCGTCACGCAGGACGGTCCATGGATCGGGCTCGCCGCGAAGGCACATCCCGCACATCGATCACGACTCCATACGAGCCCTAGGCGACCTTGGGGCCGCAGCGCATGCCGATGTAGACACAGGCCGTGCCGTCCTCCAGGGTGGAGAAGACCACGGGCATGTAGTCCTCGCTGAACGCCGCGCCCACCCCGGTCCCCGCGAAGACCGTCTCCGTCACCGGTACCAGGTCTATTTCCAGGGGCTCGGAGAAGTCCTTCATACCGTCGACGAACTCGTACACCACGTGGCCCGCACCGTCCCGCTCGGTCACCGTGATGACCACGCCCTCGCGCCGGTACGTGCCCACGAACGGCGCGAAGTCGACCACGGGCGGCTGGGCCGGCGGGGCGAAGGGCTCCGGCATCGTCACCCCGGCCAACTCGGCGAGGAGTTCCCGGTAGAGCGCCGCGTACAGTTCGCGCGCACCGCCGCCGTTGGTGAGCAGCGCGACCGCGACGCCCGCCGAGGGCACCACGCGCAGATAGCCGTACTGCCCGATCGAGGCGCCGTCGTGCCCGTAGCCCTGGACGCCGTTCCACTCGTACAGGGTCCAGCCCAGGCCCCAGCCGTCCGCGCTGACCGTCCACTTGTCGGGGCAGTCGACCACGCGCCGCTGCATCAGCGCGACCGTCTCCTCGGCGAGCACGCGCGTGCCGTCCTGCGCCAGGCCGCCGTTGAGGTGCATCTGCGCGAGCCGCGCGAGGTCCCCGGCCGTGGCGATGACCCTGCCGTACGGGCCCGCCGAGCGCGGCATCAGGTCCCAGGACGGTGCCGGGTCCGGGTCCTGGCCAGGCTCGCCCAGGTGCCCCATCGCCGCGCGGAAGCGCAGGGCCTCCTCGGGCAGCGTCATGGTGTGGGTGAGGCCGAGCGGGGTGAGGAGCAGGTCCTTCAGCGCCTCGTCCCAGACCTTGCCGGTCACCACCTCGATGATGCGGCCGAGCACGTTGTACCCGATGCCGCTGTACGAAAGCGCCTCGCCGGGCGGGCAGTCGAGCGCCACATCCTTCGCGGCCTCGACGTACTTGGCGAGGCAGTCGTCGCCGCGCCCGCTGTCGTAGGTGAAGTCGCAGGTGAGGCCGCTGGTGTGGCTGAGCAGCTGGCGTGTGGTGATCGCCCTGGTCACCTCGGGGTCGGCGACCGAGAACTCCGGCAGTACGTCCACGACCGGCGCGTCCAGGTCGAGTTGGCCCGATTCGACGAGCCGCATGATCAGGGTGGCGGTGTAGACCTTGGCGATCGAGCCCATCTGGAAGACCGAGTCGGTCGTCGCCGTCACCCCCGTCCCGCGGTGCAGCACACCACTGGCCAGCTCGTGGACGGTCCCGTCCACAAGGACCGCGAGGGACGCGGCCGGGACGTGGTGCTTGGCGCGCAGTGCGTCGAGGCGGTTCTGCCAGTGGACGAGGTCCAGCTTCTTGCCCGCCGAGTCCCTGGTCCCCCAGTCGCCCTTGGCTTCCCAGTTGCCCTGCGCGTCCCAGCTCACGTTCTTCGACATGTCAGCCCCCATCTGTTGCGTACGACTGGTGCGTACGACGCTCTCTCGATGCGAACACTGTACGCATGGCGTAACGCTGTACGCAAGGTGCGTACAGCGTGCGCTAACGTGGTGGGGACGATGGACGTGGGACGAGCAGAGACGAGGGCCGCATGCCAGCCGACGAGAAGCCGACCGCCTCGGTGTGGACCCGGCCGCGCCCCCGGCAGCGGGAACACCTGACCCGCGAGCAGATCGTCGCCGAAGCGATCCGCCTGCTGGACGCGGAGGGCGTCGAGGAGCTCAGCATGCGCAAGCTCGGCACCCGCCTGGGTACGGCGGCCACCTCCCTGTACCGGCACGTGGCCAACAAGGACGAACTGATCGAGCTGGTCGTGGACGACGTCTACGGCGAACCGGACGTACCGACCGCCGTCGACGGGACCCGGTGGCGCGCGGCCGTCACCCGCACCGCCACCGAACTGCGGGCGATGACCCTGCGCCACCCATGGATCGCCCCCGAACTGGGCCAGGTCGGCCTCGTCCACATCGGCCCGAACGCCATGCGGATGTCGTCGGCGCTGCTCGCGCAGTTCGAGGCGGCGGGCTTCCCCGCGGACGAGATGGACCAGGCCATGGGCACACTCATGGCGTACGTCATCGGGATCGCGACCGCCGAGGCCGCGTACCTCTCACTGATCGCCCGCAGCGGCAAGACCGAACAGGAGTGGGTGGCGGGCCTGCGACCGGCCTTCGACGAGGCCACGCAGGAGCACCCGCGGCTGCGCGCAGGAAGCTCCGCCCAGCAGGACGTGCACCCGCAGCGGATCCGCGATGACAACTTCGCGTACGGGCTCGACCGCGTCCTCGATGGCCTGGCGGCCCGACTCACGCCCTAGTTGCGGTTGCAGTATTAACCCGCACGCCTCGATCGACGCCCGGATCGGCGGCTTCAACGGGGGCGAGCGGGAACTGGCGGTGCAGTTGGCCGGTTCGGCGGCCGGGATGCTGGTCATCATGGACCGGGGCTTCCCCGGAGTAGAGCTGTGGAAGGCGTATACGGGTGCCGGAGCACAGCTGCTGCTGCGAGCCCGGTCGACGGTCACGTCCAGGCCGTCGAAGATGCTGCCAGACGGCAGCTATCTGGGGCACATGAGCCTGGCCGGTCAACGAGCCTCACTTCCCGGCGGGGCCCGCAGGGCGATTCCGAAGGGCCAATCCTTCATCTCTCGCACAGCACCATTTCCAGAAGCTGTCCTACTATCAACTCCCTTTCATGTTCAGGACACAAGACCTGCGAGATCCATCTCGCCGGTGAGGGCGGGCGCCGGCCTCTGGCCCTGCTGATCGCTCCGGGCCAGTGGGGCCACGCCCCGCAGCTCATCCCGGTCATGGAACGCATCCGCGTCAGTCGGCTCGGCGGCGGGCAGCCGCGCACCCGGCCCGACCACCTCGGCGGCGATAAGGCGTACTCGTCCCGCCGTAGCCGTCGCTACCTGCGACGACGCCAGATCAAGCACACCATTCCCGAACCGAAGAACTTGCGGGCCAACCGCCAACGCCGGAACAGCAGGGGCGGACGGCCCGCCGGCTTCGACATGACGATCTACAAGCGCAGGAACGAAGTTGAGCGGACGATCAACGCGCTGAAGAACTTCCTGGCGGTGGCCACGAGGTTCGACAAGAGGGCGTATATCTTTCACGGCACTGTGACCGTCGCAGCAATTCGCCTGTGGCTTGGCTCTTAAACCCGCCGAAGAGCCTGTGAGTACCCGGCATCACCGGACGAGTCCGATGGCCTCAATCTCGATCATCCACTCAGGGTTGGCGAGTGAGGAGACCTCCACGAACGACTCCGCGAGATGAGGCTTGTCCGGGAAGTGTTCCGCGCGCAACTTGGCGAAGATGTCCTGCTGCGCTATGTCGGTGACGAACACGGTCGCCTTGACTACGTCGGCGAGGCTGGAGCCCGCGTTTTTGAGGACCGTCGACAGATTCGCGAGCGCCTGACGGGCTTGCGTCTCGAAGTCCCCGGCGCCGACCGTGGCTCCCTGGGCATCGATCGGCGCCTGCCCTGATGTGAAGACCAAGTTCCCGACCCGGATGCCGAGCGATATACCGGCCGACTCGTACCAGTCGGGTTCCGCGGAGACGCGCACGCGCTCGGCGACAGGCTGTATGACGGACATATTGCTGAACTCCCTCAAAACTACACAAGCGGAGCCGGGCAGCTGTGATCACCCCGGCTTGATCGACAACCACGAGATCCTGAGATTCATTCCCGAGGGCTCGCAAGTCCGCCTCGGTGCAGCTCGGGTGACAGTCGCCCACCTACGCGAGCGTGCCGCATCCCAGGCGCGATCCGCAGGACACTAGCGGTCCGCCGGATCACGGACGGGGCCAGAGTCGGATCGCGGTGACGGTGACGGTGACGGTGCCGTGGAACATGTGGGCACGCTTGTCGAACCTCGTGGCCACGGCCCGGAAGTTCTTGACGGCGTTGATCGTTCGCTCGACTTCGTTCCTGCGCTTGTAGATCGTCTTGTCGAAGCCGGCGGGTCGGCCGCCTTGTTCCTGCTGCGCCTGCCGTTGGCCCGCTGGTCCTTCGGCTCGGGGATGGTGTGCTTGATCTGGCGTCGCCGCAGGTAGCGGCGATTGCGGCGGGAGGACTAGGCTTTGTCGCCGCCGAGATGGTCGGGCCGGGTGCGCGGGTGGCCGCCGCCCAGCAGGCCCACGCGGATGCATGGACGGTCTGGGCTTACAGAGGGACCGGCTTCCTTGTGGGGCGAGCTTGCTCGGGTGTACCGCCCGACCTCTTTGGCGTCGCCGCACAACGCCATGACGGCTGCCCCTCGCGATCCCCGCTGGCAACGTGCCTGGCGCGAGGGGCGTTCCGGGAGAGGACGGCGGGTTGTTCAGGCGGAGTCGATGTTGTCCAGCACTGCGCGCAGCAGTCCAGGGAATCGTTCCTCGAACTCGTCGGCGCGCAGCCGGGCGCTCTGTTTCTGACCTCGGTGCAGCCGGAGGAGGATCCCGCACTCCCGCAGAACACGGAAGTGGTGGGAGGCGTTCGACTTGCTGATGTCCAAGGTGTTGTAGATGTCGGAGCATTCCGTCTCGCCCTGGTGGGCGAGGAGTCCGACGATCCGGAGTCTGAGCGGATCACTCAGGCCGTGCATCGCGTCGGCAAGGCTGACATGGGCCAGCTCGGCGTGAAAGGTGTCTCGCATGGTGGTTGGCCTTCTTCAACCTCGCACCGAGGTTGTGCGGTGATGGGTACAGGTCGCCATTATTGACGACTTTGCCGCCGCGGCCCATCACCGGAAGGCGGGCGCCATTGCCGAGGGCCGGGCCGCCCCTTCAACGGCGCGCGAGATATGACGAGTTGGGCTTGCCCGGACCAGCACCACCTGTACAAAGGTTCAATGATTCTTGTACCGTCCGACCATGAACCCAAGGATCTACCTCCTGGCTCTCGGTACGTTCACCGTAGGAACCGAGGGGTACGTGATCGCCGGCGTACTCCCTGATGTGGCGCACGACCTGCACACATCGGTGGCCGCGTGCGGGCAGATGGTCACCGTTTTCGCACTGGTCTACGCACTCGCCGGGCCGCCATTGATCGGGCTGTTCCAGAATGTGCGGCCCAAACGGCTGCTCATCGGCGCCGCGTTGGGGTTCGCCGCAGCCAATCTGATCGCCGCGGTCGCGCCTGACATCGCCGCTCTGGCCGGTGCACGCGTGCTGGCCGCGATGGGGGCCGCACTCTTCGCGGCTCCTGCGGCAGCGGCGGCCGCCGCCCTGTGCCCGCCAAAAGACCTGCCACGCGCGTTCGCCGTAACGGCCGGGGGGAACGCACTCGCGCTCACTCTCGGCGCTCCGATCGGCACCATCGTGGGCGCCGGCTTCGGCTGGCGGGCGGCGTTCGGCTTTGTCACCCTTCTCGCGCTGATCACGGCGGCGGCCGTGTGGGCCGGGCTCCCCGAGATTCCCCCGTCCACGGCTTCGGCTGCCGGACGGCTCAATCTCCTGCACCAGCGCCCGATCCGGTGGGGTCTGCTGACCACACTGGGGCTCTTCCTGGCCGCGTACACCGTCTACACCTACCTATCACCCGTGGTGCACAAGGCAACCGGGCTCGGCAGCGAGGGCGTAGCCGCACTGATGATTGTCTTCGGCGCGGGCGGATTCCTCGCGGGACGACTGATCGGCTCCGCGCTCGCCAAGCACCCGGTCGCGACGGTCCTGCGCACCGCCCTGCTCGTGATGACACTGCTCCTCGCGGTCCTCACCCTCACGACGTTCACGCACGCACCGCTCATTGCCAAGGTCATCGCGTTCCCACTTCTGTTCACCTTCGGCGCGGCATGGTGGTCCGGTGGCATCAGCCAGCAGACCCGGCTCGCCGGCCTTGCGCCACAGCAGCGGTCCCAGGCCCTGGGCCTGCACTTCTCCGCCCAGTACCTGGGCGTGGCCATCGGTGGCGCAGTGGGCGGGCTCACCCTCACGGCGGCCGGTGCCGGCGCGGTGCCGGCGGTCGCCGGTGCCATCGCTCTGCTCACCATCCTCAGCGTCCGGCAGCTCGCACCGGATGCACGGCCGGACGGCTCTGCGGCCGTGGACCGTGAGCTGTCCGATGACGCGACGTCTGTGCGATGAGTGGTGAGCCCGGGATCCGGAGCACGCCCCCCTGCGGAGCGACCCACCTCATCAAACCTCGGCTCAACCCTCTTAACCACCAACAGCGTTACGCCAGCAAGGAGGCACCCATGGGCAACACAAACCGGCATGACTGGCTGTTCGGCACCGGTGCAACCCCCACCGAGAAGCTCCTGGCGCACGCGACGGCGGTGCTCGGTGCACTGGCAGTGGTCCTGGCCGGGCGCCAGGTGGACTGGTCCTGGTGGCAGTGGGCCCTCGGACTGGCGTTGGTCTGGGACCTGGTGGGGGGCGTCGTGGCCAACGGGCTCGACACCGCCAAGAGTTTCTACCACTCGCCGCTGCCCCCGACCAAGCGGAGGAGCGTCCGCTTCATGCACCATCCGATCGGATTTACCGGCCTCCACATCCAGCCGATCCTCGCCGGGATCCTCTTCCCGGGCGGCACCTGGTGGTGGGGAGTGCTGTGGTACGGCTGGGCCCTCATCGGAGCCATCGTCGTCGAAGCCGCGCCAGAGCGGTTGCAGCGGCCGGTTGCGCTGGCCGTCGTGGTCGCCGGCGCGATGGTCGCCCCGCTCCTTCCCGGCCCGGCCGGTCTGAGCTGGCTTCCTGTCGTGCTCCTGCTCAAGTTGGTGCTGGCACACGGTGTACCGGAAGGGAAAGGGGCACCGCACGGGGCAACCTCGGCGTGAAGTTCCGCCGCGCGGGCTCAGGACGAACGGTGTTCTCGCCATCGGCTTCTGGTCAGACAGAAGGGGTGTCCAGTCGGATCGGGGCACCCGTCACCGGTCACCCGGTCCGCGCTGGTGAACGTCACCTCGGCGATCTCCGCCACCGGCATGCCCTGCGCGGACAGCAACACCGTCTGGGCCCGCCGCCAGGTCACCACCGATCCGCTGCCTCTGCAGATGATCCGCAGCAGCCGTCGGCCCTCGCCGTCATCGGTCTCCCGAACCTGAACTCTGCCGGCCACGCCGACCGGTGTTCGCTGAACGCGCCGATCGGGAACGGGTCCCGATCGGCGCGTTCGCGAACTGCGGGCGGCGCTGTCAGCCGAGGTGCCGGGTGAAGAACCGTAGTGTGCTGTCCAGTTGGAATGCCGGGATCTCCCCGTGCTCGCCAGGGTTGGCTTGCAAGGTCTTCTCGGCTGAGGCCAAGGCGTCGAGCAGCGCCAAGCTCTGGGCCCGCGGCACCCGCTCATCGTCCCACTGCGTCAGGAACTCCACCGGGACAGTGTTTCGCCCGGCGGCCTCGGCCGTTGACAACGCCCGGCCGAGGCCAGTACCGCCGCACGGACCCGGGGTTCGGCGGCTACGAACGGAACGCCGAGTCCGCAACCCAACGAGACCCCCAGTAGCCCACCGGACCGGCGCCGACGCGCTCAAGTTGCTGGACTGCATCCAGGACCGCTCGCCATTCCGGGACGGCCTGGCGGGCTACAAGCGTCTCTGGACCAAGACAGCCGAGGAGATCCTCGACCCCCTCGCCCGCTTCTGCCGACGGATCTCCGGCGCAGGACACTAGCTCCTCCCGTCCGGTTCTTCGGACGGCGCTCCTTCGGACGGCGGCCGGATCAGCGCCCCGATGCCGGCGCAGAGCAGGTCCAGGCTGCGGGTGAACTTTTCGTCCGGCCCGTGCGCGGCCGCGGCGGCCACCGTCCGGGGGAAGCTCCGGTGGAGGGCGGCGACGTCCTCGGCGGTGACCGGCACCGCGGGTGGATCGCTCTGTTCCTGGAGGACGTAGCCGGTGACGTGGCTGAGCACGGTGTCGGCGGCGGTGCCGCAGTGCTCCGTGGGCACGCCGGCCTCGGCGAGGGTGGCGAGCAGCCGTTCCATCAGCGAGAGCGCGCCGCGGCTGAGGGTCTTCGGGCTGCCGGCGAGCATGATCGCCCCGCCGGGGTGCTGCCGGATGCTCTGCCGCAGGGCGACGGCCTGCGCCGTGACCCGCGCCGGCCAGCCTGCCTGCGCGGGCAGTCCGGCCAGGGCGGCGGTGCCGGCCTCGTACGCCTGCTGGACCACTCGGTCGGCCATCAGCTGGAGCAGCGCGGCCTTGCTGGGCACGTGGTAGTAGAGGCTGCCGGCGTGCACGTCGAGCCGGTCCGCGACCTGGCGCACGGAGAAGCCGTGGTAGCCGGTCTGGGCGAACACCGCCATCCCCGCGTCGATGATCCGGTCTGCGGTCAGCTTCACGGCCGCAGTCTAGCGAGCCGCACCAGCTTTCAAACACTGTTTGAAAGTTCCCGGGGGCGCGCTAATGTCGTGATCAGCAAAATCGCACACGGCTCGGAGGGGGGTGGTGACGATGGACATCCTGCTGTTCAACGTGACCACGGCGGCACTGATGGTGCTGATGTTCAACGGCGGTCTGGCCCTGGTCGGCCAGAGCACACTGGGCCGGCGGCGGATCCCCTGGGCGGGCGTCGGCCTGACCGGGCTCGCGCTCGCCGGGGTGGTCCTCCAGCTCTGCTGGTCGGGGGCGATGAGCGCGCTCGACGCGGACCCGTCGAAGTCCGGCTGGTGGCGCGTGGTCACCTCGGTCTTCTTGCAGAACGGCGGCTTCGGTGGGGCGGCCTGGAACATCGCCACCCTTGCCGCCGTCGCGGCCTTCGCCGACTGGTTCTGGGGTGCGCCGCTGACGCTCGGCCTGTTCGCCGCGGGCATCCTGCTGCCGGAGCAGATCGACAAGCTGTGGGGCCAGACCTTCCACAGCACCGACCCCCGCAACTTCGCCGGCAGCTCCGGCGCCACCTACTTCCTGGGCGCGACGCTGGCCGCGGCCCTGCTGCTGCGCGGCGGCGCCGACGAGAACTTCGGCAAGGCCGCCGGCCAGGGTGCCGAGCAGGGCTTAGACGACAAGGGCGCGAGCCGTGGCAAGGCCGTCCGCAAGAACCGGCTGCTCGCGCTCGGTGTGCCGGTGCTCGGGCTGGCGATGTGGTTCGCGCAGGAGAACGGGCACGGGCTGGTCTCCGGCTACGGCTTCGCCCTCGGCGCACTCGCCTGGGCCGCGTTCCGCACCGTCCTGCGCCCGGACCGCGACCTCCGGCAGCCGCCGCGCACGACGGTCGCCTCGCTGACCGAGCTCGTCGGCCGGCGGACCCGCAGCGCCGGCTAGCCGGCAAACTCCCGACCCACCCCACCCGCGCCATTCCACCGTGACCACGAGGGAGACAGCATGTCGGAAAACTTGCGCCGGGAAGTGTCGAAGCTCGTCGACCAGGAGGTGGCCAAGATCCTGGAACAGACCGACCGCGACGTGGCCCGTTCGGTCCACCGTGCGCTGGGCGTGAGCGACAGCGCCCTGGCGTTCGACACCGCCCGCTGGCAAGCCCGGCTCGGCGAGCTCCTCGCCGCCCACCACATCCCCGGCGCCGCCCTGGCCGTGCTCGCCGACGGCGAGATCCACGAACTGGCCGCCGGCGTCCTGCACACCGGCACCGGCGTCACCGTGACCCCGGACTCCGTGTTCCAGATCGGCTCCGTCAGCAAGGGCTACACCGCCGCCATGGTGGTCCTGCTCGCCGACGCGGGGAAGCTGGACCTGGACGCGCCGGTCGCGGACGTCCTGCCGGACTTCGCGGTCGCCGACGCCGGGGCCACCCGGACGATCACGCCGCGCCAGCTGCTCAACCACACCAGCGGCATCGAGGGCGACTACGTCAACGACACCGGCCGGGGCGACGACTGCCTGGCCCGCTACATCGAGGGCGCGCGGACCGTCGGCCTGACCAACCCGCCCGGCGTCACCATGTCGTACTCCAGCACCGCCTACAACGTCCTCGGCCGGATCGTCGAGGTGGTCACCGGCCAGACCTGGGACGAGGCGCTCAAGGAGCTGCTCCTCGCCCCGCTCGGGCTGAAGCACACCATGACCCTGCCCGAGGAGGTGCTGCGCTTCCGCGCCGCCATGGGACACATGGGCGAGCCGGGCGAGACCCCCGTCCCCACCCCGCTCTGGAACATGCTGCCGCGCTCGGCCGGCCCGTACGGCGGGATCAGCGCGACCGCCGCTGACGTGGCCCGGTTCGCCCGGGCCTTCATAGACGGCGGCGCCGCGCCGGACGGCACCCGGGTGCTGCCGGCCGCCGTGGTCGACGCGATGCTGACCCGCGAGGTCGAGATACCCGACCAGTGGTTCCTCGGCGCCCACTGGGGCCTGGGTTGGGGCCTGTTCGAGTGGGACGGCGCGCGCGGCTTCGGCCACGACGGCAGCACCTTCGGCCAGCTCGCCTACCTGCGCGCCATCCCGGAGAAGGGCCTCGCCATCGCCTTGCTGACCAACGGCGGCGGCGCCGCGCCCAAGGTCTTCGAGGCGCTCTGCCGCGAGCTCTGCGCCGAACTCGCCGGGGTCACCATGCCCGGGTTCGCGCCGGCCACCGAACCCCTTGCCGTGGAGACGGAGCCGTTCCTCGGCAGCTACAAGCGCGAGGGCTTCCTCATGACCATCGCCGACGGCGACGGCGGCCCGGGCACGCTGCGGCTGAGGTACGAGGGCGCGGACGGACTGGCGGGCACCTTCGACCCGCTGGTCTGGCACCTGACCCCGGTCTCGCACACGCCGTCGAAGACAGTGTTCGCCGGCCGTCGCAACGAGAAGGACGCCTGGATACCCGTGGTGTTCTACGCCCTCGCCGACGGCAGCCGGTACATCCACTTCGGCGTCCGGGCGACAGCCAAGTCCGCCTAGGACGTGTCTGACAAAGATCATCTGGAGGGTTCGCGTGGCCAGAGGACCAGGGATGCCAGGAAGAGGCCAGCGCGGTAGCGGGCGGCGTGTTTGTCGAACCTCGTGGCAATCGCACGGAACTGTTTCAAGCGGTTGAAGCATCGCTCGACCACGTTGCGGTCGCGGTAGGCGGTCTTGTCGAAGGCGGGTCGTCTCCCGCCATGGATGCCGCGCCGATTTCGGTTGGCGACTTTGTCACGACGCTCGGGGATCGTTGCGATGTCAATCCCCTCGAACTGTGGAGATCTTCTGAGCCTCGATCCACCGACGTGGTTTGAAACTGACCTCTTGATGGGTGTCTGAGCCGGTTTCGCGTCGGTGGTTGGGCTTGGGCAGGTGGTAGCCGCTAGTTGCCCAGCTTTCCCACGGATTGGTTTCGTTGGTTTCGGTCGGGCCCTAGCGGGCGGGTGGGCAGGGGCTGTCAGGCGCGTTTGGGCGGGTCGTGGACGGTGCCGAACAGGTGCGTCCAGGCGTGCTGCCAGGGCCAGTTGCGGGGCAGGTGCAGTGTGATGCGGCGGGCTGAGCGGGCGATGCGGGCCGGACGTGGGTAGGTGAGCGCGGAGCGTCGTGGTGATGGCCTTGGTGTGGAAGGCGGAGGTCAGCGCGCCGGTGGCTCGCAGCAGGTTGTAGGTCCCTATTTCGGCCGTCCCAAGGTTGCGCATCAGGGACTTCTCGATCACTGATCAAGGTCGTTACATTCCCCAGCCACAATTACTTATCTGGCTTTTGCTGGAACGCCCTGAGGGGAAAAGTAAGAGGCCGTTTTAAGAATCGTTGCTACGGTCGCTGTCGACGTTGCAATGCCCGTTCCGACTCTCTCCGCCGGGAGCAGATCATGACAATACGGGGTGAGTTCGCACCTGCTCGGTCCCGCACGCCGCACCATCAGCTCCGGTCGCAGGGGCATCCGACGGCCAGTGCACCGCCCCGGCATCAGCCCATGCGCCGCAGCACATCGGCGGTGGGGGCTCTGCGCGCAGTAGGTGCGGTGGCTCTGTCCGCCTGTGGCGGGAATGCCTCGCCGGGCCGTGACGACGGTGGCAAGGACGGCGCGGGCGCCTCCGGGTTCAAGATCAAGCTCTCGGCGCAGGACGGCGCCACCAACGCCGGCATCAACGACACCGGCGTCAAGGTCAGTGGCGGCAGGCTGACCACTGTGCGACTGGTCCAAGTGGACAACGGCTCCGACGCCAAGGGCTCGATAGCCGCCGACGGCTCCTCCTGGAAGCCTGCGGTTCAACCGGAGCGCGGCACCAAGTACAAGGTGGTCGCCAACGCCAAGGACGCCAAGGGCCGAACGGCTACCGAGAGCGCCACCTTCACCACGATCTCCTCGAAGAACAGCTTCATCGGCTCCTACATGCCCGGCGACGGCAGTACCGTGGGCGTGGGCATACCGGTGCCCTTCACCTTCGACAAGGCGATCACCGACAAGAAGGACGTACAGTCCCACATCACGGTCACCTCCAATAGCGGCCAGAAGGTCGCCGGGCACTGGTTCGGCGCGCAGCGCCTGGACTTCCGCCCCGAGCAGTACTGGAAGGCCGGTTCCAGGGTCACGCTGAAGATCGGCCTGGACGGGGTCAAGGGCGGCGAGGGCATCACCGGTGTGCAGTCCGAGACGGTGAGCTTCACCATCGGCCGGTCCCAGGTCTCCACCGTGGACATGAACACCCGGGCCATGACGGTGGTGCGGGACGGCAAGACGATCAAGTCGATACCGATCTCCGGCGGCAGCCCGCAGAACCCGACCTACAACGGCCAGATGACCATCTCCGAGAAGCCGGCACAGACTCGCATGGACAGCACAACCGTCGGCTTCCCGAAGGGAACGTACGACATCCCGGACGTGCCGCACGCGATGCGGCTGTCCAACTCGGGCACCTTCATCCACGGCAACTACTGGGGCAACCCACCGGACTTCGGCCGCGCCGGCACCAGCCACGGCTGCGTCGGCCTGCGGGACAACAAGGGCGGCGGCAACACCCCGGGCACGTGGTTCTTCGACCAGTCGCTCATCGGTGACGTCGTGGTCGTCAAGAACTCGCCCGAGGGCCTCAACGGCCGGAACATGCGGTGGAGCCAGTGGCAGGCGAGCAACGCGGCCTGACCTCATGGCACCCTGCCGGAGCCGCAGCGCCCACCCACCCACTGCTCCGTGCCCGGCGGCATCCCAACCGAACGGCACGCTTCCGGGCGCGGCGGGCACGTCCACCACTGGCGCGCGACCCACCCCCGCCTGCGCGCCGTCACATTTCCGCCGATGGCCGCAACAGCGGACGGACAACATCATGGCGGTACGCCCCACCCATCACTATGCAACAGACGGGAAGTGAGATGCCGATGCCGCGCCCTCTGCCGGCTTCCAAGGGCAGTGCACGAGCTCAACTGCCGGTGCTGGGCTGCTCCTTGTTGTCCGCCCTGACTCTGCTGACCGGCTGTACTACCGGAACCGGCGAGCCCAAGAGCGCCGGCCGCATGCGGGCCCTTTCGGCCCCTCAACAATTGTGGCCCGACAGAAAGCCGGCGCCGCGGCCGACGTATGCCAAGAGGCTCCCGGACGGTGTGGCGTTGCCGGTGCGCGGGCTGCCGCAGGTGCCGTCCGGCGACATCCACCAGGTGCCGGTGCCGGCCATCGCCAAGGCCCATGCGAACGATTCCCTCAGCGAGGGGGAAGACGCCCAGAAAATCAAGCACTGCCAGGCCGCCGGCCGTGAGCCCTGCCCCATACGGACGCCGCATTTCCGGGACCTGAACGGCGACGGCAGAGATGAACTCGTGCTCGGTATCGACATGGGCAGCAACTCGCTGTTCCTATGGGTCTTCACCGTCAAGGACAACCGGGTCACCCTGATTATGGATGAGAGTGTGCACGCCCGTTCGGTGAAATTGTCGGGCCGTGAACTGATCGTGCAGGAGCCGGAAGGAAACGGCTATGACACACGCATGGTCTTCGCGTGGAACGCGCGCCTGCAAGCCATGCAGGAGCGGGGCTACTCGTACGTCAAGCCGAGCCCGGGGCAATGAGCATTGAGGCGCCTTGGCGGCGCGGGGTGGCAGCGGAATTCCTCGAGACCGCTGGCCCGCGGGTTCGGCGATGGCGGTTCATTCCGTCGCTCGCGATCAGGAACTTGCTGTCGCGCCATGCGTGCCGCCTGACACGTGCGCTAATAGACCATGTCCCTCCTCACGTCACAGCCCCACCAGGTGGCTGCGGCGGGACTCCGCCATCCCAAGGGCTGCCCCCGAGCACAGGAACCCCGTCGCCACCTGGCCAGCGGGGGTTCCTGAGCTGTCACAGCCTATGACCGGGGCGGGCGGCTGTGGTGCGATCGTTGCCTGGCGGGTGATGGAGGGGTGTGGAGTCCGAGACGTCCCAAGCGTGATGGGCGAGACGACGATCCTGCGCTCGCTCGACGACGTCGCCACGCTGAAGGAGACCGAGGGCGGCCCGATCATCGTCCACGGCAGCGCCTCCCTGAACCAGGCCCTTTCGGATGCCGGCCTGATCGACCGCTACCACCTGCTCGTCTTCCCGCTCCTGCTCGGGGCGGGCAAGCGGGGCCATCAGCGCGGTGAAGACCCGCTCCCCACCTGCCGTCCAGGGCCCACATCCGCAGCCGGACCGCTACAAAATCGTTGGACGCCCTTCGGGTTGGTCGGCGAGCATCCGCTGGTGGCAGATGGAGCCGATCACCAGAGGCCGCTCAGGCCGAGCCCGCAGCGTGTCCGTTTTGTTGAGGTGTCGGGCGGGACGATGTCCGCTTTGCTCGATGGAGACCTGTCCGGAGCCAGCAGGATGGCCGGGGTTTCGCTGAGCGAGTACTTCGTGACCGACAGAGCACGGTGGCTGTGGCAGTTCCGGCTCGACCAGATGGCCGCTGATCCCGGCCGTGCGCGGTGGATGGTGCGGCAAGCGGTCGTCGGCGACAAGGGGCGCGTCGTCGGACATGCCGGGTTCCACGGACCGCCCGATGAGTCCGGCATGGTCGAGATCGGCTACTCCATCGCTCCCGACTTCCGTCGCCAGGGATATGCCCGATCCACGCTGATCGAGTTGCTTCGCCGGGCAGCAGCCGAAACCTCTGTCACGACCGTGCGGGCGACGATCAGCCCCGACAACGTGGCATCCCTGGCCACGATCGCGGGCTTCGGCTTCGTTGAGGCCGGAGAGCAGTGGGATGAGGAGGACGGTCTCGAACTCGTCTTCGAGGTCCCTGCCCGCCGGGTTTCACCCGCTTGATGGAGAGGTTCGCGGCAGAACCCTGAGCTGCGACCGCGAAGTGGCACGGTGGTCGGGCCGCGGCAGCAAGTGGGCGTCCGCCGCCTCGATCGGGTTGGCCCAGGAGGCGTTGGCCGGGGTGAAACGCAGCTCGGCCTTGTTCTTCTTCGCCCAGGCACGGATCTTGGCTCCCCTGTGGGCGGAGAGATCCGCGCGGGGACGTCAGGGGCGGGCCTTGCCCGGCAGGCCCGCGTCCTTGCGTCCTTGCGTCCTTGCGACGGCGAGGCCTCCACCGGGCTGGTCTGTTCCAGGTATGGAGTCAGCGAAGATGTCGGTCCGTCAGAAGCCGGCTGGTGGACGGTCAGGCGAGGGCGAAGTAGCGCAGCCAGATGTAGAGAGCGGAGACCAGGACGGTGGCGGCGGTGACGGCCAGGCCGTACTTGGTGAACTGCCAGAAGGTGATGGGCTGGCGGTTGCGTTCGGCGATGCCGAGGACGACGACGTTGGCGGAGGCGCCGATGGCGGTGGCATTGCCGCCGAGGTCTGCGCCGAGGGCGAGGGCCCACCACATGACGTGGTCGGGCGCGCCGCCCATCTGGTGGACAAGGTCCTGGGTGAGGGGAGCCATGGTGGCGACGTAGGGGATGTTGTCGACGATGCCCGACAGGACTGCGGATGCGCCGAGCAGCATCATCGAGCCGCCGGCTTCGTTACCACCGATGGCGCCCGCCAGGGCGTGGGAGGCCTCCTTGATGACGCCGGTGTCGATGAGGCCGCCGACCATGATGAACAGGCCCGCGAAGAAGGCGAGCGTGGGCCATTCGACCTCGCTGAGGACATCGCTGGTGTCGGCCGTGGAGGCGGCGATGAGGAGGCCGGCGCCCAGGAGGGCGACGATGCTGGGCGCGTAGTGCAGCACCGGGTGCAGGACGAAACCCGCCGTCACCAGCGCCAGGACGATCAGGCCCTGGATGAGCAGGCGCGGGCGTTTGATGGCTTCCCGTTCGTCGAGCTCCATGATGTCGGTGGCGCGGTCCTCGTCGTAGACGAACGTCTTACGGAAGAGGAAGCGGCACATCACGATCAGGACGACCGTCAGGACCGCGCTCAGCGGTGCCAGATGGACGAGGAAGTCGTTGAAGGTCAGTCCGGCGCGGCTGGCGATGATGATGTTGGGTGGGTCGCCGACGAGGGTGGCGGTGCCGCCGATGTTGGAGGCGAGGACCTCGGCGATCAGGAAGGGCGCTGCGGGGAGTGCGAGGCGCTCGCACACCAGCAGGGTGACGGGTGCGATCAGCAGCACCGTGGTGACGTTGTCGAGGAGGGCCGAGGCGATGGCAGTGATCACTATCAGCATGGCCATCACCCGGAAGGGTCTGGCGCGCGCTCTCTTCACCGACCAGATGGCGAGGTACTCGAAGAGGCCGGTCTTCCGGAGTACGCCGACGATCATCATCATGCCCATCAGCAGGAAGATGACGTTCCAGTCGACGCCCGAGTCCTCGGAGTAGAAAGCGGAGACATCGTCGGTGGCGCCGATGGCGAGCATCAGGCCGGCGCCGCCGAGGGCGGCGGCGACCCGGTGGATCTTCTCGCTGATGATCAGGGCGTAGGTGCCGGCGAAGACGACGATCGCCGCCCAGGTGTGCCAGTCGCTCATCTCTCTCCAGGGTTGGCGGCTTCCAGCAATGCGTTCAGCAGGTGCAAAGCGGTGATCACGCCGAGCAGTCGGGCGCCGTCCCGGTCGCGGTCGACGACCGCTACCAGCGGGCTGCGCGCCTGTGCCATCAGCGCGGCGACTTCCACGGCGGTGTCGTCGGGTGCGGCGATCGGAGGCGGTGTGGCCGTACGGGACAGGCAGTCCGCCACCCGTCGGCCTCGCAGGCTCTCGCACAGCCGGTCCGCATGGCGTTCGTCGATCACCGCGGCGAGGGTGGGGTCCTCGAGTACGTAGGGCGGGACCAGCATCTTGATCAGCTGGGAGGCGGGCAGGATCGCTGTCGGCTCGTCGCTGTCGTCCAGGACGAGCAGGCCGGGCAGCCGGTGCTCGGCCATCAAGCGGGCGGCCTCCATGGCATCGCCGGTCAGCCGGACCGCTTCGTAATCCTGTGCCAGGTCGCGTGCGCGCACGGCGGGGTCCTTTCGCTCTGCGGGTGGTTCACGGGTTGTGCGTAGTCCAGCAGAGACTTCTCACGACTCGCCGAGCAAGGACAAGTGGTAGATCAGCAGGGTTGTGGTGATCCACCAGAGCAGACGGAACCGCCACAGGCGTCAGCTTCGGCACTCGCCACGAGCCGGGCCTGCCGGAGGCGCGGGGCGGGCGCGGTCGGGTATGGCAGGTCTCCGGGGTCCAGGACGAGCGTTCTCGGCGGCGGAGCCCGACGAGCTGAGGGGCAGCTGACAGGACGTCATCGTCGCCCGACGTGGATGAGCCCGACGTGGATGAGTGGGTCTCGCCTCGTTGCGGACACGCACGACCGGGGCCTTCACTGGGCGGTGCGGGTGGCAGCGGCTGCGGCCGGCGGGCCGTCGGCGCGGGTCGGCGGGAGCGGGCGATCGTGGTCGTCGGGAATGCCGACGAGGTCGTCGACGTGGAACATCCGGGCGATCGGGACGTCGGTGCTGCTGTGCGCGATGATCGAGAAGGCGATGCAGACGGCGATGAGGGTGAACGCCTCTTTCCCTTGGGGGATACCGGCCTGGAGGACCAGCAGGCCGTAGACGACGGAGGCGAAGCCTTTCGGCCCGAACCAGGCCGCGGTCAGCTTTTCCCGGCGGGTGAAGCTGGTGCCGACGAGGGAGAGCAGCAGCGAGGCCGGACGGATCAGCGCGATCGCGAGAACAACGGCCGCATAGCCGCCCAGGGACAGGCTCCCGAAGAGGGCGGGCGTGAGCAGCGCGCCGAACACCAGCAGGGCGGCGAACTTGGCCAGTTCCGCCAGCGCCTCCCCCAGCGGCTCGAACGCTTCCTTTGCCTCCGGGGAGACATGGACCAGGACCGCGCCGGCGGAGAAGGCGGCGAGGTAGGGGTTGGCGTGGGTGAGGTGGCAGGCGGCGTAGAGGATCACCCCGACCGCCAGCGGCAGCAGGGGCTGCAGCTTGGGCTCCGCGCCCAGCAGCCGGAGCCGCAGCAGCCACGACACCAACAGCGGCCCCACGATGCCGAATCCCAGGCCGAGCGCGAGCTCCAGGGCGATTGCGGAGGCGTGTACGGGCTGGTGGGCGCCGGTGGCCGCAGCGGCGATCAGGATCAGGACGACCGGCAGTGCCAGTCCGTCGTTGACGCCGCTCTCCACGTTCAGCAACTGGCGCAGCTTGGCGGGTACTTCCTTGCGTCCCACGATCGCGGAGGCGAAGACCGGGTCTGTGGGCGCGAGCACCGCACCGACCAGGAACGAGGTCGTCCAGTCCAGCCCGACCAGGAAGTGCGTGATCAGTGCCGTACCGATGAAGGCCAGTGGCATACCCAGCCCCAGCGCGCGGGCCGGGTTCTTCCAGTTCGCCCGCAGCTTCGCGAACGAGACGTGCATGCCGTCGGTGAAGAGCACAGCGAACAGCGCCAGGTCAGCCGTGACCGACACGATCTCGCTGTCCGGTGTGATGTGGACCAGGCCCAGAAGCCCGTCACTGACCAGTGCCCCGCCCACGAGGAAGAGGAAGGACGTGGACAGAACGGTCCGGGCGGCCAGCCCGGAGAGCAGTACCGCGATGAGCAGTGCGGCGCCGAAGACAGCGACGAGCACCATGACAGGCAACCCCCGATCGGTGAAGAGACTTCTCCCTTGATCGCCGACCAGACTTCCCGGCACTCCTGCTGCAAACTTACACGATCCTTACGGAATTTTGACAGAGCATTGTCACCCAGTCGGGCCCCGACGCCCCGCACCGTCCCGGCAACCGCGAAGACGCCCATGAGGAGCAACCGCACACTGTCCGGGCCCGGCCCCGGTCGCGTCGTCGTGGCCCTGACCGGTCCGGCCCACGTGACCACGGCACGGAACCGTCCGCCCGATGGCGCAGTCCCCACCTGTGTGTCCCCACTCCCCCAGCAGGCTCCCCCGCACCCCCACATCTCGGCAGGCCACATGGTCGTCTGCGGCGATGACGCACTCGCGCCCCGACTGGCCTCCGAACTGCACACCCTCTACGACCAGTCGGTGGTTCTCGTCGTGCCACCCACTCCGCAGGGCACCGAACGCACCTTGTCCCCGCAGGCGGTCCGCCGCGAGGGACGGGCGGCGGCGCTGCGCGAGCGCGTCACGGCTCTGATGACACGGACCGCCGGTTCACCCGCTCAGGCGGGGACCCCCGCCCCTCAGCACCAGGGCGGAGTGGCGGTGGTGGAGGCCGCCGTAGCGGAAGAAGCCGTACTGGCCGAAGCCGGCATCGAGCGGGCCACAGCTCTCGCCCTGGTCTATGACGACGACGAGACCAACATCCGGGCCGCGTTGATCGCCCGCCGCCGCAACCCCCGTCTGCGGCTGGTGATCCGCCTGTACAACCGCAAACTCGGACAGCACCTGGAAGAGCTGCTCGACCAGGCTGCCCTCCTCGCCGCGCCCGGCCTGGACCCGGCCGAACTCGACGCCTCCACGACCGTCCTCTCCGACGCGGACACCGCCGCCCCGTCCCTGGCCGCCACCGCGATCGCCGGGAGCAGCAAGATCGTCCAGGCTGACGGGCTCCTCCTGCGCGCCGCGGAACGCACCCCGCCCGCCCGTGGCGAGATCGCGGATCCCGGCCTGTGCACACTCGCCCTCCTCTCGGCGACCACCAGCAACCCCGCCGGAACCGAAGGCTCGGACAACAGCGGAGACGAGGCACCGCTCCTGTTGCCGGACGACCGCAGCGCCGCCTCCGCCACCGGACGGGGAACGGTGGTTCTGGAAGCCGTCAGCTACGAAGGGCCGGCGACTCGTCCCGGCGCCCTGGCGGGCAGGTCCGCACCCCTCGGCTCACTCTTCTCCCGTCGGCTCCGGTGGTCGCTCACCGGGGCGGTCGGCGCCGTGCTCGCCCTGGCACTCGCCTCCTGGACGGTGACCGGCGACGACCCCCGCCACGCCGCTTACGTGACGGTGCTCGACCTGCTGGCCATCAACGACCCCGCCGTCGGCGAACGGGACGGCCGGCAGATCCTCCAACTCCTCGCCGGATTCCTCGGACTGCTGCTCCTGCCTGTCATGGTCGCCGCCGTTCTCGAAGCCCTGGGAACCCTCCGCAGCGCCTCTCAACTACGCCACCCCTCCCACCGGCTGTCCGGCCACGTCGTCCTCCTCGGCCTGGGCAAGATCGGCACCCGTGTCCTGGCCCGGCTGCACGAACTCGACATCCCCGTCGTCTGCATCGAGGAAGACCCCGAAGCCCGCGGTATCGCACTCGCCCGGCGGCTGCGCGTCCCCACCGTCATCGGCGACGTCACCGACGAAGGCGTCCTGGAAACCGCCAAGATTCACCGCGCACACGCCCTCCTCGCCCTGACCAGCTCGGACACCACCAACCTCGAAGCGGCCCTCTACGCCCGCTCCGTCAAGGCGGACCTCCGGGTGGCCCTACGCCTGTACGACGACGACTTCGCCACCGCCGTCTACCGCACCCTGCGCACCGCCCACCCCGACGCCCTCACCAAGAGCCGCAGTGTCTCCACCCTCGCCGCCCCCGCCTTCGCCGGCGCCATGATGGGCCGCCAGATCCTCGGCGCCATCCCCATCGAACGCCGCGTCCTGCTCATCGCCACCCTCACCGTCGCCGGCCACCCCCAACTCGAAGGCCGCACCGTCACCGAGGCATTCCGCCCCGGCGCCTGGCGCGTCCTGGCCCTCGACCCCACCACCCCCGACGACCGACGGCCCGACCTCGCCTCCCCCCACCCCGACGACGCCAAAGACCCACAATCCGGCCTGGTCTGGAACATCCACCCCGAATACGTACTCCAACCCCACGACCGCATCGTCCTCGCCACCACCCGTCAGGGCCTGGCCGAACTCCTCGGACATCCAGCACCCCGCACGGGTCGCCCCGCTCCGTCTTGAGTGAACGCGGCTTCTCCGAAGGGAAGGGCTGGTTCTCTGAAGGGAAGGGCTGGGGCACCGCACAACCGGCCGGGACCGACGCCGGCTCAGGCTCCGCCCAACGGACGGCCCGCACGGGTGATGGCGGATTCGACGGCGGCGATCCGGTCGGCGAGCAGTCCCAGGACGGCGATGGCACGCCCGGCCGGGTCGTCCTCCGCACCGCCGAGCTGCTGAGTGCGGACGTGGACGGACTTCAGCTCCGCCCAACGGGCAGCCTGCCCAGGGTTGAGGGTGCCGCGCAGTTCGGCCAGTTTCAGCAGATTGGCCTCGGCTCCGGTGGTGAGGGTCTGGGCCTCGGCCGTGTAGTGGTCGTCGATGACGGCTGCCAGTTCGGCTTCGTTCATGACGGGCTGGATACGTTGGGCGATCTTGTTCATGTTGCGGTACGAGCCCTGGAGCAGGAAGGGCGGCTCGGAGCGGGTGGCGTCCGTCTGCGCGGCGGAGGCGATATGGGCGTCGTTGACGGCGAGGACGGCCGTGCGGGCGGTGAGCAGATGCCGCAGCACGGCCGCGACGCGGTCCAGTTCGGCGGGAGCGTACGGGTGTGTGAGCTGATCGGCGCGAGCCGTGGGGTCGTTGGCCGCCAGCCGGATGAGGGTGTCGAGGTCGCGGCGGTCGCGGCCGGCGAGCGGGGCCAGGACGGGGTTCGCGGTGAGCGCGTTCTCGATGAAGCTGAGGGCGAAGACGTCCTCCCTGCCGGTCAGGACATCACCGAGATTCCAGACATCTGCCCTGTTGGCGAGCATGTCGGGAACCCGGAAGCGACTGCCCGACTCGGTATACGGGTTACCGGCCATGCAGACCGCGAAGCGCTTGCCGCGCAGGTCGTAGGTGCGCGGCTCGCCGTCCCGGACGCCGTCGATGCGGCGGGTCGCATCGCACAGCGGGATGAACTTCTGGAGCAGCTCGGGTGAGGTGTGCTGGATGTCGTCCAGGTAGAGGAGGGTGTTGTTGCCCGCCGCGAGAGCGAAGTTGATCTTTTCGATCTCCTGGCGGGCGGTCGCGTTCGGGGCGGCGGCCGGGTCGAGGGAGGTGACCGTGTGGCCGAGGGCCGGGCCGCTGATCTTGACCAGGAAGAGGCCGAGCCGGTCGGCGACGTACTCCATGAGCGTCGTCTTGCCGTAGCCGGGCGGGGAGATGAGCAACAGCAGCCCGCCGGTGTCCGCGGACCTGGTCTCGCCCGTGGTGTCGATCTGCTTGGCGAGGTTGTCGCCGATGAGGGGGAGGTACACCTCGTCGATGAGCCGGTTGCGGACGAAGGACGACATCACCCGGGGCCGGTAGGAGTCGAGGTGGAGCCGGGAGCGTTCGGCGGCGACCAGGGCGGTGCGCCGGCGCTGGTAGGCACGGTGGCCGGGGACGTCGTGGGTGCGGAAGCGGCGGGTGCGGGCCAGGAGTTCGTCGATGCGGACGGTGAGTGTGCGGTCGGTGATGCGGGGGTGGGTGCCGAGCAGTCCCCCCACGGTCTCGGTCAGCGGCGCGTCGGATGCGTAGCGCGGCAGCCGCGGGCAGAGTTCTGCCGCCACGGCCTCGGCCAGGTCCCCGGGCGTGGTCTCGGTGCCGGTGGCAGCGGTGTACGAGGACAGCCATGCCTCGACCAGTTGACGGCGCGCGGGGAGGTCGTCGAGGGCGGTCAGGTCCTCGTCGTAGCCCGATGTGCCCACCTTGCGGCGGAACGTGTCGAGCAGGGTGCGGACACCGGTGCTGAGAACGAAGCCTTCCGGGCCGCGGGTCAGCTCCTCGAAGAGGTAAGCGGCAGCCTCTCCCCCGTCCCCGCCGATCGCGGCGGCGAGTTCCGCCTGGAAGTCGGCGATCGCCGGGGCGAGGCCGAACGTGTCGCGGGCACGGGCGAGCGATACCGCGCGGCGCGTGAAGGCGTCGCGTACCTCCGCTGTCGCCTCGTGCGCCCAGAACAACTGGGCGGCGGCACGGGCCGCGGGCTCGTGGCGCAAGGTGCCCGCCCCGTCGTGCAGGCGGAGCAGCGCGGTCAGGATCGCGGTCGCGTCGTGGTCGTGGATGCCGCGTTCGTAACCCTCGTCGTACGCCTCCTCGGCGGCCCGCCGTACGAGAGCGGGGAGGTCGTTCCGGGAGGCCAGGGCTGCCGGGCCGAGCTCGTCGAGGAGCCGGGCCGCGAGGTGTTCGGCGCGGTAGACCTCCGGCGACTCCGACGGCAGGAGGCGGCCCCAGTACGGGCGGGTGGCGGCGAAGTCCGGGTCGGTGACCGGGGCGCGGTAGTCGGTGCCGGCCAGGGCGAAGGCGAGGCCGTCGTTGTGCGGGACCAGCGTGAGGTCGAGGGGCTGGGTGTTGACGGCGAAGCGGTGGCGGCCGAGCCGGATGGTGCGGCCGTCGTCGGTGTAGAGGTCGGTGCGGTCCCGAAGGGCGCGGGACGCTTCCTGGCGGGCGGCCTTCAGACGCCCCGCCAGCTCCTCCGCCCGTACCTGATCACCCAGCTCGCGCAGTTCCTCCGCGATGCCCCGGGCCTTGGTCACCATCGGGTCTGAGGCGAAGTAGGTGGCGACCGCGTCGGCGTCGGCGAGCGTCGCGGCACGGCGGGCAACGGTCTCAAGGACCCGGGTGGCCGAGCCGGCGAGCTGGTCGGCACGTCGGGCACGGGCATCGGCCAGGGTCTGCTTGCGGGCGGCGAAGGCTTCGTAGACCTCGGTGCGCTTGTCCGCCAGTTCGCCGAGGAAGTCGTCGAACTCCGCGAACCGGGACTCCAGGTTCTCCAGCCGTACCAGCAGCTGCGCCAGCTGTTCGTCGCACGTGCCGGGGGTGTCCACGACGGCGAGCGCACCGGTGACGGCCTGGCCCAGCAGGGCGAACTCGGCGGCGAATTCCGCACGGCCCTCGCGGTCGAGGAGTTCGCGGCGGCGGGCGTCGAGTGTGGCACGGGCGCGGTTGGCGCCGCCCAGCACCTCGGCGATGCGCTCCAGGACGGCGGTGCGGATCGTGGCGTCGCCGCTCTCGGTCCCGGCGACGACCTCGGTGACGGTCCGGAGCCCGTCGGTCAGTGCGTCGAGACGGGCGGTGAGCGGCACGGCCTCGGCGACCGTAGCGAGCGCCTCCGCGTCCGCGATGAGCTTTTCGATGTCCTGGTGGTGGCCGGTGAAGGCGTCCTCGCGGGCCAGGAAGGCGACCGCGCGCCGTCCGAACGACGCGAGCTCGGTCTCCGCGTCGGCGGCGAGCGCGCCGATGCGGGCGGTGTCCGCGTACCGCATGTCCTTGAGGGTGAGCAGATGGCCTTGGGCCTGAC
Source organism: Streptomyces sp. NPDC001339 (assembly GCF_042895955.1). Taxonomy (NCBI): domain Bacteria; kingdom Bacillati; phylum Actinomycetota; class Actinomycetes; order Kitasatosporales; family Streptomycetaceae; genus Streptomyces; species Streptomyces sp. NPDC001339. The sequence continues at coordinate 316,420 of NZ_JBIAWT010000003.1, read as the reverse complement.
GCAGTTCGGTCAGCCCCGTCACCCAGGCGTCGGCGCCACGCGGGGCCTCGCCACGCAGCCGGCGTACCACTGCGGCGATTTGGGCGGATGCCGCGTCGAGTTCGTCGGCGGCCTGCCGGGTCAGTGCCTGGACGGCCTCGAATTCGCGCAGTACCTGCTCGGCGGTGGCCCGCATCGCCTCCAGAGGTGTGCGCAGGTCGCCCAACTCCGGGTCGGTGAACCAGTGGTGGGTGTCGGCGGCGCGCACGCAGTCGGCGACCAGGGCCTCGTACACCTCGGTCGTCGGGACGGTTCCGGCGACGGCGCGCGTGAGGGAGAGGCAGTCGGCCAGGCCGCGTACGAGGCCAGCGTTGCCGACGCGCGCCAGGGGGCCGGTGCCGACGGGCTGTGCGGCGGCGTAGGTGTCGGAGACGTAGGGGGAGCTCCATCGCTGGAGGGAGTGGACACGGGTGGCTTCCCCGCTGTCGCCCGGCAGCACCATCAGCGTGCCGTCGTCGAAGAGCGCCCACCCGTGGCAGGACAGCGGGGTGGTTGCCTCCTTGCGGATCACGTTGTAGGGCAGCAGAAGGCTGTGCCCCTCGGCCCGCTCGGAGAAGACGAACAGGACGTCCTCACCGTTGGGCGAACGCTCCATGCGCTCGAACTCCAGCCCCGTGGCGTCCGTGGGGAAGGTCTTGTGCGCGCCCGTGGCCAGGCAGTAGCCGCCCGGGAAGACGATGCCCTGGTCCTCGGGCAGGCGACGGCACGCCTGCCCGATGCCGTCCAGACGCACCACGGTTCCGGTGACCGTGTGGAAGACCAGGTACCGGTACGCGGCTTCCTTGTAGGGGCGTATCCGCAGCAGGACGAGGGCACCCACGCGCGCGGAGGCGATGTCCGCGTCGGCGAGGGACTGCAGCGGCTCGTCGACGGGCTCGGCGTAGATGCCCTCCCCCGTCTCGGTGTCGTTCTCCACCTTGACGGTGAGGGTGCCGCCCACCGTCGACACGAAGACCTCGCCCTGGACGGATATGTGCGGGTGGCGGCCGGGAATGTGGTCCTCGCGGGTCGCTTCAGCCCATGCGAAGTCGTGTGCGTCCGGGAAGACATGGTCACGCTCCCCGCGCGCGTCGAGGAAGGAGACCCGGCCGTCGTCGGTCACCGCCCAGCGCAGTACGCGAAGGTCATCGGCCTTCTTGCCGGTCCGGAAGACGGCCAGCAGCTTGCCTGCGACGCGGCGCAGCCGGAGCAGGCGCGTCTCGCGGTAGTAGCGGTGGAGGGCGGCGAACTCCCGGACGAAGGCCGGGTCGTCGAGGAGGCCGGGCACGGCGTCCTCGGGCAGCCGGGTCAGGTCACGGTCGTACAGCGCGAGGACGTCGCCCGGCCTCGTCTCGGCCCTGAGCGCGGAAGGCGCGTGGTGGCCGAACAGCAGGGCATCGCCGACGGAGACGATGTCGCGGGGCACGCAGGTGTACTCGGTGTACAGCCGCTCGGTACGGGTGAGTTCGAGGCTCGTCGAGCCGAACTCTTCGCTGCGGCGGGTGTTGAGCTGCTCGGCCCGACGGGCGAGTTCGGCGGCCTGCGCGGTGAGCCGGTCGCGCAGGACCTCGTACGTACCGGTGTCCGGGCCGGTGGTCATCGGATCCAGTTCCCTTCACAAAGGTGCGGACCGGAGCTGCCGTCCCCTGTGCGGCAGCTCCGGTCGACGCGGGTGATCACGCCGTGACGGCGCCGTTGGTCGTGTTGCTGCCGCCCAGGGCGGTCAGCGGCAGGTCGGCCAGGCCGAGTTCGCCTGCCTTATCCATCAGTTGCCGCAGCAGGCCGGAGTGGGTGGCGTCGCCGGTCTTCATGAGCTTCATCAGCAGCGCGGAGACGGTCAGGTTCTGTACGTCGGCCGTGGAGACCGAGCCGAGGATCCGGCTCAGGTCGTCGGTGAAGCTCGACGAGCCGTCCAGCCAGGGCTTCGCGAGGGCCTGCGCGGTCTCGGAGTGCTGGACGAAGCCGTCGACGCCCTTGCCGAGCGCGATCGAGGACACCAGCCGGTCGAAGAAGACCGACTCCCCGCCGACGATGTTGATGTCGGCGTTCTCCAGTCCGGTCGCCAGCACCGTCGCCTGCGCCTCGGCGACCTGACGCTGGACGTCGATACCGGCCAGCCGGATGTCCTTCTCGGCCTCCAGACGCAGCCGGTACTCCTCATGGCCTCGGGACGCGTCGTCGAGGGCGGCCATCGCGGCGGCCTTCTCGGTCAGGCCTGCCGCCTCGGCCTTCAGCCTGCCGCCGATCGCCTCGGCGTCCGCAAGGGCCTTCGCCCGTACGCCCTCGGCCTCGGCGCGCAGCCGGGCCTGCGTGGCCTCCGCCTCGGCGCGGCCCGCCTTCTCGATGACGTCGGCCTCCTTGTCGCGGACCTGTACGGCCGCGAGCCCTTCCGCCGCCGACTCGGCCTGGATGCCCTCGGCGAGCCGCACCTTGGCCTGCGCGTCGAGGTCGGCGGACTTCAGCCGGGCCTCGGCCAGGGTCAGTTCCTCCGCCGCCCGGTGCGTGGCGGCCTGCTCGGCGGCTTCGGCGGCCTTGATGTCCTTGACCAGCTTCTCCTGCGCCTCGGCCTCGGCGGCGATGATGACCGCCTGCCGCTGCCGCTCGGCCTCCTCCACGGCCCGCAGCTTCTTGATGGACTCCTCCTGCTCGGCGACCGTTCGGTCCACCGCCACCCGCTCCCGGATGACCTCCGCGATGTCCCGCTTCTCCGCCTCGACCTCCTTCTCGGCGGAGATCCGCGTCAGCTCCGTCTCCCGCTCCCGGGCGATGACCTCCAGCAGGCGGTCCTTCTCGATGCGCTCGGTCTCGATGGCGATGACCCGCTCACGGTTCTTCGCGGCGACCGCCACCTCGCGCGCCTGGTTCTCGCGCTGCACGCCGAGCTGCTCCTCGGTGCGCAGGAACGCGGCCTGTGCCCGCAGCCGCTCCTCCTCCACCACCCGCGCCGTCTCGGCCTCCTCACGGGCCCGCACGGTGTCGATCTCCCGCTTCTGCTTGATCTCCGCGTCGGCCTGGCGGCGCTCCATTTCGAGGATGGCTTCCCGGGTGTCGACGTTCTGCCGGGTGATCTCCTTCTCCTCGCCGCGCTGGGCCTCGTTGGTGCGTACGTGCTCGACGGCCGTCAGCTCGGTGATCTTGCGAATGCCCTGCGCGTCGAGGACGTTGGCCGGGTCGAGCTGGGTCAGCGGCGTCTGCTCCAGGTAGTCGATCGCCGCGTCCTCCAGGTGGTAGCCGTTGAGGTCGACGCCGATCAACTCGATGATCTGGAACCGCAGTTCCTCACGCTTGGTGTAGAGGTCGGTGAAGTCCATCTGCTTGCCGACGGTCTTCAGCGCCTCGGAGAACTTCGCGTGGAACAGCTCCTGCAGCGTCCTCTGGTCGCTCGCCCGCGCCGTGCCGACGGCCTGGGCGACCTTGATCACGTCCTCGACGGTCTTGTTGACCCGGACGAAGAACGAGATGCGGATGTCCGCGCGGATGTTGTCCCGGCAGATCAGCCCCTCCCGGCCGGCCCGGGTGATCTCGATGGTCTTCACCGAGATGTCCATCACCTCGGCCTTGTGCAGCACGGGCAGGACGACCTGCCCGGTGAAGGTCACATCGACCTTTCGCATCTTGGAGACGATCAGCGCCTTGCCCTGCTCCACCTTGCGGAACAGCCGGGAGAAGACCAGCAGCATGACCACTGCGATGAGCAGGACAACGGCGACGCACACGCCGATGCCCACGGTGATGACATCCATGAGAAACGTCCTTGCGGAAGGAGAAAGCGGAAGCGGAAGCGCACAACCGAGCGCCGGCCTGCCTGAGGAATCAGGCGGCGTGGCCGGCCAGATCGAGTGCCGTGTCGCAGGGCACGGTCCGGCAGGACTCGCCAGTGCCGTCCTGGGACGCGACTTCGGTCTGCCCTGCCCCCGGGTCCGCTCTCTCGGTACGAAGAGTGCGGGTCGGCCCGGCGAAGTCGGCGCGGGACGGCCCGGGTTCGTCGGGGAAGAGGCGTTGCAACGGCCGGACGAGCACTCGGGTCACGCACCACGCGACCAGCAGCGTCACGGCCACAACGGCCAGGCGGATCAGCGCCCGCCGCACGCCGGTCGTGGCGACCGGGTCCAGGACAATGGTCGCGACGAGACTCACCAGCCAGGCGACTGCCGTCAGCACGGAGAAAGAGACCGCGACCGGTACCCCGCCCATCCCCCAGGCGCCGGCGTCCGCGTCGCCGTCAAAACTGTCAACGCTCCCATGCCAACCCTGCTCCCCCGTCATCTCGTCCGGTACTGCGCGCCCCGTGCGGCAGTACCGGGAAAGAAGATGGCCCCGGTGCCTGTGATGCCTGCCGGTATCCGGCACCGAGACCCTCCTCGTTTCCCCCGTGCGACCATCCTGCCTCCCCTCACACCCCACCCGCATTGCCGGTTCCCGGCAGTCTTCACTAAGGTCTCCATGCCAGGTTGCCGCTAAGAAAGCGTCACCGGCGCATCAAGAATCCGGGGAAACCGTGGCGGAGTACGAGATACCTGAGGACTATCTGGCGGGCTATGTGCAGATCCTGGCCGACGTCTCGGCCACTGGACGCCGGCTCACCCGCGAGGAGATCACTTCCCGCCGCGCCCTCGGAGAACAGGCCGCCGAAGCCGGGCTCGGCCTGCGCGCCCTCGTCAGCGGACACCTCGCCGCCACCCGTACCGCCTGGCCCGCCTCCCCCTCCTCGGCGGAGCGTGTGCTGGCCGCCGTGCAGCAGGCCGTCGACGCCTTCGCCGAGGGGTTTGAACGAGCCCAGCGGCTAGCCGTACGCCAGGAGGAAGCCGCCCGCCGCGAGTTCATCGACGACCTCCTCTACGGCCGAAGCGACCTGGGCCGCCTGGCCGAGCGCGCCGAACGTTTCGGCCTGTGCCTCTCCCATGCCTACGCGGTCGCCGTCGCGCAAGGACCGACCGCCTACGACGACGGCGATCCCGTCCCACGACGGGTCGAGCAGTTCCTCATCACCCGCTTCGGTGACCGCAGCACCCTGCTCACCACCAAGGACGGCCGCATGCTGTGCATCGCACCCGGTGACCAGGAGGAGGTCCTCCAGTACTTCGCCAAGCAGGCGTACGCCGCCACGGACGGCGGCCGGGTCGCCATCGGCCGCCCCCAGCCCGGCCCCGGTGGCGTGGTCCAGTCCTACGAGGAAGCCCTCAACACCCTGGACCTGGCCGACCGCATGGAGCTCGACGCTCCCGTGCTGCGCGCCGCCGACCTGCTCGTCTACCCCGTCCTTACCCGCGACCGCCAGGCCATGGCCGACCTGGTCCGCAGCGCGCTCGGCCCCCTCACCACCACCCGAGGCGGCCCCCAGCCCCTCCTCGACACCCTCACCGCCTACTTCAACTCCGGCTGCGTCGCCGCCGAAGCCGCCCGCAGGCTCTCCCTCAGCGTGCGCGCCCTGACCTACCGCCTGGCACGCATCCACGCCCTGACCGGCGCCAACCCCGCCGACCCCGAGCACCGCTACATGCTCCAGACCGCGGTGATCGGTGCACGCCTGCTCGACTGGCCCGCCAAGGAGCTGTGAAGGACACACCGTCCCACGAAGCCCCTGGAGGCCGGGAGGCCCTGGCCTACAGGCCCGAGTAAAGGCGCCTGAACTGGGGCTGTCGCCCGTCAGGCGTCTTGCCTTCCGCACGCACCATGAATCTCAGGAGCGACGGACGGGAATGCCGCGATGCGAGAGGCGGCATAGGCTGGTACCGCCACCCTTGGCCGCGCGGAGGTACGTCATGGGCGGGTCTGTTGTCGTAGGACTGGACGGCACCGACATCAGCGTGCCGGCAGTGCGCTGGGGCGCCGCGGAGGCCGCCGCCCGGGATCTCCCGCTCCACCTGCTCCACTCACACGTCTCACAGCCGCTGAATGTCCCCACCGCCAAAGAACCGACCACCAGGAAGCGTGCGGGAGCCGAGGTGCTCGGAGCGGCCGAAGCGATGGCGCTCCAGCTCCATCCGGGCATCGCCGTCACCACTGAACAGGTCTCCGTGCAGGCAGCCGATGCCCTGGTCGACCGCAGTCGACAGGCCAGCATGATGGTGCTCGGATCACGCGGACACGGCGCGATCGCCGGCTTCCTCCTCGGCTCCGTCAGTCTGCACGTCCTCGGACGCGCAGAGTGCCCGGTCGTCACCGTCCGCGAGGATGTGACCGCCTCCTACGGCAGGCCCGACATCGTGGTCGGCGTCCAAGAACCCGGTACACAAGGCGAAGCAGTCCTGGAATTCGCGTTCGCGGCCGCCGAGGCCCACCACGCAAACGTACGCGCCGTACGGGCCTGGGAACCCTCTGCGGTCGCCGGCTTCGTGCCCACCGCCCCGACCAGCCCTCCGGACCAAGAAGACGCGTACACGGCCGCCGAGGAGAAGAAGCTCGCAGACATCCTGGCACCCTGGCGGGCCAAGTTCCCCGATGTCACCGTCGTCGAACACATTCAGCGAGGCAGAGTCGCGTCCGTGCTGCTGAAAGCCTGCCCGCAGGCGAGCCTGCTGGTCGTCGGACGCCGCATGCACAGAACGCCCATGCTCCTCGGCCCCGTCGTCTTCGCCGTCCTCCACCATTCCTGCTGCCCCGTCGCGGTCGTACCGCGAACCGGAACGTGCCCGACCTGACCGGGGTTCACCTGCTCGGTGACCCGGGTGGGGGATCAGGGCCGTGTTCGTGGTGGGTGCGTGGTGTCGTAGTGGCGCCGGTTGTGGTTGATCTCTTGCCTGTGTGTGGTGGCCCATTCGGCGAGGCCGGCGACGGAGTCCAGCAGTGTGGTGCCGAGTGGGGTGAGCGCATAGTCGACACGTGGGGGAACGCTGGGGTGCACGGTCCGGGTGAGCAGGCCGTCGCGTTCGAGTTGCCGCAAGGTCAGGGTGAGCATGCGCTGCGAGATGCCCGTGACCGCGCGGTGCAGTTCGCTGAAGCGCAGGGTCCGGTCGCGGAGCTGCCCGATGACCAGGATGCTCCACTTGTCGCCGATCAGAGCGAGGATCCGCAGTACCTGCCGGCACACCTCTTCATCCGGCTCGCGCCCGTCGGCGTCTGCTTGCGGGTGGGGCGTGAGGTCTGGGTGCTGTCCGGCCGGCGGGGTGCTTCTGCGGGGCGTCAACGGTTACCTCCGTGTGCGTCACCGACAAAAAAGTGCCGTCTTGTCACCAACAGGGCACTGACACAACATGGTGCTGCAAACAAAGAGTAACTGCCCTGCGGGCAGGGCGCGTTGTGCCCGGCATGCCCGCTGCAGCCGGAAGGGATGTTGTGGTGGCGAAGACACTCGTTATCGTCGGTGCCGGCCCAGGACTGGGGATGGGCGTGGCGCGGGCTTTCGGCCACCACGGTTTCCAGGTCGGGCTGATCGCCCGGAGCAAGGACGCTCTGCATGCCTCGGTCGGCGAGTTGACCGGGCTGGGCATCACCGCTGCGGCGTTTCCCGCCGACATCCGGGACCGTGACGCGCTGGCCGGTGCCCTCAGCAGGGCCGGGGAGACGCTGGGGCCGGTCGATGTCCTGGAGTACAGCCCCAGCCCGAGCGGGCCGATCACTCCCGCCGCACAGACCACGATCGCGTCCGCCGCCGCGCAGTTCGAGCTGCATGTGCTGGGCGCGGTGACGGCCGTGGGACAGGTACTGCCGCAGATGCGCGCCCGTGGCGAGGGGACACTGCTGCTGACCACCGGAGTGTCCTCCACGGTCGCCGCACCGTTCCTGGCCAATGTGGGGCTGGCCATGGCCGGCTTGCGCAACTGGGCACACGCCCTGCACGCCGAGCTATGCCCCCAGGGAATCCACGTGGCAACGGTGACGATCGCCTCCCGCGTCATCCCCGGCGACGAGGTGACCGACCCGGATGCCATCGGCGCCCGCTACTACGACCTGTATAAGCAGCGAAACCGTGCGGAAGAGGTCATCGGTGACCTGGACGCCTTCCGCGCCCTCGTCGCTCACACACCTCACCATCTGCCGGCGGCCGACTTGTTCTGAGCCGCTGACAGATGGTGAAGGAATTCGGCTGTGCACCCCGCCGACAGACTTTCCGTCGTTACGCCGGATACCAGGCGCCGTTGTACCACTGCTCGTTGGCGCTGTCGTTGTGGTGATCCATGTTGAAGTCTTCGGGGTAATTCTTGACGTGGTTGTTCGGGTAGGTCCAGATACCGGCGGACTCGTCGCAGACATAGTCCCAGTGGCAGATCGTCTTGACGGGCACGTTGCCGAAGAACCTGTCGGCACCGGCGAGCGGAGGGCCGACGACACCGCCGAACGGCACGGCTCCGCCGTTGGCCCCGGGAGGGCCCTGGCGCTTGGGGTCCGCGATGAGGACGGCGTTGACGTTGTCGAACGTCTGCCAGTTCTCGGTGACCCAGATGTGCACCACCGCGGCGCCCAGGGAGTACCCGCCGATCTTGACGTGCTGGCCCGGGCACGCGGCACGTTGGTCGCGGACCAGCCGGTTCAGCTCATTGACGCCTGCCCGGGCGCTCGCACCGTTGGGAATCTGGGTGGGGTACCCGACGTGCTGCTGGATATTGCCGTAGAAGCCGTCGTTGTTCCACGAGCTGCCGGTACCGCCCACAACGATCGTGTAGGTGCCCTCACACGGAGCTGCCGCTTGCGCCGTGGACCCCTGTGCCACGGAAAGCCCGGCAGTCAGCAGCAGACCTGCTGACGCGGCCGCGATCTTTCTTGTTCGCATTCCATCCTCCCCATGGAGCTGGCCTGCGCGTCCCGCCGCGCGATGCGGTAGGCGGTCGGGCCAAGGTCACCGGACGACAGTGGCAGCGGCCGATGACATCCCGATGAAACTCCGTTGAAACCCCAGGGCCGGCCGAGATGGTGGTTCAGGCGCGGATCGCCCCTGTGAAGGCGACGTCCTTCTCGATCCGCACGGGAAACCACCCGGCACTCCGTCGAACGCCACACGCGTTTCGGGTATCGGCGTTTCGGCCACCCCGGAAGTGATGCCGAGCCGTGCAATGCCGGGATGCGTGTATCCCCCACCCCGAGATGCCACGGCAGTAGCTCCGTCTCAAACACGCGTGTTCGATCCCGGTGGTCTCGTCGTTGACCCCGACGACACCACCCATTCGATCCCAACGCCCCTTGTGAGGAGCCGAGTTGACCGCTGCAACCGATCCCACCGACGCCGCCGATACGGCCAATCCCACCGATAGCGCCAATCCCACCGATGCCGCCGATGAGAACGTCGAGAAACCCGCGAAATCCGAGAAGCCACGGGAGGAGCTGCGGTACCGCTCCCCGACCCTCACCGCCTTCGAGGGCAACCCCCTCACCACGAAGACGATGGCGACCCGCCTGCCGCGGCTCGTGCGCAAAGCACTCGCCCTCGCCTGGCGCATCAGCCCCCGCCTGGTCACCACCCTGCTGACCTGCCAGGTGCTCTCCGGATTCCTTCAGGCCTTCGGCCTGCTGGCCATCACCGGAACCCTCACCGCCCTGATCGCCGGCGGCCACATCCAGGACCGCCTCCTGGAATCCGTACCGTCCCTCACGCTCCTCGCCGGTGCCGCCGCTCTGCGTGCGCTCCTCGGCATCGTGGTCGCCAACGTCTCCAGCCGCCTCGCCCCCCGGATCGCACGCGAGGCGCAGATGGACATGCTCGCCGCGGCTGTGGACGCCGAGCTGACCGCGTACGACCACCCCGGGTTCAGCGACCGCCGGGAGGCCGCCGACCGGGGCGCCGATGTGGCCCAGGATCTCCTCGCCGAGGCCCAGGACTTCGCGGCCACCATCGCCTCCCTCGTCGCCGCGGCCACGGTGATGACCGTCCTCCACCCGGCGCTGCTGCCGCTCCTTGTGCTCGCCGCGATGCCGCAGGCGGTAGCCGGCGTCAAGTCCGCCCGGGTCCACTACATGGCCGCCCGCTCCACCGTCGCCGACCGGGTCACGCTCAACAACCTGCGGTGGTTCATCACCACCAAGGCCAGCGCCGACCAGATCCGCTCGGGCACCATGGCGACCTTCCTCCTCGGCCGCTATCGCGCCATCGGCGACCGGGTCGACGCCACCACCGACACCGCCGCGCACCAGTCCGCCCGGTACGCGCTCGTGGGAGCGCTGGCCGGAGGCGCCGCGACCGCGACCGTCTGGGGCGCCCTCGTCCTCCTCCTGGCCACCGGCCACATGTCCGTCGCCTCCGCCGGAACGGCCGTCTTCGCGCTGCGTACGGTCAGCTCCTCCCTGGCAGGCATGGTCAGCTACGGAACCCGCCTCTTCCGCACCGGCCTCTACCTCGACGACTGGGCGGACTTCATCGCCGAGGCCGGCGGCCATCGGCTCCAGCGCGGCACCCTCGCCCCGCCTCCGCCGCTCACCGTCAAGGCCGATGCCCTGACCTACTTCTACCCGGACTCCGAGAAGCCCGCGTTGGAGAACGTCACCCTCGAAGTCCGGCGGGGCGAAGTCCTCGCCCTGGTCGGAGAGAACGGCTCGGGCAAGACCACCCTCTCCAAGCTCCTGTCCGGCCTGTACCTGCCCACCAAGGGCAGCGTCACCTGGGACGGCGCGGACACCCGCGATCTCGACCCGCACGCGCTCTGGGCCCAGACCGCGGTGGTCCCCCAGGAATTCACCCGCTGGCCCATGTCGGCCCGCGACAACATCACCCTCGGCCGGCCCCACGGCGGAGACGAGACGGTCCTGCGCGCCGCCGAACAGTCCGGCGCTCAGGAAGTCGTAGCCGACCTCCGCAGCGGCCTGGACACTCTCCTGGCCCGCGAATGGCTCGGCGGCGTCGACCTCTCCGGCGGCCAGTGGCAGAGAATCGCCATCGCCAGAGCCTTCCACCGCCGCGCCGGCTTCCTCGTCATGGACGAACCCACCAGCGCCCTCGACGCCCGCGCCGAGCACCGCATCTTCACCGGGCTACGGAACATCGCCCAGGACCGCGCCGTCGTCCTGGTCACCCACCGCCTCGCCAACGTCGCCGTCGCGGACCGCATCATCGTCCTCGACCACGGCCGCGTCATCCAGCACGGAACATTCGCCGAACTCGTCGCCGCCCCGGGCCTCTTCCAAGAGCTGTGGGAGCTGCAGAACGACCGGGGCATCCCCGCTCAGCGCACTTCCAGAACCTCCAGCTCCCTTGACAATGACGGAAGTTCGCAAGCAGCGGATTAGCGAACCCGCGGTCAGGTGGGGTGGCGGGCAGCGGTCGTGAGGTGGACCGCGTCGAACGTCACGTCCACCACCCCCTCGACCGCCCGGACCAGCCGTGCCACGACGGGGATGAGCGAGGGGTCGGGGATCCGGCCGCCCACCGCGACCACTCCGTCGGTGACGGTGACCGTCACGCTCTCCGGAGATCCGGGGAACAGCCTGCCGATGATCTCCGTACGCACCTCCGCTGCCAGGTCGTCATCCGGGCGCAGGAAGACCTTCAGCAGGTCGGAGCGGCTGATGATGCCCTGGAGCAGCCCCTGGCCGTCGACGACGGGGAGCCGCTTCACGGACTTGTACGCCATCGTCCGCGCCGCCTGTGCGAGGGTGTCACCGGCACGCACCGTCAGTGCCGGCGTGGTCATCAGCTCACCCGCGGTCAGCGCTCCGGCCTTGCGTACGTCGTCCAGCCGGCGCAGCTGCTCCATGCGGTCGGGGTCGGCTTCCCGGAACTCCTCCTTGGGCAGCAGATCGGCCTCGGACACCACGCCGATCACCCGCCCCTCCCCCGCGAGCACGGGAAGCGCGCTGACCTTCCACTGCTCCATGGTCTCGACGATCTCCTTGAAACGCGCCTCCTGGCCGACCGCGATCACCGTCTGGGTCATCACATCGCTGACGGTGTACGGGGTGTGGGGAGTGTGTTCCATGTGGGGACTGTGTTCCATGACGCCTCCTCGCTGACGTCTCCTCGCTGGCGTCTCCTCGCTACGGGACGCCGCCGCGGGACACCGTTGTACGGGCTGTACGACGGTACGGCTGTACGGCCTGTGTACGGCCTGTGTGACGCCCTCAGCTTCCAGCCTGCATCGGCCGTCCGCGCCTGGCAGGGGCCGGACGGTCCTGCCCGCCCGGACACGTCGCAGCCGCAGGGAAGGGCCATCGCCCGATCGGCGGCGAGCGGCGGCGGGCCGGGCTCCGCCCCTGAGCAGGGCGGGGTGTTTCCTCGTACCGTCATCGCATGGTGAAGCAAGGCGACGACGGGCGGGGGAGGCTGCCGAGGCCGGTGTACGAGCGCGAGCTGTACCGGCTGCAGACCGAGCTGGTGAAGGTGCAGGAGTGGGTGCGGGCCGAGGGCGCCCGGCTCATCGTGGTCTTCGAGGGCCGCGACGCGGCCGGGAAGGGGAGCACCATCCAGCGCGTCACCCAGTACCTGAACCCCCGGGTGGCGCGGATCGTGGCGCTGCCCCGGCCCACCGAGCGTGAACGCACCCAGTGGTACTTCCAGCGCTATGTGGAGCATCTGCCCGCGGCGGGCGAGATCGTGCTGTTCGACCGCAGCTGGTACAACCGGGCCGGTGTGGAGCGGGTGATGGGATTCTGCACTCCGGCCGAGCACCAGCGGTTCCTCCGCCAGTGCCCGGTCTTCGAACGGTTGCTGGTCGAGGACGGGATCCTGCTGCGCAAGTACTGGTTCTCGGTCAGCGACGAGGTGCAGGAGCAGCGCTTCCGGCGCCGGCTGGAGGATCCCACGCGGCGCTGGAAGCTCTCCGCCGTGGATCTGGAGTCGCTGACCCGCTGGGAGGACTACTCACGGGCCAAGGACGAGATGTTCGCGCACACCGACATCGCCGAGGCACCGTGGTACGTCGTGGAGAGCGACGACAAGCGCCGGGCCCGGCTGAACATGATCGCCCACCTGCTGTCCACCGTGCCGTACCACGAGGTCCCCCCGCCGGTGCTCGAACTGCCGCCGCGGCCGCCGGCCACCGGGTACCGACGCCCGCCCCGTGACCTGCAGAAGTACGTGCCCGATCACGCGGCCGGACTGCCGGACTGACGCCCGGGCGGGCCCGTCCACACGGGATCGTGGCCGGTCACCTCGAACTCCACGTCCACCACCCCCTCCACTGACCGCACCAGCCGCGCCAGCACCGGGACGAGTGAGGAGTCCCGGATGCGCCCGCTGAGCGTGACGACCCCGTCGGCGACCGAGACGTTCAGGTCCTTGGCAGGCGCGGCGAAGAGCTCGCCGAGATTCCGGCGGACCTCCTGTGCCAGATCCTCGTCCGAGCGCAGAAAGACCTTGAGCAGGTCGGCGCGGCTGACGATGCCGCGCAGCAGCCCGTGGGCGTCCACCACCGGCAGCCGTTTGACGGACTTCCGCGCCATGATCCGAGCGGCCTGGGAGAGCGTGGCGTCGGCCCGCACGGTGTGCGCGGGGCTGGTCATCAGCTCACCCGCCGTGACCGCTTCCGCTCTGCGCACGTCATCGAGCCGCCGCAGCTGGTCCAGACGGTCCGGGTCGGACTCCCGGAACTCCTCCTTGGGCAGCAGATCGGCTTCGGACACCACCCCGACGACCCGGCCCTCCCCGGCCAGCACCGGCAGCGCGCTGACCTTCCACCGTTCCATGGTCTCGACGATCTCCCTGAACCGGGCCTCGCGGTCGACCGCGGCCACGGTCTGTGTCATCACGTCACCGACGAGGTGCGGGGTGTTCGGCATAACCGCCTCCTTGCCTGCGGCCGGCTCGTCTGTCGTCCTCATCTGCCGTCCTCATCTGTCGTCGGTCGCGTACCTCAGGTGCTCGGAAACGGAGACCACACCGTCCACACTGCGGCACAGTCGCTCAATGACCGGGATCAGGCTCCTGGCCTCGACGGATCCGCTCAGCGTGACCTGCCCGTCGCGCACCTCGACGGTCACCCCGGAAGGCGCCAGGCCCAGGGTCCGGTCCAGCACATCGCGCTTGATCTCCTCGCGGATGGCGTCGTCGTGCCGGAGGAAGATCCGGAGCAGGTCGCGGCGGCTGACAATGCCCACCAGCTTGTCGGTCTCGTCCACCACGGGCAGCCGCTTGACGTTCTGGACCTCCATGAGGCGGGCCGCCTCGACCACGTTCCAGTCCGCCCTCGCGCACACCGCGGGAGCGGACATCAGCTCCTCCGCCCTCGCCCCTTCGGCCTTGGCGCGCTCCCACGCCTCCAGGTGCGGAATCGGCGTCAGGCCGGCCAGTCCGGCCTGATCGGCCGACTTGCGCAGGAGGTCCGCCTCGGAGACCACGCCCATCGGACGGCCCGTGGAATCCACGACCGGGACGGCGGTGACGTCGTTGTCCGCGAGCGTCTTGACGATCTCCTTGAACGCCATGTCCGGCCGTACGTGGATGACATCCCGGGTCATGAGTTCTCCGACCGTTCGGTGTTCCATGTCCTTCTCCCTCCGACTCCCTCCGACCGAGGTCCTTCTCCCTCCGACCGAATCACGCTCTGGTCGCGTCGTCACCTTAAGGATGCGAGGGGTGTCCTTCTGCGGATCAGGACCGTTCGGCCCTCGATAGGGGCTTTCCGGGCCATGCCGTCGGCCGTGCCGTCGTGTCACGTTGAAGGCGCATGCTGGAGGAGAGCGCATTCAGAGGCCCATCGAGAGCGTTTTCGAGAGCGGTGATGACCATGCGGGCGCACATCGGCGATCAGCTCGTTGTCGAGAGTCCGATTACGGGCGCGCCCCGGCGGGACGGCGAGATCGTGGGAGTCCATCACGACGACGGCACACCACCGTATGACGTGCGCTGGTCGGACACGAACGATGTGACGCTGGTGTTCCCGGGGCCCGACGCACACATCCACCACATCGAGCACCAGCCCGGGGGCGAACACCTCGAAGCGGAACCCGAGGGGACCGACAGGCCGACCCACCGGCCGCTCGACCCCGGCGACATCAGCCGACGCGTGGCCCATGAACGGAGACGGCAGCGGCTCTCCCGCACCGAGCTGGCCGCACGCGCCGGCGTCAGCGCGCCCTACCTGGCGTACCTCGAAGAGCGGCCGGCCAACCCGGATCTCGCCACGCTCACGGCCCTGGCCGGCGCTCTGGGGACCACGGTGGCTCGTCTGCGCGGTGGCGGGGCCGATCTGCCGCCCGGCGGAGGACAGGCCGCCTACCACCCCGAACTTCGGGAGCTGAGTCCCGACGCATGCCGTGACCGGCTCGGCACACATGGTGTGGGGCGCATTGCCGTCTCGACGCCGGACGGGCTGGCGGTACTGCCCGTCAACTACGAGGTCATCGACGGCGCGATCGCCTTCCGGACCGCGCACGGCACCGTTCCGGCAGCAGCCGCGGGCTCCGATGCCGCGTTCGAGGTCGACCATGTCGACGAGGCCATGAGCCAGGGGTGGAGCGTCCTCGTCCACGGCCGGGCACGGACCGTCACCGAGCCCGACGCGGTGCGACGGCTGGACGAGCAGGCGCACTCCAGGCCATGGGCGGGCGGCGAACGCCCCCTCTGGGTCCTGATCGAACCCCGGCACCTGACGGGACGACGTATCGACACCGAGTGACCGTACTGGCCGTACTGGCCGTACTGGCCGTACTGGCCGACCGTAAAGACGGTAATTAACCGTGGTGAGAGCCGAGGGAGCCACCCGTGACCACGCAACTGCTCTCCGAGAAGCGCATCGTGGCGCTCGCCGACGACGCTGCCACCGCCCCCTCCATGCACAACGCCCAGCCGTGGCACTTCCGTTACTGCCGGCACAGCCGCACCTTCGACATCCGCGCAGACCTCGATCGCACCCTTCCGCACGCCGACCCCGACACCCGGGCCCTCCACATCGGCTGCGGCGCGGCTCTGCTGAACCTGCGGGTCGCGGTGTCCCATGCCGGCTGGTATCCGGCAACCCGGCTGCTTCCGGACTCCACGGACCCCGCGTTCCTCGCGACGGTGCAGCTGACAAGCCTGGGCAGCGGCACGAGCGACCTCGACGAGCTGTATCCGGCGGTTCACCGCCGGCACACCAGCCGCTACCCGTTCGACGAAACCGACATACCCGAGGCCGTGCGGTCCGCCCTGCGCCACGCCGCCCGCCTCGAAGGTTGCGTACTCGACTTTCCCGCCGGGTGGCACCTGCACTGGGTACTGAAAGTGGCGGCAGAGGCCGAGGCACGCAACCTCACCGACCGCGCACGGCGCGAGGAACTGAGGCGCTGGACGCGCACGGGCGCCACAGCCACGGAAGCGGTCGGGTCCGGAGTCCCGGAGTACGCCTTCGGACCGCGGAAACGCGGCGGCAAGGCCCCTGTCCGTGACTTCGCGGGCAGCACGCCGGTGCCCGGCCGTGGCGCCGCGGCGTTCGAAAGCTCCCCTCATCTGGCCGTGCTGAGCACGGCCCGCGACCGCCCCGAGGACTGGCTGCGAGCGGGGCAGGCCATGGAACGCGTCCTGCTGCTCGCCACCCTTGAGGGCCTGGCCAGCTCCCCGGCCACCCAGGCCGTCGAATGGCGCGACCTTCGCTGGCCGCTGCGCGATCCCCTCTCCGGAGCGGGATACGTACAGATGGTGCTGCGCATGGGATACGGCCCCCAGGGCCCCACCACGCCCCGGCGCCCGGTAGGAGACGTGCTCGACATCGAGCCGTAGCCCTTCATCGCGCCGTAGCCGTTCATCGAGCCGTGGCCGTTCACGGCCGCCGTAAAGGGGCGGCTACGACGGTGCGCGGCCCGGCGGCTTCCGCTCCGGCGTGGCGGCGCGCAGATCCGCGAGCAGCTCGGCCTGCCCGGTCAGCACCCCCGTGAGGATGGTGCGTGCCACCTGTAGCAGCTCCGCCACATGAGGACTGGTCAACGAGTAGTAGACGGCCGAACCCTCTTTGCGGGTGACGACCAGATTCGCCCGCCTGAGGACCGCCAGCTGCTGGGAGAGGTACGCCGGCTCCGCATCCACCTGCGCCAGCATCTCCGAGACCGCGTGCTCCCGTTCGCTCAGCAGCTCCAGCACCCGGATACGTACCGGGTGCCCCAGACTCTTGAAGAACTCCGCCTTCAGCTGATACAGCGGCGCACTCACCGGACCGGCCTCCTGCCCGTCCTCGACAGCCGCAGCGACTGTTCTCCCGCGCATCGAGCCCACCCAATCAACAGAACCATGGGGCCATCCTCGCCCAGCCAGGGGCGGGCAGCTGTCACCGGGACGGGGGCCGCTGCGGACCGGCCACCGCCTCGGCGGGGTGGGTGGCGTGCGCGAAGCGGTAGCCGTTGACGGTCTGAGGGTGGATGCGCAGGAGCGTGTCGTGGGGGCCGTGGGCCCAGCCGGGCAGGGTGCGGCGGTAGTGGGCGGCCTCGTCGGTGTTGGTGACGACCTCGGCCGGGCCGGAGGCGGTCACCGCCCAGCCGGTGCCGGTCGTCGGGTTGATCTGGTCGGCGTGGTACGTGACGGCGACCGGGCCGGAGAGGAGAGCGGCCGGGACCGGCGTACGGACGATCAGGCGTCCGTACTCCAGGACATGGGAGGCCGGGCGGATGGCGGTCACCTGTCGCTGCTCGTGGATCAGGCGTCCCTGCGAGGCGCCTTCCAGCAGGTACAGAGCTTCCTCGCCGGAGATGTCGACCATGCGGCGGGCGGCGGTGGGCAGGGTGGTCATCGGGAGGACTCCTCGGTGATCACGGAAGCGGGTCCGGGACGTGGGGCGGGGAGGGGCTTGGGGCGGGGAGAGGGAAACGGAAGGACTCCCGTGCGCTGGAGGTGGGCGCGGGCGGCGGCGATGGCCTCGGGGGTGGCGGCGAAGTCGCGGCCCTCCGGCCGCAGGAGCTCCAACGCGCCCACGGAGTCCAGCACTTGGCGCTGGCCGGGCCGTATACCCGAGGTCAGCACAGCGATGCCGCGCCGGTTCAGTTTCTCCACGGCGTCTTTGAGGACCAATGCCCCGGTGGCGTCGATGGTCGTCACCCGTGACATCCGCAGGATGACCACCCGTGCGTCGGCGACCTCGGACAGCTCCAGAAGGGAGCGGTGGGCGCCGGCGAAGAACAGCGGGCCGTCGACGCGGTAGGCGACGATGTGCTCGGCCAGGAGCGCGTGTTCCTCTTCGCGGTCCTCGCCCGGTACGAGCGGTGCCAAGGAGATCCGCTCCATCCGGGCCTGCTTGGCCACTGCCCGCAGTGCCAGCGCACCCGCCACCAGCAGGCCGATGATGACCGCGTACACCAGGTCCAGGGCCAGCGTCGCCACCGCCGTCAGCACCAGGACGACGGCGTCCGAGCGGGTCGCCCGCGCCATGGCCCGCAGCGAGCCGACCTCGACCATGCGGACCGCGGTCGCCAGCAGCACTCCCGCCAGCGCGGCCAGCGGGATACGGGAGACCAGCGGCGCGGCGGCGAAGACGATCACGGCGAGTACGGCGGCGTGGGCGAGGGCGGCGAGGCGGGAGCTCGCGCCGGTGCGCACATTGACGGCCGTGCGGGCGATCGCGCCGGTCGCCGGGACGCCGCCGAACAGCGGGGCCGCGAGGTTCGCCAGACCCTGCCCGAACAGCTCCCTGTCCGGATCGTGCTGCTGCCCCACGGTCATGCCGTCGGCGACGGACGCCGACAGCAGTGACTCCAGCGCGGCGAGGGCGGCCACCGCCACCGCGGGCGCGAGCAGCGATCCGAGCGCGGCCGGGTCGAGGAAGGCCAGGGACGGTGCGGGCAGGCCGGCGGGGAGGTCACCGATCGGCTTGGCGGCGTCCAGGTGGAAGAGCTGCGCGGCGACGGTCGCGGCGATCACCGCGACGACCGAGAAGGGGATGGCCGGCCGCCACCGGGCGCCGATCAGCATCACGGCGGCGACGGCGAGCGCGACGCCGACGGCGGTCCAGTTGGGGTGCCGTACGAACTCCTCGACCGCGCGCCAGGCGACGGCCAGGACCTTGTCTCCCTCCGGCTTGGGCACGCCCAGTGCGTTGGGCAGCTGCTGCAGCCCGATGACGCAGGCGATTCCTAGGGTGAAACCTTCCACCACCGGCGCGGGCACGTACCGCATATAGCGGCCGGCCCGTGCTACGGCGAGCGCGATCAGCAGTACACCGGCTATCAGCCCGACGGAGAGCACACCGCCCGGCCCGTACTGCGCCACGATCGGCACCAGGACCACGGTCATCGCGCCGGTCGGCCCGGACACCTGGAGATTCGAGCCGCCGAAGAGCGCGGCCAGCGCACCGGCCACGACCGCGGTCGCCAGCCCGGCCTCCGCGCCGAGCCCGGAGGAGACCCCGAAGCCCAGTGCGAGCGGCAGGGCCACGATGGCCACGGTCAGCCCGGCCAGCAGGTCCCGGCGCGGAGTGCGGCCCATCGCCGCCAGATCGGCACGGGCGGGCAGGAGGGACAGGAGGGAACGGACCGAGGAGCACACGCGGCCGGGCAAGGAAGTTCTCACTCGGCAGCGACCTCGGAGTCCCGCAGTTCGGCGGATTCCCGCGGTTCGGCGGATTCCCGCAGCTCGGCCAGGAGCTGCTTCCGCCCGGCCAGCATCTCCGTGAGGATCCGCCGCGCGGCCCGCATCAGCTCCGCGACATCCCCGCCGGCCAGCTCGTAGACGACCGTGGAGCCCTCGCGGACAGAGGTGACGATGCCCGAGCGCCGCAGCACCGCCAGCTGCTGGGATAGCGCCGCCGGCTCGATCTCGATTTCCGCGAGCAGGTCCCGTACCGGCATCCGCCCGTCCTGCAGCAGCTCCAGCACACGGATGCGGACCGGATGCCCCAGCATCCGAAAGAACTCGGCCTTGGCCTGATACAGCGGAACCAGCACGAACGAACTTCCTCGATCTTCCTCGATCACTCACACGCGACCCCGCTGTACGCGAGGCGCTCGTCACGGGTCGTGCCCGCGGCTACTACGGGCACGACCACCAGAGCAGCATGTAGGAAATTGCATATTTTTGCAATTTGCGATTCCTGCGCAGTGGCCGGAATACACTGGTGTGGTGACCGAGAACGAGAATCTGCCACCGTGCCCCGAGTGCTCCAGTGCGTACACCTACGAGATGGGCGCGCTCCTGATCTGCCCGGAGTGCGGACATGAGTGGTCGCACGCGTCCGCTGAACCCGCGGGCGACACCGAGGACGGGGTGATCAGGGACGCGGTCGGAAACGTGCTCGCCGACGGTGACTCGGTGACTGTGATCAAGAGCTTGAAGGTCAAGGGCAGCCCCACCGGGATCAAGGCGGGCACCAAGGTGCGCAACATCCGCCTCGTGAACGGGGTGGACGGCCATGACATCGACTGCAAGATCGACGGGTTCGGCTCCATGCAGCTCAAGTCCAGCGTGGTCAAGAAGTCCTGACCTGAATGCAGTTGACCTGAACGACCCGGCCTGACCTGAATCCGCCTGTTGCGCCCTCACCCCTCACGGGACTTCCTCGACGGCGGGGGCGGCGGCCGGGTCGCCTTCGTCGACTGTCCGGGCCCCTGAGCCCTGCCTCGCGGACGACATAGCGGGGGAAGCGAAAGAAACCGTTAACAAAGAGACAGTAGTGGCGGTTTTCGGCCACAGTGTGGACTGTGGGCTCCGGGTGTGCGGAGCACTCATGTACGACCGTGAGGGGCGGGCAGGCCAGGCGGCGGTCGCTGCGGGACTCATTCATCCGGTGGTTGCCGAGATCTCGCGTAAAATTTCCTGCCCGCATGAGCAAAAGGTGAAGAAAACCGACTGAAACTGTGCTCCTTGTTTTGACTGTTGATCGGCTGATACCTGAGTGTCATAGCCATGCCCGTCAGATCCCGATCCGCGGCCAGCGGCCCGCTGCGCAGGCGTGACTTCCGCTTTCTGCTCGCCGGCGCCGCGGCCGGACAGCTCGGCGCCCAGGTCACCCTGGTCGCCCTACCCCTCGTAGCGGTCCTCCAGCTCAACGCCCCCGCCTTCCAGGTGGGTCTGCTCACGGCCGCGGAGACCGCCGCGTTCCTGCTGGTCGGGTTACCCGCCGGGGCCTGGGTCGACCGGATGCGGAAGCTGCCGCTGCTGATCCGGGCCGACCTGGTGCGGGCCGCGGCCATGGCCAGTGTCCCGCTGGCCGCCGTCGCCGATGTGCTGACGATGGCCCAGCTGTACGTCGTCGCCCTGATCACCGGCGTGGCGACGGTCTTCTTCGATGTGGCCCATCAGAGCTTCCTCCCCCAGCTGCTGCCCCGGGAACAGCTGGTCGCGGGCAACGGGGCACTGGAGACCATTCGTTCCTCGGCGCAGGTCGCGGGGCCGGGGGTCGGCGGTGGTCTGGTGCAGCTGCTCGGGGCACCGCTCGCCATCGTGGCGGATGCGACCGGCTATGCGCTCTCCGCTCTGTTCCTCTGGCGCGTCAAGCACCCGGAGAGCCGCCCGCAGCGCGAGCCGGGCGCCGCCCTGCGCAAGGACGTCGCCGAGGGGCTGCGCTTTGTGTTCGGCCACCCGCTGCTGCGGATGATCGCCGCGGCGACCGGAGTCGCCAACCTCTTCAGCGCCATGCTGATGGCCACTCAGTCCGTCTTCCTGGTACGGGTGCTCGGCCTGGAGCCCGGCGCGATCGGCCTGGTCCTGTCCGCGGCCGCGATCGGCGGGCTGGCCGGCGCGCTGTGTGCGGGCCGGCTCGCCGCCCGGTTCGGCCAGGCCCGGATCATCTGGCTGTCCCCCCTGGTCACCGGCCCCTTCGCTCTGCTGTGGCCGCTGGCCGGCCAGGGCGCGGGTGCGGCGCTGTTCTCGGTCGGCTCCGGTGTGGTGTTCTTCGGTGCGGTCGTCTACAACGTCGCCCAGGTGAGCTTCCGCCAGGTGCTGTGCCCGCCCCGGCTGCTCGGGCGGATGAACGCCACGCTGCGGTTCGTGATGTGGGGCACCCTGCCGCTCGGCGCCCTGGCCGGCGGCGCGCTGGCCGACGCGTTCGGAGCCCGTACGGCACTGGCCTGCTGCGCGGCCGGGTTCCTCGCCGTACCGCTGCCGCTGCTGCTCTCCCCGCTGCGCCGGATGCGCGAACTGCCGGACGCCGCAGGCGAGATGGCCGCCTCGGGCGACCGGGACCCCGGGCAGCCGTCCTCGGGTGACTGTGGCCCCGGGCGGCCGTCCTCGGCCGCGGTCCCCGATCGCACGGGCGCGGACCCCGATCGCACGGCCGCGAACGCCCTCACGGGCGGGGACGTGCCCGACGTGCCCGCCCCCGCGGGCGCCTCCGACGAGCCCGCCGGGCCTCCCGCCCGCAGCTGAGGCGTACCGGAGCATCCGCCCGTATCGGGCTCTCGCCAGCCTGCCCCCACTCACTGCCCGTCGTCCCGCCGTCCCCGGTGGCGCGGCCGGCAACGACAGAGAGGTTTCGCGTGCTCAGCATCACGCACCAGTACCTGGACCGTTTTCGCCGGCTCGACGACGGCGGCGGGGCGTCGCCCCTGCTGCCCGTCACCGGTGCCCAGCGTCGCTTCGTGCTGGTGCGGGCCATGGATCCGGCCGGGCGGCCCGATCTCGTGCCGATGTTCTTCTCCTTCCCGCGCGGCACGGTCGACATCCGGCGCCTCGGCGCGGCCGCCCGGCGCCTCGCCGCGCTGCACCCCGTACTGCGCGGCCGGCCGGCCGTACTGCGCGCCACCCCCGTGCTCCGCCTGGAGCAACCGGAGGTTCCGGTGGAGCGGGTGGCGTGTGCACCGGGCGAGGACGCGGCCGACGCGCTGCGGCGGGTGCTGCGTGCCTGGGCACCGCAAGGACCGCCGCTGCGGCTCTTTCTGACGGAGGAGGAGACGGCGACGGCGGAGCAGACGGCGACGGAGGCGGCGGACGGCCGGTCCGGAGCCTCCGGGTCCGGCGGCGAGGCGCGTGAGGTGCTGGCGGTGGTGCTGGACCACGCCGCGTGCGATGGCAGCTCGCTGGCCCGGATCGTCGAGGAGCTGGGCGCCGCGTACACCGCCGGCGGTACGGCCGAGGGGCTGTCACCCGCCGACGTCGCCGCCGAGGTGGACGCCTACCGGGAAGCCGTGCTGCTGCAGCTGGACGAGGAGGCACGGGCCGCCTCGCCCGCGGCGCTGGAGTACTGGGGCGACCGGCTCCGCGCGGTCCGTGAGTGCGCCCCTCCGCCCCGTCCCGTCGAGGAGCGGGCCTCCGCCCCGGACGGACTGCCGAGCGGCTCGGCCGACCTGTCCCTGCCCGTCCCGGAGGGCGGCGCGTCCTTCCCCCAGCTGCTCGACGCCTGCCGTGCGGCCGCGGCGGTGCTGTACGGACGGGGCCGGGTGGTGCCGCTCGGTTACCCGTGGGGCGGCCGGCCTCCGGGCGCCGCTCCGGTGCTCGGCTGCTTCCTCAACACCGTGGTCTTCCCCACCGCGACGTGCCAGGCGGCCGCGGCCCCGGAGGAGACCGCGGGGGCCTGGTGGGACGACCTGGACCGGGCCGCCACTCCCTTCGACGAGGTGGTGCACGCGGCCCGGGCCGCCGGCTCCGGCTGGACCGGCCGGCTCGACGGGCTGCTGACCGTCGACGACGCCCGGCGGCGTGCGCCGCTCCGGCTGGGCGGTGTGACCGGCCGCGAGATCCACATCGACGGCCGGCCGGTCCGCGGCCCCTTCGCGGTGTCCGTCACCCAGGGGCCGGAAGTCCACCTGCGCATGGTCTGGGACCGCGCGGTGCACTCCGACACCGCCGCGGAAGGCGCCTTCGCCGCGCTCACCGACGTCCTGCGCGCACCGGCGCCGCTGGCCGGCTGACGCACCGGCCCGTACCGGGACCGCCGCCTCGGCACCGGACACCACCGGCCGGTACCCCAACCCACACCACCACGGACCGGAACCCACCGGCCCCACCCCACACCGCCGCGGACCGGAATCCACCGGACCGGCCACCACGCAACCCGACACCACCGGGCCGGATCCACCGGACCGGACAACACCCCGGAACCCGACCCCACGGCACCGCCGCGCGCGATCCGCCGCCGGTCCGTGCACCCGCGGCAGGCCGACGAGGCCCGCCGCCACTTCCCCGACCCAACGACGCATCAGGGACCGCCCATGCTTCCGCTCTCCTCCTCGCAGGAGATCGTCTGGCTGCACGAACAGGTGCAACCGGGCAGCCGCGCCTACAACTTCACCGCCGCCCTCGACCTGTGGGGCACGCTCGACACCGAGGCCCTGCGCCATGCGCTCACCGCCGTCCTCGACCGGCACCCCGGTCTGCGGCTGGAGCTCGTCGCCGTCCCGGGAGCGATGCCCGGCCAGCGGGTCGCCGAGGGCTGCCGGCCTCGGCTGCGGACCGTGGACCTCAGCGCGGAGGCCGATCCCCAGGGGGCCTTCCAGGAGCTGCTGCGCACCGAGGCCGAGACGCCGCTCGACACCTACGAGGCACCGCTGCTGCGCTGGACCCTGGTGCGGCTGGCGGCGGACCGGCACCGGCTCATCCACGTCGAACACCATCTGATCCACGACGGGCACTCCTTCGCGATCCTGCTGCGCGACGTCTTCACCGTCTACCGGGGCCGTGTCCTGGGCGAACCAGTCGAGCTGCCCGCCGCGTCCTCGTACGCCGACCACGTCCGGGCCAAGGCCCAGGACAGCGCCGCCACCGAGGCGGAGCGGCGGGACGGCCTGGAGTACTGGACCGGTGAACTGGCAGAGCTGGCCTACGACATGCCGCTGCCCGGGCTGACCCGGCCCGGCGCCCGGCGCCGGCACCACGGCGGCCAGCTGCGCCAGTCGATCGGCGCGGATCTGGCCGAACGCCTGCGGGAGCACGCCCGTGCCCGGGGGCTGACGCCCTTCGCCGCGCTGCTGGGGCTCTTCGCCGAGCTGTTGCGGCGGCACAGCGGCCGCTCGCAGATGGTCGTCGGCACCGCGGTCGGCAACCGCCCCCGCGGGTTCGAGGACACGGTGGGCATGTTCGTGAACACCATTCCGCTGCCGCTGCGACTGGACCCGGCCGCACCGGCCGAGGAGTCCATGGACGAGGTGACCGACACCCTGATCCGCGCCCTGCCGCGCCAGGAGGTGCCGGTCCAGGAGCTGACCCGCGCGCTCGGCCTGCACACCTCCGGTGCGGACAACCCGCTGTTCAGCGTGATGTTCAGCGCCCACGACGCCGAGCTCCCGGAGATCGACGT
Organism: Streptomyces sp. NPDC001339; assembly: GCF_042895955.1. Classification (NCBI taxonomy): domain Bacteria; kingdom Bacillati; phylum Actinomycetota; class Actinomycetes; order Kitasatosporales; family Streptomycetaceae; genus Streptomyces; species Streptomyces sp. NPDC001339. Next base: position 291,413 of record NZ_JBIAWT010000003.1, on the reverse strand, counting down.
CCCCGGTCTGGACATCACCCTGTTCGAGGGCTTCAACACCGGCACCACCCGCTTCGACCTGGACGTGGTGCTGCTGCCGGACGACCGGCGCGGCGTCAGCCCCCGGCACGGCGCCGCGGGCATGACCCTGGTCTGGGACTACGACGCCGATCTCTTCGACGAGGACGTGGCGAAGCTGCTCGCCGGCCGGCTCCTGGACCTGCTGCGGGCGTATCTCGACGCCCCGGGCACGGCCCTCGCCGAGCTGGCGCCGCCGCCCGTCGCGGCCTCGTCGCCCGCCGCGCCGCAGGCGACGGACCGCGACCCGCTCGACCCCGCCGCCGCCCACGCCCCGGAGCTCCCGGCGCTGCTCATCGGCGCCCGCCGGATCACCTACGGTGACCTCGACGCCCAGGTGGACTCGCTCGCCCGGCGGATGAGCGAGGCGGGTGTGACGGCCGGCCAGCCGGTGGCCGCCGTGCTGCCGCGCGGCGCCGACTCCGTCGTGACGCTGCTGGCGTGTCTGCGGACCGGGGCGGTGTACTGCCCGCTCTCGCCGTCCGACCCGGCGGCCCGTCTGGAGCTGCTGCTGGACCGGCTGGGCCCGGCCCTCGTCCTCACCCCCGCCGGAGCCGCCGCCTCCACCGTCGCCGTGCCGGCCGGCCTGCCGGCCGCCCCGGTCGACGCCCCGGTCCTCCCCCCGGCCCGGAACGCCGGGACGGTGCCCGGAGCCTCGTACATCATTCACACCTCCGGTTCGACGGGCATACCCAAGGCCGTCGCCGTGGGGCGGGCCGCGCTGGAGAACCATCTGACCGGCACGGCCGAGCGGTTCGGTCTGGCCACCGGTGACCGGGTGCTGCTGTTCGCCCAGCCGTCGTTCGACGTGGCCCTCGAAGAGGTGCTGCCGTCGCTGCACGCCGGCGCGTGCCTGGTCGTTCCCGAACAGGAGGTGCCCACCGGCGGCGAGCTGGCCGAACTGCTGGCCGCGTCCCGCGTCACCGTGGCGAACCTGCCGACGAGTTACTTCCTCGCCACCCGCGAGGAACTCCGGCCCGCGCTCCGCGACGGCCGGTGGGCGCCGCGGCTGCTGGCCCTCGGCGGCGAGCGCCTCCCGGCCGATGTGCTGCGCGCGTTCCTGGCCGACACCGATGCCATCGTGCTCAACGTCTACGGGGTGACCGAGGCGGCCATCAGCTCCACCGTCCATGAGATCACCCGGGACGGCCTGGCCGACGGGGCCGAGATCCCGCTCGGCGGCGAGCTGCCCGGCGAGCGGATCCATGTCCTGGACGACTGTCTCCGTCCGCTGCCCGACGGCGCGGTCGGTGAACTCGCCATCGCCGGCGCCGGGCTCGCCGAGGGGTACGTCGGCAACCCCGAGGCGACCGCGGCACGGTTCCGCACGCTCGACGCGCTCGGCGGCGAGCGGGTCTACCTCACCGGGGACGTCGGCTACCGGGGCCGCGACGGGCTGCTGTACTTCCTGGGGCGCCGGGACAACCAGATCAAGCTGCGCGGATACCGCATCGAGCTGGAGGAGGTGGAGGCCGCCGCCTCGGCGGCGCTCGGCGGCCGGTCCTGCGCCGTCGTCCTGGACCGCGAGGCCTCCGGCGGCCCCCGGCTCGTCGGCTTCCTGGAGACCGGCCGGCGTCCTGACGCCACCGGCCAGGCGGCGGACCACGACGAGCGGGCGCTGCACGCGGAGTTGAGCCGGCGCCTGCCGACCGCCCTGGTACCCGCGCGGTGGGCGCGCCTGGACACGCTGCCGAGACTGGCCGGCGGCAAACCGGACCGCGTGGCGCTGTCGCGGCGGGCCACCGCGCTGGAGCCGGCCGCGCCCGTGGCGCCGGCCCCGGAGAGCGCCGCCGCCGGAGCCGTGCCCGACGAGCCGCTGGCGGCGCTGCTCGCCGACGGCTGGCACGAGGTGCTGGGCCACCGCGACTTCGGCGCGGCCTCGCACTTCTTCCACATCGGCGGCCATTCGCTGCTCGCCGCGCAGCTGGCCGCCTGGCTGGAGCCCCGGCTCGGCACCCGCCCGCCGCTGCGGCTGCTGTTCCAGAACCCGGTGCTCGCGGACCAGGCCGAGGCCCTCGCGCCCCTCGCCACCACCGAGCCCGTCCCTGCCGCTACGTCCCCCCTGACGGAGTCGTGATGACCCAGCCCGAGACCGCCCGACCGGTCACCGCCGTACCCTCTGCCCCGCCGGAGACCCCGCTCGGCATCGCCCATGGCCCGGCCCCCGAGGCCGGCTCCGCGGCCGGTCCGCTCGCCCGCTTCGCGGACTGGGCCGCCCGTTCGCCCGAGGCCCCCGCGATACTCGACGGCCCCCACACCTGGACGTACCGGCAGATCGACACCGCCGCGGACGAGGTCGCACAGGCGCTGCGCGGCCGGGTCCGGCCCGGGGACCTGGTCGGCGTCTGCCTCGACCGGTCCGCCGCGCTGGTGGTGACCGCCGTCGCGCTGGCCCGGCTCGGCGCCGTCTACCTGCCGCTCGGCCCGCAGCCCGGTGAGCGCCGCGTCGGCGCCGTCACCGAGGACCTGAACGTGGTCTGCCTGATCGGCGAGCCGGGCCTGCTGCCGTCGCGGTACCGGACGGCCGAGCGGGTGGCGCTGCCGCTGCCCTCGTCGGGTGCGAACGCCCCGGCCGAGACGGTGGCGGCGTTCGCCGCGCCGGCGGAGGGGGCGCGGTCCGCGCCGGCCGGGGCGTTCTACGCCGTGCTGACCTCCGGTTCGACCGGCCGCCCCAAGGCGGTGGCGGTCGCCGAGGACGCGCTCGGCACGCTGCTCGACTGGTTCCGCGCCGAGACCGGACTGGCCCCCGGGGACCGGCAGTCGCTGCTCATCGGCGTGGCCTTCGACCCGCACCTGCTGGAGCTCTGGGCCGGGCTGACGTCCGGGGCGGCGCTGGTACCCGCGCCGGACGAGGTCCGCTGGGACTCCGAGGTGCTCGTCGACTGGTGGCGTACGGCCGGGGTGACGGTGGTGGTCTCGGCGACGCCGATGATCGAGCCGCTGCTGGACCGGCCGTGGCCCGCCGGCCTGGCGCTGCGCCACCTCTTCACCGGAGGTGACCGGCTGCGCCGCCGCCCCGGCGCCGACGTCACCGCCACCGTCCACAATGCCTACGGGCCGGCCGAGGCCACCGTCATGGCCACCACCCACGCCATGCGCGCCACGGACCCGGAGGCGGACGAGGAGAGCGCGCCGCCCATCGGAAGGCCGGTGCCGGGCGCGACCGTCGTCGTCGCCGGCCCGGACGGACGCCCCGTCGCCCGCGGTACCGAGGGCGAACTCCTCCTGGGCGGACGGTGTCTGTCCCTCGGCTACCTGGACCCGGCCCTCACCGCGGAGCGCTTCACCGCGCCGCCCGGGGGCGTGGACCTGCCGGGCGTGGACCGCCTGTACCGCACCGGCGACCGGGTGCGGATGCGGGCCGACGGACGGCTGGAGTTCCTCGGCCGGCTGGACGACCAGGTGAAGATCAGCGGGGTGCGGATCGAACCGGCGGAGGTGGAGGCCGCGTTCGAGCAGGACCCGGCAGTACGCAGCGCCGTCGTCGTCGCACCGCGGACGCCCGACGGCCGGGCCCGCCTGGTGGCGTACGTACGGCCGACGGCCGGTGCCGCCCCCACCGCGGACGAGTTGCTCCCGGGGGTCCGGGCCTGGCTGCCCGAGCAGGCCGTGCCGTCGGACGTACGCCTCGTCGAGTCCTTCCCGCTGGACGCCAACGGCAAGGTGGACCGGGCCGTTCTGGTGCGCCGGGCGACGGAGGAGACGAGCGGAGGCGGCTCCGCCGCGCCGGCCGGCCACGAGACCGGAGCCGAGCCGGGAACTCCCGGCGAGCGGCTGGTACTTGAAGCGGTACGCGACCTACTCGCCCGCCCGGACGTCACCCTGGCGGACAGCTTCACCGACGCGGGCGGCACCTCGATCCTCGCCGCCCGCCTGCTGACCGCCATCGAGCGGGACGGCGGGGTACGGCTGCGCGCTCCGGAGCTGCTGCGGCAGCCCGATCTGCGTGCGGTGGCGGCCCTCGTCGACGCCCGGCGCGCGGCCCTGAGTCCGGCGGGAGCCTGAGATGACCACCCACACCCCGTACCCCCACGACCTCCGGAAGGAAGGGCCCGTGTCCACCGATCACCTCCTGCCGGGCGAGCCCGGTGCCTCCGTGGGCCTCGCCGCGTCCGCTGCCCCGGGTACGCACCCGGGGCCGTCGGCCGGTCTGCCGGCCCTGGTGGCATGGCATGCGCAACGGACCCCGCACGCGCTGGCGGTGGCCGACGGCGACCGCACGCTGACCTACGCCCAGCTGGACTCCGCGGCCCGGGCGCTCGCCGGCCACCTGCGGCGGCACGGCGTACGGCAGGGCGACGCGGTGGCGCTGCTGATGGCCCGCTCGGCCCGTACGGTCGTGGCCCAGCTGGCGCTGTGGCGGGCCGGCGCGGTCTGCGTACCGCTCGATCCGGCGCATCCGCGCCCCCGTACCGAGGCGCTGGCCGCGGACGCCGGCGTGACGCTGACCGTCGGGGACGGCAAGCTGCTGGAGTCGGCCGCCCCGGCCGGTGCCACTCTCGCGCTGCCCGAGGAGCCGCCGGCCGACGCGTTCCTGACCGACGACGAGCCGCTGACCGCTGAGGCACCGGCGGCCGGCCCCGTGTCCGCTGCCGAACCGGGCCCGGACACCGCCGCGTTCATCATGTTCACTTCCGGGTCCACCGGCCGGCCCAAGGGCGTGGCGGTCGCCCACCGTGCCATCGCCGAGCTGGTCACCGATCCCGCGTATGTGACGTTGACCGCCCGTGACCGGGTGCTGTTCCATTCGCCGATGACCTTCGACGCCTCGACGTTCGAGGTGTGGAGCGCGCTCGCCAACGGCGCGGCGGTGGTGGTGTGTGCCGTGGAGCGGCCGTCGCTGGAGGACCTGGCCCGGCAGGCGGAGCGCCATGGCGTCACCGTGGCGTTCTTCACCACCGCGCTCTTCCACCAGCTGGCGGTCCGCCGCTCCCGGCTGTTCGCGCTGCTGCGCACGGTGGTGGTGGGTGGGGAGGCGCTGGCCGCCCACCATGCCCGCGAGGTCCTGCGGGCGTTCCCCTGGCTGGAATTGGTCAACGGCTACGGGCCCACGGAGACCACGACGTTCGCCACCGCCCACCGGGTCACCGACGCGGACTGCGACGGGCAGGTGCCGATCGGCCGGCCGATCGCGGGCGCGTCGGTGTACGTCGTGGACGACGGCGGCCACCCGGTCCCCGACGGTGAGCGCGGTGAACTCTGGGTCGGCGGCAGCCGGCTGGCGCTGGGCTACCTCGGCCGGCCGGAGCTGACCGCCGAGCGTTTCGTCTCCCACCCCGAGTGGGGCCGGCTCTACCGCACCGGCGATGTCGTCTCACGGCGCCCGGACGGTGTGCTGGAGTTCCACGGGCGTACGGACGACCAGGTGAAGGTACGCGGCTTCCGGATCGAGCCGGGGGAGGTCGAACACGCGCTGCGGGACCAGCCGGAGGTGACCGACGCGGCCGTCGCCGTGCACCGCCCCTCCCTCGACGACGCCCGGCTGATCGCCTTCGTCGTCGCCGCGCCGGGGCCGGTGCCCCGGCCGGCCGCGCTGCGGGACCGGCTGGCCACGGTCCTGCCGGCCCATCTGGTGCCCGACGAGCTGACCGTCGTCGGGGAGCTGCCGCTCACCCCGTCCGGCAAGGTCGACCGCCGCGCGCTGACCGACCTGCTCACCGTGGACGGCGCCGCCGCTCCGGCCGCGCCGCTGACGCCGCTGGAGCAGGCCGTCGCCGAGCTGTGGAGCCGCTCACTGGGCCGCGAAGTGTCGCGCCCGGACGCCGAGTTCCTCGCTCTGGGCGGCCACTCCCTGCTGGCCCTCGCCGTCACCGACGACCTGCGCGAGGAGCTGGGCGTGGAGCTCACGCTCGCCGACTTCTTCGCCGCTCCCACCGTGGCGGATCAGGCCGCCCTGGTCGAGCGGGCGCTGCTCGCCGCGCACCACGATCTGCACCCGCACGCCCCGGAGGACACCGATGGCCACCACTGACCGCACCGCGGCCCCCGCCCTGCAGGAGGAGCTGCTGCGCCGGGCCCGCGCCCGCGCCCCCCGCCCCGCCGCGCGCCCCGGGACCGCCCCGGCCGGCCCGGCGCCGCTCTCCCGCGCCCAGCGCCGGATGTGGCTGATGGACCGGCTCGGCCAGGGCGGCGCGTCGTACGCCGTCCCGTTCGCCACCCGGCTGCGCGGCCCGCTCGACGTGGACGCGCTGGCCACCGCCCTGGCCTCGCTGGTGCGCCGCCACGAGATCCTGCGGACCCGTTACGGGCAGCGGGACGGCGAGCCGTACCAGGAGGTGTGCGCCGCGCCCGGGACGATCGACGTACCGGTCGTGGACGCGGGCGTGGCCGGGGCACCGGCCCTGCTGGTGGCGGAGGCGCGCCGTCCGTTCGACCTATCCGCCGGGACGCTGCCCCGCGCCCTGGTCCTGCGGCACGGCGAGCGGGACCACACCGTACTGCTGACGTTCCATCACATATCCCTCGACGGGCCGTCCCTGGACACCGTCGCGGCGGAGCTCGGGGCGCTCTACGCGGACGCCGCGGCGCCGGAGGCGGCACCCGGCGCCTGGCGCGCGGAGCCGCCGCAGTACGCCGAGTTCGCCCGGCGCGAGCAGCGGGCCGCCGACCGCCTCGACGCGGGGGTGCACCACTGGGCCGGACTCCTCGAAGGCGCCGCTCCGCCGCTGCTGCCCGGCCCGGTACAGCCGCCCGCCGACACCGAAGCCCGGCCCGCCGGGACGCACCTGACGCCGCTGGACCCGGCCGTGCCGGAGGCTCTGCGCGAGCTGGGCCGGCGGCACCGGGCCACGGTGTTCACCGTCGCGCTCGCCGCGGCGTTCGCCGCGCTGCACCGCTTCACCGGACAGGACGACCTGGTCATCGGCGTGGCCGGCACCCATCGGCAGGGCGCGGACATGCGCGGCCTGGTCGGGCTGTGCGTCAACACCCTTCCGCTGCGCGTCGACACCTCCGGTGATCCGCGGTTCAGCACGCTGCTGGAGCGGGTGCGGGACGCGCTGTTCGACGCCCAGCGGTACCGCGAGGCGCCGTTCGACCTGATCCTGGAGCGGCTCGGTGCCGCCGCCCGCGGTGCGGACGGGACGGCGCTGGTCCGGGTGACCGCGGACGTCCTGGGGGCGCCCACGGTGCTGGAGCTCCCGGGGACGGTGAGCGAGCACGTGGACGTCGGCGTCGGGGAGGCGAAGTTCGACCTCTCCTTCGGCCTGGTGGACACCGAGCGGCCCGCCGGTCTCGTGCAGTTCCGCAGGACCGCGCTGGACGAGGAGGCCGCGGCCGGCCTCGGCACGGGCTACGCCGCGCTGCTCGCCGCGGTGGCGGACGACCCCGGCCTCCGGCTCTCCGAACTGCCCGTCACGGCACCGGCGTCGGCACCGGTAGCGGTGTCCCCGGACCGGTCCGGCGGGCACCCGGCCGAGGTGCTGCTGGGCGCCCACCCTCAGGTCTCCCAGGCCGCGGTGGTGACCGCGCCCGACGGCCGGCCGTACGCCTTCGCGGTACTGCCGGAGCGGATCGGCCCCGCGCCCGCCGACCTGCGGGCGTACCTGCGGGACGGCCTGGCGCCGGACCTGGTCCCGGTCGCGGTCACCCTGCTGGACGCGCTCCCGCGGACCGCCGACGGCGCGGCCGACACCACGCGGCTGCCCGGCCTGCCGGCCGCCCCGGCACCGGACGGGCCCCATGCCACGGCGGTGCGGGACGGTTTCGCGGCGCTCCTGGGCCGTACGCCCGCCCCCGACGACGACTTCTTCGCCCTCGGCGGCCACTCGCTGATCGCCGTCCAGCTCGCCGAGCGGCTGCGCCAGGCGCTGACCCTGCCGCTGACCGGCCTGGACATCATGCAGGCCCGTACTCCGCGCGCGGTCACCGCGCTGCTGGACGGCCGGGCGGCGGAGCGCGCCGCCGCGGCCGCGGCACGGTCCGCCCGGCCGCGACGGGCCCGGACCGGCGCGGTGCTGGTCACCGGCGCCACCGGCGGGGTGGGCGCCTTCGTCCTGCGCGAACTCGCCGCTCAGGGACGGCCCGTGCTGGCCCTGGCCCGCCCCGAATCCGCCCACCTGGTCGCGGCGGACGGCGTGGAGGTGATCGAGGGGGACCTCGGCGACGTGGACGGACTGCGCAAGGCCGTGGCCGACGCGGACGCGGTCATCCACGCCGCCTGCACCTTCACCCGGCCCGAGACCGATGTGGCGGCGATGGAGGCGATGGCCGAGGCCTGGCGGCGCGGACCGTTCGTCTTCGTCAGCAGCGTGGACGCCTACGGGCACCCCGCCGACGGGACGGTGGCGGAGGAGGCCGCCCCGGGCGAGCCGCTCAGCCCGTACGGCCGGGCGAAGGCCGACTGTGAACGGCTGCTGCTGCGGGCGGCCGGCACCGGGGGCCGGGGCGGGGCGAGCGCGGTCCGCTCCCCGCTGGTGTGGGGCCCGCACGACCGGCTGCGCGACCAGCTGCGCTGGGGCGCCACCGGGCTGCTCTACCAGGCGGTCCGGGAAGGCCGGCCGCTCGCCCTGCCGCGGCCGGGCGCGCAGGGCCACGCGTGGTACGGAGCGGCCTGGGTGCACGCGGCGGCGCTCGCCCGCGCGGTGGTCTCGTGCCTGGACGCGCCGGTGCACGGCGTCGCCAACGCGGTCAGCGGCCATGTCGCCTGGCCGGAGCTCGCCGCCGATCTGGCCCGGCTGCTCGGCAGCGACAGCGCGTTCGGCGAGACCGACGAGGTCCACCCGGACCTCGACCACCACTGGCACTACCGGGCCGACCGGCTGGCCCAGCCGCTGCGCGCCCGGCCCGGCGAGGACCGGCACTCCGTACTGACCGCCATGCTCACCGAGCAGGAGGCCACCTCGTAGCAAGCCGTCAGGGCAGACGTCCGGGAAGCCACCTCGTAGGGGGCCGCCGGTAGCCGGTCGGCCAGGACCGGCTACCGGACGTCGGGTACACGAATCAACGCAGCGTGACCGGGGTAGAAGCAGCTGCGTCCGGAGGGTGGCCACGGCACAGCAGGTCAATGCCGTGGCCATACCTCGTCCACCGACGATCGACGGAACGGGATCTGACTCTCCGTGAGCCGACCCCGGCCCGAAAACGAGGTGAGCCTCATGAGCAGCCCCACGGCGCTGCACCGCGGCGCGACGCCGTTCGCGCACCTGGTGACGCTGGACAGTTGCCCCCACGCGGCGGCCGCCGCCCGCACCGCCGCCCACGGCTTCCTGGCGTCCCTCCGGCCGCCGGTGGACCCGGGCGCCGCCGACGCCGTGGTGCTCGTGGTCAGTGAGCTCGTCACGAACGCGGTACGGCACGCCCGCGGCCCCTCGTGCTCCCTGCGCCTGGCCGTCTGCGGCGATGCCGTCGCGGTGGCCGTGAGCGACTCCTGTCCCGACCCGCCGGTGGCGCGCTGTCCGGACGTCGACGGTGACCGCGGGGGCTTCGGGTGGCCCATGGTCCGGCAGCTCGCGATCGCCACCTCCGTGTGCCCGACACCGCGGGGCAAGACCGTGCACGCGCTCCTGCCCTACCGCCGGCGCAAGGGCGACACCGCCGGGTGCGCGGAGCGTTCGCGGCCGGGCATGCCGTGACTCTCCGCGAGCGCGCCCCGTTGTCCCGATCATGAGTGACATGGATGACCGGCTGCTGGGTCTGGTGGACGGTGTGGTGGACGCCGACGAGGAGCGCCTTCCGCTGCTGACGCTCCGTGAGGCGCAGGCGGCGGTGGAGCTGCTGCGGCTGCTGAGCTCACGTGACGGGGAGGGGGCGTTCGCCGCCCGGCATCTGGCGGGCAATCTGGCCCGCCGATTGCCCCGGAAGGCCGACTGAGGACCGGCGGGCGGTGTACCGGTGCCGGTCGTCGTCGTGTCCTTCCGGGGCAGTCGGGGGGGTCAGCCGGCGGACGCGCCGCCGCCCGTGCCGCTGACGGCACGCTTCCAGAGGGTGTACGCGATCCCGTCCGCGCTGCGGTTCAGTCCGGTGGCGTTGATGTTGGCCGTGGTGTCACAGGACTGGTGATAGCAGGGGTCGTAGGAACGGTAGGCGGTACCGCCCCACTTGGCCGCCTGCGCCGAGGTCTTCCGGGCGCCGGCTCCCATCGCGTATCCGGAGGTCGGGATGCCGGCCTGTTCGAAGGAGTAGTCGTCGGAGCGGCCCGCTCCCTCGGTGTTCTCCTCCGGCTGAAGCTTGAGGGAGTCCCAGTACTCCTTCATCGGCGCAGCGGCGGCGGAGTCGACGTGGTTGATGAAGTAGCCGCCGTTGGTGGAGGCGACCATGTCGAAGTTGTAGTAAGCCTTGATCCTGGCGCGCTCGGTGCGGGAGAGGGACCGGACGTAGAAGTCGGAGCCGTTGAGGCCCTGTTCCTCGTCCGTCCACCAGCCGAACCGGACGCGGGCGGCCATGGCGGGGTTCTCCCGGGCGAGGGTGAGCGCCGTCTCCAGCAGGGCCGCGGAGCCGGAGCCGTTGTCGTTGATGCCCGGTCCGGCCCCGACGCCGTCGAGGTGCGAGCCGAACATGTACACCGTGCCGGCGTCTCCCTGGGGCCACTCGGCGATCAGGTTGGGGCCGGCTCCGGACGAGCAGCCGGAGGTGCAGGGCTGTTCGCTGATCGCGTAGCCGGCCGCCTTGAGCTTGTTCTTGACGTAGGCGACGGAGTCCCGGTAGCCCTGCCCGGTGGACCTCCGGTTGCCGCCGTTGCGCTGCGCGATGGCGTGCAGCTCGGTGAGGTGTGCCTGGACCTTGGCCACGTCGATGTCCGGGGCGGCGGCGTGCGCGGCGCCGCTGGCAGCGGACGGGCGGGGGGCCGTTCCCGCCTGTGGTGTGGCGGCGACCGTGGGGTCCGCGCCGAGCAGGGCCGCTCCGAGGGTGACGGCGAGGGAGACCCCGGTCACCGTGAATCTTCGTATCACCATGGCTCCTTGAGGGGGTGTCGTGTTCTTCCGGTGGAGGTGGTGGCGATGCTGGTGAAACGCCCGGCCCGGGGACGTTGCCTTGCCGCCGTGTCGTCGCCTGCCGGGTCCGACGGGTGGGGGGTGGTGCACGGCAGGTGAGCCAGGGCATCTGCGAGCGGGGCGGCATGCGTGAGACGACATGTCCATGACCGAGTGGTCCGTACCATCACATCGTGAACGGCGCGGCGTCAACGGAATGACCCCGCGCAGAACGGTATTTGTCGAAAAAAGGCAGGTGCTGCCCGATATCCGGGCACGCCCGGTCTCCGGCCGCGCTCAGGCCGGGGAGGCGAAGTCCTGCACCCACCACGGTCCGCCGGTCCCGAAGGTGATGCCCACACCGACCTCTGCCAGGCCGCAGTTCAGGATGTTGGCGCGATGGCCGGGGCTGTTCATCCAGGCCTTCATGACGTCGCCGGGGGTCGGCGATCCGACGGCGATGTTCTCGGCGTACACGGACCAGGAGTATCCGGCCGCGGTGATGCGTTGCCCTGGATCGGTGCCGTCCGGGCTGGTGTGGTCGAAGAAACGGCGGGCCGCCATGTCGTCCGCATGCCGCTGGGCAGCCTGCCGCAGCGCGTCGTTCTGCCGTACGGGCGGACACCCGTGCCCGGCGCGCTCCACGTTCACCAACTCCACGACCTGGCGCGCGGCAACAGCGAGGTGATCCTCGGCGGGGGCGGGAGAGGCCGGCGAGGCGGGGGAGGCGGGAGAAGCGAGCAGGGCGCACAGGGCGACGCCGGCCGCGGCGGCGACCAGACCCCTACGGGTCCTGGCCGTCCGGGGCGCGGCGTCACGAGCGCACTGCTGCTGGGGGCGGCGGCAACGCTGCCGCATCCGGTGCTTCCCCGGCATTCCGGACCTCCGATTCACGCAGGGCGTGGGCTGGGACAGGGGTGATCCTTTGCCGGCGGCGGTCACGTCCATGCCCATGACGGAGGGGCTGCCGGGGCACATACAGGGCGCGCGGGCGTCCCCGGCGTCCGGGAGCCCTGTCGTCGCGCTCCCGCCCGTCCCACGGCAGGCGGGCAGGAGTGTCGGCGGGCAGGAGTGTCAGGAGTGCGACGACAGGGCCCGGCCCCGGTATGTCACCGGCCGGGTGCGGCGGTGGCCGACGGCAGCAGGGTGTCCAGCGCGGCCGGCAGCGGCCGGGTGTGTATCACGCCCAGCCGCTGGGTCGCCCGGGTGAGCGCGACGTACAGGTCGCTCGCCCCGAGCTCGTCCGGTTCCACCACGAGCACCGTGTCGAACTCCAGGCCCTTGGCCTGCCGGGGATCGATCAGCACCACTGGGCTGGTCAGATCCGGGGAGGGTCCGGCGGAGGCGGCCGGCAGCGCGGACACCAGAGCCGCGTGGTGGCCGCGAGGGACGATCACCACGAGGCGGCCCGCCTCCCGGGTTTCCCGTGCGACGGCTTCGGCGACCGCGCCCGGCAGGTCGTCGGTGCGGTGCGCCCAGGGGCGTACGCCGGTGGAGCGGATCGAGCGCGGCGGTGCGAACGCCGGGTCCGCGGACCGCGGCACCCGCGCCGCGACCTCCATGATCTCGGTCGGCGTACGGTAGTTGACGCCGAGCCGGACATGCTGCCAGCGATTGTCGACGTACGGCGCGAGGATCGCGTCCCACGAGCCGCAGCCGCCCGGCTCCGCGGTCTGCGCCGGGTCGCCGACCAGGGTCATGGAGCGGGTCGGGCAGCGGCGCATCAGCAGCCGCCAGGCCATCGCGGAGAGCTCCTGCGCCTCGTCCACGATGATGTGGCCGAAGGCCCAGGTGCGGTCGGCGGCGGCGCGTTCGGCGGCGCTGCGGTGGTCGGCCTCCTCCTGCCGGTCCGCGAGCGCCTCGGCGTCGATGAGGTCCTGGACGCCCAGCACCTCGGAGTCCTCGTCGTCCTTGTCCTCGAACTCATGGGTCCGCGAGGCGTAGGCGAGGTCGAGTACGCCCTGTGCGTAGGCGATCCGCTCCTGGCGCTCGGCCTCGGCGGCGACCCGGGCCGCCGTGTCGTCGTGACCGAGCAGTTCGGCGGCCTCGTCCAGCAACGGCACATCGGCGGGCGTCCAGGCGCCGCCCGAGCGGCGGATCGCCTCCGCGTCGGCGTCCGGCAGATGCACCGGATCGGCGAGGAAGTCGGCGACCAGCTCCTCCGGTGTCAGGGCCGGCCACAACTCCTCGATGGCGCGGTGCACTTCGGTGCTGGCCGCGACCGCCTTCCCCAGCTGGGCGATGTCGTCGGGCCCGAGCAGGTTGGGACCGCCGTACGGGTCGGCGCCGATCCGCTCGGTCAGCTGGGCGGTGAGCGCGTCGATGACGCGGAAGGCGAAGTGGGGGCGGGCGAGGTTGTGCGGCAGTCCGGTCTCGCGCGCCCGGCGCCGTGCCTCGCGCGCCATCTCCGCGTCCAGCCGCAGCTCGCCGTCCTCGTGGTCGATCACGGTCACCGGGTCGGGCAGCCGCTGCTGGTCGCGGACGAAGTGCGCCAGGGCGTCCGCCATCGCCGCGTGGCCCTTGACCTCGGCCGCGCGGGCGGTGTCGGTGCCGTCCGCGGTCACGCCCGGGAAGAGCTCGCCGACCGTGGCGAGCAGCACCCCGGTCTCGCCGAGCGCGGGCAGCACCTCCTCGATGTAGCCGAGGAACGCCGGGTTGGGGCCGACGATGAGCACGGCGCGACGGGCCAGCAGCTCCCGCTGCGCGTAGAGCAGGTAGGCAGCGCGGTGCAGTGCGACGACGGTCTTTCCGGTGCCGGGGCCGCCCTCCACGACGAGCACGCCGTGGTGCGGAGCGCGGATGATGCGGTCCTGCTCGGCCTGGATGGTCTGCACGATGTCGTGCATACGGCCGGTGCGTGCCGCGTCCAGCGCGGCCAGCAATACGGCGTCCGCGTCGGCGCCCTCGTGTCCGGTGCGCCGGGTGTCGGTGAGGTCCAGGATCTCGTCGTGCAGGGCGGTGACCCATCGGCCCTCGGTGGTGATGTGCCGTCTGCGGCGCAGCCCCATCGGGGTGTGCCCGGTGGCGAGGTAGAAGGGGCGGGCGACTTCGGCGCGCCAGTCGATGACGAGCGGGGTGCGGTTCTCGTCGTCACGCCGGATACCGATCCGGCCGATGTGGTGATCGCGGCCGTCCCGGAATGCCAGCCGTCCGAAACACAGGCCCTGTTCGCCCGCGTCGATGGCGGCGAGCAGACCGGACTGCTCGCCGATCAGAACGTCGCGTTCCAGGCGGGCCTGGGCGTTGGTCAGGTCCTCGGGCAGGGCCCTGCGGACCGCCGCTTCGGCCCCGGCCCGGAGTTCGGCGAGGCGCCGGTAGAGCATGTCGGCGAATTCCTGCTCATGCCGCAATTCCTCGTTTGACAATTCAACTCCGCTCGGATATTCTTCGATGTGAAAGGTGGATCTGTTCTTTACTCTTTTTCAACAGAGAAGCCCCCAATATACGCAGAGAAATACCCCGGCCGTCAATTCGGTCCGGGGTATTTCTGTATGGACGGCCGATCGGCGTTCCACGTTCCGGAGGCGTTCAACTACCGGCCACGCGCACGGCGCACCCTTCGGAACGAGCTGTTCCGAAGGGTGACCACGGGGGCCGGGACCACCGGCCGCCACACGGAGGGGCCCATGGCCGGCAGGGACATCACCACCAACCGTCGTCGATTCCTCCTCACCTCCGGTGCCGCCGTCGCCGCGACCGGCACCGCCTTCGTCATCCCCCACGCCATCCCGCACGCCATTCCGCACCAGCGCCCCGGCCGTACGCACCCGGCCGCCGGCCATCCACCCGCCGGCACCCACAGGACACCGGCCCGCCTCACACCGGCCCCGCCCACCCCGGGGCGGGCGGCACCGTACGGGACCACCACACTCCACACGACCGCCCGGCTCACCGGCAGCCGGGGAGACCGGGGAGGCTACCGGCGCCTCACCTCCGGCCCCGGCTGGCCCGTCGTCGTACGGGACGAACTCGCCGCCGCCCGGAGCGGGCGCCGGGACCGGCGGACCCCGCTCGCATGCTTCGTCCAGTTCACCGACCTCCATGTGGCCGACGTCCAGAGCCCGTTGCGGACCGAGTTCCTGCGCGCCGGGTCGCCCGGATCGTGGCGGGGGCAGGAGGCGCTGTCGGTGGCGGGCGCGGTCTCGCTGGTGGAGCAGGTCAACGCACTCGGCGGCGGACCCCACACCGGACGGCCGCCGGCCCTGGTGATGGCGACGGGCGACAACGTCGACAACAACTCGGCGGTGGAACTGGAGTGGTTCCTCACCCTGATGAGCGGCGGCCGCATCACCCCCAACACCGGCGACCCGGCCGCGTACGAGGGCGTGCAGAACTCCGGCCTGCCGCTGTACTGGCACCCCGGCACCGGCCTGCGCGACCAGGACAAGCTGCGCGGACTGCCGCGGATCCCCAGCTTCCTGGACGCCGCGATACGCCCCGTCACCAGTCCCGGCCTGCGCCTCCCCTGGTACTCGACGCCCGGCAACCACGACGACCTGCCGGGCGGCTGCCTGGCCCCGGAGGACCCCTTCCTGCGGGACTACGTCACCGGGGCGCGCAAGGTCTTCTCGCTGCCCGACACCGATGTGGCCGCCTTCGCCAGGGTGCTGAAGTCCGGCGACGATCCCAAGAGCACCGTGCTGAAGGAGATCCTGCGCCGCAACGCCCACCGGGCCCGGACCGTGACGGCCGACGAGCGCCGACGCATGGCCACCCCGCACGACCACCTCCTGGCCCACCTCGACCCGGCCTTCGCCGGAGCGGGCCCGGTGGGGCACGGATACACCGAGAACCATCTGGACGGCGAGCGGATGTACTACGCCTTCCCCCTCGCCGACGGTGTCATCGGCATCAGCCTCGACACCACGTACCGCAGCGGCCACTACGAGGGATCACTCGGCACCGGGCAACTCCGCTGGCTGGAGCGGACCCTGGCCGCCCACAGCGCGCGCCACTACGACGCGGACGGCCGCCTGGTACGCAACGCCGCCGCCGATGACGCGCACATCCTGGTCTTCAGCCACCACCACAGCCCGAGCATGACCAAGCGCCCCGACGCGGCGCGCACCGACGAGCCCCGGCACGACGGCGAGGAGGTCATCGCCCTGCTGAGCCGGTTCCCGAACGTGGTGGCCTGGATCAACGGGCACAGCCACGTCAACCGCATCACCCCGCACGCCCATCCGACGCCGGCCCGCGCCTTCTGGGAGGTCAACACCGCCTCCCACGTGGACTACCCCCAGCACGCGCGGCTCCTCGAACTCGCCGACAACCACGACGGCACGCTGTCCCTCTTCACCACCCTCATCGAGTCCGCCGCTCCCCACCGCACGGACTTCGACGACCTCTCCGCCGTGGGCCTCGCCTCCCTCTACCGCGAGCTGTCCTACAACGCTCCCGGACTCGCCGCCACGGTGGGCGGCGGTACGTACGAGCGGATGGCGGGCCGGCCGGCGGACCGCAACACGGAACTCCTCGTCCACCGGTGGGGGCGTACGTAGGCGCCGGCGGTCGGTGAACCGCTCACGCACACCCCCACCGGCCGTCGGAAGCCGACCAGCCGTCCGGAGTCGGTCAAGCGCCGCGACCCGCGATCGCCTCGGCAAGGGCGAGGATCCGGCGGGCGTCCTCGACATGCATGTTCTCGATGAGGCGGCCGTCCACGGTGGCGACTCCACGGCCTTCGCGGGCGGCCTCCTCGAACGCCGCGATGATCTTCCGCGAGCGGTCGATCTGCCCGGCGGACGGGGCGAACACCCGGTTGCACGGCTCGACCTGCGAGGGGTGGATCAGGGTCTTGCCGTCGAAGCCGAACTGCCGCCCCTGCACGCATTCGGCCTCGAAGCCCTCGGGGTTCTTCACATCGTTGTAGACGCCGTCCAGGATCACCTTGCCGGCGTCCCGGGCGCCCAGCAGCGCCAGCGAGAGGCCGGTCAGCAGCGGGGCGCGGCCGGGCATGTGCTCGGCGTGGAGCTCCTTGGCCAGGTCGTTGGTGCCCATCACCAGCACGGTGAGCCGTTCACTGGCGGCGGCCACCGCGCGGGCGTCCAGCATCGCGCGCGGGGTCTCGACCATCGCCCAGACGGCCGTGCGGTCCGGGGCGCCGGCCGCCTCCAGTGCGCGCTCGACCTCCCGTACGGTGTCGGCGGACTCCACCTTGGGCACGACGACCGCGTCCGGCCCGGCCTCGGCGGCGGCCCGCAGGTCGTCGGCGTGCCAGGGGGTGCCCGGCGCGTTGACGCGGATCGTCACCTCGCGGTAGCCGTACTCCCCGGAGGCCGCGGCGGCCGCGACCCGCTTACGGGCGTCCGCCTTGGCGTCGGGGGCGACCGCGTCCTCGAGGTCGAGGATGAGGGCGTCGGCCGGGAGGGACTTGGCTTTCTCCAGGGCGCGTTCGTTGGCGCCCGGCATGTAGAGCACGGAGCGGCGCGGCCGCGGGGTCGCGTCGGGCATCGGTCATACTCCTCGTCGTCGTGCTGGTCCGTCGTGCTGGTCCTCAGCTTTGCGGGAATTCCGCCGCGGCGTAGGCGTCGCGCAGTTCGGGGTCGCGGGCGGCCAGGGCGTCCGCCAGCCGGGCCACCACCTGGCACTGCTTGTACGTGGCGTCGTCCTGCATCTTGCCGTCGATCATCACCGCGCCGGTGCCGTCGCCCATGGCGTCGATGACCTTACGGGCCCAGGCGACATCGGCCGGGGCGGGCGAGAAGACCCGCTTGGCGATGGCGATCTGTACCGGGTGCAGGCTCCAGGCACCGACGCAGCCGAGCAGGAAGGCGTTGCGGAACTGGTCCTCGCAGGCGGTGGTGTCCTTGATGTCGCCGAACGGCCCGTAGTACGGCAGGATGCCGTGCGCCGCGCAGGCGTCGACCATCCGCGCGAGGGTGTAGTGCCACAGGTCCTGCTGGAAGGTGGCCCGGGGGGCGGCGCCGTCGGGGCCGTGCGGGTCCTCGCGGACGAGGTATCCGGGGTGGCCGCCGCCGACGCGGGTGGTCTTCATCCGGCGGCTGGCGGCCAGGTCGGCGGGGCCGAGCGAGATGCCCTGCATCCGGGGGCTGGCCCCGGCGATCTCCTCGACGTTGGCGACGCCGGTGGCGGTCTCCAGGATGGCGTGCACCAGGATCGGCCGCTGGATCCCCGCCTTGGCCTCCAGCTGGGCGAGCAGCCGGTCGACGTAGTGGATGTCCTCGGCGCCCTCCACCTTCGGCACCATGATCACGTCGAGTCGGTCGCCGATCTCGGTGACCAGGGTCAGCAGGTCGTCGAGCGCCCACGGCGAGTCCAGGCTGTTGATCCGGGTCCACAGCTGCGTGTCGCCGAAGTCCGTGGCCT
This sequence comes from Streptomyces sp. NPDC001339, assembly GCF_042895955.1. Taxonomy (NCBI): domain Bacteria; kingdom Bacillati; phylum Actinomycetota; class Actinomycetes; order Kitasatosporales; family Streptomycetaceae; genus Streptomyces; species Streptomyces sp. NPDC001339. Next base: position 273,117 of record NZ_JBIAWT010000003.1, on the reverse strand, counting down.
TGGCGATCTTCACCAGGCCCGACCTGGCCGCCTCCTTGCGGTCCGCGGCGACGGCGTCCTCCAGATTGCCGAGCAGGACGTCCACGGTGGGAGCGATGGCCGGTACCTTCGCCGCCATCTTCTCGTTGCCGGGGTCGAAGAAGTGGATCATCCGGGAGGGCCGGAACGGTACCTCGCGCACCGGTGTCGGGGCGCCGACGGCCAGCGGGCGGAAGAAGTCCTTCGGAGAGCGCATGCAGTCTCCCTGGTCGGATCGAGGGGTGCGGGGCCGTCGCCGGGTGCCCGGCGACGCCGTCCGGCCTCACTTTAGGGCCGCGCGGCAGTAACGTTACTGATCAGTATGTGTGCTGTTGGTCACCGGGCGGATCCGCTCCCCGGGCGGTCGGGTAGCGTCCCCGTCCGGGTACCCGGTCCGCGTCCACCACTCCACATCAACTCCGCATCCGCAACTCCGCATCTGCAACAGCAACCGCAACCGCAACCGCAAGGAGTACGAGAGCATGCCGCATCTCCTCGTCGACTACGACGCAGCGCTGCAGGAATCCTTCGACCGCCGCCGCTTCGCCCGCGAGCTGCACTCACTGGCCGCCAGGACGGCCGACGGCGTCACCATCGAAAGCTGCAAGACCCGCTTCCGCCGCATCGACGAGAGCGTCATCGCGTACGACGAGCCCGGGCAGGCCCTGGTCCACGTGGAGTTGGCGATCCTGCCCGGCCGTACGGCGGAGACCAAGTCGGCGCTGAGCCAGGCGATCCTGGACCTGGTACGCAGCCACACGGAGTCGGTGCCCGGTGTGACCGTCCATGCCTCTGTGGACATACGCGACCTCAGCGATGCGTACGTCAAGCAGGTGGTACCGGCGAAGTGACCCCGCCCCGGCCCCGGTTGAGCAGGACGAACACGGCGCAGACCAGCACCGCCAGAAGGGCGCCCGCCGCGAGCAGCGCGGGCACGCCGAGCGCGGCGGAGGACAGCGCGGTGAGGACGTACGGCGTGAACATGCCGGTGTAGGCCAGCGTCCAGAACAGCGAGGTCAGCCGGGCCAGGCGAGCCCGCGGGGCGAGGGCGGCGACCACCGTCAGGCCGAAGCTCAGGGTCAGCCCGTAGCCTGCGCCGAGGATCGCGGCGGCGGCCAGCGCCGGCCATGGCTGCTCGGTGGCCGCGGCGGGTGCGGCGCACCCGAACCCGGCCGCGATGACCAGGAGTCCGGCGACCCCGTTGGCCAGCCGGTGCCGGGCGGCGAGGCGCCGGGCCAGCGGCTGGACGGCCAGCCCGGCACCGGGGACGACGGCGGTGGCGACTCCGGCGTAGACGGTCTGCCAGCCCGTCATGCCGCCGTCCACCAGGCGGGGCAGGGTGACGAAGCCGACCGTCGGGGCCGCGAACACCCAGGGGGCGACCGGCAGGATGGCCCGCCAGAAACGGGCCCGCGGGAAGGGTTCCGGCACCGGTGCGGCGGAGGCGGCGCCGGACTCCGCCGCCGGCCGGGACCGCTCCGGCCGGGACTCCGGCGCGCCGAACGCGGCGACTCCCGCGCCCACGGCCAGTACGAGGTGCGGCAGGTATGCGGAGAGCATCGGGTACGGCGCCCACTGGGCGATCAGCGCGGCGGCCAGCCCTCCCGAGGCGAAGCCCGCGGAGACGAACATCCCCGACCGCTTGGCCGCCGTGCCCGGCGACGCCGTCGGGTCGTACGGCGGGGAGGACAGCTCCTTGACCCATGCGCTGCCGGCGGCCAGCAGCGTGCCCGCGCCGAGGCCGGTCAGTACGCGGCCCGGCAGCAGGCACCACGTGGCGGCCGAGCCCGCCATCAGCACACAGGTCGACAGCAGGTTGACACCCAGAGCGAGGAGGGCGACCGGACGACGGCCGTAGCGGTCGGCCAGCGGGCCGCCGACCAGCAGTCCGGGGATCAGGCCGACGACGTACACCGCGATCAGCCCGGTCACCGCGGACTCCGACAGGCCCGCCTCGGTGCGGTAGGCGCCCAGCAGCGCGGAGAACTGGTTGGCACTCCAGCCGGAGGCCGTCATCATCCAGGCGACGCGCCGCCCGTAGGGACGCCGCGGTGGTGAAGGAGCTGGTCCGGTGGCGTGGTCGGCGGCGTACGCTCCGGGCCGCACCGGATGTTCGACTGAGCTGTTCATGGCGCTCAGTCTCACCACCTCCGGTCCGCCGGCGCGGCCCCCGTTCACGAATCATGAATGCCCCTGCGGGCCCGCCCAGCCGTCCCTTTAAGGTGGCCGACATGGACCTTCGCCTGCTGTCGTCGTTCCTGGCGGTGGTCGAGGAACGGCATTTCAAACGGGCCGCCGCCCGGCTGTTCCTCTCCCCGCCCGCGGTCACCCAGCATGTGCGGCAGCTGGAGAGCGAACTCGGTACCCAGCTCCTGCACCGCAACCCGGTCTCCCCCACCCGCGCCGGAACGCGGCTGGCCGGGCACGCCCGTACCCTGCTGGCCGCCGCGAACGCCGCACTGGACGACATCGCCGAGGTCGTACGCGAGCCCCTGCCCGATACGCCCCGCCCCCTGCGGATCGGCATCATGGGCCACGGCTCGGCCGAGCTGACCCCCGCCGCGATCAACGCCTTCCGGCGGGCCCGCCCCGACATCCCCGTCGAGCTGCGGCAGCTGAACTTCACCGAGCATGTCACCGCGCTCACCGAGGACCGGGTGGACGTGGCGTTCATCCGGCCGGCACCGGACGATGAGCGCATCGCCGTGGACCGGCTCACCACGGAACAGCGCATCGTGGCGGTGCCGGAGACCTCCGCGCTGGCGGATGCCCGGGAGGAGGGCGTACGCGTCGCGGACATCGCCGACCTGCCCTTCTTCCGGGTACCCGGCCACACCCCGGCCGCCTTCACCGACTACCTCTACTTCCACCACGAGGCACAGCGCCGCAGCCCGGACTGCGCGCTGACGCCCCAGGAGGTCCTGACCGGTGTGGTCGCCGGACGCGCGGCCGGCTCCGGCCTCAAGTCCTTCGCGCGCTACTACGCCTGGCCGGGCGCGGCGTTCGTCCCCGTCCTGGACGCCCCCTGGGCGAGCAGCTACCTCGCCGTCCGGCCGGACGACACCAACCCGGAGGTACGCATCTTCCGGGCCCTGACCCTCGCCCTGGCCCAGGAACTGCGCCCGCGCATCGAACGCTGACCGACGCGGACGCCCGACGTTGACGGCCGCCCGTTCCGTCCCGAACTCTCCTGTTCAGCAGGTCGTTTGAAGCATCATCCATTGCTCCTGTCCGCCGAAGCCTTTACGTTGAGCGCGCTTGAATCCGGTTCAGCCCCTCTCCTCAGTGGGACTCGGAAGGACAACCCCCCATGCTCAGACGTACCTCCATACGGTTCTCCATACGGACCGCGGCGGCCGCGGGCCTGGCCGCCGCCGCGCTGGCCGCCACCACAGTGGCCGCGACCACGGCACACGGCGCCCCGGACCCGGGACCGGTCCCGGACACCCGACACACCCAGCAGGTCGAGTACTTCACCGGATCCGGCGGCCATCCGCGGCACACCACCGTCCCCGCCCCGAAGCCGCTCTCCCGGACCGCGAAGGCCGCGATCACCGCCGGCGACGGCGATGTGACCCCGATCGTGCAGAACGGCCCGGTCGGCGACAAGCTCGACATCGTCTTCGTCGGCGACGGCTACACCGCCGCACAGCAGGAGGACTTCCACGCCGACGTCCGCGCCAAGTGGGCCAAGATCTCCGCGGTCGAGCCGTACGCCTCGTACACCGGCCTGTTCAACGTCTGGGCGGTCGACGCCGTCTCCAACGAGTCCGGTGTCTCCGGTGACCCGTCGAAGGACGTGGTGCGCGACACCGCCCTGGACTCCGCCTTCTTCTGCTCCGGCATCGAGCGCCTGCTCTGTGTCGACACCGGCAAGGTCGAGGCGTACGCCTCCAAGGCTCCGGCCGCCGACCTCGTCGTCGTCCTGGGCAACTCCACCAAGTACGGCGGTGCGGGCTACAACGACGTCTCCTCGCAGGTCGGTTACGACGGGATCGCCACCGCCTCCTCCGACAACGACAAGTCCGACCAGATCGCGGTGCACGAAACCGGCCACTCCCTCGGCAAGCTCGCCGACGAGTACGACTACGGCAAGGACGGCACCTACACCGGGCCCGAGCCCGCCGAGTCCAACCTCAGCAAGCTGTCCGCCGACGAGATGACCACCCAGCAGCAGAAGTGGTACCGCTGGATCGGCCAGCAGTCGCCGGACGGCGGCCCGGTCGGCGCGTACGAGGGCGGCGGCTACTACCAGTTCGGGCTGAACCGGCCCACCGAGAACTCGATCATGCGGACGCTCGGCCGGGAGTTCAACCTCCCCGGCCGGGAGGCGATGATCGCCGCCTTCTACCGCCACGCGAGCGTGCTGAGCAGCCCGGTCGCCACGGACCGGGCGCTGCGCCGGGGGGACCGCATCCGGGTCGGCGTGCCCGCCTCCGCGCAGGTGAGGTGGTATGTCGACGGCCGCGAGCAGAAGGCCGCGCGGGGCCGGGTCTCGGTCGTGCCGCGTACCCTCGGCGTTCCGGCGGACGGCCACGGTCATACGGTCACCGCCCGCGCCACCGACCGCACGGACGCGGTGCGTGACCCGGCGCTGCGCAAGCCGCTGTCCGGAAAGCTGAGCTGGCGAATCGCACCCTGATCCGTGCCCCGGTGATCCGTGTCCGTCCCGGCCCGCCCGCCATGGTGGGCCGGGACGGCTCCGCCGATCCGACCGCCCCGGGTCTCCGCAGGTCAGAAACGGTTCCACCGGAGCGGTGGGCTATCGTTGAACGGAGCGTGTGGCAGAGAGAAGGCGGATGGCAGTGGAGCCTGACCACGTAGACGAGATCATCTCGGCCTGGGGACAGGAGCTGCCCGAAATCGCCGGTCTGCCCCTGGAACTGGCCAAGCGCAGCGCCCTGCTGGTCTCGGCGTTCGACACCGCGGCGGCGGCCGAGCTGGAGAAGCTGGGGCTGACCCAGGCCGAGTACGGTGTGCTGGCCACCCTGCGGCGCATCGGCGCCCCGTACCGCCTCAAGCCGACCGAGCTCACCCACGCTCTCCTGCTGTCGTCCGGCGGCACCAGCAACGTGGTCAAGCGCCTGGTGGCCGCGGGGTACGTCACCCGCGCGGCGGCCGAGGACGACGCCCGCAGCAGCTGGGTGCAGCTGACCCCGCACGGGGTGGAGACCGCGGAGGCGGCGGTGCGCGCCACGACCGCCGTGCATGCCCGGCTCGTCGACCGCATTCCGGAGCACACCGCCAGGGCCCTCAGCGAACAGCTGCGGATCGCGCTGGCCGCCATCGAGGAGGGTGTGCTGATCCGCCGTTGAGGCGTGGTCGGCGGGCCGGGCGGCCGGCGGTCATGCCGTGCCCCACCCCTGGGGTGGTGTGAGGCGGCCGGTCTGGAGGTTCCAGTACTCGGTGTTGCGGCGGCAGCGGCCGTCGGGGGCGAAGAGCAGGATGTTGGTCTCCAGGAGGGTGGCCCAGTGGTCGCCGTCGGGGTTGAGCGCGGCGGAGCGCAGGGTGACCCAGAGTTCGACGGCCGCCCGGTCCCCGGTGACGATCGGTGTGCCGTGGCGGCCGGTGATGTCGCTCTGGCCGACGGTGATCTCACGCCAGTAGCGCCCGATCGCCTCCCGGCCGCGGAAGGTCTGCTCCGGTACGCCGGGCACCGCCTCGTACACGGCGTCGGGGGTGAACAGCTGCACGGCGGCGGCGTCGTCCTTGGTCCGCCAGGCCTCCAGATAGGCGTCGGTCCACTGGGCGACGGCGGCGGCGGTGAGCCGGCCGGGCCGTTCGGCGGCCTGTGCCACGGCCGGTGCCGCCGCGGCCAGCGGCAGCGCGGCGAGGCCGGCCCGGAGGAGGGTGCGTCGGTGGGTGCGGTGGGTCATCGGTGCGAGGGGCCTTCCTGGAGACGGACGGTGAACTCGATACCGTCTCCCAGCGGGAGCCGCTGGGAGAGGTAGCCGTGGCCGGCGGTACGGACGTGGTCGAGGAATTCCCGGGGCAGCATCGGCAGGTTGTCGGAGACGACCAGGGTGCCGGCGCGCAGCTGCGGTTCGAGAACCTTCAGGACCGGGAGGTAGAGCTCCTTCCACCCGTCGAGCAGCACCAGGTCGGGCGGCCCGGGCAGGTCGGTGAGCCGCTCACGGGCGTCGCCGGTCCTGATCTCGGCGTAGTCGGCGAGCCCGGCCCGCGCCAGGTGCTCGCGGGCCCGCTCGGCCTTGCCGGGATGCAGCTCGGAGCCGATGACCAGGCCGCCGCCATTGTCGCGGAGCGCCGCGGCCGCGTAGAGCGTGGACGCGCCGAAGGAGGTGCCGAACTCCACGACGAGTACCGGACGCCGGCCCCGTACGAGCTGGTAGAGGAAGGTGCCGACCTCCGGGTGCACGGGCAGCGCCGCCTGGGCGCACAGGTCGGCGGCCTGCTGGGCGGTGGGCGGCTGCGGCCAGTCGGCGGCGGTGGCGTAGGCGCGCCGCATCACGTCCTGGTCGTCGCGTGCGGCGGTGCGGGCGATCTCGTCCAGGACGGCGCGGACCCGCTCGTCGTCCAGGCCCAGGGCCGCGGTGGTGCCGGTCATCCCTGTGCCCTTCCGGTCCGTACGGCGGTCAGCAGCGCCGGGTCGAGGTAGCTCTGGGCGTTGTAGACGGTCCGGTCGGTGTCGAGGATCTCGCGGCGGCCGTGCATCACCCGGGTGTTGTCGATGAGCGCCACATCGCCGTCCTGCCAGTCGAGTTCCTCGGTCAGGTCGTCGGTGAGCCGGCGGAGTTCGGCGAGCAGCGCGTCGGGTATCGCGGTGCCGTCGGCGAAGGTGATGCGGGGTGCCTCGTAGTTGTACGAGGGGCCGAAGACGCTGTTGGCCCAGGCGAGCCGGCTGCCGAAGAGCGTGTGACGGGCGGCGCCGGTGCGGTACGCGTAGTGGATCGAGCCGTCGTCGTTGAGCTGGAGTGTGGTGGAGACGCTGCCGCCGACCAGTTCCCTCATATCGGCGAAGGTGACGTCGCCGGGCTCCTTGCGGCCCTCCGTCTGGTGGCAGACGAACGCCTTCCACTTGTGCTCTTCGACGCGGCGGCAGTACATGATGTCCCTGGTGCCGAAGACCGCGCGGGCGGTGTCGCTCGCCGCGTCCCAGACGCGGTAGCCGTCGCAGACGGTGGTCTGGGAGCCGCTGGCGGCGGCCTTCTCGCACAGGAACCAGGTGAGGTCGGGACCGAAGGGGCTGTTGCCGTTCTCCAGGTGCAGGCCGACGGCGCCGGTGCCGGCGTCCACCTTCTGGGCGACCTCGCCGCCGTGGAAGGAACGCGCCGGGTCGAGGGTGATCCGGCCGGAGTGCGCCTTCACGAAGGAGGTGAACTCCGCGAGGCCGGTGCGGAAGCCCCGGAAGAGGAGGAATCCGGCGTCGGCCAGCAGGCCGGTGACCCATGCGAGGTCGAGTGCGCCGAGTGACCTGTCGTCGGCGGGCAGGACGAGCCGGCCGGTGGCGGCGCCATAGGGCCGGACGTCAGCGTGCGCGGTCATGCGTCAGCTCCTTGGTGGTCGTACAGCGTTCCGTTGGCGAGGGCGGTGCGGACGGCCTGACGCATCGGCCGTCCGGTGACGGTGAAGTACCTGCGGTAGAGCCGCGGGTCGGCGAGGAAGTGCGGTACGGCGACCCGTTCCACCTCGGATAGGTGTGCCTGGCCGAACTCCCGGACGGCCATCGCGGCGGCCGTGATGTCGGTGGCCTCCTCGACGAGGAACAGCCCGTGCAGGGCGTCGAGCCCCTCGCCGACGACGGCGACCGCGCGGACGAACGGCAGCCGGGCGTACTGGGCCTCGACCCATTCGGGGGCGATATTGCGGCCGGCCGCGGTGATGATGACGTTCTTCTTGCGTCCGGTGATGGTGAGGAAGCCGTCCTCGTCGATCCGGGCCAGGTCGCCGGTGTGCAGCCAGCCGTCGGTGTCGAGGACGAGGCTGGAGGGGTCGTTACGGGTGTAGCCGGCGAACAGCGAGGAGCTGCGGACCAGGAGTTCGCCGTCGTCGGCGGTGCGGACACGGACGTGCGGCAGCGGACGGCCGACGGTGCCGAGGCGGCGCGCGGCGGGGGTGTTCCAGCTGACCACGGAGCTGTTCTCGGACAGCCCGTACCCTTCGTGGACGGGCAGGCCGTGGGCGTCCAGGCGGCGCAGCAGGTCGGGGTGTACGGGTGCCCCGCCGCAGCAGATGAGCGGTGCTTCGCGGGTGCCGAACAGCGCCGGGGCCACTGGGCGAGCGCGCTCCGCGGCGCCGTCCGCCGCGGTGGCGAAGGCGTCGACGAGCGTGGGGGTGGCGACCAGCGCGGTGGGCCGGGCGGCCGCCACATACGGCAGGCAGTCGGCGGCGGCCCCCGCCGCGGTGCCGACCAGCGCCTCGCCGGGCGGCATCAGGACGAGCGTCCCGCCGTCGAGCAGCACCATGTACAGGCCGGTGACCTGCTCGATGAGCAGGCTGAACGGCACGACCGACAGGTAGCGGGCGAACGCGCCGGACGGCATCACCGTGCGCAGGGAGCCCAGCAGTTCGTCCATCGCCCGGGCCCGGATCCGTACGCCCTTGGGGCGCGAGGTGGTTCCGGAGGTGTGGATGACCTTGCACTCCCAGTCCGCAGGGGCGGCGCCGGCCGGCGGCGGCACGAGGGGCGCGGAGGGTACGGGCCCGTCCACGGACAGCGGCAGCACCGTACAGCCCGGGGGGAGGACCCGGCTCCTCCCCCACTCGTTCAGGCGCGCGCCTCCGGCGGCGTCCACCACGCACAGGTCGGTGTCCTCCAGCAGACCGGCGGCCTGTTCGGCGGAGAAGGCGAGCGGAACCGGGACCTCGATGGCGCGGGCCATGACCAACGCCAGGTCGGTGACGACGAATTCGGGGGTGTTGCCACAGAGCACGCCGACACGCGCCGGCCGGCCGTCCCGTGGGCCGAGCCGCCGGGCGAGGTCCGCGGCCCGGCGCGTCACCTCCCGGTAGGTGAGGGTGCGCGCCAGGGCGCCGTCCTCGTCCAGCACCTCGATCAGCGGGCGCTGCGACTCGCCGAGCCGCGCCAGGCTCTCCTCAATGACCCGCATGGCCGGCCACCTCCATGGCGCTGATGCTCAGTTGCAGGTCGGTGACGGAGTAGCGCCCGGTGGCGTCGGAGAAGAGCCGGTCCAACGCGTTCAGGGCGATGATGCCGACCTGAGGCTCATGGTCGTAGTACGTGCCCCAGCGCCCCGCCTCGTCGGGCGGCAGCCGGCGCGGGTCGGCGGGAGCGAACGGCACGAAGTGGATGCCGGTGCGGCCCAGCATGGCGACCAGGCGGCGGGTGACAGTGCACAGGATGTACTCCATACCCAAGCACCAGGCGATGATCGGGGTGGCTCTGACCAGTTCCCGGCCGACCGCGACCCGGCGGGTGGCCAGCGCCCCCACCTCCACCACCCGCCGCCGGTCCACCACGACCCCGAGGCGGGCCAGGATGGCCTCCTCGACGCCGGTGCCGAGGTAGTGCTCGGAGAACAGCGCCTGGTCCCGGCCGAAGGTCAGCCCCGCGCAGGCCAGTGGCGCGGCAGGCTGCTCGGCCGGGCAGCAGGCGGGGCGGGCGACGATGAACGAATCGGGCCGGGGCACCACCTCGGCGCCGTATGCCTGGGCGTACACCTCTCTCGCGAGGTCCGCGGCCATCTGCCATGAACGGGTCGACCGGTGTGCCAGATCGATCTGCATGGTGCTCCCCCCCTTCCGCGACGGCCGGCGTTACTTGCCGCCGACGACCAGCGAGACGGACGAGGGCAGCGCGATCCGCTCGACGGTCTTCAGGCCGGCGTCCGTCAGCCATCCGGAGATCTCCGGCAGGCTGTAGGTGCGGTCACCGGAGCAGGCGTACATGGCCAGGGAGAACGCGGCGTTGTGCGGTTCGGGCCGCTCGCCCCGGACGTCTTCGAGGACCACGATCCGGCCACCGGGCCGGAGGGCCTTGGCGGCCCGCCCTATCAGGTCCCGGTTCTCGGCGTCGGTGTGGTTGTGCACGATCTCGAAGAGGAACACCACGTCGTAGCCGCTGCCGAGGTCGCCGCTGAGGAAGCTGCCGCGCTGGAGGGTGATCCGGTCCGCGAGGCCGGCCTGTTCGATCGCGGTGCCGGTGTCGGCGAGCGCCTCGGGCAGATCGAGGATGGTCGCGGAGAGCCCGGGGTGCCGGCGGCACATGGCGAGGGAGTGCAGTCCGTGCGAACCGCCCAGGTCGAGCAGGCGCCGGGCCCCGTCGGGCAGCGGTACGGCGTCGACGATGGCGTCCACCGTCAGCCGGGACTTGACCTTCATGTACGCGGCGAAGTCCCGCCCGGCCTCGGGGTTGTCGGCCCAGCGCTCCCACAGGGACTGCGCGGGCTTGCCGTCCCGTACGGCCTGCGGGAGTTCCCACAGGACGTTGGTGAGTTCGTACGCCCACAGCAGCGCCGGGGTGAAGTCGAACTCGGCGCCCTTGCCCAGCCAGCGCTCGGCCAGCGGACCGTTGCGATAGCGGCCGTCCTCCAGGGTGAGCCACCCGAGGACGGCGGCCACGTCGGCGACCGCACGGGTCCCGTCGGTACTGGCGCCGATGGCCGCGGCCAGCTCGTCGAGCGTCTTGGGTCCGCCTTGCTCCAGGGCGGTGAAGATGCCGAGCTTGGCCGCGGTGGTCAACGCCGCGTAGCGGATCGTGGAGCCGATCACTTCGTCGATCGGGTTGCCCGCCAGCTCGGTGTCGGTCGTGGTCTGGAACATGGCTGATCTCCTCGTGTCTCCTCGTGGAATGGCAGGACGGACGGCCGCACGGGCGGACGCCGCCGGGAATCCCCGGGAATCGCCGGGAATCGCCGGGCGCGCGAGGTTCCGCGGGCGCGGTACAGAAAGAGAGGTACAGAAAGAGAGGTGGGAGCTGTCGAAGGGAGGCCTGCCGCCGTGTGCTGCGCGGGACAGCGGAGCTCGCCCGAGCCGCTCCCGGTGAGATGTCGGTGCCCGAGCGGCCGACGAAAGGTTCGTCTCCGCACCGGTTCACGCAGCGGGGCACCCGGGTCAAGCCTGAGCGAGGGCACCGTGAGGGACAGCACCTGGCACCTGGGGCAGAAAGAAACGGCGGCGGCTCCCACTTGCGGGCATGCGCCATCAACCGACCGCCCCCGAAGGCCTGTTGGACTATTCCCCCGTAGAGGCGCCTCAGAAGAGGCTGCCGGAGATCGGCCTCAGCCGGACACGTCCTCCAGATCCACCGCGGCGCGCCCGGCGCGGTAGACGTGGGCGGTCTCGGCGATCCGGCGGCCGAGCATCTCCGCGGTACGCAGATCGCTGGCGCAGGGCGTGACGTCGGGCCCTTCGTCATTGTTCGACTGGGACATGGCGCCCAGCCAGCTGCCGAGCCGGTTGATGTCCTCGGGGCTGCCGGAGGAGGTGTTCCAGCCGCCGTACTCGGCCAGGCCGACCCAGATCATGCCGTGCTGGGCGGCGAACAGGGCGATGTCGATGAGAGCGTTGAGCTTGTCGCCTGCCATGTTGCCGCTGTTGGTGAAGCCGCCCGCGATCTTGTTCTTCCAGCGCATGTTGTCGCCCCAGACCTGGCTGGTGGCCTCGACGAACGTGCGGAAGACCGCGCTGCTGCCCCCCATGTAGGTCGGCGTACCGAAGATGACGGCGTCGGCCTCCTGCAGCGTCTCCCAGAGTTCGTCGTTCAACTCGGCGAGGGAGACCAGGTGTACGCGGGTGTCGGGCACCTTCTCCGCGCCGGCCGCCACGGCCGCCGCCTGCTTGGCGGTGTGGCCGTATCCGCTGTGGTAAGCGACGGCAACGTTGATCTGCATGCTTCTCCCCCACCCAGGAACCGATTCCATGGTTTATCTTTCACTAAAGCTGTCCAGAAAGCTTTAGACCGCTGGGTACGCTATCCACCTCCACACCCCGAAGGCAAGCACCTCCGGCCAACACCCCGAAAAGAACAGGTAAACCCGCAGACCGGACACTTCACCACCGAGGTGGCGTGACCCTCGCCCCCCACCCCCTCATCCCTCGCTACGACGTGACCCACCTCACACGCCGTGCTGTCCGCGGCTGTGCGGAGGCAGTCGCCCCACGGCACGGGATCAAGCTGCTCCCGGCACGGTCACCCCAGCCGGCACGGTCACCCCAGCGCCCGGTCCAGGTTGAATGCCGCGCTGATCAGGGCGAGATGGGTGAACGCCTGGGGGAAATTGCCCATCTGTTCGCCGGTGCGGCCGATTTCCTCGGCATAGAGCCCGAGGTGGTTGGCGTAGGTGAGCATCTTCTCGAAGGCCAGCCGGGCCTCGTCCACACGCCCCGCACGAGAAAGCGCCTCGACGTACCAGAAGGAGCAGATCGAGAACGTACCCTCCTCGCCGCGCAGCCCGTCCGGGCTGCGGCTCGGGTCGTAGCGGTAGACCAGGGAATCGGACACCAGGTCCGCGCCCAAGGCATCAAGGGTGGAAAGCCATTTCGGATCCGTGGGCGAGATGAATTTGGCCAGCGGCATCATCAGGACGGCCGCGTCGAGGACATCATCGCCTTCGTGCTGGACGAACGCCTTGCGCTCCGCGGACCAGCCGCGTTCCATGATCCGCCGGTAGATCGTGTCACGGGCCCGGCCCCAGCGGAGCATATCCGCGGGCAGGCCGCGGTGCCCGGCGATCCGCATCGCGCGCTCGATCGCAACCCAGCACATCAACTGCGAGTAGAGGAATTTCTGGGTCCTGCCGCGAGTTTCCCAGATTCCTTCATCCGGCTGATCCCAGTTGTCGCAGACCCAGTCGACCAGACCGACGATGGTGTCCCATTCGTCGCTGGACAGCGGCTCCCCCCATTTGTCGTAGAGGTAGAGCGAGTCGATGAGGGCCCCATAGATATCCAGTTGGAGCTGATGGACGGCGTTGTTGCCGATACGTACGGGTGCCGAGCCCAGATGGCCTTCCAGGTGGGACAGCTCGCTTTCGGGCAGTTCGCTGCGGCCGTCGATCCGGTACATGATCTGCAACGGGCTGCCGGTTCCGGAACCGGCCCCGGCCCCAGCCCCGGATCCGGCGCCGGCCCCACACGCGGCCCCGCAGTCCCGGCAGATGACACCGGAGAGGAAATGCACAAAAGCCTTGGCCTCGTCGGTGAATCCCAGTCTGAGCAGAGCGTAGATACAGAACGCGGCGTCCCTCACCCACACATAGCGGTAGTCCCAGTTGCGCTCGCCACCGATCTGTTCGGGCAGGCTGGTGGTCGGCGCGGCCACAATGGCGCCCGTCGGTGCGTAGGTGAGGAGTTTGAGAGTCAGTGCGGAGCGGTGCACCATCTCCCGCCAGCGCCCCCGGTAACGGGACTGCGACAGCCAGCCGCGCCAGTACCTCACCGTGGCGCTGAACTGCTCCTCCGCCTCCCGCACCGCGCAGACCCGCGGCTCCACCCCCTCGCCGATCCGGTCGAGCGCGAAAACCGCCGACTCGCCCTCGTGCAGTTTGAAGGACGACCAGGCGTCCGGGCCGTCGATCTCGACCGGAACGCTGGAGGTCAGCGCCAGCGAGAGCTCCGCCGACTCGAAGACGGTGTGACCCTGCCGGCATCGCACGGTGTGCGCCTGCCGGCCGTAGTCGAACCGGGGCGCCACCCGGGCGGTGAAGGGCAGCGCCCCGCGGACACACAGCACCCGGCGGATCAGCCGGTGGCGGTCCGCCTCGCGCGAGTCGCCGACGATCGGCATGAAGTCCTGGACCTCGCCGACACCGTGGTCCGCGAAGAACCTGGTGATCAGGATGTTGGTGTCGGGGAAGTAGAACTGCTTCGTCCGGGCGGGCACGTCCGGGGCGAGCTCGAAGGCCCCACCACGTTCGGCGTCCAGGATCGCGGCGAAGACGCTGGGCCTGTCGAAGCGTGTGCAGCAGTACCAGTCGATGGTGCCGTTCGTCCCGACGAGGGCGGCCGTACGCATATCGCCGATCAGGCCGTGCTCGGCGATCGGCGGGTAGCGGGGCGCATCCGCCTTGCAGGGGCGGGGGCTCTCGCACGAGGTCATCTACCGACCTCCCCGGCCTGGGCAGGGGCAACGGCTTCAGGTTACCTCCGGGGGGTTCCGGGCGCCGCACGACATCGTTCACGACGCCGTTCACGACACTGTTCACGGCGCCGCTCGCTGCGCCGCCCACGAGGCCGTTCGTCCGAGCCGAAGCCCCTGCCGCATGTCTCCGCGCGCGTCCTCATGCTCTTCGCGTGTGTCCTCATGTGCCTAAAGTGGTGGCGTGATCGATTCCGCTGATGTCCGCCGTATCGCCCTCTCCCTGCCGGAAACAGTGGAGAAGATCGCTTGGGAGATGCCCACCTTCCGGGTCGCCGGGAAGATGTTCCTCACGATCCCCGACGATGAGACGTCTTTCGCCGTGCGGTGCCCGATCCACGAGCGGCGGGAACTGATCGCGGCGGAGCCGAAGAAATTCTGGGTGCCTCCGCACGAGGCCGGCTCGGCGTGGGTGCGGGTTCGGCTCGCCGAACTGGAGGACATGGACGAGCTGCGGGACATCCTCGTGGACTCGTGGAAGCAAGCGGCTCCACCGCGACTGCTGGACGTTTTCCCCACGGCAGGCTGACGGAATTCCGCGGGGACGGATGGTTCCCACGACGGGCCGGCTGACGGGATGACGAGTGGCGGCTGACCGGCGACGGGCGAAGGGCGCAAACCTTCTCACGGAGCCCCGGGCCGATGCCCCTCAGTCGCGCGGGCGGCGCAGATCACTCCAGTCCAGGGCCTGGGACACCTTCTGCTGCGAATGCTCGGCGACCTCGCGGACTTCGGCGAGGACATCGCCGTGTTTCTCGACCATTTCTTCATAAATCGGCGTGCGGCTGGAAGTCTGTGCTGTGATGGCGGTGGTGTTCATCTCGGTGTCCGATTTCCATTCCCGTGTGTGTTGTTGGCTGCGGCTCAGCAGGTCTCGCCGCCCCGGGAAGAAGGAGCACCACCACTTCAGGTGTGAGCTGAACTCCTGGTGCGCTAAGGGAGGTTGTCCCCGCTCATGCGCCGCTCCCCCGTGCGGCGCCGACATCCTGTCATGCGTGCGGCGGGCACGCAAAGATCAGTCCGGAGCCTGAGACCGTTGAATATCGGGATTCCGAGACCGTTGATTCCCGTTCATGACCGAACGCACGGTTTGGCTGTGGTGGATCACACGCGGTGGATCACACCCCGTGGATCACGCCCGGGTGGACCACGCCCGCCGGGCGGTGCGCTCGGTGGGTGCCGTGGTCCGCTTCGGCCGAGCCTCCCTGCCGGATTCAGCCCCCCCCGAGACCGCCCGTCCGATCCGCCCCCGCGACCGCCTGTCCGATCCATCCGATCCGTCCGCCGATCCGCCCATCCGATCCGTCCGGCCTCCCGCCCCGGCGATGCAGCCGTCAGTGCGCGATGCTGTCGATCAGCTCGCGCGCGCCCTGGCGGAGCAGGGCGACCGCCACCGACGTACCGAGCGTCTCCGGAGTGAGCGGCCCGGCCCATTCGTGCGCGTTGAGAACGGTCTTGCCGTCCGGGGTGAACACACAGGCGCGCAGGGAGAGTTCGCCGCGCCGGTCGGTCTTCGCGTAGCCGGCGATCGGGCTGTTGCAGTGGCCCTGCAGGACGTGCAGCAGCATGCGCTCGGCGGTGGTCTCCTGGTACGTCCGGGGGTGCCCCAGGCCACTGACCGCATCGATGGTGTCGGAGTCGCCCTCACGGCACTGGAGCGCCAGCACGCCGGCACCGATGGGCGGGCACATCTCGTCCACGGACAGGATCTGGCTGATCACATCCGTCCGGCCGATGCGCTCAAGGCCGGAGACCGCCAGCAGCAGTGCGTCCGCTTCGCCAGCCGCGAGCTTCTCCATGCGGCGGTTGGCGTTACCGCGCATCGGTACGCACTGCAGATGCGGGTGGGAGCCGGCGAGTTGGGCGATCCGGCGGACCGACGACGTGCCGATCCGGGTGCCCGCGGGGAGTTCGTCGAGGGTGAGCCCGCCCGGATGGATCAGGGCGTCGCGAACGTCATCGCGCTCCAGGAAGGCCGCGAAAGCCGTGCCGGCCGGCAACGGGCGGTCGCCCGGGATGTCCTTGACGCAGTGCACCGCGAGGTCCGCCTCACCGGCCAGGAGGGCCGCGTCCACCTCCTTGGTGAACGCCCCCTTCCCCTCGACCTGCGAGAGCGCACCCATCCAGCGGTCGCCGGTCGTCTTGACCGGGACGACCTCGGTGGCGATTCCGGGGTGGAGCACCCCGAGTTCGGTGCGGACGCGCTCCACTTGGGCCAGGGCCATGGGCGAGTCACGGGAGACGATACGGATCAGCTCTGGGGCGGACATGCGGCCACGATAGACCGTCAGTAGGCCGTCATTGGGCCGTCAGTTCCGCCCGGCGCTGTGCGCGGGGCGGCTTGCCCGGCTCTCCCCACCCGACACCCGGCCGTGGCGGTCCGCCGATGAGGCCGCCGCTTGGGCCGGGCCGGCCTTGGGGCCGACTCTTGGCCGGCTCTTGGGCCGACCGGGTGAGCCGGCGTGTAGCGGGCGGGCTCGGGCCGGACCCTACCCTCCCCGGCCCGCCCCGCCCCGGATCAGGCACGTCTGAACGATGCCAGGTGGGCGAACACCACTACGTTGTCCACGTAATCCCTGACCTTCCGGTCGTATGCGCCACCGCAGGTGATGATGCGGAGCTGCGCGGTCGGCGCATCGGCGTAGACCCGGTCATTGGGGAACTGCTTCTTGTTGAAGGTCTCGACGGAGTCCACCTTGAAGATCGCGACCGTACCGTCTTCACGGGAGATGTTGATCGTGCTGCCCGGCTTGATCGACTCGAGCTGCATGAACACCGCGGGTCCGGTCTTGGTGTCGACATGACCGGCGAGGATCGATGCTCCACGCTCCCCCGGGGAGGCGCCGTCCTTGAACCAGCCGACCAGGTTTCTGTCCGCCGCGGGCGGAGCGTCGAGCTGGCCGCTCGGGCCGAGGGACAGCGGGGTGAAGGGGGCGTCGACGGCGATCGCGGGAATCCTCAGCCGTCGCGGCGCGGAGCGGGCCATCTCCAGGCCCCGGACGGCCGCCGAGGAGGAACCGGTCGTCCTGGGACTCGCGGAGGCGGCGACGGCCGGACCGGACTGCGGCTTGGGATCCGCCGAAGTGTCCACGGAGTTGTAGACGAGGAGGGAGCCCAGCAGGAACGCTGCCGCGGACCACAACAGGCCGCGGCCGACGGGGCGGGGCGCCTGGGCGGTCCGGGACGGGTTCGTACTCGGCTGGGGCGGCGACTGCTGGGCAGTCATATGCGGAGGCCTTTCATGTAGGGGGCAGCGGCGAGGCGGGGAGGCCGTCGAACGCAATCGTCGCGGCCACCGTCCACGAGGAACGGTGGCCGCGACGGCGTAGCGACCTCCGTACGGGGCAGCCTCTTAGGCCGTCGCAGACCCAGAGGCGTTGCGGCGACGCAGCATGAAGGCACCGGCTCCCAGACCACCGAGCATCAGCACGGAGCCTGCCGCCAGGCTGCCGCCGGTCGCCATCCCACCGCCACCGGTGTGGATACCGCCGTGCGGACGGCGGTGGTGGTCGCGCCAGCCGCCGTGGTCGTGGTCCCGGCTGCCGTTGCCCCAGTCGTTGTCACGGCCGCCGCCACGCCCGTGGTCATCGTCGTCGTCCCAGTCGTTGACCACGACCTTGGCGAGGGCTCCACCACCGGTGTGGACGCCGCCGCTCGGCTTCCGGCAGCGGTCCCAGGAGCCGTGGCCGCTTCCGCTGTCATGGCCGCCACCCCAGCTGTGGCCGCTTCCGCTGTCGTGGCCGCCGCCCCAGCTGTGGCCGTTGCCGTTGTCATGGCCGCCGCCCCAGCTGCGGCTCTTGCAGTCGTCACGGTCGCGGTCACGGTCACGGTCCCGGTCACGGCCGTAGTCCCGCCCATGGTCATCGTCACGGTCGCGCTTGCCGTTCCGACCGTGGTCGTCGTCGCTGGAGGATGCACTCCCCTTCGAGGCAATGTCCTCCATGATCATGGCATTGGCGGCGGGTGCAGAGATTGCGAGGGCCGCTGTGATAGCGGCCGAAGCGAACAGTGTGCGAGCAGTGCGCATGGGGACATGTTCCTTTCGGCGCGACTGCGAAGGCTGACTCTTTGTCGGCACATCGGATCGCAGTAGCGACGTGATCACCGTCAGCCGAATCGCGGCCGCGCACCACTGGAAAACGTTGCGTTCGAGGTACCCCCTGGGCTCTTCGGGTGGCAGGAAGCGAAGAATTCACCCGTTGGATGGCGCGCGTCGTCGGCGTGTCACGCAACGAGTGGGCTAAGGGAGCTTCGGCGACGGACCGCACCGCTCCGTCCCGGGAGGACGCGGGCGGATCCCGGCTCAGGAAGGCGCCAGGAGCGCGTCGGGGATCGCCTCCGGGATGCCTGGTCGGGACCGCGTCCGGAAGCGTGGTCGGGAGAGCGTCCAGGAGCGTGGTCGGGGAAGCGTCCAGGAACACGGGCGTATCGCAAGAGCCTCCGCGGCACGCCTGATGGCGTCGCGCGGGGTCGAGGAGACTCGCTGCCACGGGCCGCCGCCACCGAGCCCGGCCTCCCGGCCCGACTCGCGGCACGCCGGCCTCGTCTCCACGCCCAACTCCCCTTCCTTCACGCCCCTTCACCGTTCCATTCCGATGCGGCTGCTGCGCGCATTCCCACAAAGGCCCTTCATTGCCCCACAGTTCGGAGGAAATCCAGCGACATGAAGGGAGAATTTCCTTGCAAGCACGAGAACTTGGGGCACACACATCCCCACTCACACGCCCGCGGGAATCCTCGTCCCCGCCGCGCGGCCACCGGCGCATCGCCGAACTCAGCCGACACTCCGCCGACACTCACTGTCCTGGCCACTCGCCATGGACGCCACTCTCGATCGCCCCGCTTCCTCACCCGGATCGGGGAATTCATACGGCCGAGCGGCCGAGCCCGCTGGCAGGTCGGCCCCCGGTGACGCCCGGGCTCCCGAGGACACCGCCCCGGGCTCCCGAAGACAGCAAGCACCCCGGGCCGCCGCTCCGCCCGTCGGTGCCGCTCCGGGTCGATTCAGCCGGCGCGGTACCGAAGCGCGAGCGCCTCCTCCACGATCGCTTCGAGCCGTGCGTGGTGTGCGCCGCGCCAGTACACCCTGCCGCATACGGTGCACTGCGCGAAGACGTCATACGTCCGCCGGGTCCCGTGCTGGAGGTGCTCCCGGACCGATTCCTTGTCGGCGTCCGCCAGCCGGCCGTTGCACGCCGTGCACCGCGTCCAGGGCGCGAGCGTGGGGGCGAAGCGCTCCAGTACGTCGCGGAGTTGGTCATCGGGCCGGTCGCTGTGGACAAAGGCGCCCGCCCAGATCTCCCGCCGGCGCAGCAGCCCCCGGTCCCGGGAGAGCAGCACCCGCCGCTCCTTCGCGGAGAGCGCGGCCAGTGCCGCGTCACCGGGGTCCTCGTTGGTGTACGCGGCATCGACGCCGAGCAGCCGCAGCCTGCGCGCCAGGGTGCCGAGATGGACGTCGAGCAAGAACCGCAGCGGCGCGCCGGGGACCCGCTGCGGGCGTTCGATGCCGCGCACCTCGATGTGCTCGCCGGCGCGCGGGATGTGGGAGACGGAGACCTCGCCGCCATCCACGACGAGCCTGCCGACCTCGGTGAGTGGAACGCCCAGCGACTCGACGACATGGCCGAGCGTCGAGGAACCGTCGGTCACCACGGGCGCGCGTGCGGTGACGTGCTCCGCCGCGACGAAAGAGTGCAGCTCAGGGGCGAAGCTGAAGTAGGTCTGGGGGCCTTTCACGCCACACAGCATGGCACCGGGCGGGCCGCTCCGGCCAGCAGATCCCGGTGACGGGCAGACGTTGCCTGCCGGGCACCGGCAGATGGACTGCGACGGGAGTACCTGGCTCGATGAAGATCCTCCGCTGGGCCGATGCCCACGCCCATGGCCGGCACGTACGGTTCGAAGCGAAGCCGGGCAGCGGACCTCCGCGAACCGGACAACAGGCTTCTGGGCTTCTGGGCTCCCGGACTTCCGGGCTTTCAAACTTCCGGACTTCCGGGCATTCGGACTTTCGGGCATTCGGACTTTCGGGCGTCCACGGGTCTGGCAACGGGATTCCATGAATTCGCCGAGGGGGCGGGCAACGCATGCCGGAGATCGTCGATCTGGGTGCCTACGGTGAGGACTTCACCGCAGACCCGTACACGTACTACGCCAAGCTGCGCGCCCAGGGGCCGGTGCACCATATACGCACCCCCGAGGGGCAGGAGGGCTGGCTGATCGTCGGCCACGACGCGGTACGGGCCGCCCTCACCGACCCCCGCCTCAGCAAGGACTGGCGCGGTGCCGGTCTGCTGGACGACAGCCATATGGCGCTGCTCATGCACATGCTCGACGCGGACCCACCCGAGCACACCCGGCTGCGGAAGCTGGTCGCGAAGGAGTTCACACCCCGTCGCGTGGAAGCACTGCGGCCGCGGGTGCGGCAGATCACCGACGACCTGCTCGACGCGATGCTCGCCGCCCCCGGCCGACGGGCCGACCTGGTGGAGTCGCTCGCCTTCCCCTTACCGATGACCGTCATCTGCGAACTGATCGGCGTTCCCGCCATCGACCGGGAGGCCTTCCGCGGCTGGTCGAACGAGCTGGTCGCGCCGACCAGCGAAGAAGCGGCGCAGCAGGCTGCGGGGGCGATGGCGGAGTACCTCACCGCCCTGATCGACGCCACACGCGAGCAGCCCACCGACGGTCTGCTCAGCGCCCTGATCAGGACCAGCGACGAGGACGGCGACCAGCTCTCCCGCGAGGAGGTGCTCGGCACGGCGTTCCTGCTGCTGGTCGCGGGCCACGAGACCACCGTCGGTCTGCTCTCCAACGGTGTGCGCGCCCTGCTCCAGCACCCGGCCCAACTGGCGGCCCTGCGAGCCGATTACTCCCTCATGGACAACGCCGTGGAGGAGATGCTGCGGTACGACGGCCCGCTGGCGACGGCCACATGGCGTTTCAGCAGGGAGCCGATCGAGTTCGGCGGGGCGCTGATCCCGGCTCGTCAGCCGGTGCTGGTCGCTCTCGCTTCGGCGTCCCGGGACCGCGAACGCTTCGTCGCCACCGACGACTTCGACATCACCCGCGACGCCCGCGGGCACACCGCGTTCGGCCACGGTATCCACTTCTGCCTGGGCGCCCCGCTGGCCAGGCTGGAGGCGCGTATCGCTATCCGCTCCCTCTTGGAGCGCTGTCCGGACCTGGCCCTGGACGCCGACCCCGGCGCACTGAAGTGGCGGGCCGGCATGTTCGTCCGCGGGACGGAACAGCTGCCGGTGCTCTGGTAGCCGGCAGCGGCGTGACACGGCCCGGCCCGGCCGTGCCGTGCCAGGCCAGGAAATCCCTGGTGAGGGACAGTACCGATGTGCGAAAGTGACGCGATGATGCGAACGATCGGACTGCTCGGCGGCATGAGCTGGGAGTCCACTGCTGAGTACTACCGGCTGCTCAACGAGCTGACCCGGGAACGCCTGGGCGGCCTGCACTCGTCGAGATGCGTGCTCTACTCCGTGGACTTCGCGGAGATCGAGCGACTACAGGTCGAAGGACGCTGGGACGAGGCTGCCGAAGTGCTCGCCAACGCGGCCAAGGCCCTGGAGTCCGCCGGTGCGGACATGCTGCTGATCTGCACGAACACCATGCACAAAGTCGCCGACCAGGTGTCCGCCGCGGTCGGCATCCCGCTGCTGCACCTCGCCGATACCACCGCGGAAGCCGTACGCGCCAAGGGCCTGCGCCGTATCGGTCTGCTCGGCACCGCCTTCACCATGGAACAGGACTTCTACCGTGGCCGCCTGGCGAGCCACGGTCTGGACGTCCTGGTCCCGGACGCGGCCGGGCGGGGCACGGTCCACCAGGTGATCTACGACGAGCTCTGCCGCGGCATCGTCCGCGAGGAGTCCCGTGCGGCCTTCATGGCCGTCATCGGTGACCTGGTCGCCGCCGGGGCCGAGGGCATCGTACTGGGCTGTACGGAGATCGAGTTGCTCATCGGCCCCGAGCACAGTCCGGTACCGGTCTTCCCGACCACCCGACTGCACGCCGAGGCGGCTGTCCTGCGCGCTCTCGGCCACCCTGAGTAGCCACCCTGAGTAGCCGTACGAGCAAGCGGAGGCCAGCTCCGGCAGTCGGCTCAATGGGCGAGCGGCCGCGCCAGGACCGGCGTACGAGGCATTTGATGTCCGCCGCTGGCCAGCATGCGTACCTCGCCCCGGTCGCTGATCTCCGCCCGCACGATCCCCGACTCGTCCTCGTAGACCGGATACCCGCCCGCTCCCGCCTGCTCGGTACGGCGGACGATCACCACGTCGTCCTCCACGGCGAGAGCCTGAAATACCAGCTCATAGCGTTCCGGGTAATCCATCGGGGCCTCCCGATACGGCTCAGCGGGTGCTTCCGGCGCCGGCGTCGCTCCCCGCCGCCGCTCCGCGCGCACCGCCGCACCCAGGCACTTCCATCGTCGCCCACCCCCGCACACCGCGCCTCAGGAGCCGGAAAACGGCCGATTCCCCCAGCGGGGACCTCCGGGCACACCCCCGCCGGAGCCCCGTACGCCGGAGCGCCCGTACACCGGGGCCCTCTGACGGAGCCCCGCTCCCGTGCGCTGTCACAGGAGCGGGGCGGATCCGAGGAGCGCCAGCAGCTCGGATAGTGACGGGAACCACCGTACGGGCCACCACTGACAACAGCGGCCCGAACGGCACAGAGGAGCCGGACAGCAAGCCCCCAGGACCCCAGGACGGCAGGACGGCAGGACAGCAGGACGGCAGGCAGGCAGGCAGGAGAGATGGTGGCTCGGAAACCTCGGTTCTCGCTCGCGACAGTGGCCGTGGACTGTGCGGACGCCCACGCGCTCGCCGACTTCTACCGGAGACTGCTGGGATGGGAGGTGACGTGCAGCGAACCCGGCTGGGTACTGCTCCGGTGCCCGGAGGGCGGCACCGGACTCTCGTTCCAGTCCGAGCCGGGATACCGGCCGCCGGTGTGGCCGGAACGGCCAGAGGAACAGCAGAAGATGCTGCATCTGGACATCCGGGTGGATGACCTGGACGAAGCGGAGGCGTATGCGGTGGCGCTGGGCGCCGCCCGGGCCGCTTACCAGCCGCAGGACGACGTCCGGGTGCTGCTCGACCCGGCGATGCATCCCTTCTGCCTGTTCCTCCGTTAATGCCCGTTCCTCCGTTGATGGGCGATTCCGCTGAGGGGCGATTCCGCTAAAGGTCGGCTCCGCGCGGTCGGCCGAGGCCCGTGGTGGGCCGCTCCGCTGCGGCATCGGCCAGGTCGCGTACGAGGGCATGGTCGGGGGACAGCCGGCAGGCCGGGTCGGTGGCCGCGGCGTCGCCGATGAGCGCGAAGGCCTGGCAGCGGCAGCCGCCGAAGTCCTGCTCGCGCAGGTCACAGCTGCGACAGGGCTCGCGCATCCACGCCGTGCCCCGGTAGCGGGTGAAGGCAGGCGAGTGGTTCCAGATCCATGCCAGCGGGTGGTCGCGGACGTTGGAGGCGTTGAGGCCGGGAATCGAGGCGGCTGCCGGACAGGGCAGGGTCGTGCCATCGGGCGCGACGGTGAGGGAGACAGCGCCCCAGCCCCCCATACAGGGTTTGGCGTTGCCGTCGAAGTAATCGGGGACCACCCACACCAGCTCGGGCGTGCCGTCGAATCCCGCCCGCCGGCGCCGTACGGTCTGCCGCGCGCGATCGAGCTGCGCTCGGGAGGGCAGCAGCTCGGCCCGGTTGCGCAGTGCCCAGCCGTAGAACTGCGTGTTGGCGAGTTCGATGCGGTCCGCGCCCCAGCTCACTCCAAGATCGATCAGCGCGTCCAGCGCATCGAGGTTGTGGCGGTGCAGTACGACATTGACTCCGAGCGGCAGTCCGGCGGCACGGATCAGGCGCGCGGCCCGTTCCTTGCCGGCGAAGGAGCGGCTCCCGGCGATCCGATCGGACGTCGCCGCGTCGGCGTGCTGCACGGACAGCTGTACGCTGCGCAGTCCGGCGCCGACAAGCCGGTCCAGCCGCGCCCGGCCGAGTCCGGCACCGCTGGTGACGAGCTGGGTGTGGATCCCGGCGCGGTCGGCGGCCGCCACGATCGCTTCCAGGTCGGAGCGGAGCAGGGGTTCACCACCGGAGAGATGCGCGCTCACCACCCCGAGGTCCCCCGCCTGACGCAGCACACCCGCCCACTCCCCGGCCGTCAGCTCCGCTCCCCTGCTGACGAGCTGGACCGGATTGGAGCAGTACGGGCAGTGCAGCGGACAGCCGTGGGTGAGTTCGGCGAGCAGCGCCCAGGGCGGCTCCGGCCGCACCGCACTCCGCTCCGGCGGACCGGTCATCGCAGCCATCCCTCCTCCCGTATCCGCCCGAGGAATTCCGGCACCTCGGCCGCCACCGGGGCACCCGGGTACCGGCGGCTCAACTCGGCCACGATGTCCGGCACTTCACGCTCCCCGTCGCACAGCCGCAGCACGGCGCCCGCGCCCCCCTCCAGTACCACGACACGTTCGGGGAGGAGCAGCAGATCGGTGCCCCGTAGCCGGTCGTGGCGCAGATGCACGGCGGGAGCGAGCACCGGCCGCCAGCCCGTCATGGCCGCTTCTCCGCCATGGGGCGCTCCCCTACCTCGGGGCGGTCCCCCACCTCGGGGCACTCCCCTACCTCAGGGCGGTCCCCCACCTCGGGACGGTCCCCCGTCATGCGGCGCTCCCCCCGCTCGACCGCGTCGAGCAGCGACCACAGCACCTGGCACTTGAACGTCAGCGCGGCCACCGCCAGCTCCTGCTCCACTTCCGTACGTGCCCAGTCCAGGACCAGCGCCAGGGCCTCCTTGCTGTCCCGGCGCCCTTGGCTCTGCCTGCCGCGGAAGTAGCCGAGCCCCTCGGCGTCGATCCAGCCGTAGTGCTGCTCGAAGGCGTCGATCCGGGTGCGCATGATGTCCGGAGCGGAGAGCTCGGTGAGCGAGGCCGCGACCGCCTCCAGCGGTGAGCGCAACCGGCAGAAGTTGACGTAGCCGTCGACGGCGAGCCGTACGCCGGGCAGCACTCCGGCCTCGTCCATCAGCAGCGAACGGTCGAGCCCGGCGGCCTCACCGAGCCGGAGCCAGCGTTCGATGCCGCCCTCGCCGTCCTGCTGACCGTCGTGGTCCTGGATCCGCCGCAGCCACATCCGGCGCAGTTCCGGGGTGCGCAGCTTGGCCATGATCAGGGCGTCCTTGACGGGGATATGACGCTGGTAGTGGAAGCGGTTGCGGATCCACCGGCGCAACTCCTCCGGCGTCAACTCCCCCCTGTGCATACGGACGTTGAAGGGATGCCTGTCGTGATACCTGTCGCGCGCCACGGCCCGCAGCCGCTCCTCGAACGGTGTGCTCACGGGGCGGCCTCCGTCGTACTCACAGGACGATCTCCATGCCTTCCGCGGCCACCGCGAGCCCGAGCCCCGCCAGCTCCTTGTGCTGTGGCGCGGCGGGGTCGACGAGCGGGTTGGTGTTGTTGAGGTGGGTGTAGAGGCAGCGGGCGGCGAGCGGTGCCAGCCGGGTCGCGGTGCCGTCCGGGCCGTTGATCGGCAGATGCCCCATGCCGGTCGCGGTGCGGGCGGAGAAGCCACTGCGGCGCGGTTCCTCGTCGTCCCAGAAGGTGCCGTCGAGCAGAACGACGTCGGCCTCGGCCAACGCCTCGTGGAACGCGTCCGGCCAGGCGGCGAGCGCGGGGGCGTACAGCGCGGTGCCTCCCGTGCGCCGGTCGTGCAGGCGGAGCGCGACCACCCACGGCTCGGCTGCCCCGCGGCGCGATACCTCGCTGCCCGGTCCGGCGGCAGCGTACCCACCGGCGTACCGGGGCCGCTTCGCGGAGACCGGAACGGCGCTGATCTCGACATCGGATCCGCCGCTCAGCGGTACGGGAACAGAGCCCAACTCCCGCCATTCCAGGGAGGTATAGGGCGCCAGGAGACCGTCGAGGTGAGCCCGCTCGCACAGCGCCGCACGGACCGGCCCGGTGGCGAACACCTCGATCCGGTCGGACTCTCGGAGCCGTGCGATGCCGAGCGTGTGGTCGAGTTCGGCGTCGGTGAGGACGATGCCCGCCATGGGCGTACGGCGTGTGGCGGGGCTCGGGTGCAGGGCGGGGGTGTGCTCGATCTGGTCGGCGATATCGGGGGTGGCGTTGATCAGGTACCAGTGGTCGTCGTCGGCTCGTACGGCGAGCGAGGCGTGGCGGCGGCGCCGGTCGGGGTGGGCGCGTGCCCCGGAGCACCCGGGGCATGCGCAGTTCCACTGGGGCACTCCGCCACCCGCCGCGGTGCCGAGGACCTTCAGCAGCATGGCAGCAGCGCCGTCAGCGAACGTACAGCGCGTACGCGGTGACTTCGAGCGCGGTCTCGACGACCCTGTAGCCGGGCGTCTGCCAGGTGCCTCGCTCTTCGCCCTGGCCATGGACGTCATCGTCCGTACGGGAATTCGTGTGAGGGCTCGGGTGCGGATCCGTGGGGCAGTTCAAGGGAGGCTTCACGTGGGGGATCGTATGAGGATTCATGCCGTTTCCAGCCTTTCTTGGGAGGTAGAGGGCAGGGGCATGAGAGAGGAGATACGGAACATGGGCCGTGGTCTGGATCTTCACGGAAGATGTAGACCTTCAACGGACGATCTGGACCTTCAAGGGAACAACCGCACAGCGGCCATTGCCCATCGCCCACACTCCATCGCTATCGCCCACTCAATCGCCTACCCAGTCGCTTACTCACCGCTGCCGAGTCGCTTACTCACCGCTGTGCAGTCGCTTACTTACCGCTGTGCAGAATCCTCAGCCCCGCGGTCACGGTCAAGGGCGAAACGAAAAAATGGTCCGACCTATGGACGCCCCACACAGCCATCCGGACTTCCCACCACCCATCCGCCATCCCTCATATCTCCATCCCCCACATCCCCCACATCCCCCACATCCCCCACATCCCCCATCCGCCATCTCCCGACCCGTGGCACGCTGTAAGAGATGAGCATGCCACTCCCCGGATTCGAGAACCGTCCTCCCAGTCCTCCCACCCCTGCCGGCCGCCGGGAAGTCGCCCCCGGTGCCGTCCACGTCCCGGGCTGGCTCTCCCTGGAGCGGCAGCGCGAGCTGGTCACCGTCTGCCGTGGCTGGGCGCGCGGCCCGGCCCCGATCCGGCACACCAGGTTGCCGCGCGGCGGAGTGATGTCCGTCCAGACGGTATGCGTCGGCTGGCACTGGCAGCCGTACGCGTACACCCGTACCGCCGACGATGTGAACGGCGCCCGGGTCGCCGCGTTCCCTTCCTGGATGGTCGAGTTGGGCCGCCGCGCACTGGCCGACGCGTATCAGGACCCGACCGCCGGCGACGACTACACTCCGGACACCGCACTGATCAACTTCTACGACGGCCAGGCGAAGCTCGGCATGCACCAGGACAAGGAGGAGCGTTCCGGCGCTCCCGTGGTCTCGCTGAGCATCGGCGACACCTGCATCTTCCGCTTCGGCAACACCGAGACCCGGACCAAGCCCTACACCGATATCGAGCTGGCCTCCGGCGATCTCTTCATCTTCGGCGGCCCGTCCCGCTTCGCGTACCACGGGGTGCCCAAGGTCCTCCCCGGCACCGGCGACCCGGCCACCGGCCTGACCGCCGGCCGCCTCAACATCACCATGCGGGTAACGGGTCTCGACGACAAGCCCTGGCCAGGGCGCTTCTCCCCGCCCCCGGAGGCACACTGGACTCATGTGCCGCAGCATCAAGACGCTCCGCCCGCCCGTCACCCCCGAGGTCACCGATGACGACATCAAGGCCGCGGCCTTGCAGTACGTCCGCAAGGTCTCCGGGTTCCGCGCCCCGGCCGCCCACAATCGCGAGGTGTTCGATCACGCCGTGGCAGCCGTGACCGCCGCGACCCGGGAACTCCTCGACGGTCTTCAGGTACGCGGCTCGTCCGCCCCCGCCCACCCCGATGCGCTCACCATTCGACCTGAGCCTGCACAGGCAGGTGATCGCTCGGAAACTGTCCGTGCGCGGAGTACGTATTGATCTCAGCGCGTCGTGTACGCACCCCCGGCGAGGTGAGAATCCAGTCGACCCGGTCCCCGTCCCGCACCAGCGGCTCATATCCGTGATAGGTCGCGTACTGCGCGCTGCGCTCATCGGCCGTATCCCAGCTGTCCACGAGCGCCCCGCCATCGAGCATCGCCTCGTACACGGGATTCTTGTGCGCCGCCACATTGAAGTCCCCGGTGACGATCCGGGCCAACGCCGGGTCCATTCCCCGCAGCCGTTCGGTGATAAGAGCGGCCGACCGCTCCCGTGAATACTGATGCGCGTGGTCGAGATGGGTATTGAGCGCGTAGAACGAGATCCCCGTACGCAGATCCCGGAAGCGCACCCACGTCACCATCCGAATGTCGGTGTTTCCCCAGCTGGCCGACCCGATCAGATAGGGCGTGTCCGACAGCCAGAAGTGGTCGTACTCCGTCGGAGCAAGCCGCCGTACGTCGTAGAAAATCGCCGCGAACTCCTCCTTGCTCCCGCCGCCCCGCCCCGTCCCCACCCAGTCGTAATGCGGCCCGAGATCCTGCGCGATATCGCGCAGCTGCCCGTACAGCCCCTCCTGGGTCCCGAGCAGTTGTGGGGCCTCACGGCGCAGCAACGCCCGCATGACGGGCCTGCGCTCGGCCCAGGAATTCGGCCGGATATCCGAGGCATACCGCAGGTTGAAACTCATCACCCGCAGCATTCGGCCACTCTCAGCGGCGTGTGCGGTCCCCGCCCCATACGCCACCGACACCGTCGGCCCAGCCACCGCCGCGGCCGCCAGCGCCCGCAACGCGAATCGCCGACTCAACGCCCCCGTCACCGACCGCGAGAAGGTCAAGTCGCCAGAAATACCGCGAGGGATGTCGCCAGGAATCCGGTCCACCGCCGGCGCGAAAGCAGTCACAGCAACTCCGTAACTCCAGTCATCCGGCCGTCAGCCGACCACGCGGTTATGCGGTCAGGCGGTAGGGCGGTGAGCCGGGAAGTCGGACGTTCACTCATCCAGCACGGACAGCGCAATCACCGCACCAGATCCTCGAAGACCGCGGTAATCCGGAAGTGGCCTACACAGAAACGGACTTGAAACGTTCCCTGCACAACCCCTGCCACTCCCCCACTCCCCCACCACTTACCCCCGGCCACCCCTCTCCCGCCTCGCCCGCCCTGCCCGCCCCCTCACCCCACCTACCCGTCCTACCCGTCCTGCCTCTCCTACCTCCCCTACCTCTCGCCTGCCGGCCCCCGCCAGTCCGCATGCCGGATACGGGAGATCTCCCGTACGCCACCGACGGTGGCCCACTCTTCCTTCCCCAGCCGCGACAACGGCTTCAGCTTGGCGATATCGGGATGCCCGTCAACCAGCACATCCCGCGAAACCACCGCATGCACCACACGCCCGAACACGACCGTCGCATCCCCGATGCCGATCGTGGTGTGCACCTCGCACTCGAACGCAACCGGCGAGGCCGCCACCCGCGGCGGCTTGACCCGCAGACTGGGCTCGGAATCGATCCCGGCCGCCTCGAACTCACTCACTCCATACGGAAAATCGGTGCCCGTATCATTGATCTGCTCAAAGCATTCCTCGGGCGCAAAACTCACCACGAACTGCCCGGTCGCTTCGATGTTGCGCAGCGTGTCCTTGCGCCCTACGGAGCTGAACTGAACAACGGGCGGCGCGACACTGGCGATCGAGAAGAAAGAGTGCGGGGCGAGGTTCGCTGAATCGCTATGTGGGTCGTACGTCGAGATCCAGGCGATCGGCCGCGGCACCACCGTCGCGGTCAGCAGTTGATAGAACTCGTTGCGGGACATGGCAGCGGGGTCGAAGTCGATACGCATGGCGATCAGTATCCACAC
Source organism: Streptomyces sp. NPDC001339 (assembly GCF_042895955.1). NCBI lineage: Bacteria > Bacillati > Actinomycetota > Actinomycetes > Kitasatosporales > Streptomycetaceae > Streptomyces > Streptomyces sp. NPDC001339. The sequence continues at coordinate 243,173 of NZ_JBIAWT010000003.1, read as the reverse complement.
GGGCGGCCGCGAATTCTACAGCGGTTCCTCGGCACCACCCAGCCCTCGATTCCGGCGGACGCCCGCGGAGGACCACCGGGCGGCGGTGCCGCGGTGCCCCGCCCGGTCGCCCCTACGTCGCCGTCACCCAGAAAAGCGTTTGACGCCCGCTCGCAGCCGGCGATCGGATGGCACCCCATGAGCACAGGGCAGATGCACCCCGGCCAACACCTCATCGACGACGGCCTCGTACAACAGCTGATTTCCCGTCAGTTTCCGCAGTGGGCAGGGCTGAATGTGGAGCGGCTTCCGTCCGGCGGCACGGTCAACGCCATGTACCGGCTGGGCAACGCCATGGTCGTACGGCTGCCACTGGTGGAGGGCGGAGCCAAGGACGTATCGATGGAGCAGGAGTGGCTGCCCCGCCTCGCACCCTGGCTGCCCGTGGCCATCCCCGAGGTCCTCGCGACCGGTCAGGCCGCCGAGGGGTATCCGTGGCCGTGGTCGGTGTACCGGTGGCGGTCGGGGGAGAACCCGACGGCGGGGGCGCTGAGCGAGCCCGTGCTGCTGGCCAAGGACCTGGCCGGGTTCGTGGCGGCGATGCGGAGCATCACCCTGCCAGGGGCGCCGCAGGCGTACCGAGGCGGGCACGTCGCCTCGCTCGACGCATCGACCCGGGCGGCGATCGAGGAACTGCGCGGGATCCCGCAGGAGGGCGTCGACTGCGATGCCGCGGCCGCCATATGGGAGGACACCCTGCGCACCCCGGGCAGGGACGGACCACCGGTGTGGCTCCATGCCGATCTGATGCCGGGCAACCTGCTGGTGGACGGTGGCAGGCTGACCTCGGTGATCGACTTCGGGTGCACCGGGAGGGGCGATCCGGCCTGCGATCTGTTCCCGGCATGGAATCTGCTGCCGGCCGATGCAAGGGAGGCCTTCCGCGAGACGCTCGCCGTGGACGACGCGACCTGGAACCGCGGCCGGGGACGGACACTCTCACAGGCGCTCATCGCGCTGCCGTACTACCGGAAGACGAACCCGGCAATGGCCGACAACGCCCGGCACGTGATCCGGGCGGTACTGGGAGAGGATCACGGCGCTACAGACCCCAGTTGAGGGGTCGGGCAGATGCTCGGCCGGCGATGCACCGTGGCAAGGGTTGACCCTGCCGCAGGGGCAACCTCTCAGCATGGTTGGCATGACTACGAGAACCAGTGCGATCGAGGCCGCCGGAGTCCGCACGTCGTACGGCGAACACGAGGCAGCTGCCGGGGCCGGCCAGAGACCTGTTGAGCGCGTGGGCCCCACACGGGGTGCGGCGGCTGTCACCAGAAGGATGCCGTCCTTCTGATGACGCTCCAGGCCGGCGTCCTTCTCGATAGGCTGCCGGCGGGTGGGGCGGCGGGGCCCGCGGCCGTACCGGGGTATCGGCGTACCGGCATACCGGACAGCAAGCGTGTCGAAGGCGGTGGGGATGGCGGAGAGGCTGAGGCTCAGTGACGTCGAGCGCATTCCAACGGACCGGCTGGCAGAGCTGATCACCGAAAGTTTCGACACACTCGTCACCGTAGCCATCGCGGAAGCCACCAACGGATACATCCCACAACGTACCCGGCGCCTGTTGCGGAAGGCGGAGTGGCGACTGGACTGGCAGGACGCATTGCTCTGCGCCTGCGGAGAACTCCAGGTCGCCGTTGAACGGATGCGCTACACCGGTGACCCCCGCCTGGAGGCCACCGAGCACCGCCTTCGCCGCGTCCGCCACCGGCGGCACGAGGCCGGTATCCTCGTCAAGAAGTTACGCCGCAACGACTTCAACCGCAGCGCCGAGCGCAGGAGCGGCACCAACTCCCGCCTCACCGCCCAGGGCTGGCTGAGAGTCGCGTTCCCGGACGAGTACGCAGATCTGCTTCGGCAGGAGCGCGTCCGCCGGAATCTGGACGATGCCCCCGAGGAACCCTGCTTCAGCAATGTGCACGAGCACATCACGTACGCGTGTGCCTGCGGCCAGATCACCGCGCCCCGGACCCCGGAAGTCGAGGACCTCCTCGCCGCCAGCGGTATCGCCGTGAGACACGCTGCGGCCGACGACGCCAAGAACCAGGAAGAGCGCAACATGGCGCTGCGCCACCCTCTGCTGCTGGGGCGCTGGGAGAACGCCCTGCGGGAACTCGGGTACATGGTCGTGGAACAGGCTTGCGCAGCGACCCCTCACGGGTTGGGAACTCTCCCGGACGACTTCTACGCCCTTCCTCAGGAGCGGGCGATCTCGGTACTCAATGCCCGGCGCTTCCTTGCGGCCATCCAGCAGCGGCGCCTGGAGTACAAGCGATACGTGCGCCAGATCACCCAGGCGCTGCGCGAGCGGGAGCGCGAGAGTCCGTACGTGATCGCCAGTGCCGAAGCCAAAGCCACGGCCAGCCAGTTCCTCAGCGAAAGTCGCGCCGCCGAGTACGCCTATATCCGTGCCGAGCTGCGCCCTCACGAAGAGTACGACGGCTCTCTGCCCAGGTCGCTCGCCAACAGCCCGCAGCGCGCCGAGCTCAAGCGCCGAGTCCTGGCGGCCCTCGCAGAGGGCACATGGACGCGGTCGGCACCGCCGGAGCCGGCCGTGACACCGTTCAGCGGTCCCGACGGCGGCGACCTGCCGTGAGCCGGAGGGCCGTCACGGTGAATTCGGTGGTCGGACGGGGTGAATGCGCGGGACGGGCCGTTGCTCAGGCTTGGTGGAGACCGGGGCGCCCCGATAGCAAGACCGCGGTTACCATCCGCGAGGTGCAGGAGCACAGAGTGAAGAACATGGGACGCGTCAACTTCGTGATCGCAGGAGCGTGTGGCCTGCTCCTGGCCATCGGCGGGGCGTCCCCCGCCGCGGCCGGGGACGGCCCGTTCGACGAGTACGGCGCGGACGGTGTGTACAACAGCGACACCTACGCCGACTTCCGTGCCGTGCTGCACTGTGGACCCCGGGCCAAGGTCTGTGTCAACGGCCCGGTGAACAGCGGAAACCTCAAGTACGCACAGAACATCTGGCTCGCGGGCAACCCCACCGACAGCGGCAGCCCGAAGAACGACAACGGCAACACCAATGTCGACAGCGGCGGCACGACCGGCGCCGAGAACAAGACCAGCAACGACATCCAGCACTTCGGGCCGGGCTCGACGCACCTGTGAGGAGCCCTGCTTGTCGCGAGTGCTGTGGTCATGAACGCCACTTGAATGCCGCTTGAACGCCACTTGTCACGAGTGCGAGTGCGGGTACGGCTGCGAGTGCGGGTGCTGTGGTCATGAACGCTGCTTGTGACGTGTACTGATGCGACGGCCCCCGTTCCGGTCCGACCGGAAGCGGGGGCCATGTACTGCACCGCGCCGGCTGCGAAGCAGGGCCGGTCGCCAAGGCTCAGAAGGGCAGTTTGAGCATGCGCTGCACGTTGTTGCTACTGCCCGACGAGGCGCCCTCGGCGGAGTTCCCGCTGTTGGTGGAGCCGTTGTGGCTGGAGAGGTTTCCGCTGTTGTTCGGGTTGCCGCGGTTGATGAAATTGCCGCTGTGCAGGCTGTTGCCACTGCGTACCGGGCCGTTGATGCAGGGATGCGGCTGCGGCGCCTTGCGCACCGGTGACTTGTAACGGAAGTCGGCGAGGCGGTTGTTGCAGACCACGCCGGAGACCATGCCGGTAAGCGAGCCCAGGTCGCCGGTGACAGACCCCACGTCCGCGCCCACTGCGGCCCCCAGGAGGGATTCACCCGGAACGGTCTGAGCTTGTGCAATGCCGGTGCCCAGCAGCACCAGTCCGCACGCCCCGAGCACACTTCCCGCCTGCACGATTCTTCTCACGACACTCCTCGCCTGGTTCATCGTTCCGATGCCAGACGTATCGTGCTGCGGCCGTCCACCCGCATCCTCTTCAACCCGCAGGGACTTAAACGCTCGGCGGCGAGAATCAGCCGGGTGGCCCAACACCCCCCACGGCGGCCGGCGGTTCAGCCGCGGCCAAGGGCGTGGCGGAGCTCGTCCTTGTTCATATGGGAGCGGCCTTCGATGTTGCGCTTCTTGGCCTCTTCGTACAGCTGGTCCTTGGTGGGGCCCTGAGCCCCCCGGTGGGAGCGTTCACCGCCGCGTTGCGAGGCGGACTTCGGGTCCTGGGTGGAGACCTTTCCCGGTCGTTTGGCTTCCCCTGCCCGAGCGCGTTCCTTCTGCACGGTCCGGGCGGCGATCTCCTTCGCCCGCTTCGTCGACTCGCCCCGTTCCAAGGCGCTTTCCTTGATGTGCTCGTACTGGCGCTCACGTTTCTTGCTCGCTCCGGCAGGCATGACGGCTCCTGATTTTCTCGGCCTCTCGGCAGGGTGCAGTAACCGACTCTCGGCAGGGTGCGGTAACCGAGCCGACGCATGACGCGGCGTCCGCCGGTCCCCCTCCAGTTCACCCTGAACAGCGAGGACGCGCGAGACGGGTGAGCCGCTCGGGCCGAGACGAGTGAGCCGCTCGTGCAGGGTGCGTGGCGGGAGGCTGATACTGGACGCGGTACGCCTGATCCGCGTCGAGGGGCGGTCCTCCGGGGCGCCCGGCTGCTCGCTACGAGCATCAAGCGCGCCGCGGCCCTCGGTCAGGTCGTCGAGGGGGCGGCTCCTCCAGGTCCGTCGGATCCGTCCTCGCTGACGATGCCGTGTCGTGGACGTCGTCCAGCGCGGCGCGGAAGGAAGCCATGCACGGTGCGCAGAACCTTCCGATCGGCGGTTCCTGGCTCATCGCCGGGCCTCGCGTACTGGTCGTGAGCCGTCGCCCGCACAACGTCGCATCGGCCTCGTCCCTGGCCATCACATGCCACGCCAGTCCCGTGGTGGCGGTCGTTGCCGGCCCGGCGCGCATCTCGTACATGAAGCCCACCTCCACTCCCGCTCGCGTGGCCTCGGCCGGAGCGGACAGGGCGTTGGTACGCCGATACCGGAAGCAAGGCCGGTATCGATATCACCGGCCGCCGGCGCCCCATCCGCTCCTTCAGGTGACCATCAGGCCGCCAGTCGGACCAGCTGAGCTCCGCCAATCGAATGAACCGTGCGGAGCGCGCGACCGCTGCCTGGCATAGGGCCACCGCTGCCCCTCATAGAGCCGAGGCATGGCGCACCAGCAAGATTTCATCGGTATTTCACGGTGCGCTGTCACGGTTGATGAGTCAGAACCCACCAACAGAGGGAGATGAACAGCCATGAGCGACGACCTTCTGGGCGCGTACGACGAAACCCAGCTCATCGAACTGAGCGAGGAGCCGGAGCCGGAGTCGGCCCCGAACGCAAGCCAAATCGGGTGCAGCTTCAGCTTCTGCTTCCGCGACTGAGCGAGTACGTCGGAACGACGCAGATGAGTGCGGCATGACATGACCGCCGGGCGGGGTGAGGGTCTGATCGTGATCCTCACCCCGCCAGATCATTCCGTATAGGGAATAGAGGGGCGAGAGAGCATGAGCACCCCGACTCTGGGCGTGAAGGCATTCCTGCCCTTCTATGAGCACATCCTTCCGCTCGACGCGTTCACCGAAAGGCTGGCGCCGCAACTGGCCGCGACCGTGGCCGAACAGGACCGGGAGAAGGTCACCGCCAAGTTGTGGCAGATGGCGTTGCACGTGGTGGAAGATCACAGCTACCGCACGCTGATAGAGCGCTTCCACCACTTCCGCGAAGAACATGGCCTGCCCCTGGACTCTGGCCGCAGGGCCGGTATCGATGCGTTCGCTCACACCTTGCGTCAACCGGACACCTGCGAAGCGATCCTGGACGGGTATCCGGTGCTGCGGCGCCGCCTTGGGCGGATCGTGGAGAACCTGCGACAGGCGCATACGAAGATGCTCGCCGCCTTCCGCGACGACCGTGCGCGACTGGCGAGCATCGCCGGAATCGGCGCAGATGAGACGATCGCGGAAGTGAAGCTGTCGAACTCCGATCCGCACAACGGCAATCAGCGGGTCATGTTCCTCACCACCAGCTCAGGCGCACAACTGGTCTACAAGCCCAGGCCGCTGACCGGCGACGCATTCGCCCGTGCCGTGTACGAGGCCGCCGAACCGTACCTGACCCACAGCCTTTCGGGTTGCGTTCCCGCGTCGGTCTCGTCGGGTGACCACGGCTGGCAGGTGAGGCTGGCCGGTAACCCGATGACCTCTGGCGCGCAGGCGATGCGCTACTTCTACCGCCTCGGCGCGCTGATCTGCTTGTTCGGTGCTCTCGGCGCTACCGACCTGCACGAGGAAAACCTGGTCGCCTGTGGCGAGTTCCCGTGCGTGGTCGACACCGAAACCCTTCTTCGTGCCGACTTCGGCACCACGAAGGACACACGGACCGACACACGGACCGGCACGCTGACCGGCACACTGGCCGACACGCTGGTGGCGCAGATGAGACTCTCGCCGGCGTCCACGATGCTGCTGCCGGTCAACAACCCGGATTCCGTGATCGACGTGATGCTTGCCGGTGCCGGTGTGCTCGGTGAGCAGAAGTCCTCGCTGAAGAACGCGACCGTGGTGGACGCCGACAGCGATGCCATTCGGGTGGAGTGGCGGACTTTCACCTACCGGCATTCCGGAAACGTCCCGTCCCTGAATGGCGAACAGCTCAGCATCAGCGGCCACTTCGCTGACGTGATGAGCGGTTACCAGGATGCTCTGACGTTCCTGCGCTCCGGTGTGATCGATGAAGTCCTGGGCCAGTTCGCGGATATGCCGGTGCGGTGCCTCATACGGGCGACGGAGGTCTACGCCCGTTATCTGGACGCCTCCACGCACCCGAAGTACCTGCGTGACGAGAAGGAAACCAGCCGGTTGTTCAACCTGCTACGGCGGTTCCACAAGACGCTGACGCCAGAACAGAACGACGCGCTGGCCGCCGCCGAGCATGCGGCCCTGGACGCGGGTGATATCCCGTACTTCTTCACGCTCGCCGAGGGTATCGATGCCCATGCGCACCATGGCGAGCCATGGCCGTTGTACAAACTCTCACCTCTCGCCACAGCACGCCGCGGGCTGGCCATGGCACGGGAGCGCCACGACAGGTTCCACCACTTCTTGGTGGAGGAGTGCCTTGGCCATGTCGCCCCCGATGCCGGCGGCGTGTGGCGGCACTCGGTCTTCGGGCAGACCCTCGCGCAGGCCGTGCCCGGCACCTGGGGCGGGCGCATCGCCGAGGTGATCGAGAATGTGGCGGTCACTATCACCAGCGGCGACGGATCCGGTCGCGGTGCTGGATGGATCGGCAGTATCGGCCCGGATCGTCATACGCCTACGATCAATCCGGGGAACTATGTGGCCTTCCATGACATGGGTGGCATCCGGCGTGCTCTGGCGTCGGCCGAGCGTCACCGTATGGCGCATGCCCTTGACGACAGTACGGCGCATGCCCTTGACGACAGTACGGCGCATACCGCCGACGACAGTATGGCGCGTGCCGCTGACGACAGTATGGCGCGTGCCGCTGAAGAGGGCCTGAGAGAACTCATGGGCACGTACGGCGAGCAGTTGGACGCGATTCCGGAATCGGTGTTCTCAGGGTTTGCGTCACAACTGTTGTCGATGCCCGATGCGGTGGACGACGTATGGCTGGATTCCTTGCTCGGAAAGATCGCCGAGCGTGGTGACGACCGCGAGGGCGATCTGTCCAACGGACCGGCGGGTGCCCTGATGCTGCTGCTGTCCCGTCGGGAGAGCGGCGTCCCCGTGCGGGCGTCGCATCTGAACCGGCTGGCGCACATGGCCTTCGATCCGCACGGGCCCCAGCCCAAGGGCGCCATGATGGACGTCGCGCACGGGCAGCTGGGCGTGGCGTGGGCCAAGGCCCGGGCCGGACGGGTGATGTCCCGTGAGCAGTGGTGGCGGGAGGCCGCCGAGTGGCTGGAGAGCTCCCTGCCGGACTGTCAGCCCTCGGCCGCGGGCTGGTGCCAGGGCGCCGCCGGCGTTCTGCTCGCGGCCGGCGAGATCGGTTGTCGCACGGGGCGTGAAGGCCTGGTGCGTGAGCATGCGGACCGCCTGACGGATGCCGCTGTCGCCCTGCCCGACGATGACAGGCCGGTGGATCTGTCGGTGTGCCATGGAACCTCCGGGGTGATCCAGTGCCTGCTCGCCGCCTCCCGTTACCTGGACGACCGTCCATTGATCGACCGGGCGCGGTGGTACCAGAACCAGGTGCTGGACCGGGCCCGGCGGAACGGCTTCTACGTCGGAGCGCTGGGGCACACCTCACTCATCGGCTACATGCTGGGGTGGGCGGGCGTCGCGGACACCGACTTGATGCTCCGGGCCCCTGAGCTGCCTCACGGAGCTCCGGTCGCGCTCACCTGCTACTGAGCCGGAATCCGTCGCGTTCATCTGCTCCTGAGCTGGATTCCCTCGCGCCGTCCTGGGCGTCGTCGTCCTTACCCCGCTTCCCCCGGTCCGGGGACACGCCACCGCCACGCCGCCGAACACAGTGGCGAGAACACCGCGAATGCGTACCCTGACGTGGCCGTCGCGTCGATGGCTGGATTCCTTCGGGTACGACCCGGTACGACGGGAGAGCACGATGGCCGCCCCTGCCCCTTCGTCCGCCGGGGCCGCGGCCCGGCATCGGTTCCGGGCGTGGCTGCTGGAGGGCTTGACCGACATGGCCAAGCGCCACCCGGGTCCGCACGCCGGGCCGCAGAGCGCCCACAAGGGGCAGCGCTGGTGGCGGGTGATGTGCCTGACCGGCGTGGACTACTTCTCCACCCTCGGCTATCAGCCGGGCATCGCCGCCCTGGCCGCCGGGGTGCTGTCGCCGGTCGCCACCATCATCCTCGTCACCGTGACGCTCGCCGGCGCGCTGCCGGTCTACCGTCGGGTGGCGAAGGAGAGCCCGCGCGGCATGGGTTCGATCGCGATGCTGGAACGGCTGCTGTCCTTCTGGCAGGGCAAGCTGTTCGTACTGACCCTGCTCGGCTTCGCCGCCACCGACTTCCTGATCACCATCACCCTGTCAGCTGCCGACGCCGCCACCCACCTCGTGGAGAACCCGCAGGTCAGCAGCGCCCTGCACGGTCAGCAGCTGCTCATCACCCTCATCCTGGTCGCCCTGCTGGGTGCGGTCTTCCTCAAGGGGTTCCTGGAGGCGATCGGAGTGGCGATCGCCTTGGTGGGCCTCTACCTCGCCCTCAACGCCGTCGTGGTCGTGGCCGGGCTCTGGCATGTGGTCACCGCGGTGCATGTCATCCCCGACTGGTCCCACGCGCTGACCACCGAGCACGGCGACATCCTCGCGATGGTGGGAGTAGCCCTGCTGGTCTTCCCGAAACTGGCGCTGGGCCTGTCCGGCTTCGAGACCGGTGTCGCGGTGATGCCGCACATCGAGGGAGAGCCCGGCGACACCGAGGAGCATCCGGCGGGACGGATCAGAGGCGCGAAGAAACTGCTCACCTCGGCTGCGGTGATCATGAGCGTCTTCCTCATCCTGACGAGCTTCATCACCACGCTGCTCATCCCCGGCGACGCCTTCCAGCCGGGCGGGCAGGCCAACGGCCGTGCCCTGGCCTACCTGGCGCACGAGTACCTGGGCTCCGCCTTCGGCACCCTCTACGACCTCTCCACCATCGCCATCCTGTGGTTCGCCGGTGCCTCGGCCCTCGCCGGTCTGCTGAATCTGATGCCCCAGTACCTGCCGCGCTACGGCATGGCGCCCCACTGGGCGCGGGCGGTGCGCCCGATGGTGCTGGTCTTCATCCTCGTCGCCTTCCTGGTGACGTGGATCTTCGACGCCGATGTGGACGCCCAGGGCGGCGCCTACGCGACCGGCGTCCTGGTCCTGATCAGCTCCGCCGCGATCGCCGTCACCATCGCCGCACGCCGCGCCCGCGAGCACGGCTGGACGATCGGCTTCGCCGTCATCGCGGCGGTGTTCCTCTACACGACCGCCGCGAACATCGTGGAGCGGCCGGACGGTGTGAAGATCGGCGCCTGCTTCATCGCCGGCATCATCCTCGTCTCCTTCCTCTCCCGCCTCGCCCGCGCCTTCGAGCTCCGGGTGACCGACGTCTTCCTCGACGACACGGCCGAGCGGTTCGTCCGCGACATCGCGCACCGCAAGATCCGCCTCATCGCCAATGAGCCCGACGAGCGCGATGCGGCCGAGTACCGCGACAAGCTCCAGCAGATCCGCACCGACCACGACCTGCCGGCCGAAGAGGACTTCGTCTTCGTCGAGGTCACCCTGGGCGATCCCTCCGAGTTCGAGAGCGCACTGCACGTACGGGGCGAGGTGCTGCACGGCCGCTACCGCGTGCTCTGCCTGGAGAGCTCCACCATCTCCAATGCGCTGGCCGCCCTGCTGCTGCACGTCCGCGACACCACCGGGCAGCGGCCGCACATCTACTTCGAGTGGACCGAAGGCAACCCCCTCGCCCAGTTCCTCCGCTTCTTCCTCTTCGGCCAGGGCGAAGTCGCCCCCGTCACCCGCGAAGTCCTCCGCGAAGCCGAACCCGACCGCTCCCGCCGCCCCCGCGTCCACGTCGGCTGAACACCCGCACGGCGGCGAGGAGCCCTACCGGGTACACGCCACGGCCGGGACCGGTGCGGCCGGCAGGGAGACGACCATCGTCAGGCCGCCCCCGGGGGTGTCCTCGGGGGTGAGGGTGCCGCCCATGGCCTCCGTAAGACCGCGGGAGAGGGCGAGGCCGAGGCCGAGTCCGGTGGTGTTGTCGGTGTCGCCGAGCCGCTGGAAGGGCTCGAACGCCCGCTCCCGGTCGGCGAGTTGCAGACCCGGACCGCGATCGGTGATCCGCAGCTCCACCCGTCCGGCCAGCGCGCTGGCGCTGAGGGTGACCGGGCGCCCGGCGGGCGAGTGCCGTACCGCGTTGGCCACCAGATTGGCGATGACGCGTTCCAGCAGCGGGGGGTCCGCGAACACGTCGGGGGCGGTCTCCAGCCCCTGGGTCACCACGTCGACGAGCGCGCGTGGAGGCGAGCCGGGCAGGGTGTCCAGCGCCGTGGGGAGCACCTCGGTGAGCGCGATGGGTTCCAGGCGCAGCGTCAGCGCGCCTGCCTGCAGTCTGCTCATATCGAGGAGGTTGTCGACCAGGCGGCTGAGCTTGGCCAGGGATTCCTCGGCGGTGGCGAGGAGTTCCTCGCGGTCCTCGGGCGAGAAGTCGACATCGCGGCTGCGCAGCGAGCTGATCGCGGCCCAGCTGCCGGCCAGGGGCGTCCGCAGGTCGTGTCCGACGGCGGCGAGCAGTGCGGTACGCATCCGGTTGGCCGCCTTGACGGACTCGACCTCGGCCGCGGCCTCCGCGAGCCGGCCGCGCTCGACAGCGGCCGTCAGATGCGCGGCGAAGGCGGTGAGGACGCGGTGCTCGGAGGCGGGCAGCCGACGGCCGCTGAGCACCAGCACGTTGTCGTCTCCTATCGGGACCCTGGTCTCGTGGTCGGTCGTCGGGTCGCTTGCGGGTCCCGGAGGGCTTGCGGCCGACGACGGCGGCACGAACTCGCCTCCCCGGGGCCGTAGTTCGATGCGATCCATCCCGAAGGTTTCGCGGGTGCGTTCCAGGAGTACGGATACGGCCCGGTCCCCCCGCAGGATGCCGCCCGCCAACGAGGTCAGGGTCTCCGCCTCCGCGGTCGCCCGCGCGGCCCGCCGGCTCAGGCGCAGCGAACGGTCGACGATGGCCGCGACGGTCACCGCGACGGTGGTGAAGGCGGCCTGGGCGACGACGATATTGGCCTCGGCGAAGGTGAAGTGGCCGACGGGCGGAATGAAGTAGTAGTTCAGCAGCAGGGAGGTCGTCACCGAGGCGAGCAGCGCGGAGACCACGCCGCCGATGCAGGCCACCCCCAGCACGGTCAGCAGGAAGAGCAGGGCCTCACTGGTGAGGTTGAGTGCGAGCGGGCCTGAGATGCCGCGCAGCAGTAACGTCAGCAGCGCGGGGAGGACGAGACCGGCCACCGGGCCGGCCACCCGGCGGGAGCGCGGCAGCCCCCTGCCGAAGGCAGTCCGTCGTCTTCCCTTTCCCTGACCGGCGTGTTCGTGGGTGACGGTGTGGACGTCGATGTCGCCGGAGAGCTCGACGACCGTCTCGCCCACGCCGCGCGGCGTCAGCACCCTCCGCAGCCGGCCGCGGCGGCTGGCTCCGACGACCAGCTGGGTGGCGTTCTGGGCCCGGGCGAAGTCCAGCAGCGCGGCGGGCACATCGTCACCGACCACCGCGTGGTAACTGCCCCCGAGACTCTCCAGAAGCTGCCGCTGCCCGGCCAGCGCGGCGAGCGACGAACCGGCCGCCAGTCCGTCGCTGCGGGTGATGTGAACGGCCAGCAGGTCACCGCCGGCGGACCCGGACACGATCCGGGCCGCGCGGCGGATCAGGGTCGCGCCCTCCGGCCCGCCCGTGAGCGCCACCACCACGCGTTCCCGGGTCTCCCACACCCGGCCGATGCTGTGCTCGTCCCGGTACTTGCGCAGCGCCTCGTCCACCCTGCCCGCCACCCACAGCAGCGCCAGCTCCCGCAGCGCGGTCAGGTTGCCGAGCCGGAAGTAGTGCGACAGCGCCGCGTCGACCTTCTCGGGCGGGTAGATGTTGCCGTGTGCCATACGGCGCCGCAGCCCCTCCGCCGGCAGGTCGACCAGCTCGATCTGGTCGGCGCGCCGGACGACCTCGTCGGGCACGGTCTCGTGCTGGGGCACGCCGGTGATCTTCTCGACCACATCGCTCAGGGACTCCAGATGCTGGATGTTGAGCGTGGTCACGACGTCGATCCCGGCGCCGAGCAGCTCCTCGACGTCCTGCCAGCGCTTGGCGTGGCGGCCGCCCGGCGCGTTGGTGTACGCGAGTTCGTCGATGAGCACGACCCGGGGCCGCAGCTCCAGCACCCGGTCGAGGTCGAGTTCGGTGAAGTCCGCGCCCCCGTGCGTGCGCACCACCCGTGGCAGGGTGTCGAGCCCTTCGAGCATCGCCTCGGTGGACGCGCGGCCGTGACACTCCGCCAAGGCCACCAGCACGTTCGTGCCGCGCGCGGCCCGGCGGCGCCCCTCGTCCAGCATCCGGTAGGTCTTGCCCACCCCGGGGGCGGACCCGAGAAAGACTTTGAGTCTGCCGGGACACGCACCCGGCCCGTCGTCGGTCGTCGTATCGCTGCCCCGCCCCATCACGTACTCCTCCACGTACCCCTCTTCAGGAAGGCGGCACGCCGGGCGGCTCCGCAAAGGATCCCCTGTTCCTTACGGGCTTCCTTATCGGCTTCCTCATCGGCTTCCTTACGGAAATGGCGCCGGGCGGCGTGCGAGGTTGTCAGGAACATCGTCACTTCACGTCGGCAAATACCGCGCGAGAGTTCGAAGACGTTGACGCAACTCTGACCCTCCGCCGCCGTCACGAAGCCGTCAGGTTCTCCCCTCCTCGCGCTAAGAAAGCGCCAACGCGCCGCGATCTCCCCACCGGCGGCATTTCCATGAATCGAGACGGAATGGCCAGACCCTGGCCAGGCTCTGGCCAGACCTCAACGACGAAGCAGCCAGACCTGAACGCGAGAGAACGAGGAGTGTGACCCCATGCGCGGACCCGGCGGCCGACGCGTCGTGGCCGGTGTGAGCGGTTCGCTCGGCAGCCTGACGGCACTGCACCGGGCCGCCCACGAGGCGCGCGCCACCGGGGCCGAGTTGTGGGCCGTGCTGGCCTGGGAGCCGCCCGGTGGTGACATTCCGCAGCGCGGCGGGCTCTGCCCACCCCATCTGGGCGCCACATGGCGCGGGATGGCCGTCGAGCGACTCCGAGAGGCGCTCGATGCCGCCTTCGGCAGCGCCGGACCAGGTGCACCGCTGCGGCCCCTCGTCGTGTCCGGCAAGCCCGGGAAGGTCCTGATCGAGGTGGCCGATGACGCCGACGACCTCCTGGTGGTCGGGACCGGAGCCCGCGGCCGGCTGCGCCGGGCACTGTGGCCCTCCGTCTCCCGGCACTGCGTCGCCCACGCACCCTGCCCGGTACTGGCCGTGCCGCCGTCTCCCCTGCACCAAGCCCTCAGCGCCGTACACCGCCGCAATACCTGGAAACTCCCAATGGACGCAAGGGAGTTCGTCGCCTGACCCAGGCGTTCATGGGCCTAACGCACCGCGACACGGACCCATTATCTTCGTGTCTGTACGGCCGTATGGACGGCCGTATGGACGGCTGTATGGACGGCTGTATGGACGGCTGTACGGCTCAGCTGAGGACGACACGGAGAGCAGGCTCCCTTGGCACGTGGCAAGCTTCGGATCTACCTCGGCGCGGCGCCGGGTGTCGGCAAGACGTACGCGATGTTGTCCGAGGCGCATCGTCGGGTCGAGCGCGGCACGGATTGTGTGGTCGCCTTTGTCGAGCATCACGGGCGGCCGCGTACGGAGGTGATGCTGCACGGGTTGGAGCAGGTCCCGCGCAGGGAGTTGGAGTACCGCGGTACCCGCTTCACGGAGATGGATGTCGATGCCGTGCTGGAACGTGCTCCCGCCGTCGCCCTCGTCGACGAGCTGCCGCATACGAACATCCCCGGTTCGCGCAACGCCAAGCGCTGGCAGGATGTGGAGGAGTTGCTGGCCGCAGGCATTCATGTCATCTCCACGTGCAATATCCAGCATCTGGAGTCGCTCGGTGACGTCGTCGAGTCGATCACGGGAGTCCGGCAGCGGGAGACCGTTCCGGATGAGGTGGCGCGTCGTGCGGACCAGATCGAGCTGGTCGACATGTCGCCTCATGCGCTGCGCCGGCGTATGGCACACGGCAATATCTACCAGCCGAACAAGGTCGATGCGGCGCTGTCGAACTACTTCCGGCTCGGCAACCTCACCGCGCTGCGGGAGCTGGCGCTGCTGTGGGTGGCCGATCGGGTCGACGAGTACCTCCAGGAGTACCGGCGCGAGCACCGGGTCTCGAAGATCTGGGGCTCGCGTGAGCGGATCGTCGTGGGGCTGACCGGCGGGCCCGAGGGCCGTACGCTCATCCGGCGCGCCGCCCGCCTCGCCGAGAAGGGCGCCGGAGGTGAGGTACTGGCGGTCTACATAGGCCGCAGCGACGGGCTGGCCTCCGGGTCGCCGAAGGAGCTCGCCGTCCAGCGCACCCTCATCGAGGACCTGGGCGGCACCTTCCACCATGTGATGGGCGAGGACATCCCCTCCGCCCTGCTCGAATTCGCCCGCGGGGTGAACGCCACCCAGATCGTGCTGGGAACGTCCCGTCGCAAGGCGTGGCAGTACCTCTTCGGCCCCGGCGTCGGCGCGACCGTCGCCGTCGACTCGGGGCCCGACCTCGACGTCCACATCGTCACGCACGAAGCGGCCGCCAAGGGCCACGGGCTGCCGGTCGCGCGCGGCGCGCGGCTGGGACGGTCCCGGATCATCTGGGGCTGGCTGGTCGGGTCGGCGGGGCCGGCGCTGCTGACACTCCTGCTGATGTCCACCGACGCGAGTCTCGGGCTCGCCAACGACATGCTGCTGTTCCTGATGCTGACCGTGGCGGCGGCGCTGCTGGGCGGCTTCCTTCCGGCGCTCACCTCGGCCCTGGTCGGCTCCCTGCTGCTGAACGCGTTCTTCACCGCACCGATGAACCGCCTCAGCATCGCGGAGCCCAAGAACATCCTCGCGCTGGTCATCTTTGTACTGGTGGCGATGTCGGTCGCCTCCGTCGTCGACCTCGCCGCCCGGCGCACCCACCAAGCCGCCCGCCTGCGCGCCGAGTCCGAGATCCTCTCCTTCCTGGCCGGCAGTGTGCTGCGCGGTGAGACCACCCTGGACGCCCTCCTGGAGCGGGTCCGCGAGACCTTCGCGATGGACTCCGTGGCACTCCTGGAACGGGAGAGCGAAACGGCCCCCTGGACGTGCACGGGCAGCGTGGGCGATGCCAGCCCGATCGAGCGCCCCGAGGACGCGGATGTCGACATGCCCGTCGGCGATCACATGGCGCTCGCGCTGTCGGGCCGTGTGCTGCCCGCCGAGGACCGCCGGGTGCTGGCCGCCTTCGCGGCGCAGGCCGCCGTCGTCCTGGACCGCCAGCGCCTGCAGTCCCAGGCCGACCACGCCCGCAAGCTCGCGGAGGGCGACCGCATCCGCACCGCTCTGCTCGCCGCCGTCAGCCACGACCTGCGCACCCCGCTCGCCGGTATCAAGGCCTCCGTGACCTCCCTGCGCTCCGACGACATCGAATGGTCGGACGAGGATCAGGCCGAACTCCTCGCCGCCATCGAGGAGAGCACCGACCGGCTCGACCAGCTCGTCGGCAACCTCCTGGACATGTCCCGGCTCCAGACCGGCACCGTCACGCCGCTGATCCGCGAGATCGACCTCGACGAGGTGGTGCCGATGGCGCTCGGCGGCGTCCCCGAGGACAGCATCGTGCTCGACATCCCCGAGGTCCTTCCCATGGTCGCCGTCGACCCCGGGCTGCTGGAGCGGGCGGTGGCCAACATCGTGGAGAACGCGGTGAAGTACAGCCCCGACGGCGAGCCCGTGCTGGTGAACGCCAGCGCGCTCGCCGACCGCGTCGAAATCCGCGTGGCCGACCGCGGCCCCGGTGTCCCCGACGACGCCAAGGACCGCATCTTCGCGCCCTTCCAGCGCTACGGCGACGCCCCGCGCGGCACGGGTGTCGGCCTCGGCCTGGCGGTTGCCCGCGGCTTCGCCGAGGCCATCGGAGGCACTCTCGACGCCGAGGACACCCCCGGCGGCGGAATGACGATGGTGCTCACCGTTCCCACCGCCGCGGGTCAGGTACCCGCCTCGGCCGACCTTCCGGCCGCCATCACGTCGTAACCGGCCGGTTCAACTCGGCCCCGCGGGCCGGTCGCTCAGCTCCGCCGGTCTGAGCTGTCTGAGCTAATGGTCGTCCCAGTGGCCGTTGTGCGAGGCGTGCCGGTGCCCGTCGTGCACGTAGTCGACGTGATCACCATGGGGCACGGCGACGTGGCCGCAGCCTTCCCCGTGCATGTGATCGTGGCCGGAGTGCTGCTGGTGGCCGCCCGGTTCGCACTCGTACGCATGGTCGTGGTGGCTCCGGTGCAGATGACCGTCGTGCACATAGTCGACATGGTCGCCGTGCGGAACTGCTACGTGGCCGCAGCCCTCGCCGTGGGTGTGGTCGTGTCCGTGGTGGGGCTGGTGTTCGTCTGTTGTCGCCACGCTGCTCATCTCCGCGGGTCAGGCCGCCGTCCATCGCGTACGACGACGGCGGGCCATGGTCTCGGTTTCCTGATCCCACCCCTTTTCGAGAGGCTGCCACACACACCGAGTGTCAGCAAAAGATGAATTCCCCCGTGTCGTGAATGCGATATCGGTTTCCATTCCAGACTTCGGGACCGCTCGAGGGTGCGGCTTCAGTCGACTCCGTAGCCGTGCTCGGACAGGTCGAACCAGTTTCCCTCGGGGTCGATGGCCCGGTATTCGGCATACGGCCTCGGGGAAGCCCGCCGCTGGGGCGCCGGCACGTTTTCGTCCGCCAATTCCGCGCACGTCCGGTCGATGTCGTCGACATGGAATCCGAAGTGGTTCATCCCGGCGGGCGCCTCACCTCCCATATCGGGTTTGAGCAGGGCGAGGGTCAGATAGCCGTCATGGAGGAAGAAGTTACCGTCCTCGTCGCCGACCAGTGTTTCCATGCCGAAATGCTTGCCGTAGAAGCGGGCCAGTTCTTCCGGGTTCCGGGCGTAGAGGGCGAGGTGGCGAATTCTTGGGCGGGGCATGCCGTCTCTTTCCGGGAGTCGCGTTTATCTGCGCAGCGGAGACATGTTCATGAATGCGACGATGAGACAGTTCTCCCGCCGTCGCTCCAGCACCGCCTGCGCATACAGGACGAGGTCTGCGCCAGGCCGCGGCATGCGCACTCTGTTCTCCACGTGGGCAAGGGCGATATCCGGCCTGAGCCGGGTGACGCGCCGGACGGTGACCTGGAGCCGGGTTCCCGCGTACACCGTGGCGAAGAGACGTTCGTGTGCCGACGCGATCTGGCCGCTGCCGTGGTAATGCTCCGCGCGGACGGAGATGAAATCCGCGTCGGGGGAGAAAACCCGCCCGAAGCCCTCGGCATCGGACCGGGCCCAGGCGGCCTCCATGGCGTCGAAGACAGCGCGCACTTCGATGCCCTTCATGCCGACGTCGTTCACACCGACGTCATTCACGCCGGTGTCCTTCACGCCGGTTTCGTTCCTGCCGATGTCGTGCACGCGCGTCCGCCCCCTCTCCGGGCTTCATGGAACTGGATGCGCAGCGGCGTGCAGACGGTTTCCCGGGGGCCGAGGGGCGGACGCCACGCACCCAGCGTGTACGACAGCAAACCGTCCGGACGCTCCACCCTCAGGCCGGCCGCTCGCTTATGGATGCGGAGCAGGTCGCGGGAGTCGCACCAGAATCCGCGGTGCATATTGGCGTATGCCACCCCGAAGCGGGGGATGATCGTCGTCCGGAACTCGTCCGCGGCGACCGTGTCCGCGGAACGGACGTTACGCGCGAACTCCATGGAGTGAATCAGGGCTTGGCCATTGCGCAGGGTGCCTATGAGCAGGGCGAAGGATGAGGGGGGCTCCGCGGGTGCCTTCAGCACCCCTGGGACGTGCGCGTCCCAGACGTCCCCGTAGAGCCAGTTGCCGCGCGCGGCGGGGTGCGCCGCGGCAGTCGTACGGTTCGTGCGGGGTGCGCCGCGGCGGTCGCAGAAGCCGGGCGTCGCGGTCGCAGAAGCCGGGCGTCACGGATGCGCCCTCGGGCCGGGCCAAGTGGGTGTGGGCGACGACCCCGCCGCTGTTACCCAGGGTCCCCTGCTTCATGCCTCTCGCTCGCCGTGACGTCGCTCATGGGAAATTCCGGGCCGGCGCCCTAGCATGACGCGCCGCCCCCACGTGGGCTGACCGCCGCAGGACTCGCTTCAGCAGGGATGGACCAGACGTGAACATACGCGGTAAAGGCAAGCTTGCGGTCTTCGGGGCGGCGGGGGTGCTCACGGCCGGGGTGGTCGCGGGCAGCGCTCTGTGGCCCGGTAGTGACGCCTCCGCCGCGAGCACGTCGTCACAATCCGTCGCCAAGGAACTCAAGCACTGGCCCGCCCCGGTGGCGGAGAAACTCGGCAAGGTCATCGCCGAGAACCACGGCAAGGGGGCGTATGCCGTCTTCGACGCGGACAACACCACCTACCGCAACGACCTCGAAGAGGCGTTTCTCCCGTTCCTCGAGATGAAGGGTGTGCTGACCCGGAAGTCCATGGACCCCTCCTTGAAGATCATCCCCTTCAAGGACACCGCCACCCACAAGGAAAGCCTCTACAGCTACTACAACCGGCTGTGCGAGGTCGACGACCAGGTCTGCTACCCCTGGGCCGCGCAGATCTTCTCCGGCTTCACCTTGACGGAGCTGAAGAAGTACGTCGACGAGCTGCTCGCCTACGGGAAAGCGATACCCGCCGAGTACTACAAGGACGGGAAGCTGACCAAGACGGAGGTCAAGGCGCCCGAATTCTTCACCGGGATGCAGGAGTTGTACCGGACTCTGCGCACGCACGGCATCGACGTCTATGTCGTCAGCGCGGCGAGCGAGGACCTGGTGCGGATGGTCCTTTCCGACCCCAAGTACGGCTACGGCGTGAAGCCGGAGAACGTCATCGGCGTCTCCATGCTGCTCAAGGACCGGAAGACCGGCGACGTCACCAGTTCGCGCAAGGAGATCGCCGAGGGGCGCTTCGACCCGAAGGCGCGGAAGGCGCTCGCCGAGCGGGAGTTGACGCCCAAGCTGTGGGCACCGCTGACCTGGTACGAGGGCAAGCCGGCCGCCATCAACACGTACATCGACGAGTGGAAGAAGCCGATCCTGGCCGCCGGTGACACTCCGAAGAGCGACGGGCCGATGCTGTTCCACTCCGCGGACGTGACACACGGCGGGGCACGTATCTGGGTGAACCGCAAGGAGAGCGCCATGAAGGAGCTCGACGCGATGAAGAAGGCCAATGCGAAGCGGCAGAAGGAGCTGGGGCAGCAGGTGACGGCCGACAAGAACTGGCTGACCGTCACGCCCGAGCAGATTCACTGAGGGCAATTCAGCTGAGGGCAACTCAGCCGAGGGAAATGCAGCTGAGGGAAATTCAGGAGTGTGGCAGTAGATCCTGCACCAGGAACTGCGCGCGGTCATCCTCTCTCAGCTCGCGGAGGACGGCGACGAGATCCTTCGCGGCGTTCACGGTGTCGGGGTGGTGGTCACCCAGCGTTCGCCGGTATCGCGGCACCGTGTCCTCCGCGACGGCCCGTGCGGTCTGGTGATCGTCGAGGTGCCGCAGGATGACCACGAGGTTGGAGGCCGCGCGCAGAGTGCTGGGATGGTCGGGGCCGAGCGCCCACTGGCTCCGTCGCAGGACATCCCAGCATCGTTCCCGGGCGTCCTGGTAGGCGCCGAGCGCGGTGAGGGATGCGCAGAGGTTGCCGGCGACGGCCAGGGTCTGGGGGTGCTCCCCGCCCAGCGTCCGCTCGCACCGGGGCAGGAGGTCCGCGAACAGGGCCCGCGCGTCCTCGTACTTCCGGAGGCCGAACAGGCAGCCGGCGAGCCGGTTGGCCGCTGCCAGGGTGTCCGGATGCTCCGTGCCGAGCGCCCCGGTCCAGTCGTGGCGGATCTTGCGGCCGATCGTCGCGCCGGACTGGTACTGGCCGGACACGAACAGGTAGCGCAGCACTCGGATGAGCAGGGCGCGGAACGACTCTGCCTCATGGCTGCGGAAGTCCGGGCGGCTGAGCAGGATCCATACGAGCGAGGCGAGCGCGCGGTACTCGGGCCAGGAGGCCGGGAGATCCGGGTCGCGGACCGAGAGCCCGGCGTCCAGAGAGAGGGCGCGGCGTCTCAGGTCCTCCACGTCGTCCGGACTCCTCCGGCCGACCTGGTCTCCCCCGTTGACACCGCTGTCTCCCCCGTTGATACCGCTCCACTCCGTGGGCGCGTCTGCCATGGACTACCCCCGCTCAACGACCGCGCCACGATGGCTGCTGCTACCCGCCTCCGGCCGGGAGGATCGGAGGCGCGTCCCACAGTACTCGCCGAAACTGGTCAAACCGCTGCTGTTCGGTCGCGCCCGTCGACGTCGAACCGCTCGCACACCGAGGCCGGGCCTCGCCGGGATCCTGCTGTGTATCCGGTCGGTATCAGCAAGTTTGTATCCGGTGGGTATCAGCGAGCGCTTTGTTGTCCATCGAAGCGGTCCGCCGGGCCGGAGCGACGGGGAGGCCCGCGGGGTCTGCCGTATCGTTCCTCTCGGGTCGCGACTGCGCGTGAGTACATGAGTAAGTACGTGAGTGAATTCGCAGCAGGCCGCAGCCGGGCCCGCTGTCTCGCCCGGACCGTCCGAACATCCAATACAGGTACGTCCGATCAATACAGGTACGTCCGATACACGTACATCCGATACAGGTACAGGAGTCATCCGTCCGTGTCCTCGTCCGCCTCGGCTGCGGCCGCGTCGCGTCCCGTCCGTGTGTTGCTGGTGGAAGACGACGAGCTCATGCGCCGGTCCTTCGCCACCGCTCTCGGGCGCTACGGCTACCAGGTGGAGGCCGCGGCCGACGGGCTGGCGGGGCTGGAGCTCTTCCGCGACGAAAGCTTCGACCTGCTGATTCTGGACGTGATGCTGCCTGGTCTGGACGGTATCGGCCTGTGCCGCAGAGTCCGGGAGACCAGTCTGGTGCCGGTGTTGATGATGTCGGCGCGCGGCGACGGGCTCGATGTCGTCGCCGGTCTGGAGGCCGGAGCGGACGACTACGTGGTCAAACCCGTGGACACCTACGTGCTTGTCGCGCGCATCCGCTCGCTGCTGCGGCGGGCGACCTACGCGCCCGTCCCCCAACCCGGGCGCGCCGCGGGCGAGGGCCCGTCGCCGTCCGACGGTGAGGTGCTGGTCTTCGGGGACCTGACGATCGACACCGCCGGAATGGAGGTGTTCGTCTCCGGAAGCCCGGTGGCACTGACCCCGACCGAACTGAAGCTGCTGCTGGAGTTCGCCGCTCATCCGGGCGTCGTGCTGGCGCGGCACACCCTGCTGCGCGACGTCTGGGAGTACGGCTGGGACGGGGACAGCCGCGTGGTGGACCTGTGTGTGCAGCGGCTGCGCAGGAAGCTGGGCCGGGACCGGATCGAGACGGTCCGCGGCTTCGGCTACAAGCTCAGGCGCTGAGGCCGGTGCATCCGTTCCGCCGGCTGCGGCCGGTACGCCCGTTCCACCTGCTGCGGCCGGACCTCTCGTCCCTGCGCTGGAAGATCGCCGCACTGGCCGCGGTCACGGCCTGCCTGGTCGTGGCCGCGGTGGGCGTGCTGGTGCACCTGTGGACCGCGCGCGACATCCGCTCCCGGGCCGAAGGACAGGCGTTCAACGGCGTGTACTCGGCGATGGACGTCTACCGGCGTACCGGAACGCTGACGGAGGGCGCCGAGCTCGATCCGGCCGAGCTGCCCGCCGCACTGCGCGACCCGGCCGACGGCGACCGGCACACGGCCTATGACGGGCGCGTCGACGGCAACATGGGACCGAGCTTCTGGGCCGCCCAGCGGACCGGCGGCCCCGGCAGCCCGGTCCTAGCCGTCCAGGTCAACATGAGCACCGAATTCCACACCCTGCGCCAACTCGACGTGACCATGACGGTGGCCTCGCTGATCACGCTCGCGGCGGCCACGCCCCTGGCCGGCTACGGCGCCGGGCTGCTCGCCCGTCGGCTGCGGCAGGTCTCCGAGACCGCGGGCCGGATCTCCGCCGGAGACCTCGACGCCCGGACCGGGCCCACCAAGGGCCGCGACGAGGTGGCCGACATCGCCGCCACCGTCGACCTCATGGCCGACAGTCTCGGCCGACGGCTGCGCACCGAGCGCCAGTTCACCGCGGACGTGGCCCACGAGCTCCGTACCCCCGTCGGCGGTCTGCTGGCCGCGGCCGACCTGCTGCCGCCCGGTGAGACGGAGGATCTGCTCCGGGCCCGGGTGCGTGATCTGCGCGGCCTGGTCGAGGACCTGCTGGAGGTCTCCCGGCTGGACGCCGGTGCCGAACAACCGGTCCGCGCCCATGTGCCGCTCGGCGCCGTGGTCCGCGAGGCCGTGGTCCGCACCGGCTACGACACCGAGGTCACCGTCGCGGAGACGGAAGCGGGGACGGAAGCCGCGCAGACCGTGGAGACCGACCCGCGGCGCCTCGAACGGATCGTCGGCAACCTCGTCGTCAACGCCCACCGGCACGGGGGCACCCCGGTCCAGGTCACCGTCGAGGGCCGTACGGTCGTCGTACGCGACCACGGCCCGGGCTTCCCCCGGGACCTGCTGCTCCACGGCCCGCGCCGCTTCCACACGGGCGCGACGGAGCGCGGCTCGGGCCACGGCCTGGGCCTGACCATCGCCCTGGGCCAAGCCCGCCTCCTCGGCGCCGAGCTGCGCCTGGACAACGCCCCGGACCCGGACGGCGGCGTCGTCGCCACCCTGCGCCTGCCGGCCTGACGTCCGGCGCCCACACCCACCCCGACAGGCGCCCACCCCCGCAGAGCCACTACGCACTTACGCACTACAGAACCGCTACGGCACTACAGAACCGCTACGCAGCAGAGCGGACGCCGATACACAGCGGCCCAGGCCCCGATACGTTCCCCCGACACCCTTCGGAGTGCACCTTTCCGCACCCGAAGAGGAGTCCCCCGTGACCGCCGACCCCTTTGCCCCGCACACGCCGCACACGACGCCCGGGATCGCGGCCGCCGCCACCGGCCTGACGAAGGTCTACGGCAGCGGCGACACCCGGGTCGTCGCCCTCGACCAGGTCAGCATCGAATTCCGCGAGGGCGAGTTCACCGCGATCATGGGCCCCTCCGGCTGCGGCAAGTCCACCCTGATGCACTGCGCCGCCGGTCTCGACTCGCCCAGCTCCGGCAGCGTCCGTATCGGCACCACCGAACTGAGCACGCTCAACGACCGGCAGCTCACCCATCTGCGCCGCGACCGGATCGGCTTCATCTTCCAGGCGTTCAACCTGCTGCCGACGCTGACCGCGCTGGAGAACATCACGCTGCCGCTGACCATCGCCGGACGCCGCCCCGACCAGCAGTGGCTGGACCGCGTGGTCGCCATGGTCGGCCTCACCCAGCGCCTCGGCCACCGGCCCGCCCAGCTGTCCGGCGGGCAGCAGCAGCGTGTCGCGGTGGCCCGCGCCTTGGCCTCACAGCCCGCGATCATCTTCGGCGACGAGCCCACCGGCAACCTCGACTCCCGCGCCGGGGCCGAGGTCCTCGGCTTCCTGCGCGACTCGGTGCGCGAGCTGGGCCAGACCGTGGTCATGGTCACCCACGACCCGGTCGCCGCCGGCTACGCCGACCGCGTGGTCTTCCTCTCCGACGGCCGCCTGGTCGACGAGATGACGCACCCCACCCCGGACCGCGTCCTCGACGTCATGCCGCGTCTCTCCGGGAGCGGTCACCCCAGCGCCGGGAGCGGCGGCCACGCCAGCGGCTCCGCCGCGCAGCCCCGGACCCCCGGCTCCGACGCCCGCTCACGCACCAGCTGATCCGCGCCCGTACCGCACGTTCCGGTCCCTCCCCCATCCCCTCCCCGAAAGCTGCCCATGCTGAGAACAGCCCTGCGCAACGTCCTGGCGCACAAGGCCCGTCTGGTCATGACCGTCCTCGCGGTCTGCCTGGGTGTGGCGTGCGTCTGCGGCACCCTCGTCTTCGCCGACTCCTCCGCCGCGGCCCACCGCGCCGCCCTGTCGAAGAACTTCGCCGACATCGCGGTCACCGTGACCGCGAAGGCGCCCCCGCCGGGCGCCGCGGCCGACCAGCACACCGGCGTGCTCGACGACGCGCTTGCGCGGAGACTGGCCGACGTACCCGGTGTCGCCGCCGTGCGGCCGTCGGCCGACGGCTCGGCCACTCTGAACGCGGCGGACGGCACCCCGCTGCGCGCCGGCAAGGTATGGGCGAACCGGGCCGCCGCCTACGTACCGGGCAAGGACGGCAAGGACAGCCGCTATCCGCTGGTGGAGGGCCACGCCCCCACGAGCGGTGAGGAACTCGCCGTGGACAGCGGCACCGCCGCCGCCGGCCGCTTCCGCCTCGGCGACACGGTCACGCTGGCCACCGACGGGCCGGTCATGACCAAGCGACTCGTCGGCATCGTCACCACCAAGGACACCCGGGTGACCGCCGGCGGCACCCTCGCCCTGTTCGACAGGGCGACCGCCCAGAAGCTGTTCGCGTCCCCGGGCCACTACAGCGCGATCGATCTGTCCGCCGCCCCCGGCACCGACCAGTTCACGCTCTCGCGCCGGGTCACCGCCGTGCTCCCGGCCGACCGGGCCGAGGCCACCACCGGCTCCGCCCAGGCCGACCAGCAAGCCATCCTCGTCGACACCCTGACTCGGGGCCACGCGAAGATACCGCTGGTCTTCGCGGGGGTCGCGCTGTTCATCGGCTCGTTCCTGATCATCAACACCTTCACCATGCTGGTGTCGCGGCGCACCCGTGAGATCGCGCTCCTGCGGGCGGTCGGCGCCTCGCGTCGCCAGGTGGCCCGCTCCGTCCTCCTGGAGGCACTCCTGGTCGGCCTCATCGCCTCGGCGGCCGGTTTCCTGCTCGGCCTCGGCATCGCCTCGGTGCTGCCCGGCATCCTGAGCACCGGCGGGGACACGCTGCCCCAGGGCCCCCTGGTGATCGGCCCGAGGTCCGTCGTGGCGGCGCTCGGCGTGGGCGTGGGCGTCACCGTGCTCGCCGCGTGGCTGCCGTCCCGCAGGGCGGCGAGGGTCGCGCCCGTCGAGGCGATGCGTACGACGGAACAATCGCCCTCCGCACAGCGGTCCCGGATCCGCGGGGTGGCGGGCCTCGCCCTCCTCGTCCTCGGCGCCGGTTGGCTGGTGTCGCTCTCGGGCGCGAAGGACGCGTCGGAAACGAACCTGCAGAACGCCATGTTCGGCTGCGCCCTCCTCGTCGCCGGCCTGATCGTGCTCGCCCCACTGCTGGCCGGCCCCGTGATCCGGCTGACCGGACGGCTGACCGGCCGCTTCGGCATCACCGGACATCTCGCCCGCGAAAACGCGCTGCGCGACCCGCGGCGCACCGCGGCCACCGCCGTCACCCTGATGATCAGCACCGCGCTGGTCACCGGGCTCGCGGTCATCGGAAACTCCACCGGGCAGGCCCTCGACCGCCAGGACGCGGCCGGCCTCGGCGCGGATTACGTGATCAGCTCCCGCACCACCATGACGGGCGTCGACCCGGCGGCCGTACGGCGTGTGGCCGACACCTCCGGGGTGCGGACCGCGAGCGCCGTGGCGGACTCCACCCTGTTCGTCGGCGGCAAGGTCCGGGAGCTCTCCGGCGTCGACCCCGACACGGTGAACGACGTCATGAAGCTGGACTTCGTCAGCGGCTCCGCGAAGGATCTCGGTCCGGGCCGGATCGCCGTTTCCAGCACGCTCGCCCGGGAGCAGGGCGTGAGCGCGGGCGGCAAGATCAACGTCGGTATGGGCCGGAACCAGGCCTTCAAGCACTACACCGTCGCGGGCGTCTACAAGGACAACCCCGTCGCCCATGACGCGCTCGGCGCCCGCACCGAAGTGGCGCGGAACAGCTACCTGCCCCACTCCGTCCAGCGCATCCTCGTCCGCACCGACGACGGCGCGGCCTCGAAGACGATCGAGGAGCGACTGCGCACCGCCGTGGGCAACAGCCCACTGCTGAAGGTGCAGGACCGGGAGCAACTGGTCCACGAGGCCGCCGGCACCATGGGCGACCTGCTGAACGTGATGTACGGGATGCTGGCCATCGGCGTCGTGATCAGCGCGCTCGGCATCGTGAACACCCTGGCCGTGTCGGTCTCGGAACGCACCCGCGAGATCGGCGCGCTGCGCGCCCTCGGCATGGACCGCACCGGCATCCGGCGGATGATCCGCCTGGAGGCGGTGACCGTCGCCGCGTTCGGCACCCTCCTCGGCCTGGCGGGCGGACTGTTCTGCGCCTGGGCGGTCGGCGCGCTGGCCAACGGCGCGCTGGAGCAGTACTCCCTGGCACTGCCCTGGGGGACGCTGTTCCTCGTGTGCCTGGCATCCCTCGCGATCGGCGCGCTCGCAGCCGCCGTCCCGGCCCGCCGGGCAGCCGCCCTGAGCCCGCTGGAAGCCGTCGCGGACGCGTAATGCCGCCCCATGCGGGAGCAGTGGGGACAGTGGCCACGACCTGCGGATCAAGTCGTGGCCACTGCCCCCCATTGGGTCAGAGGGAGCGGGCGGCGCCGCCGTCGATGCGCAGGGATGCGCCGTTGATGTAGGCGGCATCATCGGAGATGAGGAAGGCGGCGAGTTTGCCGACCTCGGCGGTGGTGGCGTAGCGCCCGGCGGGGATGCGGGCGAGGAACTCCTCGGTTTCCGGGTAGGAGTCGACGAATCCCGGCAGGATGGCGTTCATGCGCAGGCCGTGGGCGGCGTACCGGTCGGCGTAGAGCTTGGTGAACGAGGACAGGGCCGCGCGGAGGCTGGAGTTCACCGGGATGATCCCCATGGGCTCGAGCGCGGTGTACGAGGAGACGTTCACGAAGGCGCCTGTGCCGCGCGTGAGCATATGCGGGGTGACCAGGCGGGCCATGCGCGCCACGGACAGCAGCACCATGTCCAGGCCGTCGTGCCACATCTCATCGGTGACCTTGAGCAGTTCGTCGTTGGCGGTGTGGCCGCAGCCGTTGACGACCGCGTCGATCCGCCCGTAGGTGTCCATCGTGGCGTCGACGAGGCGTTGAAGGTCTTCGGGTGAGGTGAGGCAGCCGGTCGTGGCGACGGCGCCCAGATCCTGGGCGAGGTCGCGCACGTTTTCGCCCCGGCTCAGCAGGGAGAGCCGGTAGCCGCGGCGGGCCAGCTCGGTCGCGATCCCCCGTCCGATGCCCGAGCCTGCGGCGGTGACGATGGCGACGGGCTCGTCGGCCCGGCTCGGGGTGGTGCTCATGGGCTTGCTCTCCGACTGGGTCCGTCCAGGTCCGCCTGGATCCATCTGTACGAGAAACACCATACAGTCGAACAATGAGAGCGCGGACAATGAGAGCGGACAAACGGCCAGTATGTGACCTGTCGTACAGTCGAAGAATGCATGTCGCCCACCACCCTCACCGCGACCAGCTCCACATCGAGAACGTTCTCGCCGCCCTGGGCAACCCCGTCCGCCTGCGCATCGTCCGCGAACTGGCGGCCTCCGAGGGCGAGCGCACCTGCGGCAGCCTCCCCCTGGACGTCACCAAGGCCACCGCCACCCATCACTGGCGCGCACTGCGCGAGGCCGGCATCACCCGCGAGCACAAACAGGGCCGCTACAAGGCCGTCGCCCTGCGCCGCGACGACCTCGACGCCCGCTTCCCCGGCCTCCTCGACGCCGTCCTGGCCGCCACGCCGCCCTCCGGCACGGCACCGGAACCGGAAGCGGAACCGGAGCCGGAAGCGGATCAGCCGCCCTCACCGACATCATCCTGATCGCCTGGACACCGGACAGCCGCCGAACCAGGCACGGCTCACACCGCGCTGCCCGTCTGCCACTCGCTCCAGGACAGGTTCCACCCGTTGAGGCCGTTGTCGGGCTTGACGGTCCGCTCGGGCGAGTTCTTGACGACAACGACATCGCCGATCAGCGACTGGTCGAAGAACCACTTGCCCGGAGTGTCGCCCCCACCGCCCTGGACGTCCCGCAGGCCGATACACCCGTGGCTGGTGCCCGAGCGTCCGAAGTTCGAAGCGTCGCCCCAGTAGTTGCCGTGCAGGAACGTACCCGAGGTCGACAGCCGCATGGCGTGCGGCACATCAGGGATGTTGTAGGTGGATCCCGGCTTGGTGAAGCCGACGGTCGAGCTGTCCATCCGGGTCTCCCGGAGCTTCTCGGAGATGACCATCTGGCCGTTGTAGGTCGGGTTCCGGGGGCTGCCGCCGGATATCGGCACCGACTTGACGGTCTTGCCGTCCCGCACCACCGTCATGGTCTGGGTGTTCATGTCGACGGTGGAGACCTGTGACCGGCCGATGGTGAAGGTCACCGTCCTCGACTGCACGCCGGTGATGCCCTCGCCGCCCCGCACCCCGTCCAGGGCGATCTTCATCGTGACCTTGGAGCCGGCCTTCCAGTACTCCTGGGGACGGAAGTCCAGACGCTGGGCATCGAACCAGTGGCCGACGACCTTCTGGCCGCTGCTGGAGGTCACCGCGATATGGGACTGCACGCCCTTCTTGTCGGTGATCGGCTTGTCGAACTGGAAGGACACCGGCATGCCCACGCCCACGGTCGTGCCGTCCTCAGGGGTGTAAGCGCCCGTGAAGCTGTTCTTCGAGGAGACCGTCGTGAACGTGGCCTGTTCAGAGGTGGTTCGGCCCTCGGCGTCCTTGGCCTTCGCCACGATCCGGTACTTCGTTCCGCGCTCCAGCTGCGCCGACGGTTTCCAGGAGGAACCATCGGACGCTGTCACACCGGCGATCTCCTTGCCGGACTCCGCGGCGGTCAGCTTCACTTGGACCAATGTGCCACCGCTGACCCGCACCCCCGTACTACTGATGCTCGCGTTGGTGGCACCGTTCTTCGCCGATACGGTGATCCTTACGCCGGAGCCATCCTTGGCACCAGCAGCGCCGTTCTTACCGCCCTCGCCGTCCGCGGAGCCGCCCCCACCGCATGCGGTCAGCGCCAGCGCCCCGACCGCGAGCAGAGCCGAGGTGACGAGGGAGCCGGGTATCCTCCGGGACCGACGCGCCGCACCGGATGCCAACTGCTCATCGGTCAGGAGCAGTTGGGAGCGTGGTGGGCGGAACCGAGAGGGCACGGGGTTGGCCGGCGTTGTCACGAGCTGCTCCCTGCAGAAGAGTGGGCCGAGGGCTATGCGATGTCGGCGGCCGACCATAGAGGGAACTTCTCAACGCTTCTCTTAGAAATCCTCCTGAGGGAGTCACGCATCCGTCGGAGGGGTTCACACATCCAGCGTGACGTGGCACGTCCAGCCGCGAGCCGCTCGTGCCAGCCGCGCCGACACCGATGTCGTCCGAGGACCGTGGCGTGCGGCGGTCATCTCGTCCCTCATCAGCTCGTATCGGAGCGGTCCGGGCCCACATCCGAGAATACGCGTGCACATGCGCAGGGGCCCGGCGAGCGCTATGTGTGGAAGTGGCACATCTCGCCGCAAGGGGGCTGCCCCGACGGAGGAGACGCGATGACTCATACGGACGGGACCCATACGGACGGGACCCATACGGGCGGGACCCATACGGGCGGAACTCAGGCAGACGGGATGAATCAGACGGACGGGCGCCTGCCGATCGTGATCGGTGTCGACCCCGATCCGTCCCAGCGCACGGCGCTCGTCTGGGCTGCCGACGAGGCGGCCCGACGGCACCTGCCGCTCCTGCTGCTCCACGCTCAGGGCGTACCGACCCCGGGGTACCGGCCGACGGGCGGGCGGCCCTCCTGGGAGGAGTGGAACGCGGCGCTGCATGTGGCAGGCGACCACAACCTGCGCGAGGCCGTCGCCTTTGTCGAGACCCGGCAGCCAGAGGTACCGGTGTCCGGGCTCCTGGCAGAGGGGGACCCGGCATGGGTACTGCGTGAGCAGGCGCAGCACGCCACCGCGGTCGTACTGGGCTCCTGGCATCTGAGTGCGGTCCAGGAGCTCTTCACCTCCGCCGCCGTCGCCCTGCCGCTCATCGCCCATGCCCCCTGTCCCGTGGTGGTCGTACCGGAGCCGCAGCGCGTCACCGAGCATCCGCCGTACTTCGTGGTCGGGGTGGACGGCGGAGCCGAGTCCACCGCCGTCGTCGACTTCGCCTTCGAGGAAGCCGCCCTGCACGGCGCGGGCCTGCGGGCGCTGTACGTATGGCACCCACCACGGTTCGGGGGTGCGGACGAGGAGGCGGCGCTCCAGGAATGCCGTCGGCTGCTTTCGGAGGCGGTGGCCGGGCGTGGTACCGCGCACCCGGAAGTGGCGCTGGACCATGAGGTCGTGCGCGGCCACCCGGTCCGGGTCCTCACCGAGCGGTCCGCACACAGCCTCGGCCTCATCGTGGGCACCCGCGGGCACGGCGGTTTCACCGGCATGCTGCTGGGGTCCGTGAGCCAGGGCGTGCTGCACCACGCCCGCTGCCCGGTCCTCACCGTCCCGCACGCGCACGACCGGTAGCCGACCGGTAGCCGATCCGTCCGGCGGCGGCGTGCCCGGGCGCCTACATGCCCGGATGGTCCGGCACGGGCGAGGCGGCGACGGCGTCGTCGAGGATCTGCTCCCGCGCCGAGATGATCAACCTGTTGAGCGCGGTGGCCAGCGGGAGGATCTCGCCGGGCCGGTCCGGGTCGGTGATCCGGCCGCTCGATGCGTCGAGGAAGGTCCTCGCCTTCCGGATCAGGCCGTGAGCCTCGGGGGTGGTGGGAAGCGCGTCAGCCTTGATCAGGTTGAGCAGCGTCTCCAGCGCACTGGCCAACTCCCGGACCGCTTCCCGCATCTCGATTTCCTCGGAGTCCATGCTCCATACGATCGTGGATCGGAGGGGGATATGCCACGCCGCCACCTCGGCCGCGGAAGCCCGGCAGCGCGCTGCCCGCCGTCGGCGGAGCCGGGGTGGTACGGACGACGGCCGGAATCCGACTGCGGCTACGTCAGCGACAGCGACAGCAACACCAAGAAGCAACTGCGACTGCGGACAGACGAACACATCAATCATTCGATGATGATCGGGTGATCGCGATCGGGAACGCGCCCACCGGCAACCTCATTTCGTCGTACAACACCTCAACTCGGGCTAGCCGACACCCGGTCGGCGAGGGTGCGCGCATCGGACCTGGTGACGGACCTAGCGCGTCGCCGAGTAGATGAGGGAAATTCGCATTACCCTCCATACTGCCCAAATTCGATCGATTACGGATCGAATCCGATCAATCTCCGGAGATGAAATGCGCATGCTTCGCAAGGCTGCCGTGGTGGTGGCCGTTCTCGGCAGCGTCGGCCTCCTCGGCGCCGGCACCGCTCACGCCGGCGGCGAGAAGGAGGGCCGGAAGGACGGCACCCACTTCGACATCAAGCAGGGCACCTCGTGCCGGTCGCACGACCTGAACGTCGAAGTCCTCGGCACGATCGGAATCCTCGACGGCGCACTGGGCAACGCCCTCGGCGGCGAAGGCGCCCCGGGCACCCAGCAGACCAAGATCGGCTCGTCCCTGGGCTGCAACAACATGGCCGGCAAGTAACGGAAGACGAGTCCCGGCACCCGGACCTGCGGGCCCGGATGCCGGGACTCACCGCCGAGAGGACGCTCCAAGACCGGCGAAAGTCAGGAAGACCGGCGAAGTCCAGCCCATTTGAGCACTCTTTGTAGCTGTATGCTCACTCAGGGTCACAGGGCCGCGGCACATCGCCCACTCATGCTGCCCATAGGGCTGCTTGTCTTCCGTCTTTGTAGGAAAGCTGGTCGTTCATGCATGACAACAAGGCAGCGTCACCGGACCGGGCGATCGCGGTGGTCGGGGCGGCATGCCGCCTGCCGGGCGGCATCCACGACCTCGACGGGTTGTGGGCCGCGCTGGTGGAGGGCCGCGATGCGGTCGGTGAAGTGCCGGCGGAGCGCTTCGAATCACGCCGGTTCGCCGACACCTCGATGCCGCGGACCGGCAAGAGCTACACGGTCGCGGGCGGCTTCCTCGAAGACATCGCCGGGTTCGACGCGGCCTACTTCGGCATCGCGCCGAAGGAGGCCGCGCACATGGATCCCCAGCACCGGCTTCTGATGGAACTGGCCGTCGAGGCGCTGGACGACGCCGGTATCGCCGCCGAGCGGCTGGCCGGGTCCGATACAGCCGTGTACGTGGGGGTCTCCGACGCCTCCTACGGGGCCCTGCAGTTGATGGTGCCGGAGAACGTCAACGCGTACACGATGTCGGGTGGCGCGTCCTCGATCGCCGCGAACCGGCTGTCCCACTTCTTCGATCTGCGCGGCCCCAGCATGGCGGTGGACACCGCCTGTTCCTCGTCTCTGGTGGCGCTGGACCGGGCCTGCCGCACTCTCCTCGACGGCAGCAGCCGGGTAGCGCTCTCGGCCGGGGTCAACGCGCTGCTCAGCCCCTACCACTATGTGGGGTTCTCCCAGGCGGCCATGCTGTCGCCGACCGGCCGGTGCGCCTCGTTCTCCGCCCATGCCGACGGGTTCGTACGCGCCGAGGGCGGCGGCCTCGTCGTCCTGAAGAAGCTGGCGGACGCCGTGGCCGACGGTGACCGGATCCACGGGGTGATCCTGGGCACCGCGTCCAACAGCGACGGCAGGACCATGGGACTCGCGCTGCCCAACCCGGAGGCACAGGAAGACCTGCTGCGCTCCGTGTACGCGCAAGCGGGCGTGGCGCCGGACGAGTTGGTCTACCTCGAGGCGCACGGCACCGGCACCCTGGTGGGCGACCCGCTGGAGTGCCGGGCCATCGGCCAGGCCCTGGGCCGCCGCAGAGCCGGCGGAGAGCTGCCGATCGGCTCGGTCAAGACCAACGTCGGGCACCTGGAGCCCGCTTCCGGGATGGCAGGGCTGCTCAAGGCGCTGCTCGTGCTGCGGCACGGGACGATCCCGCCTTCACTGCACGCCTGCCCGCCCAACCCGGACATCGATTTCGCCGGGCTCAACCTCGCACCGGTCACCCGCTGCCGCCCCATCGGCACTGTCGACCGGCCGGTCGTCGGGGTCAACTCCTTCGGTTTCGGCGGCTCCAACGCCCATGCCGTTCTCACCTCTTCGCCGGCACTGCCGCCCGCTCCGCGGGAGGGTTCCGGCGGCCAGGAGGCGCCGGGACGCACCGAACACGCCGGGCACGCCGAGGCCTACCCGGTGATCGTCTCCGCACGCACGCCGGAGGCCCTGGCCGAGGCGGCGGCCCTGCTGGCCGACCGGCTGGCGACCGCCACACCGCGGGAGTTCTACGACATCGCCTACACCACGTGCCGGCGCCGGGGGTTGCACCCGCACCGCGCGGCTGTGCTGGCCGGTCCCCGGGGCGCCGTCCAGCGGCTGCGCGGTCTCGCCGGACCGCGGGCCGGCACCGGGAATGCGGAGGGCACCCCTCATACGGAAAGTGCCCCGTCCACAGAGGCTGCCCCGCCCGCAGAAGGTGCCCCGCCCGCGGCGGGCGAGCCGGGGCAGGAGCAGGGGCCCTTCATCCCGCTCCCGCGCGACGACGAGCGCGACGGCTCGGTGGGCACCACCGCCCAGGCGGTCCAGCATGGGCGGATCGCCTTCGTCTTCTCCGGCAACGGATCGCAGTGGGCCGGCATGGCGGCCGATCTCCTCGCGAGCAGCACAGCCTTCCGGGAGGCTGTGCTGGCGATCGACGCCGCACTGGCTCCGCTGCTGGGCTGGTCGGTCGCCGAGGAACTTGCCGTGCCGGCGGAGCAGGCGCGTCTGGCGGCCACGGAAATCGCCCAGCCGCTGCTGTTCGCCGTACAGGTCGGCGTGGTGCGGATGCTGGAGGAACAGGGCGTCACCCCGCACAGCGTGCTGGGGCACAGTGTCGGGGAGGTCGCCGCCGCCCATGTCGCCGGGGCGCTCGATCTGCGGCAGGCCGCCCAGGTGATCGCCGAGCGCAGTCGTACCCAGGCGGCCACCGCGGGAAGCGGCCGGATGGCCGCCGTCACGCTGCCGCCGGCGGAGGCAGCGGAGGCGGTGGCGGCGATCCCCGGGGTGGAAGTGGCAGCGGTGAACAGCGGGCGCGATGTGACGGTCGCCGGTCTGGCTGCTGAACTGCGGGGATTCTGCGCACAGTTGGCGCGGCGCGGCGTGGCCTGCACGGAACTCGACCTGGACTACGCCTTCCACAGCGCGGCGATGGACCCGGTCGAGGAACCGCTCCGCCAGGGGCTGGCCGGTCTGCGGCCCGCGGCGACAAGAATCACCATGCTCTCGTCCGTGACCGGTGACCGGATCGAGGGCACCGCTCTGGGCGCGGATTACTGGTGGCGCAACGTCCGTGAGCCGGTGCGGTTCGCCTCGGCGGTGGAGCAGGCGATGGACGACGGCGCGGATGTCTTCGTGGAGATCGGGCCGCACCCCGTCCTGCGGTCCTATCTGCGCCGTATCGCCCACTCCCGGCCCCGGGCGGTGATCGCGGTGACGGCGACGCTGCAGCGCGGCCGGGGCGGGCAGGGCACGGTACGTCAGGCGGTGACCACGCTCATGGCCGCAGGCGCCCAGGTGGACTGGAGCGTGTACTTCCCCCGGCAAGGCCGGGTGGCACACCTGCCCGCGTACCCGTGGCAGCGCGAGCGGCACTGGAACGGCACCCCGCAGATGTGGATGCGGACCAGCGGGTCGGGGCACCTGGACCACCCGCTGCTGGGCGAACGGCTGCCCTCTCCTGTACCGACCTGGCAGGGAGCCGTCGAACCCGCGCTGACGCCATGGCTGGCCGACCACAAGCTGGCGGGCTCGGTCGTGGTCCCGGCGACGGCCTACGTCGAGATGGCGCTGGCCGCCGGCCGTCTCACCCTCGACGAGGCGGTGGAAGTGGACTGCCTGGAGATCACCCGCCCCCTGGTCGTGCCCTGGGCCGCGGACGCCGGCACCGTCCGCGTCCAACTGGCCGTCACCCCGGACGACGGAGTGGTGAGCATCACCAGCACCGACACGCAGTCCCGGCGGCCGCGGCAGCACGTACGCGCGAGGGTCCGTGCCCTGCTCGGCCGGGCACCGGCGGCCCTCGACGTCCCCGGGGTACGCGCACGCTGCCCGCGCCTGGTGAGCGGCGCGGAGCACTACGACGCGGTGGGACGCCTCGGTCTCCAGTACGGCCCCGCGTTCCAGGTGCTGCGCGCACTGCACGTGGGAGACGGTGAAGTGCTGGCGGCGTACCGGCACGAGGCGGCCACCGAGGAGTACAAGGCGCACCCCGCCCTGCTGGACGGGGCCCTGCAGGCGGGCGCGCCGCTGGTCGGCGAGGCCGTGGCGGACGGCACCGTGTATCTGCCGGCTGCCGTCGGGGCAGTCCGCGTGTGGCGTACGCCCGCCGCGGCCGGCTGGATCCATGTGCGGCAGCACTCGTTCTCGGCGAACGAAGCGTGCTGGGACATCGTCGTCACCGACGAAGACGGTACGGTCAGCGTCGAACTGCGCCGGTGCCGGCAGCGGAGGCTCGCCGGCAGCCACCACGCGCCGCTGACGACACATCACACGGAGTTGCGCGCCCAGCCCCGGGCCGGCGATCCGGTCGCGGGTGAGCCGCCTGCGGCACCGGCGGACATCGCGGCGGCGGCCGCCGGGCGGATCGCCGCCCTCCGCGCGGACTGGCACGAGAAGGACTATGCGGGGTGCATGGCCCTGTTCAAACAGGCCGCTGCCCACCGCCACGCGGCCGCCATCGCCGCTCTGCTTCCGGACGTCTCCGCTCCCTTCGAGGTGGCCGACCTCATCGCGGCGGGCATGGAGCCCCGGCGCAAGCCCTACCTCGCCTGCATGATCCCCGAACTGGTCCGGCACGGACTGCTGGAGCAGGTCGGGGGCGGACGGCTGCGGCTCACGCGCTCGGTCTTCAACGACCGGGAGCTGCTGCGCCGGATGACCCTGGAGTTCCCGCAGGCGTCCGTTGAGAGCCGGCTGGCCATCAGCACCATGCGGGAGGTGCTCACCAGCGACGGCCGGGACCCTTTGGAGATCCTGGTGTCCGACGGCAGCCTCACCGATGCGGAGCAGTTCTACGACACGTCCGTGACTGCTCGCTTCCACAACCGTGTTGCACAAGCCCTCCTGCGGGAGACGGTGCGGGTGTGGCCGACCGACCGGCCGCTGCGCGTCCTGGAGGTGGGGGCGGGCACCGGCGGCACGACCGCCGCCCTGCTTCCGTTGCTGCCACCCGAACGCACGCAGTATGTCTGCACCGACGTCTCACCGGCCTTCCTGACGCGCGCCCAACGCCGCTTCGCCGCTTATGACTTCGTCACGTACCGGCCCTTCGACCTCGATGCCGACCCGGTCGGCCAGGGTCTGCCGGAGGCCGGCTTCGACCTCGTGATCGCCGCCAATGCCCTGCATACCGCGCAACACCTGGAATCGGCGGTGCGCCGCATCGGCACCCTCCTGGCGTCCGGCGGACTGCTGCTGGGGCTCGAGGGCCACGATCCGCACCTGCTGGCACCCTACTTCGGCACCCTCGACAGCTTCTGGGACCGCACCGACCACGAGGAGCGCCCGGACTCACCGCTGCTGCCCGCGGACCAGTGGCCCGCTCTGCTGGAGCGGTGCGGCTTCACGGACGTCGTCCGCACCGGCGACGACGCGGACCCCTGCCGCGAAGACTTCTCCGTGCTCCTCGCCGCGGCCCCCCGGCGCGAGGTCGCGCCACCACCGCCGCTGCCCGCCCACCGACCGGGCCGCCGGTGGACCATCGCCGCGGAGACGACCGCAGAGCTGGGCCTCGCACGGGCCCTCGCGGCGCTTGTGTCACCGCCCGACGGCGGCGCCGCCACACCGGTGCGCCTGCTGGTGGACGGCCCGGTCGACTGGGCAGCGGAGTTCGGGGAGGACGTCGCGGACGTCTGCGTCATCCTCGGCGAGGCTTCCGGGCCGGACCCCGCCCAGGAGGTGGAGCGGGCAACCGGGCGCGCGGCCCTTATGCGCGCGGTCACCGCTGCCTGTGCCCGCCTCGCGGACAGCGGACGGGCGTCCCTGACCATGGTGACCCGGCCCAGTGGTGCACTGCCCTCCCCCGAACGCGCCATCGCGCCTCAGGACGCCGCCGTGTGGGGCATCGCGCGGACCCTGGCCAACGAGGCACCGCGGCTGTCCGTCCGCACCATCTCGCTGGACCGCGACGGCGAAACCGCGACCGACGCCCACCGCGTCGCCCGCGAACTCCTCTCGGACGACACCGAGACCGAAATCGTCATCACCGCGAGCGGCGGCAGATTCGTGCCCCGTGAGCTGGTGCTGCCTGCCGCCGGACCGATGACGGAAGCCGCCCCGGCGGCGGACTCGTTCGCACTGGACGTCCGTTCGCCCGGGCTCTCCTACCAGCTGGCATGGGTGGAGAACACCCCTGCCACGGCGGGCCCCGGTCAGGTGGCCGTCGCCGTACGGGCGGCTGCCCTGAACTACCGGGACATGATGCAAGCGGTGGGGCTGCTGCCGGCCGAGGCGGTCGAGGGGAAGTACGACGCGGTGGGCCTCGGCCTGGAGTGCGCCGGCGTCGTCACCTCCGTCGGACCGGACGTCACCGGCTTCCGGCCCGGCGACCGCGTGTACGGACTGGCGCCGGCCTCCCTCGCCTCGCACACCGTCACCGCGCACCAGGCCCTGGGGCACATCCCCGAGGGGATGAGTTTCACCGAGGCCGCCACTCTGCCCGTCGCGTTCTCCACCGTGCACTACAGCCTCGACCAGCTGGCCCGGCTCAGGGCCGGGGAGACGGTCCTGGTGCACGGCGGCGCGGGCGGAGTCGGACTCGCCGTCCTCCAGTACGCGCGGATGCGCGGGGCCCGCGTGATCGCCACGGCGGGCACTCCCGCGAAACGGGAACTGCTGC
Source organism: Streptomyces sp. NPDC001339 (assembly GCF_042895955.1). Lineage (NCBI taxonomy): Bacteria > Bacillati > Actinomycetota > Actinomycetes > Kitasatosporales > Streptomycetaceae > Streptomyces > Streptomyces sp. NPDC001339. The sequence goes on along the minus strand of NZ_JBIAWT010000003.1, from coordinate 204,720 downwards.
GGCACCTGGACGTCGACCACGTCCTGGACTCACGCAGCCTGGAGTTCGCCTCCGGTGTCATGGAGGCCACCGGCGGACAGGGCGTCGATGTCCTCGTCAACTCCCTCGCGGGCGAGGCGATCACGCGCGGTCTGGAACTCCTGCGCCCCGGCGGCCGCTTCATCGAACTGGGCAAGCGCGACATCTACGAGAACAAGCCGCTGCTCCTGCGCCCCTTTCGTAACAACATCGCCTTCTTCGGCGTCGACCTCAGCGCCCTCGCCTTCGACCCGGTCCATGGTGCGACGCTGTTCGCGGCCGTCACCGAACGCGTACGCGACGGGTCGTACCGCCCGCTGCCGCACAGCATTTACCCCGCTGCCCGGGTGGCGGAGGCATTCCAGCTCCTGCAGCACTCGCGCCACGCCGGCAAGGTCGTCGTCGCCTTCGACCCGCTGGACGAACCCGTCCCCGTCGAGCGGCGCAGGAAGACACCGCGCCTGGACGCACAGGGCACGTATCTGGTCACCGGCGGCCTGGGCGGCTTCGGCGCCGCGACGGCCGGCTGGCTCGCGGAGCGGGGCGTGCGCCACCTCGCACTGGTCAGCCGCCGCGGCGAGCAGGCACCCGAAGCCCCGGCTGTACTGGCCGGCCTCGCCGCGCGCGGTGTCCAGGCCACCGCATACGCCGCCGATGTCGCCGACCTCGCGGCCATGCGGCGCGTCATCGAGGACATCGACGCGGGCGGGCACCCGCTGCGCGGCGTCGTCCACTGCGCGATGCGGCTGGAGGACGATCCGCTGACCGAGCTCACCGACGAAAGGTTCTCGGCCGCGCTGTCCCCGAAGGCGGCGGGCGCGATGGTGCTGGACCGACTCCTCGCCGGGCGCGAGCTGGAGATGTTCCTGATGTACTCGTCGGGCACGACCGTCATGGGCAACATCCGCCAGGCCAACTACGTCGCGGCCAATCTCTGGCTGGAAGCCCTGGCCCGGCACCGTCGCGGCCGCGGGACCGCCGGACAGGCGATCGCCTGGGGAGCCATCGGTGAAACCGGCTATGTCGCCCGCAACGAGCTGACGGCCGTCCTCAGCTCCGCCGGTATCGAACCCGTATCGCTCAGGGAGGCGTTCACCGCTGCCGACGTGCTGACGGGCAGTGGCCTCGCCGTGGCAGGCGCCGGCCGTTACAACTGGGGGCGTATGCGCCGTCTGCTGCCCGCTCTCGCGGCGCCCCGGTGTGCCACGCTGCTTCCCGACCACATGGAGGAAGCCGAATACACCCGGGAGGAGATCCTGCGGGCACTCGCGGCCATGTCCGTCCAGGACGCGACGCGAGCCGTCGCGGATACGCTCGCACGCCTCCTGGCCGACGTCCTGCACCTGGACCACAAGGACCTCGACCACAACCGGCGGCTCGACGAGTACGGCCTGGACTCCCTCATGATCGCCGAGCTGCTGGTCTCCGTACGCGGACGCTTCGACATCGACATCCCGCCCCTGGAGCTGCTGCGCAGTGGCGGCACCATTACCGACATCGCCCATCTGGTCCTGCTGCGCCTCGGCCTCTCGGGAACGTCCGGAACCGCCGCCGGTGACGACACGGCCACCTCCGAAGCGACCACGGGACCGCCCGAGGACCGTATCCCGGCCGGTGTCGGACCGAACGGGGGAACTTCCCCCCGCTGATCCGGCTCGCACGTATCCCGCTCACGGCGGCCGCGTTGGGCCGAGGGACACCACAGGAAGGACACCGATGGCACGTCATCGCGCGACGCGGCGCGGCTCACGAAGACGCGGTGGCGGCGCGCCCACCGCGGGCACCAGCTGGCGGCGGGTGGCCGTGTCCGCCGTGCTCGCACTGGCCGGCTCCGCGACGACGGTGTGGAGCACCACGGCGGCCGGAGTGCCCGTGAGCTTCGCAGTCTCGGGCAGCACCTTCCAGGTCACCGCGGACCAGCTCAACGGACGCGAGGCCGTCCAGTACGCGTCGTTCGACAAGGACGCGCGCGGCCGCAGCCGGCCGGTGGCGGTGGCGGGGATCGGCCACGCCAGACTCACCAACGTCTGCCAGTCCTCGGTGGCGCGCACCCCGTTCGGTCCCGTGACCCTGACCATCCGCGGTGGCCGCGGTGCCCTGGTGACCGCGGAGGACCTGGTGATCGACCTCCAGCAGGTCCGCGGCGATCTGCGCTTCGGAGACGTCCAGATGGGGCGGGACGCCTCCCGGCTGGACGCCGCCGGTTCCCTCACCGGCGGCGTCCTCGGGGCGTACGGCCAGCAGGCGAGGACGCTGGACATCACCGATATGCGGTTGAGCGCCTGGTCGCTGGCCGCCGGCTCGTTCTCCCTGCACGACGCGACCATGTCCATCCGCCCCGGGAACCGTCCATGCGTCTGAAAGCCCCGCAAGCCCCGTTCGCCGTTCGCGGCCGCCCATGGGCCGCGGCGGCCCTGCTCTGCGCGGCCGGAGCGGAGCTGGCGTACTTCCCGCTGCGGCGCCCCGAGTACCTCGGCTTCCAGGGGACGGCCGCCACCTCGGCGCTGCTGATCGCCGGCGCCCTCGTCGGCTGCGGCCTCCACACGGCCGCGCGGCCCCACCGGGCCACGGTCAGCGGGGTCGCCGCGATCGTGCTGGCGCTGCTCTCCTTCCCCCTGGCCAACCTCGGCGGGTTCTTCGCCGGCATGCTCCTGGCCATCGCCGGCGGCGCGCTCGCCGTCGGATGGCGGACCGGTGACACCGGCGGCCGCACCGGCCCGGACGCCCCTCCACCGGTGCCGGGCGGCAAGGCGGCCGAATGAGGCGGCTGTCCGGCCGCGCGCTGGCCGCCGCCGTCCTGGTGCTGCCGGCCTCCGCCCTCGCGGCACCGGACGCGAACGGCATCCGGCCCGGGCCCGTCGCTGCCGCACCCGGGACGACGGCGGCACCCGGGACGACGGCGGCACCCGGGACGACGGCGGCAGCCGGGACGACAGCGGCAGCCGGACACCGGGCCCGCACCGCACCCGGCCCCGTGCCCGCACCGGCCGTGGGAAGGACGCATACGGCCTCCGGCCGCTGCCGGCCGCTGCCACCGGCCACGGACCTCGGCACAGCCACCCTGGAACAGGCGCGCGTCCTCGCCCGCTGCCTCACCTCGCCGGACGGCGGTCACCTACCGGACGGCGGTCACCTGCCGTCCTGGGGTCCGCCGCCGCACGGTTCCACCGCGGCCGGGGACACCTCGGTTGCGGCCCGGACCCTGCAGGTCACCGGCCTGCTGTGCCCGCTCCCCGCGCTGACCGGGGCGCTGTGCCGCGCCCGGTCCGTGACCCTGCGAGGCGCCCGGATCGCCTACGGCTCCGGATCCGGCGTCTGCCTGTCCGCGCCCACCGTCACCGTGCGCGGAGACATCCGGCTCGCGGCGCGCTGGATCACCGGCCGCCTCCTCGGCCTGCTCCCCGTGGGCTTCTCCACCTCCCTGTTGCCGCCGGTGCCCCTCCCCTACGCCGCCCTGACCGAGGTCCGCATCGCCGGACTCCGCCTCCGGGCCGGTGAAGTCACCGCCGTACATGGCCGGATCACCCCGGGCGGCGAATGTTTTCGGCCGGCATCGCGGCCGGAAACATTCGCCGGGTCGCCGTCGGCGCGAGAGGACGCCACGGGATGACACTCGGCCCGAAAGGCGACCGGGAAGCCGAGTTACCGGGAGGCCGAGTCACCGTGCAGCCGAGTTAACGTGAAGACGGGGAATCCGGCGGATGCACGGTGGCAGCCGGTAAGGGAATGGCGGCCGACAGGCATCCCTTTTCCGCCAAGTCGGATGTCGCCGGGCACATCGCTCATGACATAACATCACCGATCGAAGTCACCAACGCAGAATGGCGTTCGGCAGGGGCCCCACCGGGTTTTCCTGAAACGCCTGCTGCCGACTCCACACCACAAGCTGGTGCCGCACACCCCGTGGCACCGGTTTCCTCTGCATGCCGAAAAACAGGAATCAATGCCCGTTCAACCATTGTCGGAACTCATACGCTTCGTGCGTGGCAACTCGCCCTTCTACCAGGACCTCTACGCCGGACTGCCGGACCGGGTGGACGAGTTGACGGACCTGCCGGTCATCCCGCATGACGCATTCTGGCGAGCCAACACACCCCGCAACAACCGACTTCTGACCGGACCGCTCGATGAGGCGGTGGTCTTCAAGAGCGGCGGAACGACCGGGGCTCCGAAGTTCTCCGTCTATACCCGCGAAGAATGGCGAGAATTCACCTCCGCGTTCGGCGGCGGACTCGTCGAAGCCGGACTGCGCCCCGGCCACCGCGTCGCCGACCTCTTCTACGCCGGGGAACTCTACGCAAGCTTCAGCTTCATCCTGGATTCCCTCCACCGCGCTCCCGTGGCCAACGTACGGCTGCCGATAGGGGGCGCCGCGCCGCTCGAATCGACCGTCGAGACGCTGACGGAATTCGACGTCGACGTCGTCGCCGGCACCACCACGACGCTCTGCTCCCTGGCCGACCACCTCGTCGGCGAAGGACGCCAACTCCCCGGAGTGGAGATCCTGTTCTTCGGCGGCGAGGGGCTGTTCGAGGACCAGCGGCCGCTGCTCGGCAAGGCGTTCCCCCGGGCGCAGGTCCGCTCCATCGGTTACGCCGGTGTCGACTCCGGCCTTCTCGGGCAGGCCGTACCGGGTGCCGACCCCCGCGTCCACCGGGCGTTCACGCCCCACACCGTCGTCGAGATCCTCGACGAGAACACCGGCGAGCCCGTCACCCGCAACGGCGTCGCGGGCCGCGTCGTCGTCACGGACCTGCGCCGACGGCTGATGCCCATCCTCCGCTACCCCGTGGGCGACCGGGCCGAATGGACCGACGCCGACGCCGGGCACTTCCGTATCCTCGGCCGCGCCGAGGAGGGCGTCCGCGTCGGTGTGGTGTCCTTCTACACCCACGACGTGCACGGCCTGGTGCGTTCCGCGGACCCGACCGGCCAGGTGACCGGCGTGCAGCTCGTGGTACGCCGCTGGGACGGCCGGGACGGACTGGTGCTGCGGCTGGCCGCCGACGAAGCGGCGGTCGGCAGGCATCCGGCCACCGGCGGCCACGGAGACCCGGACGGCCACGGAGACCGGGACGGCCGCGGGGACCCGGACGGCCTCGGGCACCTGGCCGGCGCCATCACCAAGGAGCTCCTCGCGGCCCGGCCCCTGTACGCCGCGGAGGCCGACGCCGGACGCATCCACCCGCTCGCCGTGGAGTGGGTCCGCCACAGCGACCTGGCCGTCAACTCCCGCACTGGCAAGCTGATCCAGGTCCTCGACGAACGGCCGCACTCATGACGGCGGCACCGGCCCGGCGCCGTCTCCCCGTCGTCCTGCGCAACCGGGCCTTCGGCACCGTATGGGCCGCACAGGTACTCACCCAGGCCGCGAGCCGGATGTTCCAGGTCGGCGTGGTGTGGTGGCTCGTCGCCCACGCCGTCGGCAGCGGCGGTGACCGCGGCCTCGCCTCCGGAGTGTTCCTCGCGGTGAGTACGCTGCCCGCGGTGGCGCTCGCCCCGTTGGTGGCCACCGTCATCGCCCGCTGCCGGCACCGTACGGTGCTGGCCTCGGCGGCCGCCCTGGCGGGCCTGGTAGCCGCCGCCACCGCCGGCTGGACCTGTGCCGCGCCGCCGCCCATGGCCGTCGCCTACGGGGCCGCGCTGCTGCTGGCCGGCTGCCAGGCCCTCTTCGATCCGTGCCTGACCACCTCCGTACCCGAACTCGTCGACGACGCCGACATCGAGGAGGCGACCGGGTTCGAACTCGCCACCCAGTCCCTGGCCGGCCTGGCCGGCGGGCTGCTCGGACCGCTCATCGTGGACGCCTGGGACCTGGCGGGCATCGTCTCCGGATGCGCCGGCGCGTACCTCGCCGCCGCGGTGCTGGTCTCCGTCACCCGGTTCCCCCGGGGCGCCACGGGGGCGGGGGGCGCCGACCCGGCCGACGGCGTACCGCCCCGGCGGACGCTGCGTCAGATCCTGGCCGACCACCGCTTCATCCGGCGCGTGCTGCTCTGCTTCGCCGCGGCGAACGTCTTCACCACCGCCGTGTACGTGGTCATGCCCCTCTACACCCGGTCCGTGCTGCACGCACAGGGTTCCACCGTCGCCGCGCTGGAGGCGGCCCTGGGCATCGGCACGCTGCTCGGGTCGTTCACCGGTGCGCGGCTGCGCGGTTCGGCCACCACCGTCGGCGGGGCCTGCCTGGCGCTGATGGCCGCGGCTCTCGGGACGCCCGGCCTGTTCCCCGACCGGACCGCCGCCATCGGGGCCCTGGTCGTCGCGGGCTGGTGTGTGGGCGCCATCGGAGTGCGGTTCGTCGCGCTGTTCCAGCGGCTGGTCCCGGCCGAGGACAAGCCGGGCTTCTTCGCCATGATGCAGGCGCTGCTCGGCGCGACCTTCCCGCTGTCCTCACTCGTCTTCGGCGCCCTCGGCGACCACCTGTCCCCGCAGGTCCTGTGCCTGCTGCAGGCCGTCGGGCTGGTTCCGGTCGCCGCGGCGCTGTGGTGGTCCGGCAGGCGCGCCGGTGCGCTGCCCGAGGCCGCCTCCGCCGCCCCGGCCGCGTCCGGTTCCGCAGCGCCCGCCAAGCCCGTCGAGCCCGTCGAGTCGGTCGAGTCGGTCGAATCCGCCGTCGGCGTCGTGCCGCTGGGGGATACCCGATGACCACCACCCTCCAGCCGGCCGCACCCCAGGACATCGCCGAACTCCGGCAGCTGTACTTCGACGTGTACGGCCACGGCTACCCGGTGGCCCTGGGCAGCGATCCGACCGAGATGCACCGCCTGATCACCGACCCGCACTGCCACTGGCTCACCGCGCGCCGGGCCGACACCGGCGAACTGGCCGGGTCCGCGGTCGTGCAGACCGACCCGGGCAACCGGGCCGGCAAGCTCGTCGGTCTCGCGGTCCACCCCCGTCACCGTCAGCACGGGCTGGCGAGCCGGCTGACGGGCGCGGTCACCGCCGACGCCTTCGCCACCGGCGCCCTCGATTCCGTCCACACCACCGTCCGTCTGGTCACCCAGGCCCCGCAGCGGGTCGTCGCCCGCAACGGGTACCGGCCCCTCGGTCTGCTGCCCAACGCCGCCGATGTGTCCGGCTGCGAGACTCTGGCCCTGTTCGCCTGCTACGCCGACGGCGTCCTCGACCGCCGTGAACCGGTCACCGCCGTCCCCGAGGCGCTGGTGCCCCTGCTGGAAGCCGCCGAGGGCACCGTCGGGATCTCGTACGCCGGGGTCCGGCCGCTCGCCCCCGGGGACCTGGAGCTCCCGGCCGCCGCCGCGACCGCGCACCCGAAGATCCGCACCGCGATCGAAGTGATCACCGCCCCCGGCTTCGTACGCCGGCGGTTCCGTGAGCTCTTCCCCGATCCCGCGGGCGCCCACGTCCCGCTGCATACCCCGAACACGGTGCTGACCCCGCCGAACGGCGAGTTCGAGATCTACGCCGACCTCGACCCGGTGGCCGGCAGCTGCGCCCTCGTCGCGGTGCACCCGTGTCCGTCGGCCGCCACCCGGGCCCTCGATTCGCTCATGACGGCCCTCAGCCGGGCGGGCGCCGACTACGTCGAGACGCTGGTGCCGCTGTCCGACACCGCGGCGCTGTGGGCGTTCCTCTCCTCCGGCTTCGTGCCCAGCGCCTGCTATCCGGCCATGCGCCGGATCGGCGACCGCTTCCACGACTATGCCGTCCTCTCCCGTACCGACCGTCAGATCGACTTCCGGACCACCGCCGTCAGCACGCTGCTCCAGCCGTACCTGGCCGCGTACCTGACCTCCTGGACGTCGACCTACCTGCCCCGTCACGAGGTTGTCCGATGAACCCGCATCTCGCCCCCGTCGAGGTCCCCGACCCGGCGGCCCTCGCCGCCGTCCAGCGCCTGTGCGACCTCCCCTCGCCCTATGCGAGCGGACCGGAGACGGACGCCCTGTTCGCGGCCGCCATGGCCGAGTCCCACGCCTGGCACGCGGAGCGCTCCCCGCTGTTCCGCTCCCTCCTCGCGGACACCCCCGAGGTCCCGGCGCCCACCGTCGGCACGGCCGTCCGCACCCCGCTGCTGCACGCCAACTTCTTCAAGCGGCACGAAGTGCTCTCCATGGCGCGCGACGACGTCTTCCTGCATCTCACCTCGTCCGGCACCACCGGTCAGAAGTCGCAGATGTTCTTCGACGAGTGGACCATCCGCTCCGCGCAGCGGATGGTGGCCCGCATCTTCGACCACTACGGGTGGATCACCCCCGATCAGCCGGCCAACTACCTGCTCTACAGCTACGAGCCCGCGCCGGAGGTCCGTCTGGGCACCTCCTTCACCGACAACTACCTGTGCGACTTCGCGCCGGTCCGGCACACCACCCACGCCCTGCGGCACACCGGGACCGGCCACGAATTCGACGTGCACGGCTGCATCGCCGCTCTCCGGCGCTACGCCGAAGAGGGGCTGCCGGTACGCATCCTGGGCTTCCCGGCCTTCCTGCACTTCACCCTGGAGCGCATGCGGGCCGCCGGCATCCCACCGGTCCAGCTCCCGGAGGGCTCGCTGGTGGTCCTCGGCGGCGGCTGGAAGGGCCACGCCGACCGGCAGATCGCCAAGGAGGACTTCTACGACGAGGTGACCCAGCAGCTCGGCATTCCCCCGGAGCGGATCCGGGACACCTACGGCTCCGTCGAGCACTGCGTGCCGTACATCGAGTGCGCCCACCACCGGCTGCACGTACCGGTCTGGTCCCGCGCCGCCGTACGCGACACCCGGACCCTGCGACCGCTGCCGTACGGCGAACGCGGCTACCTCCACCTGGTGTCCCCGTACATCACCTCGGTCCCGGCGCAGAGCGTCGTGATGGGGGACCTGGCCTCGCTGCACCCCGGCGACGAGTGCGGCTGCCCCCTGATCACACCGTGGTTCACGATCCACGGCCGCGCCGGGGTGAGCCGCAACCGCAGCTGCGCGGTCGCCGCCGCCGAACTCCTGAAGGGAATGTCATGACCTCCGAACTCCACTTCTGGCAGGGCGCGTTCATCGGCGCCGACGAGGCGGCCGACCGGCTCGCCGAGCTGCCCGACCTCGTCGCACGCACCCTCGCGGAGCCGCTGTCCGCCGAGACCGTGCTGGTGGCCTGCGACACCCTCGGCCGCGCCCTGCGCGATCCGGACAGTGACGTGCACGCCCGGCTCCTGGGCCGGATGACCGAAGGCGTCCCGGCCGCCGACCGCGCGGACGCCGCGGCCACCCTCACCGAGATCGCGGACGCCCTCGCCCGGCCCGCCCTCGAACGCAAACTGCGGCGCGAACTCGGCGGGCCGCGTCCCGAACGCCTCACCCGCCCCGACGCACGCGAGACGGTGTACGAGGCGTGGGCCCCGGTGGGACTGCTGGTCCACATCGCCCCCGGCAACGCCGCGACGGTCGCCCCCCTGAGCGTCGTGGAGGGCCTGCTCGCGGGCAATGTGAACGTCCTCAAGACCAGTAGCAGCGACACCGCGCTCGCCCAGCACCTGCTCGCCGAACTCGCCGCCGCGGACCCCACCGGGGCTGTCGGCCGCCGGATCGTCGCGCTGCGTTTCCCCTCCAGCCGCCAGGACCTGATGCGGTTGCTGTGCGAGCCCGCGGACGCCGTGGCCGTATGGGGCGGCGAGGACGCCGTACGGGGAGTCGCGGCCCTCATCCCGCCCGGCTGCCGGCTCGTCGAATGGGGTCACAAGATCTCGTTCGGCTACCTCACCCGCGACGCCGCGACGGACCGGGACAGCCTCGCCGCGCTCGCCGCCGACGTCTGCCGGGCCGAGCAGCAGGCGTGCTCCAGCCCGCAGGTCATCTACCTCGACACCGGGGACCACGGTGACACCAGGGACCACGGTGACACCGGCTCCGGCGGCGCCCCCGAGGCTTGTCCGGACACGGCAGAACTCTTCGCCTTCGCTGAGCGGTTCGCCGCCGTACTCGACGAGGTCTCCGCCACCTTCCCCCTCCCGCACCCCGAACCGGAGCCCGACGCGGCCGAGCAGGCGGAGATCACCACGACCGAACTGGTCGCCCGGGCCGAACAGCATCTGGGGCTGACGAAGGTCATCACCGCCGACGACGGCAGCTGGCGGGTCTTCGCCGACGTCCGTCCCGCCCTCACCGCCTCCCCGCTGCACCGCACCGTCTGGATCAAGCCCCTCCCCCGCCAGGAGATCACCGCGACCCTGCGGCCCATGCGCCGCTACCTCCAGACCGCCTCGGTGGGCGGCAGCCGCGCCGACATCGCCCGGCTCTCCAAGGCGCTCCTCACCGCGGGCGTCCAGCGGATCACCCCGCTCGGCGCGATGCTCGACAGCTACCACGGCGAACCCCATGACGGCGTCTACGCCCTCCAGCGCTACAGCCGGCGGGTCAGCGTGCAGGCCACCGGCGCGGAATTCTCCGCCACCCCGTGCCTGGACGACCTGATCGCCTCCGCCACGCCGCCCGCCGCACCCACCGGCCCGCTCATGGACAAGTCCGCGGCCCAGGACCAGCTGCGGTCCCTCGCGCCCGAACACGCCCAGCTGTACTTCCGCAGCGGCGGCACCACCGGCGCCCCGGCCCTGTCCGTCTTCACCTGCGACGACTACGACACGCAGATGCGCGCCTCGGCACACGGCCTGCTCGCCGCTGGCTTCGACCCGGCCCGCGACCGCGCCGCCAACCTCTTCTTCTGCGGGGAGATGTACGGCAGTTTCATCAGCTTCTTCTCCATCCTGGAGCGGCTGAACGCCACCCAGATCCCGATGGCCGCCGGCCCCGACCACGAGGCCATAGCCGAGGCCCTCGTCACCTATCAGGTGGACACCCTGTTCGGCATGCCGTCCTACCTGTGGCAGCTGTTCCACAGCCAGAGCGAGCGGCTGCGCTCCTACGGCGGTATCCGCAAGGTCTTCTACGGCGGGGAGCACTTCACCACCGAGCAACGCCGCATCCTCACCGAGGAGTTCGGCGTGCGGCTCATCCGCTCCGCCGCCTACGGGAGCACCGACCTGGGGCCACTGGGCTACCAGTGCACCCACGCCCGCGGCACCGAGCACCACGTCCTGACCGACCTGCACACGCTGGAGATCCTCGATCCGCAGGAGGACCGCCCGGTTCCCGCGGGGCAGCCGGGGCGACTGGTCTTCACCACCCGGACCCGGGCCGGACAGCGCCTGGAGCGCTACCAGATCGGCGACCTGGGCCGGGCCGTGGACGGGCCGTGCCCCTGCGGCAGCCACACCCCGCGCATCGAACTCCTCGGACGCTACGGCGACGTGTTCCGCATGGGCACCTACCACTTCAACTACCGCCGCTTCACCCAGGCCGCCGAGGAACACCTCGGCTACCGGGGCGAGTTGCAGCTCGTCCTGACCTCCGCGGCCGACCGCGAGCAGCTGACCGTCCGCCTGGACGAGCGGTACGCCCCCGATCCGGACGAGGCTCGCGCGGCGCTGCTGGCCCACATCCCGGAACTCGGCTCGGCGGCCGGTGCGGAAGCGCTGCTGACCTGCACGGTCGAGACCGCCGACACGCTCGCCTTCGAACGCACCCCCACCAGCGGCAAACTCCGCACCGTCATCGACCGCCGGGCGGCGGCCACTGCCACTGCCACTGCCTGACGCGAAGTCCGGCCTCTGGGACCTCTGGCCCCTGACGCCTGACCTCGCACTGCGACCTGGAGGTCCCCGGCCGGCGCCGGACAGCCGCAGCCGGCCGGGGACCTCCTGACCGCCACACCGGCAGCAGCCGCGGAGAAGGCGCCGGGCACAGGCGACCTGGCCCAGGTCACCCTGACCAACGTCAACAACGGCCGCTCCCTCGACGTCCAGAACGGCAACCCGGACTCCGGGGCCATCGTCGTCACCAACTCCGCGCCGGGCTACAAGCAGAACTGGCATATCAACCCCGTAGGCAGCGACGGCTCCTTCAACCTGGTGAACACCGCGACCGGCAAGTGCGTCACCGCCGGGCTGCCGCTGCGGCAGCAGCCGTGCGACGGAACCGGAAGCAAGAAGTGGTACTTCCAGCCCGTCCCCGGGAACGGCGCCAAGGCGAACGCGTTCATGGTCCGTAACGCCGGAAGCAACAAGTGCCTCGACGTCGTCCTCGGCGCCACCTACAACGACGCCTGGACCCAGACGTACGGCTGCAACAACACCCGTCCCCAGCAGTGGACCCTGCCCACGCAGGCCGCCTCCGACGCGGCGTTCGCCCTCGCCGTCGACTACGCGGCGTTCCGCTGCGCGAAGGACACCTCCACCTGCTCCTGGTCGAAGGCCTCGCAGACGCCGGCCGCCCCGCTGCCGAAGCAGTGCATCTCCCCGGTCTGGTACAACGGCACCACCGAGCCCGTGCCGTGGACGTTCCCGCTGAACACCACCACCGGCTGGACCACCGAGCTCGGCTTCCAGCTGCAGACCTCCCTGCAGGGCGGCGGCGGAGAGCTCGTCCCCTTCCAGGCCACCGTCGCCCACACCGTGACCGGTTCGGTCAGCATGAACCTCCAGAAGGATCTCGGGAACTCCCTTGTGGTGACGGTCCCGCCGAAGCAGTACGGGTGGGTGGCCCTGTCGGAGCTGGCCACCAAGGTCTCCGGTGAGTGGACGTTCGATGCCAACGGCTTCCCGTGGACCGCGCAGGACACCATCACCGTCCCGCTGAAGTCCGGCGACGGCGGAGCGAGCATCTACATGGCGCAGACCAGCGACACCTTCACCGGCTGCGACAAGTAGACGCGTCGCCGCTCCTCCGACGCTCCGGGCCCGGTCGGCCCTCGCCGACCGGGCCCTCACGATCCCACCAGAGCCCGTACCGAGCGGGGTCCCGCCTCACCGGTGGTGAAGGGCCTCGCCGATGGCAGACGCGGTCTGCGCGGCCTGTGGGGAGGAGACGGCGATACGCGCGTACGGCGAGGCGGCACGGAGCTCCACGACGACCGACGGCGACGCCCGGCGCGGGCGAAGGGCGTTCAGGTCCCGACCGCCGCCGTGCCGCCACACTCCCAGACACAGCGCGCCCGGAACCACCAGCGCGCGCCCCCGGACGGGAACCCCACGCAGGGCTCGCCACCAGTCCGGCTGGACGGTCACCCGCTCCACCGCCGCCAGGGGCACCCGCGCACAGCCAGGCCTGGCGACGATCCTCTCCCACCACGCGAGACCCACCACCAGATCACCCGCGTCGACCTTCAATCGTGCCACCGGCCCGCTTCCCTTCCTCGTTCCCCCGTGGTTCCCCCTGATTCCCCGTAATTCCCGCACAGAGGGATTCGCCCATACGTTCCCCTCAGGCCTCGGCCGACCGGGACGGTTCACTCTCCAGGGGCATATGCGAGGGCCGGCTGCCGGTAGTGCACCTGCGGGATCGCCCGATGCCTGGTCTTGTGGATTCGTCACGAGCACTACCGACCCAGGAGAGCCATGCGCCCATTCCCCCCGGCAAGTTCCGCGCACGGCGAGGTGCCGGGCCGGCACCGTACGAGCAGATCCCCCTTGTCCCGCCGCGGCCGCCGCGTGTGCTGGAGCTCAGCCACCGTCCTGTTGCTGTCCTGCGTACTGGCCGGGGGCGGCGTCGCCCCGCCGGACCCCGCACCCCGGGCCCCGGGCCGCTATCCCGTGCGCGTCAGCGCCTACGTGGCCAACAGCGGATCGTCGACCGTCTCGGCCTATGACACCCGTCTGGAACGCCAGCTCGGCGACACCCATGTGGGCCACAGCCCCACCGGGGTGGGAGCGGCTCCGGACGGCGATGCGGCCTACGTCGCCAACAGCCGGTCCAACTCCGTCTCCTTCGTCAACACCGCCACCCGGATGACCAAGGCCACCGTGCCGGTCCAGCGTCGGCCCTTCGCGGCAGTGCCGACCCGGGACGGCCAGAAAGTGCTGGTGACCAACTTCGGCTCGGACACGGTTTCGATCATCAAGGTCGCGGATCACAAAGTGATCGCCACCGTGCCCGTGGGACCGCTGCCGCACAGCATCGCCACGGTGCCGGACGGACACGCGTACGTGACCGACAACGGCGGCGGCGCGGTGACCGTGCTCGACCCGACCTCGCACGCGACCCAGAACATCCCGGTGGGCGACTTCCCCAGCGGGATCAGCGCGCTGCCCTCCGGCAAGCAGGTGTTCGTCTCGAATACGGGTTCCGGCACGGTGTCGGTCATCGACACCCACACCAACAAGGTGGTGGCCAACCTGCCTGCCGGCCGGGCGCCGCTGGGAAACGCGGTCAGCCCCGACGGCAAACGCCTCTATGTCGCCGATACGGCCCGGGACTGCCTGCTGATCATCGATATCCCCGCCCGCCATATCGTCGGCCATGTGCCGGTCGGCGTGCAGCCACAAGGTGTCGCCGTCACCCCTGACGGCCGGCGGGTGTGGGTGACCAACGAGAAGTCCGACACCGTATCGGTGATCGACCCCTTCACCCAGCAGGTCCGCGCCACCCTGCCGACCGGGCACGAGCCCGAAGGAATCGCCATCACCCCGCGCTGAGCGGGTGATGCCTCTCAGGTGAGCGGGTCCGCCGCCAGCCAGGCGGCGATGGCCTGGGCGATGGGCTGGTCGGTATCGAGCTGGATGAAGCCGAACTGGCCGCCTTGGTTGCATTCGAGGAACCACCAGACCCCGTCGTGGTCCTCGGCGAAGTCGAAGGCTCCGTAGGCGAGTTGGGCGGTATCCAGGTAGGCGGCCACCGAGCGGCGGACGAGGTCGGGAACCTCGGCGGGCTTCCAGGAGGCGTTCTCCGTGAAGCGACTGTCCACCTCGTCGGGGTCGGCCTCCTTACGGGCCGCGAAGAGCCGGCCGCCGACGCTGGTCAGCCGGATGTCGGCCTGCTTGCGGACGTGCTGCTGGAGCAGGGTCGGGGCGAACGCGACCGCGGAGAAGTCGGCGTCGGGGCTGATACGGGTGGTGGGCAGCACCATGGGAGGGTCGCCGGGATGCTTCCCGGAGACGGACTTGACCACGAGGTCCTGGTACGTGGCGGCGAACCGGCGGGCCACCGCGGGGAATGAGGTGATCAGCGTGGCGGGCACGGCGAAGCCGCTCCGCTGGGCGATGTGGAGCTGCCAGGGCTTGTAGCGGGCCTGTCCGGCGGCCGCGGGGTGGTTCATCCAGCGGGCCCGGGTGGCGGTGAGCATGCCGTACAGCGCCTGCTCGGACTCCGCGGTGAGCCAGGCCGACCGGTCTTCCGCGCGGGTACCCGGTGTGCCGGGCCGGCGTACCCAAACCGACCGCAGCCCGCTCAGGCTCACCATGCGTTCGTCCGCTCTGAAGTAGCCCTGGAAGCCGCCGCCGACGTAGTCCGCCGAGAGGCTCACCCTTCCGGGGAGGTCGGCGGGGTCGAGGCGGACGACCGGGACTCCGCGGTCCTGCAGGATCGCGATGACCATGTCCGCGGTCAGGTCTTCCTCACAGGTGAGGACCAGGACGGTCATCGACGTTCAGTCGTCGAAGTGGGTCTTGGAACCGGCGGTGGAGGCGGTGGTGCCGGTGGCCAGCAGAACCGCCCGGCTGCTGGTGGCCGGTCGGCCGTCGGGCAGGACGTTGAGTTGCCGCGCGGCGTCGTAGGTGTACGGCGTGGCGGCCACCGGCTTCACCGCCGGGCGGGCGTAGCTCAACGCAAACGGTCGCATACCTTCTCCTTCAAGGCCCCGTGGTCTGTCCCCATACCGCGGTCAGGGACGGGTATTTCGTCAAACAACTTTGCACAGATGACGCAACTGTTCGGTCAATAGTTGCTGCTTTTGATCGTTTCTCGCGAATCGCTTGACGGATCCAACGCCAGAACGTTTTCCGGACGAGCGCATGCCACTTGAGCGTGAGAACAGCACTACGCCGCGTATTCCCCCGCCATTACGCGGCGATAGGGCGCACAGCAGGCTTATCGGCGCTTGTCGGCGCCCACCGGGGAGCGCGTACCTGCGGGCGCGCGCTCCTCCCCGGCGCTCCGGAACCGGCACCTGGTACGACATGGCCGGAACCGATGGTGCCACTGCCGCAGGCGCCCCGGCCATCCGTTAACCGCGGCGGTCATACACGTAGGATCAGCCTCCAACACGAGCAACTGTCACCGTCACCGCACAAAACGGAGCATCCTCCGCGGTACCGGACCAAGGTGGCAGCACAGGGGGAAGGAAGACTCGATGAACACTCCGCGTCTGCGGCACCGCCTCGCCGGAATCGCCGCCGTCACGGCCCTGGTCGGCGCGGGAGCGCTGGTCACCGCGCCGTCGGCGGCCGCCAAGGCCAACCTGCTGACCCTCGGCAAGGTCTCGCTCAGCACAACGGGCCTCCGGGCGAACGTGACGTACTCCTGCGACACCGGCATGAACCACCAGCTGGTCGCCAACGCCACCACGGTGTCCGGGCACGAGGAGTCGGTCGCCGCGGGCACCATCAAGAACGCCCAACTCGTCTGCGACTACACCGACCACAAGACGCAGATCACCCTACGCCCGGCCGTCGGCTCGCACTTCGACAAGGGCGACCAGGTGAAGGTCACCGTCTTCTACTTCGACGAGGAGGGGTTCAGCTACGCCCACCAGGAGGCCGTCTCCGTCCTGTAGTCCGCAGACGCGCCCGTACGAATGCCGCCGGGAGTACCCGGCGGCATTCGTGCGCCAGGACCAGGCGAGTGATCGGGCGAGCCGACGCCGCCAGTTGCCTTGCACCGCCAAAACGCTCGGCTCAGGCTCATCGTGTTCCGGAACGGCTCGCGAGAAGCAAGGGCAAGGAGTGTTCGTCCATGGCGGTGTGCGAAGTATGCGGCAACGACTACGAGATGGCGTTCGAGGTACGCGCGGCCGGTTCCGCGCACATCTTCGACAGCCTGGAATGTGCCGCCCAGAAGATGGCCCCGGTGTGCGAGAACTGTAACTGCCGCATCCTGGGCCATGGCCTCCAGTCGGACGGGCAGTTCTTCTGCTGCGCCCACTGCGCACGCCAGAAGGGGCATGCGCAACTCGTCGACCACGCGTGATCCCGGTCCGCCACCGCCCCCGTAGAGCTCCAACGGGGGCGGTGGCGGCCGTTTACGGCGTCACGTCATCACGCTCCATCCCTCCCAGCCCGCCGCTCACGGCCCGACCCGGCTCTGCCCTGCCCGGCCCCGCCCGCCCAGAGTTGAACATGTTCAAAAGCAGGTCTACAGTCCTTGGCGTACGAGGTTTTTGAACACGTTCAAGAAGGGGTGGGGAAATGGACCTCACTGTCGTCGCGTACGTCGTCTACCTGCTCATCAGCATCGGTCTCACCGTGTGGGTCGCGCGGACGCTCAGCCGCGCCGGGCGGATCTTCCTCTCCGATGTGCTGCATGGGAACGAGAAGCTCGCCGACGCCGTCAACCACCTGCTGGTGGTCGGCTTCTACCTCGTCAACCTCGGCTTCGTCACGCTGTATCTGCGCTCCGCCGACGCGGTGGACGACGCCCGGGGACTGGTCGAGACCCTGTCGGTGAAGCTCGGTGTCGTCCTGCTGGTCCTCGGCGTGCTGCACCTCGGCAACGTCTACGTCCTGAACAAGATCCGGCGCCGTGGGCTGATGGAGCGTGAGCAGGTGCCGCCCGTCGCGCCGACGGGCTGGACGAAGCCGGGCGGCGAGGCATGCGCACCGAGCGCGGGGGCGTGAGCGCGTTGACCGCCCTCGACGACCGGGGCCTGCGGGCCCCGGTCCCGGTCCGCCGGCTGACAGTGCTGTACGACGCCGACTGCCCGCTGTGCACCTTCGTGCGGAACTGGCTCGTACGGCAGCCACAGCTCGTACCCCTGGATCCCGTCCCGGCCGGCTCCGGGGAGGCGCAGCGGCGCTTCCCGGCACTCGACCACGCGGCGACGCTGCGCGAGATCACCGTGGTCGGGGACGCCGGGCAGGTCTACACGGGGGCGGCGGCGTGGGTGGTGTGCCTGTGGTCCCTGGCCGGGTACCGGCCGATGTCCCACCGGTTCAGCTCCTCCTCGGGCGCCCCGCTCGCGAAGGCGGCCGTACTGGCGGCCGCCAAGTACCGCGAGGCGGCCGAGCGGACCCCCGTTCCGTCCGTGTGGCGGCCCTCTCCGGCCGCGCCCGCCCCGCCCTGGGGCCTACGGGCCGACGGCCCGAACGGCGGCTGGGTGTACGACCCCGTACACGGCTGGACGACCGCCCCACCAACCGCCCCGCCGGCGTCCGCGCCGACCGCCGGACCGGATGCCTGTGCCGATGGCTGCGCCGTCCCCGATTAGGCTCGCAGCCATGGAAAAGGCGGAGAAGGCGGCGACCCCGAGCCCCGTGAAGGGCGCCCCGAAGAGCGAGCAGACCCGGACCCTGATCATGGAGACGGCGCTGCGCCTCTTCCAGGAGCGTGGTTACGACAAGACCACGATGCGGGCCGTCGCCAAGGAAGCCGGTGTCTCGGTCGGCAATGCGTACTACTACTTCGGTTCCAAGGAGCACCTGATCCAGGGGTTCTACGACCGGATCGCCGAGGAGCACCAGGCAGCCGTCGTGGAGGTGCTGGCCACGGAGAAGGACCTCGCGGCGCGGCTGCGCGGGGTCCTTCTCGCCTGGGTGGACACCGCCCAGCCGTACCACGAGTTCGCGGCGCAGTTCTTCAAGAACGCCGCCGACCCCGAGAGCCCGCTCAGCCCCTTCTCCCCCGACTCCGTCGGCCCCCGGGAAGCCGCGATCGACATACACCGGCAGGTGCTGGCCGGGTCGACCACGAAGGCCGACCCGGGACTCACCGAACCGCTGCCCCGGCTGATGTGGCTGACCCAGATGGGCCTCGTCCTCTTCTGGGTCTACGACCGCACGCCCGATTCCGCGAACACCCGCCGCCTCGCCGAGCGCGTCTCCCCGATCGTCGCACGGGCGATCGCCCTCACCCGGTTCCGGCTGCTGCGTCCGCTCGTACGGGAGCTGAACGAGCTGGTCGGCGACTTCATGCCCACGGCGGCAGGCATGGCCGCGTCGGGCCCCAAGCCCGCCCGCACCGAGCGGAAGCGGTCCTAGGGCCTGTCGTCACGCTCCCGTCCGCCGGTGCTCCTGAGCGCGTGATCACGGCGCCATCTCGTAGGAGCCGGCCAGGGCCTCCACCCGCTCCCAGACGCGCGCCGAGCGGGCCTCGTCGGCCACCGGGCGGCGGACCGCGTTCAGTGCCCACGTCTGCTGCTCCGGGGTGGCGGAGTCCTTGCCGTGCAGTTCGACGGCGTGTGCGGAGAAGTCGCGGACGAGGACGGCGAAGAGCTCGTCGAGGATGTCCTGGTCCAGTCCGGTCAGCCGCGCCTGTTCCAGGATCAGCTGGCCGTGGACGACGAGCGCGAACAGCTGGCCGACGGCGAGGAGCAGATCGAGGTCGCGGCTCTGCTTCTCGTCCGGGGCCGCGGTGGTGACGAACTCGCACAGGGCGTCGGCCTGTTCGCGGAAGCGGGCGACGTTGGGCACCGCGGCGTAGGCGTCGTAGGCGGTGCGCCAGTCGTGGAAGCGTACGGAACCCAGGCCACGGGCCGGTCCCTGCCGGAAGAGGAACGCGTCGTCGGCCGCGTCGAGGCGGGTGGGGACGGGCGGGTACTCGGCCGGGTTCAGCAGGTGGTTGCCCATGAACTTGAGGATCAGGGCGAGGTTGACGTGGACCGTGCCCTCCAGCTTCGGCAGGCCCCGGATCTCGGTGGCGGCCTGGGCGAAGTAGGTGTCCTTCTCGAAGCCCTTGGCGGCGATGACGTCCCACATCAGGTCGATGACCTTCTCGCCCTCGGTGGTCACCTTCATCTTCGTCATCGGGTTGAAGAGGAGGTAGCGGCGGTCGTCGGGGCCGGCGGAGCGGAAGTAGTCGACGGCTCGGTCGCTGAAGAGCTTCATCCCGACGAGGCGGACATAGGCGTCGGTCAGCTCGCGGCGTACGTGCGGGAAGGCGGTGACCGGGCGGCCGTAGAGGATGCGGTTCTGCGCGTGGGTGACGGCCTCGTACATCGCGTGCTCGCAGATGCCGATCGCGCCGGTGCAGAGGTTGAACTTGCCGACGTTGACGGTGTTCAGGGCGGCGTCGAAGGCGGCGCGACCGGTGTGCAGGATGTCGTCGGCCGCGACCGGGTAGTTCTCCAGACGGAACTCGCTGACGTACTTGGAGGAGTCCACGACGTTCTTCACCAGGTGGTACGCCTCGTGGCGGCTGTCGGCGGCGAAGAAGACATAGCCGTCCGGGCCCTCGACGTCGGTGCGGCGGCCGAAGACGGACACGAGCCCGGCCGCGTTGCCGTTGCCGATGTAGTACTTGGAACCGCCGGCCCGGAAGCCGCCGTTGCCGTCGGGCTCCAAGAGCATGTCGGTGGAGTAGATGTCGGCGCCGTGGGCCTTCTCGGACAGACCGAAGGCGAACACCTCGCCCTGGGAGAGGAGTTCGGCGGCGCGGGCCCGGGCGGTGGCGTTGTCGCTCTGCCAGACCGGGCCGAGGCCGAGGATGGTGACCTGCCAGGCGTACCAGTAGTCGAGTCCGTAGAAGCCGAATATCTCGTTGAGGGCGGCGATCCGGGCGGTGTCCCAGCGTTTGTCCGGCTGCCCCTCGGCGGCGGCGGACGGGGTGAGGAAGGTGGCGAACAGTCCTTCTTCGGCGGCGAACGCGAGGAAGTCCGCCAGCCAGGCGCGGGAGCGGTAGTCCTCGATGAGCCGGCGCTTGCCGCGGTTCTCGAACCAGTCGACGGTGGCGCGCAGCAGCCTGCGGGTCTCGGGGTCGAAGTGCGCCGGGTCGTAGGTGTGCGGGTGGAACAGCAGCGGGTCCGCCATGGGTGTGCGCCTTTCCGGCTCGAGGGTTGCCCCTGATCCTTCTATGCAACTTGTTGCACAGACAAGCGGCACCGCCCGGGTGAGACACGGCTCACCCGGGCGGACGGAGCACCGCGGGATCGGACAGGCGGAGCACCGCAGCGTCAGACAGGCGGAGCACCACAGGGTCAGACAGGCGGCAGCTTTCCGCTGCCGAAGAGCTTGCGCTCGTCGTGCAGGGCGAAGGGGGTGGTCCTGAGGTCCACGATCTCGATGCCGAAGATCTTCAGTTGCAGCATCAGCTCGGTCTTCAGGTCGTAGCCCGCGCTCAGCGCCCACGCCGGGGCACCGCCCCCGGTGGCCGCCGCGGCCCGTCCGGTGAGGTGGACGGAGAGATCGCCGCCGACACCCGCGGTGTCGTAGAGGAACACCTGGGCGCGCGCCCCGACGCGGGCGGTCGCGGTGGCCGCGCCCGCCACCCGGGGTGCGGCACCCTTGGTCTGCTGCTGCGCCTTGTGCAGCGGCTGCCACCCGTGCGCGCGGTCGTAGTTCGCACCGACGGCGAACGAACCGGAGGTGCGCTGGTCCGCGTCGAGCTCGATACTGCCGTCGGCGGTGAAGCGGTAGGTGAAGGTGACCTCCGTGCTGACCACGACCGGGACGGGGCCCACCCAGAAGACGTGCCGTCCGGTGACCGCCGCCAGCGGCACCGCGGTCTCCCCGGTGTCCGCCGTACCTCGCACCTTGCCGTGCACCTGCCAGGCGTAACCGTAGGAGCCGCCGAGGCCGATGGACGCGCGCTCCGGCAGCAGGTTCAGGCCGCCGCGCTTCTGGTACTGGAAGATCAGCTCGGGCCGGAACGTCACCTCGCCGGACAGCCGGGCCGGCGACTTACCGGTCGCCTCCACACCCTTCGGCAGCGGCACGTTGACCCCGAGCCGCAGGCCGGCGGGCGCCTTCGCCCTGGCCTTCGCCGCGACGGGCGACAGCGCGCCGGTGCGCGACGAGGCGAGCGAGGAGGTGTGCGCCGCGCGGGCGCCGGAGCGGGTGAGCTGGCCGTGCGCCGTACCGGAGGCGGAGGGCGACGGGCTGGGTGAACCCGCGGGCGGCGTGCTCTCCCCCTTACCGCCGGTGGCGGTTCCGGCATCGGATCCGCCGGTGTCGCCGGGCGACGGGCTCGCGCCGTCGGACGACGGACTCGCGCTGTCCGACGGCGCGGTCGGGGCGCCGTCGTCCTGGCCGCCCCCGGCGGGCGGCTGCTGCACGGTGACACCGGAAGAGAGCGGCCTGACGGTGAGTTCACCGGCCCGGAGCGCCGCCTTCTGGTCCACCTTCTGGTCGCCCAGCAGCTCAGGGAGCGTTGCGGGGACCGTGGTCACCCGGACCTCGCCGCCCTGGGACCCGGTGACCTCACCCACCTTGAACAGCGCACCCGACGGGGCGTGCCGGTTGGGCGCGGCGGCGATGACATCGCCCTTGCGTACGGATTTGCCGTCGGCCGGCTTCAGCACCGCCCGCTTGTTACGGGCGTCGTACGACGAGAGCCGGACGGGAACCGAACGGCTGGAACCGGCGGGGGCGGTGGAGGGCTTGGCAGCGACGGCACCCTCGGGGTTGGCGGCGCTCGTGCCGTCGTCCGGCGCGCTGTCCGGGTCGGCGGACCCGGTGGCCCGTATCCCGGCGGGAGTTCCGCCCGAATTGCCGGAGTCCGAGAGCAGGGCATGGGTGCCGAGGGCGGCGGGGACGAGTACGCCGACTGCGGCGGCGGGCACCGCGATACGGCGCCAGGGAACGGCCATGAAATTCCTTGCGGGTGTGGGGGTGATCCAGAGAACTGCGGGGCCGGGTACCGGGCCACGGATGGTTCCTGGCGACCGCGGAAGAGTCGTCCAGGATCGAACATCTGTAGGGGTTCGGTCGGCTTGCTCGTAGCATGGCGACGAATGATCGCTTTCGCCATGGGGAAAGACACCGAGTCGGGAGGGGATGGGTGGAGACTTCCACAACAGTGCGGGAGGCCGTCACCGCGTTGCACGCCGGAATCGACACCCTCTCCGACGAGATCGTCCGCGCTCTCCGGGCCCAACTCCCCTCCTACGCAGCGGTATCGGCCGAAGAGCTCCGGCCGCGGGTGACGGCGTCCCTGCGGAACGGGCTGTCCCTGGTGCAACGGGTGCACCGGGCGCAAGGGGGGCACCGGGCGCAAGGGGGACACCGGGCGCCATGCGGCCCCGGCGGGGGAGGCCGGCCGCCGACGGGATCCGGACAGGGCGGCGGCCGGACGTACGCCATACCGGCCGGACACCTCGACGAGGTGACGGCCCTGGCCCGCTCCCTGCCCGTCGAGGACATCATCTCCGCGTACCGGATCGGTACGGACCTCGCCTGGCGGCGCTTCGGCGAGGAGATGGCGGCCCGGCACGGTACGGCCGAGGACCTGCTGCCGATCGCCGAGGCGCTCCGCGTCTGGGTCGACACCAACACCCTGCACATCGTCCGTAGTTCCCACTCCGGCCCCCGGGCCGGAACGGTGGCGTACCACCGGCGGACCGCGCTGGTCCGCGCGCTGCTGCTCGGCGAGGCTCATGCCATGAAAACGGGCTGTGTAGGGACAAATGACATGGGAGCGGAGGGTAAAGGTACAGGAGCGGACGGCAGGGGGCCGGAGGCCGTGGCGGCGTACGGCGGGTACGACTGGAGCACCGCCCTCCGGATCCCCTTCCGCGCCCGGTTGCCCGGCACCGCCGTCCACTCCGGTGACGGCGTTCGTGGTGCCGGTGACGGCGTTGGTGGTGCCGGCGAAGGCGTTCGTGGTTCCGGCGAGGGAGTTCGTGGTTCCGGCGAGGGCGTCCTCGCCCGGGCCGTCGATCTGCTGCGCCCCTGGCTCGCCCTGGATGCCGCGGGGAAGCCCCTGGTCACGATCGTGGACGGGGACGCGGCCGGGCTGCTGGCCGGCCGCCCGGGCGGACTGTGCCGCGGACTGGTCGTGGGGCTGGGCGCCCCCGCGCCCGCGTCGGGAATCGCCGCGGAGTTCGCCCGGGCCACCCTGGCGCTCCGCGCCGCCGTCGGCTGCGGGCTCGTCGGAGCGTTCACCCATGAGGAACTGGGGCTGCGGGCCACGGTCGTGGCGATGCCGGCCGTCGGTGAACAGCTGGTACGGCTGCGCCTGGCGCCGCTGGCCGAACGGGGCGAGGACGGCGCACAGTTGGAAGAGGCGGCGGCCGCCTACCTACGGCAGGGGCTGCGCCTGGAGGCTGCCGCGCGGACCCTGTATGTGCACCCCAACACGCTGCGCAACCGGCTCCGCCGCTTCGAGGAGATCACCGGCACCAGCCTGCGCGACCCGGCCGACCTCGCGGAGATCTGGTGGGCGCTGACGCACCGCCAGGTGCACGACGACAGCCCGGCGACGAGCTGAGGTGCCGCGCTGTCCCTCATAGCCCCCGCCGCCGGCCGTTGGTGTCATCGGGTGCGGGAGTCTGCCCGGTCATGACGGCGGCATACCGGACGCGTGCCCCTCGGACCCCTCGGCCCCCCCCGAGCGCACCCCGGGCCGCGCTCATACGGGTGCCCCCGGTCCCGCACCCGCTCCACCGGCCGAGACGGGAGCCGAGTCGGGGGCCGCGTCGGGAGCCGAGTCGGGGGACGAGACGGGGGACGAGACGGGGGCCGAGTCCGCGGTGGCGAGGAACTGGGTGGCCGCCAGCTCGGCATAGAGCGGGTCGGCGGCCACGAGTTCCTGGTGCGTGCCGACGGCTCGCACCCGGCCCGCCTCCATGACGACGATGCGGTCGGCCATGGTGACCGTGGACAGCCGGTGGGCGACGACGAGGACGGTGGTGGTGCGGGCGACGTCGGCGACGGTCTCGCGCAGGGCCGCTTCATTGACGGCGTCGAGCTGGCTGGTGGCCTCGTCCAGCAGGAGCAGGCGCGGGCGGCGCAGCAGGGCGCGGGCGATGGCGACCCGCTGACGTTCGCCACCGGAAAGCTTGGTACCGCGATGGCCGACGAGGGTGTCCAGGCCCTCGGGAAGGCGGGCGACGAGCCCGTCGAGGCGGGTGGTCTTCAGTACGCGGCGCAGTTCGGTGGCA
The DNA here is from genome assembly GCF_042895955.1 of Streptomyces sp. NPDC001339. NCBI lineage: Bacteria > Bacillati > Actinomycetota > Actinomycetes > Kitasatosporales > Streptomycetaceae > Streptomyces > Streptomyces sp. NPDC001339. Next base: position 179,905 of record NZ_JBIAWT010000003.1, on the reverse strand, counting down.
TCGGCGTCCGGGTTGCCGAGCAGGAGGTTGTCGCGCAGGGTGCCCGACAGGACGGGGGCGTCCTGTTCGACGTAGCCGATGGCCGAGCGGAGGAGGGATATGTCCCAGTCGGCGAGGTCGCGGCCATCGAGTGTGATGCGCCCCGAAGTCGGGTCGTAGAACCGCTCGATGAGGGCGAAGAGGGTGGTCTTGCCCGCGCCGGACGGGCCGACGAAGGCCGTCATACCGCAGGCGGGGACGGTGAAGCTCACTCCGTGATGGACGTGCGGGAGGTCGTCGCCATAGCGGAAGCAGACGTCGTCGAAGGCGAGCGCGGCGGGTTCGGCGGCCGGCTCGGGCAGCGGGACGGGCTCCGTCGGCGGCTCGGCGGGCAGCCGCAGCGCTTCCTGAATGCGGGCCAGTGCGGCCGCCCCGGTCTGGTACTGGGTGATGGCGGTGACGACCTGCTGGATCGGCGACATGAGGTAGAAGACGTAGAGGAGGAAGGCGACCAGCGTGCCGATGTCGATGGCGCCCGTCGCGACCCGGGCACCGCCCACCGCGAGCACCGTGATGAAGGCGATCTGCATCGACAGCCCGGCCGTGTTCCCGGCCAGCGCCGACCACTTGGCGGCCCGTACGCTCTGCCGCCAGGAATCCGCGGCAGCGCTGTGGAGGGTCTGCTCCTCGCGGTGCTCGGCGCCGGAAGCCTTGACCGTACGCAGCGCGCCGAGGGTGCGCTCCAGTGAGGCGCCCATCGCCCCGACCGCCTCCTGGGCGTGCCGGGCGGCCTTGGTGATACGGGGCACGATCATGCCGATCACCATGCCCGCGCCCACGATGACACCGACGGTGACGAGGAGCAGCACCGGATCGACCAGGCCCATCATCACCAGCGTCGCGACGAGCGTGAGCCCGCCGGTGCCGAGGCCGACCAGTGAGTCGGTGGTGACCTCGCTCAGGAGGGTGGTGTCGGAGGTGATCCGCGCCATCAGGTCGCCGGGCTCGCTGCGGTCCAGCGCGGTGATGCGCAGCCGCAGCAGATACGACGCCAGGGCGCGCCGCGCTCCGAGCACGACGGACTCGGCGGTGCGCTGGAGCACGTACGCGCCCAGCGCGCCGAGCGCGGCGTTGGCGATGACCAGTGCGGACATCCCCAGCAGCGGCCCGGCGACGGATCTGTCATGGGAGAGGCCGTCGATGAGCGCACTGGCCACCAGCGGCAGGGCGAGACCGGTCGCCCCGGTGACCAGCGACAGCAGGGCTCCGGCCAGCAGGGTCCGGCGGTGCGGTCGTACGTAGCCGAGGAGCAGCCGCCAGGTGGAACGGGAGGACGGGCCCGCGGGTGGAGCGGCGGACGCGCGCGGGGCGGCATCCGCGGGCGAGGGTGCGTCTGCGGGCGAGGTGGGCGAGGTTGCGTCTGCGGTGGTGGACAAGGGCGCTCCTCGGAACGGTCGAGTACCAGGGGGCGGGGCTGCCAGGGGGACTGCCGGGGGCCGGGACTGCCAGGGGCCGGGGCTGCCCCCGGACCGCACCGGACCACAAACGGACCACATCGGACAGCAACGGACAGCAACAGGCCGTCCGGCAACAGGCCTTTCAACGGACGATGCCGAACGCGTCGGAGCGGAAAGGGCGTTGGACGCCGCACGGGTCAATCGAGCATTTCCCGATGGTATGCCCGCTACGCAGGAACATGGCATTCCGCACCACAAAAGGCCTGGCCCACCGCAGGTCAGCCGTCAGACAATCGCCGACACGATCGAGAGCCGAGCATCAGGCCGACGCCCCGCTCCCCCCTGTCCCGCCCCTGCCCCGCCCCCGCAGGACCCGTCAGCTCTCCGAGAGTTCCTTGAACAGACGCTGGACGGCCCGGGATTCGTCGGCGTAGCGGCCGGCCAGGGTGGTCCTGCCGCGCTCGGTGAAGGTGAGTACCCACTGGCCGGCGGCCTTGCGGAGGCGGTAGTACTCGGTCGCCTGGACGCCGGGCTCGTGCAGGCCGTCGATGCGGTAGGAGTCGTCGGGGACTCCGGCCCGGCGGAGTTCGGCGCGGGCGGTGGCGCGGTCCGTGACGGTGACGGGACGGGCGGCCAGGGCGGAGGGACGGGGAGCGGCGTGACGGGGAGCGGCGGGGCCGCCGAGGGTTATCTCCTCAAGCGACTTGCTGTTCAGCAGGTCCGCGACTTTGGTCTCCCCGCCGAGCTTGACCTGCGTTCCGCCACCGGCTTGACCGAACCACGCCGCTATGCGGCCCTGCTGCACGGTGAACTCCTTGTTCACCCGGTAGCGGTGGTAATTGCACTCGACATCGTTCGGGTACGTGTGCAGGTTGGACGGGGGTATGGACCGCGCCTGATAGAGGTCGGGATTCTGGTTCGCGACAGGTGACAGGAAACTGCCCTTCGGAGATCCGAAGCGGTCCAGAATCGTCCCCGGCTTCAGGGTCACCGTGCGGGGAATTCCGTCGAATCCATCATTCCCGGGATACGCCCAATCCCAGTTGTCCTTCTTCCACTTGGCGAAGAATTCCTTGGCCGTCGTGGCTCCCTTGATGCGGTCGTAGCCCTTGACCAGCGGGGCCACCGGCCCGGTGCCCGGCAACTGCTTCGGGCCCAGGTCCCAGTTCCCGGACAGGTAGGGGTCCAGGCACTGCGTGGGCGCCGTCGTCTGCTGCCGCCCCGGTGCCGCCTGGGCCGTGCCCGTCGGAGCCGCGCCACCGAGCAGTGCGCCGCATACGGCCGTCGCCAGGACGGTGGAAACCCTCATTGGTCCTCCTCAACAACCGAGGCCCCACTGGCCCCGGCATCAATGCCGGGAACCTAACAACCTGTTGAACGGCGGAGGGAGGTTTCACGCCAGTGACGACCAGTGACGATCCAACTGTCCGGGTCGGCTTCCCGGCAGACGGCGGCCGTACGCGGTAACCGGAAGACGGCGGCCGTGGGCGGCGACCTTACGCGGTCACCGGCCGGTGCGTTCCGCTATGCCTTCCGCACCGCGTTCACCAGTCCGGCGATGAGGTGCGCCCGCTCGGCCATGGCTTCGATCACCACGTACTCGTGGTCGGCGTGGGCACCGCCGCCGACCGCTCCGAGCCCGTCGAGCGTCGGCACCCCCAGCGCGGCCGTGAAGTTCCCGTCGCTCCCGCCGCCGACCGCCCTGCCTTCCAGGCCGGGAAGCAGTCGCCGTGCCTCCGCGAAGAGTTCGGCCGACGCCGACTCGGGCATCGGGGGCCGGCTGACGGCTCCCTGAACCGCGATCTCCGCCCCGTCGAGATGCGGAGCCAGCGCGGCGAACGCGGACTCGATGCGTTGCTGCTCGTCGGCCGACTCGACCCGGACGTCGACGATGACGGTGGCCTCCGCGGGCACGACGTTGTCCAGGGTTCCCGCGGCCGCGACGGTCGGGGTCACCGTGGTGCCGATATCGGGCCGGCCGAGCGCCGCGATATCCAGTACCTGGTGTGCCGCTTCGATCAGGGCGTTGACCCCGGCCGCGGGCTCGAGACCGGCGTGCGACGCCCGGCCCGCGACGGAAACCCGGAACGTGCCACAGCCCTTACGGCCGGTCTTCACCGCTCCGCCGTCGGCAGCGCCCTCGACCACCAGCACGGCACCGCAGGCAAGGGCTCGTTCCTCGAGGAGCGCGCGCGAGGAGCGGGAGCCGACCTCTTCGTCGGCGGTCACCAGGATCTCCACGCCCGACCGGTCATCGAGCGTCGCCAGGCCATGGACGGCCTGCACCAGACCGCCGAGCATGTCGAAGACCCCGGGCCCGGTCGCATGCCCGTCCTCGGCCCTGAACGGACGGCGCGCAAGGGTGCCGAGCGGGAACACCGTGTCATGGTGGCCGAGGATCAGTACGCGGGGATCGCCACCGGCTGACCAGTGGACGTGCGGGCCGCCCTCACTCTCCATGAGGACGGCCCGCCCGCCGAGCCGGTTCTCGATGACCGCGGCGACAGCACGGGCCGACGCCGTCAAGGCATCGAGATCGCGCGAAGGAGACTCGACCTCGACGAGCGTCCTGAGGTCCTCGAGCATCGCGTCGACACTCACATCGACCGCATCGACCACATCGGCGGTCTTGCGCATCGTCACGGCCTTGTCCTCGTCATCCTCGCGCGTCGTCACGGCGCAAGAGTACGTGGAACGCCATGCCGCGCAGCGAAGCGGCCCGGCCCGCCCCCACGTCCGTCCCCCGGCGAGGAGGCGGGCCGGACTCGGCTCAGCCGAGGTACTCCTCGATCACGTCCGCACCGCGGGCGACTCCGCCGCTCTCCCTGACGACCTTGCGCATCCGGTCGAGGTTGGTGCGTACCGTGGCGTCGTCGGTGACGCGGGCGACCGCGGCACGCAGCGACTCGGCGGTCACCGTCGCCGTGTCCAGTTGCTCGCCGAGCCCCAGCGTCTGCACCTGGCCGGCGTTGGCGGCCTGTTCGGGCATCTGCGGGACGGTGACCAGAGCGACCCCGTAATACAGCGCCTCCATCGTGGAGTTCATGCCGGCGTGAGAGACGAAGGCGTCGGCATGGCGCAGTACGGCGGGCTGCGGGAACCGCGGCCGGACATCGAAGTTGGGTGGTATCTCGCCCAGATCGGCGAGGTCCACATCGCCCACGGTCATGGCCACCTGATACGGCCCGTCGCGGAAGGCCTCGAGGCAGTCGCGGTAGAACTCCGGCCGGTCGTTGAAGACCGTTCCCAGCGAGATGTACAGCACGGGTGCTTCGGGGTCGGCGGGCGACCAGGACTCCGCGTGCTCCCGGCTGCCCAAAGAGGGGCCGACGAAGTGGAAGCTGTCGTCGAAGGTGTCCCCCGCTATCTGGAACTCCCTTGGTATGAACACGAGGTTGAGTTTCTCGGTCATATCCATGAGGGTCGACGGGGCGAGCTCGACACCGTTTTCGGCGGAGAACTCCGCACAGGCGTCGGCGAGCGTGTCGGTCAGGAGATTCTCATCGCTCTCGTCGCTCATGAAGGCTGCGAACAGCGAATACTCTTCGTTCGAGGCGAGGTTGGGGACACACCGGACGGCGGGTATGTCCAGTTGCTGGGCGACGACCCGGGCCGACCAGTTCATGGTGTCGTAGACGATGGCGTCCGGCGACTCCTCGACGCAGTACTCGTACAGCGTCGGGTGTACCTGACGGGTGGCGTCGAACATGAGGCGCATGAAGTCGGCGAGGTCCGCGGAGCTGAATTCGCGTGGTGGTGACGTCCGCGCCATCGTGTCCGGGAGCTCCAGCTCCACCCAGCGCGCGCCGGCTCCGATGACCGCTTCGGAGTGTTCCGCGCTGGTGGCGTAGTCCACTCGGTGGCCTCGCCGGACGAGTTCCTCGACCAGCGGCAGTGTCGGGTTGACGTGTCCGTGGCCGGCAAGTGCCACGAATAACAGGTGTTTCGACATATCGCACATCCTACCGAGCCGGGGTTTTCACCCGAGAGGCGCCCGCCGTCAGATGGCGCGCCAGCCGGACCAGCGGGTCACCGCGACCTCCACCACGGGTCCGTCCGGTGGACGGGCGGCGTACTGCTGCCGGTACTTCTCCACCAGCAGATCCACGTAGCGCGCGGACACCGGTGACCGGTCGGCCGGCGGCAGCACGCCGGCCGTGCCGTCGCCGCGCGCCCACCACAGGCGGTCCCAGTCCTCGGCGTAGTCGTCGACGAGGAGGCAAACCCCGGGGTGGGCAAGGATGTTGGCCAGCCTCTTCAGCTGATGCGACCGTTTCGGCTTGTGGTCCACGGCGAAGACCACGGTGTCCCCGGTGAGGGCGAACACCACGGGGACCAGGTGCGGGTGACCGGTGGCGTCCGTGGTCGCGAGGCGGGCGATCCGGGCCCGGGCGAAGCGCTCCCGGGCCTGCCCGCTCGTCATCCTCGGCACAACGGCTCCTCCGCTCCCCCGCTCCTCCGCGCGGCTACTCGAACCGTGCGGTGTCACCCGCGCCGCGGCGTACGATCTCGGCTTCGCCGCCGGAGAAGTCGATGACCGTGGTCGGATCGGTGCCGCAGTCGCCCGAGTCGAGTACGGCGTCCACGACGTGGTCGAGCCGCTCCTTGATCTCCCAGCCCTGCGTCAGCGGCTCGTCCTCGTCGGGCAGGAGCAGGGTGCTGGACAGGAGCGGCTCATCGAGCTCGGCGAGCAGGGCCTGGGCGACGACATGGTCCGGGATCCGGACTCCCACCGTCTTCTTCTTCGCATGCAGCAACTTGCGCGGCACCTCCTTCGTGGCGGGGAGGATGAAGGTGTAGCTGCCGGGCGTCGCCGCCTTGACCGCGCGGAACACATCGTTGTCGATGTGCACGAACTGTCCCAGCTGGGCGAAGTTCTGGCACACGAGGGTGAAGTGATGACGGTCGTCGAGGTTCCGGATCGACCGGATCCGCTCGATGCCCTCGCGGCTGCCCAGCCGGCATCCCAGTGCGAAACAGGAGTCCGTCGGATACGCCACGAGCGCGCCGGAGCGGATGCTGTCGGCCACCGTGCTGATGGTGCGCCGCTGAGGATTTTCCGGGTGAACGTCGAAGTACTTCGCCATCCGCCGAGTCTAGGGGCTGTCTCTCCGATCTCCGTGGACCGGAGACCGGAAACCGGAGAGACAGGCTCCGGCCGGTCAGCGCAGCGGCACCGTCAGCTCGGCCGGGTCGGCCGCGGTGGAGCCGAACGACACGCTGCTCCCCTTCGGGGTACGGCCTCCGTACATCGGGTCCTTGGTGTCCACGACCAGCGCCAGCCGGTGCCCGGCGGGCAGATCGTACGCGGTGGTGAAGAGCGAGACGTCGAGCGGGAAGGCGCGGCCGGGCTGCTTGCCGGTCCAGCTCTGCGGGGCGTGCGAGATCAGCTTCCCCACCCCCAGGGAGTTCACGTCGTAGAGGTAGGCGAACGCGGTGCCCTGGGGTGCGGATGCCGTGACGGTGGTGTGCAGCCGTGCGGCGCCGCGGATGTGCTGCGCGTCGGCATACCGCTCCGACTGCCAGACCGCCGCGGACTTACGGGGCAGCAGGGGGACGAGTACGGTCGGCGGCAGGCCGATGAGCTGGTCGAGCCCCCCGGCCAGTTCGGCCACACCGCCGTCCGCGCCGGAATTCGTCCCGCCGGCGACCTGCTTCCGCCAGTCGGTCGCGGCCGTTCCGCCGAGCGCACCGGTGCCCCAGGAGTCCGGGCCGCCCAGACGCAGGTGAGCGGTACGGGAACTGACCGAGCGCCAGTCCGGGTAGCTCTCCAGCGTGCGGCTCGGCCGGACGTCCAGCTGCACGGGCTTCTCCGCACCTGCCGTGCCGGCTGTGCCGGCCGCCCCCTTGCCGCGGCCGACGCCCTTGAGGTGGCGGTCGAGCCAGCGGTGGGCACCCGCCCAGACGGGGTTGTCCAGCCCCAGAAAGCCGGTCAGCTCCTGGGTGGCATGGTCTCCGGGGCGCAGCTCGAACCGCTTGGGCACGGTCAGCCGCTGGTAGAAGGATGTCATCTGGCTGGGGTTGAAGATGCTGTCGCCCCAGTTGTTGGACATGTAGACGGCCGTACCGTGGGCGTTGATCCGGTCCACGTAGGTGGCCGGCGACCTGGTGCGTGCCCATGCGACGACGTCGGGGATGTCGCGGTCGGCGAAGAGGTCCTCCAGTGCCCGCTTGAACTCCGGGCTCTTGCGGCCGGTGGGTGTCTGGACGAGGTCGAGCAGGGCGGCCGCCTGGACGTGCCGGGTCTGCCCGCTGTAGAGCGCGTCGACCAGGTCTCCCCAGCCGCTCAGCGAGGCGACCGCCTTGATCCGGGGGTCGAAGGCGGCGCCCAGCAGGGTGAGGCCGCCGCCCAGGGAGAGCCCGATCATGCCGATGCGCTGCCGGTCGGCCGGGGTGTGGGCGAGCGCCCAGTCGATCACCGCGGAGATGTCCGACACGTCCTTGGACCCGGCGACGTCGACCTCGCCCCCGGAGAGCCAGAATCCGCGCACGGTGTAGGTCACGGCGATATAGCCGTCGGCGGCCAGCCGCTTGCCCTGGGCTATGTACTCCAGGTCGTTCTGCCCCCAGCTGGCCGGCTGCACGATCAGGGGGTAGCGGCCATTGCGATCGGCGCCGGGCGTGCCGGGCGCGGGGGTGAAGACATTCGCCTTGAGGACGGTGCCGTCCTTCATGGTGATGTCGGCCAGGCGGAACGAGGACGCGGTGTGCGCGGCCGCGGCGGAGGTGTGGGTGGCAGCAGAGGTGACCGCGGATCCGGGGTGGGCGGCCGCTGACGCGGGTGGGGTGATGAGGGTGCCGCTGAGGGCAAGTGCCGTGACAAGAACGGCAGTTGTCGTCCGGCGCCGGCCGTGCTGACGGCCGGCGATACGGCGGGGTCGCGCCATCGATGCTCCATCGGGATCTGACCGCGGTGCCACAGCGGCACTCGTCTCGTGCGGTGGTTGGGAGCGTACGGGCGCACCTTCGACCCTGGTGAGAGCATGATCAGCCAAAAATTACCCGCGGGTACGACATCCTCCCTCTCGAGCCGGACCCCGGACCGGTCGCCCCCCAACTCAGGCCGCCCGGCCCGGAGTCCGGACCGTTCAGCCCTGGATTTCGATATGGCGCGGCTTGGCGACCTGCGCCTTGGGGATCGTCACCGTGAGGACCCCGTCGTTGAGCGCCGCGGTGACCTCCTCGGCCCTCACATCCGTGGGCAGCAGGGCCCGGTACTCGAATCGCCCGGTGGGACGGCCGCGGCGGCGCAGCACGCCTTCTCGTTCGCATGCCTTGAGCTCTCCCGAGATGCACAGATCGTGCTCGCCGACCTGGACGTCGATGTCTTCGCGCCGCATGCCGGGCAGATCGCACTCGACGTGGTACGCCTCGTCCGTCTCGTGGATGTCGGCCGGCGGGGCCCAGGACGTCGCCCCGGTCAAGGACGGCATGAAGGACGGTGTGATCGAAGCCGACTCCATGAACCGGTTCATCCGGTCGAACAGGTTCTCGAACTCGGCCGCCATCGACTCGGGCCAGGGGAACCCTCGCTCCAGCGGACTACCGGACCGGTGTCGTATGGGCAGCGTCATCACGCTTCACCTCCCCGTACGGGCAGCAGAACGGTTCTGCTCCTTCCATGCTGGCCAGCGTCGGCCCACGCGGCGACCCGGCGGCGGAAGAGGGTGGGCACCTCGGATGCCCGCCCCTGCGGCCGGCCCTCCACCCGCCCTGCCATCCACTTCCTCAGCTGCGGAAACGTGCCGTGTGCGCGGATCCCCGTCGCCGATTTGCCCCGGCCCGGGGGCGGTGTGCGACAGTGAGCCGTCCGCGCAGCCGGGCGTGCGCCCCCCGTGCGCAGCCGCTGCCGGGCCCTTCTTCCTTCACATCCCTCACACCGCCGGTTCCGGTCGCACGTCCCGCGCGCCCGGGCGTCCTGTCCCCCACCCCCTACGTCCTTGCGCAGAGAGCCATGCAGGCAACGACTCCAGTTCCCCGGACCGCCGACCTGTTCCATCAGGGCCTGGAACGGCAGACAGGTTCCGCCCTGCTGCGCTTCGGGGCCGCGCGGCACCGCCCGACGGGCCGGATCAGCTGGTCCGGCGACGGCGCCGTCGCCTGGCTCGACCAGCCCCGCGGGCATGTGTGGAGCGTCGGCACACCCGCCGCCACCGCCGGCCTCATCCTCCGGGCCGCACACCAACTCCCGGATGATGTACGAGAGTTCACCGCACCGCGCGGCACCGACACCCTGGTCGGCCGCCATCTGGCCGTGACGGACGTCGTGGAGTGGGTCTTCCGCTGGACGCTGGAGGAACCGCCCGTCCACCAGGCGGAGGAGCGTGTCGTCGGGCTCGGCGAGGCCAGCCACGGTGAGCTGCTCTCCTTCCTCGAACAGCACAGCCCGGCCCACTCCACCGGCCCCGGATCCTCCGACGTCAGCCTCTGGGCCGGCATCCGGGACACGGACGGCCGGCTGGTGGCCTGCGGTGCCCTGAGCAGCCTGCGGGACAGCGGCGCGCCGCTGATGGCGTCCGTGGCGACGGACGCCGACCAGCGCGGGCAGGGTCTCGGCGCGGCGCTGACCTCCTGGCTCACCCGGTACGCGGTACGCCGCCATGGGTTCTGCACCCTGTGGCAGCTCGCCGACAACACCCCCGCCGAACGGCTCTACACGCGCCTCGGATACCGCAACGAGGATCCTTGCGTGGCCGCGCGCGTCAGCGCCTGCCCGGTCGGCATCTGACGGCCCCCACCCGCATCTGACGGCCCCCGGCCGCTGCCCTGCGCGGCACCCCCCGGCGGTGGATTCACCCGGCCGGACCATGCGGCGCGCGGTCTGCCCGGCGGCGGGATACCTCTGAACGGAGGGCAGCACGGGCTGCCCCGGCGCAAAGGAGGATTCTGATGCGAAATCGCTTGATGCAGCGCGCCGCGATGGGCACCGCCGCCGTTCTTCTGGCCGGCGGCGGTGTCCTGGCCGGAGCCGGGACCGCCTCGGCCGCTCCCGGGACCGCCGCGGCCGCTCCCGCCGAGCACCGGCCGACGCCCGGACATTCATCGGTGTCGGCGTCGGTGAAGGTCAGCGGCGGCAACAACGGCGGCCACCGCCGCGGTCACCACGGCCATCACGGGCACCGCGGTCATCACCAGGGAAAGCACCGGGGCGGTCTCGGCATCCTCCGCCTGGTCTTCTCGCTGCTCCACTTGCTCTACTGATCACGATCCACCAGCCACCTCGCCCTGGCGACCGGCGGAGAGACTCTCCGACCGGTCGCCAGGCGGTTGTGCGGGCGCCCCGTGCACACCGGCGGGCGGTGACGTTTCGTAGCCAAACAATCGCGGGATATTTGCCGTGAATGAGGACATCTTGACAGGTGTCCAGGCACGGCCTATCCAGTTGATGTAGCCGGCTTGGTCTCCATATCAGCAGGTGAGAGGGCCTGCGGGTGGAGGCCGGGAGAGCGGTGACGAGGAGAAGACCATGGCACGAGCAGTCGGCATCGACCTCGGAACGACGAATTCGGTGGTCAGTGTCCTGGAGGGCGGTGAGCCCACCGTCATCACCAATGCCGAGGGTGCCCGGACCACCCCCTCGGTGGTCGGCTTCGCCAAGAGCGGCGAGGTACTGGTCGGCGAGATCGCGAAGCGGCAGGCCGTGACGAACGTCGATCGCACCGTGCGCTCGGTCAAGCGGCACATGGGGGACCCCGCGTGGCGCTTCCCGGAGACCGGCGACATCGACGGCAAGCGGTACACCGCGCAGGAGATCTCCGCGCGGGTGCTGCAGAAGCTCAAGCGGGACGCCGAGGACTATCTGGGTGAGGACGTGACGGATGCCGTCGTCACCGTTCCGGCGTACTTCAACGACTCCCAGCGCACCGCGACCAAGGAGGCCGGTGAGATCGCGGGGCTGAAGGTCCTGCGGATCGTCAACGAGCCGACCGCCGCGGCGCTGGCGTACGGACTCGACAAGGAGAACGACCAGACGATCCTCGTCTTCGACCTCGGCGGCGGCACCTTCGACGTCTCCCTGCTGGAGATCGGCGAGGGCGTGGTCGAGGTGAAGGCCACCAACGGCGACACCCACCTGGGCGGGGACGACTGGGACCAGCGGATCGTCGATCACCTGACCAGGCAGTTCAAGAACGCGTACGGGATCGACCTGTCCCAGGACAAGATGGCCACCCAGCGGCTGCGGGAGGCCGCCGAGAAGGCGAAGATCGAGCTGTCGGCCGCCACCGAGACCTCGATCAACCTGCCGTACCTGAGCGCCTCGGCCGAGGGGCCGCTGCACCTGGACGAGAAGCTCACCCGGTCCCAGTTCGAGCAGATGACCGCCGACCTGCTGGAACGGTGCAAGACGCCCTTCCACAACGCGGTCGACGACGCGGGGATCAAGGTCGCCGACATCAACCATGTGATCCTGGTCGGCGGCTCGACCCGGATGCCGGCGGTGACCCACCTGGTCAAGGAGCTGACCGGGAAGGACCCGCACAAGGGCGTCAACCCGGACGAGGTCGTCGCCATCGGCGCCACCCTCCAGGCCGGTGTCCTCAAGGGCGAGGTCAAGGACGTCCTCCTGCTGGACGTCACCCCGCTGTCCCTCGGCATCGAGACCAAGGGCGGCATCATGACCAAGCTGATCGAGCGGAACACGACCATCCCGACCAAGCGCTCGGAGATCTTCACCACCGCCGAGGACAACCAGCCGTCCGTGCAGATCCAGGTCTTCCAGGGTGAGCGGGAGATCGCGGCGTACAACAAGAAGCTCGGGATGTTCCAGCTGACCGGTCTGCCGCCGGCACCCCGCGGTGTCCCGCAGATCGAGGTCTCCTTCGACATCGACGCCAACGGCATCATGCACGTCACGGCCAAGGACCTGGGCACGGGCAAGGAGCAGAAGATGACCGTCACCGGCGGCTCCTCGCTCCCCAAGGACGACATCGACCAGATGGTCCGCGACGCCGAGCGCCACGCCGAGGAGGACCGCCGCAGGCGGGAGTCCGCGGAGACCCGCAACCAGGGCGAGCAGCTCGTCTACCAGACCGAGAAGTTCCTCAAGGACAACGAGGACAAGGTCCCCGGCGACATCAGAACCGAGGTCGAGACCGCGGTCGGTGAGCTGAAGGAGAAGCTCAAGGCCACGTCCCCCGACGGCGACAACACCGCCGAGATCCGCACCGCCAGCGAGAAGCTCGCGGCCGTCTCCCAGAAGCTCGGCCAGGCCATGTACGCCGACACCCAGGCCGCGCAGACCGCCGGTGGCGGCGGCGAGGGCGGCCCGTCCGGTGCGCAGGCCAAGGCCGAGGACGATGTGGTGGACGCCGAAATCGTCGACGACGACAAGCAGGAAGGGAGCGGACGATGAACCGCCCGACCGATGTCGGCGGCCTCCCCCGCCCTCCGCTGGCGCTCGTCGGGCACCGGCCGGAGGACGGCCCCGGCCCGCACCGCCCGCGCGGCGCCGCCCCCGGAGAGGCGGCGGGACGGCACACCGGCGCCCCCTCAGGCGCCCACCCCGGCGCCCCCTCCGGCACTCGCCCCGGCCGCACCTCCTCCCCCTCCGCCGGCGCTCCCACGAGGGCCGGGGACGCCATACGGCCGGGATCCGACGAGGCGGCGCGGCTGACGGCCGCCCTCCGCGAGCGCACCGCCGACCTCCAGCGGCTGAAGGCCGAGTTCGACAACTACCGCAGGCGGGTCCACCGCGACCGGCTGGCGGTCGGCCAGATCGCCGTGGTCAACGTGCTGGAGCGGTTGCTGCCGGTGCTCGACGCGATCGACGAGGCGGCCGGACACGACGAGGTGACCGGTGGCTTCCGGCGCGTCGCGCTGCTGCTGGAAGCCCAGTTGACGTCGCTGGGCCTGCAGTCCGTCGGCACCGTGGGCGAGGCCTTCGACCCGAACGTCCACGAGGCGATGACCTACACCCCCGTGGAGCGGGCCGGGCGCGCCGCCTGCACCGAAGTCCTCCGCCAGGGCTACCGGGTGGGTGACCGGCTGCTGCGGCCGGCCCAGGTGGCCGTCACGGGTGAGCCGCAGGCGACGGGAGCCTGACGAGACGGGAACCGGGGGCGGCGAGGGAGCTCCGCCGGCGAGGGCACCGATGCGCCGAGAGGTCCGAGGGGACCGAGGGGACCACCGATGGCGGTCAGCGGTCGCGGGGGCACTGCGGATGAAACAGGATGAAATATCCGGTCAGAGGAGGTCCGTCAGTGTCCGCTCCGCACACCCCGTCCCGGGCGCCCGCAGCCGTCGTGCTGCCGGAACGCGGCCCCGGCCCGGTGAAGATCACCCTGTCGGTCAACGGCGACGAGCGTACGTTCCACGCCGAACCGCGGGTCAGCCTGCTGGACGCGCTGCGCGAACGGCTGGCCCTGACAGGGTCGAAGAAGGGCTGCGACCAGGGCACCTGCGGCGCCTGCACGGTGTGGGTGGACGACCGGCGGGTGCTCGCCTGTCTCACCCTGGCGATCGCCTGCGAGGGGCACGAGGTGACCACCGTCGAGGGCCTGGCCGAGGGCGGGGAACTGCACGCCATGCAGAGCGCCTTCATCGAGCAGGACGCCTTCCAGTGCGGCTTCTGCACCCCCGGCCAGATCATGTCCGCGGTGGCGCTGCTCAAAGAGGGACACGCCTCCGACGATGCCGAGATCGGGGAGTGGATGAGCGGCAACATCTGCCGCTGCGCCGCCTATCCCCACATCCGGGCCGCCATCCGCACCGTTCGCGACGGGAGCCGATAGGCCGGCGGACCCGACCCGAGGACCAGACCTAAGGAGCCCTTGTGCGGCCCATCAGTTACTCCCGCGCCACCGCCGTCGCCGACGCGGTCGCCGCCGTAGCCGCGGACCCCACCAGCGACTTCCTGGCCGGGGGCACCACGGAAATCGACCTGCTGCGGCAGAACGTGCTGCTGCCGCGCCGGCTCGTGGACATCAACGACCTGCCCCTCACCGAGATCGAGGACCGGCCGGACGGCGGCCTGTACATCGGCGCGCTGGCGCGGATGAGCGAGGTGGCCGAGGCCCCCGCCGTACGGGAGCGGTACCCGATGATCGCCGAGGCACTGGAGCTCGGCGCCTCCGCGCAGCTCCGCCATATGGCCAGCATGGGCGGCAACATGATGCAGCGGGTGCGCTGCGGTTACTTCCGCGACGCGACGTCACCGTGCAACAAACGGGACCCGGGCAGCGGCTGCGCCGCCCTCGACGGCTTCCACCGCGGCCACGCCGTCCTCGGCGTCAGCGATCACTGCATCGCCACCCACCCGTCGGACGTCGCGGTCCCGCTGACGGCCCTGGGGGCCCGTATCCACACCGAGGGCCCCCGTGGCCGGAGGGTGTACGCGATCGACGAGTTCTTCCTGCTGCCCGGGACCACACCACACCTGGAACACCCGCTGGAGCATGGTGAGTTGGTGGTGGGGATCGAGGTTCCGGGCATGCCCGCGGCACGCACATCCCGGTATCTGAAGGTCCGGGACCGCGAGTCGTACGAGTTCGCGCTGGCCTCCGTCGCGGGCATGCTGGCCATGGCGGACGGGGTCATCAGCGATGTACGGCTCGCGCTGGGCGGGGTGGCCACCAGGCCCTGGCGCGCCCACCGCGCGGAGGAGGTGCTGCGCGGGGCGTCCCCCGACGCCGAGACCTTCCGGCGGGCGGCCGATGAGGAGCTCGCCGCCGCCCGCACCACACCGCTCAACGCCTTCAAGGCCGAACTGGCCCGGCGGACCATGGTCCGCGTCCTGGAGACGCTCACCCGCACGGAGAGCCGGTCATGACCACTGCCCTCGCGATCGGACAACCCACCGACCGGGTCGACGGCCGCCACAAGGTCACCGGCGGCGCGCACTACTCCGCGGATCTGCTGCTCACCGGCATGGTGTACGCCGTGCTGGTCGGCGCCCGCGTCCCGAGCGGCCGGGTCACCGGTATCGACTCCTCCGAGGCGCTGCAGGCCGACGGGGTGCTCACCGTCCTCACCCACGAGAACCTGCCCAAGATCGCGGAACAGCCCCCGCTGATCCCCTCCCTCGCCGGGATGCCCGCCCCGGGGCAGACCTTCTTCCCGTTCCAGGACGAGGTCGTGCACTACACGGGACAGCCCGTCGCCATGGTGGTCGCGGACACCTGGGAACGCGCCCAGCACGCGGCCGCGCTGGTCCGCGTCGCGTACGAGGAGACGCCGTCGGTCACCACGCTCGACCAGGCACGGGAGGACGCCTACGAGCCCGAGGCGGTCTTCGCGGGCTTCGTCCCCGGCCGGAGCACCCGCGGGGACGTCGAGGCGGGGCTGGCGAAGGCCGATGTCCGCATCGACGCCACGTTCACCTACGCCGCGAACAACCACAACCCGATCGAGCCCTCGGCCACCACCGCGGCCTGGGACGGTGACCAGCTCACCCTCCACGACGCCACCCAGGGGGTGGCGGCCACCCAGCTCACCGTGGCGGCGCTGCTCGGCCTGACGCCCTCGAAGGTCCGTGTCGTCTCGCACTACGTGGGCGGCAGCTTCGGCTGCAAGGCCATGATCTGGGCGCATCCGGCGCTGGCCGCACTCGCCGCCCGCCAGGTCGGACGCCCCGTCAAGCTCAGCCTCACCCGTGAGCAGATGTTCACCTCGGTCGGCCACCGGGAGGAGCAGGAGCAGCGCCTGACGCTGGGCGCGGACAAGGAGGGCCGCCTCACCGCGCTCCGGCACCACAAGCTCTCGCCCACCTCGCACTTCGACGACTGGGCGGAGCCCTCCCTCGGTGTCGCCTCCCAGTTCTACGCCTGCGACAACTACGAGGGCGTCTACCGGCTGATCCGCGCGAACACGATGACGCCCACCTTCATGCGGGCCCCCGGCGAGGCCTCCGGCATGTTCGCGCTGGAGAGCACCATGGACGACCTCGCCCATGAACTGGGCATCGACCCCATCGAACTGCGCCTGCGCAACTACACCGACACCGATCCCACCACCGGCAACCCCTGGTCCAGCACCGGGCTCAAGGAGTGCTACGAGCGCGGCGCCGAGCGCTTCGGCTGGCACCGGCGCGACCCCGAGCCACGGTCGCACCGCGACGGCCACCTGCTCATCGGCTACGGCATGGCGGGCGCCGGCTACCCCGTCTACGGCCCGAGCAACCCGCAGCGGGCCCGGGCCCGGCTCTACTCCGACGGCACGGCCGTGGTGCAGGCCGCGACCCCCGACTTCGGCACCGGCGTCGCCACGGTGATGACGCAGGTCGCCGCCGACGCCCTCGGGCTCCCCGTCGAACGGTGCCGCTTCGAGGGCGGTGACACCATGCTGCCCACCATCGCCGCGGCGGTCGGCTCCTCGGGAGCGGGCATGATCAGCGCGGCCGTGCACACCGCGGCCACCGCTCTGCGCCGTCAGCTCGTCGCCCAGGCCGTCGCGGACACCCAGTCGCCGCTGCACGGCGCCGACCCCGACGGCATCACCGTCCGGAACGGCCGGATGATACTGCGGGACGCGCCCGATACCGGGGAGACCTACGGCGAGCTGCTGCACCGGAACTTCCTGCCCGACGCCGAAGCGGTCGGCGCCTGGTCACCGTCTCCCGAGAGCACCCGCTACGGGATGATGACGTTCGGCGCGCAGTTCGCCGAGGTGGCCGTCGACCCCGACCTCGGCCTGGCCCGGGTCCGCCGGATGGTCGGCGCCTTCGCCCCCGGCCGGGTCCTCAACCCCAAGACGGCCCGCAGTCAGTTGATGGGCGGGATGCTCTGGGGGCTGGGCCAGGCCCTGCTGGAGGCCAACTCCATGGATCCGCGCCGCGGCCGCTGGGTGGCCTCCAGCCTGGGCGACTACCTCGTACCGGTGAACGCCGACGCGCCCGAGGTGGAGGTCGAACTCGTCGATGTGACGGACGAGATCGTCAACCCGCTCGGGGTCAAGGGCGTCGGCGAGGTCGGCCTGGTCGGCGCCGCCGCGGCCATCGCCAACGCCATCCACCACGCCACCGGGCGCCGGGTCCGCAAGCTGCCGATCACCCTTGAGGACCTGCTCTGAACAGACAGGACCGTCCAGGTGATTCCGGCTGAGCTCCGAGCGAGCGGGTGTAGCACCCGGCGGCGGCAGGAATGATCTCCGATAATCGGATAGCAGCTCCCACCAGATACCAGGGGAACACCCCTTTCCCCGGCCCTCCTCCGGGCGCTCCCCCGGGCCCCGTCCTCCGGGCCCGGGCCTCCTTCACCGGCACACCCCCACCAGAGGTAGAGGTTCTGAGTTGACGTACACACACGTATCCACGCCTCGCACCGCCGTCGTCGCGGGTGCCGGGGCGGTGGCTCTGCTCACTGCCGTACTCGCCGTGCCGAGCGCCGATGCCGCCGCCGGCCAGCCCCCTGATCCGCCCTCGGCCACCATGGCCGCACTGCGCGCCGAGGAGATCCGCTCCAGTCTCGGCGGCGAGGAGGCGGGCTCCTTCTACGACGCCGAGAACCGCAAGCTCGTGGTGAACGTGACCAGTGAGGCCGCCGCCGCCAAGGTCCGTGCGGCGGGCGCTCAGGCGAGGATCGTCAAGTACTCCCTCGCCTCGCTGGACGCCGCCCGGGCGACCCTCAAGGAGCAGGCGGGGATCCCGGGGACGTCCTGGGCGATGGACCCCAGGATCAACAAGGTGGTCGTCGTCGCCGACCCCACGGTCAAGGGCAAGCACCTGGACCGGCTCAGGACGGCCGCCGCGTCACTGGGTGAACGAGCCACCCTCACCCATTCGCCGTACGAACTCCGGCCGGTGATCGCCGGTGGCGACGCCATCTGGGGCAGCCAGGCGCGCTGCTCACTCGGCTTCAACGTCGTCAAGGACGGCCAGCCGTACGTCCTGACGGCCGGGCACTGCGCCAAGGCGGTGCAGCGCTGGTCCGAGCAGATGGGAGGTTCCGAGATCGCCGTGACGGAGCACCACAAGTTCCCCGGTTCCGACTTCGGGCTCGCGAAGTACACCGCGGCCGATGTGGTGCACCCCAGCGCGGTGAATCTCTACAGCAGCGGCCACAGCAAGAGCAGCGGCGGCGGCAACGGCAGCGGCAACCAGCAGCCCATCTCCAAGGCGGCCGACCCGATCGTGGGCCAGAAGGTGCAGCGCAGCGGCAGCACCACCCACGTCCGTGGCGGTGAGGTCACCGCGCTCAACGTGACCGCCAACTACCAGGAGGGGGCGGTCGAGGGCCTGATCCAGACCACCGTCTGCGCGGAGCCCGGAGACAGCGGCGGACCGCTCTTCGACGGTGACACCGCGCTCGGTCTCACCTCGGGCGGCCGGGGCACCTGCTCCCAGAAGGGCGAAACCTTCTACCAGCCGGTGCGCGCGGCCCTGGAG
This sequence comes from Streptomyces sp. NPDC001339, assembly GCF_042895955.1. Taxonomy (NCBI): domain Bacteria; kingdom Bacillati; phylum Actinomycetota; class Actinomycetes; order Kitasatosporales; family Streptomycetaceae; genus Streptomyces; species Streptomyces sp. NPDC001339. The sequence goes on along the minus strand of NZ_JBIAWT010000003.1, from coordinate 161,149 downwards.
AAGACCGGAGCCAAGCTGGGCTGACGTACGCCTGAGGCACGCCCGAGACACGCCTGAGGCATGCCGTCCTCACCGCTGCCCGCGCGCCACGGCCAGGTCGGTGAGCAGGGCCCGTCCCGGAGCGACCGCCGGCCAGGCGTCCTGCTGGGCGAGTACGGCGATCGCGCAGGTCGGGAACTTCTCCCGGGTGCGTTCGAGGGCGTCGCTGAGCGCCTCGTGGGCGAGCAGGAGGACGAGGTCCTGGACCGCGGGGTTGTGCCCTACCAGCAGCAAGGTGCCCACGTCGGGCGGGGTTTCGCGGACGACGGCGAGCAGGGCGGCCGGGTCGGCGCCGTAGAGGCAGGGTTCATGGCGGACAGCGGGCCGGGCCGGGAGCTGCGCGGCGGCGAGTTCCCAGGTCTGCCGGGCGCGTGCGGCGGTGGAGCAGACGACGAGGTCCGGGACACAGTCGGCGGTCCGCAGCCAGCGCCCGGCGGCCGGGGCGTCGCGCAGCCCGCGTCGGGCGAGGGGCCGGTCGTGGTCCGCCACCTCCGGTGGCCAGGCGGATTTCGCGTGTCTCAGGACGACCAGCCGGCGCATTGTCTCCACGGGGGCCGCCTCCCTCCATCGTCACCGGGCGAGCGTCTCACTTCCCAGCCTCACACCCAAGGGTGGCCGTCCGCACCCACCGCGCCGGGTGGGGCGGGATCCCGTGGGCGCGGGGCGTTCCGGCCCTGCGGAATAATGCCGCCATGCGGATTTCGGCCAGAGCTGACTACGCGGTGCGGGCCGCACTGCAACTCGCTGGTGTCCAGGACGGGGAACCGCCGCTCAAGGCGGAGACCATCGCCCGTGCCCAGGACATTCCGCACAAGTTCCTGGAGAGCATCCTCAACGATATGCGCCGGGGCGGGCTGGTTCTCAGCCAGCGCGGCGGCAACGGCGGCTACCGGCTGGCCAAGGCCCCGGAGGCGATCAGCATCGCCGACGTCATCCGTGTCGTGGACGGCCCGCTGGTGTCCGTACGCGGCGTGCGCCCGCCGGAACTGTCGTACACCGGCCCCGCCGAGTCGCTGCTCCCGCTGTGGGTGGCGCTGCGGGCCAACGTCCGCCAGATCCTCGACGGGGTGTCCCTGGCCGATGTCGCCACGGCCGAACTGCCCGGCCGGGTCTCCGCACTGGCTGAGGACCCGGCCGCCTGGACGAATCCGTAGTCAGCACCCCGCGGCCGCCGGCCGTCCGGACCCACCCGCGGCCGGACGGACCCGCGTCAGGAACCCACTCCTGTCCGGAACCCACTCGTGTCCGGATCGCAAGACCCGATCGTCCACGTCGTGAACACCCTCTTGCTGTCGGCGAATTCCGGGCGCAGGCTTTCCCTACTAATTCAGTGGGAAACAGGGAAACCGGGAACTGGGAAAGGACTTCCGCAGTGCGCCCCACCCCCGATCTGGTCAACCCCCCATCGGAAGACGGCATATGGCCGCGCGTCACCCGTGAGATCGCGGACGATCTCGCCGTCGACGCGCTCCTCCGCGACCGGGCGGGCAAGCCGCCGTACGACGAGGCCGCACGGCTGCGCGAAGCCGGGCTGCCGTCTCTGCTGCTGCCGCCCGGCCCGCCGGGCAGGGGCGCCGACTGGCGGGCCGCCTGTGCCGTCGTCCGGGAGATCTCGGCGGCCGACGGCTCCATCGGCGAACTGCTCGCCCGGCACTACGTCCTGTCGTGGAGCGCCCGCCTCTTCGGCACCCCGGAGAGGGCCGAGGCGCTCGAACTCCGGGCTGCCGAGGAACAGTGGCTCTGGGGCGGGAGTATCGACGTCCCGCGGGCGGAGACCGCGGAGGCCGGCTCCGGGCCGGTCCTCACTCCGGTGCGCGGCGGGCAGGCACGTGACGGCTATGTGCTCGACGGGCGGCGGAGCTTCCCCGCGGGCGTCACCGTCGCCGACCGGCTGGTACTCGGCGCGGTCCGTGCCGGAACCGGCGAGTCGCTGATCGTCCTCGTGGACCCGGCCCACCCGGGCGTCCTGGCCGAGCCGGCGCACGACCGCCTCGGCCAGCGGCTGACCGGAGCCGGCACCCTCGTATGCGACGGTGTCCCGGTGCGCCCCGAGCAGGTACTGGGCGCCGTCCCGCGTGAAGAACACGACGCCTCCCCGTTCACCACGCTCGCACCACTGGCCCTCCGGCTCGCGCTGGTCCATGTCGGCCTGGGGATCGCCGAAGGAGCGCTGGCCGAGGCCCGGGACGTCAGCCGCACCACGCCGCACACCTGGCCGCCGGCGGACACGGACGGCGATGCCTACGAAGGACGGCCCGGCGGGGATCCGTACCTCCTCCTGGCCTACGGGGAACTGGTGGCCGCCGCGCACACGGCGGCAGCGGTGGCCGAACCGGCGACGGAGGCCCTGGCGCGAGGGCTGCGCAGGGGGCACGGACTCGGCGTCGAGGAGCGCGCCGACATCGCCGTCCTGATCGCCGCGGCCGAGGCGGTCACCAGCAGGTCCGTCATGCACATCACCACCCGCGTGCTGGAACTCACGGAGGGCACCGACGTACCCGCCCGCGACCCCGGCTTCGACAGGTTCTGGCGCAACGCGCGCGTCCTGACGGCACAAGGCTCGCCCACCCACCGGCTCCGGGACATCGGCGACCACTACCTGAACGGCACCCGTACGCCCGTGACTCTCCGCATCTGAGCGCCCTGGCAGGCCTTGTCGACAGCCCGAGTCGACAGCCCGTGTCGCCAGCAGGCGCGTGCCGGCAGCAGGCCTGCGCCGACGCCGTACCGGCGCTACTGCCGGGGCTGCTGCCGGGGCTGCCGTTCGCGCCGGTGGTGGTGCACTCTGGAGAGAGGTGTGGTTCTCGCCGCCGGACGGAGGGAGCGTTCCGATGTGCGCAACCCGGCTCGCCCCGGCGCCGCTGCCGACGCGCCGCGGCTGCCCGCTCGACCCACCGGACGATTTCCGACGGCTGCGGCAGCAGGATCCGGTCAGCAGGCTGTCCTTCCCCGACGGCAAGACCGGCTGGCTGCTCACCCGTCATCGGGACGTCCGCGCGGTGCTCGCGGACGACCGGTTCAGCGCGGACCGGAGGCGGGCCTCGCTGCCCCTGCGGAGGATCCCGATCCGCCTCGCCGAGGCCGAACAACGCGCCGGTGTGCTGCTGACGATGGACCCTCCGGAGCACACCCGCTACCGCCGGATCCTCACCCGCTACTTCACGGTGCGGAGGATGCGGGCCCTGGCCCCGCGGGTCGAGCGGATCGTCGCCGACCACCTCGACGCGATGGAGCGCGGCGGCCCCCCGGTGGACCTCGTGCCGGCCTTCGCCCTGCCCATCCCCTCCCTCGTCATCTGTGAGCTGCTCGGCGTCCCGTACGCGGACCGGGCCGGATTCCAGCGCTGGAGCAGGACGCTGCTCGGACTGGACGTGGACGAGGCCGAAGCGCTCGCGGCACACCAGGCGCTCTGCGGGTATATGCACGACCTCGTCGTCGCCAAGCGCGCCCGTCCCGATGACGCCCTGCTCAGCCAGCTGATCGCGAGGGGAACCGAGGCGCCGGAGGACGCGCTGAGCGACGACGAACTGGCGGGCATCGGGCGTCTGCTGCTGGTCGCCGGCCATGAGACCACCGCGAACATGCTGGCGCTCGGTACGTACACCCTGCTGTCGTACCCCGGCGAACTCGCCGCGCTGCGCGCGCACCCCGAGGGCGTCCAGCGCGCCGTCGAGGAGCTGCTGCGCTACCTCACCATCGTGCAGTTCGGCACCCTCCGGGTCGCGAAGGAGGATGTCGAGATCGCCGGGCGGCGCATCCGCGCCGGGGAGACCGTGGTCGCCTCGCTGGCCGCCGCGAACCGGGACCCCGAGCAGTTCGACGGGCCCGACCGGCTCGATGTGACCCGCGAGCCCTCGCAGCATGTCGCGTTCGGGCACGGCATCCACCAGTGCCTGGGCCAGCAGCTGGCACGGGTGGAGATGGAGGTCGCCTTCCCGGCGCTCTTCGGACGGTTCCCGGACCTGCGGCTCGCCGTACCGGCGAACCAAGTCCCCTTCCGTGACGACATGTTGATCTACGGGGTGCACGCCCTGCCGCTCACCTGGGGGTGAGCACACGTGGGGACGGACACGTGGGGGGACGGACACGATTGGGGGTGAGCACAGCATGCGCATCCGCGTCGACCGCTCGCGCTGCCGTGGCGCCGGACAGTGCGCCCTCACCGCTCCCGCGCTCTTCGACCAGTCCGAGGAGGACGGTACGGTCGTCGTCCTGAACGACGAGCCCCCGCCCGAACTGGCGGACGCGGCCCGCCGTGCGGCGGCCCTGTGCCCCAACTCGGTCATCCGGGTCATCGAGGACGCCGCCGAGCACATCGAGCACGGCGCGCCGGGCCTCAAGAAGGCCGCAGAGTGAACGCGCCCTCCGGGTCGGCCGCGGGGCACGGGTGGAAACCGGTGCTGATCCGGTCCAGGAGCCCTCGCAGCCAGCCGAGGTCCTCGGGCGAGGGGTGCCGCAGCCGCATCTGCCGGGCCTGGAGCGGTGTGACCCGCAGGTCGTGGAGCCGGCCGGTGTCCGGATCCACCGAGACCAGGAAGAGCAGCCGCAGGTCGTCCCGGTACTCCTCGTAGCCGGTGATGCCTTCGTAGTCATCGATGAAGTCGCCGCACCCGTGGATCAGGAGCCTTCCCCGGTGGACCTCCAGGCCACGGGGATGGTGTGCGGAGTGCCCGTGAAGGATGTCCACCTCGCCGTCGAGGAGGTGGTGCGCGAACGCCGTCTCGGCACGGGAGGCGCCATATCCCCAGTTGGGACCCCAGTGGACGGAGACCACCGCGATATCGCCGGGGCGCTTGGCCTGCCGTACCCGGTCCGCCAGCTCGGTCGCGGCGTCCCGGGTCGGCGCGGCCACGAAGGCGACACCGCTGCGGTCCTCGGCCGCGGCCCAGCCGTGCGGGATGCCGCTGGACGGCATCCCGACGGAGAAGACCAGCACCCGTCCGCCACCGTCGAGCGGCACCACGGCCGGACGCCCCGCCGCCGCGGCGTCCGCGCCGGCCCCCGCCGTGCGCAGGCCGGCGCCGGCCAGGGTGCCGAGCGTCTCGGCCAGTCCGCTGCGGTCGAAGTCCAGAACGTGGTTGTTGGCCAGTACGCAGACGTCGGGGCGGGCGGCGGTCAGACAGGGGAGGTTCGCCGGGTTCATGCGGTAGTGGACCGCCTTGCCGGGGGCGAAGGAGCCGCTGCGGGTGACGCTGGTCTCCAGGTTGATCACCCGGGCGCCGGGCGCGGCCTCGTCGAGCACGCGCAGCGCCTCCCCCCAGGGCCAGTCGAAGCCGACCGGACGGGGAATGGGACCGTTCACCACCTCCGCCAGGTCGATGTAGACCCGGGCGTCGCGGACATAGCCCTCACGCAGCGCGGGGTCGCCCGGGTGCGGAAGGATCTGGTCGACGCCGCGCCCGAGCATCACGTCACCGCAGAGGAACACGGTGACCGGGTCACCGCCCACTCCTCCAGGCTAGACGTTCAGGCTGGGCGTTTTCTGACGGATCTCCGGCGTCACGGTCGCGCGTCCCCGACGGGGTACGGCACGAAGGTGCTGCTGTGCTCGTCGATGGCGAGGGGCCGTCCCAGGGGCGGTACCGCGCGCTGCGGGCAGTCCAGGCGTTCGCAGATGCGGCAGCCCATGCCGATGGGGGTGGCGGCGGAGGCGTTGTCGAGGTCGAGGCCGTCGGAGTAGACGAGCCGGGAGGCGTGCCGGATCTCGCAGCCGAGGCCGATGGCGAAGGTCTTGCCCGGTTCGCCCCAGCCGCCACGGTGCCGGGTGACGGTGCGGGCGGTCCACAAGTAGCGCTGTCCGTCCGGCATCGCGGCGATCTGGACCTGGATACGGCCGGGCGCGGCGAACGCCTCGTAGACGTTCCACAGCGGGCAGGTGCCGCCCGCGCGGGAGAAGTGGAAGCCGGTGGCGGACTGGCGTTTGGACATGTTGCCCGCACGGTCGACACGTACGAAGGAGAACGGCACCCCGCGCAGGCGGGGGCGCTGGAGGGTGCTGAGCCGGTGGCAGACCGTCTCGTAGCCGAGGCCGAAGCGGTCGGTGAGGCGCTCCAGGTCGTAGCGCATCTCCTCGGCCGCGATGTGGAAGGCGCGGTACGGGAGGATCAGTGCGGCGGCGGTGTAGTTGGCGATGCCGATCCGGGCGAGCGACCAGGTGGTGGAGCCCTCCTCGTAGTCCTCGGAGGCGAGCGCGGACAGTTCGTCGGCGAACTCCAGCAGGGCCAGCTGGGTGGCCATGCGGAAGGCCTGCTGGCCGGGGCGCAGGCGGTGGGACAGGTGCAGCACCCGGGCGGCCGGGTCGTAGTGGTGCAGACGGCGGCCGGAGCCGGGGGCGAGGCGGACGCCGTGCGCGTCGGTGAGCCGGGTGGCGAGGGCGGGCAGTACCTCGCCCGGCCGGATGCCGAGGGTGCCGGCGAGTGATTCGGCCGCGAGGTCGAGGTCGTGCAGGTAGTTCTGGCGGCGGTAGAAGAACTCCCGGATCTCCTCGTGCGGGGTGCGCGGCGGGGCCGGGTCGTCGTGGTCGCGGCCGTGTGCCGCCTCGGCCAGGCGCTCGGCCAGCTTCTGGTTGCGGCGGCCGAGGTCGAGCAGGACGCCGGCGACCGCCGGGAGCCGGGAGGCCAGTTCCGAGAGGTCCGCGGGCGACACCCGGGCGGCGGTGACCTCGTCCGCGAGCGCCTCGCGCAGGTCGGCCAGGAGGCGGCTGGTGTCGCGCTCCGAGAAGAAGCCCGGGTCCACGCCGAAGGTCTCGGTGAGGCGCAGCAGGACCGGCACGGTCAGCGGCCGTGAGTCGTGCTCCATCTGGTTGAGGTAGCTGGGCGAGATCGCGAGCATCCGGGCCAGTGCGGCCTGGCTGAGCCGTCGCTCCTCGCGCAGCCGTCGCAGCCGTGCCCCCGCGTATGTCCTGCTCAAGCGTTCCGTCCTCTCCGCCCTCTCCGTGCGTTCCGGAGGGAGCCTACGAAGCGCCGGGCGCGAAGGGACAGGAGCCTTGGCAAAGTTGGCAAGAAGGCATCGGAAGATGCGCGGAAGTTGGCAGTCATCCATGCTTGTTGGCACTCAGTGCCAATGCCAGAGTCGTAGTGCGGCCCGCCGGACCCCGGTGGCCGGAGCGGAACCACGGGACCGACCAGACGCCCTGACGTCGTACGTCCCGGAATTCCGGCCCGGTCCCCCGGACGCATTGCTCACCTCTCCACAACACCGGGCGGGGTTCGGCGGGCGTCGCACCGGACGGTATGGCACTCAGTGACGCGCCCTTCGCACCGTTCACAGGCACACCGTTCCAGGGCAGTTCACGGACACACGCTTCACAGGCAATCAGTTCACCGGCACACGGTCCCAGGGCCATATGGCCCACGGGCACACGATCCACAGCGATTTCAGGCGACCACGGGAGACGGTCATGGCGCAGGCAGGTACGACGGCGGCCGAGCAGCTGGCACAGCGGTGGGCGACGGACCCCCGCTGGGCGGGAGTTGAGCGCACCTACACGGCCGAGGACGTGGTGCGGCTGTCGGGCAGTGTCCGTGAGGAGCACACTCTGGCCCGGCGGGGCGCCGAGCGGCTGTGGCGGCAGCTGCACGAGCTCGACTACGTCCACGCCCTGGGCGCGTTGACGGGCGGTCAGGCGGTGCAGCAGGTCAGGGCCGGGCTCCAGGCCGTCTACCTGTCGGGCTGGCAGGTGGCCGCCGACGCCAACCTGGCCGGGCACACCTACCCGGACCAGAGCCTGTACCCCGCCAACTCCGTTCCGCAGGTGGTGCGCCGGATCAACAACGCGCTGCTGCGCGCCGACCAGATCGCCACCGCCGAGGGCGGCCAGGACACCACCGACTGGCTGGCGCCGATCGTGGCCGACGCCGAGGCCGGATTCGGCGGCCCGCTCAACGCCTTCGAGCTGACCAAGGCGATGATCGCGGCCGGTGCGGCGGGTATCCACTACGAGGACCAGCTGGCGTCCGAGAAGAAGTGCGGCCACCTCGGCGGCAAGGTCCTGGTGCCCACCGGGCAGCACATCCGCACCCTCAACGCCGCCCGCCTCGCCGCCGACATCGCCGACGTGCCGACGGTGATCGTGGCCCGTACCGACGCGCTGGCCGCCAGCCTCCTCACCAGCGACATCGACGAGCGCGACGCCCGCTTCTGCACGGGCGAGCGGACCGCCGAGGGCTTCTACCGGGTCGAGAACGGCATGGCCGCGGTCATCGCCCGGGGCCTGGCCTACGCTCCGTACGCGGATCTGCTGTGGGTGGAGACGGGGACGCCGGACCTGGCGCAGGCCCGCGAGTTCGCCGAGGCGATCCACGCCGAGTACCCCGATCAGATGCTGGCCTACAACTGCTCGCCGTCGTTCAACTGGAAGGCCGCCCTCGACGACGACCAGATCGCCAAGTTCCAGCGGGAGCTGGCCGCGATGGGCTACCGCTTCCAGTTCATCACCCTGGCCGGATTCCACTCCCTCAACCACGGGATGTTCGATCTGGCCCGCGGCTACGCGGAGTCCGGCATGACGGCCTATGTCGACCTGCAGGAGCGGGAGTTCGCCGCCCAGCAGCACGGCTTCACCGCCGTCAAGCACCAGCGCGAGGTCGGCACCGGCTACTTCGACCAGGTCTCCACCGCCCTGAACCCCGCCTCCTCCACCACTGCGCTGGCCGGATCCACCGAGGAGGAGCAGTTCCACTAGGAACGCTCCACCGGGAGCGGTTCCTCCGGGAGCCGCTCCACCCACGCTTCCCGGGGACGGGAGGCGCCCGCCACGACCGGGGCTGAGGGGCCCGGTCGGCCGCCGGGGCTGAGGGGCCGCGGCTGCCGTGACAGGGGTGCGGGGCAGCGGAACGATGCTGCCCCGCACCCCTCTCGTGCGCGGTGCCGTACGTGGTGCCGTACCCGGGTGGCGGCGGCCGCCGGGACGTCGGACGGCCGGTCAGGCCGACCGTACCCGGACGGTTTTGGCCCGGCCGGGATTTCTCCATACGATCCATCGATGATCACAAGAAAACGGTTGACGGCCGGGGTGTGCGCACTGCTCGCCGCCATGGCCGTCGCCCTTCTGCCCACGCCCGCCGGCGCCGGTGAGCCGGCGGCGAAGGCCACCCCCAAGGTCGAGCTGACGCTCGATGTCAGCGGCTCGATGCGGGCCCGCGACATCGACGGGCAGAGCCGGATGTCCGCCGCCAAGCAGGCGTTCAACGAGGTGCTGGACGCCGTACCGCAGGACGTCCAGCTCGGCATCCGCACCCTCGGCGCCACCTACCACGGCGACGACCGGCAGGTGGGCTGCAAGGACACCCGGCAGCTCTACCCCGTCGGGCCGCTGGACCGGACCGAGGCGAAGACCGCGGTGGCGACGCTGGCGCCCACCGGCTGGACGCCGATCGGCCCGGCCCTGCTGGGCGCCGCCGAGGACCTCAAGGGCGGCGACGGGGCCCGCCGGATCGTCCTGATCACGGACGGCGAGGACACCTGCGCCCCGCTCGACCCCTGCCAGGTGGCCCGGGACATCGCGGCCCAGGGCATCGGCCTCACCATCGACACCCTCGGGCTGCTGCCGGACGACCGGACCCGTAAGCAGCTGAGCTGTATCGCGGAGGCCACCGGCGGGACGTACACCTCGGTGCAGCACACCAAGGAACTGCGCGACCGGGTACACCAGTTGGTGAAGCGGGCCGCCGACCCCGTCGTCACCCCGGTGCCCGCCGAGGGCGCCCAGCAGTGCGCCAACGCCCCGAAGCTCACGTCCGGTCTCTACACCGACCGCGAGAAGTTCGGCGAGCACCGCTGGTACCGGGTGGACGTCCGGCCGGGCCAGGAGCTGCGGGCGTCGGTGAGCGTGGCCGCCGACCGCGCCGTCAACAACGATTACGGAGTCCTGCTGCGGGCCTCGACCGTGCACGGACGGGAGATCGTCCGCGGCTCGGAGGCAGGCTACGGGCGGACGGATGTGATCTCGTCCGGGCTGCGCTACCCCAAGGCCGAGGTGGACGCCCCGGACGGCGGGGACAAGGCCCCGGCGGAGACCGTCTGCCTCCAGGTCGGCAACTCCTTCTCCGCGCCCGCCTCGGTCAGGACCGACCCGGGGCTCCCGGTCGAGCTGGCCATCGACGTCGTCGACGGTCCCCGCGACGGCTCCGACGCGGCGTCCTTCGGCCTCGGCCACGGCTGGTGGCTGCTGGGCTCGCTGGCTCTCGCCGGTCTGGCGGCAGGTCTGCTGTGGGGCTGGCTCTCCCGTTGGCGCGTCACCGTGTGGAGGACCAACTGATGCGTACCGTACGCATACTGACGACCGTCGTCCTGGCCGGGGCCGGCCTGCTCGGCCTGGCGGGGCCCTCGCTCGCCGACAGCCCCACGCCCACCCCGAGCGCGAGCGGGAGTCCGGATTCGGCCGCGCCCACCGAGGCCGGCACCTCCTTCCGTACGGCGGCCGCCATCCGGCCGGACCAGCCCGCCACGGCCGACGCGTCCACCGGCGACTACCTCTACTGGGTCCTGCCGGTGGACGCCGGGCAGCGCGCCACGGTCAAGGCCAAGGTGACGCTCCCGCCGGCCGCCGGCCGGCACGGTGCGGCCACCTGGCAGCTCGACGTCTACGACGGGCTGCGCCGCCGCCAGGCGTGCACGTACGGCGCCTCGTCGCGGTCCGCGGACCGGGACGCCGGCTCCGTCGAGCTGTCCTGCACCCTGCGCACGGTCCGCGGCTGGGCGGAACCGTGGTCGAACGATCCGCTGCCGGGCAGCTACTTCGTCCGCCTGACGGTCGCCGGTGTGCCGCAGGAGGACCTGGGCCAGCCGGTCCACGCCGAGGTCGTGGCGTCCACCTCCGACCAGGGCGGGGCCCATGCGGTGGACGGCGCGCTGGCCGCTCCCCTGGTGCCCGGGGCCGGGTCCGCCACTCCGCGGGCGAAGGGGGACGGTGCGTCACCACGGCCCGCGGCCATGGCCGAGCCGGAGGGCGGCTGGTCCTCGGGCCGGTGGTCCGACCGCTGGATCTGGACCGCGGCCGGGGGTGCGCTCGCCGCGCTCGCGGGTATCGCCGGCTACCGCGCCACCCGCGGGGCCGGCCGTCCGTCGAGGGTACCGCCGGGCGCCTGATCGCTGCCTGATGATCCCGCACACCGGGGCGGCCACGGGAGGTTCCGTGGCCGCCCCGGTGCCGCGGACGGGTGGGGACAACCGGGGACGGCCGGATGCGGGCGGGGGCAGCCGGCGGCCGCCGGTCATCCGTCGCAACAGCAGCAGCCACCACAGCAATCGCAGCCGTCACAGCAGCCGCAGCAATCGCAGCCATTGCAGCAGTCGCAACCGTCGCCGCAGTCGCAGTCCTGGCAGCAGCCCTCGCGCTTCTTGCGCGACCAGGGCCCCTCGTACTCCTCCGCACAGCAGAGCTTGCACGTGCAGCACAGACCGATGGCGACCGCGCAGCCCGCGAGGAAGCCACGGGGCGGCTTGGGCTGGTGCGGGAGGTGCGGGAATCCGCCGTCCCCGCCGCCGGGACCGCCACCATGGCCACCGCCGCCCTGCCCGCCGGGCGGCACCGCACCCCCGCCGTAGGGGTTCTGCGGCCCGTTCAGGTGCTGCCGGCCATGGGCATACGGGCCGACGGGCGCCCCCTGGCCGTACGGGGGCGGCTGACCGGGTCCGTTCTGGTAGGGGTTGCCCTGCTGGTACGGGTTGCCGGCCTGGCCGCCGTACGGGCCCGGTGCCCCGTGCCCCTGAGTGCCGTTCCCTTGGGTGCCGTGCCCCAGGTGGGCGCAGCCGACGGTGCCGAAGGCCCGGTCCACCGACCGGCGCAGCTCGTGCACCAGCAGCACATGAACCAGGGCGGAGTCGATGAACTCCACCTCGCGGAGCGCGAGCCGGATACCGTGCAGCGCGTCGTCGCAGAGCCGGCGGGCCTGCGCGGTGGTGGCGCCGGTGGCCGTCAGCGGGTTCCAGGCGCCCTCGGCGTCGTCCTGGGCGCGGTCCTCCACGGCGTCGAGGAGGTGGGCCAGCCGGCCGAAGAGCCGGCCCGCCTCGGCCAGCGGCTCGGCGTTGCCCGGGCGGCCCGCCAGCACCGCGGTGTGGGCGAAGGCGGCGGCGGTGGCGGTCTCGGTCGGTTCGGTGATGGCCGTCAGGGGTGTGCCGGGGCCGGCCAGTTGCTCGATGCCCAGCTGACGGTCGACCGCGTCGACGAGTACGGCGGTGTCGAAGCCGACGCCGGCGCCGGTCCGCGCCCCGGCGCGGTCCCACCCCGCGGCGACCTTCCGCGCCGCGGCGGCCACCGGCCTGCGGCGCAACAGGCCGTTCCGGTCGGCCACATGGTCCCGGATCTTCGCCGAGGCGAGCACGAGGGACACCGAGGCGGCGAGCCGCGCGCCCTCTCCCCGGGCCACGGAAGCGGTGCGCATGCCCCGGAGCGGGCAGGGTCCGGCGGTACGACGGTGGTCGGCCGTCCGGCCCGACTGGGCTTCCGTCAGTACGGAAATGATCAGTCCGTCGTAGTTGGTGACGACCCGGGCGAACTGCCCGTGATCGGCGCGCAGGGCGAGACAGAGGCCGCACAGATGGGCCATCCACTCGGCCTTGAGCCCTTGAGACAGGCGATGGGAACAGGGCCTGACGATTCCGAACATGGTGAAACCCCCCGTAAGACGTCGGAATGGTGGCAATGGTGGCGTGGGGCGTGGGCGACACGGCCCGGGCAACGGCTGGAGATCGTACCGACTACTGCGCTGACCTGCGTACATACCCCTCGCACAAACCGGGCGCGCAGGCTGACACCCCGCCGGCCGGCCGTCGGACCCGGCCTCGGACGACCAGCCCTCCGCCCACCTGTCCTCAGATGACCAGCGGGTGCTCCGGCTCCTCGCCGGGCCCGCCCGGCTCCTGGCTCGCGTGCTCGCGCACCCGCGCGGCGAGTACGGCGACATCGTCCTCGGCGTACATCCCGTCGAGGTCGAGCAGAACCTCGTCCAGTACCTCCTCGACGCCGGCCCCGACAGGCAGCCGCAGCCGGGCCAGCCGGGCCAGGGAGGCGTCGATGTCCTCACCGCGGCGCTCGACGAGGCCGTCGGTGAACATCAGCAGGGTGTCGTCGGGTGTCAGGGGGCGGGTGATCATCTCGTAGCCGCCGATGCCGGTGCCCAGCGGCGGGCCGACCGGCACCGGCACCAGGTCGGCGGTGCCGTCCGGGCCGAAGACCGCCGGGGGGAGGTGGCCGGCGCTGGCGAACCCGGCGATACCGCGGGCCGGGTCGACCCGGGCCAGCAGACAGGTGGCCGGACGGCGGTACTCGTCCTCGGCCACCGCGGTGTCCAGCTGACGCAGGACGCGGTGCGGCGGCAGGTCGGTCGAGGCGACGTAGCGGAGGGTGGAGCGGTAGGCGTTCATGTCGACCGCCGCGTCGAGCCCGTGTCCCATGACGTCACCCATGACGAGGAGGGTGCGCCCGTAGTGGAGCCGGACGGTTTCGAACCAGTCGCCGCCGACCAGGGAGCTGGAGCCGGAGGGGAGATAGCGGGTGGCGAGGTCCAGGTTGGGGTGCGGCCGGCCCGGTTCGGCGAGGAGGGCCCGCTGCAGGTCCAGCGCGGTGCGCTGCACCGAGGCGTACCGGCGGCCGTGCGCGAGGTGGCCGGCGGCCAGGCGTGCCAGATGGTGGACGGTGGCGGTCTCCTGGTCGCTGAAGGTACCGCCCGCGCGGAGGGTGAGCAGCGCACCGTAGCGGCGGCCGTGCGCGAGCAGCGGCACCGACAGCGCCTGGGCCGACATTCCGCCCTTGAGGACCGCGGTGGTGGTGATCGGGCGGGCCTCGTCCAGTGCCCGTAGCGCGGGTGCTCCGCCCTCGGGCGGCCCCGTCGCGTCGTCGGGGAAGCGCGCCTGAAGCACCTTCACCAGCCCGGCCGACGCCACACGGTGGAGCGCCGGCCGGGCCGGGCCCCGCGCCCCGGTGACGTCCTCGGACAGCAGGTCGACCGCGGCGGCGTCACACAGGTGCTTGCACAGGAAACGGCACAACTCGGCGCAGGTCGTCTGCTCGTCCAGGGTGGTGCCGATCTGTTCGGCCGCTTCCTCCATCACGCGCAGGCGGGTCAGTACGCCGGCGAGGTCGGTGTCCCGGCCCGCGGCCGCGAGACCGGTGTCCCGCTCCGCGTCCGAGCCCTCCCGCTTCGACAAGGCCACCTCCAGGGTGCCGCGTCCCGCGTCGCGCGGTCCGCTCTCTCACTGCCCCATACCACCCCATACCAGCAGCACGGCCGCGTTCCGGCGGCCCGGCGCGGCGGCCCGGGTGACCGTCAGTTGACCACGCCGATGCCCAGCAGGGCGAAGAGCAGCGCGCCGACGAGGATCCGGTAGAGCACGAAGGAGTGGAAGGAGTGCCGGGCCACGAACCTCAGCAGCCAGGCGATCGAGGCATAGGCGACGGCGAAGGAGACGACGGTGCCGACGGCCAGCGGGCCGACCGCGGCGCCGCTGCCGACCGCGTCCTTCAGCTCGTAGACGCCCGCTCCGGTGAGGGCCGGGATGCCGAGGAAGAAGGAGAGGCGAGTGGCGGCGACCCGCTCCAGGTCGAGGAGGAGGGCGGTGGACATGGTCGCGCCGGAGCGGGAGAAGCCGGGGAAGAGCAGGGCGAGGATCTGCGAGCAGCCGACCCACATCGCGTCCCGGAGCGAGGTGTCGTCCTCCCCGCGCTTGTGCCGGCCCCTCCGGTCCGCCGCCCACATCACGCCGCTGCCGGCGATCAGCGAGCCGGCCACCACCCAGAGCGAGGCGAGCGGCCCCTCGATCAGCGGCTTGGCGGCCAGGCCGACGGCGACGATCGGGAGGGTGGCGCAGATGACCCACCAGGCGAACTTGTAGTCGTGGTGGTAGCGCTCCTCGCGGTCGCGCAGCCCGCGGATCCAGGCCCGGACGATCCGCGCGATGTCCTTGCCGAAGTAGACGAGCGCCGCGGCGATCGCCCCCACCTGGATGACGGCGGAGAAGCCGACGACGGAGGTGTCGTCGAGGGGAATCCCCATCAGCCCTTCGGCGATTCTGAGGTGGCCGGTGGAGGAGACCGGGAGGAATTCCGTCACTCCCTCGACGGCTCCGAGGACGATGGCCTGTCCGATGCTGATGGCGCTCATGGGGTCCCATTCCGGCGAGGGCGGACGGTGGGCACAGACGGTACCGGGAAGGACGGGTGCAATCGGTACCGGAAGGACGGGCGTAACGTCCCGCCGGCATTTGGCGCTGTCCTGTACGAGCGGCGACAGGGCCCAGCAGCTGAGTTCCCTCCGTCCCCTCCGTCCACCGCACCTCTTTCTGGGAAGGCCCCGAGGACATGTCCGTCTTCCGACGCCGTAAGAGCAACCGTCCCCGGCTGGTCCCCGAACTCGACGACCTCGACCTGGGGCGGGTGCGGCGGCGCGTCGAGACGTGCTGGGACCGCGGCTCCCTCGACACGGCCGTCATGGCCCTGATGGCGAATGTGCTCGACGACGCCGGCGAGGACTGGGACCGCAAGGCGCACCGGCTGCGAGTGCTCGCCGGGTCCGCGGGGCGGGCGCTGCCCGGGATCTGGCGGCAGCACGGCCCCCGGAACCCGCACGCGCTGCTGCTCCATGCCTGGTCGGAGCTGTTCCAGGCGCAGCGGCCGGGCAGCGGCGTCGACCTGGACGCCACCCGCGAGACCTGCCGGCTGGCGGCCGAGCTGCTCCCGGCGGACCCCACAGCGTGGACCCTGCAGCTGGCCCTGCTCCGGCTGGAGCGGCGCCCGTCGAGCGAGTTGTCGGCGGTGTGGCGGGAGATCAAGGCCCGCGACCCCTGGAACCGGGAGGCCCATCTCCAGGCCCTGGGCTACCTCTCGCCCGACGAGTGCGGCTCCAGCTCCATGGTGCTGGACCTGCTCGACGGCGTCCGCTCCGGTATGCCGGCCGACGCCCCCGCCGCCGGTCTGGAGGTGACCGCACTGGTGCGTACCCATCAGCGGGCGGTGGCCCCGGGGGGTGTGACGGCCCTCGGCGCGGGGGAGATATGGCGGCGCCCGGATGCCACCAGGGCGCTCGACCAGGCGGCGCACTTCTGGCCGCGGCCGGGGTTCCTGCGCCACGCGGCGGCGCTGGCCGATCTGAACGTCCTGGCCTACGCGTTGATCAAGTCCGCGCGGATCACGGAGGCCGCAGCCGTACTGCGCGCCACCGGTGGGGTGGCTGCGCCCTGGCCGTGGAGCGCGGAAGGCGAACCGCTGGAGCAGTTCTCGCACTGCTACGAGCGCGCCACTTCGACGGGCTGACGTTCTCGGCGGTCGGCGCGTGACGGGAGACCGGTGCGTGACGGGAGACCGGTGCATTCCGAGAGAGCGGCGTACGACGGGAGACCGGGTCCATGGCGGGAGACCGGTCCACGGCGGAAGACATGACCGGTTAGCCGCATATGAGGCAGACGTACGCCCCATAGCCGGATCGGGTGGAATTGCGCCCCGATTCCGGTGTCTCCCGAGTGCCCCGATGTCTTCCAGGGGATTTTTTCCTGGAAGAGCGTTGGGAGACCCGCATGCGCGACACCGCCACCACCGGCCGCTCCACGGCGACCGACGGTCGGCGTCTGCTTCTCCTCCTCACGCTGCTGACGCTGCTGCACGCGGCGTTCCTCACCGGCTCCTCCGACGCTCCGCTCCCGGAGGCCGGCCGCTGCCTCACCCACGCCGCCACTCCCGCCGCCCCCGCCGTATCGGCCGTATCGGCCGTATCCGGCCCGTCCGACCGGGCCTGCGACTCCACGGCGCCGGTGGTGAGACCGTCCGAGGGCGGTGACAAACACCCGGGCCGTGGCGTCCACCGCAAGCACCAGGCCTCGGCCTGCCATCTGCGTCACCACATCCCGACCGGGTCCAGCGGCAAGGCGATCGACGAATCCGCCGCGGTGCAGGCGCTCGCCGCACCGGCGCACTCCGCCGCCTGGGCCGTCGTCCCGGCCGCACTCGCCCCCTCCCCCGGGCGCGCCACGGTTCTCCGCTGCTGACCGGGCCCCGGCCGCACGCCCCTCCCCGCACCGCGGGCTAGGGCCCTTCTGATGGATCTCCGTGGGAGAAGGAGCGGCGTCTGGTGCGTGCTCTCGGCGTGCCGCGCGGAAGTCCGCGTAGTGGCGCTACGTGGGCTTTCGCGCGGTGCGGCGAGAGTGCGTGCCGGGCGTCGTGACGCCGCGGAGATCCATCAGAAGGGCCCTAGGGGCGGCGCGCCGTGCCGCCGTCAGCCCTCAGGACCTTCGCACCGCAGGAGATTCGGCATGCCCATCGACGTCTTCGCCGCGCTCGGCGCCCTGGTACGCGCCGAGGCCGCCCGTACCCGCAGCACGCCCGGGCCCCGGCAGTCCACCGAGCACCCGGACGGCTCCGCCGTACAGCCGCCGGTCGACCCGGAGCCCCCGTCCCCGGCCGAGCCGCCGACGGACGCCTCGGACACCCCCACCGCACCCGCCCCCTCCGCGCCGTCCTCCACCTCCTCCCCGTCCTCCACCTCCTCCCCGTGCTCCGCCTCCTCCCCGCCCACCCGGCGCGGTCTCCTGGCACGCCTCCGCCGGAAGCTGACCGCGCGCATCCGCCGCTCCCCCTGACGGAGGGTCGAGGCTCCCCGTGCCGTCAGTCGGGCGGACGCCGGGACCGTGTCGGTGTTTGGCGCGCTCCCGGACCGGAGCGATCCTGGACCCATGGCTGGTCACAAGGCTGGGCCCGCCGCACCGACCGCCGACCGGGGCGCGGTGAGCGGCTGGGCCGTCGCCCACCCCGGGCCGGTCGCCTCCGGGCCGCTGGTGCCGGTGCGGCGTCCCGCCCCCGTACCGGGGCCCCGCGAGATTCTGGTGCGGGTGGAGGCCTGCGGGGTGTGCCGTACGGATCTGCATCTGGCCGAGGGGGATCTGGCCCCGCACCGGCCGTCGACCGTGCCGGGACACGAGATCGTCGGCCGGGTGATCGCCACCGGCGAGGCCGTCACCGGCTTCCGCGTCGGCGACCGGGCGGGCGGGGCCTGGCTGCGCGGCACCTGCGGTGACTGCCGGTACTGCCGGTCCGGGCGGGAGAACCTCTGCCCGGCGTCCCGGTACACCGGCTGGGACGCCGACGGCGGTTTCGCCGAAGCCGCCGTCCTCCCCGCCGACTACGCCTATCCGCTCCCGGACGACCACGACGCCGCCCATCTGGCGCCGCTGCTGTGCGCCGGGATCATCGGCTACCGGGCGCTGCGCCGCAGCGCGCTGCCCCCGGGCGGCCGGCTCGGGATCTACGGGTTCGGCGCCTCGGCACATCTGGCTGCGCAGGTCGCACTGGCCGAAGGGGCCAGGGTCCATGTGCTGACCCGGTCGGCCCAGGCCCGCGAACTCGCCCTCGGGCTGGGTGCGTCCTCGGCCGGCGAGGCCTACGCCCGCCCTCCCGAGCCGCTGGACTCGGCGATCCTGTTCGCCCCGGTGGGCGATCTGGTGCCGGTGGCCCTGGCGGCGCTGGACCGGTCGGGGACCCTGGCCGTCGCCGGGATCCACCTCACCGACGTCCCGCCGCTGAACTACCAGAACCATCTGTTCTACGAGCGGAACCTGCGCAGCGTCACCTCCAACACCCGGGCGGACGGCCTGGAGTTCCTGCGGACCGCGGCCCGGATCGGCATCCGCGTCACGGTCAGCCCGTACCCGCTCAGCCGCGCCCCCGAGGCGCTCGCCGACCTGGCGGCCGACCGGGTCCACGGGGCCGCGGTGCTGATCCCCGGCTGAGGGTTCCCGGTCATCAGCCGTGAGTTCCCGGTCATCCGCCGCGGGTTCCCGGTCACCTGCCATGGGTTCCCGGTCACCCGCCGTGGCTCGCCTCGTCACCGCGCCGACTGGCTGCCCACTGCTTGAATGTCGCACCATGGAGTCAGGGCGGTAATGCACGACATATCCGGCAAGCACGATCCGGCACGATCCGGTGAGCACGACATATCCGGTGAGACGGTGGCGGGGTGGACGCCCTGGCCCCGAGGGCGGATACGACGACCGTGGCTTATGACGACGGCTTCCCGCGTACGGAGGCGGAGCAGGCAGTGACCGCGCGGGTCCTTGGCTCTTCGGGCGCCGAGCTGACCGCCGTCTATGTGCCGGCCGAAGGGGACCGCGAGCTTCAGCTGGCCGAGACGGTCGGAGGCTCCGGCGCCCCCTGCGGACTGCCCGAGCGGTACGACCTGTCGGGGGACTCCCCCGTGGCGACGGCGTTCCGTACCGGACTGCCGCAGTGGCTGGGGCCGGCGGAGCCGACCGCGCCCGGCACGCTCACCACTCCACCGGGAGACGACCGTTCCGGCGACCGCTCCGGGGCGGCGCCGGCCGGGGTCTCCCTCGGCGTACTGCCACTGGGCGGGAACGCCAGGCGACTGGGGTGCCTGGTCGTGGTGGACCAGGCAGCGGATGCCTTCGACGCCGACCGGCGGCACCTCCTGGAGCTGCACGCTGACCAGGTGGCCGCCGGGCTGGAGGCCGTCGCGGCGCGGGTGAGGGCGCGGACCGGGCGGCGGCAGCTGCTGGGGCCGGGGCTGGAGACCCTCCGGGGCGGTGCCTTCACGCTCGTCCTGTACACCGGACGGATCGACGCGGACGCCCGGGTGCTGGAGCTGTTCGGGATCGGTCCGCAGGAGTTCGACGGACGGGTGGAGACGCTGCTGGAGCACACCGCCCCGGACGATGTCCCGGCGCTGATGCAGATCGTCGAGCCGGGCGGGACGTCCGCCGTCGGCCAGCAGCTGTCGTTCCGGATCCGGCGGGCCAACGGGGAGCTGCGCTGGCTCAGTCTGCGCTGCCGGGTGCTGATCGACGCCGAGGGGACGCCGGAGCGGATGCTCGGGGTAGTGGCCGACGCCTCGTACCTGCGGCCCAGCGCGGACGAGGTCTCCGTCGTCCAGCGGCTGTCCGCCGCGCTGGCCGGGGCGACCACCATCCGGGAGGTGAGCCGGGCGGTGGTGGCGGCACTGCGGGCACCGCTGGCCGCGAGCCGGGTGGCGGTCGCCGAGCGGACGGCCGACCGCCTGGTGGTCACCCTCCTCGACCCGCCGGAGCCGGAGTCCTGACCCGCGTCCTGGCAGTCCGCGTGGCGCTCGGAGTGGCCGGAGGTGTCGCCCCACTCGCTGCCCACGGTGGAAGCGGTGCTGCGGGCCGGCCATGTGGCCCTGTGGCCGCCGGGATCCGAACTGGAGCCGGGGCTGGCGGGCGTCGGGCCGGGCGGGCTCGCCGTACTGCCGCTGCCGGCGGACGGTGGGGTCTCCTCGACTCGAAGCGAGTGGAGGGCCGGGGGAAAGATCGTGGGGGTGTGCCTGGTCGGCTGGGACACCCCGCACCGCTTCGGGCCGGAGGAACGGTCGCTGCTGACCGCGACCGCCGGCCTGGTCGGGCAGGCCCTGGTACGGGCGCACGCGCTGGACGCCGGGCATGAGCTCGCCACGATGCTGCAGCGCAGTCTGCTGCCCCGCACACTGCCCGAACTGGCCGGCGGGGTGGCCGTGGTCCGCTATCTGCCCGCCACGATGGGGCTGGAGGTGGGCGGCGACTGGTACGACGTGATCCCGCTGTCGGACGGGCATGTGGCGCTGGTGATCGGCGATGTGGAGGGGCACAGCGCCGGGGCCGCGACGATCATGGGGCAGATGCGGACCGCCATCAGGGCGTACGCGGTGGAGGGTCATCCGCCCGATGTGGTGATCGCGCACGCCAACCGGCTGCTGCTGGGAATGGAAACCGACCTCTTCGCCACCTGCTGCTATGTGGACCTGGACATGGAGGAGGGCATCGCCTGGTTCGTCCGGGCCGGGCATCTGCCGCCGCTGCTGCGCCACCCCGACGGCAGCACCGAGGAGGTCCCGGTCGAGGGCGGGCCCCCGCTGGGGGTGTCCGCCGAGGGCGAGTTCCCGCTGACCGAGGTCGGCCTGGCGCCCGGCACCGTACTCGTGCTGCTCACCGACGGTCTGGCCGAATCGGCCCGGCTCACCCTGGACGACGGCATCCGCCAGGTGCGCGCGGTGCTCGCCGCGGCCGATCCGGCAGATGCCGGGCGGCTCGCCGACGACCTGCTGGGCAGCGCCGAGCGGCGCGACGACGATGTCGCGGTGCTGGTCCTGCGCTACGACGGGATGCGGGTACGGCCAGCCCGGGCCCGCTGGGCGGTCTGGCGGCTCCCTGACGCCGTGATGCACGCCCGCCGCTTCACCTCGCGCACACTGCGGCAATGGCAGGTCACCGAGGAACTGGACGTCGCGCTGCTGGTGGTGTCCGAGCTGGTCACCAACGCCCTCGCGCACACCCAGGGCGAGGTGCGGATGGATCTGACGCTGGCCGCCGGACGGCTGCGGATCGCGGTGAACGACGGCTCGCCACGGGCCCCGGTCAAGCCGGTGAGCGTGGACTGGGAGGCGACCGGCGGCCGCGGGCTGCTGCTGGTCGAGGCGGTGTCGGCGGCCTGGGGATCCGTACCGCTGAGCGGCGGCAAACAGGTGTGGAGCGAGATCAGCCTCGGGGCGGAGGAGCAACTCGCCCAGGCGGCCTCAGCGGAGGCCGGAGAGTGAGGAGGTCCCCGAGGTGACCAGGCCCTGGCCCTTCCGTCGAACTCCCGTCGTCCGTCCGGAGATCGGGCCCCGCCGTCCGCGTACCGCTGCCGCCGCCCTCGCCGGGCTGTGTCTGGTGGCCGCCGTGGCGGCCTGCGGCGGGCAGCAGTTGGGCGGTTCGGGTTCTCCGCGGATCGGGGTGCTGTTCCCGGACAACAACTGGCGCTTCCACCACTTCGACAAGCCGCTGATGCTGCGGGAGATCCATCGGCTCTGCCCCGAGTGCGAGGTGGAGGCCGTCAGCGCGCAGCAGAGCATCACCACCCAGCAGGCGCAGATGGACGCGATGATCACCAAACGGGCGGACGTCCTGGTCCTCGACGCCGTCGACTCCCGGGCGATGCGCGCGCCGGTCGGGCACGCCCGCCGGGCCGGTGTGCGGGTGGTCTCCTACGACCGCCTCGCGGAGGGGCCGGTCTCGGGCTACGTCTCCTTCGACGGCGCCGAGGTCGGCCGGCTGCAGGCCCGGGCGCTGCTGGGGGCACTCGGCGACCGGGCGCGCGACAGCCAGATCGTGATGATGAACGGCGCGGACACCGACCCCAACTCCGCCTGGTTCAAGCAGGGCGCGCTGTCCGTCCTCCGGGGCAAGGTCCGCATCGGCAAGTCGTACGACACCGCCGGCTGGCGCCAGGAGGCGGCGAACGCCAATATGTCCGCCGCCATCTCGTCCCTCGGTGCCGAGCACATCGACGGGGTCTACGCCGCCAACGACATCCTCGCGACCGCCGTCATCGCCGCCCTCAAAGCGGAGAAGGTCTCCCCGCTGCCCCCGATCACCGGACAGGACGCCCAACTCGACGCGGTCCAGCGGCTCCTCTCGGGCGAGCAGACCATGACCGTCCTGAAGTCCTTCCGCCCCGAGGCGGAACACGCCGCCGCCATGGCCGTGGCCCTGGGCCGCGGCGAGAGCCTCGACGGTCTCGCCACACACCGCGTCAACAGCCCCACCACACACGGCATTCCAGCCGTCCTGCTCACCCCCGTCCCGGTAACCGTGCACACCATCAAGAACACGGTCATCAAGGACGGGATGTACACAGTCGATCAGATCTGCACTCCCAAGTACGCCTCCGCCTGCGCCAAGGCGGGTCTGACACACCCCACACATAGCGAGGGAAGATCCCCTCGATGATCAACCAAGCGGGCATCGGTACGCCCTCTCCAGCAGCCTGACGTGCGAAGAGGTCCCCTGCCGGCCGCCGGTCGTGCCCGGCGGGGGCCTCGTACAGTTCGGCCGGGCGAGTGAGAAGACTGAAGAAAATATTGCTCGTACGGGTGACGCCCCGACACTTTGATATGAGTGCAGTGGTTAGGGGCTGCGGCAGTGCGTGACGAGCATCCCAGGCCGGGACGCTCCGGAGGCACGAGAGTCGTGCCGCGCCGTTGGACGCATCTGCTGGAAGGGGTACGGATCGTGAAGATCGCCAAGGTTGCTGCAGGTGCTGTCGGCGTCGCGCTGATGTTGGGGGCCGCGTCCCCGGCACTTGCCGCTCCATCCCACGGTGACGACACGCTGGTGGACAGCAGCACCGTCAGCAAGAACGACGTGAAGAACCCGCTCAAGGACATCAATGCCGAGGTGTTGATCAGCGGGTTGAGCAAGGTCGCCGACAAGCTGGCTACGAAGAACGACCTCGCCTCCAAGACGAACGCCCTCGGCGCCGGCGGGACCCGCTGATCGTCGGCAGATGAAACTTTGGCGCCCCACCACCCGGGGCGCCAAACTCATGTCAGAACCCAAAAATCTTCCTGCCCTTGGGACGCGACGCCGTTCCTCTTTCCGCGCCGCCACACGGACGTTCGATTACATTCTGTTCCTTGTTGTCTGGTTTGCTGCCTTATCGACAGTAACGTGGACTGTGTGTGTCCTTGGACAGTCTTGGTGTGCGCCAAGGCCGGGCTCACCGGGTAAGGCAGGTGCCCCATGACAGCACCGCCGCTGTTGCGGCTGCGCGGAGTCTTCAAACGGTACGGCGCGGTCCAGGCGCTCGCGGACGTCGAGCTGGAGGTGCGCGCCGGCCAGGTGGTCGCCCTGGTCGGGGACAACGGGGCGGGAAAGTCCACGCTGATCAAGGTGATCGCCGGGGTCGACCCGGCCGACGCGGGCACCGTCGAGTGGCAGGGCCGGCCGGTCCGGATCACCCGTCCCCACGAGGCCCAGGAGCTGGGCATCGCCACCGTCTACCAGGACCTCGCGCTGTGCGACAACCTCGATGTGGTCGGCAATGTCTTCCTGGGCCGGGAGCTCCAGCGGACCGGGCTGCTCGACGAGGTGGAGATGGAGCGCCGCACCCGGGAGCTGCTCGACTCGCTCGCCATCCGGATGCCTCACGTCCGTATCCCGGTCGCCTCGCTGTCCGGGGGCCAGCGGCAGACCATCGCGGTCTCCCGCTCGATGCTCGGCGAGCCCCGGCTGGTCCTGCTCGACGAGCCCACCGCGTCCCTGGGCATCGAACAGACCGCGCAGGTCCTCCACCTGGTCGACCAGCTCCGCGAGCGGGGTCTCGGCGTCCTGCTGATCAGCCACAACCTGGGGGACGTCAAGGCCGTCGCGGACTGGATCGCGGTACTGCGGCTGGGCCGCAACAACGGGTTCTTCGACGTCGGCACAACGTCCCACGAGCAGATCATCTCCTCCATCACCGGGGCCACCGACAACGCGGTGACGCGGCGCAGGGCGCCGGGCTGGGAGGTGGAGGGGTGAGGCGGCCGTGGTCGGCGGCAGGGCGCGGGAAGCGGACGGCCGGCGCGGACGGCCGGACCCCAGACGGCCGGACCCCGGACGGGCGTGGCGGACAGAACCCGCTGCGGATCCTCCGGCGTCGGTTCCACGCCGGTGAGCTGGGGGCAGTCCCGGTCGTCCTCGGGCTGCTCGTGGTGTGGATCATCTTCCAGAGCCTCAACGGCAACTTCCTCTCACCGCGCAACCTGTCCGTGCTGAGCGTGGACATCGTCGGTATCGGGATGATCTCGACCGGTGTCGTCTTCGTGCTGCTGCTCGGGGAGATCGATCTGTCGGTCGGCTCGGTGAGCGGCCTGGCGGCGGCCGCCTTCGCGGTACTGAACGTGCAGCACGGCATGCCGGAGGGGCCGGCGCTGCTCCTCGCGGTGCTCTGCGGTACGGCGATCGGGGCCGTGCAGGGGTTCTTCTTCGCAAAGGTGGGGGTGCCCGCCTTCGTGGTGACGCTGGCGGGTCTGCTGGGCTGGAACGGCCTGATGGTCTCGCTCCTGGGCTCCAGCGGCACCCTCAACCTCGACGACCGGGGTCTGGTCGCCCAGCTGACCGGCTTCTACTTCACCCACGACGCCTACGCCTACGGCCTGGCGGTACTCGGCACCACCGGCTACTTCCTCGCCTCCTACCAGGACGTACGCCGTCGCCGGGCCGCCGGGGTGCCGGCCCGGCCGCTGGGCGAACTGGTGCTGCGCACCGGCGTGCTGGCGGTGGTCTCGGTGGCCGCGGCGTATGTGCTCAACCAGTTCCAGGGCCTGCCGCTGGCCCTGCTGATCTTCCTGGTCCTCCTCGTCGGTCTCGACCAGGTGCTGTGCCGTACCCGCTACGGACGGATGATCTTCGCGCTGGGCGGCAGTGTGGAGGCGGCCCGGCGCACCGGGCTGAACGTCGACCTGGTGCGGATCTCGGTGTTCATGGTGTCGGGGACGATGGCCGCGATCGGCGGGATGTTCCTGGCCTCCCGCGTCACCTCGGTCTCCCAGACCTCGGGATCGGGCAATCTGCTGATGGCCGCCATCGCCGCCGCGGTCATCGGCGGCACCAGCATGTTCGGCGGGCGGGGCCGGACCTGGTCGGCGCTGCTCGGGGTGCTGGTCATCCAGTCGATCGCGTCAGGGGTGGCCCTGATGGGCATCGAGACCGCCGTCCAGTACATGATCACGGGCGGGGTGCTGCTGGTCGCGGTGGTGATCGATTCGCTGTCCCGGCGCGCCCAGCGGTCCCACGGCCGGGTCTAGGGCGGTCCAGGGCCTATGGCCTGTGTCGGAAGTCCCGTCGTCCGCCCGAAGGGCGGGCCCCGCGGCGACTGTCGATACAGGCCCTGGCCAGGGCGCTTCTAACAGGACCGGAGCCACGGCGGCGCGCGGTCGCCGTGCGGGCGGGAGGGACCTGGGCGGAGGCTGGAGGTGTGCGACTGACACCGCGGGCCGGGGACGGCCGCCGGAGAGAGGAGCCAGGTCATGAAGGACATCGTCACGGCCGGTGTGGACGGTACGCCGGAGTCCCGGGCCGCCGTCCTGTGGGCGGCGCGGGAGGCGCGGCTGCGCCACGCCCGGCTGCGGCTGCTGCACGCCTGGGTGCTGCTCGCGTCCGAAACCGGGCCCCAGGACAGCAGCCAGAACTACTGGGCGCACCGGATGATGGACGAGGCCGAGGCCGCCGTCCGCACCCGGTACCCGGACATCCCGGTGGACGCGGACCTGGTGGCCAAGGACCCGATGGACGCCCTCAAAGAGGCCGCCGCCGCGTCGGACCTGCTGGTCCTCGGCTCGCGGAACCTCGGCCCGATGTCGCGCTACGTCCTCGGTGAACTCGGTCTGCAACTGGTCACGCACACCAGCACACCGGTGGTGATCGTACGCGCCGAGCAGGAGCCCACGCCGGACGGGCGGGACGGTGACGTGGTGCTCGGGGTCGGCCTCCACGAGCCCTGCGAGGCGCTGTTCGCCTTCGCCTTCGCCTCCGCCGCGCGCCGCGGCGTCACCCTGCGTGCCGTACACGGCCGGCATCTGCCCGCCTACGCGTACAACCGGGGCGGCGGGGTGGAGCCGTCCGCCGCCGAGGAAGCCGCCAAGCAGGCCCGGTACGAGCTGGAGCAGGCGCTGCGGCCCTGGCGGGAGAAGTATCCGGATGTGCCGGTGGACGCGCGGGCCGAGATGGAGAGCCCGGCACCGGCCCTGCTCCACGACACCGCGGACGCGGCACTGCTCGCCGTGGGACGCCGGCACCACCACCTGCTGCCGGGCCCGCGGATCGGCCATATCGTGCAGGCCGTCGTCCATCACGCCCCGTGCCCGGTGGCGGTGGTGCCGCACGAGTGAGAACACGAGGGAGAAGGCGGATGATGGCGGTAGAGGGGGCCCAAGGGCATGGGAGTGAGCCATGGCGAACACAGTCGACTGGCCGGTCCGGGTCTCCCTCGTCGAAGAGGGCGGCATGACCACCGCGCGGGCGGTCCTGGACACCGGAACCACCACCTTCACCGGGCGCGGCACGGCCCGCTGCAGCCCCGAGGATCCGGACGTACCGGAGATCGGGGACGAGATCGCGGCCGGCCGCGCGCTGAAGGACCTCGCGGGGCAGCTGCTGCGGGTGGCGGACGACGACCTCCAGGAGGTCGGTGCGGCGCCGCCCCGGCGGGAGAACCGGATGGCCTACGGCTGGACGAACGCGCTGGCCTGAGCCGAACGCGCCGGCCTGAGCCGGGCGCGGCGCACCGGGCCGGCGGCCCGGCCGGGAAGGAGTCGTCCATGGCGGATGCGACGGTCACCGATCTGTACGAAGTGACCATGGCTCTCTCGTACCTGCGCGAGGGCATGGTGCGGCCGGCGACCTTCAGCTGCTTCGTCCGGCGACTGCCGCCGGAGCGGGGCTTCCTGATCGCCGCGGGCGTCGAATCGGTCCTCGACCACCTCGCCGGCTTCCGGGTGGGGCACGACGACGTCGAGGTGTTCGCCCAGGCGCTGCAACGGCCCGCGCGGGAGCTGGCCCCGCTGGCCGACCTGCGCTTCACCGGGGAGGTCCGGGCGGTACCGGAAGGGCGGGTGGTGCTGGCCAATGAGCCGCTGCTGGAGATCACCGCGCCGCTCCCCGAGGCGCAGCTGGTGGAGACGTACGTTCTCAACCAGCTCAGCCATCAGACCGCGCTGGCGTCCAAGGCCGTCCGCTGTGTACTCGCCGCGCAGGGCCGCCCCGTGGTGGATTTCTCGCTCCGGCGTACCCACGGCACCGAGGTCGCGCACACGGTGGCCCGGCTGGGGGCGATGGCCGGTTTCGCGGGGACCAGCAATGTCGCGGCGGCACACGCCGAGGACCTGCCGGCCGTCGGCACGATGGCGCACTCGTACATCGAGGCGTTCGAGGACGAGGAGGCCGCCTTCACCGCGTTCGCGCTGTGCCACCCGGGCCCGGTGACGTTGCTGGTGGACACCTATGACACCGCGTCCGGGGTCGCGGCGGCGGCCCGGGTGCTGACCGCGCTGGGCCGCGGTGACGGCTCGGCGATCCGGCTGGACAGCGGTGACCTGGGCCAACTCTCCCGCCGCGCCCGGGCGATGCTCGACAACGCGGGCCTTCCTCAGGTACGGATCGTCGCCAGCGGCGGGCTGGACGAGTACGCCGTGCACGACCTGGTGGCCTCGGGTGCGCCGATCGACATGTACGCGGTGGGCACCCGCGTCGGGGTGAGCGCCGACGCGCCCGCGCTGGATTCGGCGTACAAGCTGGTGGCGTACGACGGCCGGCCGGTGATGAAGCTGTCGTCGGCGAAGGTGACCGCGCCGGGCCGGAAGCAGGTCTTCCGCAGGCCCGGTTGTCACGATGTGATCGGGCTGGCCGACGAGCCGCCGCCCGCGGACGGGGTGCCGCTGCTGGAGACGATGATGCGGGCGGGCCGACGCTGTACGCCACGGGACCGGCTCGCGGACGCCCACCGGCGGCTGCTGGCGGACGTCGCGGAGCTGCCCGGCACGGCGCGGCGCGTCCGGTCGCCGGAGCCGGTGCGGGCGACGGTGTCGCACAAGCTGTCCCTACTGAGCGAACGGGTACAGCGGCGGACCGAGCGGGAGATCCTGGCACCGTTCGGCACGTAGGGCCTGTGTGGGGTACAGGGCCTGTGTGGGGTACAGAGCCTGTGTGCGGTACGGAGATGGGTGACACCGCGAGAAGACTCGCGTCTCGCTCAGCCGCGCTGCGGTACGACCGCCACCGGGCAGGCGGCATGGCACAGCGCCCCGTGCACCACCCGCCCGAGCGGGAGTCCGAAGTGGCCGTGACGACGCCCGGCCCCGATGACCAGCAGATCCGCCGCGGCGGCGCGGTGCACCAGCACCTTGTGCGCCGGGCCCTCGACGGTGGTCCGCCGCACCCTGACCTCCGGATGGTCGCCGGCCGCCGCGGCCAGTGCCTTGTCGATCAGCTCCGAGGCCTGCCGTTCGTGAGTGCTCCCGGGGTGTCCCGCGTCGGTCCGCTCGTGCGCCGGGCAGCGCCAGGCACGGACGGCTTTCAGCAGGCAGCCGCGGGCCTCGGCCTCCCGGAAGGCGAACCGGACCGCGTCCGCGCCCTTGCCCGGGTCTCCGACGCCGAGGAGGACCGACTGATGCGTGCCGGTCAGCCCGGCCGTATCGCCGCGTACCACGATCACCGGGCAGCGGGCCCGCGCCACGACCGCCAGCCCGACCGACCCCAGCAGCAGCCCGGTGATCTCCCCGCGCCCCCGCGAGCCCAGGACCAGCAGCGACGCGGTGTGGCCGGCGCGCAGCAGGGCGGTGACCGCGTCCTCGGGCGCCACCTCGGTGGTGACGTCGACGGCGGCGTCGCGGGCGCGGGCGCGTTCGGCGGCGGAGGCCACGACGGCCTCCACCAGTACCTCCTCGCGGGGGCGTTCCGGGGCCTGCTCGGGGGCCTCGCCCTCGAAGCGCTCCCATTCGGAGGCGTAGAGCACGCGCAGGGGAAGCCCGAGGAGCGCCGCCTCGTCCACCGCCCAGTCGAGCGCCCGGAGGCCGGAGTCCGATCCGTCGACGCCCACGACCAGGGGCCGTTCCATCGCCGCCACCGCCTTCCGCTCGCCGGCCCGGTCGCCTCGGTGGCCCGGTCGCCCGGTCCGGCCGGTGTCCCTCCATCGTCACCCCGTACCCCGGGGCACGCCAGGGCCGCCCGCCGCGTGCCGCGCCCCCGGCCCCCGGCCGTGGTGACATGGAAGGACACCGACGAAGGACGAAGGGAGCCGTGACCGATGCCGACCGCCGGCGGCCGCTCCTGGACCTGGTCGTACGAGGGGTACGACGCGGGTGCGGAACGGCTGCGGGAGGCGCTCTGCGCGCTGGGCAACGGCTACTTCTGCACCCGGGGCGCGGCGTCCGAGGTGCTGGCCGGCCCCGCGCACTATCCGGGCACCTACGCGGCCGGCTGCTACAACCGCCTGACGTCCACTGTGGCGGACCGCCCGGTGGACAACGAGGACCTGGTCAACCTGCCCAACTGGCTGCCGCTGCGCTACCGGATCCGCCCGGCCGACGCGCCCCCGGGGCCCTGGCTCTCCCCCGACCACCCGCAGCTGACGGAGCACCGGCAGGACCTGGACCTGCGGTACGGCACCCTGACCCGCCGGTCGGTCTACGAGGACGGGGCCGGGCGGCGGCTGACGGTCGAGCAGCGTCGTCTGGTGCACATGGGCGACCCCCATCTCGCCGCGCTGCGCACCGCGTTCACGGCGGAGGGCTGGGCGGGCACTGTGGAGGTGGAGGCGGGGATCGACGGCGCGGTCCGCAACACCGGAGTCGAGCGCTATCGCGGTCTGGCCGACCAGCACCTGCGGGGCTGGGAGACAGGTGCCGAGGGGCCGGACACGGTGTGGCTGAGCTGCCGCACCGTCGACTCGGACATCCGTGTCGCGCTGGCCGAGCGGCTGCGGGCCACCCCCGGGCGGGGCGTGCCGCCGCGGCCCCGGCTGACCGTGCTCCGGGCCTGCCACACGGTGCTGCTGCCAGTCACCGCGGGCTCCACCGTGACCGTCGACAAGACGGTGGCGCTGTACACCTCCCACGACCCGGCGATCGAGAGTCCCCGGCACGCCGCGGTGACCTGTGTGCTCCAGGCCCCGCACTTCCGGCAGCTGCTGGCCTCGCACCGCCGTGCCTGGGACAACCTGTGGCGGCAGGCCCGGCTGGAGGTGCCCGGAGAGGCGGGCCTGATCCTGCGGCTGCACCTCTTCCATGTGCTCCAGACCCTCTCCCCGCACACCGCGGAGCTGGATGTCGGGGTGCCGGCGCGGGGCCTGCACGGTGAGGCGTACCGCGGGCACGTCTTCTGGGACGAGCTGTTCGTGCTGCCGTTTCTGAACCTGCACTTTCCCGAGGTGTCCCGGGCGCTGCTCGACTACCGCCACCGGCGACTGCCCGCCGCCTGCCACGCGGCGCGGGAGGCGGGCCGGGCGGGGGCGATGTACCCGTGGCAGAGCGCCGGTGACGGCCGCGAGGAGACCCAGCAGCTCCATCTCAACCCCCGGTCCGGCCGCTGGCTGCCCGACCACTCGCGCCGTCAGCACCATGTGGGTTCGGCGATCGCCTACAACATCTGGCAGTACGGCCAGGCCAGCGGGGATACCGAGTTCCTGCACGGCAAGGGTGCCGAAATGCTGCTCCAGATCGCACGGTTCTGGGCCTCCGTCGCGGTCTGGGACCCCGGGCTGGGCCGGTACCGGATCCGTGGTGTGGTCGGTCCCGACGAGTACCACGACGGCTATCCCGGGGCCGCCGGGCCCGGGGTGGACGACAACGCGTACACCAATGTCACCGCGGCCTGGGTGCTGATACGCGCCCTCGAGCTCTGCCGGACCCTCCCCGAGGCCCACCGGCGGCAGCTCTTCGAGCAGATCCAGCTCACCCCGGACGAGCCGGAGCGCTGGGACGATATCGCCCGGCTGCTCCATGTGCCCTTCCACCAGGGCGTGATCAGCCAGTTCACCGGCTATGCGGACCTGGCGGAATTCGACTGGGCGGGCTACCGCCGGCGCTACGGGGACATCCGGCGGCTGGACCGGATCCTGGAGGCCGAGGGCGACACCGTCAACCGCTATCAGGCCTCCAAGCAGGCCGATGTCCTGATGCTCGGTTACCTCTTCTCCCCCACGGAGCTCGCCTCGGTCTTCCGCCGGCTCGGCTACGCCCTCGACGACGACACCTGGCGCGCCACCGTCGACTACTACCTCCGGCGCACCAGCCACGGCTCCACCCTCAGCGCCCTGGTCCACGCCTGGGTGCTGGCCCGGGTGCACCGCCCGGACGCCTGGACGTACTGCGAGGAGGCGCTCACCGGCGATGTCGCCGACCTGCACGGCGGCAGTACCGCGGAGGGCATCCACCTCGGCGCGATGGCCGGCACCCTGGATCTGGTGCAACGTGGCCTGACCGGCCTGGAGACCCGCGAAGGGGCCCTCTGGCTCGACCCGGTACCGCTCCCCCAGCTCTCCACGTTCGACGTCCGCATCCGCTACCGCCACCACTGGGACATCGATCTGCGGATCCGCGGGGAACAGGTGCGGATCGCGGTACCGGAGTCCCAGCAGGCGGCGGTGCGGGTGCGGCTGCGGGAGCGGTCGTTCAGCGTCGCGCCGGGGACGGCCCGGCGGCTCGATCTGCCGGACGGCTGACCGGCGTCGAGCCTGGGGCCTGACCCGTCGAACAGGACCTAGCGTGGGGGGATGAACGCAACGGGCGCGGCCGGTGGGCCGCCGGGCAGGGAAGAGGACAGCGACTTCCCGGCCCGCACCGCGCCCCGCTGCGGAGGGCTCGCCGAGCTGGACGCGCGGGTGGCCCGCTGCCGGGCCTGCCCTCGGCTGGTGGCCTGGCGCGAGCACATCGGGGCCCACCCCCGCGCGGCGTTCCGGGACTGGGAGTACTGGGCGCGTCCGGTCCCGGGGTTCGGGCCACCGGACGCGGCGCTGGCCGTCGTCGGGCTGGCGCCGGCCGCGCACGGCGGCAACCGGACGGGCCGGATGTTCACCGGGGACGCTTCCGGGGACTTCCTGTTCGCCGCGCTCCACGCGGTGGGTCTCGCCTCCCAGCCCACCGCGAGACACCGCGGTGACGGGCTGGAGCTGTACGGCGTGCGGGTCACCGCGGCGGTGCACTGCGCCCCGCCGGAGAACAAGCCGACGCCCGCCGAGAGGCGGACCTGCCGCCCCTGGCTGGCGGCGGAGGTGGCACTGCTCGGCCCCGGGCTGCGGGCGGTCGTGGCGCTGGGCGCGTTCGCCTGGCACGCACTGCTGCCCGTACTCGGGGAGGCCGGCTGGCCGCTCCCCCGCCCCCGCCCCGCGTTCGGACATGGCGTGGAACTGCCCCTCCCCGCTGCGGGCCGGCGCCAGGGCCTGTACGTCCTGGGGAGCTACCACCCCAGCCAGCGCAACACCTTCACCGGCCTGCTCACCCCGGAGATGCTCAAGGACCTGCTCACCCGCGCCGCCGTCCGCGCGGGGCTGACGGCGTGACGCCGGCCGGCCGGCGTGACCCGCGCCGTGCTCGGCGCGGCGGCCTCGGGCAACGCGCTCGGCCCGCCCTCGGACGACCTGCTCAGGACGTCCCGTACACCGGCAGGGGCGGCCGCGCCGACGCGAGCAGCGTGCGTACCGTCTCGCCCGCTTCGGCCGGGGTCCAGCGGCCGCCCTTGTCCGCGGTGGGTCCGGGGCGCCAGCCCTCCATCACGGTGATCCGGCCCGCCTCGGCCTCGAAGACCCGGCCGGTGACGCCGTCGCCGGCGGCGGAGGAGAGCCAGACGACCAGCGGGGAGACGTTCTCGGGGGCCATGGCGTCGAACCCGCCGTCGGCGGGGGCCGCCATCGTCCCGGCGAAGGTCCGCTCGGTCATCCGGGTGCGGGCGGCGGGGGCGATGGCGTTGATCTGCACGCCGTAGCGGGCGAGTTCGGCGGCGGCGACGAGCGTGAGGGCGAGGATTCCGGCCTTGGCGGCGGAGTAGTTGCCCTGCCCCACACTGCCGTGCAGACCGGCGCCCGAACTGGTGTGGACGACCCGGGCGCGCGGCGTCCGGCCGGCCTTGGCCTCGGTCCGCCAGTACGCGGCGGCGTACTTGAGCGGGAGGAAGTGGCCCTTGAGGTGGACGCCGACGACCGCGTCCCAGTCGTCCTCGTCGAGGTTGACCAGCATCCGGTCGCGCAGGAATCCGGCGTTGCTGACGAGGGTGTCGAGGCGGCCGTAGGTGTCCAGGGCGGTGGCGAGGAGCGAGGCGGCGCCGTCGGGGGTGGTGATGTCCGCGGTGTGCGGGACGGCCTGGCCGCCGCGGGCGCGGATCTCGTCGACGACCCGCTGGGCGGGACCGGGCGAGATGCCGGCGCCGGCCGTGGAGACGCCCAGGTCGTTGACCACGACCCGGGCGCCTTCGGCGGCGAGGGCCAGGGCGTGGGCGCGGCCGAGGCCACGGCCGGCGCCGGTGACGGCGGCGACCCGGCCCGCGCAGATTCCCGTCGGCATGTCAGTTCCCTGTCCCTTCGGTCGTGGCGGCGGGGGGTGTGCGCCGGCCGAATGTGCCCTGGTTGACGGTCGCGGCGTCGAGGAACGCGGGGCGTTCGCCGCCGCCGTGCACCAGCAGGCTGGCCCCGGTGAGGTATCCGGCGCGGTCCGAGGCGAGGAAGACGGCCGCCTCGCCGATGTCGGCGGGCTCGGCCAGCCGGCCCAGCGGAACGGTGCGGGCGACGGCGGCGATGCCCTTCTCGTCCCCGTAGTGCAGGGCGGACCGTTCGGTCCGGACCACGCCGACGACCAGCGTGTTCACCCGTACGTCGGGCGCCCACTCGACCGCCATGGAGCGCGCCAGCTGCTCCAGACCGGCCTTCGCCGCGCCGTAGGCGGCCGTCCCGGGTGACGGGCGGGTGCCGCTGACGCTGCCGATCATCACCACCGAGCCGTGTGCGGCGCGGAGGTGCGGGTACGCGGCGAGGGTGGCGGTGAGCGGCGCGGTGAGGTTGAGGTCGATGACCCGGCGGTGCCGTTCGGCGGGCACCTCGCCGAGGAGGCGGTAGGGCGTACCGCCGGCGTTGTTGACCAGGACGTCGAGCCGCCCGTACGTCTCGGCGAGGGCGGTGAAGAAGTCCTGTACGGCATCCGGGTCCCGGAGGTCCAGCGGGCTGAACTCGGCCTCTCTTCCGCCGGCTTCGAGGGGCATGTCCGGTGGCCTGCGGGCACAGACGACGACATGGGCGCAGCCCGCCGCCAGCAGCGAGCGGGTGATGCCCGCGCCGACGCCCCGGGTTCCGCCCGTGACGACCGCGACCCTCCCGTCGAGTTCCATTCGGTGCTACCTTCCCGGCCTAACAAACGTTTGGTGGAAAGGTAGCTGATCCGCTGATGGGTGTCTCCACCGCGCGCCCCGAGAAGGGCGTCTCCGTCCTCACCGTCGACTTCCCACCGGTCAACGCCCTGCCGGTACAGGGCTGGTACGACCTCGCCGACGCCGTGCGGACCGCGGGCCGCGACCCGGAGACCCGTTGCGTGGTGCTGACCGCCGCCGGGCCGGGCTTCAACGCGGGCGTCGACATCAAGGAGCTGCGGCGGGACACCGGACACGCGGCGCTGCTCGGCGCCAACCGCGGCTGCGCCGAGGCGTTCGCCGCGGTCTACGACTGCGAGGTACCGGTCGTGGCGGCGGTCGGCGGCCACTGCCTGGGCGGCGGTATCGGGCTGGCCGGTAACGCCGACGCGATCGTCGCCTCCGAGGACGCCACCTTCGGCCTGCCGGAACTGGACCGGGGCGCACTGGGCGCGGCCACCCACCTCGCCAGACTGGTGCCCCAGCATCTGATGCGGGCGCTGTACTACACCTCGCGTACCGTCACCGCCGCCGAACTGCGGGCGCACGGCTCCGTCTGGAATGTCGTACCGCGCGCCGAACTCCATGATGCCGCAGTGGAGTTGGCGCGAGAGATCGCGGCGAAGGACGGCACACTGATCCGGCTGGCCAAGGCCGCGATCAACGGTATCGACCCGGTCGACGTCCGCCGCAGCTACCGCTTCGAACAGGGCTTCACCTTCGAGGCCGACCTCAGCGGAGTCGCCCGCCGGATCCGTGACGTGTTCGGCGCCGAGCACCGCCAGGAGGCCGGGCAGCCATGACCGACAAGACCATGACGCCCGACGATGTCGTCTCCCGTCTCCGCAGCGGGATGACCCTCGGCATCGGCGGCTGGGGCTCCCGGCGCAAACCGATGGCGCTGGTACGGGCGCTGCTGCGGTCCGAGGTCACCGATCTGACCGTGGTCTCGTACGGCGGGCCGGATGTCGGCCTGCTCGCCGCCGCCGGAAGGATCCGCCGGCTGATCGCGCCGTTCGCGACGCTCGACTCGATCCCCCTGGAGCCGCAGTTCCGCGCGGCCCGGGAGCGGGGCGCGTTCGCGCTGACCGAGATCGACGAGGCGATGTTCATGTGGGGACTGCACGCCGCCGCCCACCGGCTCCCCTTCCTGCCGGTCCGTGCGGGCCTCGGCTCCGATGTGATGCGGGTCAACCCGGCGCTGCGTACGGTCACTTCACCGTACGACGACGGTGAGACCTTCGTCGCGATGCCCGCGCTGCGGATGGACGCGGCCCTGGTCCACCTCAACCGCGCCGACCGGCTCGGCAACGGCCAGTACCTGGGCCCGGATCCGTACTTCGACGACCTGTTCTGCGAAGCCGCGGACGCCGCGTACGTCTCCTGCGAACGGCTCGTCGACACCGGCGGTTTCGCGACCGCGGTGCCACAGACCCTGCTGGTCAAGCGGCACGCGGTCACCGGTGTCGTCGAGACGCCGCACGGCGCGCACTTCACCTCCTGCGCGCCGGACCACGGCCGCGACGAGCCCTTCCAGAAGCTGTACGCGACCACGCCCTGGCCCGAGTTCGCGGAGCGCTTCCTGTCGGGCACCGACGAGGAGGCCTATCAGTCCGCCGTCCGGGCCTGGCACGAGGAGGCCCGATGACCACCAGCCGCGCCGAGTACTGCGTGGTCGCCTGCGCCGACGCCTGGCGCGGCAACGGGGAGGTACTCGCCAGCCCCATGGGCCTGATCCCCTCGGTGGGCGCCCGGCTCGCCCAACGGACCTTCGCGCCGGATCTGCTGCTGACCGACGGCGAGGCGACGCTCGTCGGCGCCGACGGCACGCCGGAGGGCTGGCTTCCCTACCGCCGGCATCTGGCCATGGTGACCGGTGGCCGGCGGCATGTGATGATGGGCGCCGCTCAGCTCGACCGGTTCGGCAACCAGAACATCTCCTGCGTCGGCGACTGGCAGCGGCCCGCCCGCCAGCTCCTGGGGGTGCGCGGCGCCCCCGTCAACACCCTCAACCATCCGGTGAGTTACTGGATTCCCCGGCACTCCCCGCGGGTCTTCGTGGCCCGGGTCGACATGGTCTGCGGGGTCGGGTACGACAGCGCGGCCGCCGCCGGCCCGTCCGCGACACGGTTCCACCGCATCCCGCGGGTGGTCAGCGATCTGGGCGTCTTCGACTTCGCCACACCGGACCGCTCGATGCGGCTGGCGTCCCTGCACCCGGGGGTCACGGTCGGCGAGGTCACCGCGGCGACCGGGTTCCCCCTGGCGGTCCCGGACGACGTGCCGTACACCCGGGAACCCACCCCCGCCGAACTCCGGCTGATCCGCGAGGTCATCGACCCGGAGGGGCTGCGCGCACGCGAGGTCGCGGGCTGATGGCGACGGCGCCGATGGAGACGGCCCTCACCCGGCTCGTCGGGGTGCGGTATCCGCTCGTACAGACCGGTATGGGGTGGGTGGCGGGGCCCCGGCTGGTCTCGGCCGCCGCGAACGCGGGCGCACTGGGGATCCTCGCCTCGGCCACCATGACCGTCGGCCGGCTGCGCGCAGCGGTCCGCGAGGTCGCCTCCCGTACGGACGCGCCGTTCGGCGTCAACCTGCGGGCGGACGCGGGCGATGCGGCCGAGCGGGTGCGCGTCATCGTGGACGAGGGCGTACGGGTCGCCTCCTTCGCCCTGGCCCCGTCCCGTGCGCTGATCGCCCGGCTGAAGGACGCCGGCGTCGTCGTCATCCCGTCCGTCGGCGCCCGCCGGCACGCCGAGAAGGTCGCGGCCTGGGGCGCCGACGCGGTCATCGTCCAGGGCGGCGAAGGCGGCGGCCATACCGGGAGCGTCGCCACGAGCGTGCTGCTCCCCCAGGTCGTCGACGCCGTCGGCATCCCGGTGATCGCCGCGGGCGGCTTCTTCGACGGCCGGGGCCTGGTCGCCGCCCTCGCGTACGGCGCGGCCGGGATCGCCATGGGCACCCGTTTCCTGCTGACATCGGACAGCACCGTGCCCCGGGCGGTCCTGGCCCGCTATCTGGCCGCGGCCGTCCACGACGTCACCGTCACCACCGCGGTGGACGGGCTGCCGCACCGGATGCTGCGCACGGACTTCGTCGACTCCCTCGAGCGGGCCGGCCGCGCCGCGGCCCTGGTGCGGGCGGTCCGCGCGGCGGCGGGCTTCCGGAGACTGTCCGGTGCGACCTGGCGCGGGATGATCCGCGACGGTCTCGCCCTGCGGCACGGCCGGGATATGACGTGGGGTCAGGTACTGCTCGCCGCGAACACCCCGATGCTGCTGAGGTCGGCGATGGTGGACGGCCGTACGGATCTCGGCGTGATGGCGTCCGGGCAGGTCGCCGGGGTGATCGACGACCTGCCGTGCTGCGCGGAGCTGGTGGAACGGATCATGCGGGAGGCGGCGGAGGTACGCGAG
Source organism: Streptomyces sp. NPDC001339 (assembly GCF_042895955.1). Taxonomy (NCBI): domain Bacteria; kingdom Bacillati; phylum Actinomycetota; class Actinomycetes; order Kitasatosporales; family Streptomycetaceae; genus Streptomyces; species Streptomyces sp. NPDC001339. The sequence continues at coordinate 123,071 of NZ_JBIAWT010000003.1, read as the reverse complement.
CGGCTCACCGCCGTTCGATGACGCGGCTCACAGCCGCTCGATGATGCGGCCCACGGTCGCGCGGTGACGCGGCTCACAGCCTTTCGATGATGGTGACGTTGGCCTGACCGCCGCCCTCGCACATGGTCTGCAGGCCGAACCGGCCGCCCGTGCGCTCCAGTTCGTGGAGCAGGGTCGTCATCAGCCGTACGCCGGTCGCGCCGAGCGGATGGCCGAGCGCGATGGCGCCGCCGTTGACATTGACCCGTTCCGGGTCGGCACCGGTCTCGGCGAGCCAGGCCAGGACGACGGGCGCGAACGCCTCGTTGATCTCGACCAGATCGATGTCGTCCATCGTCATGCCCGCCTTCTTCAGCGCGTACGCCGTCGCGGGGATCGGTGCAGTCAGCATCCGGATCGGGTCCTCCCCGCGCACCGACAGGTGGTGGATACGGGCGCGCGGGGTCAGCCCGTGCGCGGCCACCGCCCGCCCGGAGGCGAGCAGCATCGCCGCCGCGCCGTCGGAGACCTGCGAGGAGACCGCCGCGGTCAGCCGACCGCCCGGGATGACGGACGGCAGGGCGGCCATCTTCGCCAGGGAGGTGGTGCGGCGCGGGCCCTCGTCGACGGTGACGTCCCCGTACGGCGCGGTCTCCCGGTCGAAGCGGCCCTCGTCGATGGCGCGGACGGCCCGCTGGTGGGAGCGGAGCGCGAACTCCTCCATCTCCGTACGCGAGATGCGCCAGGTGTCGGCGATCAGCTCGGCGCCGTGGAACTGGCTGACGGGCGCCTCGCCGTAGCGGGCCCGCCAGCCGCCGGAGCCGGCGAACGGGCCCTCGGTCAGGCCCAGCGGCTCGGTGGCCCGGCGGCCGGCGAAGGCGATCGGGATCTGCGACATGTTCTGTACGCCGCCGGCGACGACCAGGTCCTGGGTGCCGGAGAGCACGGCCTGGGCCGCGAAGTGGACGGCCTGCTGGGAGGATCCGCACTGGCGGTCGACGGTGACGCCGGGGACCTCCTCGGGCAGCCCGGCGGCCAGCCAGCACGTACGGGCGATGTCCCCGGCCTGCGGTCCGACCGCGTCCAGGCAGCCGAAGACCACGTCCTCGACGGCGGCCGGGTCGACACCGGTGCGCGCCATCAGGGCGGTCAGCACATGGGCGCCCAGATCGGCGGGGTGGACGGCGGAGAGGCCACCGCCCTTCTTGCCGACCGGGGTACGGACCGCGTCGACGACATAGGCCTCGGACATGCTGCTCTCCTTGGTGAGATTCTGCGAAGGTGCCGGCCGGTTCCGCAAGGCCCTTGAGTGGTGGTGGCCGCGCGGTGCGCCTCAGGGGTGGTGCGGGTGCCCCGGGGATGGCGCAGGTGTCTCAGGCGTGCTGTGCGCTGACCGACACCGTTTCGCCGGTCATGTACGAGGCGTAGTCGCCGGCCAGGAAGACGATGACGTTGGCGACCTCCCAGGGTTCGGCCCAGCGGCCGAAAGCCTCCCGCGCGGTGAGCTCCGCCAGCAGCCCGGGGGTGGTGGCCTTCACCAGGTGCGGGTGCATGGCGAGGCTGGGCGCGACCGCGTTGATCCGTACGCCGTAGGCGGCCGCCTCCATGGCGGCGCAGCGGGTCAGCGCCATCACCCCGGCCTTGGCGGCGGCGTAGTGCGCCTGGCCGCGCTGGGCGCGCCAGCCGAGGACGGAGGCGTTGTTGACGACGACGCCGCCGCTGCCGGTGCGTCGCATCCGGCGCAGGGCGGCCCGGGTGCAGCGGAACGTGCCGTTCAGGGTGGTGTCGAGGACCGCGGTCCACTGCGCGTCGGTCATCTCGACCAGGTCGGCGGTGCCGCCCAGCCCGGCGTTGTTGACGACGATGTCGAGGCGGCCGTGGCGCTCCTCGGCCAGGTCCAGCAGGGCGCCCACCTGGCCCTCGTCGGTGACGTCGCAGGGCAGGGCGGCCACCGCGTCGGCGCCGAACTCCTCGGCCAGCGCCGCGGCGTGCTCCTTCAGCCGCCGGGCATGGGCGTCGCCGATGACGATCCGGGCGCCCTCCTCCAGGAAGCGGCGGGCGGTGGCGCCGCCGATGCCCGCGCCGGCGGCCGCGGTGATGACGGCGGTACGGCCGGTGAGCAGATCGTGGCCGGGCACGTAGGGGGGCGGTGTCATACGCGGACCTCCTCGGCCTCGACGCCGCTCGCGGCCGTACGTTAACCTACCAAACACTTGTTAGGGAAGGAGGGGAGGGATGATGCCCGCTGCCCACGAGGACGAGAACCCGGTGCGCCGTCCCGGCCACGCGCCCGGCGCAACCGACGCGCCCGTGCGCCATCCCGGCCAGGCTCCCGGCGCAACCGACGCGCCCGTGCGCTACAGCCTCCAAGGCCCGGTCGCGACCGTCACCATGAACCGCCCGGAGTACCGCAACGCACAGAACTCCGCGATGACCTACGCCCTCGACCGCGCCTTCTACCGCGCCGCGGACGACGACGAGGTCAAGGTGGTGGTACTCGCCGGCGAGGGCCGGCACTTCTCCGCGGGCCACGACATCGGCTCCCCCGGGCGCGATGCCCACCTCCCCTTCGACCGCGCCGCGGGGCTGTGGTGGGACCACTCGGACAAGGCGGGCGCCGAGCAGCGCTACGCCCGCGAGTCGGAGGTCTACCTCGGCATGTGCCGCCGCTGGCGGGAACTGCCCAAACCGGTGATCGCCGCGGTCCAGGGGGCGTGTGTGGCGGGCGGTCTGATGCTCGCCTGGATCTGCGATCTGATCGTCGCCGCCGAGGACGCCTTCTTCGCCGACCCGGTGGTACGGATGGGCATCCCGGGTGTGGAGTACTTCGCCCACCCGTGGGTGATGCCCCCGCGTATCGCCAAGGAGTTCCTCTACACGGGCGACCGGATGTCCGCCCGCCGGGCGTACGAGCTGGGGATGGTCAACCGGGTCGTCCCGCAGCATGAACTGGCATACCAGACCGGGGAGTTGGCGCTTCGGATCGCGGCGATGCCACGGCTCGGGCTGGCGCTGACCAAGCGCGCCGTCAACCAGGCCGAGGACCTTCAGGGCCTGCACCCCGGACTGGACTCGGCGTTCGCCCTGCACCACCTCGCGCACGCGCACAACGCCGAGACCGCCACCGACCCGCTGGGCGGGATGGACCTCGATGCGATGCGGCGGTCCTCCGGGGCGGCGACCCGGCGGCCCTCCGGGGGAGAGCCGGCGAATCCGCGTGCGGCGGAGGCCTGATGGACCTCGCCTTCACCGCCGCGGAGGACGCCTTCCGGGCCGAGGCCCGGGCCTGGCTCACCGCGCACGTCCCCGCCGCCCCGCTGCCGTCCCTGGAGACCGCCGAGGGGTTCGCCGCCCACCGGGAGTGGGAGCACCGGCTCGCCGCGGACCGCTGGTCGGTGGTCTCCTGGCCCGAGGAGTACGGCGGCCGCGGCGCCTCACTGCTGGAGTGGCTGGTCTTCGAGGAGGAGTACCACGCCGCGGGCGCGCCCGGCCGGGTCGGCCAGAACGGCATCAGCCTCCTCGCCCCCACCCTCTTCGAGTACGGCACCGACGAGCAACGCGCCCGCGTCCTCGGCCCCATGGCGCGGGGTGAGGTGATCTGGGCACAGGCGTGGTCGGAGCCGGAGGCCGGCTCGGATCTGGCGGCACTGCGCTCCACCGCCGTACGCACCGACGGCGGCTGGCGGCTGAGCGGGCAGAAGACCTGGTCGTCCCGCGCCGCCTTCGCCGACCGCGCGTTCGGCCCGTTCCGCAGCGAACCGGGTACCGGCCGGCCGCACCAGGGGCTGACGTATCTGATGTTCCCGCTGCGCGCGCCGGGCGTGACGGTACGGCCCATCGGCCGCCTGGACGGGAAACCGGCCTTCGCCGAACTGTTCCTGGACGGGGTGTTCGTACCCGACGCGGATGTCATCGGTGAGCCGGGGCAGGGCTGGCGGGTGGCGATGAGCACGGCCGGCCGGGAACGCGGCCTGACGCTGCGCAGCCCGGGCCGTTTCATGGCGGCCGCCGGGCGGCTGGCCGCGCTGTGGCGGGCGGCCCCCGGAGCGGCCGGTCCGGCGCTCCGCGGCCGGGTGGCCGACGCCCTGATCGGCGCCCGCGCCTACCAGCTCTTCGGCTACGCGCAGGCCTCCCGGCCGGCCGACGGGGCCTCCCCCGGCGCCGAGTCGAGCCTGACCAAGGTCTTCTGGTCCGAGCTGGACCTCGCCCTGCACGAGACCGCGCTGGACCTGCTCGGCCCGTACGGCATGCTCACCGACGCCGCCGAGGAGGCGCCGGCGCACGGGAGTTGGGCCGAGGGCTACACCTTCTCCCTCGCCGGGCCGATCTACGCCGGCACCAATGAGATCCAGCGGAACATCATCGCGGAGCGGCTGCTGGGCCTGCCGAAGGGGGCGCGGGGACGATGACCGGGCCGGGGGTCCGGGGGTTGCCCCCGGGACAGCACAGTATCGCGGAACGGCTGCTGGGTCTGCCGAAGGAGGCGCGGGGACGATGACCGGGCCGGGGGTCCGGGGGTTGCCCCCGGGACAGCACAGGGTCGCCGAGCGGTTGCTCGGGCTGCCGAAGGGACGCCGCTGATGCGCTTCCTCCTCACCGCCGAGCAGCGGGAGTTCGGCCGTGTGCTGGACGGCATGCTGGGGTCGTCCGGCGCTCCGGCGGTGGTACGCGCCTGGGCCGCCGGGGAGCACGGGCCCGGGCGGGAGCTGTGGGCGCGGATCGCGGCGGCAGGGGTGTTCGGGCTCGCCGTGCCGGAACGGTATGGCGGCGTGGGACCGCTTCCGGTCGAACTGACCGTCTCCTTCGGCGTGTTGGGACGTCATGCGGTGCCGGGTCCGCTGGTGGAGACGGTGGCCGCGGCCGCGTTCCTGGACCGGCTCGGGGAGCGTGACGCGGCCGGGGAGTGGCTGCCGCGGATCGCCTCCGGCGACGCCATGGTCAGCCTGTGCGTCGGGGCACCGTTCGCCCTGGACGCGGATGCCGCCGACGCCGTCCTGGTCGTCCGGGGCGACACCGTGCGCCGTACGGACACGCAGGGCCCGGTGCAGCCCTGCCTCGATCCGGCCCGGCGACTGTCCCGTCCGCTCGGCGGCACGGTCCTCGCCCGGGGCCCGGAGGTGGCCGAGGCCGCCGCCCACGCCGTCGACGTCGCGCGGCTGGCCACCGCGGCGCAGTGCCTCGGCCTCGGCCGCGCTCTCCTGGCGGCGACCGTCTCGTACGTCCGGCGGCGCACCCAGTTCGGCGTGGCGATCGGCTCGTTCCAGGCGGTCAAACACCGGCTGGCGGACACCCTCATCGCGCTGGAGTTCGCCCAGCCGCTGGTGTACGCGGCGGCGCTGGCGGTGGCGGCGGACGCTCCCTCGGCCACGGGCGAGGTGGCGGCGGCGAAGGCCGCGGCGGGTGAAGCGGGGTATACCGCGGCCCGTACGGCGCTACAGCTGCACGGCGCCCTCGGCTACACGGAGGAACCGGACCTCTCCCTGTGGATCCGCAAGGCCCGCCCCCTGCGGGACGCCTGGGGCACACCGGCCGAGTGCCGGGACCGGGTGCTGGAGCACTTCTGACGGGGCGCGGTGCGGACCCCCGGCCGCTGGGCGCGGTACGGACCTCCGATCGCTGGGTGCGGTGCGGACCTCCGGCCGCTGGCCAATAGTGGAGAGGTGAGGTCGCAGCTGGGAGCTTCCCCACGGCGGACGGCCGACGGACCCGTCGGGTCGGTGCCCCTCCGCGCCGGGCTGCGCCGGCTGCGCTATCTGCGGGAGCACGGCCGGCACGCGCTGCACACACAGCGGCCGGTGGTCGGCACGGCGGTCCGTGTGACGGTCGCCGCCTGTACCGCCTTCTACCTCTGCCGCTACGGGCTCGGCCTGACCGTGATGTCCCTGTACGCCACCTTCACCGTGGTCGCGCTGGGCGCGCTCGCCCGGATCCCCGGCTCCGGGCGCCAGCGCGCCGAGACCCTGCTCACCGCGGTCCCCGCCGGCCTGGCGCTCGTCGGCCTGGGCACTCTGCTCGCGGTCCGGACCTGGGCGGCCGTCCTCGGCATGCTGGTCGTCGGCTTCCTGGTCGCGTACGCCGGCACCACCGGGCCGCGGGTCGCCGCCGCGGCACCGGGGATGCAGCTGCTCTACATCCTGCCGTGCTTCCCGCCGTACGCCCCGGACACCCTGGCGCAACGGCTGGCGGGCTATCTGCTGGGCACCGTCCTGCTCGTGCTGGCCCAGCGCTTCGTCCTGCCGGAACCGGCCACCCCACCGTTCCGCCGGCTGCTGGCCGAGGCCGCCGACGCGGCGGCGGACCTCGCCGAGCACCGCGGCGGCCCCGCACCGGGTCCCGCGCTCGCCCGGGCGGACGCGGCCGCGGAGGCGCTGCGCCCGGACCGGGTACCCCCGGCCGATATGCCCGCCGCCCCCACACTCGCCAACAAGGCACTGGTCCATACCGCCGAGGCCGTCCGTACCCTGCTGGCCAGGCTGGCCGCCGTGCACACCACGGCCGGGGCGTACCGCGCCTTCCGCCCGCAGACCGCCGCCCTGCTGCGGACCGTCGGCGCCACCGCGCGCGAGACGGCCCGGGCGCTGCGGGAGAACGAACGGCGGTGGGTCCGCGTGGGCGCACTGCCACCGCGCCGGGCGCGGCTGCGGCCCGGTATGGGGCGGCCGTCCGCGACGGCCCTCCAGAACGAGCTGGCCCCGGCCCGTACCCGCCGGGCCCTGGAGGCCCTGGACCGCCTGAGCGCCGACGAACAGCTGGCCCGTCTGCGCCGCCGGTCGCTGGTGGTACAGGCCGCCGACGCCGCCGTGACCCTCGTGCTGGCCACCCGGCTGTTGCTCGGCGACCGCAGCGTCGACCGGAACCCGGGCGGGCACTCCTTCACCTACGCGCGGGCCCGCGCCACCGAGCTGTGGCGGCAGCGGCTGGCCACGCACCTCACCCCCCGCTCGGTGATCTTCCAGAACGCCTGCCGGTTCGCGCTCGGGCTGGCCGCGGCCCGGGCCGTCGCCGGAGTCCTCAATCTTCAGCACGGCTTCTGGGTGCTGCTGGCGACGCTCACCCTGATCCGGACGACGAGCCTGGAGACCCGTACCGCGGTCCGCCAGGCGCTCATCGGAACGCTGCTCGGCGCGGGGCTGGCCGCTGGCCTGCTGGCGGCGGTCCACGACCGTCCGGTGGTGTACGCGGTGGTGCTGCCGCCGCTGATGCTGGTGGCCTTCCTCGTCGGGCCGCTGCGCGGGCTGGCCTGGGCGCAGGGCGGCTTCACCCTGGTCGTCGCCCTGCTCTTCGCACAGGTCTCGCCGGTCACCTGGCTGCTCGCGCCGGTCCGGGTGGAGGATGTGCTGATCGGCAGCGTCATCGGTCTGGTCTGCGGTCTGGTGGCCTGGCCGCGCGGCGCCGGGCGCGAGGTCCGCAGGAGCATGGCGGACCTGTGCGCGGCCGTCGCGGACGCCATCGGGTGGACCACCACGCGGATCGTCGACCGCACCACGGCCGGTGTCCCGGCGGCGGGCGGCAGCGCCGCCGGTATCGCCGCGATCAACCGCGCGCTGATCCTCGCGCAGGAGAGCCTGGCCCAGTTCGAGAGCGAACCGAGGACCGAGCCGGACCGGCAGCCGGACTGGCTGGCCGTGGTGGTCGCCGGGGCGGACGCACGGCGCGGCGAACGGATGCTGCCCGGCCGGCCCGGCCGGATCGACCGGCGGGAGGTCGGCTCCTGGCTGCGGCAGGCCTCCGGCACCACGGCGGCCGCCTACCGGGACCTCTCCCGCCGCCTCCGCACCGACCACGGTGCCCCACCACCACCGCTCGGCGCTCCCCCAGCGCTGGACATCCACGCCCTGCTGGCCGTCGTCCCGCACATCCCGCAGGACGTCCCCGACCAGGACGCCCGCGCGGTCTCCGCCGCGCTCCTCGTCGACTCGGTCATCTGGCTCGACGCGCTCACCGCCGACCTCGCCCGGATCCACCGCGAGCTGTGAGCCGCGCCGCCGGGCCCGCGGCGGCCCGCCCGGGTGCGGATGGCTCCGCGGGAACCGATCCTGAAGCAGTGGAGTGGCGACCGGCCCCGACGAGGCAGCATGTCGCGGTACCGCCGTGGCAGCGGAACGGACACACATGAGCAATGGATCCGTGGGTCCGGAGGGTTACGGCCCGGACCCGTTCAGTGAATTCCTCGCGCGCTTCTTCGGCGGCGCGGTGCCGTCCGGGAGCGGCGAGGGCGGGCAGTCACTGCCCCGGCACGCGGACATCGCGCGCCTGATGAGCGGGCCCGCCCGGGACCTGGTGACCTCCGCAGCCGCCTACGCCGCCGAGCACGGCAGCCCCGAGCTGGGTACCGAGCACCTGCTGCGGGCCGCGCTGAGCGCCGAGCCGACCCGGACCCTGCTCCGGCAGGCCGGGGCGGACCCCGACGCGCTGGCGGCCGAGATCGACCGCAGCGCCGGCAGCGGCCCCAAGCAGTCCAGCGTCGCGGTGACCCCGGCGGTCAAACGGGCCCTGCTGGGCGCGCACGATCTGGCGCGGGACAACGGGTCCTCGTACATCGGCCCGGAGCATGTGCTCGACGCGCTGGCGGCGAACCCGGACTCGGCGGCGGGGCGGATCCTGGGCCTCGCCCACTTCGAGCCGCACGCCGCCACCCCGCAGGGCGGACACGGGCCGCAGCACGGCCCCGGCGAGCACGGCGCCCCGCCCAAGCACGACACCCCCACCCTCGACAAGTTCAGCCGCGATCTGACCGACCTGGCCCGGGCGGGCCGGATCGACCCGGTGATCGGCCGCGACGAGCAGATCGAGCAGACCATCGAGGTGCTCTCCCGCCGGGGGAAGAACAACCCGGTGCTGGTCGGTGACGCGGGCGTCGGCAAGACGGCGATCGTGGAGGGGCTGGCGCAGCGGCTCGCCGACGGGGAGGTCCCGGACACCCTGGCGGGGCGCCGGGTGGTCGCCCTGGACCTGACTGCGGTCCTCGCGGGCACCCGCTACCGCGGGGACTTCGAGGAGCGGATGAACGGGATCATGGAGGAGGTCCGCGCCCACCCCGACTCGCTGATCATCTTCATCGACGAGCTGCACACGGTCGTCGGGGCCGGCGGCGGCACCGGGGAGGGCGGCGCCCTGGACACGAGCAACATGCTCAAACCCGCCCTGGCCCGCGGGGAGTTGCATGTCATCGGCGCCACAACGCTGGAGGAGTACCGGCGGTACATCGAGAAGGACGCCGCCCTCGCCCGCCGCTTCCAGCCGATCCTGGTGCCCGAGCCGACCGTCGCCGACACCGTGGAGATCCTGCGCGGCCTCCAGGACCGCTACGAGGCGCACCACCAGGTCCGCTACACGCCCGAGGCGCTGCTGGCCGCCGTCGAGCTGTCGGACCGCTACATCACCCACCGCTTCCTGCCCGACAAGGCCATCGACCTGATCGACCAGGCGGGCGCCCGGGTCCGGCTCCGTTCCGGCGCCAAGACCACCGACGTACGGGCGCTGGAGCGTGAGGTGGCACAGCTGGCCGTGGACAAGGACCAGGCGGTCGCGTCGGAGCAGTACGAACGGGCCACCGAGCTGCGGGACCGGATCAACGAGCTGACCGCGCGGATCGACGCGGCCCAGGGCTCCCGGCCGCGCGGCGACGGCACGATCGTGAAGGTCACCGCGGAGGACGTCGCGGAGATCGTGTCGCGGCAGACAGGGGTGCCGGTCAGCAGCCTGACCCAGGAGGAGAAGGAGCGGCTGCTGGGGCTGGCGGACCGGCTGCACGACCGGGTGATCGGCCAGGACGACGCGGTCACCGCGGTCTCCGAGGCGATTCTCCGCTCACGGGCCGGCCTGTCCGACCCCAGTCGCCCGATCGGCAGCTTCCTCTTCCTCGGCCCCACCGGCGTGGGCAAGACGGAGCTGGCCCGGGCGCTCGCCGAGGCGCTGTTCGGCAGTGAGGACCGCATGGTGCGGCTGGACATGAGCGAGTTCCAGGAGCGGCACACCGTCAGCCGGCTGGTGGGCGCGCCGCCCGGATACATCGGCCATGAGGACGCCGGCCAGCTGACCGAGGCGGTGCGGCGCCACCCGTACTCGCTGCTGCTGCTCGACGAGGTGGAGAAGGCCCACCCGGACGTGTTCAACATGCTGTTGCAGGTGCTCGACGACGGGCATCTGACCGACTCCCAGGGCCGTACCGTCGACTTCAAGAACACCGTCATCGTGATGACCAGCAACCTGGGCTCCGAGGCGCTCAGCGGCGGCCGCGGGGTGCTGGGCTTCGGCTCGGACATGGCGGGGGCGGAGGGCGGCGACGGGGCGCGGGAGCGGGCGCTGGCGAGCCTGCGCGAGCACTTCCGTCCGGAGTTCCTCAACCGGCTCGACGAGATCATCGTCTTCCGCCGGCTCACGGACCAGCAGCTGCGCCAGATCACCGGTCTGCTGCTGGAGGGGACCCGCCGCCGGCTGCACGCCCAGGACATCTCCGTGGAGTTCACACCGGAGGCCGTGGACTGGCTCACCCACCGCGGCCACCAGCCCGAGTACGGGGCGCGGCCGCTGCGGCGCACCATTCAGCGGGAGGTGGACAACGCGCTCTCGCGGCTGCTGCTCGACGGGGCGCTGTCGTCCGGGGACGTGGTGCGGGTGGAGGTGAAGGACGACGAGCTGGCGTTCCGCACCAGCGTGAAGCACTAGCCGACGGGCAGCGGCGGTAGCCGGAGGGCCGCGGCAGACGGGCAGACGGGAGCCGGCAGACGGGAGAGGCCGGATGGAGTCGCCGGATCCGCGCCGGACGGCGCGCGGTCGCCATGAGACGCCGGAGGAGCGCGCGGACCGGCGGTGGGTCGAGCTGCTGCAGGAGGTGCGGGTCATCCAGACCGGGGTGCAGATCCTCTTCGGGTTCCTGCTCACCGTGGTCTTCACCCCGCGCTTCGCGACGCTGGGGGAGGCCGACGTGACCATCTACGTGGTGACGGTGCTGCTGGGCGCGGCGACCACCGGGGCGCTGATCGGCACGGTGACCTTCCACCGGCTGGTCGCCGGCCACCGGCTGAAGCCGGAGACGGTGACCTGGGCCTCGCGGCTGGCCCTGACCGGGATCGTCCTGCTGTTGTTGACCGTCACCTCGGCGCTGCTGCTGATCCTCCGGATCGCGTGGGGCGGTCCGGCCGTCCCCTGGCTCGTCGCGGGGCTGGTCGCCTGGTTCATCGTCTGCTGGTTCGCCCTGCCGGCCTGGGTGCTGCACCGGTACTCGTCCAGGGATTAGGGCGTGTCCGATGGGCCCGATGGGTTCCGACGGGGCAGGGCCCACGGCGCTTCCGGCGGGTCTCCGGGGGCCGATGCCGGGGGCATGATGGTCACGGGGAGGGACGGCGAGGGAAGGCGCGCGGTTCCGGCCGCTCGGCAGCGCTGGGAGGTCTCCCATGACGGACGGCATCTGGGGATTCCAGGACACCGCGGGCCACCGTGCCGGGACCGATCTCACCGGCTTCTCGGTCGAGGCGATCGACGGCACCGTCGGGACGGTCGACCAGCACTCCGACGAGGCGGGAGCCGCGTATCTGGTCGTCGACACCGGTGCGTGGATCTTCGGCAGGCACGTCCTGCTGCCGGCCGGTGTCATCTCGTCGATCGACTTCGACCGGAGCGTGATCTACCTCGCCCGGACGAAGAAGGACATCGCGGATGCCCCGGAGTTCGACCGGGGGAAGCACCTCGGCGACGACGCGTACTACCGGCGGCTCGCCGGGCATTACGGGGCTCCGCACAGCTGACCTGACGAAGGGCGCGGGCCGGGCCCCCGTTCAGGGTCCCGGCCCGCGCCCTTGGCTGACGGTTCCGCGCCGGCGGCTCACAGTCCCGCCGGGACGGGCCCTACCCGGCGCGTGCGACTGAGCAGCGCCGCACCGGCGAGTCCGGCGGTGACGATCGCCAGGGCCACCGCCACCATCTCGGGCCACATACCGGTGTCGCCCAGGCCGCTTCCCAGGGGCGTGAGGACGCCGGCCCGGGACAGCGCGTGCACGGCGACGATGACCATGGCCGCGGCGGCGCTCACCGTCCAGACCAGGGCGGTGTCGCGCATCGCCAGCCAGCCCGACAGCAGCAGGTAGACCACGGCGATGGCCATGGAGAGCGCGACGGCCGCCTGGGCGCCGTGCACGGGCGAGGTGTTCACCGGCAGGTGGCTCACCCCGCACAGCGCCAGGGCCCCCGCGGCGGGCCAGCGCAGTACGGACCGCAGCACGCCGGGGACGGCGTAGCCGGGCTGCCGGGGCTCCTCGTGCGCGCTGGGCCACGGCGGGGCGCCCTGGCCGTGCTGCGGGTGCGGGCCGGCGGGGTGGCCGGCCCAGGGCGGCCGGCCGGGTGGTTGCGGCATCGCGGTCTCGTGGTGCCCGGTGGGGGCCGGGTGGGCGGTGTTCCCCAGGGGGCGGACGTCGGGGTCGAGGACGTGCATGGCCGCGGTGGGCTCCGGTTCCGGAGGGCCGCCGCCGGGGCTCCCGGGGCCCGGAGGGAAGGGGGCGGACATGTCGAACGGGCCGGCGGTGCCGAAGCCGTGGCCGTCGTCCTCCCGCGGCCAGTCGAACAGCTCGATGAGCTGCGCGACCTCCTCGACGGACCGGTCCACGGCCGCGGCACGCAGCGCGTCACGGCTGGACTCCACCGCGTTCGGATCGGCCCGCAGCAGGTCGAACAGCACCGCGACGTCGCTCACCGGACGGGAGAGCACCGCCAGGCGGAGGGCTTCGTCACCCGGATTGGGAACGTCGCCGCTGCGCTTGAGCAGTTCCACGAGCGCGGCGACTTCCTCCAAGGGCCGATGGGTGACGGCCTCCCAGAGAAGGGTGCGGGACGAATTCTTCTCGGATGGGAGGGGCGGAATACGCTCGCCGTGTGCTGTCGATGACAGTTCGGCGTCGCCCCCACAAAGTGCTGGTTCGGATGTCATGGAGGACTCCACTGAACGAGGGGAGCGTCAAACGCCAGAGGCTCTGACACTCAGCGGACGTGATCTGCTTGCTTCAGCCAACGTCCCTTTCCGCCGCCCTCGCCATTCAGGAAGGCCATCCGGTGGAGACACGCCGGTACGCCCGGGCGTGCCGCGCTCGGCGCCTTTCTACGATCGGGCTTCGTGAGGTCTTTTCGAAGTGCCGAAGGCGGCCGGGCCTGATTCGCTGGTAGAGGCAGCTCCCTGAGCAGCTCTGCCGCCACCGTGCGAGGACAGTTCACGAGGACCCATCACGAGGACCGATCGCGAGGACCGACCATGAGTGCATCCGGAGAAGTACGCGCACGAATCCAGCAGATGCGTGACAAGGCCCAGGAATTGAAGGCAGCCGCGGAACGTACCAACGATCCGGAGGAGCGGAAGCGGCTCCAGGAAAAGGCTCGCAGGCTGCAGTCCCAGAGTGAGCAGGAAAGCATGCTGCGGGGCGGGGACATCTACCCCTCGGAGTGAAGGAACAGCAGGTGCGGACGGGACGCGGCCGGTGGCCGCGCCCCGTCCCCGTGTGCCGGATTCCCGGTTCCGGGCGCCGTCAGACCGTGAACGGCTGCTGCGCCAGGAATTCCTCTCCGGGCTGTCCGGTCACATAGAAGTTGGGGCTCTGGTAGGGCGGCATCCGCCGCAGGATCTCGCCGTGGAAGCGGCGGTAGTCGCCACGGAATGCCCCGTCGCGCCAGACCTCCAGCAGGGTCCCGGTGAAGAGTCCGTTGGTGTCGCCGTCGGAGGACAGCTGATTGTCCTGGCAGCCGGAGATGAGCAGAGCGTCGGCGGGGCGCCCCTGGCTCTTCGATGCCGCGAGGTCGCGCTGGAGTTCCTGGTAGAACTCCTTGTCGCGCTGGTAGATCTCGTCCTGTTTGTAGACCGGCATGAGCCGGGCGGTCCGTGTGGTCTGCTGGGGCAGTTCGATGGCGGTGCCGCTGTGGCAGGAGTCGAGAAAGGCGAGGATGCGGACGCCCTGGGCGAAGCGGCCGAATTCCCGGTTGAGCTCGTCGTCGATGAATTCGCGGTCGTAGAACACCAGGGTTTCGTCGCGCCGGTCCGGCTCATTGTCACCTCCCACGGTGTTCGGGACCTGGCCGCCGTGGCCGGAGTAGGTGAACAGCAGGATGTCGCCGGGCTCGAGGGTTCCGGCCGCCTCGCGCAGCGCGCCGGTGACGTTGGCGACGGTGCTGTCGGCGGTGAGCAGGGTCGTCGGCTCGAAGCCGGCCGCGGCGGCCAGCCGCGCCATGTCGTGGGCGTCGTTCTCACAGGCGACGAGCTGGCCGTCCCAGCCGCCATACCTGGTGGGATCGACCTGGTTGAGTCCGAGGTGGAGGGAGAGGCCGGTGGGCATGCGGGCTCCTTGACAACGGCGGGACGACGGGAGGTGCCTGCATGCGTTCCATGATGTGCCGGTCCGGGAACCCGGCGGCCCGCCCAACCGCCTGAACGGTCGCCCCGCCCGCCGTGCCCGTGCGGCCTCGACGCGCCCGGCTGTTCGAGTGGCTTCACGGTGCGCACCGATCAGCGGCACATGCCACCGGGAATCGCTCTTCACATGATCCCATCAGATTCCCAGGCGGCGGGTGGGGTGACGTCCGGGGCCGGGTTCCGGGGTTCCCTCGCCGGCCGCGCGGGCTACGACGAGCACTTCCTCGGCGTCCAGGTGCCGCTCCCGAAGCCGAGCGTCCCCGACCTGGAGACGGTGCTCCTGCCATACACCCACTTCACCGTCGTGTTCCGCCCGGACCGGCGGATGGCGGCGGCCACCGGCGTCTGCATCGACGGCGGGCAGCTGGTGAACCTCCCGCGGGAGGACGACTGGCAGTTCGATCCGCGGGTGCCCGAGAGCCGGCAGGCCGGCAACGAGATCTACCGCGCCAACTCCCTCGACAAAGGACACCTGGTACGGCGGCTCGACCCCGTATGGGGCGAAGCCGCGGAGGCGAAACAGGCCGACGCCGACACCTTCCACTACACCAACGCCGCCCCGCAGGCCGACGTGTTCAACCAGGGCAAGGAGCTCTGGCAGGGGCTGGAGAACTACCTCCTCGACCACGCCGCCGCGTTCGACCGCAAGCTGGCCGTCCTCACCGGTCCCGTACTGCACGACTCGGACCCGCCCTACCGGGGCGTCCAGGTACCGCTGCGGTTCTGGAAGGTGGCGGCGTTCGTCCAGGACGGCGCGCTGGCGGCGACGGCGTACGTACTCGACCAGAGCCCGGATCTGACGCGGGACGCCGACCGGGCGCTGGCCGGCGCCACACCGGGGGCGCCGCCCCCGCTCGGCGCCTTCCGGACGTTCCAGGTGCCGGTCTCGGACGTCGTCGAGCTCACCTTGCTGGACCTGGGGCCGCTGCCGGACGTCGATCTGATGCCGGTCACCCGCGCCCCCAGGGAGCGCTGGAAGCGGCTCCAGTCGCCCGACGACATCGTGCTGCGGCGCGGCTGAGGGCGGAGGGAAGCGCCATGCCCCCTGCGGTCGTCTACGTCCACGGCAACGGCAACAAGGTCCGCCGCGAGCTGCTCAAGTCCCAGTGGGACACCGCGCTGTTCGGCAGGGACATGGCCGGGGCCTCCCGGATGGCGTACTGGGCGCCGCTGCGGTATCCCGAGCCGCTCCCCGACTTCTGGGCGGATCCGCTGGACGGCGGGCCGGAGCCGGCCGAGGAGCCGGCGGCCGCCACCGGGCCCGGGGCTCCCCCGTCGGACCGGGCCGCGCTCGAAGCGCCCGAGGAGTTCGTGGCGCGCACCCTCGACGAGGCGCGGCGGGAGGCGGCGGACGCCGGGCTGGAGGGCCGGGCGGGCCAGGACGGGAGCGCGCTGGCCGGCTGGCTGCGGGACATGACGTACCTCGCGGACCCCCTGGCTCATGCCGGGGAGCGCGAGGAGCCGTCCGCCGAGCTGCCGCTGGAGGCGCTGCCGCTGCCCCAGGCCGGTCGTACGGCGGTGTTCCGGCGGCTGGTCCGGCACACCTTCAAGGACGTCCACGCGTACTTCTTCGGCGGGGCGGGTCCGGCGATGCGCGAGGTGGTGCGGGAGGCACTGGGCGGACCGGCCGACGGTCCGCTCGTGGTGATCGGGCACAGCCTGGGCTCGGTGATCGCGTACGAGGTGCTCAGGGAGCTGGGGCGCGAAGTGGAGCTGCTGGTGACCGTGGGCTCACCGCTGGCGATCACCGAGGTACAGGACCAGCTGGTCCACCCGCCGGCCGTCCCGGCGGGCGTGGCGGCCTGGCGCAACGCCTCGGACCTGCGGGACCTGGTCGCCCTCGACCACACCCTGCGGCCCGAGTACGCACCGCCGGAGCGGGTCACCGATCTGCTGGTCACCAACGACAGCGGCAACCACCACGGCATCCGCGAGTACCTGTCCCAGCCCCAGGTCAGGGAGCCGGTGCACCAGTTGTTCGGCCATCTCACGCACGGTCCCGGGTAGGTGCGGTGTGCCGTTGACCGAAACCGAGTGGGACCTGGTCACCACGTGGGCGCAGAGCTATCTGCTCGACACCACGGATCCGCACGCCCAGCTGCTGCAGTACGGCTTCCCCCAGCAGTTCGTCGGCGCGCTGCCGCTGACCCACGTCAGCGCGGACAACGCCCGTGCCCTCGTACGGGCTTCGCGGACCGTCCTCCACCGCCAGCTGCGGCTCATGGAGGCGCTCACCGGGGCCGACCGGCTGGCCGTGCTCCCGGACGTCGTGAAGGCACGGGAATTCCTGGCGCGGCTGCGCGACGACGTCCGCGCCCACACCGCGCAGGACACGTTCCGCAGCTGCGTCCTGCAGAACGGGACCGAGGCGTTCATCGACCGCGAGGACCTGCGGGAGACGCTGCGCCGGTTCATCGCCGACCCGGACACGTTCATCCTGCTGGTCGACGGCGAACCGGACAGCGGGCGGTCGTACACCTACACCTTCCTGCGCCACATCGGACAGCACAGCGGCTTCCGCCCGGTGCGGGTCACCCTGTCGCGCACGTCCACCGCCGCCGAGGTCGTCCGGCGGCTCGCCGACTTCGTCACCGGGCCGGGGGCGGGGCCCGCCCCGTTCGACCGGACCGGCCGGGGCGACCCGCTGCCGTCGATCGACGAGGCGGCGCACTGGGTGGCCGCCCGGGCGACCGCGGCCGACGAGCGCCTGTGGCTGGTCCTCGACGAGTGCGACAAGCTCGACCCCAGCTCCGATGTGTGGGACTTCATCGGGCAGCTGGCCCTGGCCCTCTACGAGCACACCGCCGCCCGGGGCGAGCAGGCCCCCCGGCTGGTGCTGCTCGGCTACGGCCGCTCGATGCGCCAACTCCCCTACGACCTGCGGGGAAGTATCTGCTGGGACACCGCCCGGGTCGCCGAACCACAGGACCTGCGGGCCTTCTTCGACCTGGCCTTCCACGAGTCGGCCCCGAGGTCCCCGGTCACCGCCGGGCTTCCGGAGAGCACCGTCGCGGAGCTGGTGGACGTGGCCGTCGAGGAGGTGTTGTGCGCCGCCGGAAGGGGTGGCGAGGAGGGTCAGAGCTATATGCGGAGGGTCTGCAGCGCGGCGGAGGAGGCCATTCGTGTCTACCAGTCCCTCTGACCGGCCCGCCGGGACACCCTCCGAACAGCGGGTGGACGTACGGGAGTTGTTCACCGCGCGGCTGCGCGAGGCACTGCACACCGGCGCGGACCGGGCCCCGGGCGTCTCGGACCTCCGCCGCGCCTACCGGGAGGCGGCCTGCCTGCTGGCGCGGTTCGATCCCCGGCGGCTGAGGCTGCCCGGGGAGCAGCACCCCACCGGACGCGCACTGCTGGAGCTGGTCGACGACTGTACGACCCTGGGGGAGCAGGACCGGCCCGAGTGGGCCCTCAAGGCCGATGTCCGGGAACGGACGCTGCGCGGCCTGGCGGGGCCGGAGGCCGCCCGGCGCGCCCTCGCCGGCAACACCGGCCCGCTCTCCCCCGGGTCCGGACCGGAGTACTTCGCGCTGGCCCAGCTCTCCGGGCGCCCGCCGACGACGGCCCGGATGACCGCCGGCGAACTGGCCGACGCCCTGCGGGCGGTGCTGTGGCTGTCCCAGGTGCCGGGCGTGACCGGGCTGCCGGACGCCTCCGAGGTGCAGCGCGACCTGGAACGGGCCAGGCTGCTGGAGCCGTTGGAGCAGCTGGTCCGGCAGCCATTCCAGGGGCGCGCCCGCGAACTGGAGGAACTGCGGCGCTACGTCGGGCTGCCGGGCGGATCGGCGCCGCCCGAGCCGATGCCGGACGTGGCCCCGGCGCCGATGCCGCCGCTGGTCGTGCACGGTCCTGACGGGATGGGCAAGAGCACCCTGCTCGCCCAGTTCCTGCTCGACGGTGTGCGCACGCCCGGTGGCGGCTTCCCGTTCGCGTATATCGACTTCGAGCGGCCCACCCTGTCCATCCAGGAACCGGTGACGCTGATCGCCGAGGCCGCCCGGCAGCTCGGCATCCAGTATCCGGCCCACCGCGCCGAGCTGGACGCGCTGGCCGAGGAGTGCGAGCAGGCGGCCCGCAGCCAGCGCGAGGGGCAGGAGCGGGTGACCGAGCTGCAGGAACTCGCCGCCACCCGGGCCGTGCTGGGGCGCCGCTCCTCACGGCAGTTCCAGACGCTGGCCACCCAGCGGGAGACCGAACTCGCCCAGCGGGTCGCCGATGTCCTGGTGCGGGCGGTCGCGGACGGCAAGGCCGACAGGGATCAGCCGGACCCGCCATTCGTGCTGGTCATGGACGCGGTCGAAGCGGCGCAGTACCGCGGTTCACCGGCGACGGGCCGGGGCTGGGCGATCTTCCTCGCGCTGCAGAGCGTCTACCCCCGGACGCGGTGGATCGCCTCCGGGCGGGCACCGGTGGAACACCCGGCGAAGACCATGTCACCGCTCGCCATCGAGCTCGGCGAACTCGACACCGAGGCGGCCGTGGGCGTCCTGCTGTCGAGCGGTGTGGCGGACCGGGAGGTGGCCCGGGCGCTGGCCGACCGGGTCGGCGGCCATCCGCTGAGCCTGAAGCTGGCCGCGCGGGCCGCCACTCTGGCGGAGGCGTCGGCCGGGACGGCCGGCGAGCTGATCCGCAGCCTGCCCCCACGGCGCCCCGAGGTGTCCCGCCGCGTCGACCAACTGCTGGTGCAGGGCGTCCTCTACGACCGGATCCTGAGCCATATCGCCGATCCGGACGTCCGCCGGCTGGCCCACCCGGGCCTGGCGCTGCGGGTCATCACCCCGGAGATCATCAAGGACGTACTCGCCGGACCCTGCGGGCTGGAGGTGCCGACCCTGGACCGGGCCCGGTCGCTCCTCGCCGGGCTGAGCCGTCTCGACATGGTCGAGCCGGCCCGTACGGACGCGGTGCGCTACCGGGGCGATGTCCGCGCCATCATGCTGCGGCTGCCGGGTGGCGACCGTACCCGGGTGATGCGCGCCGTGGAGCGGCGCGCGGTGGAGCACTACGCCCGGTGCGAGGGCCTGGAGGCGCGCGCCGAGGAGATCTACCACCGGCTGCGGCTGGACGAGGACCCGCGGTCGGTGGAGGAGCGCTGGCTGCCGGGCGTGGAACGGTTCCTGGCCGGGGCGCAGCAGGACCTGTCACCCAGGGCCGCCGGGCTGCTGACAGCCCGGCTCGGCGGGGGCGCCCCGGACCGGGTGGCGGCGGGCGCCGACCAGGAGGACTGGGAGCGGATCACCGCCCGCGAGGTCGAGGACCTGCTGGCGCAGGGCTTCGCGGACGCGGCGTGGGAACGGATCGGCCGGCGCCGCCCCTGGACGCCGTGCAGCCCGCTGCACGCCCTGTTCGCCGAGACCCTGAACCGCCTGGGGCGGCGGGCCGAGGCCCGCCGGGCCGTGGCGGACGCCCTCGGCCCGGCGGAGCGCCCGGGGTGCGAGGGGCGCCGCCTGGAGCTGCTGCTGCTCGCCGCCCGGCTCGCGGCGGAGGACGGCGATCCGGCGAGCGCCGACCGCGAGCTCAGGGCGGCGGAGCAGGTCGCGGTCGGCCTCGGACAGGATCTGGAGGCGATGGGCGCGCTGCTGGCGCGGGCCCGGCTGACGGCCGGGGGCGAGGGCTCGGCCGCCGAAGCGGACCGCCGGCTCGCCGAACTGCTCGCGCGGTTGCCCGATACGGTGCTCGCCGACCGGCCGGTGCTGGTGCGGGCGGTCGCCTCGCAGATCTACGACCGGGCCCCCGGGGCGCTCGACCACGCGCTGGAGGTGGTGGGGCTGCCGGCCGACGACGAGACGCTGGACACGCTGGGCGCCGCGATGCGACGGGCGACCCGCCGGCAACCGGCGCTGCTGGGCGCCGTGATGGAGATCCTGAACGAGGCCGTGGGACCGGCCCGGCCGCAGGCCGGCGGTGCGCCCACCGGCATCACGGGCATCCTGCGGCTGGCCCGCGACCGCGGCACCCTCGACGCGCTCGCCCGACGGCTGCTGACCATTCCCGACGAGAGCGGGGAGATCGTCGCGGGGGTGGCCGCGGCGATGGGCTTCGGTTCCGGAGAGGGTACGGCGGCACCGGCGGGCGACGGCCCGTACGCCCGGGGCCCGTCCGGCCAAGGCCTCCGTACGCGGGAAGGGAGCGGCCCCGCGGGGCCTGGTGACCGATGACCGGCTACCTCCCGCCGGACGAGGTCCGCCGGGTGCTGGACGCCGCGGTGGAGACCGGGCTCGCCGACCCCGCGGTCCGGCCGCTGCTGTTCGACGGGATCATGCCCCGCTACCGCGGCACGCTGCCGCTGCACCCGGCGCCCGGCCGCCAGGTGCACTCGGACCTCAGTGAGATGAACCGGGTGGAGCGGCTGGTGGACGGCTCGGTGCCGCTGGAGATCTGGCTCCGCAACGCGGTCGCCGAGACCACCGAGGCCGGGCCGCTCACCGTCTTCCAGCGGGCCCTGGACGAGGTGGCGCGCGCGGCGGGCGGCGAGCCGGAGGTGCCGGCCGGGCTGCCGCTTCCCGGGGAGATCAAGGAGGAGATCATCCACCGGGACGACACCGTCCCGATCGGCTTTCTGCGCGGCGGTGCGCTGGCCGGCGCGGCGGTGGCCCGGGTCAAGGTACCGCCCTACGAGGGCGGCGCCCCCCTCCAGCCGAACGGCTTCCCGCACTCCGGTACCGGCTGGCTGATCACCCCGGACCTGCTGATCACCAATCACCATGTGGTCAACGCCAGGGCCGGGACCGGCGCGGGGCGGCCGCTGGCCGGCCCCGAGGACCTGCGCCTCCAGGCCCGGCGCACCACCGCCCGGTTCGACTTCGACGCCGACGCCGACACCGACGACACGGAGACGGTGGAGGCCACCGTCAGCGAACTCGTCGCCGCGGACCCCGCACTCGACTACGCGGTGCTGCGGCTGGCCGACCGGCCCGCCCGGCAGGCGCTGAAGCTGGCGGAGCGGCCGCTGACGGTGACCGGTGACGCCTATGTGGCCGTCAACATCATCCAGCACCCGGGCGGCCGGTCGAAGCGGGTGGCGCTGCGCAACAACCTCGTCTACCAGGCGGACGAGCACGATGTGCGCTACTTCACCGACACCCGTGGCGGGTCGTCGGGCTCACCGGTCTGCACCGACGACTGGAAGGTGGTGGCCCTCCACCGGGGCACCCGGCGCGTGGAGAACGTGCTGTTCCAGGGCCGGACCACGGCCTTTGTGAACGTCGGCACCCAGATGCGCAGCGTGCTGCGCCACCTGGAGGCCACCAGTCCCGGTATCCATGCCGAGATCGAGCAGGCACAAGCGGCGCCGTAGCGGCAGGGCGACGGCGCGTCGAGGAGGACGAGATGCACACAGGGCACAGATCACCGGTACCGGCCGGTCCCGAGCAGGTCTTCTCGGATCTCCGGGAGGTGGCGGCCCGGGTCCGGGACGGGCTGTCCTGGGAGATCCCCGAATCTCTGGAGGAACTCCCGGCGGACGAGCTGCCGGCCGGGCAGATCGCGCAGTTCGCGCAGCAGGAGCGGACCCGGGTGCTGTCGGCGGGTGTCACCGGTCTGGAGAAGCTCGCCGAGGGCCGTGCGGACGAGATCAGCGACGACGAGTCCTTCGGCGTGGAGGCCATCGTGCTGCTCGAAGGCCGGCCCGCGATCCTGGTGGAGAACCACGACTTCGCGCCGCAACAGGGAGACTGGGCGGTCCTGGAGGGACACCGGGCGGCGATCCGGGAGTCGTTCGTCCGGGTCGGCCGGGTGGAGCTCACCGGGCACCCCAGCCTGGACTGGCTCGGTACGGCGTTCCTCGTCGGCCCCGAGGCGGTGCTGACGAACCGTCATGTCGCGGCGGAGTTCGCCCGCGGCGACGGCGACGGCTGGTCCTTCCAGCAGGGCGTCGGCGTCAACGTCGACATGGGTGAGGAGTACGGCGGCGGCGCCCTCCCGGGAGGCGGCGGTCCGTCCTACGATGTCGTCGAGGTGCTGGGCATCCACGAGGACGTCGATCTGGCCCTGCTGCGGGTCGCACCGCCGCCCGGCGGCGGGGAGCTGCCCGCTCCCCTGGCGGTGGCCGCGGACGCTCCGGCCGATCTGCCGGGGCGTCCGGTGTACTGCGTCGGCTATCCGGCGTACGACGGCCGGCGCAACGAGCCGGAGTCGATGCGCCGGATCTTCATGGACATCTACAACGTCAAACGGCTCCAGCCCGGCACCACCACGGAGTGGGTGCCGGGCGAGAACACCATCCGGCACGACTGTTCCACGCTCGGCGGCAACAGCGGCTCACCCGTCATCGATCTCACCGACCACCGGGTGCTGGGCCTGCACTTCGGCGGCCGCTACGGCTCCGGGAACTTCGCCGTACCGCTGTGGCAGCTGGTGGAGGACCCTCTGCTGGCACGGGCGGAGATCAACTTCGTGTGAGCCGCAGGAACTTGGCCCGAATCGCAGGAACTTGGCCCGAGCCGTAGCGTCTTGGTCCAAGTCGTAGGGCCTTATGGGGGTCACCCCTTCCCGGCGACCGGGCTCTTCTTGACGAATTCGGATGTGTAGGTCTTCGCCAGATCGACCGACGCGTTCCGCAGGTTGGGGTTGAAGGCCTTGAGGACGCGCTCGACGGTCTCCGGGCCGTCGGCCGGCATCACCCCGTCCTTGGTGAACATCGGCAGGGTGTCCTTGATCGCCTGGACGTAGAGCTCCTTGCCGCCCTGCGCGTAGTCGGCGGGCATCTTCGCGGCGATCTGCTCGGCGGTGTGGGTGGACATCCACTTCAGGGTCCGCGCGAAGGCGTTGGCCAGCTTCTGCACGGTCTCCTTGTTGCTGTTCACCCAGTCGGTGTTCATATAGAGGCTGGACGACGGGTAGGGGCCGCCGAGCGCCTGCTTCGAGCCCTCGGGGGTGCGCATGTCGACGAGGACCTTGCCGAGGTTCTGGTCCACGATCCGCGCGACCGTCGGATCGGTCGTCATCCCGCCCTGGATGGAGCCCTGTTGGAGGGCGGCGAGGAAGGTCTGGCCGGCGCCGACCGCCACCGGCGTGAACTCCTCCGCCCGCACCCCGTTCTTGACCGCGAGGTACTTGGTCAGGAAGTCGGTGGACGAGCCGAGGCCGGTGACACCGAGCTTCTTGCCCTTGAAGTCCTTGGGCGAGGTGATCTCGCCGGCCGCCTTGCGGGAGACCACCTCGACCTCGCCGGGGGCGTGGGCGAACTGCACCACCGACTCCACCTGCTTGCCCTTGGCCTGAAGGTCGAGGGTGTGATCGTAGAAGCCGACGACGCCCTGGACGTCACCGGAGACCAGGGAGGTGGTGGCCTGCACCCCGGCCGGTTCGGTGAGCAGGATGACGTGGACGCCTTCGTCCTCGAAGTAGCCGAGCTGCTGGGTGAGTCTGGCCGGCAGGTAGATGACCTTGTCCAGGCCGCCCACCATGATCTTGATCTTGTTGTTCTTGGTGCCGGGGGCGGAGGCCGCGGAGCTTCCGCCGCCGCATGCGGTCAGGGTGGTGAGGGCGAGCAGCGCGGCGGCAGCGGCGGCCACCGGCTTACGGTGAGAGCGCATGGCATACGTCCTTGGTGGGTTGACGGAGGTGCGGGTGGCGGTGCTCCTTCAACGGCCGGCCGGGGCGCCGTCCGGTTTCCAGCGGAACAGCCGCTTCTCCAGGAGGGCCAGCAGTCCTTCGGCGAGCAGCGCGACAACGGCGAGAATCACCATGGCGGCGTAGACACCGGCCGCGTTGAAGGTGCCCTGCGAGGCCGCGACCAGCAGACCGAGGCCCTTGGTCGCGCCGATGTACTCCCCGACGATGGCGCCGATCAGCGCGAAGCCGAAGCTGACATGCAGGCTGGTGAAGATCCATGAGGTGGCGGAGGGGATCACGACCTGGAGGGTGACCTGACGGCCGCCGGCGCCCAGGATCCGGGAGTGTGCGACCAGGTTCCGGTCGACCTCCCGGGCGCCCTGGAAGGCGTTGAAGAAGACCGGGAAGAAGACCAGGACGACGGCGGAGGCCACCTTGGAGGCCGGTCCGAGGCCGAACCAGATCAGGAAGACGGGGGCGAGCACGATCCGTGGCAGCGCGTTGAGCACCCTGATGTACGGGCCGAGGACATCGGCCAGGAAGCGGATCCGGCCGAGCGCGATGCCCAGCACCACTCCGGCGATGACGCCGATGACCCAGCCGAGCAGCGCCTCGTAGAGCGTGTACCAGATCTGCTCCCGCAGCGGGCCCTGCGGCGTACCGTGCAGCGCCCACTGGGTCATCTGGGCCCAGATCTTCGACGGCATCGAGAAGTCGAAGGGATCGATCACGGCGGCCCTGGCGAGCCCCTCCCACAGTCCGGTCAGCCCGACCAGCAGCAGGACCCGGGTGCCGTACACCAGCAGCGTGCGGTGGCGAGCGGCGCGCGCCCGCTCCCGGGTACGGCCGTCTCCGGTACCGGACCCGGCCGTCGTGACATGCGCGACGACGGTCTCAGGCGGCATCCGCGGCACCCCTCTCGCGGGTGATCCGGACCTCTTCGCCGAGCGAGGCCCAGATCTCCCGGTAGATTTCGAGGAACCGCGGCTCCAGCCGTACCGACTCGACCCGGCGGGGCCGCGGCAGTCCGATCTCGAAGACCTCCCTGACGGTCGCCGGGCCGGCGGTCATCACCACCACCTTGTCGGCGAGCGCGATCGCCTCCTCCAGGTCATGGGTGACGAAGACGACCGAGGCCCCGGTCCCCGACCACAGCTCCAGGAGTTCGTCCGACATCAGCGCCCGGGTCTGCACGTCCAGCGCGGAGAACGGCTCGTCCATGAGCAGGATTTCCGGGTCGTTGACGAAGGTCGCGGCGAGTGCCACCCGCTTGCGCTGACCACCGGAGAGCTGGTGCGGATAGCGGTCCTCGAAGGACGCCAGCCCGACCCGGGCGAGCCACTCCCGCGCCCGCTGCCTGGCCTCGGGCTTCCGGACGCCGCGGAAGCGGGGCCCGGCCATCACGTTCGACAGCACGGTCCGCCAGGGGAAGACCGCGTCCTGCTGGAAGACGAACCCGACCCGGTCGCCGATGCCGCGGACCGGCTCACCGGCAACCCGTACCTCGCCCTGTGTGGGCTCCTCCAGCCCGCTGATCAGGGTCAGAGTGGTGGACTTGCCGCACCCGGTGGGACCGACCACGGCGACGAACTCGCCGCGCTCGACGACCAGATCCAGATCCCGGACAGCGGTGTGCGGCACCCCCGACGGGGTGCGGAACGTCTTGCCGGCGCCGCGCAGTTCGATGGCGGGGCCCGTGTAGCTGTTCATGGGCCGGGAGGCTAGGAGCGGCCCGGACCACGGCGCAGCTTGTGAGCACAAGCTGCCTTTCTGCTCACAAACCCTGTTGTGTGCGTTCTGCTCACGCTAGAACAGCATGCGGATCATCAGGAGGTGAGCAGGTGCTCACGGAGGGCTTACGGCGCGGCCCCCTCGCCACGAGACGCCGGCGACGGTTCCCCGCCCCGTGGCGGGCCCAGGACGGAGGAGACCCGAAACCGATGCGGATCCCCTGGCCCCGGCGCGCTTTCGCGCAGGTCCTCACCTCGCAAGTGGCCCTGACCACCGGTGTGCTGGTACTCGCCACCGGCCTGTTCCTCGCGCCGCTCAGCTCCCAGTTCGACGACCAGGCGATGCGGCGGGCACTGGCCATCGCCCAGACCACCGCGGCGGATCCGCGCTTCGCCCGCGAACTGGCCGCCACCGGACCGGACGCCCACGGACTGGCCGCCAACGGACCGGACGCCCACGGGCCGGTGCAGGCCGACGCGGAGCGGATCCGCCGGGCGACCGGAGCGCTGTACGTCGTGGTGCTGGACACCCGCGGGGTGCGCTGGTCGCACACCACCACCGCCGAGATCGGCCGGCGCGTCTCCACCGACCCCAGCCGTGCCCTGGCCGGGCAGGAGGTGCGGCAGATCGACACCGGCACACTGGGGCGTTCGGCCCGCGCCAAGGTGCCGCTGCGCGACGCCCGCGGCCGGATCGTCGGCGCGGTCTCGGTCGGTATCGCCTATGACAGCGTCCGGGAGCGCCTCTTGGGCACCGTCCCCACCGTGCTGCGCTACGCCGGCGCGGCGTTGGCCGTCGGTGTGCTGGCCGCCGTCGCGCTCTCGCGCCGGCTCCGCCGCCGTACGCACGGTCTGGCGTTCGCCGACATCTCCGCCCTGCTCGACGAGCGCGAGGCGATGCTGCACGGCATCCGGGAGGGCGTGGTGGCGTTCGACCGTAAGGGCCGGATCCGGCTGGTCAACGACGAGGCCGGGCGGCTGCTCGGGCTCGGAACCGACGCCGCGGGCCGGGCGCTGGGCGACGTCCTGCCGCCCGGCCGGACCACCGATGTGCTGACCGGGCGGGTGGCCGGGGCGGACCTGCTGGCCGTCCGCGGCGGCCGGGTACTGATCGCCAACCGGGTGCCTACGCGCGGCGGCGGGGCGGTGGTGACCCTGCGGGACCGTACCGAGCTGGAGCTCCTCGGCCGCGAACTGGACGCCACCCAGGGGCTGTTGGACACGCTGCGGGCCCAGGACCACGAACACGCCAACCAGCTGCACACGCTGCGCGGACTGCTCGAACTGGGCCGGTACACCACGGCCGTGGAGTTCGTCACCGAAGTGACCACCGCCCACCGGGCGCAGGCGGAGCAGATCGCCGACCGGGTGCCCGACCCGCTGCTCTCCGCGCTGCTGGCCGGCAAGGCGGCGATCGCCGCCGAGCGCGGGGTGGCGCTGCGGGTGTCGGCCTCGACGCTGCTGCCCGACCGGGTGGTCGACCCGCGCGACCTGGTGACCGTCCTGGGCAATCTCATCGACAACGCGCTGGACGCCGCCGCCGGGCGCCGCCGCGGCGACCCGTTCGTCGAGGTGGAGCTGAGGGCCGAGGGCACCACGGCGGTCCTCCGGGTCTCGGACACCGGGCAGGGGGTACCGCCCGCTCTGCGCGAACAGATCTTCACCGAGGGCTGGTCCACCAAGGATCCACCCCTCACCGGGGGCCGCTCCCCCGCACGCGGCCGGGGCATCGGCCTGGCACTGGTGCGCCGGCTCGCCGAGCGCTACGGCGGGATGGCCCGGGTGACCGCGCGGGCGGGCGGGGGCGCGGTGTTCACGGTCGTCCTGCCGGAGGCGCTCGACGGACTCGACCCACTCGATGGACACCACGTGCGGCAGAAGGGCCCGAAGGGTCCTGAGTCCCCCGCGGCCGACAGCCGCCACGAGGAACCACGCGGAACGCAGACCCACGGTGATCGGAGAGCCACGGTGATCGGAGACCCGCGATGATCGATGTCCTGGTCGTGGACGACGACTTCCACGTCGCCGAGATCAACGCCGCGTACGTCGCCCAGGTGCCCGGCTTCCGTATCACCGGCCGCGCCCACACCGCCGCCCAGGCGCTGGCCGCCCTGGAGCGCACCCCGGCCGATCTGATGCTGCTCGACCACTACCTCCCGGACGAGAACGGCCTGGCCCTGGTGCGGCGGCTCCGGCAGCTCGGCCACCGCACCGACGTCATCATGGTCACCGCGGCCCGCGATGTGGCCACCATCCAGGACGCGATGCGCTCCGGCGCGCTGCAGTACCTCGTCAAGCCGTTCGGCTTCTCCGGGCTGCGCGCCAAGCTCGACGGCTATGCCGCGCTGCGCCGTACCGTCGCCGGTGTGAGCGGGCACGGCGAGGCCGGGCAGGAACAGGTCGACCGGATCTTCAGCGCCTTCCGGGCCCCCGAGTCCCCGCGCACCGAGCTCCCCAAGGGCCACTCGGCGGCCACCGCCGACCTCATCCACCGCGTGCTGGGCGAGGCCGTCCGCCCGCTCTCCGCGCACGAGGTCGCCGAACGCTCCGGTGTCAGCCGCTCGACGGCCCAGCGCTACCTCAAGCACCTGGAACGCGGCGGTCACATCACCCTCACGCTGAGGTACGGCGACACCGGCCGCCCCGAACACCGCTACCACCGCGCGGGCGCCCACTGACCGCCTGACCGCGCTTGACAGCTCCCCCCACGGGGTCCGAGGATCGTCGAGTGAACCTGTCAGACAGCCAGACAGCTGGTGCCACGCCCCGGCGGGTCAGCGCGATGGAAGCGGTCCTGAACCATCTGCGCGGCGCCATCGAGCGGGGCGAGTACGCGGTCGGGGACAAGCTCCCCTCGGAGGCGGAGCTCTGCCGTCGTCTGGAAGTGAGCAGACCCGTGCTCCGGGAGGCGCTGCGGGCGCTCCAGACCATGGGGCTCACGGTCTCCCGCACCGGCAAGGGCACCTTCGTGGTCTCGAACGGCGCGCTCGCCGATCCGACCTTCGGCGACTACGCGGCGAGCGATCTCCTGGAGGTGCGTCGCCATGTGGAGATCCCGGTGGCCGGGTACGCGGCGCTGCGCCGAACGCCTACGGACCTCGACCACCTCACGCACCTGCTGGAGCGGATGGAGCGGGAGACCGACACCACCGCCTGGGTCGCGATGGACACCCTCTTCCACCTCGCCGTCGCCCAGGCGGCCCGGAACCCGGTCTTCCGCCGGGTCATCGAGGAGATCCGCGACGCGCTGGCCCGCCAGTCGGCGTTCCTCACCGAGCTCGGCGGACGGCGCGAGCAGTCGAACCGCGAGCACCGGGCGATCGTCGAGGCGCTCGCCGACCGCTCCGAGCGCGACGCCGCGGAAGCCATGGCACACCACCTCTCGCGCGTCGAGACGACGCTGACCACCATCGTGCGCCCGCCGCACCGTACGGCCCCCGCCACAGCCCCCACCACGGACGCCACGGAGAGCTGAGACCGATCATGAGCCAGAGCACCACCCCGCCGCACCGCGCACCCCAGGCACCGCCCGAGGTGCGCGAACCGGCCCACGTCCCCGTCGCCCATGTGATCCGCGGCGGCGTCATCGAGGGCGTTCACCACGGCTCGGTCGTGGTGCTGGCCGCCGACGGGACCGTGGAGTTCCAGGCGGGCGACATCGAGGCCGCCTTCTACCCCCGCTCGGCGATCAAGCCGCTCCAGGCCGTCGGCCTGCTGCGGGCCGGGCTGCCGCCGCTGGACGACGAGACGCTGGCGCTGGTCGCGGCCAGCCACTCCGGCGCGGAGCGGCACCTGGCCGTGGCCCGGCGCATCCTGGACACCGCCGGCCTGGCCGAGGACGAGCTGCGCAACGTCCCCGACCTGCCGTACGGGGCCGTCGAACGGGACGACTGGCTCCGGCGCGGGCTCGCCCCCTCCCGGCTCGCCCAGAACTGCTCGGGCAAGCACTCCGCGATGCTGCTGACGGCCCGGGCCCGGGGCTGGCGACTGGACACCTACCTCGACCCGGAGCACCCGCTCCAGCAGGAGATCGCCACGACCGTGGCGGACCTCACCGGCCAGGGCATCGCCCATGTCACGGTCGACGGCTGCGGAGCGCCGCTGTTCGCGGTGTCCCTGCACGGCCTGACCCGGGCCGCCGCCCGCCTCGCGACGGCCTCCCCCGACACGCACGAGGGCCGGGTCGCGCATGCCATGCGCACCCACCCGGAGATGGTCTCCGGCAGCGGACGGGACACCGCCCGGCTGGTGCACGCCGTGCCGGGGCTGCTCGCCAAGGACGGCTTCGAGGGCGTACAGATCGCGGCGCTGCCGGACGGACGGGCGGTCGGCGTGAAGATAGCCGACGGCGCCGACCGCGCCCGTATGCCGGTGACGGCGGCGGCGCTGGCCCGCTGCGGCATCGACCCCGGGGTACTCGCCCCCTTCGCCGCCACACCGGTGATCGGCGGCGGCGCACCGGTCGGTGAACTCCGGGCAGCGGGCGCCCTCGCCCCGCGCCCCACCGATACCTGACGCGCCATCACACCGCACCGCATCCCCTCCCCCTCCCCCTCCCCCTGCTTCCCCCCTCAAAGGACCAGCGCACCATGACCGCCGCCGCCCACCGCCGCGAACACGATCTGCTCGGCGACCGCGACATACCCACGGACGCCTACTGGGGCGTGCACACCCTGCGCGCCGTGGAGAACTTCCCCATCACCGGTACGTCGATCGCCGCCTACCCGCACCTGATCAACGCCCTCGCCGCCGTCAAGGAGGCCGCCGCCCGGGCCAACCAGGACCTCGGACTGCTCGATCCCGAGCGGGCCGACGCCATCGCCGCCGCCTGCCGGGAGATCCGGGTGGACGGCCGGCTGCACGACCAGTTCATCGTCGACGTCATCCAGGGCGGTGCCGGTACCTCGACGAACATGAACGCCAACGAAGTGATCGCCAACCGCGCGCTGGAGATCCTCGGCCACGGCAAGGGCGACTACCACCGTCTGCACCCCAACGAGCACGTCAACCTCAGCCAGTCGACCAACGACGTCTACCCGACCGCCGTCAACGTCGCCACGATCTTCGCCGTACGGGAGCTGCTCGCGGCGATGACCGTGCTGCGCGAGGCCTTCGCCGCCAAGGCCGAGGAGTTCCGCGACGTCCTCAAGATGGGCCGCACCCAGCTCCAGGACGCGGTGCCGATGACGCTGGGCCAGGAGTTCTCGGCGTACGCGGTGATGCTGGAGGAGGACCAGAGCCGGCTGGCCGAAGCCGCCCTTCTCATCCACGAGATCAACCTCGGCGCCACCGCCATCGGCACCGGTCTCAATGCCCCCCGGGGGTACGCCGAAGCGGCCCGCGCACACCTGGTGGCGCTCACCGGCCTGCCCCTGGTGACCGCCGCCAACCTCGTCGAGGCCACCCAGGACTGCGGGGCCTTCGTCCACCTCTCCGGCGTCCTCAAGCGCATTGCCGTCAAGCTCTCCAAGAGCTGCAACGACCTGCGGCTGCTCTCCTCCGGCCCGCGCGCGGGCCTGGCGGAGATCAACCTGCCGCCGGTCCAGGCAGGTTCGAGCATCATGCCCGGCAAGGTGAACCCGGTGATCCCGGAGGTCGTCAACCAGGTTGCCTTCGAGGTCATCGGCAACGACGTCACCATCACCATGGCCGCCGAAGCGGGCCAGCTGCAGCTCAACGCCTTCGAACCGGTCATCCTGCACTCGCTCTCGGAGAGCATCACCCACCTCGGCGCCGCCTGCCGCACCCTCGCCGAGCGGTGCGTGGTGGGTATCACCGCCAACACCGAGACGCTCCGGGCGAGCGTGGAGAACTCCATCGGCCTGGTCACCGCCCTCAACCCGCACATCGGCTACACCGCCGCCACCGCGATCGCCAAGGAGGCCCTGGCGACCGGCCGCGGCGTCGCCGAACTGGTCCTGGAACAGGGACTGCTCCCGGCCGACCGGCTCGCCGCCCTGCTGCGCCCGGAGGAGATCGCCGGCACGGGAGAGGACCTGACCCCGGCCTGAGGCCGGCCGGAGATCCTCGGGAGATCCGCGGGAGAATCGGTACCGGGACGGACACGTCCCAGGCACGACACAGGCACCACGACTCGGACACGAGGAAAGAGAGGCCGCATGCGTATCGCGCTGTGCCAGCTGACGGCATCGACCGACCCGAAGGAGAACCTCGCGGCGGTACAGGACCACGTCCGCCGGGCCGCGGACGTGGGGGCTCGGCTGGCGGTCCTCCCCGAGGCGTCGATGGTGCAGTTCGGGGTGGCTCTCGGGCAGGTGGCCGAGCCGTTGGACGGGCCGTGGGCCGAGGGCGTGCGGTCCGTCTCCCGTGAGACGGGGGTGACGGTGGTGGTCGGGATGTTCACCCCGGCACCCGGCGGCCGGGTCGCCAACACCCTGCTCGCCACCGGGCCCGGGGTCGAGGCGTCCTACGACAAGATCCACCTCTATGACGCCTTCGGGTTCAAGGAGTCGGACACGGTCGCCGCGGGCTCGCAGGTGGTGACCATTGATGTCGGCGGAGTCCGGGTGGGCCTGGCGACCTGTTACGACCTGCGCTTCCCCGAGCTGTTCCGGGCGCACGCGGACGCCGGGGCGACGGTGTCCGTACTGCCCGCCTCCTGGGGCGCGGGCCCGGGCAAGCTCGCGCAGTGGGACCTGCTGGTACGGGCCCGCGCGCTGGACGCGACGGTCTGGCTCGCCGCCGTCGGCCAGGCCGCCCCGGATCCGTCGGCCGATCCGGAAGTACCCACCCGGATTCCCACCGGCGTCGGGCACAGCGCGCTGATCGGCCCCGACGGGACGGTACGCGCCCGGCTGGGCGGCGAACCAGGCCTGCTGGCCGCCGATGTGGACGTCGAGGAGACCGCACGGGTACGGCGTGCGGTGGCCGTCCTGGACAACCGCCGGCTCTAGGGACGCCCTCCGGCCTCCCGACCTCCCGGCTTCCCGACCTCTCACCCTCCCGCGCGGTCAGTCCGCCAGCCGCTCGGCGACCCAGCGGTGGAAGGCGCCGATGTGGTGCTCGCTGGGTACGAGCACCCCGCCGTCGCGGTAGGCGCGGGAGTGCATGCCCGGCTGGGTGCGCTCGCAGGCGTCGAAGTCCTGGGTGTTGACCCGGTGGAAGAGCTCGACGGACTTGCTGACATCGGCACCGGAGTCGACGACGTCGGGCTGGTACAGCCAGTCGCACACGACGAGGGTGCGGTCGGCGGCCGCCGGGAACATCCGGTGGACGATGACGTGGTCGGGGACGAGGTTGACGAACACCTGCGGCCGGACGGTGATCGCGTAGTAGCGGCGGTCCCGGTCACCGTCGATGCCCGGCAGCCGGCCGAAGCCGGCGCTGCCGTCGACGGTGAACCCGGCCGCCTCCGCGGCGAACTCCGCACCGTGGCCGACGTAGTACTGGGCGGCGAAACCCTCCGCGAACTCCGGCAGGACATCGGTGAGTTCGGGGTGGATGGTGGCGCAGTGGTAGCACTCCATGAAGTTCTCGACGATCAGCTTCCAGTTGGCGCGCACGTCATAGGTGAGGCGCCGGCCGAGTGCGAGCGCCTCGGTGCGGTACTGGTCGATGGCTGCCGGATCGCCCAGCCGCTCGGTGACCGCGCCGGTCACGGCCTCCTCGAAGGACGGCGGCCGGTCGGCCAGGCACACCCAGACGTAGCCGAGCCACTCCCGGAGCGGGACGGTGACCAGGCCGCGCCCGGTACGGTCGAGGTCCGGCATCCGCTGCAGGTTGGGGGCGGCCACCAGCCGTCCGTCGAGGTCGTAGGTCCAGGCGTGGTACGGGCACTGGAGGCTGCGGCGGACCTCGCCGGATTCCTCGGTGCACAGCCGTGCGCCGCGGTGCCGGCAGATGTTGAGGAAGGCACGCGGCTCACCGGCGCGGTTGCGGGTGATCAGGACGCTCTCCCGGCCCACCTGCACCGTGCGGTAGGCGCCCGGCCCGGTCAGATCGGAGCCGCGCACGGCGCAGAACCACTGCCGTTCGAAGATCTGCTCCTGTTCCCGCCGGAAGATCCCCGGATCCGTGTAGTAACGGCCGGCGAGGGTGGCGGTCAAGCTGGGCGAGGGCGCCGTCGAGAGCGCTTTCACGGCGGCCGGGGGCGGGGAGACAGGAGTCGTCGTCATGTGCGTCCTCCTCAGGCGGGCGCGGCGGCGAGCCGGCGGGGGTCGAAGAGACCGATCGGGTACGCGGTGGTGCCGGTCAGAGCCAGATCGGCGACGATCTCGCCGACCACCGGTACGAACTTGAAGCCGTGCCCGGAGAACCCGCAGGCCACGGTGGTCGACTCGGGGTGCGCGGGGTGGCGGGCGATGACGAAGTGCTCGTCGGGGGTGTTGGTGTACAGGCAGGTGGCGGCCTTGAGGAAGGTGCCGGGCAGATCGGGGACACAGCGCGACATATGGTCCGCCATGGCCCGCACCTCGTCATCGCGTACGGTCCGGTCGACGGTCTCCGCCGTACAGACGACGCCCTTGCGGAAGAAGGCGACCTTGGCCCCGAGCTCCGGTCCGTCGATGGCCGGAAAGCCGTAGGCCTGGACCCCGGCCGCGTCCTCCCAGATGTAGACGGGGTGGTTCTCGGGCCGGAAGGGCCCGACGCCGCCCGTGGGCTGGAACCAGTACGTGACGTGCCGTTCGACGGTGAAGGGCACGCCGAGGTCCATGAGCAGTCCGGGCGCCCAGGCCCCCGGGCAGAGCACCAGCTGACCCGCGGTGTAGGCGTTCTCGGCGGTGTGGACGCGGACGCCGCCCCGGCACGGCTCCCAGCGTGTCATCGGCTCGTCGAAGTGGAGCTCGGCGCCCTGCCGGGTGGCGAGCTGGAGGTGGGCGGCGACAGTGTTCTCGGGGCGGAGGAGGCCCGCCTTCCGCTCGTACAGCGCCACCTCGTCGTCCTGCGGCCGCAGCGTCGGGAAGCGGCGGCGGATCTCGGCGGCGTCCAGCATCTCGTGGGGCAGGTCCCACTGCCGGGCGGAGCGCAGCGCACCGGAGACGGTCCGCGTGTCCGGGCGGCCGACCATCACACCGCCGCACAGGGTGGCGATGTCCCGGCCGGTCGCCCGCTCCAGCTCGTCGTACAGCTCGTACGCGCGCAGCAGCAGCGGAACGTACGCCGGATCCTCGAAGTAGGACTGCCGGGTCATCCGTGAACCCCCGTGGCTGGAGCCACGCTGGTGGACCGGGCCGAACTTCTCCAGGCCGAGGACACGGGCACCGCGCGCGGAGAGCTGGTGCGCGGCGGCGCTGCCCATTCCGCCCAGCCCGATGACGATCACGTCGTAAGTGGGAGACACAGCAGAACTCCTGATATCAGGTCAGCAACATGTCAGGTCAGGTCAGGTCAGGTCAGGTCAGCAACATGGCAGATCAGCAACGGATGCGGGTCATGTCCGGATCGAAGAGCGGCTCCTCGGCCACGGTCGCGTGGAGTTTCTCGCCGAAGTACTCGATATGCACTCCGGTGCCGGCGGTGAGGGTGGCCGGCAGCCAGGCGTACGCGATACAGCGGCCGAGTGTGTAGCCGTACGCGGCGCTGGTGACGTAGCCGGCCGGGACGCCGTCGAGGTGGACGGGCTCCTTTCCGAGGACCTGGGCGGCGGGGTCGTCGAGGAGGAGAGCGGTGAGTCTGCGCGTGACGGGCGGCGCCCCGTCGAGTGCGGCACGGCCCACGAAGTCCTTGTCCCGGCGTACCGCGAAGCCGAGACCCGCCTCGTACGGATGGTGCTCGTCGGTCATATCGGTGCCCCAGGCGCGGTAACCCTTTTCCAGGCGAAGGGAGTTGAAGGCCGAGCGCCCGGCAGCGATCACCCCGTGCTCCCGGCCCGCCTCCCACAGCGTGTCCCAGAGCCGCAGCCCCAGGTCGGCGGTGGTGTACAGCTCCCAGCCCAGCTCTCCGACGTACGACAGGCGCAGGGCGGTGACCGGGACGTGGCCGAGGTACGTCTCCTTCGCGCGGAAGTAGCCGAAGCCCTGGTGGGAGAAGTCGTCGCGGGTCAGCGGCTGGACGAGGTCGCGGGCAAGCGGTCCCCAGACGCCGATGCCGCAGGTGCCCGGGGTGATGTCGCGGATCCGGACGTCGGACGGCGCGTGGCGCAGCAACCAGTCCAGGTCCGCCGGGGAGTTGGCGCCGATCTGGAAGCGGTCGGGGGCCAGGCGGGCGACGGTGAGGTCGGAGCGGATCCCTCCGGTCTCGTCGAGGAGCAGCGTGTAGGTGACCGCGCCGGGCTTCTTGCGGAGGTTGTTGGTGGTCATACGGTCCAGGAAGCCGAGGGCTCCCGGGCCGGTGACCTCCAGCCGGCGCAGCGGGGTCATGTCGTAGAGGGCGACCCGCTCCCGGGTGGCCCTGGCCTCGGCGGCGGCGATCGGCGACCAGTACCGCGCCGACCAGGCGTCCCGCTCGGGGAGCCGGAGGTCTTCGGCGAGCGGGGCGTTGGCCTCGTACCAGTGGGGGCGCTCCCAGCCGCCGCCTTCCAGGAAGTACCCGCCGAGCTGCTGCTGGCGTGGGTAGAAGGGGCTGGTACGCAGCGGCCGGGGCTGGGCCATGGGCTGCAGCGGGTGGATGACGTCATAGACCTCTCGGAAGCTCTGGGCGCCTCGCTCGGCGACGTACGCGGGGGAACGCTGGGCGTCCTCGAAGCGGTGGAGGTCGCACTCGTGGACGTCGAGAGCGGGCCGGCCGTCCGTCATCCACTCGGCGACGGCCTTGGCGACGCCCGCGGAGTGGGTGACCCAGACCGCCTCGGCGAGCCAGAATCCGCGCAGCTCACGGGATTCGCCGAGGAGCGGCAGACCGTCGGGCGTGAAGGAGAAGACGCCGTTGAAGCCTTCCGCGACCCGGGACGCGCCCAGCGCGGGCAACAGGGTCACACTGTCCTGCCAGCTCGGGGCGAAGTCGTCCGCGGTGAAGGGCAGCACGGACGGCATGGCGTACCGGCCTCCCTTGTGCAAGCGCCGCCGGGAGCCCCGCCGGCCGAAGACCGGCGGAGGGTCGACGGGCATCGGGCGGTGGGCGTACGAGCCGATACCGAGGCGGTCGTGGTGTTCGCGGAAGTACAGGTCGCGGTCCTGGAAGCGCAGGATGGGCCGGGTCGCCTCCTCCCCGGGGCCGTTGGCCGGGGAGAGCCCGGGCAGCGGTGCGGTCCTGGCGTACTGATGGGCGAGCGGCAGCAGCGGTACGTCCACCCCGGCCATGGCCCCGATCACCGGCCCCCAGAAGCCGGCCGCGGAGACGACGTGGTCGGCGGGGAAGCCGCCCCGGTCGGTGACGACGCCGGTGACCCGGCCATCCGCCCGCTCGATACCGGTGACGGTGTGCCGCTCGAGAAAGCGGGCACCGCGGGAGACGGCCCGGGCCATCTGGGCACGGCAGGCGGGCAGGGCGCGGGCCAGTCCGTCGTCGGGGGTGTGGAATCCGCCGTGAAGCAGGGTCTCGTCCAGCATCGGCCAGAGCCGCTTGCACTGCCGCGGGGTGAGCAGGGCACCCCGTACACCCCAGGACGCGGCGAGTCCGGCCTTACGGTGCAGATCGGCCCAGCGCGCCTCGGTCGTGGCGACCTCCAGGCCGCCGACGGGGCGGAAGCAGGGCGTTCCGCCG
The DNA here is from genome assembly GCF_042895955.1 of Streptomyces sp. NPDC001339. Taxonomy (NCBI): domain Bacteria; kingdom Bacillati; phylum Actinomycetota; class Actinomycetes; order Kitasatosporales; family Streptomycetaceae; genus Streptomyces; species Streptomyces sp. NPDC001339. The sequence continues at coordinate 85,817 of NZ_JBIAWT010000003.1, read as the reverse complement.
TCCTCCAGGGAGCTCAGCTTGCGGACGGTGCAGGCGGCGAACTCGGTCATGGTTCTTGAGGGGTTGGTCTGGAAGACCAGGCCCGGTGCGTGCGAGGTGGAGCCGCCGGGGGCCGCCAGCGGCCCCTGTTCGAGGACGGTGACATCGGTCCAGCCGCGGGCGGTCAGCTCGTCGGCGAGGGAGCAGCCGACGATACCGGCGCCGATGACCACCACACGGGAACGGTTCATAGCCCACCCCTCGCTGTTGCGCAGATCGCTGTTGCGCAGAGCACGACTGGTTGCGCCTTCGGAGACATAGTGAGAACGCGCTATCGACGCGTCAAGAGGCCGACGCCCACCACCGGCAGAAGGCGCGCGCCAACTGCCGGCGAAAGGCCCGTCAAGCCATCACGGCATCACGGCATCACGGCATCACGGCATCACGGCATCACGGCATCACGGCATCACGGCATCACGGCATCAACAGGCGTACCCCATACGCCGGGAGAGCTCCTCAGCCGCGGCCACCGTGCCCTTGACGACCTCTGGCAGCCGCTCCGCATCCAGCCGGTAGGCCGGCACCGAGACGCTGATCGCCCCGATCACCGAGCCGTCATGCGCCCGTACCGGCGCCGCCACCGCCCGTAGCCCGAGCTCAAGCTCCTCGACCGCGAGCGCGAAACCCCGCTCGACGACCTCCTCGAGCTGCCGGCGCAGCTCGGCGGCCGAGGTGACGGTCCGCTCGGTCAGCCGCGGCAACCTCCGTCCCAGGACGGCTTCCTGAACCGGCACCGGCTGGTACGCGAGCAGCGCCTTGCCGCTGGACGTGGCGTGCAGCGGCGTCCGCCGGCCGAGCCAGTTCTGTGCGGTGACCGAAGCCGGGCCGCGGGCCTGCATGATGTTGACCGCGGCATCGCTCTCCAGCACCGCGATATTGACCGTCTCCCCCAGTGCGTCGGCAAGCTGCCGACACACCGCCGCGCCCTCCTGGGAGATGTCCAGCCGCACGGCCGCCGCACCGGCGAGCCGCAGCACTCCGGCACCGAGGTAGTACTTGCCGCGCTCCTGCTCCTGACCGACCAGCCCCCGGCTCTCCAGCACCCCGAGCAGCCGGAACGCGGTCGACTTGTGCACTCCCAGCTCGTCGGCGACCTCGGTCACCCCGGCCTCGCCGAGCCGCGCCAGGATCTCCAGTACGGTCACCGCCCGGTCCACCGACTGCACCGCGCTCGCGGGCCCCTTCGGCGGCCTGCCCTCCGGCGGCCCCGCCACCAGCCCCTCCGCCTGTCGCTGCACGTTGCCCGTCATACGTTGGATCTCACCACCTGGGGACCCGATCGCGGGTCCGGTTCCGAACGGCCGGCTTTTCCGGGGAACGCTTGACGCGCACGCCCCCCGCCTCGATTCTGTTGCGCACCGCGCTCCATAGTGCGCAAAGCGAAACGCGTTGATACCGAACAGCAACAGGGGGGTCCTGTGCTTCCTGGTCCTGTGATTCCGGTCTGCCGCCTCGCCGACCTGCCCGTGGGCGAGTCCCTACGCATCGACACCGCACCTCCGATCGCCGTCTTCAACGCCGACGGGCAGCTGTACGCCATCGACGACACCTGCACCCACCAGGACGCCTCGCTCGCGGACGGCTGGCTGGAGGGGTGTCTGGTCGAATGCCCGCTCCACGCCGCTTCATTCGATCTCCGCACCGGTGAGCCCACCTGTCTCCCCGCGCGCCGGGCCGTGCGCACCCACACGGTCACGGTCGAGGACGGCATGATCTACGTCCACCGCACAGCCGAGGAGGGCACGGCGGCATGAGGTCGCGGCCGCGACGCCGCGGAGATCCGCCAGAAGCGCCCTGGCCACCTGGCTGCCTGCCCACCTCCGCCCCGGGCGGCCGTACACTCCCCTTGTTTGGAAATGGCTTCCATTTTCAGATAGCGTGGGCCACCGCCCAGTACCCCGGTCAGCCAGGAGGTCACCATGGCCGTGCCCAAGCGCAAGATGTCCCGCAGCAACACCCGCCACCGCCGCGCCCAGTGGAAGGCGCGCACCCCCCAGCTCGTACCGATCACCGTCGACGGCTCCACCTACCTGGTGCCGCAGCGGCTGGCCAAGGCGTACGAACGCGGGCTGCTGCACCCGGAGCGCTGAGGCGGTATGACGCACCACCGACTGCCCGTCACGGTCCTGTCCGGCTTCCTCGGCGCGGGCAAGACGACCCTGCTCAACCACGTGCTGAGCAACCGAGAGGGCCTGCGCGTCGCGGTCATCGTGAACGACATGAGCGAGATCAACATCGATGCGGCCCTGGTGCGCGGCGGCGAGTCCGCGCTCTCCCGCACCGAGGAACGCCTCGTCGAAATGACCAACGGCTGCATCTGCTGCACCCTCCGCGACGACCTGCTCGAAGAGGTCGGCCGACTGGCCCGCGAGGGCCGCTTCGACTATCTCCTCATCGAGTCCAGCGGCATCTCGGAACCGATGCCCGTCGCGGCCACGTTCGCCTTCCCCCGCGACGACGGGGCGACCCTCGGCGACCTCGCCCGGCTCGACACGATGGTCACGGTCGTCGACGCCGCCACCTTCCTGCCCGAGCTGAACGGCGGCGACGGCCTGGCCGAGCGGGGCCTGGACCAGTACGAGGAAGACGAACGCACCGTCAGCGACCTGCTGATGGACCAGATCGAGTTCGCCGACGTCATCGTCCTCAACAAGACCGATCTGGTCGACGCGGAGGCCGGCGACCGCCTTCGGGCCACGCTCGCCCGCCTCAACCCGGCCGCCCGGATCGTGCCCGTACGGCACGGCAGGGTGGACGCCGCCGACGTCCTCGGCACCGGACTGTTCGACCTGGAGCGGGCCCAGCAGGCACCCGGCTGGGTGCGCGAACTCAACGGCGACCACGTCCCGGAGACCGAGGAGTACGGCATCTCGAGTACGGTCTTCCGCGCCGACGCCCCCTTCCACCCGGGCCGGCTCTGGTCCTTCGTCACCGAAGGTCTCGACAGCGGCGACTACGGCCGGATCCTGCGCTCCAAGGGCTTCTTCTGGCTGGCCAGCCGCCCGCGCGTCACCGGGTTGTGGTCACAGGCGGGCGCGGTCGCCCGCTTCGAGCCGACCGGCGCCCGCGCCGCCGACGGCGGCCAGGGCCAGGAACTGGTCTTCATCGGCACGGAGTTGCGCCCCACGGCGCTGCACGCGGCCCTGACCGACTGCCTCCTGGCCGACGGCGAACACCCCTCCGATGACCCGTTCCCCGCCTGGGACACGTACGGCATCGACGACGCCTGCGCACACGAGCACCACGACCTGGTGCCGCAGGCCTGAAACCCCGGGTTGGGCAGTGGTCGCAGCCACGGCACTGCCCAACCCGGAACGCCCCTGCCATACGGCCCGATCGCTCCTCCGGCACGCAGTCCGCCCGATCACTTCTCCGACGCGCAGTCCGACCGCATGGGAGCCAGCATCGTGAGGGGGATGGCAAGGACGCCGAACTCATTGCCGCACGCGTTGAGGCGCACGCCGAAGTCCACTCCGTCGCGGGGCCGGGCGGCGGCCCCGGGAGCTACCGCAGCGAGCAGAGCGATGGCACAGGCGGTAATGGCAAGAGCACGAAGGCGCATGGACGTGTCCTCTCCGGTCGGCGAATCAATCTGATCCCTCCCACCGCACGCTAGACGCGGTTCGAGAACACGGCGGGAGCAGCACCGCCGACTGGCCTAACCCCTCGGCGCCCACGGTTGCCCACGACGCCTCACCGCCGGCCCAGTGCGGCCGGAACGGCCGGAACGGCACCGTGGCCCGGACAACGAGGGTCCGGGCCACGGTGCCGTCCAGCGGGGAGGCCCCGGCGTCACCAGGACGACTTGGTGACTCCAGGCAGGAATCCGGCGTGCGCCTGGTCCCGTACGCGCACACGGGAGAGGCCGAACTTCCGCAGATGGCCACGGGGGCGGCCGTCCACACTGTCCCGGTTCCGCACCCGGGTCGCACTGGCGTCGCGCGGCTGGCGCCGCAACTCCGCCTGGGCCGCGGCGCGTTCGGCGTCGGTCGAGGACGACCGCCGGATGATCTCCTTCAGCTCGGCGCGCCGGGCCGCGTACCGCTCGACGATCACCTTGCGCTTCTCGTTCTTCGCGATCTTGCTCTGCTTCGCCATCAGACCTTCACCCCGCGCGCGCGGATGCGTGCCACCGCGGCCTCGACGCCGATGAGGTCGACCGTCTTGATCGCCCTGGCACTGAGGGTGAGCCGGACGTACCGCCCCTCACTCGCCAGCCAGTAGCGCTTGCGCTGGATGTTCGGGTCGAACCGACGGGAGGTGCGGCGGTGCGAATGGGAGATGGTCTTGCCGAAGCCCGGTTTGGTGCCGGTCAGTTGGCAGTGGGCGGACATGGTGCTGGCTGCCTCTCATCGGAGAAAACTCTATCGGAAATGGAAACCGTTTCCATATAGTAGTCCATCGAGTCAAGGGCGGGGTGCACGACGTCCACGTACCCGGGTACCCGCCTGCGCCTCACCGGGACTCGGGACGACATACGGCTCCAGAGCGGCCGGTGGATCGGCCACGCCCGGCCCGCCGGCCGCCACCCATCCGAGGATGTCGCCGGTGCTCCCGTCGCCCAGCGCCCGGCCTATCCAGGTCACCCGGCCGCCACGGCGCCGGCCCTCACCGGACGGCTGGACGACGATGAGATTGGCCTGAGCGCACGGCCCCAGGCACGCGCTCGTACGGACCGCGAACCGCCCGCCCGACTCCGCCGCCGCGACGCGGAGCCGGGCGAGTTGCCCTTCATGGTCGGTGTCGGGGTGTTTGCGCGGGTTGCCGCAACAGCAGCCGCGGCATACGACCACGGTGCAGGGCCGTACACCGCGGTCCCGGCGGGCGGCGATCGCGTCGTCCATGGGCGGAGTCTGGGCCACGGGAACCGGATCGGCCAGGCCCGTCGTCTCGATCGGGACACCCCGAACTCCGCCTCGAGCAGGACATTCCGTGCCACTCCCGGCGGTGCGCGATGCCGCCACCGCGACTCCGTGGCGCTGTACGCGCTACGGGCGAGACGCGCCCTTTGAAGGCTCAGGTACGGTTTCGCATGCCTTTCTTCGCAATTGCCCTGACTGTCGGTATCGCGGGCGGCCTGATAACCGGTGCGGCCACCAAGTCCCTGCGCACCTCGCGGCGTGTACTGCTGGGCCTGGTGTGGCTGTGGGCCGCCGGTGTCGCCGGCCTCACCTTCGGCACCCGCTCCGGTGGCGGCCAGGCCGTCAACCTCGCCCTCCTCGACGTCGGCAACCCCGCCGATATCGTCGATTTCCTCCTGAACACGGCCCTGTTCCTCCCCGGCGGCATCCTCTTCGCCGCACTCGGCCTCCGCTGGTACACAGCCGGCCTCCTCGGTTTCCTCGGATCCCTCGCCATAGAGACGACGCAGTACCTCGTCCACTCCGGACGTACCTCGGACCTCAACGACCTGCTGTCCAACACCCTCGGCTGCCTGGCCGGCTTCGCCCTCGCGGCCGCCGTCCTCCACGCCCTCGGCCTGCCGGTCCACCGCGGCAGACGCGCGAGGCGTGCGAGGTACGCGGCCTAGACTGGCCGTTCGGGGACACGAAGGCGCGTCCCAGGGGGACGGAGACGATCAGTGGTGTTGGGCGTCACAGGCGCGGGTGCGGCAGGCGAGGGTGGTGGCACGGTGGACCCGTCCGCCGAGGTGCTGGGCCAGGCGGCCGCCGTGTTCGGGCTGCTCGCCTCCCCGCCGCGGCTGCACCTCGTATGGGCGCTGGCGCAGGGGGAGAGTGATGTGAGCGGGCTCGCGGGGCGGGTCGGCGGCGCGCTGCCCGCGGTGAGCCAGCATCTGTCGAAGCTGAAGCTCGCCGGTCTGGTGCGGTCGCGCCGGGAGGGCCGCCGGGTCGTGTACTTCGTCGACGACCCCGACGTGGTCGCGGTGGTACGGCTCCTGGTCGACCGGCTGTCCGCCCGTGCCGGGCACGCGTCGTCGGCGCACCTCCGTCACTTCGGCGCCTGATTCGGTACCCGATCCCGTGCCTGATTCCGTGCCTGGTTCCGTGACCGGTTCCGTGACCGGTTCCGTGACCGGTTCCGTGACCGGTTCCGTGACCGGTTCCGTGACTGGTTTGGCGCCCGATGCCATGCCTGCGCTTCAGCTGATGCGGCGGCTGGAGAGCGGGCCGCGCGGGCTGACCGAGGAGCAGGCCGAGGAGCGCCTGTTGCGCGACGGGGAGAACGTGGTCCCCGCCTGGCGGCCGGCCTCCTGGCCGCGGCGGTTTCTGGGCAGCCTGCGCGATCCGTTCACCATGGTGCTGCTGTGTCTCGGGCTGGTGTCCGCTGCCATCGCCTCCTGGGGCACCGCCTGCGTGATCATGGTGCTCGTCGTGGTGAGCTGCGTCCTGCGGTCGGGCGGGGAGCATCAGGCCGGCCGGTCGATGGCCGCGCTGCGCGAACTGGTCGCCACCACGGCGTCCGTACAGCGGAGGGCGGACGACGGCGCCCCGCCCGTGGTCCGTGAGGCGCCGGTCGATCAGCTCGTCGTCGGGGATGTGATCCGGCTCGGCCCCGGTGATCTGGTACCGGCCGATGTGCGGTTGCTGCGCGCGAGCGGGCTGACGGTGCATCAGGCGGCACTGACCGGCGAGTCCGCGCCCGTACCGAAGTACCCGATCGACGCGCCCGAGTACCCGGTCGACACACCCGCCGGCCACGGTGCGGAGCCGCCCGACCTGGCGGAGCCGCCGCACCTGTGTTTCCAGGGCAGCAGTGTGGCCTCCGGGAGCGCCACGGCGCTGGTCATCGCCACCGGTGCGGACACCCGGTTCGCGGCGTCGTACGGCCGTCCGGCGCGGCGTCGTACGGAGACCGCTTTCGACCGCTCGGTCCACGGCATCGCCTGGACACTGATCCGCTTCATGCTGCTGACCCCGCCACTGGTGCTGATGGCGCATGCGGCGCTGCGCGGGCGGGGGCTGGAGATGCTGCCGTTCGCGGTCGCCGTGGCGGTCGGGCTCACCCCGGAGATGCTGCCGGTGATCGTCACCGCCACGCTGGCCCGGGGCGCCGCCGCGCTGGCCCGTACCAGCGGCGTGATCGTCAGACGGCTGCCCGCCCTGCACGACCTCGGCGCGATCGACGTCCTGTGCCTGGACAAGACCGGCACCCTCACCCAGGACCGGCCGGTGGTGGAACGCTCGGTGGACGCCCGGGGAGACGACGACCCGGGCGTACTGCGCTGGGCCGCGGTGAGCAGCTTCTGGACCCTGGAGCTCGCCGAACTGCCCGCCCCGGACACCCTCGACGAGGCGATTCTCGACGCGGCCGGGGAGGCGTGCGGGAACAACGACGCGGACCCCCTCGCGTACGGCGACGACGCGACCCCCCTCGCGTACGGCGACGGCGCGGGCCCCCTCGCGTACGACGGGATCGCGGCCCTGCCCTTCGACCCCGTCCACCGCTTCGCCGCCGCCATAGTGCGCCGCCCCGGGCAGCACGGCCGGCACACCCTCGCCGTCAAGGGCGCCGTGGAGGACGTCCTCGACCGGTGCGGACACGTGGCCGTCGGCGGTACGGAGGCCGAGCTCGACGCCGCGGAGCGCGCTCGCCTCCTCGGCCTCGCGGCACGGAAGGCGGCGGACGGACTGCGGCTGGTCGCCGTCGCACACGCCGAACGCCCGGCCCGCCTCGGCACGTACCGCGAACCGGACGTACGGGGACTCACCTTCCTCGGCTTCGTCGCCCTCCGCGACGCGCTCGCGCCCACCGCCGCAGACGCCCTGCACGACCTCGCCCGGCGCGGCGTAGCGGTGAAGGTCCTCACCGGCGACCACCCCGGCACCGCCGCCCGCGCCTGCCGGGACCTCGGCCTGGAGCCGGGCGAGGTGCTCACCGCCGGTCAACTGGGTGCACTCACCGGGCCACCCCTCGCCGAAGCCGTCGGCCGGGCCACGGTGGTGGCCCGCTGCACGGCCCGGGACAAGGCCCGTATCGTCACGGCCCTGCGCGAGAGCGGGCACGTGACCGGGTTCCTCGGCGACGGCGTCAACGACCTGCCCGCCCTGCACGCGGCCGACGTCGGTGTCTGCCCCCGGGGAGCGGTGGAGGTGGCACGCGAGAGCGCCGATGTCGTCCTCGCCGAGAAGGACCTCACCGCCCTCGACCACGCGATCGCCGCCGGCCGCCACAGCAGCGGCAATATCGCCGCCTATCTGCACATCACGCTCTCCTCCAACCTCGGCAATGTCATCGCCATGCTCGCCGCCGGTCTCCTGCTGCCGTTCCTCCCCATGCTCCCGGCCCAGGTCCTGGTCCAGAACCTGTGCTTCGACGCGGCCCAGCTCGCCTTCGCCGTCGACCGCCCCGCGTCCGCCGCGACGCGCCGACCGGCCGTCCTCCGGGCTCGCCCCTTCCTCCGCTACATCACGGTGTTCGGCCTGCTCAACGCCGTCGCCGACCTTGCCACCTTCGGCGTCCTCGCCTTCGCCGTACACACCACGGCGGCGGACGCCGACAGCCACCCGGCGATGTTCCACGCCGGATGGTTCACCGAAAACCTCCTCACCCAGGCGATGGTGATGCTCCTCCTGCGGACCGGTCGCCGGGCCGCCGAGGACGGGGCCCTGGGCCCCGTCCACCTCGCCGTCACCGCCCTCGCCGTCATCGGCGTCCTGCTGCCGCTGTCCCCCCTGGGTCCGCTGCTGGACATGTCGGCTCCGCCGCCCCTCTATTACGCGCTGCTCGCGGCGGTCCTCACCGTGTACGGGTGCGCGCTCACGGCCGCCAGGAAGCGCTACGCGAGCCGGAAGCCTCGCGCGGGCTGCCCCGCCTGACCGCGCATCAGCGCTGTCAGCGTCTGGTATCAGCGCCGGCTCACTCACCTCACGTGCGCATACTTAAAATATTGCGCAACCCGGAAACTATCCGGATCCCCCCGGCGTTGAAGCCGAAGGACCCCGGACCCCGGACCCCGGACCCCGGACCCCGGACCCCGGACCCCGGACCCCGGACCCCGGACCCCGGAACGCCAGGACAGTTGTGGAGGAAGCAGATGAGTGTGGCCCTGACCAAGGGCGGCAATGTGTCGCTCACCAAACACGCCCCCGGCCTGACCGCCGTGCGGGTGGGGCTGGGCTGGCAGGTAGGAGCCACCGGAGGAGCCGCCTACGACCTGGACGCCAGCGCGCTGCTGTGCGGCCAGTCGGGGAAGGTCCTCTCCGACGGCCACTTCGTCTTCTTCAACAACCTGAGCAGCCCCGACGGTTCGGTCCGGCACTCGGGTAACGACGCGGCCGGCGGCAGCGGCGGTGACGACGAACAGATCCAGGTCGATCTCACCAGGGTCCCCGCCGAGGTGGCGAAGATCGTCTTCCCGGTCTCCCTCTACGAGGCCGAGCGGCGCGGCCAGAACTTCGGTCAGGTCCGCAGTGCCCACATCCGCGTGGTCGACGAGGCCAACGGCGCCGAGATCGCCCGCTACGACCTGAGGGGCGACGCCGCCACGGAGACCGCCATGGTCTTCGGCGAGCTCTACCGCCACGGCTCGGACTGGAAGTTCCGCGCCATCGGCCAGGGCTACGCGTCCGGCCTGGCCGGTATCGCCCAGGACTTCGGCGTCGACGTCCTGCGCCCGGCGGATACGGCAGATACGGCGGGCGCTGCGACGGCGAACACGGCCGCCGCAGCACCGCAACCGGTCGCACCGGCCGCGATCGCGACGCAGCCGGCCGCATCGCCGCTCGCACCGCAACCGACTTCATCACCATCGACAGGGAGCTCCCCCATGACCTGTTTCTTCGACCCCCAGCACGGCCCCGGCCCGACGACCGTGATGTGGTCCCCGCAATGGGGTGTACCCCGTCAGATCCAGGCCTGCGGCGGCTGCGCCCAGCGGGTGCAGACCACCCCGCCGCCGTACTACACCGCCCCTCAGACGGGATATCCGCAGCAGGCACCCCAGCACGGGTACCCGCAGCCGATGCCGCAGGGCTACCCGCAGGAGCAGCACCAGGCGCAGCAGCCTCAGCAGGGCGGCCGCCGCTTCGGTACCGGCGCGCTGATCGGCGCCGGCGCGGCCGGTCTGGTCGGCGGTGCGCTGCTCAACGAGGCGTTCGACGACGACGAGCCGGATGTGGTCGTCAACAACTTCTACGAGGAGTGACCCTCCCCGGCGCCCGGCCGCGACCCGCCTCGCCGGCCGGGCGCCCCGGCCCGTACCGACAGGAGAGCACCGGCGGCGAAAGGTAGGCTGGTCCACAGCGTGAACTTCCCGGGCCCGGGCGCGACACGACGCGACGCGACGCGAGGGTGAACGAGCCCCTCGACGGACCGGACCGCGACAGCCAGGACCGCATCGCCGACTGGAGGCAGCAGTGAGACTCACCGGCCCCGCGCTGCGTGTCACCGTCTTCGTCGGGGAGAACGACACCTGGCACCACAGGCCCGTCTACACCGAGATCGTGCACCGGGCCCACCAGGCGGGCCTCGCGGGCGCCTCGGTCTTCCGGGGCATCGAGGGCTTCGGCGCGTCCTCCATGATCCACACCAGTCGTCTGCTCTCCCTGAGCGAAGAGCTCCCGGTGGCCGTGGTGATCGTGGACACCGAGGAACGGGTCCGCGCCTTCCTCCCCCAGCTGGACGAGCTGGTTCCCGAGGGGCTGGTCGTCCTCGACGCCTGCGAAGTCATCCGCCCCGGGTCCGGGCCGCAGCCGGCCGACGAGTCCGCGACCGCGAGCCGGAAGGAGCCGGAAGGGCGGTGAACTGGCTGCTCGTCATCGCGGGAGCCATGGTCGGCGCCCCCCTGCGCTTCCTCACCGACCGCGCCGTACAGGCCCGGCACGACACCGTCTTCCCCTGGGGCACCTTCACCGTCAACGTCATCGGCTCCACGCTCCTCGGCCTGATCAGCGGCGCGGTCGCGGCCGGAGTGGCGTCCCCCCAGGTGCAGTTGCTGGTCGGCACCGGTTTCTGCGGGGCCTTGACCACGTACTCGACGTTCTCGTACGAGACACTGCGGCTGGCGGAGGACGGCGCCCGCTTCTTCGCCGCGGCCAACGTCGTCGCCGGCCTGGTGGCCGGACTCGGCGCCGCGTTCGCCGGCGCGGCGGTCGCACAGGCCGCCTGGGGGTAGAGCGCGCCCGGGGCCGGTGTCAGTCGCGTGGGGTGAGGCGGTAGCTGAATGCGGTGCGCCCGATGTCGACGGCCGTGGCGCCGCCGTCGAGGGGGAGGACCGCGCCGTTGACGAAGGACGCGGCGGGCGAGAGCAGCCAGCTGATCGCCTCGGCGATCTCGTGCGGCTCGCCGGGGCGGCCGGCGGGAAGGAGCCGGGTGGCCTCCTCGTACGCGGCGTCGATGCCGCCGTCCCCGAGCCCGGCCTCCTCCGCGAAACGGGCCATCCGTCCGTCGGCCATGTCGGTGCGCACCCAGCTGGGGCAGACGATGTTGGCGCGCAGACCGTCCCGTCCGTAGTCGACGGCGAGCGAACGGCAGAGCTGGAGCAGGGCCGCCTTCGACGTCGCATAGGCCGCGTTGGCGTTGCCGTTGCGCAGGGCGGACACCGAGGCCACGGCGACGACCGCACCGCGGGCCGCCAAGAGGTGCGGGAGCGCGGCGCGTTGGAGGAGGAAGGGCCCGGTGACGTTGGTGGCCATCACGGCCTCCCAGTCCGCCGGCGACAGGTCGCCGACGGATCCGCTGCGGGCGATACCGGCGTTGAGGACGAGTCCGTCGAGGCGCCCGTACGTGGACACGGCGGCGTCGACGAGGCCCTGCACGGCCTCGGGATCGGCGGCGTCGGCGGGATGGGCGAGCGCTCCGGTCTCCTCGGCGAGGCGGTGCAACGGCTCCGGGCGGCGGCCGGAGATCACCACCTCGTGCCCGGATGCCCTGAGCAGCCGGGCGGTGGCGGCGCCGATGCCCGTACCGCCGCCCGTCACAATGACAACTCGCTGCTCCGACATGGCGGTTCAGCCTCCTCGGTGGTCGTGTGCCCTGTGTGGTGCCCTGTGTGGTGCTCCGTGTGCTGTTCCGTGTGCTGTACGTGTCTCCTCGTGATCATACGGACGCCGTCGGTGTACGGCAGCGCCGCCGGGGCTCCGCCGGGTGCGCGGCCGTTGTCGTCGGACCGCGCAGGACCGGGTCGGACCGTGTCAGACCGCCTGCAGCCGGCGGGTCGCGGCATCCACGGTCTGGGTGAGCAGGGTGGCGATGGTCATGGGACCGACACCGCCGGGGACCGGGGTGATCAGGGAGGCGCGGGTGCTCGCCGAGTCGAAGTCCACATCGCCGACGTTGCCGGGGTTGTAGCCGGCATCGATGACGACGGCGCCGGGCTTGATGTGTTCGCCGGTGAGGAACCGGGGCCGGCCGACGGCGGCGACCAGGACATCGGCCTGCCGGGTGATCGACGCGAGGTCGGTGGTGTGGGAATGGCAGTAGGTGACGGTCGCGTTGCGGCCGAGCAGCAGCATCCCGACGGGCTTGCCGAGGATCGCGCTGCGGCCGACCACGACCGCGTGCTTGCCGGCCAGCTCGACGTCGTAGTGGTCGAGGAGGCGGAGGATGCCCGCGGGCGTGCAGGAGGCGAAGCCGTCGACACCGAAGCTCATGGTGGCGAAGGAGTGATAGGTGACGCCGTCGACGTCCTTCTCGGGGGCGATGGCCTCGAAGGCGGCACGCTCGTCGATATGTGCGCCGACCGGGTGCTGGAGCAGGATGCCGTGGACGTCGGGGTCGTTCGAGAGCCCGGTGAGGGTGTCGACCAGCTCGGCGGTCGTGGTGGCGGCGGGGAGGGCGACGTGCCGGGAGCGGATACCGGCCTTCTCACAACGGGCGCGCTTCATACGGACGTAGGTCACCGAGGCGGGGTCCTCACCCGCGAGTACGGTCGCCAGGCAAGGGCTCTGGCCGGTCTGTGCGGTGAAGGCGGCGGCGCGGTCCGCGGCCCGTTCGACGATGCTGCGGGCGAGTGCGGTGCCGTCCATGAGGCGGGCGGTACGGGACATCGACATCGTGAACTCCTGAGCGTCGTGACGGATCGCCCAGGCGCGCGGCACTGGCCTCGAGTGGCCGAGCCGCTCCCCGGTGGTACTCCACCCAAGCGCCAGTCACGGCTCGCGCCCACTGTATCGAACGCCCGCGCCTCAGGCACCGCCGCTGTGGCCGGGGGCGGGGATCGGCGGTGTGGTGGGGGTGGTCGCCTCCCACTGGCTGAGGATGCCGTCCCAGTCATGGGACGCGGCGATGCCGGCGGGGTCCCAGGCGGCAGTGGCCATGGCGGGAGCGGTCACGGCAGGGGAGGTGTGCTGCTGCCCTTCGTAGGCCTGGTAGTCCGGGTAACCCTGATGTCCCTGATAGCCCTGGTAACTCTGGTGGTTCTGATAGCTCTGATGGTTCTGATAGCTGTGGTGATTCTGGTGGGCCTGCTGGCCGGAAGTGTCCGGGTAGCCGTAGTGGCTCTGGCTCTGGTACGGCTGCTGTCGCCAGGACTCGTGGTCGTACTGCTCGCGCTGCGACTGCGCCCCATACGGCTCCCGCTGCGGCTGCGCAGGTCTCTCGCGCCACGCCGGATAGCCGGTGTCGGTCTGGGAGGACGGCTGGAGTGTGGCCATCCGGCGGTGCCGGCCGATGCCACCCGGCGGCGCGGGCTGGGTGGTGCGGGTCTCCTGGGACAGTTGCTGGGCGCGGGCCACCAGGAGCCGGACGTCCAGGCCGAGTTCGGTGGCGAGGGCGGTGAGGTCGACTCCGGTGTGCCAGCTGCTCATCAGGACGGCGTCCAGGGCGGGCGCCCAGGCAGAGTCCGTAAGGGGCGACGCGCCGGCCGAACCGGCGGCGAGCGGGCCGGCCATGGCCTGCCCCGCGGCCTGTCCGACTCCGGTCTGACCGACTCCGGCCTGACCGGCCCCGACATGCCCGACTCCGGCCTGTCCGACCCCGGTCTGACCGGCGGCCGGCTGGGCCATCGGGTGGTTCGGGTGGGCCATCGCCTGCTGCGCGGCCGTCGGGTGCCCGGACGTCTGGGGCGTGGGGGGCACGGCGGAGGGAACCGCGGTCTGCTGCGGAACGTGGGGCGCGGCCGGCTCGCGCACCGGGGCCTGCTCGGCCGGGTGCTCGCGCACGGCCGCCTGCTCACGCGGCTGGGAGAGCAGGCTCTTGGCGACCGCACGGGCGTCGTCCTTGCCCACCGTACGGCGGGCCAGGCGGACTTCACGTTCGTCCAGGCCGAGAAGGTCCGCCACGACCGCGTCGCTGCCGACGGTCACGGCGAAGGCGGCCAGGGTCCGCGAGCGGCGGGCCTCGGCCTCGTCGAGGAGTCCCTGCGTCCGGCGGACCTCTTCATCGCTGCTGCAAAACGCCTGTGCGAGTACCGCGTGGCGCTCCCACAACTCCCTCGGTTCCATGACTGCGACAACGTTCATTCGTCCGGATTGAACCGCTTATCGAGCATAGATCACTGCATGAGGTGATATTCGCGGGAGTTATGCCCTCACCTTCGGGACGTATGTCCCCACCTTAGGGACGAATGTACGGGGAGCCTCAAATATACGCAGTTATGCCCAGTGACCCTGAGCCCGGACTATCGTTTCTAGGGCCATGAGCGCCCCCACCTCCGGCACTGTCGCAGGTCATGGACAGACCTTCCTCCCCCGCCCCGGGGTCATCCCCCGGTGGATCACCTCCGAGGTTGCCAGGCAGACCCCGTTGTACGCGGCGCTGGTACGGCGCTGGACCGAGCGGGACGCCACGGTTCCCGGGGTCGCCGACCCCGAGTGGCAGCGACTGGTCTCCTACCACCGCCTGATGGAGGAGACCGAGACCGCACTCGCCGCCCTCCGGCCGCACCGCGCACCCGATGTACTGCCACCCCGCACACACATCCCGGTCCCGGCCGCACGTTCGGCCCCGCCTGGACGCCTCAGCCGCCCCACGACGACCGGCCCCGGAGCCTGACGGCCGCTCCGCACCCCACCCACCCCGCGCCCCACCCCGCGTAGTTGCGGGCTCGGCCAGAGGCGCGGTTCACGGGCTGCGGAACCTCCGCTTCAGGCGCTTCAGGTCGTGCGCGGGCCCCCGGAGCCGTCGGCTGTGCCTGTGCTCATCGCATCGGCGTACAGCTCCTCGATCAGCTGGACGACGGCTTCCGGCTCGCGCAGCGTCGGGTAGTGGTCGGAGGTGGCCAGCCGGATCAGGCGGCAGCGGGGGATCCGGTCCGCCATCTCCTCGTTGCAGCGCACCACTTCCGGCTGGTCCAGCTCCCCCAGTGCCAGCAGCGCGGGCGAGGTGACCTCGCCGAGCCGGTCGAAGGCGGGGGCGTCCGCCTCCTGGTGGCCGACGCTGCTGAACCAGGCGGGCAGTACGCCGCGGAGCTGGGCGGCCGCGACCGGATCGGCCTCGGGGGTACCGCCTCCGGCCCGTCCCCACAGGCCCAGCCCGAGCCGGACGACGCCCTCCATATCGCCGACCGTGGCCAGCCTGCCCACCTCTTCGTAGAACCCGGACGGCAGCAGCCCGTCGAACCCCGTGACCCCAGGCACGAAGAGCGCGAGCCCCGCCACCCGGTCCGGGGCCTCCAGAGCCAGGCTGATCGAGGTGGCGCCACCCATGCTGGAGCCCACCAGCACCGCGCGGGCCAGCCCGAAGTGGTCGAGGACCGCGGCGAGATCCCCGGCCGGGGAATAGGCGGCGGTGGGCGCGGGCGAACGGCCGAAGCCACGGGCGTCGTAGCGGATCACCCGGTGCCGCGCGGTCAGCGCCGGGAGCACGGGGTCCCAGATCGTCGAGTCCCCGACACCTGGGTGGAGCAGGACCAGCGACAGCCCGTCCCCTCCCGAATCCTCCGCCCAGAGCTCCCCGTTGCTGACAGACACGAAAGTTTCCACGTTCTTCAGTCTGGTTCAACGGTACGGGCCCCACCAGCAGGATCCCGGCCGTGCCGCCGCCACGGACCGGGGCACAGCGGCCCGGGCCCGCCCCGACGCCCCATGTCATCGCGAAGTGCCTTCCTGCACCGTCCGATCCACCCGCCTCAGGGCGGCGCAACCCCGCACGGCATGATGTCCGGATGAGCGATCGCAAGGAACTGCCGGAAGCAGTGGACGCGACATCCCTGCTCGCCCTGGCCAACGGCCACCATGACCGCACCGTAAGGGCGTTGGGCACTCGCGAGGCCGCCGGCCATCTGGTGAAGATGTACGCCATCGAGGCGCCGGGCCGCGCCGTAACGGACCAGGACGCGACAGCGGCACTGCGGATCGCCGGAGCCCATCTGGAACTTGGGCACGTCCGAGGAACACTCGGACTCGCCGTCGTGATCCTGCACGCGGGTGGCGACGGCGACTACGTCCTCGTCTCCAGCTGGATCGAAGGCTATATGTCCGACCTGGCAGTCTTCGTCGGTCCGGCGGGACGGCCGGACCAACTGCGGCCCGGCCGGGTGGGGCTCGCGCCCTGCGTCTGGGAAGCCGCCGTTCTGGCCCATGAGCGCGACGCTTTCGTGCGCCATGTCCTCGACGGCGTGGGACTGTTGGGAGATCGGCTCGCTGCGTGGGGCGCTGATGTCACTGAGGGCAGTGTCCGATGAGGAAGGCCGGCGCGACCGGTGAAGAGTCTGCGGCGCCGATCGGTCGGCCTCCAGCTCGAGCATGAGGTGGTTGGCGTCATCAGCTGCACGGCGGGCCGGGACGGTCTCATGGCCTCCGCCACCTTGGGCGCTTCACAGCTCTTCGATCCGGAACGCGCTTCCATTGCGCGGACCGAGGCTGGCCATGACCTCCACATGCGGTGACGCTTCGGATATCGAGAACTCCTTGCTCGCCTCGGCGAGCCGCGCACCCTTTTGCCCACGATATCGGAAATACACGCTCATACAGTGTGAGCCGGGATCCACTCCGATCTTCGAAGTTCCCCATTGCGCAGCGCATTCGCGACCATCGACCTCAACTACCGGCTTCGTCATCAGGTGATGGAACCACGCCGCAATGGGGGACGGTTTGACGTGAACTTCTATAACCGCCTTTTGATCCGCCATGTATGGATGCTAAATGCCACGCCCAGCGTGATCAATCGTTTCTCGGAGGAACGGCTACCGGACAGGGGGGTCCAGGTGCGCCGGCTCGAGGTCGCCACGATCGACTTCGAGGCCGCCTGATGCACGTTTTACCCTTTTATCAGAGGGTATGTCGTAACCTAATGGCAGGAGGCCCACGATGGCCCGGATCACGCTTCGCGACCCCGTCACGATGACCCCACGCGAGCGGGAGCTTTACGACCTGTTCCCCATCAACCTGGTACGGGCGATGCTTGTCGCCGACCCCGATATCACAGAGGCTTTCCTGCGCCAGGGCAACGCACTGCAGAATTCGGCACTGAGCCCCGTCCTGCGGGAACTCACCATCCTGCGGGTCGCCGCCCTTACCGGCTGCGACTATGAGCGCCACCACCATTCGCCGCGGGCGAAACAGGTGGGGGCATCGGACAAGGAAATCTCCGCGGTCACGGCCGGCGACCTCTCCGCACTCGACCCCACGCAGGCCGCGCTGTTGCGCTACGCCGAGGAATGCGTGACCAAGGGGAAGGCCGACGTGGAAACCTTCGAGGCCGCCCGCACCGCGCTGGGTGATAGCGGTGTGGCGACCGCCACGATGCTCATCGGCCACTACGTCCTGAACGCGATCTTTGCGGAAAACCTGGAAGTCGACATCGACCAGCAGCCACCCGACTGGTCCCAGGCTGACAAGAAGAGCCGGTCGCCCGCCGACGAAGCCGCCTCCGGCGGGCGCGTCAGCCACTCGTCGTAGGCGCGCCCCCTACGACCGTGACGGCCAGATCAGCGCCTGGGCGACGATGACGCTCTCACCGTTGAAGGTGACGGCGGGGCCACCGTGCAGTTCGTAGCCAAGGTCCACCATCTCGCTCACACGCTGGCAGAACGAGGCGTCGTCCGGACCTGTCAGGACTCGGTAGATGGGCAATCCGTCTGGTGGTGTGCTCATGAGAACAAGGATCGCAGGTTCGAGCATCTGTGTGCGTACGTGTACACATGCGGTCCGACGAAGCCTGGCCCTACTGCTGCTTGGACATCCGAAACGCCAGGAAACTCGGAACCACGCTCACGGTTCCTGGCTGCGACGGTTGCCGACCGCGGCCTGCGCTCACGGTTGCCGGCTGCGGCAGGATCGCTCCATTTCGGCCAGGAACGCTTGAATCGGTGGTGTTTCGGCTCCCCGCACAGTGGCAACCGCGACAGTGCGTGTGACTGCCGGTCGACAGGGGATCAGCTGGACTCCTTCGGGAGTGTGGGCGGCGGCCATACGGGGGACGAGCGCCACGGCGAGGGATGCGGCAACGAGCTGTAACTGGGTGGCGTAGTCGGCGACGCAGTAGCGGACGCTCGCCCGGTTCTCTTCGAAGCGGTGCAGCAACCGGATGAGGGCTTCGTGGGCGTCGCTGCCCGGAGGGCAACTCGTCCAGACCTCTCCGCGCAGTGCGGTGAGCGGTACGGAGGCCAGGTGGGCGAGCGGGTGCTCGGTGGGGACGGCGACGAGGGCATCCTCGAGGACCAGGGTGCTCGTCGCGATCCCGGGCGGGGTGCGGGCGGGAGCGTGGGTCCAGCTCTCCATGACGACGGCGTCGAGCTGACCGGCGTGCAACGCCGGGATCATCTGGGCGGCTTCACCGTCACTCACCTCGGGCTCCAGGCGTGGGTGCCTGTCGGTCAGGCTCTGGAGGACGCGGGGCACCACGGAACGCAGTGCGGAGGCGACGGCCCCGATGCGCAGTGGGCCGACGACCAGGCCACCGAGGTTGGTGAGGTCGAGTTCCGCGCGTGCCGCCGCGTCGACCATCGCTTGGGCGGAGGCCGCCAGGACCCGCCCGGCGTGGGTGAGGCGGATGCCTCGCCCATCGGGTTCCACCAGGGAGCAACCGGCCTCCTTCTCCAGTCTGTGCAGGTGCTGGGAAACGGCCGGCCCGGTGATGTGCAGCGTTTCCGCCGCAGCGCGGACGGAGCCGTGCCGCGCCACGGCCGCGAACACACGAAGCCTGTCCCACGTCAACACGTAAGCCTCACTACCGAGTTTCACGAAGCAACAGTAAGTAGTGTTGCCTAACTGTAGGTGGCATCGTGAGGCGCGTGGAAGCAACATCAACGAATCGGCCCTCCGACCGCTCCGCCGGCCACCCTGACCGGGGCACCGGGCCGCGTCCGCTGACCGGCGGGGCACTCCTGGTTGTCGGCGGCGCTGCGTGCCTGTCCGCTTCGGCGATGTTCGTCAAGCTTGCCGACACCAATCCGGGGACGGCCGCCTTCCTGCGCTGCGCCGTCGCTCTGGTGGTCCTCGCCCCGATGGCGTGGTACGAGATCCGCCGCCACGGCGCCCTGCCGTACAAGCTGTGCGGCCTTGCCGTTCTCGCGGGACTCTTTCTCGGCCTCGACTATGTGATGTGGACCGTCAGCATCATGGACATCGGGGCGGCCATCTCCACGGTGCTGATCAATGTGCAGGTCATCGCCTTCCCCGTACTGGCCCGGATCTTCAGCGGAACCCACATTCCACGTCGCTTCCTCTACGCCAGCCCGCTGATGCTGGCGGGAATCGCCCTGGCGGCAGGAGTCCTGGACCACAGCGCCGATGTGCGTGCGCCCGTGCGCGGAGCGGTTCTGGGCGTCGCTGCGGGCGTGGCCTACGCGGGGTACCTGTATCTGATCCGCCTGTCCGGTCAGCGTTCACCGCGCCACCTTGTGACGCCGGTCGGAACCTCCACCGCGTCGGCCGCCGCCGCATCAGGGCTCATCAGTCTGGTCACCACGGGACTGCCACTGGCCATTTCCGCCCCTTCGTGGGGCTGGATCATTGCTCTGGCTCTGTTGGGGCAGGTGGCGGCGTGGCTGCTGATCAGCAAGGGCAGCTCGCAGCTCGCCCCCAACGCCTCTGCCGCGCTGTTGCTGCTGCAACCGGTCATGGCGATCGCGCTCGGGCTGCTCATCCTGCGCGAAACCCCTACGGCCAGCCAGTTGGCCGGCTGCGCTCTGGTCATCGGTGCGGTCTGGTTCGCCAACCGCGCCCCGGCACCGTCCTCCGCATCGTGAACGGACCGATTCCCCCACTGAATGACCGTGCGTCACCAAGTGCACCTGCCGGAAAAGGCCGTTGGAGGGTCGGACGGCCACTTACCGAAGGGAACCACACGTCATGGATCAACCCGCACCCACGGATGACGATGATCACGGGCTGATTTCTCCCATTACGCTGCCTCGTGACGGCCATGCGCCGGGAAACGTCAGCGGGCCCGACGAGTACGACAGTTACTTTCGCATCCGCCATGCCGACACTTCCCCGACCGCATGGGCCCACCACGTGCTGTCGGTGACCTCGAGCGTCACCGACGACCTGCCCGCCACGAGCCTCGATCAGGAAGAACGGGCAGACCTGCTGGACGGAATCGCGCTACTACTGCAGCACACCGTGCGGCTCACGGCTGCTGAGCCACAACGGTGATCCTCTATGAGGGAGCCGTGGACAGCACATGTTACTTTCGACCGAACACCGGACAGCCATCCGCAGATGGAAGCTCGGGCACCATGTTTTCCATCTGCACCTGACAGTGATGAACACTCACCTCACTGCACTGCAAAGGGCCATGGCCGACGCGGACTGGGACACGGTCCGGCACCTGCTGAATACACTGACCCGCCTGTACCGGGCCGCGACGGCGTGTATGCGTTATGCGTCCGACTTCCCCAAGCCTGCCTACGACGGCCTCCTACGGCCGTCCATGGCACCTCCGTGGGTCAGCCCCGGTTTCTCCGGCAAATTCAACAGCGACCATGAGCGGATGCTGCGACTGCTCAAGACGGTACGTGGCCCGCTGAAGAAAGCCGCCCGCACAGGGACCGCCCCCGCCGATGTCCAGGACGCCGCGCGCCGGCTGTGGCAGGAACAGTCGCGGAACCGAGCCCATCACAAACTCATCTGCGAGAAGTTCGTACCCGGCGGCACCTCCCTGTTGCAGGACTACTTCGCCGGCAGTTCGTGACATCGCTCGCTCCAAGGAGACCGATAATGACGTTCACCGTGGTGGAAACCTGGTACCTGAACGATGAGGCGGCGAAGAACGCCACCGCGACGATGCAGGCCATCGACGATGCCCTCGGCGACAACGCACATCACCATCCGGGGTGGAACGGCCACGCCACCTTTCTCCAGGACGGCGCGGACCCCCGCATCATCACGTGGATCTACCCGTGGCGCAGCGCGCACGATCACAAGACTCTCCTGGTGAGCGAGGAGAGTCTCGTGGAGCCGCTGATCGCCAAGTACTGCACCCGCCCGCGTGTCATTCGCTATGCGCATGAACTGCCCGTGGAGGTCGAGCATGACCACCACTGACCACGAGCACGAGCGCGCCCTGGGCGACTGGACCCCGCAGCAACTGGAGGACAACGGGCACGCTCTCCTGGCATACCTGCGCGAGCACTTCGAAACGCTTCGTTCCCAGCCCGTGACCACGAGGAAATCGGCACAGGACATACGCGCACAGATCCATGAACCCCTGCCCACCGACCCGCAGCCCTTTCCCGATGTCCTCCGCCAGACCTGGCAGGACGTCACACCGAATCTCACGCACTGGAACCACCCGCGTTTCCACGCCTACTTCTCCAACAGCTCCAGTGGCCCCGCCATCCTCGGCGAAATGGCCACCGCCGCGTTGAACGTCAACGTCATGCTCTGGGACTCGGCGCCGGCCGCTGCCGCCGTGGAAATGACGGTGCTGGAGTGGCTTGCCGATATGCTCGCCTATCCGCGTGGCGGCGACGCCGTACTGGTCGACGGAGCCTCGCTGGCCACGTTGTACGCCCTGGCCGCGGCCCGCGAGCGCCTCACGGACCTCGATATACGCAATCGCGGCCTCGCCGCCGCACCCCCACTGCGGGTCTATGCGTCGGACCAGACCCACAGCAGTATCGACAAGGCCGCCATCACACTGGGTATCGGACTGGACAATGTCGTCCGGATTCCCGCCACGGCCGACGGCACACTCGCCCCCTCGGCCCTGGACGCCGCCATTCGCCGTGACACGCGCGCCGGCCACCGTCCACTCGCCGTCGTCGCCAACATCGGAAGCACGTCCACAGGATCCATCGACCCGCTGGAAGACATCGCGCGCGTCTGCGACGGACACGACCTGTGGCTGCATGCGGACGCCGCCTACGGTGGGTTCTGGCGCCTGGCCGGACAGGTACGCCCCCACCTGCCGGATCTTTCCGTCGCCGACTCCGTGGTCGCCAACCCGCACAAGGTGCTGCTGTGCCCGATGGAGGCCAGCGCCCTGCTGTGCCGCCATACCGATGCACTGACCAATGCCTTCCGCCTCGTCCCCGAGTACCTCAGCACGCGGCACGAGGACGGCAGCGTCGACTTCATGAACTACTCACTGCAACTCGGCCGGCAGTTCCGCGCCCTGAAACTGTGGTGGATCATCAAGTCCTTCGGGATGCGCGGGATATGCGACCGTCTCGAGGCGGCTGCCGACCTCGCGGACCATCTGCGCAAGGCGGCCGGGAACGCCCCTCACTGGCAGGTGGTGAACCCCTCCACTCCCCTGCCCCTGGTCTGTCTGCGCTATGCCCCGCCGCACCTGACCGGCGAACAGGTCGACGAGATCAACCAACGCATTCACCGCCAGATCAACGCCCGCGGCAGCTCATACGTCTCGCACACCGTGCTGGAGTGCGGTTACGTCATCCGCGTCTCGATCGGCAACATCCACACCCGCGGCGACGACATCGACGCGCTGTGGCACGAGCTGACCACCGCCGCAGCGACCGCGCAGGAAGGGACGCAGGGATGAACGCCGTCACCGCTGCCACGCCGGCCGACCCGAGCACCTTCGGTGAGCGTCTGGGCGTCCACTACGCCGTCGGACGCTGGTCCTCGGTCAACGACGATCTGCCCTGGACGCCCAGCCCTCGCTCGGTCCCCTGCATGTGGCGCTACCGCAACCTGCGGCCGTTCGCCATCGAGGCGGCCGAGTTCGTCAAGGGCGACGCCGCCGCACTCCGTGTCATCACCCATCTCAATCCCGCGCACCGTGACTACGAAGCGGCCTGCGGACACCTGTACTCCGGGCTACAGGTCCTCAAGCCGCACGAGTCCATGACCTGCCACCGCCACGCGGCCTCCGCCATCCGCTTCGTCCACGAAGGGCAGGGCGGGTGGACCGCGGTCAACGGCGACCGCATATCCGTGAACCCCGGTGACGTGGTCGTCACACCGAGCCGACTGTGGCACGAGCACGGCAACGACGCCGACGACGGCTTGGTGATCTGGCAGGACTGCACCAACGATCCACTGGTGAACACCCTCGGAGCGAACTTCTTCGAACTCCATCCCGCGGGCACCCACCTGGACCCGGCACGCCGCGTCGACACCCTCGCCACCTGGGGCGGCCTGCTGCTGCCCGACACCCGCAGCAGACAAGAGACCTCACCGCTCCACGCCTACCCGTGGGACAAGTGCCATGAAGCCCTGACCACCGCGGCGCGGGCCGGGCACCACTCCCCGTACGACGGGACCATCCTGGAATACACCAACCCGGCAACGGGCGGCCCGGCCGCCTCGACCATCGGCTGCACACTCCAGCTGCTCCAGCCCGGCGAGCGGACCACAACACACCGCCACACCGGCTCCGTTGTCCATGTCGTCGCACGCGGCGAAGGCACCACCACCATCAACGGAACCGACTTCGAGTGGTCAACCGGTGACACCCTCTGCGTCCCGTCGTGGGCGTGGCACTCCCACACCAACCGCCAGTCCCGCGACGAAGCGGTGCTGTTCTCCTACAACGAGTTCCCCCTCATGGACAGACTCGGCCTGTACGTCGAAGAGGCATACACCGAAGGGGCACACACCGAAGGGGCCGACGTCGAAGAGGCATACGCCGAAGAGGCAGCAGCCGGTCAACAGCCCTGACACCGCCCCGTGGTGGCGGTCCACCGGCCCCCACGAACGAACCGCCACCACCCCACCCGTGAGGTGAGTAGCCATGCCTTCCGTCCTCATCCTTCTTTCCGCCGCCACCACCCTTCGCCTCACCGACGGAAGCACCCGCTCCGTCGGGTTCTGGCCCGAAGAACTCACCGAACCCCACCGTGAGTTCACCCACGCCGGCCTCGACATCACCCTCGCCACTCCGGGCGGCGCACCCGCCGTCCCCGACCCGGCCGGGTTCACCCCCGAAGGCACCGGCGCACCAGCGGACCGCTGCGACGAACTCCGCCACGCCGTAGAAAGACTCCAACCACATCTGAAGGCACCGGAGCCCCTGGAAAACCTCACCGCGGGCCGATTCGACGCCGTGTTCCTCCCCGGCGGCTACGCGCCCATGATCGACCTGTACGGGGAACCGGCCTGCGGCACACTCCTCACCGACTTCCACCGCGCCGGCAAACCCATGGCCGCCGTCTGCCACGCTCCCGCCGCCCTGCTGTCCTGCGCAAGCCCCGACGGACACTGGCCCTTCGCGGGGTACCGCATGACCGCCTTCACCGACGCCGAGGAAGAAGACCTGGGACTGCTGCGCACCCTGCCGTGGACGGCGGAACGGGCCCTTACCCAGCGCGGAGCACACTTCCTTGCCGGCCCACAGGCATGGGGCGAGCACATCGTCCACGACCGGCAACTCCTCACCGGACAGAATCCGGCCTCCGCCGCCCCCCTTGCGCGCCGACTGGTCGCTCTGCTGTAACCGGCGGGTCGCTCCGCCGCTCCGCCGCTCAGCATCGGCAGAGCGGCGGAGCGGCACCGGGTCTCCGGCTCGGGTCACTGCACGGGGACCTTACGGGACGCGGACCTTGTGGACGGTGGTGTCGTCGGGGTCGAGCCTTCGCCCGTCCGCGGACAGCACTTCCAGTGCGCGCAGGCGATGTCCCTGTCGGCGGTCGACCAACTGTGAGTGTGGTTCGCCGGGTTCGAAGAAGTGCTGTTCGCCCCACTGCCGCAGCGCCACGATGACGGGGAAGAGCGCCTTGCCCTTCGGAGTCAGTACGTACTCGCGGTAGGCGCTGCCGTCCGAGGCGGGGACGGATTCGAGGACACCGCCGGCGACCAGGCTGCGCAGACGCGCGGTGAGGATGTTCTTGGCCACGCCGAGGCTGCGCTGGAACTCCCCGAAGCGCCGGCTTCCGTCGAAGGCGTCCCGCACGATCAGCAGGGACCACCAGTCGCCGATCGCGTCCACCGACCGGGCAACGGGACATTCACTGTCGTCGAAGCGTGTCCTGGTCACCATGGCGTCCCTCGCTCTCACGCGCTCTACGCACTCTCACTCCCACCCTCACGGTGGTTGCAACATGCTACCCAAGGAGTTACCGTCACGCCGGTAGCAACTTGAAACCAGAGTGTGGGGGGAGAACTGCTGATGCCCGGCAACGATGAGGCCGTGACACGACGGACCGAGGCCCGAAGCGGGGAGAGACCCGCGTCCGCTCTGTCCCGTGGCGTCGTCATACTGTTCGCCGTCGCCTGCGGGGCCGCGGTGGCCAACGTCTACTTCTCCCAGCCGCTCCTGGTGACCATGGGTCATGACCTCGCCATGAGCCCGGCACTCGTCGGCAGCGTGGTCACCCTCACGCAGGTCGGATACGGGCTGGGACTCTTCTTCCTCGTGCCGCTGGGCGACGTGGCCGACCGCAGACGGCTCATCGTGGCCCAGTTACTGCTCCTGGCGGTGGCACTGACCGTGGTGGCCGCCGCCCGCACGGCGGCGATTCTGCTCGCGGGCATGGCCGCGACAGGGCTTCTCGCGGTCGTCACACAGACGCTGGTGGCCTTCGCGGCATCACTGGCCCCTCCCGCCGGGCGCGGACGGGTCGTCGGTCTGGTCACCAGCGGCGTGGTCATCGGCATCCTGCTCGCCCGCACCATATCCGGCCTCATGGCCGATCTCGCGGGCTGGCGCTCCGTCTACCTCGCCTCGGCGTCGCTCACCACCCTGCTCGCTCTGATCCTGTACCGAGTGCTGCCGCGCCCCAGCGACGCTCCGCCGCCGACCCTGCGCTACGGGCAGCTCCTGCGCTCCACGATCACCCTGTTCGCGCGGGAACGGCTGCTGCGGCTCCGGGCCCTGTTCGGTCTGCTGGTCTTCGCCGCCTTCAGCACCCTGTGGAGCAGCGTCGCGCTGCCGCTCAGCGAGGCCCCGTACTTCCTGTCCCACAGCGCGATCGGGGCGCTGGGGCTGATCGGTGTCGCCGGCGCCCTGGCCGCGACCGTGGCGGGCCGCCTGAACGACCGCGGACTCTCCCGGCGTACCACCGGCATCGCCCTGGCAATGCTCGCCGCCTCGTGGCTGCCCCTGGCCTTCACCCGCAGCTCGCTCTGGGCCCTGTTCGTCGGCGTGATCCTTCTCGACCTCGCCGTGCAGGCGGTCCACGTCACCAATCAGACCCTGATCTACACGCTGCACCCGGACGCGGGCAGCCGGCTGATCGGCGGCTACATGATCTTCTACTCCCTCGGCAGCGCCACCGGCGCCATCACCGCGACCTTCCTCTACACGGTGGCCGGCTGGGGCGCCGTATGCGCCCTGGGTGCCGCGTTCAGTTGCCTCGGTCTCGCGCTGTGGGCGTGCACGCGACGCAGCACCCCGGCGTAGTGGCGGCGATACGCGGCCGTCACCACGTCGAGGGCGGTGTGGGCGGATTTCCGCCGTCAGTGCGGTCGTCAGCGCAGCGTGTACCCGCCGTCCGGGTAGAGGGTGGAGCCGGTCATATAGCGGTTGGTGAAGAGGAACAGCACAGCATGGGCGATCTCGTCCTCGGTGCCGAGTCGGTGCAGCAGGGTGTCCCTGCGGTACTGGGCGAAACTGGCCTCCCGGTCCCGCTCGGGCCGCTGGGCCCAGAGATTGCCGTCCACCGTGCCCGGGGAGACCACGTTGACACGTATGGGGGCGAGTTCGACGGCCAGTCCCCGGCCGAGTCCCTCTACGGCGGCGTTGCAGGCGGCGTAGGCGGGTGCGGGTGCCGGCGGCCTTGCCCCCGCGGCGCCGGACATCAGCACGACCGAGCCGTCCTCCGGCATCAACGGCGCCGCATGCTTGACGACCTGGTACTGCCCCCAGAATTTGGAGGTGAAGGGGCTGGCCGCGTCCGCGTCGCTCAACTCCAGCATCGGGCCGACCCGGTACGACGCGGCCGAGGTGAAGACATGGTCGACACGCTCGAGCGCACCGAAGAAGGCGGCCACGGACTCGGGGTCCGCCACATCGACGGTCCGCCAACTGGCGGCGCTGCCAAGGCCTTTGGCTGCGGCCTCCAGCGTGGACGGCGTACGGCCGCCCAGTACGACCTGGGCACCGGCCGCGGTCGCCTGATGGGCGACCCGGAGCCCTATGCCCGAGCCGCCGCCGATCAGGGCGACGACCCTTCCGTGCAGTTCACCGGAGCGGGCGGGCGGGTGCGACATCAGCGGTCCTCTTCCACGTACGGAGACACGATCACTTCGACCACTTCGATCACTTCGACCGTCCTGATCGCCTTGGTCACGAAGTCCCAACACCTCCTGCCTCCCGAACATTCCGGGTCCGCCGCGCCATGATGCAGGGAGTGTGGCTACATCATGGCCGATGACAGATGCCCGATGACCGACTGACCGATGACCACGGAGGCTCCCCCGATGTCGAAACCACCGCTTCCCGAAGCTGCCGTCACCATGCTGAGCAAGCCCAACCCCGCCGTCATCAGCACCCTGCGGGCGGACGGCCAGCCGGTGTCCACAGCCACCTGGTACCTCTGGGACGACGGCCGTGTACTGGTGAACATGGACGAGGGACGTAAGCGGCTGGAGCACCTCCGCAACGACCCCCGGGTCACGCTCACCGTCCTTGAGGACGGCAACTGGTATACGCACCTCAGCGTCGTCGGGCGGGTCACGGAGCTGCGGGACGACGAAGGGCTGACCGACATCGACCGGCTGGCCCGGCACTACCTGGGCACGCCGTATCCCCGGCGGAACCGCCGCCGGGTCAGCGCCTGGATCGAGATCGACCGCTGGCACGGCTGGGGTTCCCTGAAGGACAGCGAACAGGCCTGAGAGCCAACGGGCCGAGCGGTCCGCCGACCCATCGGCCGACGGGCCGGCAGACCACTCGGCCGGCTTCGCGACCGGGTCAGCCGGCGGTACGGCTCTGCTGGAGCAGAGCGGCCACGCCGGCCACGTCGTTCGCGATGTGCAGGACGTCGTGGGCATCGGTGTGGGACGTCGCGGCACCGTTCACTCCGGCGAAGAACACCTCGTACGTCCCCTTGCCGGTCTCCAGATATCCGGCCATCGTCTCGGCGCCCACCGCCAGCCGTTCGTTGAGTGCGTCACCGCCCGCCACGGTGCCTGTCTTGGCGAAGACCTTGCCGCGTGACGGGCAGTCACGGCAGGAGTCGGCGAGGGTCCCGTCGATGCCCAGAACCGGCAGCGACTCGCGGAAGCGCCGGGCGTCAGGGGTGTGCTGCCAGTACGTCAGGATCTGCGCCACGGCCCGGGGTGTGGCCCGGTTGGCCGGGTTGCCGCCCCGGCCGTCGGCGAGTTGTACGGCCCGGCCGTCCACCCTCGCACCGTTCAGGAATGCGGCGAGCACGGGGAAGCCGTCCTCGCAGTCGGCGCTTCGTACGCGCGTCGCCATCAGGCAGATCCCGAGGTTCGCGCCGAGGTTGTGGCTCACCTTGAGGACGAGCTTGGCGTACTCGGCGTACGGCGGGGAGGTGTAGCGGGCGACCACGCGTGCGCCCCGATAGGAGGCAGGCAGCCGGCCGGCCGGGTTGGGGCCGACGGCGTTCCCCCGGACCTCGACCCCGGCCCGTTTCAGCGCCTCGATCATCGCCGTCCGCCCGAAGGCCTGAGGGTCTTTGACACGGGACACCCGCAGGACGGGGGCGGAGCCCTCGGCGATGGTGCCGGAGAGCCGGATCCGGGTGCCGTCCGCGGAGGTGGTGACGTGGATGTCGGTGGGTTCGCCCGCCGCGACGGTGCGTACGGTCGAGGTGACGCGGTACGGCGCGACTTTCGGACGCACGCTCAGTGCGGCGGGGGCACCCGCGCGGCTGCCGGGCGAGGTCAGCAGGTCGATGACGTTGTCGTTGACGATGAGTGGGGTGGGCGCCGGATCGAGTGCCGGGTCGGGCCGGAACAGCCGGGCGTCGATGATCACGTCGCCGTGGACCCGCCGGATGCCCGCGGCCCGCACCTGCCGGGCGAGCTGGTCGAGGCCGGCCAGCGGGTTCTGCGGGGTGAGGGTGGCGCCGGGGATGTCATTGGCGTGGGTGTGGTCGATGGCGGTGAAGTCGAGAGTGCCGTCCTTGCGGGTTCGGCCACCGAGGCTGAGGTCGCCTTGTGCGACCAGGTCCAGATCGCCGTCGAGCGTTCCGTTACGGACCTTCCCGACGGCGTGCACCGGGGTGACGAAGCGGTGGTCGCCCCCGAGGGTGTGCCAAGTGCCGCTGACGCCGAAGAGTTTGGCCGCCGATCCGGGGATGAAGAACTGGTCGGCGTGCTGGGACTGGGTGACCTCGCCCGTCTGCGGGTTCTGCTGGAACAGCCCCCACTGGGCGTGCCGGTACTCGGGCTTCCGCATGATCGTCTCGACGCCTGGGTCGAGGGACGGGTGGAGGTGTGGCGCGCCGTGGTCGTGCGTCGTCGGCGAGGAAGGTGCCGAC
Source organism: Streptomyces sp. NPDC001339 (assembly GCF_042895955.1). Taxonomy (NCBI): domain Bacteria; kingdom Bacillati; phylum Actinomycetota; class Actinomycetes; order Kitasatosporales; family Streptomycetaceae; genus Streptomyces; species Streptomyces sp. NPDC001339. Next base: position 56,137 of record NZ_JBIAWT010000003.1, on the reverse strand, counting down.
TGGACGAGGCTGGTGACGACGGCGCCGACGGCCAGCAGAACGGCCACGGACCGGAAGGTACGGAGGGTGCGTGGCGGGGTCCGGTGGCCTACGGATGTGGTTGACATAGGGACTCGGCTCCACGGCGGGCGGATCTCATGCGACGGCTGCCCTGGCGGCCGGTGCGACGGACCCATGGGCGGGTGCGACGGTCTCGTTCGGCGGGCGCGACGGCCTCGCTGGCGAGTGCGACGGCTTCATTGGCGGGCGCGACGGCCTCACGGACCGATCGTTGTCCGGGGGCCGATCGTTGCCCTGGGGCCGCCACTTGACGGGACGTCTTCGGGCGCGCGGCCGTTGCCGGACCCCGTACGCACACGGCAGTGGGCCCGGGACGGTTCCCCCGGGCCCACTGTGGGACTGCCTGATGACTGTCAGATGAGGCCGAGCAGCCCGAGGCCGAGGAGGCCTTCCTTGCCCAGGCCGTAGTAGCCGGATTCGCCGGGGGCGCGCATGTCGCCTTCGCCGCCGCCCTCACGGCCGCCACCCTCGCCGCCGTCACGGCCACCGTCGTCGTCCCGGCCGCCGCCGTTGTCACGGCCGTCCTTGCCCTTGGCGTGGCTGTCCTTGCCCTTCCCCTTGCCCTTGCCCTTCCCCTTGTCCTTGTCCTTGTCCTTGCTGTTGTCACGGCCGTCGTCGTCGTAGCCGTCCTGGACATCACGGCTCTTGCTGTTCTTGTGCGGGGTGCTGTGCTGACCCGTGTCGCACTGCGAGAAGCACTGCGCGGTGCCGGGAGCCGCGGCCGCGGCAGTGGCGGCGCCCGCCGGCACCACCAGGGCAGCGGCGGTCAGACCGGCCACCGCGAGACCGTGAGGGATCGAACGGAGCATGTTTCCACCTTCACTCGACTCTGCAGAAAAGGGATATTCTCTGCCATGGCGACGATAAAGTGGCTTTTCGCGACCGGGCTGAGACCCGCCGTGGAGTCACCGGAACGCAGCACGCGCCATCCCGGCCCATGCCGCCGCCACACCCCGATCCGCACCCGAACCTCACTCCGAAACCTCACTCCGGCCCGCACTCCAGACCACGCTCCGGTCCACCCCGCTCACTCCGCTCACCCGCGCAGCCCGCCGCCCCCTTCACCACCCGGCGTCGCCCTTGCCGACGGGCTCTCCCTCGGGATGCGCCGGCAGGCTGTCCAGGAGGTTCTCCAGGGCGCCCACGACGAGCGCGCAGACCGCGTCCGGGTCCGCGCTCGCCAGTGGCTCCTTGGCGACGACCACCCGCATCAGACCGATGCCCAGCAGCCAGGACAGCGCCAGGTCGGCGCGGAGTCCGCCGTCGTCGGACCGGGAGAGCGTGGCGAGGACGTCCGCGTACTCCGCCCCCAGCCCCCGCAGCGCCTCCGCGATCTCGTCGCTGCCGCCGACAGAGCGCAGACACACCTCCAGCGACCGGTCGGCGCCCTCGCCGCCGGCCAGCATGCCGCGCAGTGCGACCTCGAACAGCCGCTCGGCGGGCGTGGTGCGCAGCTGCTCCTGTCCGCCACGCGCCATCACCTCCCCGAACAGCGCCTTCTTCGAACCGAAGTAACGGAACAGCAGGGCCTGATTGGCGCCGGCCCGGGAGGCGATGTCCCGTACCGTCGCCCGCTCGTATCCGCGCTCCGCGAACAGCTCCGAGGCCGCGTCGAGCAACCGCATGCGGGTGCCCTGGGCGTCCCGGCGATGGGCATGCGCCGTGCCGTACTGCGGGGTCTCCTCCACCGTCACCGTCTTGTCACGCTCCTCTCCTTCGGCCCGTCACCATGACGACCGTAATACGCCGTTGACCATCCCACGGTGAGCGGCCTACCTTATGTAAGCAGGTGCTTACACGAGGGAGGTCGCCGTGACCACAGCCGACACAGCACCCCTGTCCTACCCCTTCAATGTCGCCGAGAGCATCGAGCTCTCCGACGAGTACGAGCGGGCCCGGAACCGCCCGGGGCTGCTGAAAGTACAGATGGCGTACGGAGAGCCCGCCTGGCTCGCCACCCGCTACGCCGAGGCCCGGTTCGTCCTCGGCGATGCCCGCTTCAGCCGCGCCGAGGCAACCCAGCACGACGAGCCCCGGGCATCCGCGGGCCAGCGCGACAGCGGCATCCTGAGCATGGACCCGCCCGACCATACGAGGCTGCGCTCCCTGGTCGCCAAGGCCTTCACGGTCCGTCAGGTCGAGAAACTCCGGCCGCAGGTCAAGGAGCTGACGCACGGACTCCTCGACGAGCTCGCGGCGGCAGGTCCGCCCGTCGATCTGGTGGACCGCTACGCGCTGCCCATCCCCGTCGCGGTGATCTGCCGGCTGCTCGGCGTACCGACCGAGGACCGGCCGCGCTTCCGGGTATGGAGCGATGCCGCCCTGTCGACGAGCTCCCTCACCGCCGAGGAGTTCGACGCCAACCAGGAAGAACTCCGCGCCTATATGGGGAAGTTGATCGAGGAGCACCGACGCGCGCCGCAGGATGATCTGATGACGGCGCTCATCGATGCCCGGGACGTGGGCGACCGCCTCTCCGAGCTCGAACTCGTCGACCTGTGCATCGGCATCCTGGTCGCGGGCCATGAAACCACCGCCACCGCGATACCCAACTTCGTCCTCGCCCTGATGGATCACCCGGATCAGCTGGCGCTGCTGCGCGAGCGGCCCGAGCTGATCGGCGGCGCGGTGGAGGAGTTACTCCGGTTCGTCCCACTGGGCAGCGGCGCGGCCCAGCCCCGCTATGCCACGGAGGACGTCGAGGTCGGCGGCACGCTCGTACGGGCCGGGACGCCCGTCCTGGTAGCCGTGGGCGCCGCCAACCGCGACGCACTGCGCTTCGACTCCCCCGGCACCCTGAACATCTCCCGGGCGGGCAACCAGCACCTCGGCTTCGGCCACGGCGTCCATCACTGCCTGGGAGCCCCGCTCGCCCGACTGGAACTCCAGGAGGCACTCGGCGCGCTGATCACCCGGTTCCCGACGCTCCATCTGGCCGGCGACATCGAGTGGAAGAGCCAGATGCTGGTGCGTGGCCCACGGGTCATGCCGGTGGGGTGGTGAACCGCCATGGCCTGGAAGGTGGAGATCGACCCGCGCCAGTGCATCGCTTCCGGCTCCTGTGCCGCAATCGCCCCTGATCTGTTCACGGTTGACGGCGCCCATGCCCGTCCGCTGAAGGAACGCATCGAGGAGGACGAGCGCGCGCTGGACGCCGCCGATGTGTGCCCCGCCATCGCCATTACGGTCCACGACGGTGAGGACGTCATCGGCCCCCGGCCGTAGCGGCCATCGGGCACCGGGCACCGGGCACCGGAACCAGCGATCTCGGGACGCCTGCCGGCGAACTCAGGGTGCCTGCTGTGGGGAGTGTGCCGTTCGCGTCATGCTCCCCACGGCCGACCCCCGGCCGACCCCCGGCCGGCCCCGGCCGGCCCCGGTCGGCACGGAGTGACAGCGCGGCATGATGGGAACATGCGGAGTCAACCTGTGCTCGTCTTCGACGGGGACTGCGGCTTCTGCACCACGTCGGTGGCGTTCGCCGAGCGGCGCGTCCGGCCCCGATGCCGGTCCGTCCCCTGGCAGTTCGCCGACCTGGGAGCCCTTGGCGTCACACAGGAGCGGGCCGAGCACGAAGTGTTGTGGGTGACGCCGACCGGGGCGGTGTACGGCGGTGCCCACGCGGTGGCGAAACTGCTGCTGAGCGCCGGGCGGGGGTGGGCACCGCTGGGTGCGCTGCTCACGCTGCCGCCTCTGCGGTGGGCCGCCCACCGCGTGTACCGGCTCGTCGCCGACAACCGTCAGCGGATGCCGGGCGGTACGGCGGCATGCGCACTGCCCGGGAACCACGAGGGCCAGGTGCGGGCCCAGGTCCAAGCGCATCCGTAGGGACGTGCACGTCCCGTGCGCTTCATTTCGCGCGGTGGCGTGTGGGGGCACGGGTCGCGTGGTGGCGTGTGGGGGCACGGGCGGGAACTTACGGTGGAGTGGTGGCAGCAGATGGTTCTGCCCGTGGGCCGGCACACGGACTCGATGCCGCACTGACCGCGGTCGTCGTGGTGATCGGCGTCGTCGATACGTGGATCAAGCCGTCCAACGGTCTGCTCACCGGGGCACCGACCCCTGTCGTCGCGGCGGTGTCCGGAGCCGTCGGCGCGGTGCTGTGGTGGCGCCGTCGCCGGCCCCGCACGGTCTGCGTCGCCGTGATGGCCGGCTACCTGACCGCGTTCACCCCGGTCGCCCTGGCCGTGGCGCTGTACACGGTCGGCGACGCCGCCCACCGTGCCACGCGCGTCCTGGTCCTGTACGGGCTGGCCGGCTGCGCGGTCGGCCTCGGCGCCCTGGCAGCGGATCACGCCCCGATCGACCCCCGGGAGGCCGGCTATGTACTGGCGTTGATCCTCGGGCCGCTGGTCGTAGGGTCCGCCGTGGGCATGCGCCGCGATCTTGTCGCGGCCGCCCGGGCCGAGGTGGCGGGGCTGGAACGTGAGCGGAATCTGGTGGTGGAGCGGGCACAGGCCGAGGAGCGGGCCCGTATCGCCCGCGAGATGCACGATGTGGTGGCCCATCGGGTCGGCAACATCGTGCTCACCGCGAGCGCGCTGAAGGTCGGTCCCCTGGCACGCGCGGAGCCGGCCGTCGGCGACGCCGCCGAGCAGATCCGCGCCGAAGGCCACCACGCCCTCGAAGAGCTCCGCGAGATCCTCGGCGTCCTCGCCCCGAGCCGGGGCGGCCGGCGTGCACCGCGCACACCCCAGCCCGATGCCCTGCAGCTGTCCCAGCTCGTGGAGCACGCGAACGCGCGCGGTCAGCGTGCCCGGCTGGCCGTCAACGGCCACCCCGAGGTTCTCCCCACCCAGGTCCAGCGCGCGCTCTACCGGATCGTCCAGGAGACCCTCACCAACGCGGCCAAGTACGCGCCCGGCTCCGAGGTCACCGTCACCGTCGACTGCCGTCTGGACCGCATCCGGATGGCTGTCACCAACGGCCCCGCCACCCGACCGCTCCCACTCGGCCTGCCGCCCAGTGGCGGCAACGGCCTCATCGGCCTCACCGAGCGCGTCACCCTCCTGGGCGGCACCCTGGCCTACGGCCCGCACCAGGACGGATTCCAGGTCCGTGCCGATATTCCGCACCCACCGCGCACCGGCCATGGAGGCCCGGGCCTGGAGGCCGCGCCCTGACGACAGCCGAGCACTCCCGCTCGCGCCCTTCTCACCCACCCTCTCCGCTCTCGCCTCCCCTGGTTTCACGCCTCCTGCCCGGTCAGCAGTCCAGCCCGGTCAGCGATCCAGTCCGGTCAGCGATCCAGTCCGGCGCGGTAGGCCAGTCGGGCGACCTGCACCCTGTTGTCCGCGCCCAGCTTCGCCATCAGCCGGCTCACCTGGCCCTTCACGGTCCCCTCGGTGATATGCAGCGCCGCGCCGATATCCGTGTTGGACAACCCGCGCCCCACGAGCCGTACGACCTCCAGCTCGCGGTCCGTCAAGGAGGCCAGGGCAGCCTTCTCCTCGGCGCTGAGCCGGGGCACCTGCTCGGCCAGCGCATCCAGCACCCGCCCCGTGACCGCCGGGTCCAGGGCCGCCTTCCCTTCCGCGACCTGGCGCACCGCCCGTACCAACTCCTCCGGCGGCGTGTCCTTCACCAGAAACCCGCTCGCCCCCACCCGCACCGCCTCGTCGACATACTCGTCCTCACCGAACGTCGTCAGGATCACCACCCGCGGCGGCCGCGGCAACGCCCGCAGCTCCCGCGTCGCGGTCAGCCCGTCCATGCCCGGCATCCGGATGTCCACCAGCGCCACGTCGGGCGAGAAGCGCCGCGCCGCCTCCACCGCGCTCCGCCCGTCCCATGCCTGCGCCACCACATGCAGATCTCCGCTGGCCTCGATCACCTCGCTCAGCCCGCGCCGGACGATCTCACTGTCGTCCGCCACCAGGACCTGAATCACCCCCGTCATCCGTCACCTCCCGCGCCTCGCGTCCACTCCGCACACCGCTCTCGCCTCCCCATCTCCCCATCTCCCCATCTCCCCATCTCCCCATCTCCCCATCTCCCCATCTCGCCCTCTCGCCTCGTTGTCTCCCCCTCTCCTCCACCATCCGTGAAACGGGCGTCACCATGCGTAAAGTTCCCGCCCCGGAATCCCTCCGCACCTGACGAAAGTTATGCCGGTTCATCCCCAATGGCACGCATTCACGGGCCCTCCGCACGCCATGCTGGAGACATCCGGGCGGCGACACCTGCCGCCCCGCCCGCCCCGCTCAGCGTCCCTGGAGCTCATCCCCTCGTGCTCGCCGTCACCTTCACCGACAACGGCGCCAACGCCGTCCTCCCCCTCCACCCGCGCGCCGCGGCCCAGGCCCGCAAGGTCCTCGGCTCGGTGATCTCCCACGGCGACACCTTGATCGATACAGCCGCCCTGTTGCTGTCGGAGCTGGTGTCCAACGCCGTACGCCATGCCCACGGCACCCAGCTACGGGTGGCGATCGCCCACGATCAGGTCAAGGACGTCATCGTCGTCGCGGTCTTCGACCGCAACCCGGAGATGCGACGCGGCACCCGCTGCTCCGCGGACGGTCAGCCGGACGACCTGGAGACGGGTCGCGGCCTCGACCTGCTGGACGCCCTGGCCGAGTCATGGGGAGTGGCCACGGTCGGCGACCGCGGCAAGTGGATCTGGTTCAGCCTGCCCCGCCGGACCGTCGCCGAGACCTGAGCCCCACGGCCACCGGCCACGCTCCGCTCTCCGCGCTACCGCCGGAATGGGGAATACCAGATAACTGAGGCTTCATCAGCCCTGACAAGGGAAAAATCGCAGACGCCCCATGTCCCCTACGTCCCTCCCCTACGCCCCTCACCCCATCCTCGGCAGAGAAGGCGGGCGCACAGATGCAGCAGCCGACGGGCGGAAGCCCGCGCACCGCACGGCGCAGGAAGGCACCGCTCACCATCGGCGTGGTGGCACCACGCAGCGGACGCCTGGCGAAACTCGGCGATCCGCTGATGTTCGTCATGGGGCTCCTGCGTTCCCGACTGCGCCACGTACGAAATCGAGGACGCGCTGATGAGCTGAGATTGGTGAGCCGGGACAGCCACTCGGACCCGGAAGCCGCTCGCCGGGCAACTGAGGAGCTGATCCGGCACGAGCGGGCCGATGTCATCGTGACCCTGGCCGGTACGCAGGTACTGCCGGCCGTTGCCGATACCTGCGAAGCGCTGCACACCCCCTGCGTGACCAGCACCTTTCCCTGGCAGGTGTACTACTTCGGCCGGGGCGCGACCCGGGACCGGCCGTTCCGCTGGACGTACCACTTCTGCTGGGGGCTGGACGACATCGCAAACGTCTTCGCCGACATGTGGGAGAGGGTGGGGCCGGGGCGCACGGTCGGCTGTCTCTGGAACGACGGGCCACAGGGGAACTGGACGCGCCACCGGGAAGAAGGCTTCCTGCCCGTCGCCACCGCCCGCGGCCATACCCTCATCGACCCACCCGGATACCGGGAACCGGCAACCGACTTCGACCCTCACCTCACCGCCTTCCTCAACGACGGCGTGGAGATCGTCACCAGCGCCGCGACCGCCACGGACCTCGCCCTCTTCCACCGGCAGGCCGTACAGCGCGGTCTGCGGCCCCGGCTGACCACCTGCTCGCGCTGGCTCGCCTACCCGGTGGGCGCCACGGGCGTGGACGATCCCGCCGAGGCGAAGGTGGCGTCGCTGGTCTACTGGACGCCACGGCACCCGTACCGGTCCTCACTGGACGGCATGCCGGCTGCTGAACTCGCCGACCGCTACGAGGAATCGACGGGTGATCAATGGCTCCAGCCACTGGGATTGGCGTATGCCCTGTTCGAGGTCGCGGTGCACGCTCTGGCGACGGCCGACGACCCCCTGGACCCGCAGGCCGTCGCGGCCGCGATCGGCCGGACGCGGCTGGAGACCATGGCCGGAACACTCGACTGGACCGCAGGGCCGGTCGCCAATGTCGCCACCGTGCGACTGGCCGGCGGGCAGTGGAAAAGAGGCGACCGGCACCCCCACGAACTGGCCGTGGTGACCAACTCCGCTTGCCCCGACGTCCGGCTGGACGGCGACCTGGAGCTGCTGCACTGACCGGCGCCCCACCGCCTCGGCGTCATCTCGCGCCATTCGAGTGACAGCGGGCATATCTCCATGTGCCGTGGGTACTTCCGCGGTGTTCAGCAACAGGACGTTCAAGCGTCGAGGGCTGCCCAGGGTTGAGGCCTGCCCAAGCGGAGGAGGACGAGCAGTATGCGGGCGAGTGTGGGTGACCGGCTCCTTGTCCACGGACGGATCGTGGGCCAGCACGACCGGACGGCAGAGGTGATCGAAGTACTGGGAGAGGACGGCGGACCGCCCTATCGCGTCCGGTTCGAGGACGGCCACGAAACCATCATGAGCCCTGGTCCGGACACGATCGTCCGCCCCTCCCCGGTCACATCGGAGGGCTAGGTGTCGTCGTTGTCCGGCACGTCGACAAGCGCCGCTACTCCCATTCCGGGTCCGCCGCGAGCTTCTCGGTGATGCGGTCGTGGAAGCTCTTGCGCTGCAGCGCCTGTTCGAGGTCCGTGACGACCTGGCTGAGCGGATAGGGGATCTCCGCCTCGAGTTCGGCGAGGGCGGCCTCGGTGGCTCGCCACTCCGCCGCCAGCCGGCCGGCCATACGGCGGGCCTTGGCCGTGAGCGTCACCCTCTTGCTCCGGGCGTCCGGGCCGGCCACGGTCCGCACCAGGCCGGCCGCGCGCATCGCGGCCACCTTCTGGCTGAGTGCCGAATGGGTGCGGTCCACCGACTCGGCCAGCTCGGTGATCGTCATCGGTCCGCGGGAGTGCAGCCGGAGCAGTTCCAGGACGAAGCTCGGCTTGAGCCCGTCGATCCGGGCCTCCGCGTAGACACGGGCGATGTCGGCGTCCATCGCCGCCTGGAGCAGCCGCAGGGGGCGCCAGAGGCTCTGCTCGGTCGGGTCGGATTCATTCGATGCGGCGGATGCGGCGGATGCGGCCGGGGTACGGGAATCGGGACGGTTACGGGGCTCGGTCATATCGGGATCGTAACAGCACTTACGTAAGCACTTATGGAAGTGGTTGCAAAAGCGCTGTTACGAGTTGCGTGTCGGACGTCCGTGGTGCGTGTCAGGCGTCCGTGGTGCGCGTCGCGGTGGCGGCCAGCGGGGCGGGGCGGGCGGGGTCCACAGGCAGCGGGGGCGTCTTTATGCACAGGACGAGGACGGTGCTGAGGAGGTGCAGGGCGGCGTAGATTCCCATGACCCCGCCGATGCCGATCGAGCCGATGAACACCGTGCCGATGAGCGGGCCGAAGGCCATGCTGGCACCGGCACCCAGGGTGTAGGCCGACATGATCTGGCCCTTGCGTTCCGGGGCCTGTGCGGTCATCAGAGGGGGCAGGGGGACGTATCCGGCCATGCCGACGCCCAGTGCGCCAGCCGCGATCGCGACGAGCGGGTAGTCGTGCCCCGCGGTCTGCGGTACGTAGTACAGCGCCAGGCAGGCGAGGGCCGATACCACCCCGCCCAGCCAGGCCACGGTCTTCCGCCGGCTCCACCGGTCGCCCAGCGCGCCGAAGAGCACCACACAGGCGAGGTTGCTGACCATCATCACGATCAGCAGGGAGGCCCACTCCTGTGCGCTGAAGCCGATCCGGTCGACGAGGAAGAGCGGGGTGAAGACCCATACACCGAACTGCGAGGTGGTGTTGATGAGCCGGACCACCGCACCCATACCGACCCGCGGCTTGGCGAACATGATGGTGAAGCAGCCCAGGAAGGTACGCGGCAGACTGAGCCGCTCCGGCCCTCTGGACAGGCCCTGGAATCCGGTGCGTTCGCGGAGCAGGAGGAGCACGACCAGAGCGCCGGCGACGATCATCGCCAGGGACACCCACAGGGTGTGGTAGAAGCCGATCATGGGCTTGAGGAACGAGACCAGGGCGGAGCCGAGGACGGGGTAGCCCATGGTGAAGCAGAACCAGAACCAGCCGAGCGCCTTGCCGAGCTGGCGCTCCGGGGCGCCCGCCATGATCCAGACCATGAATCCGTAGGCGAACAGCGGATAGCCGAAGCCGCGCAGGCCGTAGCTGGCCAGGATCAGCCCGTAGGAGTGGGCGGGGACGGCGACCGCGAGCATCAGCGCGTGGCAGACCACCCAGCAGGCGGCGCCGGCCATCATCACCCGGCGCGGCCCCCATTGGTCGGAGAGCCCGCCCGCCAGGAAGGCGCCCACCGCGGCGGTGACGCCGTAAACGGTGAAGATCACGCCGACGCTCGCCTCCGCGAAGCCGAGGTCGGTCCTGAAGTACGTGGGCAGATAGCTGGTCTCCACCCCGTCGCCGATCATGAAGAGCAGGACGCCGACATAGCCCCAGATCAGAGCGCGGGGAATGCCGAGGACGGCGGGGCGGGGCTGCGGCAGAGCGCGCTCCGGGGAGGGGGACAGCACGGCAGGACCTCCTGACTGGCCGCACGTTTTCGGCCACGGGTGTGCAACAGACTGGACAACCTCACACTGAATTTCAAGAGCTTCACATAAAGTGTGTGATGTTCTAAGGTGAGCGCGGATACGGCGAGACGCCGCCGTGGAGACGAACAGAGGTACCCACGATGAGAGCGAGCCGCGGCTCCGAGGCCGAGGTGGAGGAGCGCCGCCAGGCGGTTCTGCGCCAGGTCGCGCAGGAGGGCGAGATCCGGATCGCCGACCTCGCCCAGCGCATGCGCGTCAGCGTGATGACCATGCACCGGGACCTGGACAACCTCCATGACCGGCAGCTGCTGCGCAAGGGCCGCGGTGTGGCCACGGCCTTCTCCAACGTCGCCATGGAAAGCGCGCTGCGCTTCCGGGAGAACGCCAATGTCGCAGTCAAGAACGCCCTCGCGGACGCGCTCGCGGAAGAGGTCTCCCCGGGCGACACGGTGCTGATCGACTGCGGCTCCACCCTCTTCCCGCTCGCCCGTCGGCTCGCCTCCGTCGACGGGATCCGCGTGATCACCAACTCGCTGCGCATCACCTACCTGCTGGCGGGCACACCGGCCGAAGTGACGCTGCTGGGCGACCGCTACTACGAGGACTTCGAGTCCTGTGCCGGTCCGCAGACCCGCCGCCAGCTCCAGGACATCCGCGCCACCGTCGCCTTCGTCACCGCCACCTCGGTCAGCGAGGGGCGGCTCTTCCACCCGGTACGCGAGTACGCCGAGAGCAAGCGCGCCTATCTGCAGGCCGCCGACCGGTCCGTACTGGCCGTCGACCACAGCAAGTTCGGCCGCACCGCCACGTATCCGTACGGCGATGTCAGCGGCTACGACCTGATGGTCACCGACGCCGGGACCCCCGAGAGCGAACTCCGTCCGGTCCGCGATCTCGGCGTAGAGGTCCGCACCGTCGAGGTGCCCGCGGACGACCCCCACCGCTGACCCGCGAGCCACGACGCCCTCATCCGCGAGCTCGCTCCGAGCCCGTCCCCGATCTTCTCTTCTCTCTCCCCCCGCGATTCCCCCAGCGCTCCTCCCCCGAATCCCGAGCGCCCCCTCCCTCCCCCCTCCCCGAGAAAGGCCCCCCATCCATGCGCGCTGTCGTCATCCACACCCCCGGCTCGTACGAGGTCACCACCGTCGACGACCCCACCCCGGGCCCCGGCGAGGTCATAGTGGCGCCCGCCGCGGTGGGCATCTGCGGCACCGATGTGCACATCGTCCAGGGGGAGTTCGCGCCCACCCCCTATCCGATCATCCCCGGGCACGAGTTCACCGGCGAGATCGTCGCGCTGGGGCCGGGAGTCAGCGGTCTGCGCACCGGCGAGCAGGTCGCGGTCGACCCGTCGCTCTTCTGCGGTGCGTGCCACTACTGCGCGATCGGGCGCGGCAACCTGTGCGAGAACTGGGGCGCGATCGGCGACACCGTGGACGGCGCGATGGCCGAGTACGTCAAGGTGCCGGCCGCCAACTGCTACCGGCTGCCGGAGAGCGTCGACGTCACCCAGGGCACGCTGATCGAACCGCTGTCGTGCGCGGTACGCGGCTTCGACGTGCTGCCGCGCCGCCTCGGCGACCACTACCTCATCTACGGTGCGGGCACGATGGGCCTGATGATGCTTCAGCTCGCCAAGGCGGCCGGCGCGGCATCCCTCTCGGTCGTCGACATCAACACGGACCGGCTGAAGGTCGCCGAAGCGCTCGGCGCGGACGCCACCGCGGTGCGCGCCGACGATCTGAGCCGGCCGCAGGGCTGGGAGACCGTCATCGACTGCACCGGCGTCATCCCCGTCATCGAAGACGGCCTCGGCCGGGTGCGCCGCGGCGGCACCTTCCAGCAGTTCGGCGTGGCGCCCTCCGCCGCCAAGGCGTCCTTCTCACCGTTCCGCGTGTACAACGACGAGATCACCATCGTCGGCTCGATGGCCGTGCTGCACAGCTTCGGGCGCGCCGTGGACCTCATGGCGAAGGGCGTCATCGACGCCGACACGATGATCACGCACAGCTTCGCGCTGGACGAGTTCGGCGCCGCTCTGCAGGCGTTCCGCGACGGCTCCGGCCGCAAGATCCAGCTCCGCCCCCAGGTCCACCCCCGGGGCTGATTCCCCTCCTGCTCCTGCTCCTGCTCCTGCCTCCTGTCTCCTGCCTCCTGCCCTTCCTCCCTCGTCTCGTTGCACGGAAGCGACATCGTCATGCCCACAGTTGCCGGGGTGGACTCCTCTACCCAGTCCTGCAAGGTCGTCGTCTGTGACGCCGACACCGGGGAGGTCCTCCACCGGGGCCGCGCCACCCATCCCGAGGGGACCGAAGTCGCCCCCGGGGCGTGGTGGCAGGCGCTCCTGGAAGCGGGCGACGGCCTGCTGGAACACGTGGACGCCATCGCCGTGGCCGGGCAGCAGCACGGACTGGTGGCCCTGGACGCGGCCGGAGAGCCGGTGCGTGACGCGCTGCTCTGGAACGACACCCGCTCGGCGCAGGCCGCGGCGGACCTGGTCGACGACCTCGGCGGGCCGGAGAAGTGGGCCCAGGCGGTCGGCACCGTACCGGTCGCGGCGATCACCGTCGCCAAGCTGCGCTGGCTGGCCGAGCACCAGCCGCGGCTCGCGGACCGTACCGCCCGGGTCCTGCTGCCGCACGACTGGCTGACCTGGCAGTTGTGCGGCGGCCCCGGTAGCGGGACCGCACCGGTCACCGACCGGGGAGACGCTTCCGGTACGGGCTACTGGTCACCGGCCGACGGCGCCTACCGCCACGACCTCCTCGGCCTCGCCTTCGGCGACCGCACACCCGAACTGCCGCGTGTGCTCGACCCGTACGAGGCCGCCGGGCGCACCCCACACGGGGCGCTGGTGGCGGCCGGCACCGGCGACAACATGGGTGCGGCCCTGGGACTGGGCCTCCAGCCGGGCGATGCGGTGATCTCGCTGGGGACGAGCGGCACCGCCTTCGCCCTCGCCGAGCGGCCGTCGGCCGACCCGTCCGGCGCCGTCGCCGGGTACGCGGACGCCACCGGCCGCTTCCTGCCGCTGGTGTGCACCCTCAACGCCGCCCGGGTGCTCAGCTCCAGCGCCCGCATGCTCGGTATCCCGCTGGACGAGCTCGGCCCCCTCGCCCGCGACGCCGAGTCCGGCGCCGGCGGTCTGGTGCTCCTCCCCTACCTGGGCGGCGAGCGCACCCCCAACCTCCCGGAGGCCGCGGGCAGTCTGATGGGCATGCGGAAGGCGAACATGCACCCGCCGAACCTCGCCCGGGCGGCCGTCGAAGGCATGCTCTGCAACATGGCCGATGCCCTGGACCGGCTGCGGGCTCAGGACGTCAGCGCCCGGCGGGTCCTGATCATCGGCGGAGCGGCCAAGGCCCCCGTGGTCGGCGAGATCGCCACGGAGATCTTCGGTACCCCGGTCACCGTGCCCGAACCGGAGGAGTACGTCGCCCTGGGTGCGGCCCGGCAGGCCGCCTGGGCCCTGGCCGGCACCCCCGAGCCGCCGCACTGGCCGCTCGCCGCCGCCCGGGAGATCCCCTCTCCGGGCGACGCCTCCGCCGGCCGGCGCGTCCGCGCGGCGTACGCCGACGCCCGCTCGCTGGTCTACGGCTGACGGGCTATCGCTGATCTACGGCTGACGGGCTGTCGCTGGTCTCCGGCTGACGGGCCGGTGATCCGAGTCGGCCTCCGTGAATCACCCGTGGGTGCCCGGGGCCCGCGGGCGACCGGGGCCCGGGCGCGTCCACGTCACGGACGGGCGGTGAGCACCAGCTTGCCCGTGACGCGGCCCGTCTCGGCCTCCGCGTGGGCCTTCACGGCCTCGGCGAACGTGTACGTGCCGGAGACATGCGCACGCAACTGCCCGGACTCGGCGAGCTCCGCGATCGCCGCCATGCCCGCCTGGTCGTGCTCGACCACCATGAACGTGGCCCGCACCCCCAACTCCCGTGCGCGGCCCGGCACGTCGTCCCAGTTCTCGGGAAGGATCGACACCAGGATGCCGCCGGGCCGCAGCACCCGCAGGGAGCGCAGGCAGTTCTCGCCGCCGAGCGCGTCGAGCACCACGTCGACGTCGCGGACGGCCTCCGCGAAGTCGACGGTGCGGTAGTCGATGACCTCGTCCGTGCCCAGGCCACGGACGAAGTCGTGCTTGGCGGCGCTGGCCGTGCCGATCACGTACGCGCCCCGCGCCTTGGCGATCTGCACCGCGAGGTGTCCCACGCCCCCGGCCGCCGCGTGCACCAGGACGCGCTGTCCCGGCTCCACATGAGCGTTGTCGACCAGCGCCTGCCAGGCCGTCAGGGCCGCCAGCGGCAGCGCGCCGGCCTCGACATGGCTCAGGGCGGCGGGCTTGGGTACGAAGGCGCGGGCGGGACCGGTCACGTACTCGGCGTGCGAACCGGCACCGTGCGGGTACGGCAGCATGCCGAACACCTCGTCGCCGGGCTGGAAGAGGGAGACGCCGAACCCGACGGCCTCGACGGTTCCCGACACGTCCCAGCCGAGCGTGAACGGGGGCTCGCCCAGGAAGATGCGCTGCTTGCGGTGCTTCCAGTCGGTGGGGTTGATCCCCGCCGCGTGGACGGCGACGAGGATCTGTCCGATGCCGGGCTCGGGGCGCGCGGCCTCGGCCACCTCAAGGACATCGGGGCCGCCGAAAGTGTGCTGGGTGACGACCTTCATGGCCGGGGCGGAAGCGGTGTTCCCGGTCATGTCTTCAGTGGTGATCTCGGTCGTGTCCGAAGTGGTGTTCTCAGTCATGTACGCAGCCTGCCGCGCCGCGTGTGACCTGGGCAATGGCAAGATTGCCATTCGCCGATAGAATCGTGCCATGCCTGCTGCGCGCCGCCCGCACCGTGTCGTCGTCCTCGCCCTCGACGGCGTCTACCCCTTCGAGCTGGGCATCCCCAACCGGGTCTTCCCGCTGGTCCCCGGGGCGTACCAGGTGGTGACGTGCACGGCGACCGACGACCGGACGGTGGCGACCGACGCCGACTTCACGATCACCGTCGAGCACGGACCGCAGGCGCTGGAGACGGCCGACACGGTGGTCATACCGCCGTACGACGTGCGGCTCCTCACGCGCGAACTGCCGGAGCCGGTGCGCAACGCCTTCGCCCGGATCAGGCCGGGCACCCGCCTCGTCTCCATCTGCTCCAGCGCGTTCGCACTCGCCGCGGCCGGCCTGCTCGACGGGCGGCCCGCCACGACGCACTGGGCACTGGCGGACGCGTTCCGGCAGTTGTTCCCTCAGGTCGCCCTGGATCCGGAGGTGTTGTTCATCGACGACGGCGACGTGCTGACCTCGGCGGGTGCGGCCTCCGGCATCGACGTGTGCCTGCATGTGGTGCGGTCCGACCACGGCAGCGCGGTCGCCAACCGGGTGGCCCGGCACTGTGTCGTGCCGCCGTGGCGCGAGGGCGGGCAGGCCCAGTACATCGAGCAGCCCGTGCCGGAGGAGGGGGCCAGCGGCACCGCCGCCACCCGCGCCTGGGCCCTGGAGAACCTCGAACGGCCGCTCGCCCTGCGGGAGTTGGCGGCGCATGCCCGGATGAGCCCGCGCACGTTCGCACGGCGCTTCCAGGAGGAGACGGGCACGAGCCCCGGCCGGTGGCTGATCCAGCAGCGGGTGCACCGGGCGCGGCACCTGCTCGAGTCCAGCGATCTGCCGGTCGACCGCATCGCGGCGGAGGTCGGCTTCGCCACGGGCACGTCGCTGCGGCAGCACCTGCACGCAGCGATCGGGGTGTCGCCGCAGGCGTACCGCAGAACGTTCCGCACAGAGGCGGGAGCAAGGGCGGTGCCCGTCGGGCAGCACAGCCAGATGCGGGGAAAGGGCTGGAAGAAATCGCCCTCGGGTGCCTCGCCCGGCATGTGAGATTCTCAGACGAGTTCCACCATGTTCTCGATGACTTCTACGGCTTCCGCTACGCCGTCCTGGGCACGTATCAGTACGCCCAGACGTTCGGCGCGCTGCGTCATGCCGCTGTCGAGGACAGTGCGGTCAATAGCGGCGGCGAGACGCTCGGCAGTAAGGCGGCGCTGAGGCACAGGCCGTGGCGCCACACCGCACGCCTGCATCCGACGGGCCCAGAACGGCTGGTCGAATCCGAAAGGACAGATGACCTGTGGCCGCCCTGCGGCCAGCGCGGCAGCGGTGGTGCCGGCGCCACCGTGATGGACCACCGCAGCCATATGAGGGAAAAGCTGGTCGTGGGGCGCCTCATCCAGGAAGAAAACCTCCTCCGGGGTCGAAAGCTCCTCCTGCTCCGGTCCGGCGACACCGCCCCACCCGGTCGCGACCACAGCGCGGACCCCTGTCTTGCGAACAGCCGCGATCACTGCCTCACGCAGACGCAAGGGATTTCTTCCGCTAAGACTGCCGAATCCGATGTACACAGGCGGACGACCAGCATCGAGGAAAGCGGCAAGACGCGGTGGCACGCTCCATTCTTGTGGAGCAGGAAGGTGCCAGAAACCTGTCGTGTGCGTCGCGGGTGGATAATTCGGAGTTGCCGGCAGCACATGGGGGCTGAATGGCTGCAGGACAGTGGCCGGCTTCCCGTCGGAGCGCAGCAGCATATTATGCCGCCCGCGGCGGGGCAGCAGCCCCAGTTCCTGCTGACGCACACGGTCGATTGCTGATCCGTAGAGGAGACGGACAGTCAGCTGGGTCGATGCGTAGGAGGCCTTGTTCAGCGCGTGAGGTATTCGTGTGTCGAGGAGCGGGTTGGCAAAATCAGGCGTGGGCACCCAACCGGGCTGCAGGCATACCGGTACGGCCGGGACGTCGAGACTCTCGGCTATGTGATGCACCGGCACCGCAGGCTGGAAGAGGATGACATCGGGCCTGGGTTGAGCCCTGACCGCGGCGGTCGTTTCTTCCAGAACCTGTACATAACGCGGGCGGTTACGGCGCAGCCATCGCGTGGCCAGTACGGGTCCCAGGCGGCTCGACTCATTGACCTTGACTATGACCGGGTCGGTGAGTAGCTCAAGTGGACCGTCTGCAACAGGGACGTAGGGTATTCCCACTGAGTGCGCTACCTGGAATGTACGTTGCGGACCAATTATGGAAACGTCATGCCCTGCAGCTGACAGGCCACGCGCCAAAGCAACGAATGGCTGGACATCACCCCGGCTGCCGTGTGTGACGAGCAACGCTCTCAATGCGACACCTCGCGCATACTATCGACGTCATCACAAAGACCCTTACACATACGGCTATACCTCTCCACCGGGCCGATCAGTTGGCCGACGGGGATGAGGTTCCCGCCTGACGACGCCACCCGGACAGCGGACCGAGCGAGTGGCTGCATCCGTTCGAGCACTACTGGAAGCAGCGCCTGGACGCGCCGGCCGACCTTCTGGACGAGGAGAACAAG
Source organism: Streptomyces sp. NPDC001339 (assembly GCF_042895955.1). Taxonomy (NCBI): domain Bacteria; kingdom Bacillati; phylum Actinomycetota; class Actinomycetes; order Kitasatosporales; family Streptomycetaceae; genus Streptomyces; species Streptomyces sp. NPDC001339. The sequence goes on along the minus strand of NZ_JBIAWT010000003.1, from coordinate 38,265 downwards.
ACATGACCGAGAACAACACGATCACCTGCGAGAAGTTCCTGCCCCACCCCCCGGCGGCGGTGTGGAAGGCCCTGACCGAACCCGGCCTCCATGCCCGCTGGTGGGCTGCCGGTGACGTCAAGCCCGTCGTCGGGCACCGCTTCACCCTCGACATGGGCAACTTCGGCAGCCAGCCCTGCGAGGTGACCGAGGTGGACGACCACCGGCTGCTGGCCTACCGATTCGCCGAGGGCACGCTCGACACCACCATCACCTGGAAGCTCCACCCCGAAGGCGAGGGCACCCGCCTCGTCCTCACCCATACCGGCTTCGACCTCGACTCCCAGATGGGCCGACAGGCACACCACGGCATGGGCAAGGGCTGGCCCCACGTCCTGGACCGCCTCGACACCGTCCTGGGCGAGACCCCCTGACCGAGAGCAGGGTGAGCCAGGCCGAGGTGCCGTAGAGCCTGGACTCGCCGGGATATAGACTTGCAGAGTTCTTCAATTCGCTAGTTATCGTGTCGGTCATTCGGTCCGGGGCAGGGAGGTCTGGGGTGGGCGGGTTCGCCGAGGCACTACGGGAGCGGGTGCGGGCGGCGCGGGCCGCGGTTGCGGCCGCGCATGAGGCCGGGGACGTCTACGCCGTGGCTGTGGCGGAGGACGAGTGGGAGGACGCGCTGCGGATGGCCCGGAACGTCGGAGTCGATCCGGACGTGGAATCCGAGGGGGGCCGGGCGTGATCGGTGCGCAGGTTCCGCTGTATCAGGCGAAGGCGGAGTTCTTCCGGATGCTGGGGCATCCGGTCCGTATCCGTGTGCTGGAGCTGTTGCAGGACGGGCCGAGGCCGGTACGGGAGCTGCTGGCGGCGATCGAGATCGAGCCGTCCAGTCTCTCGCAGCAGCTGGCGGTGCTGCGGCGGGCGGGGATCGTGACGGCGACCCGGGGCGGTTCGACCGTGGTGTACGAGCTGGCGGGCGGGGATGTGGCGGAGCTGCTGGGGGCGGCGCGGCGGATCCTGGTGGAGCTGCTTGCCGGACAGCAGGACCTGCTGGCCCAGCTACGGGAGTCCGGCGTGGGTACACGGGAAGACCAGGCGTCATGAGGTGGGTGGGTCGCTTTCTGCCATGGCGGCGGCAGTCACCGCCCGCCCCGGCCTGTGAGCACACGTTGCCGCGGGTACGGCGGCATGTGTTCACGCTGCCCGTCCAGCCCGGTGCGGTGCGCGCTGCCCGGCAGGAGGCGGCCGCGAAGCTTGCCGAGTTCGGGATCACCCCGAACTCCTTGCTTTCGGACGCTGCGCTGCTGGTCGTCAGCGAGCTGGTGGCCAATGTGCTGCGCCACGCCGCGGACCGGTCGCCCACGGCGGATGTCGGAGTCACGGTCGGCGCCGGGCAGTTGGTGATCGGTGTGGCCGACCGGGATCCCCGGATACCGGACGTGGCGGGCGATGCGCTGGGTGCGGGGCTGCGGACCATCGCGGAGCTGACGGCGCGGTACGACGGCACGCTCACCGTCGAGCCCGACTCGGCCGGCCAGGGCAAGGACGTGCTGGCCCGCTTCGTCCTTCCCGATGCCGACGCCACCGCGGGTTGAGCCATGGCACAAGAGCCCTGTCTCATGACATTCGAGATCACGTTCCTGCATGGCGACGGTGATCCCTCCGCCCATACGACGGACCTTGCCGAGATCAACGTACTGGTGGAGTGGGCCGGCCGGACAGGAGTTCCCGTACGCATACGCGCCCTCACGGTTCAGGACACCGACGTCCTACGACAGGAGACCGGCCATGGCTGACCATCCCACCGACAAGTCCGCTCCCGACCGACCGCTGTACGGCGGAGGCATGAGCGAGGCGAAGAAGGAGCGGGGAGCGTCCTTGCGGGTGTTCCTCTACATCGCGGGCAGCCACCTCCTGCTGGGTTTCATGGCGCTCCTGTTCTACCTCGGCGATCACGCGGGCAAGTAGCCGGCCGGTCAGGGACGTCGCGGGAACAGCGCCGGCTTTCCCGTACCGGCGGTCCGGGACGACCCGCCGTCCGGTGGCCGGCACGGCGTGACGGGCTGCGCCTTCTCTCACCTGCGATATCGCCCCGCGCACCCGGACGCCCGGACGCCCGGGTCGTCGTCACAGGTCGTTGCCGGCGTAGGAGAGGTTGAAGCTCTTATTGGTCAGGGGGAAGTCGGGGACGATGGTGTCGGCCAGGGCGATGGGCAGGGCGGGCCAGTTGAAGAAGGACGGATCGACGGGCTTGACGCGGGCCAGGGCCTGGTCGGGGGTGAGTTCGACGCGGGTGGTGATGGTGCCGCGCCAGCCTTCGACGATCCCTACGCCGGAGCCGGGAGCCTCGGTGCCGGGGAGTGGTGGCCAGGTGGTGATCGCGCCGGGGGACAGGCCGTCGGACAGGTGGATGATCAGGGCCGTGGAGGTGTCGATCTCCTCGGCGCGGACGAGGAAGCGGGCCAGGACGTCGCCGCGGGTGTGGGTGGGCGCTGCGGGCAGGGTGTCGAGGGTGACGAAGGGGTGGGCGGTGCGGGCGTCGGTGGGCAGGCCGCTGGCGCGGGCGACGTAGCCGAGGCAGCCGAGGTCGCGGGCGGCCGCGGTGGTCAGGCAGGCGGTGCCGGTGAAACGGTCGCGGACGGTGGAGTGGCCCAGGGCGAGGTCGGCGATCTCGCGGATGTCGTCACGTAGCGCGCGCATCCGGTCGGGGTCGGGGACACAGCGGAGTACGGCGCCGCCGGGGATGACTCCGCCGCGCAGGAGGCGGTGGCCGGTGATCTCTTCGTTGAGGCGGAGGAGTTGTTCGCGGACGCGTTGGGCGTGGGCGTTGAGGATGGAGTGGCCGACGTCGTTGCAGAGCATGCCGAGGTCGGCGGTGTGGTTGTGGAGGCGTTCGAGTTCGAGGAGGAGGGCGCGGGCTCGCTGGGCGGACTCGGGGACGGGGGTGCCGGTGGCTTCTTCGACGGCGAGGCAGTAGGCAAGGGCGTGGCCGACGGCGGTGTCCCCGCTGATGCGCTCGGCCAGCGGCAGTCCGCGCTCGACGGTGCGGCCTTCGAAGAGTCTCTCGATGCCTTTGTGGACGAACCAGAGGCGGGCCTTGAGCCTGAGGATGGTCTCGCCGACGACGGAGAAGCGGAAATGGCCGGGCTCGATCAGTCCGGCGTGGACGGGGCCGACGGGGATTTCGTAGACGCCGTCGCCTTCGACCTCCAGGAAGGGGTAGGGGCCTTCCTGTTCGGCGAAGGCAGGTGGGGGGCCGGCGTCGGGGCGGCCGGGGTACCAGCCCTTGGGCCAGTGGAAGTGGCGGACCAGGCGCTGTGGGAGCGGGTGGCCGAGGGGGACGATGCCGTGCAGGTCACGCATTTCGCGCTCGAACCGGCCGGTGGGGAAGGAGAGGTGGGCGAGGGTGGGCAGCTCGGGCCGGTCGGGGTCGAGGCGTACGTGGAGTTCGGTACGGGTGTCGGGCGGGCCGGAGGTGAAGAGGTAGACGACCCGGACGGCGCACCCGCCAGGTGCGTGGTCCGGGTCGTGGTGGGCGGCGACCAGGGCGATGCGATGCCCGGAGCCCAGCAACGCCGTGACGCGCACGGGCAGTTCGGATGGGGTGAGGTCGATGATCTCGCGTTCGGCGGGGCGGCGTGGGTGCACGGGGTCAGTGCCCTCCGAGGATGGCGGTGGCGGCGGTGAGCAGATCGGTCAGCGGGCCGGCCGACACCCCCAGCGCGGCGCAGGCCAGCAGCCCCGCGGCGAGTGGCAGCGCGGCAGCAGGACCCAGGCGTACGGGGACGGCGGGGGTGCCCGGTGCGAGCGGCGGCGGGCCGAGCACCATCCGGGCGGTGCGCAGAGCCAGGGTGGCGAAGGCGGTCAGGACCAGGAGCAGGGCGAGGGCGGTGAGCCAGCCGAGCCCGGCGGCGAAACCGGCCCGTACGATGCCCAGTTCGGACGCGAAGAGGCTGAAGGGCGGGAATCCCAGCAGCGCGACGACGGCGAGACCGAAGGCGGCGCCGAGGCCGGGGGCATGGGCCAGGAGGCCGCGTACCCGCCCGATCCGCGTGGTACGCCGCAGATGCAGGAGGTGGCCCGAGGCGCAGAAGGCGACGGTCTTGGCGAGTCCGTGCCCGGCGATGTGCAGGAGCACGGCGGCCAGCGCGAGCGGGGTGCCGATGGCGGCGCCGAGCGCGATCAGGCTCATATGCTCCATGCTCGAGTACGCCAGCATCCGCTTGTAGTCGCGCTGGCCCAGCAGCAGCGCCGCGGACACGGCGAGGGTGAGCAGGGCAGCGACGGCCAGCAGGGTCTGGGTATAGCCGGGTCCGAGCGCCGCGTCGGCGATGCCCTTGACACGCAGAACGGCGGCGAAGGAGACGGACAGCAGCACCCCGGACATCAGGGCCGATACGGGGGCGGGGGCCTGGCTGTGGGCGTCGGGCAGCCAGGCGTGCAGCGGGACCAAGCCCGCCTTGGCTCCGAAGCCGAGGACGATCAGTGCGGTGGCCAGGCGGGTGACGGCGGGGTCCATGCGGCCGGCGTGGGCGACGAGGGTCGGCCAGTCGAGGGCGGACGCCTCGGGGATGCCCGCGGCTCGTGCCGCGTAGTACAGCAGGACGATGCCCAGAAAGGCGAGGGCGATCCCGGCCGAGCAGATCACCACGTACTTCCAGGCGGCTTCGACGGAGGCGCGGGTCCGGCGGTGGCCGACCAGGAACGCGGTGACGATGGTGGTGGCCTCGATGGCCACCCACAGCACCCCCAGATTGCCGGCCAGCACCGCAGCGCACATGGCGGCCAGGAAGGCGTGGACGAGGAGGTGGTAGCGGCGTGCGGTGCGGTCGGTCGCGTGACCGGCGGCACGCTCGTGCGCCAGGTATGCAGGGCCGGTGGCGCATGCGAGGGCAGCGACCGCGCCGACCACCAGCAGCATCCACACCGTCAGGGCATCCGCGCGCAGCACACCCCCGTACGCGGTGACCGCCGCGCCGCCGCTCACGGTCGGGAGGAGCACGACGGCGGAGATCAGGATCGCGACGGGTGGCAGCAGGCCCGGCCAGGAAGTCGGTACATGCCGTCGGAGGGCAGCGTAGGCGGCACCGGTGACCGCAGGAAGCGCGATCGGGGCGGACAGCCACAGGGCGGAGGCGGTGGTCCCGTCGAGAGAAGGCAGCATCAGTCGTGCAGCTCCCGCAGATCATCGATGTCGGTGGTGCCGAAGGCGGCTCGCATACGGGTGGTGAGGATCTGCAGGACCAGGACCGCGAGCAGCACGTCGAAGGAGACGCCGAGTTCGACGATCAGCGGCACTCCGGAGGCGGCGAGGAAGGCGGTGGCGGTGATGCCGTTGTCCAGCAGCAGGAAGCCGACGACCTGGGCCAGCGCCCGGCACCGGGTGGTCAGGACGAAGAGGCCGATCAGCACCGCCGCCAGGCCGACCGGCAGGGCCCGGGTGGCGGGCGTGGGGTGGAGGTCGACCAGCGGCCGGGCGACGGCGTACGCCAGCAGGGTCAACGCGGCCGCGGTGAGCAGGGATGTGGCGACATTGACCAGCGGCTGGGTCTCGCGGGCCTCGCTGACGTCCTCCTCGTAGCGATGCTCGGAGCCGGAAGGGGGCGCAAGGGCGGCCAGGGCGCGGCGCATCAGATACGGCAGTACGCCGGCCCGCAGCGCCCCGATCCCGGCGGCGACGACGAGCAGATCCCAGCGCCGCTCGAACAGCCCCGTCAGGAGCGGGATGGCAGCCAGCGCGATGCCCTGCAAGGCGAAGATCCGGACGATCGCCACCAGTTCGCGCCGCCACAGCACCACCACGGCCGCGAGCAGGAACGCCCCGCAGGCGAGGTCGAGAAGTTGGGTGTACGTACCCCTGCTCATCGGCCCTCACTCCCCGCCCAGGAAGTACGAGGCGGTGACCGCGAGCAGCGCCAGCAGGAAGGACCCGGCCAGCAGCTCCGGCACTCTGAACAGCCGCAGCTTCGCCCAGCACACCTCCGCCGTCGCCAGCGCCACGCCCAGTACCGCGACCTTCACGACGAACAGCACCAGCGCCACCGCCAGCGCCCCCCATGAACTGCTGGTGGCGATGCCCCACGGCGCGAACAGCGAGGCCAGCAGCCCCAGCAGGACCGTCAGCCGCATCTGCGAGCCCAGTTCGACCAGCGCGAGATCGGGGCCCGCGTACTCCAGCACCATCGCCTCGTGGACCATGGTCAGTTCCAGGTGGGTGGCGGGGTTGTCCACCGGGATCCGGCCGGTCTCCGCGAGCACCGCCACCGCCAGCGCGGCAGTGGCCAGCAGCCCGGCGGGGGAAGCCATCCGGGACGGTTCACGGACCGCGTCGGCCACGATCGCGGGCAGATTCGTCGACCCGGACGGCATCGAGAACGCGAACACCGCCACGAGGATGGTCGGTTCGACCAGCGCGGCCACCGTCATCTCCCGCGAGGCACCCATGCCGCCGAACGCCGTCCCCGAATCCAGCCCCGCCAGCGCGAGTGCCACCGTGCCCAGTGCCAGCAGCGCGACGACCAGGATCAGATCCGCGTTGCCGCTGATGGGGGTGTTCGTCGACAACAGCGGCAGCAGCGCGGCGACCACGGCTGTGGTGGCGACCAGCAGTGCCGGGGCGGTACGGAAGGCGGGGCCGGTGCCGACCGGGGTGATGGGCTCCTTGTGCAGCAGCTTGCGCAGATCGCGCCAGGGCTGGCCGATTCCGGCCCCCGCCCGGCCCTCCATACCGGCCCGCACCTGCCGCATCAGTCCGGCCAGCAGCGGGGCACCACCGATGACGACGACGAGCTGGGCGGCCACCGCCACGAATCCGGTCCCGGTCACCAGCCCACCGCCAGCACCAGCAGCAGGGCGACCAAGCCGACGAAGCCGTAACCGAGGTAGAGATGGACGCTGCCGCCCGCCAGCCGCCGCGCAGCCTGGCCCATGTGTGCGAAAGCGGCCAACACCGGCTCGTACAGCCGGTGTTCGATCCGGTCGGGCACCCGCCGCTGGTAGCGCACCCGCTCCACCAGGTAGGCGGATTCGCGTACGGGGGTGACGTTCACGTCCTGCTCCGGCGCCAGCACATCGTCGAAGACCCGCTGCAGCGGCTCGGCGAACGAGGTCGCCGTGTAGGCCATGCGAGGGGTGGGTGCGCCGCCTCCGCAGTCCCACAGTCTGGCGTTCTTCCGCCGTCGTCGGCGGTGCGTCATCAGGCGGGGCAGCCCGGCCGCCACCGCCACCGCCGCGGCCAGCGCGACGACCACCCACAACGGGGCCAGCGACGCCGGCACCGTCTGCAACCTTACCTGCACCTGCATACCCGACAGCGCCCCGCCGCCCGCGAGACCGGCCGCCGAGACCGCCCGGTCCAGTCCGCTCCCCAACATCCCTGGGAACAAGGCCAGTCCGGCACAGTACGCGGCCAACAGCCCCATTCCGGCCAGCATCGCCGGAGGGCTCTCCTGGGCCCTGCCCGCCTCCGGGCTGCGCGGCCGGGCGAAGAACCCCACTCCCATCGCCTTGACGAACACCGCGGCCGCCAGCCCCGCCGACAGTGCGATCATCGCAACCGCCACCGGCAGCACGATGGCCGTGGACACCCCCGGCACCACCAGCCCATGGATCAACGATTGCAACAGCAGCCACTCACTGATGAACCCGTTCCCCGGCGGCAGTGCCGCCGCGCCCAGGGCCCCCAGCGCGAACAAGCCGGCCGTCACCGGCATCCGCGCTCGCAGGCCCCCGAGCTGGTCCAGGTCCCGCAGCCCCGTGGCCCGCAGCACCGACCCCGCTGCGCAGAACAACAGCGCCTTGAACGCGGAGTGGTTGACCACATGCAGCAGCGCCGCCACCAGCGCGAGCGCCGCCAGCGGCCGATTGCCGGACGCGGCGAACAGCCCTGCCGCCCCCACGCCGACCAGGACGAGCCCCATGTTCTCGCTTGTCGAATACGCCAGCAGCCGCTTGAGGTCCGAGGCCATCGCCGCCTGCAGGATTCCGTACACCGCCGACACCGCGCCGACTCCGATCAGCCCCAGCCACCACCACAGCGGACCCCCGCCGAGCAGATCGAAGCCCACCCGCACGATCCCGTAGATCCCGAGATTGACCATCGCCGCGCTCATCAACGCCGAGACATGACTGGGGGCTTCGGGGTGCGCCCGCGGCAGCCAGGCGTGCAGCGGCGCCCCGCCCGCCTTGGACGCGAACCCCGCCGCCGCGGACACGAACACCACCCCACGCACCGACGGCGGCATCCCCTCCGCTCCGGCCCGCAGCGCGTCAAAGCTCTGACCCCCGGCCCGCGCGGCGAACAGCGCCAGCCCGATGAGGAGCAGCACCAGACCCAGATGGGTCATCACCGCGTACCAGACCCCGGCCTGCCGCACCGAGGCACTCCCCCGGTGCTCGGCCAGCACCAGCAGCAACGACGCGAGCGCCATCACCTCCCACAGCGCCAAGAACGTGGACACCGACGCCGCCGTCGGAACCAGCACCAGCGTCAGCGCGAACACCGGCAGTACGGCCTGCGAGCCGCGCGACGCCGCACCGTGTGCACCCCGCCCCGTGTACCCGATCCCGTACACCGCAACGGCCACGATCACCGCGCCGGCCAGTGCCATGAACAACCCCGACAACGGGTCCACGGCCAGCCGTACCCCGGCCAGCGGCAGCACCCCGGGAAGCTCCATCGACCAGCGCGAACCGCCCAGCGCCGCGACACCCGCGACCAGCCCCGCGCCCCCTGCCGTCGCGGTGCACGCTCCCACCGCCGAGGCCCGCCCGCGTCCCGGCAGCAGCAGTCCGGCCGCGGCTCCCGCGCCGGCCAGCGTGGACGCCGCGACGAGCGCGGGCCCGATCACGCTCACCGGCCGGTCACAGTGCGCAGCGCCGCCACGATCTCCTCCGGGCGCGGCGGGCACCCGCGTACTTCCAGATCCACCGGCACCACGTCGCCGACCGCGCCCTCAACTCCGTATCCCCCCGCGAACTCACCACAGTTCAGCGCGCAGTCCCCGACCGCGACCACCACCCTCGGCTCGGGCATGGCAGCGACCGTGCGGCGCAGCGGACCGGCCATGTTCCGCGTCACCGGCCCGGTCACCAGCGCCACATCCGCATGCCGCGGGGAGGCCACCATCCGGGCGCCATACCGCTCGGCGTCGTACACCGGCCCGAAGACGGCCGCGATCTCGATCTCACAGCCATTGCACGAACCCGCGTCCACACACCGCACCTGCGCCGATCCGCCCAACTCCCGGGCCACGGACGGAGGAGCGGCGGCGGGACGCGGCGGAGCGGGCTCCGCCACCCGTCCGGTGTCACGGATCTTGCGCAGCAGGCTCACCACAGACTCCTACACTTCAGCAATTCCGCGCCTCACGATCCGCGGAGCGGCTACGACAGCGCGCGGCCCGGCGTTTCACGAACGATGGCCAGACTGCTCCTGTCACGAACGATGGCCAGGCTCCTCCTGCTCAGTCCGCAGAACGGATCTCTTTTTAGGCAATTTGGTGCACCTAGAACTTATTTTTCCTGCTCTTTGCCATAGGAAATACAAAGTGGGAGAATGCAGACTCATCCGTACGAATCCACCAGTACCCCCTCCCGAAGCGCCGGGGCTGCCGGGAGTCGGGCCTTGCTTTTGAGGATTGCGTGGGAGGACCTGAACGAACTCTCGGCGCCGTCTTGCCACTTCCTTGGTTCACACACCGATCGCTCCGCAGCAAAATGGCTGGATCTGTTCGTTGTGAACCACGGGGGAGGGCAACGGGTGACATCCGGCCCGGGGGCAACGCTGCCGAGCTCAACTGTCCACAGTGCCGTCATCACTGGCAGGAGGAGCACGAGGCGCTCAACTGCCCGTCGCTCAGCGGCCATGCACGGCAGTTCTCCCGTAAACACGGCAGACCGACAGTGCCTCCCCGCTCCTGCGGCAGACCGACAGTGCCTCCCTGCTCCTGCGGAAGCGCGACGCACTGCGCCCGGCGCGGCAACTACACCAAGGGCAGCCTTGCGCCGGCTGGTTCACGGGATCCGCCACCCCGATCAGGCCAGGACTCCCGCTCGGCAGCAGCCGTCGGCCTCGCCCAGGCGTACGTACGGTTTTCTTTTCTCCGCCGAACACCGCAGAACCACGTCTTGGACGGTGGGAACCGTCGGCCGTTGAGCTGACCGCACCGGCACCGACACCGACACGTGACGACGCGCCGGCAGCTCGTCGGCCCCGAAAACGCTGTGCCCTTCCTGCAGGACCGTCCACCGGAAACGAGGTCGATCATGCAAGCACTCCTGGAGCACGCCCGCAGTTTTCCCCGCAAGGCCGCCCAACGGCAGTGGGACTTGCAGAAGTTCGCTCTCGGACAGCGGCCCATGGCGCTGTTCATCACGTGCTCGGACTCCCGCGTGGTCCCCACGGTGTTCACCGGAGCCCTGCCCGGCGAACTCTTCGAACTGCGTGTCGCGGGCAACATCGTCCCCCGCTACCGGCGTCAGGCGACCTGCGGCATTGCCGCGACGCTCGAGTACGCGGTCACCGCCCTCGACGTACCCGACATCGTCGTATGCGGCCATTCGTACTGCGGAGCCGTGCAGGGCCTGCTGCACCCACGCCAGCTGACGACCATGCCGCTGGTGCGGCAGTGGCTCGGCTTGTCGGACCACGGGACACGCGTCGTGACCGGACTGCCGATGGCACAAACGGCACGGACCGGCCTGCCGGACGTCAACGCGGCAGCGCAGCTGCACACTCTGATACAGATGGGGCACCTGCGCTCGTACCCCTTCGTCGCCAGCAGGATCGCGGCAGAGAAGCTACGCCTGCACGCCTGGTTCTACGCCGTCGAGACCGGACAGGTATGCGTCTATCGTCCGAACAGTCGCCGCTTCCACCCCCTGTAGCGCCCATAGCCACGGGGACAGCCGCGGTTTGAGGGGCTACGACGGTGCGCGGCCCAGTGGTTTCCGCTCCGGCGCGACAGCGCGCAGATCCGCCCCTCGTGGACCCTGTCGCGCCGGCCCCATGGGGGTCGCCGTTCTTCCGGCTGGTCGGCGAGCACAGCAAGGTGTTTGAGCAGTTGCCGCCGACCCTGTACAAGGCCCTGGTGCGTGAGCCGGACGGCGCATCAGCCAGTGATCGTCAGATCGGGGCGGAGCTTGGCCCTGAGCTGCCCGAACGCGGTAGGAGCCGGTTGGCGCGGCAGGAAGTCCCTGATCTGCCGAGCACAGTCCACGGCGCCGGCCGTGGTCGTATCGCACTCGATGTCGTACAGGCCATGGGCATGGACCTGCTCGAACTGGCGGGCCGCCAAGCCCGCCGGACGATCACCGCGCTCCCGCTCGCGCCGTTCCAACTCCTGCAGCGAGCAGCGCACACCGACCAGGACGACATCTCCGGGAGCAAAGAGCCCAAGGCAGTCCAGCAGACGCCAAGGCTCGCTCAGCACATGATCCACCACCACGTTGTTGCCGGCTGCGGCCATACCTGCGACTGCGCGGTGGAAGCCCATCCACGTGCGACGAAGGATGCCGGGCAGTTCCTCCGGAGTTACCTCGCGGCGAGACCGCATGGCGTGGAAGGCATCCACGGGCATGTGGAAGTACGGCGCGTCCAGAACCTGGAGCAGTTCCCTGGCGATACTCGACTTCCCGGAACTGGACGTACCGTTCAAGAAAACGATCCGCCCACCCTGAGCCACCGGAGGACCGGCACCGCACCCGGATCCGTCAACCACGTTGTCACCGCCTGTGGGCACCTTGCCTCCTTCGCTGCCAACCGGATGAGGATTGATCCTATGGTCCTTCAGCGAGATCCACGACAGGCGGCTGCCCGGCAACGGCCAACATCCCCGTCTCAGTCACGAGGGCCGTCATCCGGCGACTCGTCGTGTCATGGCCGAGTCGGAAGCCGCGACCGGGGTCAGAAAGAGCGCCCTCCGTGGGCGATACGTGAGTTGATGGCCGTTTCAGGATTGACTCTGGGTGAAGAAGCCTGCTGACCACGGTGGTGCTGTGCGGGAATCAAGGGCGGTTCAGGCCCCACGTCTGCAGGGCGTAGGGGCGTCCCTTCTCTTCCCCCGTGATCAGCGGCACGTCGAGCAGTGCGAAGCCCGCCTTGGTGGCCACGGCAACGCTGGCGGCGTTCTCGGCCTCCAACTCCAGGATCACCTGCTCCGCGCCCAGTTGCTCGAACGCATACGCGGCCATCACCCGGACTGCGCGCGCCGCCAGCCCCTGGCCGCGGTGCGCCGGGCCGACCGCGTAGCCGATCTCGGTGCCCTCGGGGGCACGCCGCAGCATGACCTCGCCGAGCGGTGCGCCGCCGTCGACGGTTATCGCGAGCAGGAGGGTCGTACCCTCTCGCCGGAGCTGCCGGTCACGGTCCAGCCGTGCACGGGCGGCCGCTGCGTCAAAGGGCGAGACGATCGGTGTCCAGTACGCGATGTCGGGGTGGTCGAACAGCTCCGGCATCGCGGCCAGGTCCGCCTCCGTCCAGTCACGGAGGACGAGCCCCTCCCCCGAGAGCTCGATCCGCTCGGGCAAGGACGCCGTGGTGCTACTCATGAAAGGACCTCCGTGGCCTGTTGAGATCGAGCCAGGATAACCAAGGGGGCGTCCCGTTGATCTGGGGCTCGGCGGACGCCTGGTATTCAGAGCCGCGTCGGTGGTCGTGACCGCGCTCCAGTTCATCGGGCGCCCCCAGCGATCACAGCCGCTTGACCACAACATGAGGAAGCGTCGGGGCGGTTCGATGGCGGCCGGGCTCAGCTGGTGTGAGCGGGGGGCGAGTCAGGGAGGGTGCCGGCCGGCCAGACGGCGTCGGGGAAGAGGGCGTCGTCGGAGTCGGTGTCGGGCATGAGGGTGGCGAGCATGTGCTGGGCTGTTTTCGCGTTGTCGATGGCGCGGGGCAGCATGACGCTTTCGTAGGCGTCGAGGGCCTCGTCGATGGTGGGGTGGCCGATGACGGCTTGGGCGAGTTCGGCGCCGTCGAGCAGGGCGAGGTTGGCACCGACGCCGACGGGCGGCATCAGGTGGGCGGCGTCGCCGAGCAAGGTGATGCCGGGGACGCGCTGCCAGGAGTGGGGAACGGGAAGGACGAACATGGGCCGATTGATGAAACCGCCCTCGTTGTCGCGCAGGATGTCCAGCAAGCTTTCGTCCCAGCCCTGGTACTGGGCGAGGAGGCGGACGCGTACGGATTCGGTGTCGGCGAGGTCGAGGCCGGCGTGCCAGTCCTGGGGGCCGCGGAAGGTGATGTAGGCGCGGACGTGTCCGTTGCTGTTGCGCTGCATCACCAGGCTGCGGCGGCCTGCCTTGGCCGACATGGTGCCGGCGCCGACCAGATGGGCGATGCCGGGGTGACGTTGGTCGACGTCGTCGAAGTGGGTTTCCACCATCGTGATACCGGCGTAGGTGGGTTGGGCGTCGGAGAGCACGGGGCGTACCCGGGACCAGGCGCCATCGGCGCCGATGACCAGGTCGAAGTCCTCGAAAGTGCGGTCGTGATGGTGCAGGCGGGCGTTGCCGTGGGGCAGTGGGACGACGGCCTGGACGGGGTGGCTCCAGCGGACGGTGCCGGGGGCGAGGGAGTCCAGCAGGAGGGTCCGCAGCTGTCCGCGGTCGATCTCGGGCCTGCTCAGATTTCCCTCGTCGGCCTGGTCGTGGCGTATCAGGGTCGCGTGACGGTCGTACAGGCGCCACTCCTGGCCGTCGGGCCGGGACAAGGCGAGGAACCGGTCGAACAGTCCGGCTGCGCGCAAGGCGACCTGACCGGTGTCTTCGTGGATGTCGAGGGTGCCGCCCTGCGAGCGGGAGTTGGGGCCGGACTCACGCTCGAAGACCGTGACCGGCACGCCGTGCTGCTGCAGCACGCGTGCGCAGACGAGGCCGCCAAGACCGGCGCCGGCGATCGCGATGCGAGGGGTTGTGGACATGAGAGTCACGCTCCGTTCTACGGATGAAGACAGTGCTCGGGTCTTTGGTGACGCCCTGAGGAATGGGGCGGGCCGGCACGTGCGCGGCGCAGGTTCTTCTTCGGCGCCTTGGGCAGGAAGCAGGCCACGGGCCGGTCGGTCAGGCGCACCACCCCACAGAAACACAGCCGATTCAAAAATACAACTGCTCCGACTTTCTATCCGATCGCCTTTACGATCGGATCCCCTCGGGAGGTAGGGTGGGAAGATGGCTGAGACAGAGACAACGACAGGACGCCGCGAGCGCAAGAAGGCCCGGACCAGGCAGGCTCTGGCGGATGCCGCAGTGCGACTGTTCACCGAGCGCGGGTTCGACAACGTCGGTGTCCGCGAGGTGGCGGAGGCGGCCGACGTCTCGTTGAGCACGCTCTTCAAGCACTTCCCCAGCAAGGAAGCCCTCGTCTTCGATCTGGACGCTGACGTCGAGAGCGCCCTGGTCACCGCTGTTCGCGACCGGGCCCCCGGCCAGTCTGTGCTGCACGCCCTGCGCGACCACATGGTGCAGGCCCGTACCGCCGTGCGAACCGACGACCCCACTTTCGTCCTCGTCGAATCCACCCCCGCACTGCGGGATTACGCCCGGCGCATGTGGTCGCGCCACGAGAAGACACTGGCCGCCACCCTCGCCGATGCCACCGGGCTCGCCCCGGACACCCCCGCCGTCACCGGCCTGGCGCGCTTCACGCTGGAAGCCCCCAGCATCGCCCGCGCAAGCGAAGACCCGGCCCGGACCATGCGCGACTTGTTCGCCCTGCTGGAACAGGGCTGGGCCACCACCCCCCTGGCACGACAGGAAAGCCACCCCGGTCAGGCCGGGTGACCGCGACAAGACGCCGCATCACGGCGCCACCGGCGCCCCCTCGAACTCGCCTGCTCCAGCATCTGTTTGAGACGACTACGCGGCGCATTCCGAGACGCCCAGGTACTCGCATCGCCGACGACGGTCGGGAACTGCGTTGGGATGTCAGGCCGATCGACCCGAAGCCCTCCGTCTCGACCCGAAGTCCGCTGTATGGAATCGATCCATTTCCCGGTCGGCCGACAGCGGTGCCGCGGATCACAGGCTTTGCGGCACGCGCGGGTTGAGGCGAGACGGTCCGTCTTGTTATGGTGAGGGCATGGCTTTCCTCTTCTTCGTCTGAGTCCGGGCACGGCCGATGCCGCCGTTTCTGCCGCCCGTAGACCCTCGCATCCCCCGGGAAAGTCATATGCGCGACCGCGCTCATACCGCCCTGCCCACCACTGCCCCCGCTGCCGTGCCGCAGCTGTCCGTCAAGGACGTCTCCAAGTCCTATGGCGCCCGGACCATCCTCGACCAGGTCTGCTTCACCGTCCGTCCGGGCGAGAAGGCTGCCGTCATCGGCGAGAACGGCTCCGGAAAGTCGACCCTGTTGCGGCTGCTCGCCGCTGCCGAGATGCCGGACGCCGGTGAGATCACCGTCAGCTTCCCCGGCGGCACCGGCCACCTCGCCCAGACCCTCGACCTCGATGCTGACCGCACCGTGCAGGACGCCGTCGACCGCGCCCTCGCCGAACTGCGCGACATGGAGTGCCAGTTGCGGTTGGCGGAGGAGTCCCTCGGCGAGGCAGCGGCAGAGGAACTCGCCGCGTACGGCGAACTGCTGATCGCGTACGAGGAACGCGGCGGATACGAGGCGGATGCCCGTGTGGATGCCGCGATGCACGGGCTCGGGCTCGCCCACCTCACCCGCGACCGCCTGCTCGGCTCGCTGTCCGGCGGCGAGCAGTCGCGGCTCGCGCTCGCCTGCGTCCTGGCCGCCGCCCCCGAACTGCTGCTCCTCGACGAGCCGACGAATCACCTCGACGCGGCGGCCGTGCTCTGGTTGGAGAAGCATCTGCGCGAGCACCGCGGCACCGTCGTCGCGGTCACCCACGACCGCGGCTTCCTGGAACGCGTCGCCACCACGATCCTCGAGGTCGACCGGGATGCGCGCACGGTGCTCCGGTACGGCGACGGCTGGGCCGGCTACCGCGCCGCGAAGGCTGCCGCCCGGCGCGGCGCGGAGCAGCGGTACGCGGACTGGGCCGAGGAGGTGGCCCGTATGGAAGAGCTGCTCGAGGCCGCGGGGAGGCGGCTTGCCACCACTGGCCGCGACCCGCAGCAGGGTTTCGGCAAGCACCGCCGGTCCAGCGAGGCGAAGCTCGGCGGTCAGGTGCGCGCCGTCCGCGAGCGCCTGGCCCACCTGCGTCGCAACCCGGTCGCGGAGCCGCCGGCACCGCTCCGCTTCACGGCGGCACTGTCGGCCACAGACGACACCGCTCAGGGCCCCCTCGCCGAACTCGACGGGGTACGGGTCGGCGAGCGGCTTCACCTGGCCGGGCTCCTGGCGATCGCGCCCGGAGCGCGGCTGCTGGTCACGGGCGAGAACGGCGCGGGCAAGACGACACTCCTGCGCGTCCTGGCGGGCGACCTGGAGCCGGACTCGGGCACGGCACGCCGCCCCGACCGGATCGGCTACCTGGCGCAGGAACTGCCCGCGCACTCCACGCGGCTCCCCCTGCTCCCCGCATTCGCCGCCGGGCGGCCCGGACCGCCGGACGAGCACGCCGCACAGCTGCTGGCGCTCGGCCTGTTCCGTGAGGAGGACCTGCGCGTCCCGGTCGCCGCCCTGTCCGCGGGCCAGCAGCGGCGTCTGCAGATCGCACGCCTGGTGACCCGTCCCGCGGACCTCCTCGTCCTCGACGAGCCGACCAACCACCTCGCGCTCGACCTGATCGAGGACCTTCAGGCGGCGCTCGCAGCGTACCCAGGAGCGGTGGTCGTGGTCTCGCACGACCGCGACTTCCGCGCCCGCTTCGAAGGGGAGCAGCTGGAGCTGCACGCCGGCCGCAGGCGCTGACCCCTCGGGTCCCTCTCCGCCGCGAACGGCCCTCAGCCAGTCCCGACCTGCCCGACAGCCGCAAAACCCGCTGAAACGACGGAGCCATGACCACCTTCCTGACACCACAACAGCTCGCCGGCCGCACCTCCGCCGCCGTCGATGCGGCCGTCGCGGCAGGGCGCGAGCTCGGCCTGACCGTCACCGACCCCAGAGTGCTCCACGACGTCTTCTCCGTCGTCGTCCACCTGGCGCCCTCGACGGTTGTGGCCCGGATCCCCACCGTCCTGCCGCACCCGGACGACCTGGCCGCCCTCGCGCGCCGCCAGCAGGACGAGTTGGATGTGACACGTTGGCTCGCCGACAAGGGAGTCCCCGTGATCGCACCCAGCCCGCTCGTCCCGCGGGAACCCGTGCAGCGCGACGGTTTCTCGATGACGTTCTGGCCGTTCGTCCCGCAGAACCGGGACAAGGAACCCGACTATGTGGCGAACGCCGAGAGCGTCGCCGACCTGCACGCGGCGATGCGCACCTACCCCGGCCGCCTGGAGTTTCTGTCCGCGGCCGATCCGCGGTTCATCACAGAGAGCCTCGCCCGGCTCGACCGGCACCCCACCCTGATCGGCGCGGCCGACCTGGACCGCGCCCGCCGCGAGTGGCAGCTTCTCCAACCCCTTGTCCGCTCACGCACGGCCTTCGAGGCCCGGTACCCGGGCATCGGCCTCCAGCCCCTCCACGGCGACTGCCCGCCCGCGAACATCTACTCCGGGGTGGACGGCGACCTCTACGCCGACTTCGAACTGGTCACACTGGGCCCGGTCGAGTGGGACCTGGCCGCTCTCGGCCCCGAGCACGAATCCGCCTACAACCGCGGCGCGCGGCGCAACGGCACGAGGCCGCTCGACGAGCAGGTCCTGGGCTTCGTCAACGCCCTGGGCATGCTGCGGGTCATCGCCACTCTCACGCTGGTCCCGCAGCTGCCCGAGCTGATGGAGTACCTCGGGCCCGCCGTCGACCACTGGCAGACGATGCCCTTCGCGGGCGGCATGAACGGCTGACACCCACCGGTGAGAGCTGAACGCGATGCTCAGCACGATGGAGCCAGCGGCTCCCACCGGACCCGGCACCAGACCCGGCCGTCGGACCCGCCCCACGTAGAGGTCACGGAGCGTCGGCCAGGCCACCGCTCTTCTGGTCCCGGGGACGGATCCGGGCGATGAGCAGGGCGACGTCGTCCGGGTCGTCCGGGTCGCGGAGGGCTTCCAGGAGGCGGTCGCAGGTGTGTTCCAGGGACCGGTCGGGGCGGTCCAGGAGCCGGAGGAGGAGGTCCAGGCGTTCGTCGATGGTGTGGTGGCGGGTCTCGACGAGACCGTCGGTGTAGAGGACCAGCTGATCGCCGGGGCGCAGGGGGAAGGTGGTGTCCTCGAACGGGACGCCGCCGACCCCCAGCGGTACGCCGCTGGGCAGGTCGAGCAGTTCGGGGGGCTCGCCCCGGCGCATCAGCACCGGTGGCAGATGTCCGGCCACGGCGATCCGGCAGGTGTCGTCGTGCGGGTCGTGGACCGCGTAGGCGCAGGTGGCGTACTGCTGGAGATCGGCGGTGATCTTGTCGATCTGCCGCAGTACCCCGGTCGGCGGGATGTCCAGGTCGGCGAGGGTGGAGGTGGCGGTGCGCAGCCGCCCCATGGCGGTGGCGGCGGTGATGCCGCTGCCCATCACATCGCCCACGACGAGCGCGGTCTTGTCCGCCGTGAGCGGGATGACGTCGAACCAGTCGCCACCGACCTCGCTGGAGGTCCCGGCGGGCTGGTAGCGGGTGGCGATCTCCAGGCCCGGCCGGTGCGGCGGATGGTCCGGCAGCAGGCTGCGCTGGAGGGTGACGGCGGTGTTGCGCAGCCGCTGGTACAGGCGGGCGTTGTCGATGCACACCGCGGCGCGATCGGCCAGTTCACCGGCGAGGGTGAGATCGTCCTCGTCGAACGGCACGGGGTTACGGGCACGGGTGAGGACCAGTGCGCCGAGGACCTCGCCGCGGGCGGTCAGCGGCGTGATGAGGTACGAGTGGACGCCGGCGGCCGCGAGGAGAGCGGCGGCCTCGGCGGACCGGGCGATGCCGGGCAGGTCCCGCTCGTCGACATGGGACAGCAGGATGGGGCTGCCGGTGCGCACGCACCGGGTGACCAGCCGGTCGGGTCCGTAGCTGGCGAGGTGCCCGGGCGGATCGGAGGCACGGACCGCCTCGGTGGGGTAGGCGGCCCGCACCGCGAGGGCCCGGAAGAGCGCGTACTCACCGCTCGGTCCCGCACGACGGTCCTCCAGGACGGAGTCCAGGACGTCCACCGCAGCCACATCGGCGAGTTCGGGCACCGTGACATCGGCCAGTTCGCCGGCGGTCCGCTCCACTTCCAGCGTGGTGCCGATACGGACGGAACCGTCGGCGATCATGGCCAGGCGGTGCCGCGCGCGGGCCGCCTCGGCGGCCGCCCGGTGCCGGTCGGTGATGTCCACGACCATGCCGGCCACGCCCAGTACCCGCCCTCCAGGGTCGTCGAGCCGGTAGATGGAGAGCGACCAGGCGTGTTCATGGCCGGGGTCGGCAGGGGTACGGCCCACGGTGTACTGGTCGACGAGCGGCTCCCCGGTCTCCAGGACCTGCCGGGCCGCGGCCTCCAGCTGATCGGTCCGCAGCAACGGCAGTACCTCATGGACCGACCGGCCGACATGCTCCTGGGCGGGGACGCCGTTCATCCGCTCCAGTGCCGGGTTGACGGCCAGATACCGCAGGTCGGTGTCGAGGACCGCCACCCCGATCGGCGACTGGGAGACCAGCCTCGTCGACAGGGCCACATCCCGTTCCACCTGGCGCAGCACCGCCTCATCGGTGGCGATGCCCAGGGCGTAGAAGTCACCCTGGTCGTCCAGCAGCCGCATATTGCGGAACTCCACCAGCCGGGTACTGCCGTCCTTGTGCCGGACGGGGAAGGCTCCGGCCCAGACCTCACCGGTCCCCATCACCTCCGCGAACAGCCTCAGCACCAGGTCCAGATCCTTCTCGTGGACCAGCAGCCGCGCCGCGTACTCCCCCAGCGCCTCCTGCGACGAGTAGCCGAACAGCTTCTCGGCCTGCGGGCTCCACAGCACGATCCGCCCCTCGGCGTCCAGGAGCACCGCCGCGACGCTGAGCAGGTCCAGCAGCCCGCTCCGTGGCGGCGCCTCGGAACCGGAGGCGGACGGTTCGCCCGCGGAACCGAAGGGGTCGGCTGCGCTCATCACCGGCACTCCCTCCGGCCTCGGTGCCTCGCCGTCCTTCCATCGTCCCCGGACCCGGGTGCGGGCGCAGGTCCGGCTTCCGGGTGCCCCTCCCGTCCGGGCGCGGAGGCGGGGTGCGACGATGACCCCTGTCATGGATACGGGGTGGGTTCTCAGAGGGCTGCGCGCCGCGGTGTTCGCCGCGGTGTGTGTACTGCTCGCCGCCCTCGGCCATGCGGTGATGTCGGATGCCACGATCCCCGCCTGGATGCTGCTCACGGCCTGGGCGGGCACCTCGGCAGGAGCCTGGTGCTGCGCGGGCCGGGAACGTGGTCCGCTGCTGGTCGGACTGTTGACCGTCGGCGCCCAGACCGCCCTGCACAGTGCGTTCTCGTTCGGCCAGGCGATGGCGGCCGGGGCCGGCGGTACCGGCGCTTCCAGCTCTTCCGGCGAAGGTTTCCCGGCCGCCCGGCAGTGGGCGAACGCCTGGATGTGCGGTGCGCAGGGGATGCGGTTCTCCGACGGTGAGGCCGCGCGGATGCTGGAGCTGATACAGCGACAGCAGCAACACCTGGGCCACGCGGATCCGATGCCGGGGATGCACGACGGCCCGGCCGGGATGCACGGCAGCCCCACCGGCATGCTCGCGGCCCACCTGCTGGTCGCTCTGCTCAGCGCATGGTGGCTGTGGGGCGGTGAACGGGCGGCGTTCCGGCTCGTCCGGACCGTGTCGGCCTGGCTGTTCGCGCCACTGGTGCTGGTGCTGCGGGTGGTGCTGCCCGAGGTGCGGCGGGTCGTGCGTTCGGCCCGGCAGGAGCCGCGGCGGGCGGTACGGAAGCTGCTGCTCGCCCATGTGATGACGTTGCGGGGTCCTCCGTATGAGCCGGCTGTCAGCTGACAGCACGGTCGAATTCCCGAGCCGAGGGGCGGACGGGCGCTGAGGGCTGCGCGGATGCGCGGGGCGCCCGAGGGCCCCGGCTCCGACGTCACCGGTCGCCGCCGCGCGGGGACCGGCTCCTACGAAGGACTCCAGATGATGAATCCTGTCCGGATGCCTGTGGTGGCGGTGTGCACCTCCGCCACCGGCGCCTCACCGGGTGCCGGAGGGTGCCCGCCCGGCGCCCATGCGTCACCCGGCGTGTCCGCCGTCCGGCACGGCCGCGCCGGTGCCAGTGCCGGCACCGGTGCATGTGCCCGTACCGGTGCCTGTGCCGGGAGAAGCGGATACCGATCGCAGTCGGGCCAGCAGCGCGTCGGCATCTGCATCAGCGCCAACATCGGCCGGATCGTCTTCGGGCCGTGCCACGGCGCCCCCGAGGCGCGCCGTCAGCGCTCGTGCCCGCCCGTCCCACCCTTGGCAGTCCCGGCACCGCGCGAGATGCTCGTCGAGCCCACGGGCGGTGAGACCCGGGGGCAGCGCCTCCCCGTCGAGGCGGGCGGAGAGGGCCGTACGGACGCGCGAGCAGTGCATGGGGCCATCCTCCCGGAAGCCCCGGGGCACGGTGACGGGCGGTCGCGGTATGCGGAATGACGAGGCGGTGACGGGCTGGGCGCTGGCCGCCCGCGGCGGCGACGAGCGGGCCGTCGAGCAGTTCGTCCGGGCCACCCAGCTCGATGTGCGGCGCTATGTGACGCACCTCAGCGGTGACCCCCAGGCGACCGACGACCTGGTGCAGGACACCTACGTACGGGCGCTGCGGAGTCTGCCGCGGTTCGAGGGCCGGTCGTCGGCCCGGACCTGGCTGATGACCATCGCCCGCCGGGTGGTCGCGGACCGGATCCGGTCCCGTGCGGTACGGCCCCGGCTGGCGGCGACCGACGACTGGCAGTCGGCAGCGGAGCGGGTGCAGCCGCACGACGTGCCGGGATTCGACGAGGGCATCGCGCTGGCCGAGCTGCTCGCCGCGCTGGTACCGGAGCGGCGGGAGGCGTTCGTCCTCACCCAGCTCCTGGGGCTGCCGTACGCGGCGGCCGCCGGGGTGGTGGGCTGCCCGGTGGGGACCGTACGGTCCCGGGTGGCACGGGCCCGGGAGACGCTGGTCGCGCTGGTGACGGCGGCGGAGCGAACGGAGGAGCGGGAGCTGGCCGGAGCGGCGGCCTGACGGGCGAAGCGATGGCCTGACGGGCGACGGGGTTCATGGCTCCCGGTGTGGGGCCATGAACCCCGTCCTCATGCCGTGCCCGCGGCGTCAGTCTCCGGGGCGTACCGCCCGGGCCCGCACGGTCTGTGGCGGGCTGTCGCGGAAGTGCAGGGTGACGGTGAGCTGGTCACCCGGTGCGAGCGCCGGCGGCGGGCTGATCATGATGTCCAGGGTGGTCGGTGTCATCCGCACGATGCCGCCGGCCGGGACGGTGACCGTCCGGACCATGGCCATACTGCGGGCGTTCCGCCCGATGTCGACGGTGCGGCCGAGCATCGCCCGGTGCCCGGCCGGGCCGGTGACGCCGGTGAGCACGTCGTCCGCACCGCCGCTGTTGCGGATGGTGAAGAACGCGGCGGTGGCCTCGGAGCCGGAGGGGACCAGCACCAGGCCCTCGGTGACGGTCAGTTGCGCGGGAGTTCCGGCGTTGCCGGTGACGGTCCAGGCGGTGAGCATGCCCAGGGTCGCCAGGCAGGTGACCAGCGGCACGGCGAGCGATGCCACGGACGGGCGGTTCATACGGCCTCTCCCCTGGATACGGCGGTCCCGGACGCGGCTGTCCCGGACGCGGCTGCCCCGGAAGGGGCCGTCCTCGATGCGGCCGTCCTTGTCGACACCCTCCTCGACGCCCTCCTCGACGCTCTCCGTTCCGTGCCGCCCGGGCGCCAGGCGCGCAGGCGGAGGCTGTTGCCGACGAC
Source organism: Streptomyces sp. NPDC001339 (assembly GCF_042895955.1). Classification (NCBI taxonomy): domain Bacteria; kingdom Bacillati; phylum Actinomycetota; class Actinomycetes; order Kitasatosporales; family Streptomycetaceae; genus Streptomyces; species Streptomyces sp. NPDC001339. Next base: position 15,397 of record NZ_JBIAWT010000003.1, on the reverse strand, counting down.
GAGCAGCGAGCTGACGGACATCGCGGCGGCCGCGAGCATCGGGTTGAGCAGCCCGATGGCGGCGAGCGGCACGGTGACCAGGTTGTAGCCGAAGGCCCAGACGAGGTTGGTGCGGATGGTGGCCAGGGTGCGCCGGGCCAGCCGTACCGCGTCGGGGACGGCCTGGAGGTCCTCGCGTACGAGGGTGACATCGGCGGCGCCGATCGCCGCGTCCGTACCGCTGCCCATGGCGATGCCCAGATCGGCCAGGGCCAGGGCCGCGGCGTCATTGACGCCGTCGCCGACGACGGCGACCCGGCCGCCCTGCTCCTTCAGGGTGGCGACGAGGGCGGCCTTGTCCTCCGGGCGGGCCTCGGCGTGGACCTCGGTGATGGCGAGGTGCCCGGCCACGGTCTGTGCGGTGACGGCACGGTCCCCGGTGGCCAGGACCGGCCGCAGGCCCAGGCGCCGCAGATGGTGGACGGCACGGTAGCTGTCGGGACGGAGCGTGTCGCCGACGGCGAGGACCGCTTCCGGTGTGCCGCCCACGGTGAGCTGGACGGCGGTGTGGCCGGCGGTCTCGGCCGCCCGCACGGCATCCGCGAGGGGCGCCGGCAGCCCGGCCGGCGTGCCTGGCCGGGTGCACTCCACCAAGCGCCCGTCGTCCGTCCCGCCGCGTACGCCGTATCCGGGTGTCGCGGTGAAGTCACGTACAGGCGCCAGGAGTTGGCCGTCCTGTGGATGTTGCGCACGGGCGTGGGCGACGATGGCGCGGGCCAGCGGATGCTCGGATCCCTGCTCGACGAGAGCGGCGAGGCGCAGCGCCTCGGCGGGGTCCAGGCCATCGGGGCGCACGGTGAGGGCGGTGACGCTCATGCGCCCGGTGGTGAGGGTGCCGGTCTTGTCGAGGACGACGGTGTCGATCCGGCGCAGCCGCTCCAGCGCCTGCGGTCCGCGGACCAGGATCCCGAGCTGGGCGCCGCGGCCGGTGGCGGCCAGCAGCGCGGTCGGGGTGGCCAGCCCCAACGCGCAGGGGCAGGCGACGACGAGGACCGCGACCGCCGCGGTGACGGCGGCCTGCGGGGCGGCTCCGGCGCCGAGCCAGAAGCCCAGGACGGTGACCGAGACGGTGAGTACGGCGGGGACGAAGACGGCCGCGACCGCGTCGGCGAGCCGCTGGACGCGGGTCTTGCCGGTCTGGGCGTCCTCGACGAGCCGGGTGATCCGGGCGAGTTGGGTCTCGGCACCGACCGCGTCGGCACGCACCTCCAGCAGACCACCGGAGTTGACCGCGCCGCCGACGACCGCCGAGCCGGGGCCCACTTCGACCGGCCGGCTCTCCCCGCTGATCAGGGACAGGTCCAGGGCGGAGCTGCCCTCGACGACGGTGCCGTCGGTGGCGACGCGTTCGCCGGGGCGCACCAGGAAGCGGTCGCCCACCCGGAGCCGGTCGGCCGGGATGCTCCGCTCACCGTCGGCCGTGCGTACCGCGACGTCCTTGGCGGCGAGCTCGGCCAGCGCCCGGAGGGCGGACCCGGTGCCGTGCCGGGCTCTGGCCTCCATCCGCCGCCCGGCCAGCACGAACAGCGGGACGCCGACGGCGGCTTCGAGGTAGAGGTGCGCGGTGCCGCCCCCGGCGGTGGGCAGCAGGCTGAACGGCATGGTCATCCCGGGTGCTCCGGCCCCGCCGAGGAACAACGCGTAGCCGGACCAGCCGAACGACGCGACCACACCGAGCGAGACCAGGGTGTCCATGGTGGCGGCGCCGTGCCGCAGTCCGCGCAGCGCACGGGCGTGGAACGGCGCGGCTCCCCATACGGCGACGGGGGCGGCGAGCGCGAAGCAGAGCCACTGCCAGTTGCGGAACTGCCAGCCGGGCACCATCGACAGGGCCAGGACGGGGAGCGAGAGCAGGGCGGTGATCAGCAGCCGGTGGCGTTCGGCACGGGCACCGTCGTCGTCCTGGACGTCCGGCCGTGGGGCGGGCCGGCCCTCGGGCCCAGGTCCGCGTTCAGGGTCGTGTTCGGGGTCGCGTTCGGGTTCGGGGAGCCGCGCGGTGAATCCGGCCGCCTCGACGGTGGTGACGAGGTCGGTGACGGACACCGCGGCGGGGTGGTGGACGGTGGCCCGGCCGGTGGCCAGGTTCACGGCGGCTTCCACACCGTCCAGCCGGCCGAGCTTCTTCTCCACCCGGCCCACGCAGGCGGCGCAGGTCATCCCGCCGATGGTGAGGGTGGTGGTACGGGCGGGGGACGGTGCCGGGGCGGCTTTGTGCTGCCGGGGTGCGGGCTGTGGGGGCTGTGGGGGCGTCATCGCGTCGCCGCCCCTACGGTGACAGAGCGGGGAGCCGGGGCACCCATGCCGCGTATCGCGCCCGTACCGCGTACCTCGCCCATGCCATGCATACCGTGCATGTCGCCCATGTCGCCGTCGTCGGCAGGGGCGTTGGGCCCCGTACCGGTCCCGGTCCCGCCGGCCGGGCGCAGACCGGGGGCCACCGGGCCGACGAGTGCACCGGCTTCGTACGACAGCGCGAAGAGCACCGCCAGCAGCGCGATGAAGGCCAGGACCGGCCGGGCGAACAACGTACGGACGGCAGACGGAAGCGGAGGCCGACGGCGGTCGGCCGGAGAGCTGGACATCGCGCCATCGTGGCAGGTGACGGCGGCGCCGAGGGGCCGATCACGGGCTCCTCGCCACGTGAGGTTTGTCCCGCCGCACGGCCGGAACTCGGCGGCGTCCCGGCCCGACTAACTGGGTTTGACCGCCGGGCAGGGCGCGTCACGGTTCGAGGGGTCTGCCCTGGGGTCCGTAGAGGTCGAGGAGACGGGTACGGGTGCCGTGCAGCCGGTCGGCCACCGTCTCGGCGACATAGCGGTACATCGCCCGGCCGATGACGGGATCGGACTCGCACAGGGCGCGGACGACCGTGGCGTCGAACTCCTCCGCCTCCACAGGGCCGACGGTCTCGGCGCCCAGGTGCCAGAGGTAGGGCGGGAAGGCCCAGGACCAGCCGAGCAGCTCGTCCCGGCCCAGGGTTTCCACGATCGCCGGGCGACGCCCGGGAACCCGCTGGTCGAGGGCGACCTGCCCGCTGCGGATGATCCAGAACCGGTCGGCCCGCCTGCCCTCCTCGAAGACACGGGTGGCGCGGGGCAGCGACACCGTATGGGCGATCTCGTGCAGCCGCCGGCTCCGGTCGGGCGGCATCGCGTCGAACAGTGTGGCCATGCGGCTACCTTCGCATATCTCCCACGTTGTCGGCCGTTCCGCTGCGCTTGGCTTGCTTCCCACGTGTTCGGCTTTCCCGCCGTACCTCCGTTTCGCCGTTGCGCCCGTCGCGGCGCCCCGTTTGTTCTTGGCGTTCCTCGCCGTGTCGCCTGCGGCGGGCTGTTGCCGCTGCGCGGGGCTGTACGTCACGGGTGCGCCCCTCCGGACTTCGTCCTGCGGTGCGCCCCCTCCCGTGGGTGGGTGGAAAGAGACCGGTGGGGGTACACGTCATCCGTCATGCGCGCGCAGTGGACCACTCAGGCACACCCCCACTCACCGTCTTCCCTCCCACTCCCGGGAGGGGCCGCTCCGCAGGACGAAGTCCGGAGGAGCGGACCCGCGCCCGACCAACCCACGCCCGCCGCAGGCGCAACGGCGAGCAACAAGCACGGCGCCGCAGACGACAACGTGGGAAGCCCCTAGCGGAGCGCCTTGCGCAGCGCAGCCAGCACCTGCGCGAACAGCGGATGTTCCTCCGCCCCCCGCCGCACCGCGGCGAACACCCGGCGGGTGGGGGCGGCGGCGTCGACGGGCCGCACCGTCACGCCCGTGAGGTCCATATCGCGCAGCGCCGAGCGCGGGACGAGGGCCACCCCGGCCGCGGCCGAGGCGAGCGCGACCACCGCGCGGAAGTCGTCCGAGGAGTGCTCCAGGCGGGGCTGGAAGCCGGCGTACTCGCAGGCCAGAACGACCACGTCATGGCAGGGGTTGCCCGGGTAGGGGCCGATCCAGGGGTCGTCGGCGAGGTCGGCGACCGCGACCCGGGCGGCGTCGGCGAGGCGGTGCCCGGGCGGCAGGACGGCGTCGAACGGTTCGGCGTAGAGCGGGACCCTGGTCAGCCGGGGGTCGTCCGCGCGGGGCGCGCCCCGGTACTCGACGGCCACCGCGACGTCGACCTGCCGGTCGAGCACCATCCGCAGACTGGCGTCTCCCTCGGCGTCCTGGACCCGGACCCGGATGCCGGGCGCGGAGTGGGCCAGCGCGGTGATCGCGGGCGCGACGACCAGGGAGATGCCGGTGGCGAAGGCCGCGACGGTCACCGTGCCGGCCTCGCCCGAGCCGTACGCGGCGAGCTCGGACTCGGCGCGCTCCAGCTGGGCGAGGACGGCATGGGCGTGGGTGAGCAGGATGTCGCCCGCGGGGGTCAGCCGTACTCCGCGGGCGCCGCGCTCCACCAGGCGGTGCCCGGTCTCCTGCTCCAGGGCGGCCAGCTGCTGGGAGACCGCCGACGGGGTGAGGTAGAGCGCGGCGGCCGCGGCGGTGACCGTGCGGTGGTCGGCCACCGCACGCAGGATGTGCAGCCGGCGTGCTTCGATCATGCGGCCATTTTCTCAGGCCGGGACCACCGGCCGAGCCGCTCCCCGGGGGGCTAGCGGACGGGCTTCGCCTCGGCCTCCATCGCGGACCTCGCCGCCACGAAGGCGTCCACCGCGCGGTTGACGTCCTCCGTGGAGTGCGCGGCCGACAGCTGGACGCGGATCCGCGCCTGGCCCTGCGGGACCACGGGGTAGGAGAAGCCGATGACGTACACCCCGCGCTCCAGCAGCAGCTCCGCCATCCGGGCCGCCTCGGCGGCGTCGCCGATCATGACGGGGGCGATGGCGTGGTCGCCGGGGAGGATGTCGAAGCCCGCCTCGGCCATCCGGGAGCGGAACAGCGCGGTGTTGGCGTGCAGCCGTTCGCGCAGGTCGCCGGCCGACTCCAGCAGGTCGAGGACCTTCAGGGAGGCGGCGGCGATGACCGGGGCGAGGGAGTTGGAGAACAGGTACGGCCGGGACCGCTGGCGCAGCAGGGCGACGATCTCGGCACGGGCGGCGACATAGCCACCGGAGGCGCCGCCCAGCGCCTTGCCCAGGGTGCCGGTGATGATGTCGACGCGGTCCATGACGCCGTGGAGTTCGGGGGTGCCGCGGCCGCCGGGGCCGACGAAGCCGACCGCGTGCGAGTCGTCGACCATGACCATGGCGCCGTAGCGGTCGGCGAGGTCGCAGATCTCGCGCAGCGGGGCGACATAGCCGTCCATGGAGAAGACGCCGTCGGTGACGATCAGCTTGCGGCCGGCGCCGCCTTCGGTGGCTTCCTTCAGCCTGCTCTCCAGGTCGGCCAGGTCGCGGTTGGCGTAGCGGAAGCGGCGGGCCTTGCAGAGCCGGATGCCGTCGATGATGGAGGCGTGGTTGAGGGCGTCGGAGATCACCGCGTCGTCCGGGCCGAGCAGGGTCTCGAAGACACCGCCGTTGGCGTCGAAGCAGGAGGAGTAGAGGATGGTGTCCTCCTGGCCGAGGAAGCCGGAGATGCGCTGTTCCAGCTCCTTGTGGACCTCCTGGGTGCCGCAGATGAAGCGGACCGAGGCGAGACCGTAGCCCCAGCGGTCGAGCGCTTCGTGGGCGGCGGCGACGACCTCGGGGTGGTCGGCGAGGCCGAGGTAGTTGTTGGCGCAGAAGTTCAGCACCTCACCGGGGTTGCCGCCCGCCGTGACCGCGACGGTGGCGGACTGCGGGGTGCCGATGACCCGCTCGGGCTTGTGCAGTCCGGCGGCGCGGATCTCGTCGAGGGTGGTGCGCAGTTCGTCGCGTACGGAGTCGAACATGGGGTCTCCTGAAGGTGCGTGAGGGCGAGTGGGCCGACGGGGCGGGACGCCCGGAGGCGGACCGGTGCGGGGTCAGGCGGTCCAGTCGAGGATGATCTTGCCGCTGCGGCCACTGGCGGCGTCGTCGAAGGCGGCGTCGAAATCCTGGTAGGAGTACCGGCCGGTGATCACGGGCGAGAGGTCCAGGCCGCCTTCGAGCAGCACGGACATCGCGTACCAGGTCTCGAACATCTCCCGGCCGTAGATGCCCTTGATCGTGATCATGGAAGTGACGATCCGGGACCAGTCGACGGGGAAGTCCTGGGAGGGCAGGCCGAGGACGGCGATCCGGCCGCCGTGCGTCATGTTGGCGATCATGTCGCGCATCGCCTCGGGCCGTCCGGACATCTCCAGCCCGATGTCGAAGCCCTCCCGCAGGCCCAGTTCGCGCTGGCCCTCGGCGATCGTGCGGTCGGCGACGTTGAGCGCGAGGCTGACGCCGACCTTGCGGGCGAGCTCCAGCCGCGGCTCGCTGACATCCGTGATCATGACCTTGCGGGCACCGGCGTGCCGGGCCACGGCCGCCGCCATGATCCCGATCGGCCCGGCTCCCGTGATCAGGACGTCCTCACCGACCAGCGGGAACGACAGCGCGGTGTGCACGGCGTTGCCGAACGGATCGAAGATCGCGGCGATGTCGAGGTCGACCGGGACCCGGTGGACCCACACATTGCCGGCCGGCAGCGCCACATACTCGGCGAAGGCACCGTCCCGGCCGACGCCGAGCCCGATCGTGGCGCGGCACAGATGACGGCGGCCGGCCAGACAGTTGCGGCACTTGCCGCAGACCAGGTGTCCCTCGCCGCTGACCAGGTCGCCGGCCTTGATGTCGGCTACATCGCGGCCGGTCTCCACCACCTCGCCGACGAACTCGTGCCCGAGGGTCAGCGGGGTGTCCACGGCCTGCTGGGCCCAGCCGTCCCAGGCACGGATGTGCAGGTCCGTGCCGCATATGCCGGTGCGCAGCACCTTGATCAGGACGTCCCCCGGGCCGACCGCCGGTTCCGGCACGTCCGTGAGCCACAGGCCCGGCTCCGCCTTCTGCTTGACCAGTGCCTTCACCGCTACGGCTCCCGAAAGAAAAGAGAAAGTGACCTGCCAGGGGCCACACCCGGGCCACCCGAACTTCGTCAGGAAATCTCCCGTATTCGCGCCGCCAGGTCCATCGAGGATTTCTTAAGCACGGTCGCAGCTGGCCTTTACGCCCGCCCGGGGCAGGCCGGGGACGGGCCCGGGCCGAGCCGGGGAGTGTAGGGCGCCGCCATCGCGAATGCCGGAATTCATCACAGGTTGCGCGGCCACGCGACGAGGCGGGCGGGGCTGCGTAGGACTGGGTGGCAACCCCCCACGGATGCCGGCGTGACGCACCGCGGCCTCCGTGTGCCTCGTCCTGTGCGTCCCTGGAGGTCTGTGAAGTGAGCCACCGACACGTGAACAAGCGGACGGGCGTCATCGCCGGCGCGGCCGCGGTCGCCATCACCGGCGCGGCGATCCTGCTCCCCGACGCCAGTGCGAGCACGGACCGGCCCACGGCCCTGCGGACGTTCAGCGCCCCCGCGGCCGGCCGGCTGGCTACCGCCTTGAAGGCGGACCTCGGGGACCGGGCCGCCGGCTGGTACCTGGACGGTGCGAACGGTCACCTGGTGATGAACGTGCTGTCCGAGGACGACGCCGCGGGCGTCCGGGCGAAGGGCGCGGTGGCCAGGGTCGTCCACAACAGCCTGACCGCGCTGAAGTCCGGTACGCGGACCCTGCGCGAGACCGCCGCGGTGCCCGGTACGGCGTGGTCGATCGACCCCACGACCAACAAGATCGTGGTGCTCGCCGACCGGACGGTCACCGGCGCCAGGATGGCCACGCTCACCGGCGTCACGGACAGGCTGGGTGCGGACATGGTCACCGTCAAACACTCCCGGGGCGAGTTCCGGCGGTTCGACGGCGGAGGCACGGCCTCAGGAAGTCCGGGCAGCGGCAGCGACGGACAAGCAGCCGGCGGGCAGGGCGATGACGGTCAAGGCAGCGGCGGCGCGGCCGCCGGGCCGGTCGGCGGCAGCGCCATCTTCGGTGGCGGCGCCCGCTGTTCACTGGGTTTCAACGTGACGGTCCAGGGCGCCCTGGCCTTCCTGACCGCGGGGCACTGCGGCAACGACTCCCGGACCTGGTCGGCGGACCAGGGCGGCGGCCGGCCGCTGGGTACGGTGACCGACTCCCAGTTCCCGAGGACCGACTTCGCCCTCGTCACCTACGACGATCCGGGCGCCCGGCCGCAGAGCGCGGTCGACCTGGGCAACGGCGGCACCCAGCCGATCAGCCGGACCGCGGAGGCCGCCGTCGGCATGAGAGTGCAGCGGTCCGGCTCCACCAGCGGGCTGCACGACGGCACCGTGACCGGCCTGGACGCCACGGTGAACTACGGGAACGGCGACGTCGTCAGCGGCCTCATACAGACAGATGTCTGCGCCGAACCGGGCGACAGCGGCGGCTCGATGTTCGCCGGCGACGCGGCCGTCGGACTGACCTCCGGCGGCAGCGGTGACTGCACCCAGGGCGGCGAGACCTTCTTCCAGCCGGTCACCGCCGCCCTCGCCGCCACGGGGGCGCAGATCGGCACCGGGGGCGACGAGAGCACGGGAGGCGGCAGCGCCGGTGGCGGCAGCGCGGGCGGCAACAGCGCGCCGGGCGGCGACCGCGGGCCGGACCGCAACGGCACCTCGAACGACACCTCACCCACCGCATCGATGTCGCTGAACTGACCGCAGAGAAAAGGGAGTTGACCGAGCCGCCTGGGGCCCCTGAGTGTGCCGGAACCATAGCGACCGCCCGTGGGACGGTGTCAGAATTGCCATCCGACCCCGACCCTTCCTCAGGGGCACCATGGCATCGGACGAACTCGATTCCACTCTCCCCTCCCCTCTCTCCTCCCACATCCCCGTCTTCCGCGGCGCCGGGCATCTGCTCCGGCTGATCGCCGACCTGGTGCGCCGACCGCGGCGCCGGGAGTGCCCCGAGCCGGTGCGGCACCGCGGAGTGGCGCAGGGGCGCGAAGGCCTGCCGGTGATCTGCCTGGTCGCCGGGGACGACCACGCCCAGCTCGCCAAGGGCATCAGCTACTTCCTCAGCCACGCCGACCCCCGCCGGGTGCCGCATGTGGTGTACGACCTCGGAACCGGCGGCGCGTCGTCCGGCCCCGAGTCCGTCGAAGCGGCCCGCCGCGCCCTGGAGCGGCTGGCCCAGGGCCTCGCCCTCAGTGTCAACGGCAGTGACGGACGGGTCCGCTTCCGCCGGTTCGGTCTGGTCAACTGGCTGGCGCAGGCGGGTGCGGACGATGGTCCCGGCCGCTCCGGTGACATGGAGGGCGGTGACCACACCCTGCTGCGGGGCCTGCGGGAGCGGGAGTTCCGCCGCCGAAGGGTGTTCGGGCTGCTGCGCTCCCCGGAGACCGAGCTCGCGGTGGACGGCAAAGTGCCCTGGTGGGTATGGCTGTTCGCGGTCCATGTCTTCCCCCTCGCGTGGTTCCGGATCCGCCGCGGGCTGGGACGTGAGTACCGCTGGCTGCTCAACCAGCCCTACCTCGCGCCGCGCGACCCGGGTACCTTCATCGGGTTCGCCGAGCGGCTGACCGCCCCGCACAACCAGGTCGAAGACCCGGACCAGCTGCGGAAGTTGATGGTCAACGCGTTCCTGGAGGACCTGCGGGTGGCGTTCCGCCGCCGCTTCTGGCGGCCCCGTACGGCCCGGCGCACCGCGTACTGCGTGGCGCTGCTCGACGGCGTGGCGGCGGACAACTGCGGCTATCCGCTGCTGCGGGCCGTCGTCGACGTCCGCAATGAGACCGGCGCCTTCGACCCGCTGCTGGTCATCAGCTGCGGCGCCGAGCCGCCCGCCGAAGGCACCCGGATGCGGGCGGACTGGGGCCACAGCTCACTGTGGGAGCTCTCGGAGCGTCTCTACGGCGGCTGGCGGGACACCTTCCTCCACCAGGGCCGGGCCCGTAACCGCGCGCCCTGGTACCTGCCGGTGACCGTGCCCCGGCTGATGCCGCCGTCCGAGGGGAGCTACGAGCTGACGCGACGGCTGGAGGTCGCCCAGGACGCCCGGCTGCGGATCCCCGAACCACCGCTGTGGGCACGCCGGGTGGTGTCCCTGGCGGTGACCTGCGCGGTGGCTGTCGCGCTGCTGGGCGGTGGCGGTCTGGTGCTGCGCGCCGAGCGGGCCTACCGGCAGGAGCACTGCGGGCTGAGCCGGTTCGACGAGGACGCGGCGACGCTGTGGACCGCGGAGACCGGCGAGTGCATCGGGGTGGCGCGGTACGGCTTCACCTTCCACTCCCCCGACCCCGCGCTCGACAAGACCCTGCGCACCGTCTACGCGCAGAACCGGCGCGCCGAGGAGGTGCACCAGGCCGCGCCGGACCGCCCGTTCGTCACCCTCGTCCACCTGTCCGCGCTGCTCAGCGTCACGGGCAAGCCCACCGGCCAGCTCGCCTACGGGCGCGAGGCGCTGCAGGGCGCGGCCAGCGCCCAGTCCCGGCAGCTGCGCGGCACCGGCCCCGGGGAGCCGATCCTGCGGATCTTCCCGGCCAACGCCGGATCGGGGATGCGCTTCGGTACGCAGGCGGTGGACATCCTGGACCGGCTCCGGCAGCAGGATCCGTCCATCGTCGGGGTCACCGGGCTCGACCAGAGCCGCGAGGCGACCAACCGCACGATACGGAGGCTGACCGCGGCGGGGCTGCCGATGGTGGCCACGACCCTGTCCGCGGATTCGCTGGTACGGCAGTCACCGATGTACTTCCAGGTGTCGCCGCAGAACACCCGGGAGGCGAAGGTCGCCGCCGCGTACGCCGATCACCTGGTGGGCCCGGGCGCGAAGAAGCCGGTCCGGACGGTGCGGATCATCAGCTCCGCCGACCCCAGCGACACCTACAGCAGGTCCCTCGGCGAGGATGTCGCCCAGCAGTTCCGGTCCCGCGGATTCGCGGCCGCCAAGGCGCTGTTCACGCCGCCCCCGCCGCCGGGTGAGGAGCCCTCCTCGGACGCTCCGGGCCCGGGGACGGTCGGCCGGCAGACCTGCTCGTACCAGGGTGTGGTGTTCTTCGCGGGCCGCTCGGAGGACTTCGAGTCGCTGCTCGGCGGCATCAACGAGTCCTGCCACTCGGACCCGCCGGTGCTCATCGGCGGGGACGACGTCGCGCGGCTGGCCGCCGACGCGGAACGCCGTGTGCAGTACCCCGGGATCCCTTACGACTTCCTGGACTTCACGCTCGGCTCGGCGCGCTGCGACGGCACCAGCGAGCTGTACGCGGAGCTCGGCCGGATCTTCCCCGAGGACTGCGCGAAGGTGCCCAGCTCCTCACTGGACGGGCATGCGGCGCTCGGCTTCGACGCCGTCAAGCTGTACGTCAACGCGGTCAAGCAGCTGCGTGAGCAGGCCGCGGGGATGCCGCTGACCCCGCCGGCGGTCTGGCATGCGATCAGCGGTGTGCACGGCCAGAAGGCACTCGACGGGGCGAGCGGCATCATCGGCTTCGGCGGTGACGTGGACCGCCAGGTTCCGCTGGACAAGCTGCTGTCCGTACAGCACATCGACGACACGGGCAGGCCCGTCCAGGCCGGGTTCTGCGGCCGGGTCGGCGGGCGGCCGCAGTCGTCGTGGTGTCCGCCACTGGAGTCGGAGCGGGGACGGTGACCGCGGGCGGTCCGTCAGCCCGGGGCGGTGACGGTGAAGAGACCACCGTCGGGGTCGCGGATCACGGCCTGGACGCTCTCCCCGTCCGGGGTCGGGGTCACGGGAGTGACCGTGCCGCCGGCGGCCACCGCGGCGGCGACCACCTTCTCGATGTCGTCGACCGGGAAGTGGACGTGCCAGCGGGGCCGTACGCGCGGGTCCGGGGCGGCCTCGACGGCACCGCCGCGCAGGGTGGCGACGACATGCGTACCGTCGTGGACGATGACCTGGTCGTCCTCGTAGGTCACCGCGCAGCCGCCGGGCTGCTCCGAGGCCCAGTCGAAGACCTCGGCGTAGAAGATGGCGGCCTCGAAGGCGTCCCGGGTGCGGAGCTCCAGGCACGCCGGGGCGCTGCCCTGCCCGACGGACCAGGCGAGCGTCTGCCCTTCCCAGAAGCCGAAGGTGGCGCCGTCCCGGTCGGCTGCGAGGGCGGCGCGGCCGGGGCCGAGCTTGATCGGGCCGACCGCGACGGTGGCGCCGCGCTCGCGGATCCGGTCCGCGGTCTCATCGGCGTTCTCCACCGCGAAGTACGAGGTCCAGGCCACGGCGACCCGCAAGTTCCGGGCGAGCGCGCCGATGCCGGCCACCGCCTGGCCGTCCGCGAAGGCCACGGAGAACTCCTCACCGAGGCTGGCCGGGCGGAAGCGCCAGCCCAGTACGGCGGAGTAGAAGTCCTGCGCGGCCTGGAGATCGCGGGCCAGCAGGCTGACCCAGCACGGAGCGCCCCGTGCCGGCGTCGTGAGGCCCTCGGCCGACATGACATCCGCCTCCTGTCGCTTCCCGCTCCCTCGCACCCCCTCCCACTGTGCCAGCGCCCCCGCTGCCCCGCACCAAGGGGGCGCGACGCCGGGCAGCGCGGTTGTGCCGGTCTTGATCAGGATCGATGCTGTAGGTACCGAACGGGCTGGGTTGATGCGATGAACGCAGGGAACGCGGCGGAGCAGGTCGGCTCGCGTGGCCCCCTCGACGTGACCAGGGCGGCCACCGCGGTGCTGGATGCCCGGGACCTGGTCGTCGGGTGGAGCCCGGCGGCCAGGCGGCTTCTGGGGTACTCGCCGGAGGAGATCATCGGCCGCCCCCTGACGACCTTCCTGCCGGCCGCCGAGGCGGCCGGTCCCATGTGGTCCGGAGGGCCGCCGGAGACCTCGCTCAGCGGCAGCGAACCGCGGACGGCACGGCACCGGGACGGCCGGCTGCTGCCGGTGGCGGTCACCGTCTGCCCGCTGAGCGTCGCGGCCGGTGCCCCCGCGGGGGTGCCGGCCCGCATCCTGGTGGCGGCCCACCTCGATGCCCAGCAGGTCTGGGAGTCCCAGCAGGCGATGCTGGAGGGGCTGGCGACCCAGTCCCCCGTGGGACTGGGCATCTACGACCAGGACCTCCGGCTGACCTGGGCGAACTCCGCGTTTGTGAAGGAAATCGGGCTGCCGCTGCGGGAGTTCCTCGGCACCCGGGCCGAGGAGCTGTACCCGGACGGGGGGTTCGTGACCGAGGGGTATCCGCGCACGCTGGACGCGGTGATGGGCCGGGTCCTGGAGTCCGGCGAGCCGGTCCTCGATCTGCACTTCGTCGGGCAGCAGCCCTCCGACCCCGGCCCCGACCACGTCTGGTCCTGCTCCTACTACCGGCTGCACGACCCCGGCGGGCAGGTGATCGGGGTATGCGAGGACGCCTTCGACATCACCGCCCGCTACCAGGCGCAGCAGCGGCTGAACCTGCTGGTCGCGGCGGGCACCCGGATCGGCACCACACTCGACATGGCCGTCACCGCCCGGGAGATGACCGAGGTGGCGGTCCCGGACTTCGCCGCCGCGGTCGCCGTCGACCTGGTCCAGTCCGTTCTGGCGGGCGAGGAGCCGGAAGCGGGCAACGGCCGGCTGCCCAGACTGGTCCGGGTGGCCACGCGCTCCGCCGGTGACCCGCCGGACGCGGTGCCGGACGGCCCGTACCGCATCGAGTACCCGCCGGGCTCGCTCCCGTACCGGAGTCTGTCGTCCGGCGGAACGGTGCGCGCGGAGGGCTCCATGGTGGTACCGCTGCGGGCCGGTGGCGCCGCGCTGGGGCTGGTCACCTTCGTCCGGCGCAGGCAGCCGGCGTTCTTCGACAAGGACGAGATCGCCCTCGCCGACGAGCTGGTCACCCGTACGGCGGTGTGCCTGGACAACGCCCGGCGCTTCACCCGGGAGCACAGCGCCGCGCTGACCCTCCAGCGGAACCTGCTGCCGCAGCATCTGCCCGAGCAGTCCGCGGTCGATCTCGCCTACCGCTATCTGCCCAGCGACCAGCGGGCCGGGGTCGGCGGGGACTGGTTCGACGTCATCACGCTCTCCGGGACGCGGGTCGGGCTGGTGGTCGGGGACGTGGCCGGGCACGGGCTGCAGGCGGCGGCGACCATGGGCCGGCTCCGGACGACGGTACGCGCGCTGGCACAGCTGGATCTCTCGCCCGACGAACTGCTCAGCCGGCTGGACGACCTGGTGGGCCAGACCGCCGGCGGCCGGGCGGACACGGTCGGCGCGGACGCCGGCCCGGACGACGTGGCCACCGGCGCCACCTGCCTGTACGCGGTCTACGACCCGGTCTCACGGCACTGCACCATGGCACGGGCCGGCCATCTGCCGCCGGCCGTGGTCGACGCCGGGGGCGGCCTGTGCTTCCCGGAGCTGCCGGCCGGCCCGCCACTGGGGCTCGGGGGCCTGCCGTACGAATCGCTGGAGCTGGAGCTGCCCGTGGGCAGCCTGCTCGCGCTGTTCACCAACGGGCTGGTCGAGGCCCGCGGCCGGGACGTCGACGAGGGGCTGGAGATCCTCAGCGGGGTGCTGGGCGAGCACCGCAGACCGCTGGAGGAGCTGTGCGACCGGGCACTGGACGCACTGCTGCCGGGCGGGCCGGGCGACGACGACTCGGCGCTGCTGCTGGTCCGCACCCGCGAGCTGGACACCCGGCAGGTGGCGGCCTGGGAGCTGCCCGCCGAGCCGGCCGCGGCGGGCACGGCCCGGGAACTGGCGACCGGGCAGCTGCGGGAGTGGGGGCTGGAGGAGCTGTCGTACGCGACCGAACTCACGGTGAGCGAGCTGGTCACCAATGCCGTACGGCACGCCTCGGGGCCGCTGCATCTGCGGCTGCTGCGCGATCTGACCCTGCTGACCGAGGTGTCGGACACCGGCCACACCTCGCCGCATCTGCGGTACGCCGCGACCGACGACGAGGGCGGGCGGGGGCTGTTCATCGTGGCGCAGCTGATGCAGCGCTGGGGCACCCGCTACACGCCGTACGGCAAGACGATCTGGACGGAGCAGGCGTTTCCGCCGCGGTACCCCGGGGCGCCGAGGCCGGTCGACTGACCTGCGGCGGGAGGCCCGGGGAGGTCCGGGACCGGCCTGGGGCGCGGTGCACGCCGTGCGGCTGCCCGGAGCGGGTCCCATGATGGAACCACGGTCCATGATGGAACCGAGCGAGGTCCCGGCGACCCGGCGAGCGCGGACACGAGGAGGACCTGTGACGACCAATGGCAAGGAGCAGCCGGCCCAGCACCGGCCGGCCGAGCTGTTTACCGGTAGCGAGCGGCCGTACGACCCGGAAGACCTGGTGAAGGCCTCCGGTCGGGAGCCCACCCCGTCGAGCCTGGAATGGGCCAGGCGTCTGATCGCCGAGGAGGGTCCCGGCGCCATCGAACGGTATCTGCCATGACGGGTTATCCGCTTTGAAACCTCCCCTCCCTGAAGGGAGGGGATTCCTCACCCTCCAGGGCTGATCGAGGATTTCTAGCTCAGGCCGCCATCGGGGGCAGCGCCCCCG